>NZ_CP013111.1:2408869-3608869 GCF_001433395.1 Bordetella sp. N
CGCCGTGCCGCCGTGACCGTCATCGACCTTGACCGTGTAGGTTTCCTGAATGTGATCTTTGGCGGTCAGCTGTTGGGCTGCCGCGTTGTCCAGCGTGTAGGTCCACTTGCCGGTTTGGTCAACCGTGAAGGTGCCATAAGCGCCCTTCGGATTGCCGTCCACCGTCCAGGTATGGGCGTCGTTGGTATCAACGTCCGTCTGGCTGAACTGGCCGCTGGCCGTCTTGGTGCCGTCTTCGGTCACTGCGCCGGCCGTCGAATCCGTCGGCGCGTTGATCACCGGCGCGTCGTTCGTGCCTTGGATCGTCACCGTAATCGTGCTGGTCGTCCCGTCGGCCGAAGCCACCGTGAACTTCTCGGTCATCGACTCGTTCACGCCAAGGGCCTGAACTGCCGGATCGGTGTTGTTCAGGTTGTAGGTCCACGTGCCGTCGGACGTGATCGAGAACGTGCCATGCTGGCCGGCTGCGTTCGTCTGCGCGACAAATACCGCCTGGCCGGCGTCCGGATCGACGATGTCCAGCTTGCCGCTGGTCGTCAGCGTCGTGTCTTCCTTGACCGTGCCGGCATCGGCACCCACCGCGTGCGGGGTGATGACCGCACCATCGTCCGTGCCGTTGATCGTCACGGTCACAGACTTCGTGTCCGTACCGCCATGGCCGTCGTCCACCTTGACGGTATAGGTTTCCTGAATATGGTCCTTCGTGGTCAGCTGTTGGGCAGCTGCGTTGTCCAGCGTATAGGTCCACTTGCCGGTCTGGTCCACGCTGAAGGTGCCGTAGGCGCCCTTCGCGTTGCCATCCACCGTCCAGGTGTGCGTGTCGTTGGTATCAACGTCGGTCTTGCTGAACTGGCCCGAAGCCGTTTGGGTGCCATCCTCGGTCACCGAACCGGAGGTCGATCCGGTCGGCGCATTGATGATCGGGGCGTCGTTGGTGCCTTGGACCGTGATGGTGACCGTGCTGGTCGTACCGTCAGCCGAAGCCACCGTGAAGGTCTCAGTCTTGGACTCACCGACAGCCAGCGCCTGAACCGCGGCGCTGCTGTTGTTCAGCGTATAGGACCAGGTGCCGTCCGTGCCCAACGTGAACGAACCATAGGTCCCGTTGGCGTTCTGGGCCACAAACACCGCCTGGCCGGCGTCGGGATCGACGATGTCCAGCTTGCCGCTGGTGGTCAGCGTCGTGTCTTCCTTGACCGTACCGGCGTCAGCACCCACCGCATGCGGGGTGATGATGGCCGTGTCGTCTGCGCCATTGATCGTCACCGAAACCGACTTCGTCGCCGTGCCGCCATGGCCGTCATCCACCTTGACGGTGTAGGTTTCGGTGATGTGGTCGTTGGCAGTCAGCTGTTGAGCGGCCGCATTGTCCAGCGTGTAGGTCCACTTTCCAGTCTGGTCAACCGTGAAGGTGCCATAAGCGCCCTTCGGGTTGCCGTCCACCGTCCAGGTGTGGGTGTCGTTCGTGTCGACGTCTGCTTGGCTGAACTGGCCGCTGGCCGTCTTGGTGCCGTCTTCGGTTACCGAACCCGCAGTCGAACCCGTCGGCGCCGTGATCACCGGCGCGTCGTTCGTGCCTTGAATCGTGACCGTAATCGTGCTCGCGGTACCGTCTGCCGACGTGACCGTGAACTTCTCGGTCATCGACTCGTTCACGCCAAGGGCCTGAACCGCCGGATCGGTGTTGTTCAGGTTGTACGTCCACGTACCGTCGGACGTGATCGAGAACGTGCCGTGTTGGCCCGCCGCGTTCGTCTGAGCAACGAAGACCGCTTGGCCGGCGTCCGGATCGACGATGTCCAGCTTGCCGCTGGTCGTCAGCGTCGTGTCTTCCTTGACCGTTCCGGCATCCGCACCCACCGCGTGCGGGGTGATGATGGCCGCGTCGTCCGTGCCATTGATGGTCACGGTCACCGACTTGGTCGCGGTACCACCGTGGCCGTCATCGACCTTGACCGTGTACGTTTCCTGGATATGGTCCTTCGTGGTCAGCGCTTGAGCTGCCGCGTTGTCCAAGGTGTAGGTCCACTTGCCGGTCTGGTCCACGCTGAAGGTGCCATACGCGCCCTTCGCGTTCCCATCCACCGTCCAGGTATGCGTGTCGTTGGTATCAACGTCCGTCTGGCTGAACTGGCCGCTGGCCGTCTTGGTGCCGTCTTCGGTCACACTTGCGACATCAGAACCAGTCGGAGCGTTGATCACCGGGGCGTCGTTCGTGCCCTGAATCGTTACCGTGATCGTGCTCGCGGTGCCGTCTGCCGACGTGACCGTGAACTTCTCAGTCATTGACTCGTTCACGCCCAGAGCTTGAACCGCCGGATCGGTGTTGTTCAGGTTGTAGGTCCACGTACCGTCAGACGTGATCGAGAACGTGCCATGCTGGCCGGCCGCGTTCGTCTGCGCGACAAATACCGCTTGGCCGGCGTCCGGATCGACGATGTCCAGCTTGCCGCTGGTAGACAGCGTCGTGTCTTCTTTGACCGTCCCGGCATCGGCACCCACGGCGTGCGGGGTGATGACCGCACCATCATCCGTGCCGTTGATGGTGACCGTGACCGACTTCGTGGCCGTCCCGCCATGACCGTCATCAACCTTGACCGTGTAGGTCTCTTGGATGTGGTCCTTCGTGGTCAGCTGCTGAGCAGCTGCGTTGTCCAGCGTGTACGTCCACTTGCCGGTCTGGTCGACCGTGAAGGTGCCATAGGCGCCCTTCGCGTTGCCATCCACCGTCCAGGTGTGCGTGTCGTTGGTATCAACGTCGGTCTTGCTGAACTGGCCCGAAGCCGTTTGGGTGCCATCCTCGGTCACCGAACCGGAGGTCGATCCGGTCGGCGCATTGATGATCGGGGCGTCGTTGGTGCCTTGGACTGTGATCGTGACCGTGCTGGTCGTACCGTCAGCCGAAGCCACCGTGAAGGTTTCAGTCTTGGACTCACCGACAGCCAGCGCCTGAACCGCGGCGTTGCTGTTGTTCAGCGTATAGGACCAGTTGCCGTCGGTGCCCAGCGTGAACGAACCATAGGTCCCGTTGGCGTTCTGGGCCACGAACACCGCCTGGCCGGCGTCGGGATCGACGATGTCCAGCTTGCCGCTTGTCGTCAGCGTCGTGTCTTCCTTGACCGTACCGGCATCCGCACCCACCGCATGCGGGGTGATGATGGCCGTGTCGTCTGCGCCATTGATCGTCACCGAAACCGACTTCGTCGCCGTGCCGCCATGGCCGTCATCCACCTTGACGGTGTAGGTTTCGGTGATGTGGTCGTTGGCAGTCAGCTGTTGAGCGGCCGCATTGTCCAGCGTGTAGGTCCACTTTCCAGTCTGGTCAACCGTGAAGGTGCCATAAGCGCCCTTCGGATTGCCGTCCACCGTCCAGGTGTGCGTATCGTTGGTATCGACGTCTGTCTGGCTGAACTGGCCGCTGGCCGTCTTGGTGCCGTCTTCGGTTACCGAGCCAGCAGTAGAACCTGCCGGCGTGTTGATTACCGGGGCGTCGTTCGTGCCCTGGATCGTTACCGTAATCGTGCTGGTCGTCCCGTCGGCCGAAGCCACCGTGAACTTCTCGGTCATCGACTCGTTCACGCCAAGGGCCTGAACTGCCGGATCGGTGTTGTTCAGGTTGTAGGTCCACGTGCCGTCGGACGTGATCGAGAACGTGCCATGCTGGCCGGCTGCGTTCGTTTGAGCAACGAACACCGCTTGGCCGGCGTCCGGATCGACGATGTCGAGCTTGCCGCTGGTCGTCAGCGTCGTGTCTTCCTTGACCGTGCCGGCATCGGCGCCCACCGCATGGGGCGTAATGACCGCGGCGTCGTCCGTGCCATTGATGGTCACGGTCACCGACTTGGTCGCGGTACCACCGTGGCCGTCATCGACCTTGACCGTGTACGTTTCCTGGATATGGTCCTTCGTGGTCAGCGCTTGAGCTGCCGCGTTGTCCAAGGTGTAGGTCCACTTGCCGGTCTGGTCCACGCTGAAGGTGCCATACGTGCCCTTCGCGTTGCCATCCACCGTCCAGGTATGGGTATCGTTAGCGTCGATGTCAGTCTTGCTGAACTGACCCGACGCCGTTTGCGTTCCGTCTTCCGTTACCGAGCCGGCAGTCGAGCCGGTCGGAGCATTGATCGTCGGGGCATCGTTCGTACCCTGGATCGTCACCGTGACCGTGCTCGACGTACCGTCTGCCGACGTGACCGTGAACTTCTCGGTCATCGACTCGTTCACGCCCAGCGCCTGAACCGCCGGATCGGTGTTGTTCAGGTTGTACGTCCACGTACCATCGGACGTGATCGAGAACGTGCCGTGTTGGCCGGCTGCGTTCGTCTGCGCGACGAACACCGCCTGGCCGGCGTCCGGATCGACGATGTCCAGCTTGCCGCTGGTCGTCAGCGTCGTGTCTTCCTTGACCGTGCCGGCATCGGCGCCCACCGCATGCGGGGTGATGATCGCCCCGTCATCCGTGCCATTGATGGTCACAGTGACCGACTTCGTGTCCGTACCACCGTGGCCGTCGTCGACCTTGACGGTATACGTCTCTTGAATGTGATCCTTGGTCGTCAGCGCTTGAGCAGCTGCGTTGTCCAGGGTATAGGTCCACTTGCCGGTCTGGTCCACGCTGAAAGTGCCATAGGCGCCCTTCGCGTTGCCGTCCACCGTCCAGGTGTGCGTATCGTTGGCATCAACGTCGGTCTTGCTGAACTGGCCGGAAGCGGTTTGCGTACCGTCCTCGGTCACCGACCCGGTGGTCGTGCCGGCCGGCGCGTTGATCGTCGGCGCGTCGTTGGTGCCTTGGACTGTGATCGTGACCGTGCTGGTCGTGCCGTCGGCCGAAGCCACCGTGAAGGTTTCAGTCTTGGACTCACCGACAGCCAGCGCCTGAACCGCGGCGCTGCTGTTGTTCAGCGTATAGGACCAGTTTCCGTCCGTGCCCAACGTGAACGAACCATAGGTCCCGCTCGCGGTTTGCGCAACGAAGACCGCTTGACCGGCATCCGGGTCGACAATGTCGAGCTTGCCGCTGGTGGTCAGCGTCGTGTCTTCCTTGACCGTACCGGCATCCGCACCGACCGCATGCGGGGTGATGATGGCCGCGTCATCCGCGCCATTGATCGTGACAGAAACAGACTTCGTTGCGGTCCCGCCGTGGCCGTCATCCACCTTGACGGTGTAGGTTTCCTGAATGTGATCTTTGGCGGTCAGCTGTTGGGCTGCCGCGTTGTCCAGCGTGTAGGTCCACTTGCCGGTTTGGTCGACTGTGAAGGTGCCATAGGCGCCCTTCGGGTTGCCGTCCACCGTCCAGGTGTGGGTGTCGTTGGTATCGACGTCCGTCTGGCTGAACTGGCCGCTGGCCGTCTTGGTGCCGTCTTCGGTCACACTTGCGACATCAGAACCAGTCGGCGCGTTGATCACCGGGGCATCATTCGTGCCTTGGATCGTCACCGTGATCGTGCTCGCGGTGCCGTCGGCCGACGTGACCGTGAATTTCTCGGTCATCGACTCGTTTGCGCCCAACGCCTGAACCGCCGGATCGGTGTTGTTCAGGTTATACGTCCACGTACCGTCGGACGTGATCGAGAACGTACCGTGTTGGCCAGCTGCGTTTGTCTGGGCGACGAACACCGCCTGGCCGGCGTCGGGGTCGACGATGTCCAGCTTGCCGCTGGTCGTCAGCGTCGTGTCTTCCTTGACCGTCCCGGCATCGGCACCCACGGCGTGCGGGGTGATCACTGCACCGTCGTCGGTACCATTGATGGTGACCGTGACCGACTTCGTGTCGGTACCGCCGTGACCGTCGTCAACCTTGACGGTGTAGGTTTCCTGAATATGGTCCTTCGTGGTCAGCGCTTGAGCGGCCGCATTGTCCAGCGTGTAGGTCCACTTGCCGGTCTGGTCCACGCTGAAGGTGCCATAAGCGCCCTTCGGGTTTCCGTCCACCGTCCAAGTGTGCGTGTCGTTGGTATCAACGTCGGTCTTGCTGAATTGGCCGGTGGCGGTCTGCGTACCGTCTTCAGTGACCGAACCAGCGGTCGAGCCAACCGGCGCGGTAATCACCGGCGCGTCGTTCGTGCCCTGGATCGTGACGGTGATCGTGCTCGTCGTACCGTCAGCCGAAGCCACCGTGAACTTCTCGATCATCGACTCAGTGACGCCCAGCGCCTGAACGGCCGGATCGGTGTTGTTCAGGTTGTACGTCCACGTACCGTCGGACGTGATCGAGAATGTGCCATGTTGACCGGCCGCATTCGTCTGGGCGACGAACGCCGCCTGACCGGCGTCAGGATCGACGATATCCAGCTTGCCGCTGGTGGTCAGCGTCGTGTCTTCCTTGACCGTACCCGCGTCAGCGCCCACGGCGTGCGGGGTGATGACGGCACCGTCGTCAGTACCGTTGATGGTAACCGTGACCGACTTCGTGTCGGTACCGCCATGACCGTCGTCGACCTTGACGGTATAGGTTTCCTGAATGAGATCCTTCGTGGTCAGCTGTTGGGCTGCCGCGTTGTCCAAGGTGTACGTCCACTTGCCGGTCTGGTCCACGCTGAAAGTGCCGTAGGCTCCCTTCGCGTTGCCGTCAACGGTCCAAGTGTGGTTGTCGGTGGTGTCAACGTCCGTTTGGCTGAATTGCCCGGTGGCGGTCTGGGTGCCATCCTCGGTCACCGAACCAGCTGTCGAACCTGCCGGCGTGTTGATCACGGGAGCATCGTTCGTGCCCTGGATCGTCACCGTGATCGTGCTGGTCGTACCGTCAGCCGATGCCACCGTAAACTTCTCGGTCATCGACTCGTTCAGGCCCAGCGCTTGAACGGCCGGATCGGCATTGTTCAAGTTGTAGGTCCAGGTGCCATCGGACGTGATCGAGAACGTGCCGTGTTGACCGGCTGCGTTCGGCTGCGCAACGAACACCGCCTGGTTCGCATCAGGATCGACAACGTCCAGCTTGCCGCTGGTCGTCAGCGTCGTGTCTTCCTTGACCGTACCCGCGTCGGCGCCCACGGCGTGCGGGGTGATGACCGCAGCATCGTCGGTACCGTTGATGGTGACCGTGACCGACTTCGTGTCCGTACCCCCATGGCCGTCGTCGACCTTGACGGTATAGGTTTCCTGAATATGGTCCTTCGTGGTCAGCTGTTGGGCAGCTGCGTTGTCCAGGGTATAGGTCCACTTGCCGGTCTGGTCGACGCTGAAGGTGCCGTAGGCGCCCTTCGCGTTCCCGTCCACCGTCCAGGTGTGAGTGTCGTTGGTATCAACGTCAGTCTTGCTGAATTGACCCGTCGCGGTTTGCGTACCGTCTTCGGTCACCGAACCCGCAGTCGAACCCGTCGGCGCCGTGATCACCGGCGCGTCGTTCGTGCCTTGAATCGTGACCGTAATCGTGCTCGCGGTGCCGTCAGCCGACGTGACCGTGAACTTCTCGGTCATCGACTCGTTCACGCCCAGCGCCTGAACCGCCGGATCGGTGTTGTTCAGGTTGTACGTCCACGTACCGTCGGAGGTGATCGAGAACGTGCCGTGTTGGCCGGCTGCGTTCGTCTGAGCGACGAACACCGCCTGGCCGGCATCCGGATCAACGATATCCAGCTTGCCGCTCGTGGTCAGCGTCGTGTCTTCCTTGACCGTGCCGGCATCGGCACCCACGGCATGCGGGGTGATGACCGCACCATCGTCTGTGCCGTTAATCGTCACAGTCACGGACTTCGTGTCCGTACCACCGTGGCCGTCGTCGACTTTGACCGTATACGTTTCCTGGATGTGGTCCTTCGTGGTCAGTGCTTGAGCGGCCGCGTTGTCCAGCGTGTAGGTCCACTTGCCAGTCTGGTCCACCGTGAAGGTGCCATAGGCGCCCTTCGCGTTGCCGTCCACCGTCCACGTGTGCGTGTCGTTGGCGTCAATGTCCGTCTTGCTGAACTGGCCAGTCGCGGTCTGGGTGCCGTCTTCGGTCACTGAACCCGCAGTCGAACCCGTCGGCGCCGTGATCACCGGCGCGTCGTTCGTGCCTTGAATCGTGACCGTGATCGTGCTCGCGGTACCGTCTGCCGACGTGACCGTGAACTTCTCGGTCATCGACTCGTTCACGCCAAGGGCCTGAACCGCCGGATCGGTGTTGTTCAGGTTGTACGTCCACGTACCGTCGGACGTGATCGAGAACGTGCCGTGTTGGCCCGCCGCGTTCGTCTGAGCAACGAAGACCGCTTGGCCGGCGTCCGGATCGACGATGTCCAGCTTGCCGCTGGTCGTCAGCGTCGTGTCTTCCTTGACCGTGCCAGCGTCAGCGCCCACCGCGTGCGGGGTGATGACCGCACCATCGTCCGTGCCGTTGATCGTCACGGTCACAGACTTCGTGTCCGTACCGCCATGGCCGTCGTCGACCTTGACGATATACGTCTCTTGAATGTGATCCTTGGTCGTCAGCGCTTGAGCAGCTGCGTTGTCCAGGGTATAGGTCCACTTGCCGGTCTGGTCGACGCTGAAGGTGCCGTAGGCGCCCTTCGCGTTCCCGTCCACCGTCCAGGTGTGAGTGTCGTTGGTATCAACGTCAGTCTTGCTGAATTGACCCGTCGCGGTTTGCGTACCGTCTTCGGTCACAGAACCAGCGGTCGAACCCGTCGGAGCATTGATCGTCGGCGCGTCGTTGGTGCCTTGGACCGTGATGGTGACCGTGCTGGTCGTACCGTCAGCCGAAGCCACCGTGAAGGTTTCAGTCTTGGACTCACCGACAGCCAGCGCCTGAACCGCGGCGCTGCTGTTGTTCAGCGTATAGGACCAGTTGCCGTCCGTGCCCAACGTGAACGAACCATAGGTACCATTGGCGTTCTGGGCCACGAACACCGCCTGGCCGGCGTCGGGATCGACGATGTCCAGCTTGCCGCTGGTCGTCAGCGTCGTGTCTTCCTTGACCGTACCGGCATCCGCACCGACCGCATGCGGGGTGATGATGGCCGTGTCGTCTGCGCCATTGATCGTCACCGAAACCGACTTAGTAGCCGTGCCGCCATGGCCGTCATCCACCTTGACGGTGTAGGTTTCGGTGATGTGGTCGTTGGCAATCAGCTGTTGAGCGGCCGCATTGTCCAGCGTGTAGGTCCACTTGCCAGTCTGGTCAACCGTGAAGGTGCCATAAGCGCCCTTCGGATTGCCGTCCACAGTCCAGGTATGCGTGTCGTTCGTATCGACGTCCGTCTGGCTGAACTGGCCGCTGGCTGTCTTGGTGCCGTCTTCGGTTACCGAGCCAGCAGTAGAACCTGCCGGCGTGTTGATTACCGGGGCGTCGTTCGTGCCCTGGATCGTTACCGTAATCGTGCTGGTCGTCCCGTCGGCCGAAGCCACCGTGAACTTCTCGGTCATCGACTCGTTCACGCCCAGGGCCTGAACTGCCGGATCGGTGTTGTTCAGGTTGTAGGTCCAAGTGCCGTCGGACGTGATCGAGAACGTGCCGTGTTGACCGGCCGCGTTCGTCTGCGTGACGAACACCGCCTGGCCAGCGTCGGGATCGACGATATCCAGCTTGCCGCTGGTCGTCAGCGTCGTGTCCTCCTTGACCGTCCCAGCATCGGCGCCCACCGCGTGGGGCGTAATGACTGCGCCGTCGTCCGTGCCATTGATGGTCACGGTCACCGACTTCGTGTCGGTCCCACCGTGGCCGTCATCGACCTTGACCGTATACGTCTCTTGAATGTGATCCTTGGTCGTCAGCGCTTGAGCAGCTGCGTTGTCCAGGGTATAGGTCCACTTGCCGGTCTGGTCCACGCTGAATGTGCCATACGTGCCCTTCGCGTTTCCATCCACCGTCCAGGTGTGCGTATCGTTGGTGTCGGTGTCCGTCTTGGTGAACTGACCCGTGGCGGTCTGCGTACCGTCTTCGGTCACAGAACCCGCGGTGGAACCAGTCGGAGCATTGATCACCGGCGCGTCATTCGTGCCCTGGATTGTCACCGTGATCGTGCTGGTCGTACCGTCAGCCGACGCCACCGTGAACTTCTCGGTCATCGACTCGTTCACACCCAGCGCCTGAACCGCCGGATCAGCATTATTCAGGTTGTAGGTCCAGGTGCCGTCGGACGTGATCGAGAACGTGCCGTGTTGACCGGCCGCGTTCGTCTGCGTGACGAACACCGCCTGGCCAGCGTCCGGATCGACGATATCCAGCTTGCCGCTGGTCGAAAGCGTCGTATCTTCCTTGACCGTACCGGCATCAGCACCCACCGCATGGGGGGTGATGATCGCGCCATCATCCGTGCCATTGATGGTCACAGTGACCGACTTCGTGTCCGTACCACCGTGGCCGTCGTCGACCTTGACCGTGTACGTTTCCTGGATGTGGTCCTTTGTAGTCAGCGACTGAGCCGCCGCGTTATCCAGCGTATACGTCCACTTGCCGGTCTGGTCGACCGTGAAAGTGCCATAGGCTCCCTTCGCATTCCCATCGACCGTCCACGTATGCGTATCGGTCGCATCGACGTCGACCTTGCTGAACTGGCCACTCGCCGTCTGCGTACCATCCTCGGTCACCGCACCAACATCCGACCCCGTCGGCGCGACGATCGTCGGCGCATCTTCGGTACCCAGCACGCGAACCGTCACGGTGCTCGTGGTGCCATCGATGGCCACGACCGTGAACGTCTCGGTACGGCTGTCGTTCGCGCCCAGGGACTGAACCGCATTGGCGGCGTTGTCGAGCGTGAAGCTCCACGTGCCATCCGTACCCAGCGTGAACGTGCCGTAGTCCGTCTTCGAGGTCTGCGCCACGAAAGCCGCCTGGCCCGCGTCCGGATCGACGATATCCAGCTTGCCGCTGGTGGTCAGGGTCGTGTCTTCCTTGACGGTACCCGCATCAGCGCCCACGGCGTGCGGGGTGATGATGGCGGCGTCGTCGGTACCATTGATGGTCACCGTCACCGACTTCGTGTCCGTGCCGCCATGGCCGTCATCGACCTGTACGGTATAGGTCTCGGTAATGTGATCCTTGGCGGTCAAAGGCTGGGCCGCCGCGTTATCCAGCGTGTACGTCCACTTGCCCGTCTGGTCGACGCTGAAGGTCCCGTAGGTACCCTTGGCGTTCCCCACCACCGTCCACGTGTGCGTGTCGGCGGTATCCACATCGGTCTTGCTGAACTGACCCGTCGCGGTCTGGGCAGCGTCCTCGGTCACGGCGCCGGTGTCCGAACCGGCCGGCGCGACGATGGCGGGCGCGTCGTTCGTCCCCTGGATCGTCACGGTGACGGTGCCCGTCGTGCCATCGGCCGAGCGCACGGTGAAGCTCTCGGTCATGCTTTGGTTGACCGCCAGCGCCTGCACGGCAGGGTCGGAATTGTTCAGCTGGTAAGACCAGGTACCGTCAGCCGCGATCGAGAACGTGCCATGCGCGCCCACGGTGCTCGTCTGAGCGACGAATACGGCCTGGGTCGGATCCGTGCTGGCGACTTCCAGCTTGCCGCTGGCCGCCAGCGTGGTGTCTTCCTTGACGGTCCCTTCGCCATTGCCCGAAACCAGCGACAAGGTGGTCGGGGTCGCGGTAGTGGCCGTAGTGTCCGTGTTCCCCGAACCCGACCCGCTGGGCTGGATGATGGTCTCATCCGCCGCTGACGGGCGCGGATAGGCCAGATCCAGGGGCGAGGTCTGCTCCAGGATGCGTGCCAGGCGGACGAAGCTGCTGCCGCCCGCATCCCCGGAGCCCGCCGATATCAGCGCCGCGGTGGGGTCCAAGGTGTCGAACGGATCCTGCCCTGCCTGCAAGGCGGCCAGCAGGCGGTCGGAGTCCGTACCCTGCGGCGCGGCGATGCTTGCTTCACCCTTGTCCACCACGCCGGACAGATCGTCCGTCACGGAGACGTCGCGGTTCTCACCAATCAGGATCGGCATCCCACCCTCGACCTGCAGCGATACCGTCGCACCGGGCCCGGTCACGATCTCCGTGTCGGGCGGGATACGGCTACCGGCATGCAAGACAGTCAGCGAGCCGTCAGCATTACGCATCCAGGCTTGGCCGGTGATTTGAAGGACGGTGGCGGGAAGGGTGTAGGCCATGAGGGTTACTCCAAAAGGATGCAGCGATCCTAGAAGTCCTCAATGCCCCTCACATTGTCCTCAAGTACATAGTCCGCAACGATTTTGTATCAGTAAGATAGGAAACTACACAAATCCCCGGGCTAAGCCGAAATTAATCGCAAACTTAGGATTGTTCTATTGGCATTGGACGGTGCAAATACAACAGCTAATGGATTTGCCAGCAGGCGCAGCTGATGAGCAGCCAACGCTTTGAGAACGAAGCAGCATCGAACCGGGTAACCCGAAACGCAATAAAAAAAGCCGGGATGCAATGACGCACCCCGGCCTTCCCACGCTACCGGCCGAATCCGGCCGCTAAGGCATACCTACTACCCTACGGCAACACCGGCGGTTTGTATTCCAGCGTGGACGCCAGTGCCCACAGCATGATCAGCACGATAGGCGCGTGCACGATCAATTGCGTGAAAGTGAAGCCCACCACGTCGCGAGCGCGGACGCCGAGCACGCCCAGCAGCGGCAGCATCCAGAAGGGATTGATCAGGTTGGGCAAGGCTTCCGCGGCGTTGTACACGGTCACGGCCCAGCCGAGGTGGACGTGCAGATCATTGGCCGCCTGCATGACATAAGGCGCTTCGATGATCCACTTGCCGCCGCCCGACGGCACGAAAAAGCCCAGCACGGCCGAATAGACGCCCATCAACGCCGGGAAAGACGCATGCGACGACACCGACACGAAGAACGACGACAGCATGTGCGTCAAGGTATGGCCGTCAGCACCCGCCGCCTTGGTCAGGATGAAAGCCACGCCGCCGTACAAGGGGAACTGGATCAACACCCCACCCACCGACGGCACCGACTTCGCCACCGCGGCCAGGAAGCTGCGCGGACGCCAGTGCAGCAACATGCCCAGCATCAGGAACAGGAAGTTATAGGTATTCAGATTGGAAATCGCCAGCACGCCATTTTTGGTGCTGAACTCGTTGTAGATCCAGATGCCGCCCAAAGCGACGATCAGCAGCGTCAGGATCGGGCTGTATTCCATCCAGTCACCAGGACGCGAAGGCGGCGCGGACTTTACCACCGGCTGGTTGACGTCCACACCCAGGTCTGCCGCGGTGACGGCCTTGTCGCCGCGCGGCGTGGAGTAAAACGCCACCACCAACGTCGCGACAGTCAACGCCGCCGCGATGGCCATCGACTGCCACAGAAAGATGGTTTCCGAAAAAGGCAGCACGCCGGTGATCTGCAACAGCGACGGCGGCAGGCTGGCCGGATTGGCCTGCAACTGCGCGGGCGCCGAGCTCAGGCCCAAGGCCCACGTCGCGCCCATGCCCATATAGGCGGCGGCGCCGGCTGCACGGTAGTCCATGCGCAGGTCCGGGCGACGCGCCAAGGCACGTGCCAGCAAGCCGCTGAAAATCAGGCTGATGGCCCAGTTGAACAGGGACGTGGCAATGCTGATGAAAGCGATGAAGCAGATGGCGCCGCGTGCCGTCTTGGGCAGGCGGGCCAGGCGCTCGATCAGGCCGGCAGCGGGCGGCGACACCGCCACCACGTAGCCGGAAATCGCCACGAACGCCATTTGCATGGTGAACGGGATCAGGGACCAGAAGCCGTCGCCGAAGGCGATGCCGACTTTCTGCACGGGCGCGCCGATGGCGACGGCGCCCAGCGCGCACACCAGCACGGCGATGACCGCGAAAATGTAGGCGTCAGGAAACCACTTTTCCGACCAGGCGGTGACACCGGCGGCAAGGCGTTCCAGGCCGCCTCCCGATTCCGCCTCGGCGGGAGCTTGTTTGGCTAGAGCTTCAGTTTTCATGCATTTCCCCTTGGTTATGTCCGTTGTTGCGTCATACGTAGATAAAGGATTCAAGCATCAAGCACCAGGTCCGCGACGGGCACGGCCTGGCAAGTCAAGCAAATATCTGGATCTTCCGGCTCGGCCCCATGCAGATGGCGCACCTGCCCGCTGACGATGCGCACCGCACAGCTTTCGCATTGCCCCACCCGACAACCGCTGGGCAGGTTCAGGCCCAGGCTCTCGGCAAAACCCAGCAAGGTGCCGCGCGCGCTGGTCCAGGTGGCCGTCGTATCGCTCGACCGCGCGAAACGCACCGCATGGCTGGCGTCGCCGCCGAGCACGGGCGCGGGCGGCGACCGAAACACCTCACTGAAGATGTCGAAAGCGGGCACGCCGCGCGCGATCAGGTCTTCGGTAAGGCTGCGCATCATCGCTTCGGAGCCGCACATATAGAACCGCGCGCGGCGGCGCAGCAGCGCACCGTCCACGCAGGCAGCCGTCAGCCTGGCGGCCGCCACACCGTCGGTGGGCAGCGGATGGGCGTAGTAATCCACGATGGTCAGGCGCGGCAGGCGCGCCTGCAGTTGGGCCAGGCGCAAGGCATAGGCGTGATGCGTGCTGTCCCGATTGGCGTAATGCAGCCAGACCTCCGGCAGATCCTCGTCAGGCCCCAGGGCAGCCAAGGTTTCCAGATGCGCGATGAAAGGCGTGATGCCGATGCCCGCGGCGAAACACACCAGCGGCTGAGGCGAGTGCGTCGGCACGACGAAACTGCCGCCCGGCGTGCCCAGGCGCACGCTGTCGCCCAGTCGTAGTTGCTTGTGCAGATGGCCCGACATACGGCCGTGCCACGCCGCGCCATCCGCGCCGGCGCCATACTGACGACGCACGGCCACGCGATATTCGCGCCGGGGCGCAGCATGGGGCGAGATCGCCGACCCGACCAGGGAATAGGCGCGCATCAGCTTTTCCGCGGGATCGGACGCCACTTCGACGGTGACGTGCTGGCCCGGCTGATAGTCGGGCAAGCTGCCGCCATCGGCCGCGGTGAAGGTGATTTCAAGCACGTCGCGCGTGCGGGGATAAAGATGGCTGACAACGAAAGCGCGCGTCCCGGTCCAGGGCCGGCGCTGCGGGTCGACCTCGGCATCCCGCTCCAGATCGCAGGGGAAAGCGCGCATTGGTACCGACCCGCTGACGGGGTCCGCCTGCGCGGCGGTGATCAGCGCGTTGTAGTTGCTGCCCAAGGGGTGGTGGCCTGTGGCGTCGTTGCCGGATCCGTCGTCCGCCCCTTGAACGGCAAAGCCTTCCTGCCCTATCTCCGGGCACGCTTGCCACCAGCCGTAGTCCGCCACCACCACGTCATCGTTCAGATCGTCATCCACCAGCGCGACGAAGCGGGCCTGTCCGACCGGCGTGGAAAGCCGCACCCAATCGCCATTGGCGACACCCTTGCGCGCCGCCAGACCGCGCCCCAACGCCACGCGCGGCAAGGGCGCCCGCTTGCGCAGGGACACCAGGGACCGATGCTGGCTGTGGCAGTAATAGCCGCTCTTGGCCGACGTCAGTACCAAGGGATAGGCACGGCCGCCGCCTTCCGCGGGCGACGCCGCATGAACTGGCATGGGCGCATAGCCGTGCCGCAGCAGCCGCTCCGAATACAGTTCCACGCGCCGCGTTTCAGTGGCAAAGCCCTGCTGTTCGTACTTCCGGTCACTGCCCTGCAAGGGGGGATTCAAGGTGCCGCCCGCCGCGCGCAAGTCCGCGACGGTAATGCCGACAGGCGCCAGGATGTGGTCCCAGCCACGCTCCAGGCTGCCATCGAAGAACACGTCGCCCATGCCCAGGCGACAGGCCAGATCGAAGACGATGTCATTGTCCGAGCGCGACTCGCCCCGCGGCGTCACCATGCGCGGGCGCAACTGGATGCGAGACTCGGCCGCCTGGTTGATCTCGAAACCTACACGCAGTCCTTCGCGCTCCCATGGCGTATTCACCGGCAGCAGGACGTCCGCATAACGCGCGCTGGGCGTTTCAAACAAATCCAGATGGACGTGGAATTCCAGCGCCCGCAAGGCCGCCTCCGCCATCTCGACATCGCCTTGCGAGGCCAACGGATTCGAGCCGAAACCGAACAACGCGCGGACCGGATAGGGCCGGCCTTCAAGAATCGCCTTATAGAGATCCCGCGCCGTCACCCATCCATTCGCCGGCGGTCCCAGGGGACGCTCTTGCAGGCCCAAAGCCTTGGCGCTCTGCGCGGGGCTGATCAGGTCAAACCCATTGACCCGATTCACGGGATGGCGCGCGTACTGCCGGTTGCCGCCGGGCACATCAAAACTGCCCGTCAATGCATGCAGTACCGCCACCGCGCGTTCGGTCTGGGTGGCATTGCTATGCTGCCCGATACCGGTCCACGCGTGATAAGCCACCGGGCCGCTGGTCGCCAGCAGGTCGGCGGCCACCAGCAAGGCGTCGGGCGTCACCTGCGTGATCTCCGCCACGCGCTCGGGCGTGTAAGCAGCGGCTTCCCTGGCCAGCAGCGCCAGGACAGGCACGCAGCGCACGCGGCCGCCGTCGCGCAGCGCAATCTCGTACTCGCCGTCCAGGGCGTAGTGCGCCCCGCCCTGCTCCGCCGCGGGAAGCCGCGTGTCGTACAGCGCCGGACCCGCGTTATCCTCGCGCCAGACCACGAAAACCGGCGCGGATGCCTCAGCCGGGACGTCGCCAGCGATATCCTCGGCGCGCAGGAAATGGCCCGTGTCGGCACGCACCAGCAAGGGTGCGTTGGTCCACTCGCGGACAAAGGCCGCGTCGTAGCGCCGGGTGTGCAGCAACTGGTGTATCAGGCCCAGGGCCAAGGCGGCGTCGGTACCCGGCCGCACCGGCAGCCAGGCGTCGGCCTGCCCCGCCAGCGCGGTGCGGCGGGGATCCACCACCATCAGCCGGGCACCGCGCGCGCGGCCGTTGCCGATGGCGTTGGCCTGGGCCAGCCACGTATTGGTCGGATTGTGGCCCCACAGCAGAATCAGGCCCGCGCCAGCGTAATCAGCCACCGGCATGCCGCTGCCATAGGTGAAGGCGTGGGCGAAATCCTTATGCCAGTTGCAGATTTCCGTCGCGTAGCAGATGTTGGGACTGCCGAAGGCGCGAACGAAGCGCTCGATCCAGTCGATGCTGTCCGACAGCGGCGTGCCGGATGGGGTGGTGACGCTGAACGCCACCGCTTCCGCGCCGCTCTGGTCGCGGATTTCCCCCATGCGCGCCGCCACCAGGGTCAGCGCTTCTTCCCAGCTGATACGTTCCCAGCCGGGATCGGCATCCCCTTTAGGCCGCGTACGGCGCATGGGATGCAGAATGCGATGGGGGCTGTGCACCAGTTCCGGCGCCGCGCGACCCTTCATGCACATGGCCTGGCCAGTGGGATGCGCGGTATCCGGCACGACGCGCAGCAGCGCGTCATGGTCGACGATGTTGCGTGTGCCGCAACGTGAACGGCATAAGGTGCAGTAGCCGCTGATCTCGATTGCGCCCATATTCCCCAATGCCTGAACGTCTTTATCTCGAAGCCGAATGCTAGGACGCGTGGAACAATATTGCTAATATAAATTTTCGAAGCTGTATTATCGCTTTTAACAATATTTGATCGGGATGCACCTTGAGTGCCCTATCCCGCGCGTCCATGCCCACTCCCATCACCTTGCGGCAGTTCGAGTACTTCCTTGCCCTGGCGGAAACTGGTCAGGTCTCGAAGGCAGCCCTGCGTTGCAACGTATCGCAGTCGACCATGACCATTGCCTTGCGCAATCTGGAAGACGCGCTGGACGTGCCGTTATTCGTGCGGCATGCCAAAGGGCTGCGCCTGACCGACGAAGGCGAACGCTTCGTGCGCCATGCGCAGAACGTGACCGGCGCCTTCGACCGGGCGCTCGACGACATGCGCGCGGCGCCGGACGAAGTCAGCGGCAGCTTGCGGCTGGGCGTGACGGAAACGATCTCCGCCTACCTCATGCCTGCCGTCATCGCCGCCGTGACGCAGCGTTTTCCCAACCTGAGCCTGCAGGTCATGGAGCTGGAGCGCCCGGCAGTGGAGCAACGCCTGCTGCGCGGCCAGCTGGACCTGGGGCTAGTCATCGTGTCCAACCTGACCCGCTTCGACAAGCTGCAGTACGACACCATGCTGCGCTCGCCCCGCCGCCTCTGGACGCATCCCGATCACTGCCTGCAGCAAGCCGCGAAAGTGTCGCTGCGCGACGTATCCGAAGCCGACTACATCATGCTGGATATGGACGAACACATCGAAACGGTGGGCAAGTACTGGGGCCGCTATGGCCTGGCGCCGCGCGTGCATTACCAAAGCCGGTCGCCAGAGGCCGTGCGCAGCCTGGTCGCCTTGCAGCAAGGCGTGACCATCCTGTCCGACCTGGTGTATCGGCCCTGGTCGCTCGAAGGCCGCCGCATCCTGCGCCGTGACATCAGCGACGAGGTGCCGACCATGGACATCGGCGGCGTCTGGCGCAAGAGCAGCGGATTGGGGCGCAGCGGTGAATTGCTGATGAACTTCCTTAGAACGTCGATCAAGGCGCTTGCGAATGCGTAGGTAGCGGCGGCCCTGCCCTGCACCACGCCAGTGCGTTACTGAGCGTAACTTAGCCTTTAGTGGTTTTCCCCAATCCGGCCGCACCGTCCCTATTGAGCCACATATACCCGGCTCGTCCCGCGTCGCGAATAGTTACTTAGTGACCCGTCCCAATTTACAGAATGCAAATCCTGCGCCTTATTGCTGAGCTACATTCACCCGCGATTCAGCATCGATCACAGGAGAGCAAGTAAATGAAGCAAGCGTCATTGATGGAAGACTTGGTATTCGTCGAAACCAAGCGCATCGTCTATTGGCTGGGATTCATCGGTATCTGCACGGCGGTTCTGGGCGTGTACGCGCTGACCAAGATGTCGGGCAACACCTGGTTCGCCGTGTTCCTGCTGGTCTGCGGCCTGTGGGCGCTGACTTCGGCCGTGCTCAATGCCACCAGCCCCAAGGGACCGATTTTCATTCTGAAAAAGGATGGGATCTGGTTCGTGAACAGCGAAGGCCTGCTGCCCTACGACATCATCGGTGACCTGCAAGTCGAGCGCTATTCCTCGTTGATGCAGCCGCAACGCAATATGTCTTTCACCATCGCCCCGGAAGACAAGGACCGCGTACCCGAATTCCGCGGCATGAGCGGCCTGGGCTTGCGCCTGAGCCTGCTGCTGTGGCGCACCGGCGCCCACAAGGGCCGCGCCTTCAAGCGCACCATGGTGGTGTTCCGCTATAGCGGCCTGAAGCTGGACAACGGTGAAAGCGTCGATTCGGAAATGATCGAAGAGGAAATCGCCCGTCGTATCAATGTGAGCGAACCGTCCGTGGTGGCGGCGCCCGGGTACTGAATCCCGGCCAGCGCCAGCTATCGACGCAGTTGGTCGCGCTGGCGCGCGTATTCCTCAGAACTGGGACCGCGGGGCGTGATGCAGCGGCTCTGGGAAGCAGGGTCCAGGTCGGAGCACACGCCCTTGGTGTCTTGCCACAATGGAAGCATCTCGGAGTTGCTCCACTGCTTTGCGGTACAGGCGGTCATCGACAGAGCACAGGCTCCAAGCAGGAAAACACCTGCCCGGCGTATCGTTTTCTTCATGGTTTGATCTGAACAGCGGACGTCGGCGACGCCGATTGGAAGGAGCCTTTCCAGGCACAGTTCAGGTAGTGGCTCCCTGCCAACTTCGGTTCCATCTTTCTGCCGTGACGGCTCCGTGGCCTACTCACGGTGCATGAGAAAAATCCCCCCCCGCAAAAAAATCGCGGCCTCCGAGGAGGCCGCGATCCGCGCAAGTTCAATACCCGTCTATCGACGTTTACTGAGCGCCGGTCCCCATGGCGGGGTCCGTCACCGAGTCCTTCCCGATCTCGATACGTCCTGCGAAGCGGCGCTGGAATGATGCGGCCCCCGTGCACGTCACGAGGAAATCGTACCAGTTGCTGCTGTCACCCAACGTCCAGCTCAACTCACCCACCTGGCCAGGCTGCACGGTCGCCGTCCACGGGCCATCCTTACGATAGGCCTTGGCCGCCGCGGTGAACGTGGTCGCGGTGCTGCCGTTGTTGTACAGCTTCACCACCACCTGCGCGGGATCGCACACTTCATAGCAGACCTGGATTTCAGGACCGCCGGAAGCCTGCTGCTCGTTCAGGTTGCCCGCGAACTCACGGTGGTAGCCGTTGGCGCCCAGCACCCACAGATCGTAGGCACCGCTATCGCCCACCGGTACCGTCCATACGCCGCTAAGCGACTTGCCCGCTTCGACCACGTAGCGACGCGGGGCCACGTCCAGATGCTTCTTGTCGTAGACGTGGAAAACCGCACCGGCCGTGCCGTTGTTGGCGAACTCCAGGGTCACCGTGCTCGCGCCCGCGGCGACGTGGGCGGTGGTGTGCAGTTCATAAGGCAGCGCGCGCGACGGACGCGACCCCGTGGCCTGCACCGGCAGCGCCGTGCTGACGGTCGCCGACGGAATCGTCACCGCGGCCAAGGCGGCCTGCGCCGTGGCCAGGCTGTCGGCGGATGCCTTCGTGGTGCGGCCCGACAGGGTTTCGAGCGCATCGACGTTGGGGCTGACGAAGTTGAAGCAGGACGTCAGGTCGCCGCAGACGGCACGGCGGTATTTGCTGATCTGCGGCTCGGCCACGCCAAAACGCTTTTCCAGGAACATCAGCGTGGACGTGTGATCGAAGACCTGCGAGTTCACGTAACCACCGCGGCTCCAGGGCGAAACGATCCACATCGGCACGCGCGGGCCGGGGCCGAACGGCTTGCCATCGACCGCCGGTTGGGTAGCGTCGATGGGCGTGAAGTTGTGATATTCCACCGCCATGTCGGTGTCGGACAGAGTCGAACCGCCCGCGACGCTGCCGTCAGCGAAGTGGGACGGCGCGGTCGGCGGCGGCAGGTGATCGAAGAAGCCGTCGTTCTCGTCATAGTTGATCAGCAGGACCGTCTTGCTCCAGACCTCGGGGTTGGAGGTCAACGCGTCCAGCACCTCTTGCACATACCAGGCGCCTTGCGTGGGGCTGGAAGGTCCAGGATGCTCGCTGTAGATCGACGGCGGGATGATCCACGACACCGAGGGCAGCTTGCCGTTGGAGATATCCTCGCGGAAGGTCTCCAGGAAGCCGTAGGGCATGGTGTTGTGGAAACCCTTGGCCAGCGGGCTCAAGGCATCGTCGATGGCCGGATCGTAGAACGCGCCCGCGGCATTCGGGGCGGTGTTGGCGATGCTGCCGTTCACATAGACCGGGCGACGCGCGACCGGCATGTTCTCGATTTCCTTGCGCCAGTGGCGGAAGCCCATCATCTCGTTGCAACCGTAGTTGTCGACGAGGCTTTGGTAAACCTTCCACTTCACGCCGGCCTTCTCCAGGCGATCGGCGTAGGTGGTCCAGGTCCAGCCGGCAGTCGACGCACCGATGTCGTTGCCGCCGTTGAACTCGTTGTTCAAACCAGCCGTCTGCGTATAGCTGCCGCCGGCGGGATCGGTGCCGTTCGGGCCGTTGGTGCCGGTCCAGTAGAACAGACGGTTGGCGATGGTGCCCGTGTGCATGCCACAGTGATAGTGGTCGCACAGCGTGAAGGCTTCGGCCAGCGAACGCTGGAACGGCACTTCAGCCGTTTCGTAATAGCCCATGGCCAGCGGCTTCTTGGCGTCGGGCCAGTTGGCCATGCGGCCATTGTCCCAGGCGGCTTGCGAGTCCACCCACGTGTGCGGCGTGCTGCCGGCGCGAATCGCGTTGCCCGCGGCTTCGTCCAGGTGGTAAGGAATGATCGTGCCGGCGCCCGGCGTCGCCGTCCCGGTGTAGGTCTGGTAGAAGACGTTGGGGGTGGTGGGCGTCGGAATCGGGAAGCGATCGCCGAAGCCCCGCACGCCCTTGAACGTACCGAAGTAACTGTCGAAGGAGCGGTTTTCCAGCATCAGCATCACGACGTGTTCGACGTCATTGATGGTGCCGGTAACGTTGTTGGCCTCGATGGCCAGCGCGCGGCGAATCGCCGGCGGGAAGGCATTGAGCGCAACTGCGGCGGCGCCCGTGCCAAGCGAGTTTTGCAGGAATCTGCGTTTCGAAGGATTGAAGCTCATGCTGTCTCGTGTCACTCGTGTCTTGCGTTACCGCCTCAACAGGCGGAAGAGGAATCGGGCAGATCGCTCAGGGCGCCGGCGCGCAGTGCATTGTCGTGCATTGCGCGGGCGTCTCCGGCGTGGTGGTTCCCGGATCGGACGGCGTCGAAGGCGTGGTTGTCGTCGGGTCCGAGTCGTCGTCGGAATCGTGCGAGCCGTCGAAACAGCCGCCCAGCGTGACGATCAAGGCCAGCCCGCACACGAGCCGCACTACTGTCATTGGTTTCAATTTGCACCCCAGTCATATGGCAACCCGATGGCGTAGGTCCAGCGGGCGTGCACATTGTGGAGAGCAGCCAAGACGTGGGAATGTCATACGGGCAAAGCCTGCCTATGGGGCTATCAGCGATTTTGGGGGTCAGTTCCCAAAGGCAACGGGCATGACACGGCGTAACAGCATCGAGACGAGCCATCAGAATCCTTACCGCAGAGTAGCGCTGAATTTACTGCAAAGTAGTGTTCGGCAGGCTGGCGATGAACGCCTCCGCCAAGGGCATGGAAGCCCGTTCGCGCATGCAGTAGAGGTAGACCCGCAGCATGGGCGGGTCAGGTTCGATGGCCACCGTGCGCAGATTATCGTCCTGCGGCACGTCGCGCACGGGCATCAGCGTACAGCCCAGGTTGTGCTGGACCGCCCGGCAGATCATCTCGCGGCTGCCCATTTCAAGTACCGACCTGGGCGTGACGGCCCGCGCGTTCATGGCCTCTTCCATCAGGCTGCGCGTCCAGGAGCCCTGCTCGCGCAACAACAGCGTGTGCGCGGCCAGGTCGTGCAGCGCAATCTGGCCACGGCCAGCCAGGGGATGCGCCCGGTGCGTGACCAGCACCAAAGGATCGGTGGCGATCTCGCAGCGCAGCAGACGGGGATCGTTCAAAGGTTCCGAGGCTACCGCCAGATCGACGCGGGAATCGAACAGCGCCTCCAGCATGGAGCGCGAGTTTCCTACTTCGATGCCGATACTCGCGTCCGGATACTGCTCCCGGAATCCGCAGATGATGGCGGCGATATAGTTCGGCCCCGTCGTGCCGATGTGCAAGGAACCGGATAGCAGCTGCTTGCCGTTGCGCAGCTTGAAATCGATATCGTTCTGGATCTGCATCATCTGCCGGGCCAGCGGCATCAATTCCGTGCCGGTCCGCGTCAGCTCCAGCCGCCCGCCGCGGCGGTGGAACAACTCCACTCCGTAGCTGGACTCCAGCTGCTGGATGCGCGAAGTCACCGTGGGCTGGCTGACCTGCAAATGCCTGGCCGCCGCGGTCATGCTGCCCTGTCGCGCGGTTTCGTAAAACGCAGCCAGTAGGAAGGGAAGCATGGAATGCACAGCGCGGGGGGAGCCAAGGGGGTGGACCCCATGGCAGGCTATCGGAAGGAATGCCGTTTATAACGTCCGAAATTGACACTGAAATGAAATGCTGCTGTCTGGTAGCTGACAACTTCAGGCCAATCTATTTGGGTCTGCCGAAGACAAGCACCGTAAGCCCTAGCGTGGAAACTTCGTTCACGCTTGCAATGACCTTGATCGCGTTGGGCTCGAACCCGCGTTCAACGAGATACTGCTTCGCCATGCCGGCGACCTGATCCGCCACGATGCGGCTTCCTCTGACGTGCCCCTGTATGTGAATTTCATCGACCCTCCACTTGCTCATATCGACGCGCAGATCGTCGATCACCTGGTGTATCCACGGCTGCAGTTTGCGTAGCCGGGCCGTCACCTCTGCCTTGAGGCGATTGACGTGCGCGCTCGACATGCTGAGCAAGGAACCGCCGCGGCAGTAGCTGCGCGTCAAGACCGGCCGCGCACCTGCATCCATACCTGTCGCCGCATTCAGGTCGACGCCTTCCCCATGCTCGAGCTTGGCGAGTCTCTGGAGCGATGGATCACCCGTCGGCTGCGGAGGCATCGATGGCGCCACGCCCGTGGAGTGGAGACTGAAAGTCATGCCCCCAGCGTTCGAGAAATTGCTGACCCTGTCTAACGCCAAGAGATACTCCAAGTGAGGAAAAGGGAAAAATCCCCCCAAAACACTTCGCGCCGTGACCGCCACAGCGGAACGACGCGATTTGAAATCGAACATCAGTTACGTAATCGGCTTGATTGTTCCACGGCATATCAAATTACATACGCCAGGGCAATGAGAAACGTTACGGCAGTCACGCGTACTCCCGCTGCCCCCCGGCAACGTCCGCGTTCGCCAGCAGGTTCGCCAAAGCCAAGGAGATGTCGGGCATGGTCGCGCCTGGACCAAAGATCGCGCTGACTCCAGCAAGCCGCAGTGCCGGCTGGTCCGCCTCCGGTATGACCCCGCCCGCCAGCAGCGGCAGACGGCCCAGCCCGGCATCACGCAGGCACTTGGCAACCCTGGGCAACAGCGCACGGTGCGCGCCGGCCAGGGTGGACACGCCAAGGGCATCCACCGCCAGGTCCCGCGCGAGTTGAACCACCCCTTCCGGCGTTTCGAACAGCGCTCCCATATGTACACGAAAGCCCGCGTCAGCCAGCGCCCCCGCGACCGCCTTGATGCCCCGGTCGTGGCCATCCTGCCCCAGCTTCACCAGCAGTATCGAAGGTGGACGGCCATCCCGTGCCAGGCGTGCGACGGCATGCCGCGCCCGTGCCCAGGCCTCGTCATCGGACTGGATGCCGGATCCGGCATCGGCGGCATCGCCATCGCGGGCGGCGCCATAGACCCCAGACACGAAGTCGCTGCGCGGCTGGTAGCGCGGCCAGACGCGTTCCAGCGCCGCCGTGCATTCACCCACCGACGCGTCGGCCGATAGCGCCGCCATCACCGCTACCAGCAGATTGCCTGAGCCAGACCGAGCCTGGTTCTCCAGCTCATCCAGAGCGCGGACCACGGCTGCTCCATCGCGCCGCGCGCGCAAGGAAGCAAGGCGGGCCAGTTGCTCGGCCCGAACCGCCGCGCCGTCAATGGCGCGCGTACCCGCGGACGCGCAGGCGCTGTCGGGATAAGCAGAAGGCGGCTCCAATTCGCGCGTATCCCCGCGGGGCCCAGGTTGCGGGGCGGCATGTACATTCATCCCCACCACGGGACGCGCACCTGTGTCAATTTCCGCCTGACAGCGGCTGGCCAGGATATGGATCCGCCGTGTCAGCCAGCCAGAGTCGAGCGCTGCGAGCACCCCACCCTCCTCGTCTATTTCCCGCATGACGTCACGCACCGCCTTGCACATATCGGCCGTCAACGACTCCATCACGTAGGATCCTGCCCATGGATCGACCACATCGCGCAGTCCCGTCTCCTGCTGAAGGATCAACTGCGTATCGCGGGCAATGCGCGCCGCGTCATCGCTGGGCAGCGCAAGTGCCTCATCGAACGCGTTGGTATGCAATGACTGCGTGCCGCCAAAAACCGCTGCCATCGCCTCGACTGTCGTACGGGTGATGTTGTTCAGCGGTGCCTGCGCTGCAAGCGACCAGCCGGATGTCTGGCAATGCATGCGCATGGCCATTGACCGCGCCTGACGCCCGCCATGGGCGGCGACCATATCCGACCACAGCACCCGCGCCGCGCGCAGCTTGGCGATTTCGCCATAGAAGTCCATGCCGACGCCGAAAAAGAAACTCAGGGTCCGGCAGAACGCATCCACATCCAGTCCGCGCGCCACGAAGGCGCGCAGGTATTCCCGCGCGTTGGCCAGGGTCATCGCCAATTCCAACACCCCGTCCGCGCCGGCCTCCTGAAAGTGATAACCGGAGATGGACATCGAATTGAAGCGCGGCATGTGACGGGCAACATAGTCCACGACGTCCGCGGCGATACGCAACGAGGGCGCCGGCGCGTGGATATAGGTATTGCGAACCTGAAATTCCTTGAGGATGTCGTTCTGGATTGTCCCCGACAGTTTTTCCGGCTGCAGCCCCTGTGCCCGCCCTGCCAGGATGAAGCAGCCCAGCACGGGCAGCACCGCGCCGCTCATGGTCATCGACACGGAGACTTTATCCAGCGCAATGCCATCGAAAAGGCGTTGCATGTCGTCCACACAGTCGATCGCCACGCCTGTCAGTCCAACGTCCGCCAGCGCCGCGGGATGGTCCGAATCGTAGCCGCGATGCGTAGGCAGGTCGAATGCCACGGATAGCCCCTGCGCCCCGCCCGCCAGCAAGCTGCGGAAGAAGGCATTGCTGGCCTTGGCACCGGCGAACCCCGCGTACTGCCGCAGGGTCCAGGGCTTGGCTGTGTACATCGACGCATACGGGCCCCGCAGATACGGCACCTCGCCAGGCCCGCTATTCAAATGCGGCAGCCCGCGCAGGTCTTGCGCTGTATATAGCGCCTTGCGGGGTATGCCGCGTGCGATGCGTTTATGGCTCATGGATTAGCCCCCTCCAAGATGCGCGGGCCGCTTGCGCGTCCGTACCTCGGCGATGGGTTGCTCGTCCACGACGCGATACAGGCCCATGCGATGCACCAGCTCACCTTGCTCCGTGGTCTCCCATTCGAGGCAACGCACGATGACTTCTTCGCCGACGTTGATGTTGCCGTAGTAGTCCACCTCGCGCGCGGTCGTCACCAGCAATTCAGCAGGCCGGAAGAATTGCCATTCCGCCCGATCCACCCACGCTGGAAAGCTGGCGAAGTACATGAAGTTGGCGCCGTTGAAGTCGTTGTTGGGACAAGGTGAGGCGTGGTAACTCCCCTGGCCCGATGGCACATTCACGGCATGCTGCTCACGCAAGGTCGCGGCCCGCTGCCGGCGTTCGCGCGTTTGCGCCACGAGCCGGGCGACGGCTTCCGCCGACGGTTCATCCGACCTCGCGGACAGGTTGGCCGACAACGTCAAACTGGCCCGTCCGACAGAGCGGTTGTCACGCAGGGAGTGACGGAAAACAAAGGCAGACAACATCTCGATGCGTGCCGATGCCGTCGTCTCACCCGCCCGATAGAGCACCTGCTGGCTGAGAAACTGCGCCCTGCCGGCCGGAGCAAGACCCGCGTGCAACTGGAAAACATCGTTTTCGCCGATCCCGTCCAACTCGGTCGCGATGAGACGCACGGCCGTGAACGCCGCGTAGGCTTTATTGCCGGAAGCGTCGCGAAAGTCAGGACGCGACATGCCGTGCGCCCGCGCCAGGCGCTCCCAATGCAGGTCGCCGCACTCCTTCCA
This sequence comes from Bordetella sp. N, assembly GCF_001433395.1. Lineage (GTDB taxonomy): Bacteria > Pseudomonadota > Gammaproteobacteria > Burkholderiales > Burkholderiaceae_B > Bordetella_C. The sequence goes on from NZ_CP013111.1 coordinate 2,436,010, forward strand.
GAGCCAGTTCTCCGACAGGCCCGTATAGGCCAGATGCGGCATGCCCGCGCAGTAAGACCTCAAATGTGGTGCTTCCATTTCCTCTTCCTCGTCACAGTCCCGCCGCCTGTCACGCCGCCAGCGCGGCCGTCCCAAGACCTGCCTCGGCTTGCTCCGCGATGGCGCTAGCAAGATGCTCTGCATCCCGTGCGATGCCGGAAAAGCGCCCTGATCCCCACGTGTGGAGCCAAGGCAGACCCAGGAAATACAGGCCCTTCTGGTTCGTTACGCCGCGCCGGTGCACCGGCTGTCCACGGCCGTTGAAGACGGGCGCATCGACCCAAGCGAAATCCGGCTGGAAACCAATGCACCAGAGGATGCTGCCTATTCCCGCCGCGGCCAGGTCCAGGCTTGTCCGCTCGGCTGATGGCGTCCAAACGGGCTCGTATATCGTCGCGGGCGGCGCCTCGATTCCCTGGGCAGCGATGTGCTTGTCGATGGCCGCATTGATGCCGTTGAAGGTCCGGTCGGCACTGTCCAGGTGCTCCGCCAGGTTGGGTGCGAAGCTCACAGTCGTCCCCGTCACGTCGGTCAACTGGCCGTACAGCTGCATCCCTTCCAGGGCAAAGCGGCGCAGGTCGATGTCGCGACCTCCTTCGCGGCCGGTCACATAGTGGTTCGTGTTGTCGCGCACGCCCTCGCGCAGGGGATGCTGGTCCACCGACATCTCGTAGTAATTCATGTCGGCCAGCCAGTCGACCACATCACGGCCGCGATAGAAGCGCGCGCAGCGCGGCGCATCGCCGGTGGCCAGATACACCTGGCGTCCGGCCAAATGCAGGTCCTCCGCGATCTGAGCGCCCGATTGTCCGGACCCGACCACGAGCACGCCGCCAGGCGGCAATTGGCCTGGATTCCGGTACTGGTTTGAGTGAAGCTGTGCGATCGAAGCCGGCAGCCGTTCCGCTGAGCGCGGAATGATGGGAACCGTGTAGCCGCCAGAGGCCACTACGACCTGTCCCGCGCGAAAGTCCCCGGCGCTGGTGTGCACGTCGTAGATTCCGTCATCCCCCTGCTTCACATGCAATACCGTTACCCCCTCCAATGCCGGCGCGTCCACCTTGCCGATGAAGTCATCCAGGTACTCGATGATCTGCGGCCTGGTCATGAACCCGTGTGGGTCCTCTCCCGCATAGGGATGCCCAGGCAGGGCGCACTGCCAGTTGGGCGTCACCAAGCTGAAGGCATCCCAACGCTGCGTGCGCCAGGTGTGCGTCAACGTGTGCTTCTCGATGACGATGTGGCCCACAGTCAGGCTAGTCAGATAATGGCTGAGCGACAACCCCGCCTGACCGCCGCCAACGATGACGACCGGGTAGAAAGGAAGGAAATTCGGTTCAGGTGACATGATTTTCTCCAGCATGTCGCAAGTCTTGGATGAAGGGTGAGATAGCGCGCAGGCCGTCAATCGGTGTCACCGAAGGCAAGGACGGTGACGGCCGCATGGCTTGCCGGGCCGCTGGAATCTGTGTCCGCTGCAAGGCGAGCGTGATCCGCGGCGAGCTGTTCCAGGGTCGCCAGTTGGTCAAGCGCGCGCGAGCAGGCGAAGCCGTACTTCTGCCTGACCCTTTCACTGGCAATTTCCAAAGCAGTACGCATATGCCCCATGAACACGTCGACGGGATAATTTCCGCCAACCGCCACATAATCGCGAATGACAAGGGAAGGCGAGTAGCAGTCCGTCTCCTGGCCATCAGGCCAGCGGATGCGGAAAGACATGGCAGGCATGAAATACTCCAAAAGAAAGAAAATGGCCGTCTTAGCACGTCGCCAGGACGGACTCGTAAAGGGTCTGATGGCGGCGGGCGCTGGCATCCCACGAATAGCGCTGCAGCAGCGACTCGGGCTCGGGGCGAAACACCAGGGCCTGCAACATCGAGGACGCAATGGCGTCAGGGTCGGCGGGATCCGTGAACAACACTTCAGATTCCGTCAGGTGTTCCGTAAAAGGGGCACGCCGCGACACCACCGCAGGGGTACCGCAGGCCAGCGCCTCCAGCACGGCCAGCCCGAAACCTTCGCGCCACGAAGGCATGATCAGCGCATCGGCCAGCCGATAAAGCGCCGGCAATACGCCATCGGGCAAGGGGCCGGTTATCGTGACACCGCTCGCCCCGATATCGTCCAAGGCAGCATGGAACCGGCGCCCATAGGCGTCATGGTCCAACAGGCTCGCACCGCCGGCGATGACCAGCCGCGCGCACGGATGCTGTTTGCGCACACTTGAATAGGCTTGCAGTATCGCCAGCGTATTCTTGCGTTCCTCCACGCCACCCACCGCCAGAAACAGCGCCCCCCCGCGAGCGATCCCCAGATTGGCCGCAACACCGGCATCGCCTTCTGCCGTCACGTCAGGGTTGAAGACGCGGCGGTTGACGCCATTGGAAATCTGCTGCGCCTCAATGCCGTGCACCGCGCGCAGATGATCGATCCAGGTGGCGCTGACACAGCAGACCAGCGAAGCAGCGTCAAACGCTCGCAACTGCCACGAACTCAGCTGGGCGTCGTCGAAGTCGTCGAGATGATGCACCGTGCGGACAAAGCCGGGCACGGTGCCGTCGTCGACCAGGTCCGCCAACGCGTTGCCGCTGATGCTGTCCTGGGCGTGCAGCACGTCATAGCGTTCCACAGGGAGCACCCTGCGCAGATACGCAACGAAGGCATCGATACGCGCCCGCACCATGGGTACCGTGCCAGGTCCGTGTGGCGCGACGGGTGCGATGGCGGTCCGGCAACGCGTGGGGCGGAAGAAGGTCGCCCCGGCCGCCGCGGGCGCCATCACAGTGACCTCGTGCCCCAAGCCGCTTAACGCATCGCCAAGTTCCAATGCATGGACCACGCCCCCACGGGGGTTCACCGAATGTGTCAGCAGTCCAATTTTCATGCGACGCTCCTCATGTCATCGACGGGAGCCGCGGGTTCCGTATTGCATCCCATGAATGCAGCAGCCGTGAAATCCCACAAGAGGGACTGGTCGCCATTCGCACGCAACCAGACTGCCTTTTCTTCGGTTACGCGCCCGCAAGCTACGGCCGCGATGTCGCGGGCTCCGAAGCGCCGCAGTACTTCCGCGGTCGAATCCGGATGCACGCTGAGCACGAATCCGTAGCTGGGAAAGGACACAAGCCAGCGGAGGATATCCACGCCTTGCGGACGCGGGACGCAGTCCACGTCGATCACCGCGCCCACCCCTGAACATTCGAGCAGCATCAACGCGGTGCCCACCGCTCCGGCCATGCTGATGTCCTTTCCGGCCTGGCACAGGCCTGCCTCCGCGAGCGCGGGCAGGATATCCAGATCGCCACGCAGGCGTTCACCCGGCGCGGATGTCGACGCATTCCAATACGGAAAAGGCTCCTGGTAGGCGCCCCGCAGGTCCACGGCCATGATCAGGTCGTCTCCTGGCCTGGCATCGAAGCTGGAGATCAGCTTGCTCGCCCGTCCCAGGACCGACACGGCCAGCTGGCCCTTTTCTCCGCGTGTATTGCTGTGGCCGCCCACAACGGGCACGCCATACGCCGCTGACGCCGCCGCCATGCCGCGCAGCACCTCGCCGGCGGGATCCATGCCGCGGCTCCATAGCGCATCCACCACCGCAAGCGGACGGCCGCCCATGGCATAGACGTCGCTCACATTGACCATGACGCCGCAATAGCCGGCGAACCACGGCATGCTCGCGACGAAGTCCTCGACGAAGCCCTCGATCGCGAACAGCAGGTAGCCGTCGCCGTCGGCCAGGGCAGCGCAATCATCCCCAAGCCCCGTCGCCTGGCCTGCTTGCTGCCATCCCGCGGGGGAATGCAGGCCAAGCGAGCCCATCACGGCCGCGATGTCTCGTTTATGGGCGAATCCCCGACTTTCTTTCAGCGCGGCAACAATCGCTTCAGGTGTCATGTCATGATCTCCGCGCATGGGCCACGAATCCGTCCGCCATGCGATGGAACGGCGGGTAGGCGGCAAGGTCGGCGCGCATAAGGTGGTGAGGACGATCGCGCAGCGTTTCCTCTGCCAGCGACTCCCACCTGAGCTTGCGAAAGAGCGGCACGTTCTGACTCTGTACGTGAGCCAGGAAAGTGTCGCAACCGATGGCGTTGGCGCTGCTGACCGCCAGACGGATCAAAGCCGCGCCCAGGCTGCCGCTGCGGCGAAAAGCCAAGTCCACCGCCAGCCGTGAGCCCCACCAGCGCCCGTGTTCGTCGCGGTGTATGCGCACGGTACCCGCTACCGTATCGGGCATGCCCGCGACACAGGCCAGCGCCACCAGCAGATGGGCCTCGTCATCGATGGAATCCCTATCGTCGCCCTGGAATATCCCCTGCTCTTCGCAGAAGACCGCGCGGCGCAGACTATGGGCTTGGCGCCGTTCCCAATCAAGGGTGGCGTGCTTGATTCGAAACTCGACGGGACGGAACAGGCAGGGAAGCTCGTTTTGCATCTGAGCCCCCACTCACAACTCGTACAGCGACAGCGACGAACAGGCGCCGCACTTGCCGCAGCCCGCCTTGATCTCTGACGAACGCAAGGAGGTTTCCGCCACCCGCCTTCCCAGGGGTTCCAATATGGTGCGCATGAATTCCGCGCTTGGTGCGGGATGGTCCTCCAGGGGCGTGCCGCTGATGGGGACGAAGGGCACGACGAAAGGATAGACCCCCAACGCCAACAGCCGGTCGCACATTTCCAGGATGGCCTGCGGCGTATCGCCCAGGCCCGCCAGAATGTAGGTGCTGACCTGCCCCCACCCGAAGATCGCCACGGCCGCTTCAAAGGCGCTGAGATAGCGCTCCACCGGAACGGTGGCCTTGCCGGGCATGATGCGCTGGCGCACGGCCGGTGTAACGGCTTCCAGATGCATCCCCAGCGTGTCGATGCCCGCATCCCGCATCCGCGAGAACCACGCATCGTCGTCAGGCGGCTCGCACTGCCCCTGGATGGGAATATCGACCGCCGCCTTGATCGCGGCCGCGCTTTCGCAAAGGATCGCGGCGCCACGGTCCGTGGCGTTAGGCGTTCCAGTCGTCAGGACGACGTGCTTTACGCCATCCAGCAACACCGCGGCCCGCGCCACCTCGGCCAACTGCGCCGGCGTCTTGCGTGCGATGGTGCGTCCGGCTGCCAGTGACTGGCCTATCGCGCAGAATTGGCAAGCCTTGCGTCGGCTTTCATAGCGGATGCAGGTCTGCAGCACGGTGGTCGCCAGCACATCGGAGCCATGCAACGTGGCGATGTGCGAATAGGGCACGCCGTCCATCGTCTGCATCGCGTAGAAACGTGGAGCCTTCGGAAACGAGAGCGTGGCGATAGGAATAGAGCCCCGCATCAATGTGCTGCGGCCATGCTCGTCCGGGGACTGCGCGACGAACGGCGAATTCCAGGCGGTGGATGTATGCACCGGCACCATGAAGGCCTTTTCGCCTACCATCACGGCCTTGTGGTCCGACGGCCCCGCGCCGCCGCGCCGGCTGGCGGCGCCGGCACTCGGGTCAAGCAGCCGCAGGCCTGACGACTGCAATTCCGTCATCAATTGCCGGCTCGCCGGCGGCAGAATTTCCTGCGTTTCCATGATTCACCTCTGGAAGAAACGTAACGTCCGGCACGGTGTCGCCGTGCATTGGAAAAGCGGGCCGCGCAGCCCTGCGGTCGATGGCCAGGCTCAGTAACTCCGGCCGCGCGTAGTGGCCCACGCTGTCCATCATGCGTTTGCGCTTGGTGATCAGAGCCAGGTCCAGATCCGCCACGACCATGCCCTCACCTTCGAGCAGCGGCGGCACCAGGTGATTGCCTTCCGGCGATACGATGGCCGTGTTACAGCCGCCACGCAGGGCTCGCTGCAACGCAGGGTCGGAGGTGATGGACTCGATCTGCGCATCCGTCAGCCAACCCGTGCTGTTCACCACAAAGCAGCCGGACTCCAGCGCGTGGTGGCGTATCGTCACCTCGATCTGGTCAGCGAAAATCGGCCCAACCATCGAGCCGGGGAACTGACTGCAATGGATTTGCTCGTGCTGCGTCATCAACGCGTAGCGAGCCAGCGGGTTGTAGTGCTCCCAGCAGGCCAAGGCGCCGACGCGGCCCGCTTGCGTCTGCACCACCTGCAATCCGCTGCCATCGCCCTGCCCCCAGATCATGCGTTCGTGGAAGGTCGGGGTGATCTTGCGGCGGCGCTGCACCAGGCGGCCATCGCCGTCGAACACCAGCTGGGTGTTATAGAGCGAGCCGTGATCGCGTTCGTTCACGCCCAGCACCACGACAATGCCGTGCCTGCGCGCGCGCTCTGACACGGCCTGGGTGACCGGGCCGGGCACGACCACGGCCCGCTCGTACAGCCGCAGATGATCGGCACCGGATTGCACGGGCGGCTTGACGAAGGAGAAGTACGGGTAGTAAGGCACAAACGTCTCTGGGAAGACAGCCAGCTGTGCACCCTTGCCGGCTGCCTCATCGAGCGCATCCAGCACCTTCTTCAGAGTACCGTCAGTGCCCTCGAAGTCTGGCGCCAACTGGATGGCGGCTGCACGAATGACGCGGTTCTCGGACATGCCCGGTGATCCTCAAAGCGTCCAGGTATCAAGAATGAACGCGTTGTCGCGTCGATGCAGCAGCACCAGGTCCAGGACATCCAGGGGATTGATCGGACGGATGCCTTCGATCAGCGACGGCTCGCCATGCCCATAAAGGGCCTGCAGCGCGAAGCGGCAGGCGTAGACCTTGCCGCCCTCTTCCATGAATTTCTCGATCTGCTTGTTGAAGTTCTGGTGTCCGGGAAAGGCTTCGTCACCCAGCGTCGGGAAGCCACGCTTGACGCCCAGGGTCACGCCGGGGCCGTACAGCAGGACCGACGTATCGAAGCCCTTGCGCTTGAGCCGCGTGGCCTGCAGCAGATTGACGAAGCCGATCGATCCTTCGAAAGCCACCGTGTGGAAGGTGACCAGCGCTTTCTCGCCAGGCTGGGCCTTTACGTCTGCGAATACTTTCTCTTCATAATCGACCAGGAAATCGCCTTTTTCATGAGCGGGCTTGGTGACGGCAGGCATGGTGAATTCTCCGAAAGGATGAGGTCGGCGCGGTGTTGCGCTGCCTTGTCCTGTTGCAACGTACATGCCATCAGTTGCCGCGAAACATGCAATCAACATCCAATCAAACAGGCGTGGACAGCCTCGCGGGACCGCCCCGCCACGAGTTTTCCGGCCGCTACGCGCAGTACCTGCATGGAGATCCCATCCACCCCGCACCATAGCCGTGCAAAGCATGGCGCATCGCGATCCTGGATGGTGCACACGTGCATCGCCAGCCGTCTTTTGTCCGCGCGGCCCCTTCGCTTTACGGGCTACGCAAGCTTCGCGCTGTGTGCCAACATAGACCCAAGGCGCGACTTCTCCCGCATCGGAACTCCGGCACATGGCCTATTCGACACAACACTGGCTTGCCCGCTTCGCGCAAAGCGAACGGCCCGCGTATCTGTTGCTGGCAGAGCTCATCGAGCGGGACGTCGGCGAAGGTCGCCTGTCGTCAGGCGACCGCCTGCCGCCCTTGCGACAACTGGCGGAGGCCTTGAGCCTGGACTACACGACGGTCGCGCGCGGATATGCCGAAGCGCGCAAGCGCGGCCTGGTCGATTCGCATCCGGGCGCGGGCACCTACGTCAAAGGTGGCAATCCCTCGCTTGCATCGCGCGGTGGCATCAGTGCGGAAATGAGCATGAATCTGCCGCCCGAGCCGCGCTCGCCCGCCCTGCTTGCACGCATGCGTGAAAGCGCCAAGCGGATCTTTGCGGAAGACGACTTCTATGGGCTTCTGCGTTACCAGGAATTCGGCGGCAACCTGGCTGATCGCGATGCCGGAGCGCGTTGGCTACGCCGCCAGTTGCCCGGCGTGCGCGCCGAAGACGTACTGGTCTGTCCCGGCATACATAGCGTGCTGCTGGCACTCGTGGCCCAACTTGTGCCGGCGGGCGAACTGATGTGCGTCGAAGCCCTCACCTATCCGGGTATCAAAGCGATCGCCACGCAGCTGGGCATCAAGCTGTTTCCGCTACAGATGGACAAAGACGGACTTAGCGCCGCGGCGTTCGAGGACGCCTGCAAAGCCGTTCAGCCCAAGGCGCTGTACTGTAATCCGACGCTGCAGAATCCCACGGCCGCGACGATACCGGCCAGCCGGCGCGAGGAGATCGCCGACGTGGCCCAGCGCTACAACGTCGCCATTATCGAAGATGATCCCTATGCCATGCTGCCATCGCAAATGCCGGAGCCCCTGAGCCTGTTGGCGCCGGAGATCAGCTATTACGTGACGGGATTCTCGAAATGCCTGGGGGCAGGCATGCGCATCGCGTATGTGAAAGCACCTGACGCCATGCGGCAGCGCAGGCTCGCGGCGACGCTACGTGCCTTCACCGTAATGTCGTCGCCCGTCACCAATGCGCTGGCAACACGCTGGGTCAATGACGGCACCGCCGAGGCCATGCTGGAAGCAGTGCGCGCGGAGGCGTCGGACCGTCAGGAGCTGGCACAGAAGCATCTGCGGGGACTGCGCGTGCAAACTGACCCGGAAGGTTTTCACCTGTGGCTGGAACTGCCTTCCGGCGTCGCGCCGCTGGCCTTCGCCGAACGCATGCGCGACCGGGGGGTGTGGGTGGTAGGCAGCGCCGCGTTCGCCACCGATGGGAATCCGCCGCAGGCAGTGCGTGTCTGCCTGGGCGGCGCCATGAGCTGGTCGGAATGCGCTGAGGGATTGCAGCTGCTTGCAAGCGAGCTGCGCAACGATGAAACTTAGCCGCGCTCGACGGCAAGCAGCGTCGATTCGAAGGCGTGCTGGGTCGCTACTTCCATGAGCGCCGGCAGCATGGCCGCGCCACGCACCGCGGCGCAGGGTTCGGACGCCCCCCTCTCCAGGGCCTGCAAAGCCTCGTCCATGCCACCTGTCGCGGCGCCGGGCAGCAGGGTCGTCAGGCTCACGCGCCTGACACCCAGCTCACGCAGCCGCGCAAGCGGCACGCCCCCCGCCGACGGTGCGGGCGCCAGCCCGGTACCGGCACTGATCGTCACGGGAACGTGCAACGCGCGCACCAGGCCGTCGATTTCCGCTTCACCACGTGGCGCCATCGGCAGGATGAGATCCGCGCCGGCTTCCTCGTAGGCCAGCACGCGCGTGACGACGTCGTCCACCGATTCGACGGCGCAGGCGTCGGTACGAACGATGACCAGGAAACCCTCATCGCGGCGCGCGCGGCAGGCCGCACGTATCTTCCCGCACATCTCCGTCACGCTGACGACTTCCTTGTCCGGCCCGGCGCCATACCGGCGTGGCACCACCTGATCTTCCAGGTTGACGCCGGCGGCGCCAGCTTCCTCGAACAATTCGACGGTGTGGAATACACCTCGTGCATTGCCGTAACCGGCATCGGCATCCGCGGTGATGGGGATGCGCGCCACGCGCACCAGGCGGCGGCAGTGCTCGACACTCTCCGCGAGCCCCAGCAGCCCTATGTCCGGCTGGCCCAACAAGGCCATGGCCAGCATGGCCCCGCTGATGCAAGCGCTGCGATAGCCTGCACGCTCGACCAGCCGAAGGCTGAAGACATCATGGATCGCCGGCGCGATGACAAAGGCATCGTCCTGCAACTGGCGCCGTAGTGCGGCCCGCTTCGAAGCGGCATCGGGGAAGGCAAGCACAGGGATCATTCCTTGGGCATGCTCGCGGCGAGACGGCGCATCGTGGTCTCGCGGCTGTCGATGATCCTGGTCCATTCGTCGCCGCTCAGGTAGGCCAGCACCGGCGCATCGTTGCCGGCTTTGCGCAGATATTCGGGATCCGCGAGCGTCGCCTTGATCGCCGCATCCAGCTTGGCCACGATAGCTGCCGGCACGCCGGCGGGAACCGCGAAACCGCGCTCGGCCGGCATCACGTCGTCGAAGCCCTGTTCGCGGGCCGTGGGAACGTTGGGAAATGAATGCGCACGCGCATCGCTCATCTGGGCGATGACCTTCAAGGGCACGGCCTCCTTGCCGGGGTCAGGCATTTCGCCGGTGGTCACCGCGGCAAAATCAATATAGCCGCCCAGCAGCGCCGTCTTGGACTGCGAGGTGCCGTTATAGGGAATGTCGTTCAGCTTCACCCCCGCCACGTTCTGCAGCTGCAAGAGCGCGAGATGACCGTTGGTTCCCACGCCGTTATGACCCACGGACAGCGAACCAGGCTTGACCTTGAGTGCGGCCACGACGTCGCCGAGCGTGTTATAGGGGCTATCCTGCCGCGTGACCAGAATGGTCGGATCGGACAGCACACGGGCGACCAATTGCAGCTTGCGCGGGTCGTACTGCGTTTTCTTGTACAAAGGCACGAATGCCATGGCCGGCAGGTTGACTACGCCCAGGGTATAACCATCCGGAGTGGCTCGGGCCACCGACGTATTTGAGATTTCGCTGGCAGCGCCGGGCCGGTTGACGATCACGAAGTTGGCTTTGCCGCCCAGATACTTCTGGATGAAGGGCATCATCGTGCGCGCCATGATGTCGGTTCCTCCCCCTGCGGCGAACCCCACATACACCTGGATCGGATGATCTTCCGGCCATTCGGCCAGCGCGGGCGCAGCAGTGACTGCCAGCAACAGCGCCAGCGCGGCGCGCAGGCGCCGGGGCGCCGGCACGGAAAGTCGGGACAGTATGGGTCGCATGGTTTTCCCCTTGATTTGACGGATTTGGGCGCGGCCCGGGCCAACCGCGCTTGGCTCTGATCGCCCGAGCCGTAAAGATACGCAGCGCCATGCCATGCAAAAAGCGACTTATTTTCACTACCCGGCAGTCGCGAAGCGACTATCATTCCCCGCATGACACTGAAGCAGCTTGAAGCCTTCTACTGGGCCGCCACGCTAGGGAGCTTTTCCCTCGCGGCCACGCGGCTGCACGTTACGCAGTCATCCCTGTCCAAACGAATCGCTGAACTGGAGGATGACCTGGGCAGCGTGCTGTTCGACCGAACGGGCCAGCGCGCGATTCCCACTGACGCCGGGCTGCGCCTGCTTGACCATGCCGCCCACATGCTGGAAGTGGAAAGCCGCATTCGCAGTGACGTGGGGGGTGGTCCAGTACGTGGATCGAGCCGCTTCGGCATCAGCGAGCTGATCGCCGCGACGTGGTTTCCAAATTTTGTCGCGCGGGTACAGCTGGAACATCCCCACCTTACGTTGGAGCCACAGGTCGATCTCACGAACGGGCTGCTGCGCAAGCTTGAGCGGGGTGAACTGGATTTCGCCATCATCCCGGGGCCCGCTGCCTCGCCCGCGCTGTTGAGCGAAAAGATAGGCGAATTGGAGTACTGCTGGATGGCGGCGCCTCAGCGCCTGGCGAAAGGTACGACCCTGACGGCTCATCATTTCCAGGAGCATCCGGTGATCACCCTCAGCCCGGAGGCCGGGCTCGCGCAGGCCTTCGAGCGTTGGCTCGCGGCGCAGGAGCTGCAAATACCGCGCGCCTTGACCTGCAACAGCCTGACCGCGCTTATTGCCCTGGTCACTGCGGGACTGGGAATCAGTTTTTTCCCACGCCGTTACGTCGAACCGTACGTGCGGGCCGCCAAGCTGGTTGAACTGAAGAGCGATCCGCCGCTGCCCCGCCTGGCCTACTGTTTCCATTGGCGCGCGGCCGATACGCGGATGGCGGTGACATCGCTACGCACGATCAGCCGGGAGACCGCCGATTTCACGCTCACCGCGCCGCTCGTTCCCGCGACGTAACAGCGCTATCGGCCCCCAGACAACGGCAAATCGCGCGCACGTTTTTGTCCCGCAGCGGTGGGCCGGCGTCTCATGCTGGCAACAGGCATCTGGTATGGTTGCGGAAAGCGCCGCACTGTCGCGGTAGCGGTGCTTTGCTCCCGGTGCTTTGATCCCGGTTCTCCACCCCTGTTTTTTCGCCTTAACCGGCACGAGGTGTCCTCATGCAACGCGATTTCGATCTAGTAGTCACCATTCTCGGCGCGTTCCGCGACGCCGACGCGGCAACGCTCACCGGCCGGGAAGTCACCCAGGCCGTGCAAGAACTGGCTGAAGGCGACCTGCCCGCGCCGGTCGTCGAGCACCACCTGGAAATCCTGGCTGACGCAGGTCTGGCCAAGAAGCTGACGGAAGGCCCCACGGGCCAGGACGCCGTGTGGCGCATTACCTGGAAGGGCTATGACGCCCTGGAACAGGACGATGAGGACGAAGAGGAAGAAGAGGAAGACGACGACCTCGAGTACGACGAAGAGTAAGCACGAATACTCGGTATTGAAGTAGACCGGCCCCCGCGGAACGCATGTCCGCGGGGGCCGGTTTTTTATCGCCTGCGCCGTTTACTTCGTCGCCGTGCAGTAGTCCGGATCCTTCAGGCTCACCGCATCGACCTTGCCGTTGTCCAGCAGTTGCACATAGGGACATTGCATGGTCTTGCCTTTGATCTGGGTCGTCTCCATCTGCACTTTTTCCGAGTACTCGTGGGATATCTCGCCCGTCCGGGTGTCGCGCAGATAGACTTCCATATGCACCCGGTCCCAGGAATCGGGCGGCTCGTTCTCGCAGTCCGCGGGGTTGCGCTGAAGCAGCCGGTCACCCGCGTTCCAGGTCGCGTCCGGATATTCGACGTGGCCATTGCGGTAGGTCGGCATCACGTAGCAGTAGCGCATCTGGCCCTTGATACGCACGGGCTGGTAAAAGCTCTCGCCCTGCTCGACCTGGACCAGCTCCTTGCCCTTCCACTTGGCGATGGTCACGTAGTGATCGCAGCAGCTGCCACGCTGGAAATCCCAAATCAGCTTGTTGGCTGCATCGAAGTTAGGCGACGTCATGTTCTCCATGGCGGCGCTGACGTCGTCGAACTTGCCCGTGGCGGGATCGTAGATCCACGCACTGGTGGGAATATTGGGACCGGCGGGCAGGAACTGGCCCAAGGTCAGGTCGGGCCAGCCGTCGAAATTGATGTCGTCGGTCTGCGGCACAAAGATGCGGCAGGTGCCCTGCGAATCCGTCGGCAGCGTCTGCACCAGCTGGCCGTCGTTGTACAGACGGATCTGCGTTACGTGCGGCACGTCCGTGGCGCAGTCACCCGAGGAAGCGGGCATGCGATCAGCGGCCAGGCGGACTTCATAGGGGAAGGCATGCGCGCCGGACGTCACGCTCAGGGTCAGCGGCAAGCTACGCTTGCCATCCGGGCTGGCCCAGGTCCCCGTCCAGCCGGCGCCATCGGGGCGCATATCCCAGCGCCCTGTCACCGGGTGCTCTTTGCCGGACGTGCTCTGGTCGTATTCCTTCATGGCCGTGCCATTGGCCTGCCACGTCCCATCGAGGCGCAGCTTCAATATCTTGTTGGCGTCACACGGTTCGTAGCAGTAGTTGCCGGACACGTGGTCGGCGACACGCTGCAGGCTGACGCGGATATTCCGGTTGCCGATCTTGCCCTGATAGTCCGCCGCCCAGGCGGGGAATTCGACGGTGGCCGTGCTGGCTGCCGGCTTGGCGGCAGCGGGCGCCGTCTGATGCGCGTCCGGCGCCGCATGCGCGGTTGGCGCGAGGGCAGCCAGGGTCAGCAGCATGAAGGCGGCACCCGTGCGGGTAAGCCCTTTGATCAAACGGCTGGAACGATTCGCGGCCAGGCGAAACTTGTCCAGGCCGGCGCCAAGACGGCGGCGAGATGTAGCGTTGCTCATGGATGAATATCGTTGTTGTGGTTGAGCATGGGGATATATCACGCCACCACAACGGAGAGTCCGACAAATTGTCAGCGACATTACGGGCGCGCGCCGCAACGTCGCTGACGCATAGGAAAACCTGGGATCGATCGTCCGGCCCAAGCTTTCCGAATGCTTACTTCTTCGCGTCAGGCTTCAGGATGTCATGCCATTTCTGCGTCTGGTCGGCGATGAAAACCTTGAAATCCGCCGGGCTGTTGCCACCGGCATCGGCGCCTATGGTTTCCAGTATCTTTTTCATCTGCGGATCCTGCAGGATCTGCTGGACGTCCTGGTACAGCGTCTTCTGCACGTCAGCCGGCGTGCCGGCCGGCACCATCAAGCCATACCAGGTGGCGAAGGTGTAGCCCGGCAGCCCTGCCTGGTCGATGGCCGGGATGCCCGGAAAGAAGCTGCTCGGTTTCTCGCTGCTGACGCCCAGCGCGCGCACGGTGCCGGCGCGGATCTGCGCGATGGCCGAGCCGCTGGTTTCCAGCGCCATCTGGATCTGGCCGGAGATCAGGTCCGCCATCATCGGCGCGCCGCCCTTGTAGGGCACGTGCGAGATGTCGATCTTCGCCATTGAACGGAACAGCTCGCCCGCCAGATGCTCCGTGCTGCCGATGCCAGCCGAACCATAGTTCAGCTTGCCCGGGTTCTTTTTCGCGTAGTCGATCAGCTCCGGCACGGTCTTGACCGGCAGGTTGTTGTTGACGATCAGCAGATTGGGCGACGACGCCACGATGGTGATGGGCGCGAAATCTTTCTGGAAATCGTAGGTCAGCTTGTCGTAAGTCGACGGCGCAATGGTGTGCGCGATGGTCGCCAGGAACAAGGTATAGCCATCCGGCTGCGAACGCGCCACATAGGCGGCGCCGATGGTGCCGCCGGCACCGGCGCGATTGTCCACGATGACAGGCTGCTTCAGCTTTTCGCTGAGCATCTGCGCCAGCGGACGACCCACCATGTCCGTGGTGCCGCCGGGCGGGAAAGGAATCACCAGGGTGATGGGCTTGTCGGGCCAGGCGGCCTGTGCGCCAGCCGCGGCGGCACACAGCAGGCCACCAGCCAATAGCTTCGCCAACGGCGATATGCCGAATTTCATTTTTTGACTCCTCCAGCGGGGACGCGGTCTTCAATCGTTGTTAGAACTTCCTCTGGCTGTACCGCCATTTAGGAAAGCATGTAGGACGCGAACCTGAGGGCGGATTGTATACCTTGGTGTGCGAAGCGCGAATGCCCGGTTGTCAGCGCCGCCCAGGCAAGAAAAAACCCCTGGGTCGCAGGGGCGTCCCAGGGGTCTTGTGGTGGGTTCAGCGAACCCGGCGCGGCGGCGCTGACGCCCCCGCGTTATCGACGGTCAACCGTCAGCTCACGCCGACAGCCGATCCTCGATGGTCTTCTTGGTGCGCGGCAGCGCGGCCGGCAGGCCTTGCTTGAGCTGTTCGAACAGCTCCGCGTGCAGTTCCAGCTCTTTCTGCCAGTCCTGCTTTTCCACCGAGCTGACTTGCTCGAACTTGGCGCGGCTGAAATCCAGGCCGGTCCAGTCCAGATCTTCGTAGCGCGGCGACACGCCGA
Organism: Bordetella sp. N; assembly: GCF_001433395.1. Classification (GTDB taxonomy): domain Bacteria; phylum Pseudomonadota; class Gammaproteobacteria; order Burkholderiales; family Burkholderiaceae_B; genus Bordetella_C. The sequence goes on from NZ_CP013111.1 coordinate 2,451,322, forward strand.
ACACGTGCTCCTGGCCTTGCGCCTTGCCTTCGATACGGCCCAGCATCCACTTCAGCACGCGCATGTTCTCGCCGAAGCCCGGCCACACGAACTTGCCGTCCGGACCCTTGCGGAACCAGTTGACGCAGTAGAAACGCGGCAGCGTGGCGCCGGTCTTTTCCAGCTTCTGGCCCAATTCCAGCCAGTGCTGGAAGTAGTCGCTCATGTTGTAGCCGCAGAACGGCAGCATGGCGAAGGGATCGCGACGCACCACGCCTTGCTGACCGGCAGCGGCGGCGGTGGTTTCGGAGCCCATGGTGGCGGCCATGTAGACGCCCTCTTCCCAGTTGCGCGCCTCGGTCACCAGCGGCACGGTGGTGGAACGGCGGCCGCCGAAGATGAAGGCATCGATGACCACGCCTTCCGGGTTTTCCCATTCGTCGTCGATGGACGGGCACTGCGAAGCCGGCGCGGTGAAGCGGGCGTTCGGATGCGCGGCCTTGCGGCCCGTTTCCTTGCCGATCGCCGGCGTCCAATCCTGGCCCTGCCAGTCGATCAGGTGCGCGGGCGCCTGCTCGGTCATGCCTTCCCACCAGACATCGCCGTCATCGGTCAGCGCGACGTTGGTGAAGATGCAGTTGGCGTTCAGGGTGGCCATGGCGTTGGGGTTGGTCTTCTCCCCGGTGCCCGGCGCCACGCCGAAATAGCCGAATTCCGGATTGATGGCGTGCAGACGGCCATCGGCGCTGGGCTTGATCCAGGCGATGTCGTCACCGATGGTGGTGACCTTCCAGCCGTTCAGGCCTTCCGGCGGAATCAGCATGGCGAAGTTGGTCTTGCCGCAGGCCGACGGGAACGCCGCCGCGACGTGATGCTTGCGACCTTCCGGCGTGGTCACGCCCAGGATCAGCATGTGTTCCGCCATCCAGCCTTCATCGCGGCCCATCGTGGACGCAATGCGCAGGGCGAAGCACTTCTTGCCCAGCAGGGCGTTGCCGCCGTAGCCCGAGCCGTAGCTCCAGATTTCGCGCGTGGCGGGGTAATGCACGATGTACTTGGTCGGATTGCACGGCCAGGCCACGTCGGCTTCGCCGGCGCCCAGGGGCTTGCCGACGGTGTGCACGCACGGCACGAATTCGCCGTCGGCGCCAAGGACGTCATAAACCTTCTTGCCCATGCGCGTCATGATGCGCATGCTGACCACCACGTAGGGGCTGTCCGTCAGTTCGACGCCGATGTGGGCGATGTTCGAACCCAGCGGGCCCATCGAGAACGGCACCACGTACAGCGTGCGGCCGCGCATGCAGCCGTCGAACAGGCCGTTCAGCGTCTCGCGCATTTCAGCGGGCGCGGCCCAGTTGTTGGTGGGACCGGCATCCTCAGCCTTGTCGGTGCAGATGAAGGTGCGGTCTTCGACGCGCGCCACATCACCCGGATCGGACAAGGCCAGATAGGAATTGGGACGCTTCTGTTCGTTCAGCTTGCGCAGCGTGCCGGCCGCGACCATCTGCGCACACAGGCGGTCGTTCTCTTCCTGAGAGCCATCGCACCACACCACGCTTTCCGGCTTGGCGAGCGCCACGAACTCCGCCACCCAGTCGACCAGGCGGCGGTTCTGTACATAAGTCGGCACATTGAGCGCAGCCTGAGGGCCATCGAAGGGTCGGTTCATTGTCTCGTCTCCAAATAGATATTTAAAAGATAGGAATCAAGGCCAGCCCGTGGGCTGAAATAAAAATTGGGTACCGCAAATGGCAACGCGACGGCCGCAATGGGTTGCAACAAGGGCCGGTTCGACATTTCGCCATGTGGATTAGAGAGCCATCATACCCGGGCAGGGAGCGGCGGCGTCAACCCATCCTCATGGGCGAATGGAGGGCAACCAGACTCGAAAGTCGATTTCCCGGGCGGGCGTGCCCGCGAGGATAGACGCCATCGGACGGCATTTTGGTGTCAATTTAAGGCAACTCGTCACGAAATTGTCATCACACCGGGCTATTGGTGTCGCACCTGCATGCTCCCCCCCGTGCGAATTATTTCTGAATATCCCACCTTATGACTCTGCCTGCCGCTCAAAGCCGGCTGCTTTCCCTTTCCGCCGGCCCTGGCGGACTGATATGCGCCTTCCGTTTCCAAGCCAATCAAGCCCCTGCCCGGCTCAGTTGGCATGAAGTCCAGAGCGCCCCGCCGGCGCAGGACGGGACTTTCCACTGGATACACGCCAAAACGGCGGACAGCCGCATCCAGGATTGGCTGGAACACGGCGCGGATGTGCCGGAGGAAGCGCGCGCCTTCCTGGCCGGCCGCGACACCCGTCCCTGTCTGCACATGTCCGAGGATGGCGTCCATGGCCTGCTGGTGGACCTGAAAATGGACGCCGAGGCCGAGGACGCCGAAAAAGGCGTGCTGCATTTCTTTTTGAATGACGGCCTGTTGATCACGGTGCGCACGCGGGCGTTGCAATCCACCGACCGCCTGCGCCGCCGGGTCGAAGACGGACGCGGCTACGGCTGCACCACGGCCTTGTTCGGCGATCTGCTGGAATGCCTGGGCGAAGGCTATGCCGCGCGCCTGGAAAGCTTGACCGATGACGTCGACGATATCGAGTCATCCGTCCTGTCCGACCGGCGCGAGCGCGACCGTGGCGCGCTTAGCGCGGTGCGGCGGCAGCTGGCCGAGCTGCGGCGCCAGGTCCACCCGGAGCGTCACATGTTGGGACGCCTGCCCGCCATGCGCCAGGCCTGGGCCGAAGCCGAGGCCCTGGATCATCTGGCCCAGGGTGTCGACACGCTGAGTCATCTGTCCGCGGCCATCGATGCCCTGTACGAACGGGCCAAGCTGCTGCAGGAAGAAATCGCGGCGCAGATGTCGGAAGAGATGAACCGCAATCTGCTGGTGCTGTCCGTGCTGACCGCGATGCTGATGCCGGCCACGCTCCTGTCCGGGATTTTCGGAATGAACGTGGCCGACCTGCCAGGCTTGCAGACACCGGGGGCCTTCTGGTGGATCCTCGGTGGCATGGTGGCGCTGGGCCTGGGGACGCTGGTATTTCTGAAACGATTACGACTCTGGTAATGCCGCCACGCCCCGCGCGGCTTATTCCATGCGGATGTCTTCTTCCTTGATCAGGCGCTTGTTGCTTTCGTACTCGTCCTTGACCTGTTTCTTGAAGGCCTCACCCGTGCCCGTGCCCGGCTGCAGATAGTATTTCTTCAACATTTCCTGGTACTGCGGCGTGACGATGGCCTTGTCGATCGCCGCTTGCAGCGCCTGCGCGACTTCCGGCGTCATATTGGCCGGCGCGAACAAGCCGAAGTTCGAGAAGTACTGGATCTTGGGCAGGTTGAGCTCAGCCATCGTCGGCACCTTGGGCCAGGCTTCCAGACGCGTCGGCGCCATCACCGCCAGCGGCTTCAGCGCGCCCGACGCGACATGCGGCAGCAGCACGTCGGTATTGAGCACCAGCAGATCCACCACGCCGGACAGGCCGTCCGGCAGCGCCTGGCTGCCGCCGCGATACGGCACCTGCATCATCTTGATGCCGGCCTGCTTGTTCAACGCGGCCATGCCCAGGTGGGCCACCGAACCCAGGCCCGGCACACCGAAGGTGACCTTGCCGGGATTGTTCTTGGCGTACGCGACCAGCCCGGCGAAGTCATCGACCTTCAACGCCTTGGTCGCGACGATGGCCACGGGACCCACGCCGACGCTGGCGATCGGCGTCAGGCCTTTGATGGGGTCGTAGGGCGTGCTCGTCAGGTTGGGGAAGATGGTGATGGGGCTGGTCGACGCCAGCAGCAGCGTGTTGCCGTCCGGCTTGGCGCGCGCCACGAAATCCGTGCCCAGGCTGGCGCCCGCGCCCGGCTTGTTTTCGACGATGACCGTCGCCCCGGTGGCGCGCAAGGCTTCACCCAGGCCACGTGCCAGCGTGTCCGCGGTGCCGCCGGCGGTATAGGGCACGACCAGCGTGACCACCTTGCCTGGCCAGGCCGCCTGCGCATGAGCCGTCGAAGCGGCCGCGGCCAGGGTCATCGCGCCCAGGACTTTTCCCCACGTCATCATCTTGTTCATGGTTATCTACTGATCAAAGAGTGGCGCCCCACGGCCGACTGCCGCGGGGGTAATGCTCAGCGCGTGGTGTTCACGCGAGGTACCGCTGCACCAGCCGGATCCAATACGAGGCGCCGACGGGAATGAGGTTGTCGTTGAAGTCGTAGCTGCCGTTATGCAGCGCACACGGTCCCAGCCCATGGCCAGTGTGGCGGTGCTCGCCCTCCCCCGCGCCCAGGAAGACATAGCAGCCGGGCTTGTCCTGCAGGAAGAAAGCGAAGTCCTCCGACGCCATGACGGGGTCGACCACGTGCGTATTCTTTTCACCGACGACTTCGCGCATGACATCCAGGCAGAAGTCGGTTTCGGCCTGCGAATTGATGAGCGCGGGATAGCGGCGTTCGAAATAGACGTCCGCCTGGCAACCGTGCGCGGCGGCGATGGGCGCGGCGATTTCATTGAGGCGGCGTTCGATCAGGTCGACCACGTCGGCGCTGTAGGCACGGATGGATCCGCCCAGCCAGACGCTGCCGGGGATGATGTTGGTGGCGTTGTTGCCGGCCTGCACCTGGGTGATGGAGATCACCGCGGCGTCGAGGGGGCGCTTGTTGCGGGTGAGGATGGTCTGGATGGCGGTACCGATGGCGAACAGCGCGGGCACGGGATCGGCGCAATCCTGCGGTGCCGCGGCATGGCCGCCGCGACCGGTGATGGTGATCTTGAAGGCATTGGCGGACGCCATCAGCGGACCCGCGCAGACGTTGAAGCTGCCGGCCGGCATGCCTGGCCAGTTATGGATGCCGAAGATGGCTTGGGCGGGGAAGCGTTCGAACAGCCCTTCTTTCATCATGGCGCGGGCGCCGGCGCCGCCGTTCTCTTCAGCCGGCTGGAACACGAAATACACCGTCCCGTCGAAGCCGCCCGCCAGTTTCAAATGCTTTGCGGCGGCTAACAACATGGCGGTGTGGCCGTCATGGCCGCAGCCGTGCATTTTTCCTGGAACCTGGGATTTGTGTTCGAAATCGTTGTCCTCGGGCATCGGCAATGCGTCCATGTCGGCGCGCAGCATGATGGCCTTGTCCGACGTGCCGCACTTGAGCACGCCGACCACGCCGGTCTTGGCGATGCCCGTGTGGACCTCGATACCGCATTCCGTCAGATAGTCCGCGACGACCTTGGCCGTGCGCACTTCCTCGTATGCCGTTTCGGGGTGCGCGTGGAGGTCGCGGCGGATGGCGACGATGTCTTCCAGATTACCGAGTTCGATCACTTCTTCTTGTCCCTGTCTGACTTGTTTATTAAATGTCCCCATTAATTGATGGGGATTATCACACGCAGTTGACGGCGAATTGAATGCGCTCCGATCGGGGTTATCCCCTGGTTTTACGGGCTTCCATGACGTGGAGCTTGTATTGCTGCGGCGCAAATATTTCCCTGTTATTTGGGGCCGCCCAGATCCGCCGCCCCACGGCAAGAACCCGCAGTTGCGGGCCGCAATCCCCAAAACGAACAATAACGAACTCAAACGTCGATCTTTCTTTTTCGTTTTTGTTGCTTTATGATCGACCCCATGACCCTTAATCCCCGCCAATCCGCCCTGATCGACGCCGTCCGCGAAAGCGGCGCGGCCACGATCGAATCGTTGGCCCAGCGCTTCGGCGTCACCCTGCAAACCGTGCGGCGCGACGTCAACCTGCTGGCCCAGGAAGGCCTGCTGGCCCGCTTCCATGGCGGGGTTCGCGTCGAAGCATCGACCACCGAGAACATCGCCTACCAGCAACGCCAGGCCCTGCATGCCGACGCCAAGCGCCGCATCGGCGTCGCCGTGGCCCGCCACATCCCGGAAGGCTGCTCGCTGATCCTGAATCTTGGGACCACCACCGAAGCCGTGGCCCGCGCGCTGACCCAGCATCGTGGCCTGCGCGTCATCACCAACAATCTGAACGTCGCCGACATCCTGTCGCCCAACCCGGATTGCGAAGTCATCATCGCCGGCGGCACCATGCGTCCCGGCGACCGCGGCATCATCGGCGAAGCCACCATCGAATTCATCCGCCGCTTCAAGGTGGACATCGGCGTGATCGGCATCTCCGGCCTGGAAGCCGATGGCACTCTGCGCGATTACGACCTGCGCGAAGTCAGCGTGGCACGCACCATCATGGCGCAGTCGCGCGAAGTCTGGCTCACCGCCGACAACAGCAAATACCAGCGCCAGGCGCTGGTGGAGCTGGCCAATATCTCCCAGGTCCACCGTTTCTACACCGACCAGCCGCCGCAAGCACCCCTGGCCCGCGTGATCAAGCAAGCCGGCGTGCGCTGTGAAATCGCCAGCGCCCCGGCCGATGACGCCGCCCGTGCAACAACCAACGTGCTTTCCGTCCTGCCATGAACATCAATCCCAAGCCCATCACTCCCCCGTCGCGCGACCGCATCCTGGCGCAACTGGACACTGTCGAACCCTGGGATGTGATCGTCATCGGCGGCGGCGCCACCGGCCTGGGCACCGCGGTGGACGCCGCGGCGCGTGGCTACCGTACCCTGCTGGTGGAAGGCGAAGACTTCGCCAAGGGCACGTCGAGCAAGGCCACCAAGCTGGTGCACGGCGGCGTCCGCTATCTGGCCCAAGGCAACATCAGCCTGGTGCGAGAAGCCCTGCACGAGCGCGGCCTGCTGGCGCGCAACGCGCCGCACGTGGTCTGGCCGCTGGGTTTCGTGGTGCCGGCCTACAGCCTGCTGGACCAGCCCTTCTACGGCATCGGCCTGAAAATGTACGACATGCTGGCCGGCCGCCTGAATCTGCAGCCGAGCCGCCTGCTGTCCCGGCGCAGCACGCTGGAAGAAGCGCCGACCCTGGCCGCAAGCGTCGGCGGCCACGCGCTGCGCGGCGGTGTGCGTTATTTCGACGGCCAGTTCGACGACGCGCGCCTGGCCATCAGCCTGATGCGCACCCTGTTCGACCTGGGCGGCCTGGCGGTCAACTATCTGCGCGTGACGGGTCTGTCGCAAAGCAAGGGCAAGGTCGACGGCGTCCTCGCCCGGGATCGTCTGAATGGCGCCGAACTGATGCTGCGCGCGCGCTGCGTCATCAACGCCACGGGCGTGTGGGTCGATGAAGTCCGCCATATGGAAGATCGCAAGGCGCCCGTCATGGTGGCGCCCAGCCAGGGTGTGCACCTGACCCTGCCGCGTGAATTCCTGCCCGGCAACCGCGCCATCCTCATCCCGAAGACGGACGACGGGCGCGTTTTGTTCGTGGTGCCGTGGAACGGCCACACCATCGTGGGCACCACCGATACCGCGCGCACCGATCTGCCGCTGGAACCCGATGCGGCCCGCTCGGACGTCGATTTCATCCTGGCCACGGCGGGGCGCTATCTGAACCGCCAGCCTACCCGCGCGGATGTAACCAGCGTGTGGTCGGGCCTGCGTCCGCTGGTGAAGGCCACCGGCGTGGGCAATACCAAGTCGCTGTCGCGCGAGCACACCATCCTGGTGTCCGACGGCGGCCTGGTCACTGTCACCGGGGGTAAATGGACCACCTATCGACGCATGGCCCAGGACGTGATGGATACGGTGTTGCGCGAGCAGATGCTGCCGCATGCCAATTGCCAGACCCAGAACCTGCCCTTGCATGGCGCGGCCGGCATGATGCCGGCGCAGAACACCCCGACATCGACGGACGCGTACTACGGCTCCGACCTGTCCGCCGTGCGGGCGCTGCCCGGCGCCGACCGCATGCTGGTGGCCGCCAGCGGCTTGACCGAGGCGCACGTGCGTTATGCAGCCCGCAGCGAACTGGCGCGTTGCGTGGAAGACGTACTGGCGCGGCGCAATCGTGCATTGTTCCTGGACAGCCGCGCGGCCCTGGATGCCGCGCCGGAAGTCGCGCGCATCCTGGCCGAAGAACTGAATCGCGACGAGGCCTGGCAGAACAAGAGCATCCAGGCCTTCGCTGTCACGGCCGCGCAGTACCAATTGGATTGAGCCCGCGGGCTTGGGCGCTTACAAGCTAATAGCTTTTCGTCAGTAAGCGGGGCGTAGAATCATCCGCGTCCCGCGGCTTCGGCCGCACATGCTCTGGAGATGTGCGCGATGGCTATACCCAAGATCCAATTCGGCCGCACCGGCCTGAAAGTATCCCGCCTGGCACTGGGCACCATGACCTTCGGCTTGCAGACCGAAGAATCGGTGGCCAAACGTATTCTCGACAAAGCCACCGACGGCGGCATCAACTTCCTCGACACCGCGGATGTCTACCCCTTGGGCGGCACCCAGGAAACCGTAGGACGCACCGAAGAAATCGTCGGCCGCTGGCTGCAGGGCCGGCGCCAGCAATACATCGTCGCCACCAAGGCCGTTGGCGTGACGGGTCCCAACGATTGGGACAAAGGCGCGTCGCGCAAGCATCTTCTCGACGCCATCGACCTGTCCTTGAAGCGTCTGCAGACGGACTACGTCGACCTGTATCAGCTGCATTCCGACGACGACAATACCCCGCTCGATGAAACCATCGAAGCGCTGGACGTCATCGTGAAATCGGGCCGCGCGCGCTATGTGGGCGTGTCCAACTTTCTTGCGTGGCGCCTGGCTACCGCGCTGGGCCGTGCGGACTTCCTGCGGCTGACGCGTTTCGTCAGCGTGCAACCGCGCTACAGCCTGTTGTTCCGCGAGATCGAACGCGAGCTGCTGCCGCTCTGCGAAGCCGAGCAGCTGGCCGTGATCCCCTACAACCCGCTGGCCGGTGGCATGTTGACCGGCAAGCACAAGGCCGGCAACCCGCCGCCCGAGGGCACCCGCTTCACCTTGGGCACCGCCGGCGGACGCTACCAGGACCGCTACTGGAACGACCGTGCGTTCGAGTCCGTGGCGCAGCTTGGCAAACTGGCCGACCAGGCCGGCGTGCCTTTGACCCGCCTGGCGCTGGCCTGGGTGCTGGCCAATCCCTTGATCACCGCGCCGCTGCTGGGCGCCAGCAAGCCTGAACAACTGGACGAAACGCTCGCCGCGGTGGACTACAAGCTGGACGCGGATCTCAAGGCACAGCTGGACAAGCTGACGCATGAGTATCGCTACGGGGATTCGGTGCGGTAAAGCCTGGGCGATCAGCCTGCCTTTTCCAGGTAGCCATGAAAGACGCCGACATGGATGTCCGCCCTCTCGGCGGCATCCGGCCACAGATGCTGGCTGTCGAAACGGACGTCGTAAGTGCGCTGCCTGGCGGCCTCGATGCCATGCGCCGCCGCATCCGGAAAGGGATAAAGCGGCGAAACGCCAACGATCGTGCCCGTCTTGCCACGGATATAGGCAGGCATGCGCACATGACCACCAACGAAATCGTTGCGCACGCGTACGGTATCGCCGATGGCCAGCTCGGGCAGGTCGTCCGCGCCGGCACGGCCCGGCTTGGCGGCACGTGACAAAGGCACGGCCTCGCCCGCCAGCTCGTTCAGTTCCTCGGCCTTGATCACGCCCTTCTCGACCAGTAACGTCGCTACCGCGGTGAAGACACGCTCGTAATACGAAGCGCTGACGTAATGGCGCGGATCCATGCGCTCGATCGCGTGCCGGTACTCGTCCATGTTGTACACATGCTGTCCCACCAGGCGCCCGCTGACGGCATTGATCTTCTTCTCCCACGCCTCGTGAAAGGACTCTGAATCGTCGGCACTGACCGGACCGAAGCCCTGGCGGCCGCCGAGATCATGTACTCCATCCATGATGCCTCCTTACCGCGGCTGAGCGGTTTGATTGAATGCCTGCTCCAGGCGTGCCACACCGATCAGCGCGTCTTGCGTCACGCTTGCCGCAAGCTGCTCGACCGTCCAGTCTTCGCTATTCTCGGGGCGCAAGGGCAGCACCATATAGCGCGTGTCCGCCGTTGTGTCCCAGACCCGGATGGCCATGTTTTCGGGCAGGTCCAAGCCCAATTCCCTGAGCACGCTGCGGGCTTCACGGACGACGCGCGCGCGGTAGTCCAGGTCCTTATACCAGCCCGGAGGCATGCCGATGATCGTGAACGCCGTACAGGAACAGAGCGTGCAACAGATCACGTTATGCACCGAGGGAGTGTTCTCCAGCACCACCAGGCTGCCGTGATGCTCGGGCATGGCCATGCCCAGCTCGGCGGCAGCGGCCTTGCCGTCTTTCAGCAGGCGCTGCTTGAATTCAGGGTCGGTCCAGGCCTTCGCGCACAGGCGTGCCCCATTGCTGGGCAGCCATTGTTCGTCGACGAAATGCTCGTAATCCGACACCGTCGTCGGCGTAAGCAAACCCTGGGAATCGACCAGGTCAGTCAGCGCATCGACGCGCCGCGGCATATGTGCAGTCATCTCACTCTCCAGGAAACAGGATGCGCCGGCCTTCCATGACGGCGCGGGCTCCGCATCGTCATGCATGTTAGTCAGCCAGCATCATTCTATCCATGCTGGCGATCGGCAGCGCTTCGGATCGACAGGCCGGCGCTCCAGGGGACTATTTAATGCGAAGAGACAAATTCCGACCCCGCATGCGCGGGCGGCACGGCGAAGCTTTCCCGCATGCGGCGGGTCTCCGCCGCCGGCGTGCTGCCGAACAGGCGTTTGAATTCCCGGTTGAACTGGGACGGGCTCGCATAGCCGACGGCGTTGCAGGCCGCTTCCACGGTCATGTCCTGGCGCACCATCAACAGCCGCGCCTGATGCAGGCGGGTCGACTTTACGTACTGCATCGGCGACGCCCGCGTGATGGCCTTGAAATGGGTGTGGAAGCTGGGCACGCTCATGCCGGCCTCCCCCGCCAGCACGGCGAGGTCCAGATCCTGGGCGTAATGGGCATGGATGTGCCGCAGCGCCTTGCCTATCTTGCCGAAGCGACCCTGCATGGCCAGGGCCGCGCGCAGGGCATCGCCTTGCGATCCCGTCAGGATGCGGAAATACACCTCGCGCAACAGCGCGGGGCCGAGCACCGCCGCGTCGAGCGGACGGTTCATGACTTCAAGAAAACGCAAGACCGAACCGCGCAGGTTTTCATCCATGGGACTGGAGAACATGCTTTGCGGCGTGTCATCGCGCATGGGCCTGCCCAGCCTGTCGATCTGGATCGTCAGTTCCGTCGCCAGCTGGAAATCCAGATGCAGGTAGATGGCCAGTAAGGGATGCTCCGGCGTGGCGTCGGTTTCCATGGTGAAGGGAACGGGCACCGCCACGGCCAGGTAATGCTGCTCGTCGTAAACATAGACCTGGTCGCCAAAATAGCCGCGCTTGCGGCCCTGGCAGACGATGACGACGCCAGGGTCGTACAGCACCGGCGTGCGGGATAACGCACGATCCGAACGCAGGATGCGGACACTGGGCAGCGACGTCAGGTTGTAGCCCTCTTGCGGGGCCAGCGCGCGCAGCAAGGCGGTCATGCGTTGCTGCGCGTGCGCGTCCTGGTCGGGTCCGACATGCTTAGGCAATTTTGAGACTCATAGGATTAGGCATAAATAATAGAAAAATACGCCTTAGAAATCCCACGGCGCCTGAATATTATGCAGGTTCTTCGGAAATTTTCCATCAGGAGATTCGCATGACTTCCAACAAAACCATCCTCATCACCGGCGTCAGCAGCGGCTTTGGCCGCGCCCTGGCCCAGCAGGCGCTGGCTGACGGCCACCGCGTGATCGGCACCGTGCGGGGTGCGTCGGTCCTGGCTGAGTTCGAGGCGCTGGCGCCGGGTCTCGCACATGGCCGCATCCTGGACGTGACCGACGTCGATGCGGTACCCAAGGTGGTCGCCGGCATCGAGGCCGAAGTCGGCCCCATCGACGTGCTTGTCAATAACGCCGGCTACGGGCACGAAGGGGTGCTGGAGGAATCGCCCTTGGACGAGATGCGGCGGCAATTCGACGTCAATGTCTTCGGCGCGGTAGCCATGATGAAAGCCGTGCTGCCGTTCATGCGGGCGCGCCGCCGCGGCCATATCCTGAATATCACGTCCATGGGTGGCTTCATCACCATGCCGGGGATTGCCTACTACTGCGGCAGCAAGTTCGCGTTGGAAGGAATTTCCGAGGTATTGAGCAAGGAGGTCGGGCCACTGGGCATCGCGGTGACCGCCGTCGCGCCGGGATCATTCCGCACGGACTGGGCTGGACGGTCCATGGTGCGGACGCCGCGGTCGATACCGGACTACGACGCGCTGTTCGAACCCATCCGCAAGGCGCGGGAGGAGAAGAACGGCAAGCAGCTGGGGGACCCGGCCAAGGCGGCGCGGGCCATGCTGGATGTGATCGGTAGCGATAAACCACCCGTGCATCTGCTGTTGGGCAGCGACGCCTTGGCGCTGGTGCGCGGCAAGCTGACGGACATGGCCGCGGAAATCGATGCCTGGGAAACGGTCAGCCGGTCGACGGATGGCTGAATCGGTTAAGGTAGCGCGTCTGCTTATTCATACGTCTGCCAAATGGAAGTCCACGATCAATTGCGCGCGCTGCTCGATGAACAGGGCATCACCTACAAACTGCTACAGCACGCGGCCGAGGGCCGGTCCGAAGCGGTCGCCGCGATACGCGGCACCGCGGTTGGGCAAGGCGCCAAGGCCCTCGTCTGCCGGGTAAAGATATCCTCGACCAAGCGGGCCAATGTGTTGGCGGTTTTTCCGGCCGACCGCCAGGCGAAACTCGATGCGATTGCCGAAGCATATGGCGGCAAGAAAGCGTCGTTGGCGTCGCGGGATCTGGCGCGTGAGCTGACGGGTTGCGAGATAGGCGCGATTCCGCCCTTTTCGTTTAACGCGGAGCTGGAGCTGCTGGTGGACAGCACGCTGGGGCAGCGCTATGAAGAGATCGTCTTCAACGCTGGACGGCTGGATTCGTCGATATTGATGCGGGCGGATGATTATCTGCGGCTGGTCACGCCGAAGACGGCGTCGTTCACGTCGGAACAGGCGGTTGATGATGCAGATGAAGAGACGGCGGATGCCGGTTCCGCAGGTAGCGTCGGTACCCCGTAAACGCCACGGTTGAACGTGACCTCATATCGCTGATTCCCATGTGCCTTGCCGTCCTCGCCCTGCATGAACTTCCGCATCTGCCGGTGCTGATCGCCGCGAATCGTGATGAGTATCACGCGCGGCCTACCGCGCCGGCCGCGCCGTGGGACGACGGGTCGGACATCGTCGCGGGGCGCGACTTGAAGTCTGGGGGAACCTGGATGGGGATGACGCGCGGCGGGCGCTATGCCTTGGTGACGAACTTCCGTGATCCCATGCGGGTGTTGCCGGATGCCCCTTCGCGGGGGGATCTGGTCGGGGACTTCCTGCGGGGTGATGAGACGCCCGCGACGTATGCGGCGCGTGTCGATGCGGTCGGGGAGCGGTACAACGGCTACAACCTGATCGTTGGGGATCTTTCCGGTGCCTGGTATTGCAGCAACCGGGGCGCACCGGCCCGGGCCTTGCCGCCCGGGATCTATGCCTTATCGAATCATTTGCTGGACACGCCGTGGCCCAAGCTGGCCCGCACCAAGGCGGCGTTTACGCGCTTGCTGCGGGAGGGTTCGCGGGAGGATGCTGAACGCTTGCTGCGACAGCGTACGCCACCGGACGCTGAACGCTTGCTGCACGGGGGTTCGCTTGCGGATGCTGAGCGTTGGCCGCAAGAATTCGCCCCGTTGGACATTGAGGGACTGCTGCTGGCCCTGGCCGATCGCTCGGTCGCGCCGGATGCTGAGCTGCCCGACACCGGCATAGGTCTGGACCGCGAACGCTTCCTGAGCAGCCCTTTCATCGTCGATCCTGTCTACGGCACCCGCAGCTCCAGCGTCATGGCCTTGTCGGCCCAACACTGCCTCTTGCATGAACGCCGCTTCGCCCCCGACGGCACCGCCCTCGGCGACGTAGACCTCCGCTACCCCGTCCACCTTGCCCGCTAACGCATTCGCAGCGGCATCCGCAGCGCCACTCGCGGCGGCGCACGTGCCGGCGAGCCGTGAATCGTCGCTATCCGGCAGGCGGAAGCGTGATCCTGTCCGGCTCGGCCAATGCCGCCACGGAGCCAAGGGTCACCGGCTTCAAAGGTGCCCGAATTCGATAAGCCCCCACATCCGCCGGGTCGCGCCCCACTGACCGCGCCAGGATTTGCGTAACCGTCAGGCCGCACATGCGTCCCTGGCAAGGCCCCATGCCGCAGCGGCTGAAGAATTTTGTCTGATTCGGTCCCTGGCAACCCAGCCGCGCCATTTCCCTCACCTGGCCGGCGGTCACTTCTTCGCAGCGGCACACCAAAGTATCGTCGGCGCAATCGATCAACCACGCCGGAGGCCGGTACAAGGCATCCAGGAAAGGACGAATCCGCGATTGCCGCGACAAACGCGCTCGCCACGGACCGGCAAGCGTCGCTGCCTTCCCCGTCTCCAGCCGGCCGACTGCCACGGCGGCGCCCAATGCGGCAATCGCACCGCTAGCCTCCGCCGCGAGCGCCCCCGCGATGGCGGCGCCATCCCCCGCCACGCGGCAGCCGGGCAAGGAGGTTTCCCCCCATGCGTCCACGGCAGGATGCCAACACCCTTGACTATCGCTCCATTGATGCGCCACACGGAGCAGACGCGTGATCTGCGTGTTCGGCACCACGCCATGGTGCAACAGCACGACATCGGCATCCAGGCGCTGGCGCCTTCCCTCGCTGGAAAACGAGACCGCGCCGACCCGTCGACTGCCGTCCGCTTCCTCCATCCTCACGTCTTCGGCCCGCCGGAACACGGGCACGCCGGCACGCCACAGCGTCCCAAGCATCCCCAGACCCTTCGCCAGCATCGCGGGCGCGCCCAGCGCTGCCGGCAGGTGCGGTAGCGCGGCACCACGGTTGCCCGCCGGCATGGTATCCACGATACCGGCGATCCGCCCACCGGCCCGCAACAGCTGGCACGCCACGAGCAATAGCAACGGTCCGCCCCCCACCAGGACGGCGCGCCCATCCGGAATGCTTGCGGATGTCTTCATCGCGATCTGCGCCGCGCCCGCGTTCATCACGCCAGGAAGAGTCCAGCCTGGCAACGGAGACGGATGCTCCATGGCCCCGCTGGCGATCAGCAGCTGAGGCGCCCGCACGCTGAAGGATAGATTTGCCTGCTGGGCAGTCACCGTCAGGTCCTGTGCGATATCCCATACCAGCGAACCCGGCCGCACTTCCGCGCCTGAATCCGCATAACGCCGTGCGAGCGCATTGCCGTACCGGTATGCCGGCCCGAGCAAGCGGGCCACGGCTGGCGACGCCTTCGTCACGTCGCGATAGACCTGCCCACCGGGGCGCGGCTGTTCGTCCAGCACGACCACGCTCAGGCCCTGCTGCCGCGCCGTGACGGCGGCTGACATGCCCGCCGGCCCTGCACCGATGATCACAAGATCATGCGTATAGGCGCTCATACCATGCCCCCTGCTCGCGGCGCACCGTTAAGACGCCTGACCTGCATCCCCTCGCGCACTTCGACCATGCAGGACTGCACGTTGCGCCTGCCGTCGACTTCCACCAGGCATTCGAAGCAGACGCCCATCAGACAAAGAGGCGCGCGCGGCGCGCCGGAAACCGCCGTATAGCGTAAAGGCAGCGCATCCTCCGCCAGCAAAGCCGTGGCCAAGGGTTGGCCCGCTGCGACCCGCACGGCCCGGCCATCGATATGGATGGCCACCGTCGGAAGCTGCCTGGCGGCGCGGGAATCAATGGGTTTGAACATGAAAGCGATCCGCCTTGAAACTCTCTATATGCATAGGCCGAACTCCTGTCCGTATCCAGTCCGCCAAGGGACCTGCATGCACGGGCGCCAGCGTGATGCCGCTGTGGCACGTCACCGCGAACGCTCCCGGACAGCGCGCCGACTCCTGATAAATGGGATAGCCATCCGGGCTCATCACCCGCAAGGCGCCCCACGTTCGCACCATGTTCACGTCGGACAGCAAGGGAAAACAGCGCACCGCGTGCGCCGCGATGCGCGCCATGACTTCGATCGTCGTGCCATCGTCGACGCCAACGTCCTCCTTGGAGCCGCCGATCTGCACCACGCCCTCACCGGTCTGCCGTACGTCGTGGCATGGGTAGTTCAGGAAAGGCGCAACGCGCTCGCTCACCAGCAACTGCCCGCGTATGGGTTTCACGGGAATGTCGAGTCCCACTTGCAAGGCCAGCGCCTGGTTCGACAGCCCCGCCGCCAGTACGACGCGGCGCGCGTGATAGCGGCGATCGCCTGCCTGGACCCGGAAAGCACTATCCAGGCACTCGATCTGCTGAACCTGCACGCCGGATTCATGCCGCCCGCCCAGGGCACGGAAGCCTTGCGTCAGCGCCCGCAAGGTACGAAGCGGGCTCACGTGACCATCAAGCGGGCAATAAATGGCGCCCGCGACAGCGGGTCCAATTTCGGGAATTCGTTCACGCAGGGCCTGCAGGTCCAGTCTCTCGTAGGGGTAGGCGATACCCAGCGCGGTTCCCAGTGCATCGAGCTTCCGGCTTGAAGCAGTCAAGGCATCGTCATCGACGCCCACCGTCAGGCCACCGGGTTGGCGCAACTCGACATCGACGCCAGTCAGCGCTTCCAGATCGGCCGCGAACGCGCCCCAACGTTGCGCCGCCTGCATGGTCCAATGCGCGTAGTCGGGATTGCCCAGGCCCTTCCCTTGCACCCAGATCAGGCCGAAATTCCCGCGCGACGCGCGCAACGCGTCGTCCTGGCCATCCAGCACGCAAACGGTATCGCCAGCACGGACCAGCCCGTAAGCGACGGACAGACCCACCACGCCGCCGCCCACGACCAAGGTATCGAAATCGGCTTGCATATCCCAAGGCCTTATTGCGGCTTGATGTTGCGCTCGCGCGCCAACCTGGCGGCGGTACCGGCGTCACCACGCTCGAACGCGGCAGCCAAGGCCAGCAGGCGCGCGTCGTCGCCCGGCCGGCCAAGGAAAGAAATCCCGACAGGCATATTGCCCGGCGCCCAGCCCCCGTTCACGGTGACCTCGGGAAAACCGGTCGCCGATGAGATCTTCCCGGCGGCGTAGGCGTAGGACTTGCACACGAAGGTGGCATCGGCCTTGCCCGGAACAACGGGTGCCGTGCACGCGATCGTCGGGAAGACCAGCGCGTCATAGCCGCCTTGGTCCATCACGGCAAGCAGCCGGCGCTTCAAGTCGGGAATCACGACACTGAGCATTTTGATGTACGCCGGCGAATCCGTTGTACGGGTCTCCAGGTTCTCCACCAGCCCTTTGTAGCGGCCGGGGTTGATCACCTTGCTGCCCTTTCCGGTCAGACCGTCCAGCACTCGCAGGAACGCCGGCAGATCATGGGGCTGGTCGGCTGGCAAGGTTGCCAGGTAGGCATCGAACTGCGGACGGAATTCCGCGAGGCCGATCGGACCCAGCAGATCGGCCTGCAAAGTGGCGAAGTCACCGGAAAGGCGAACATGGGTGATGCGGGCGCCGGCCTTCTCCATCGATGCGACAGCCTGGCGCTTGACGTCGTCCACATCGGGGCTGCCGCCGTCGAAGTTGTCCACCACGGCAATCGACTTGCCTGCAAGACTGGCGCCGGCAAGGCCGGTGGCCAGGCTTGCCGGGGTGCTCGCGGCGCCCACCGTCGAGCCGTCTTGCTTGTCCTCGCCCTGGATCGCGTCGAGCACGATGGCCTGATCCTCCACGCTGCGCGTGATCGCGCCCGCCACGTCCGACGTAAGCGACATGGGAATGATCCCGGAGCGGCTCACCAGCCCCATGGTTGTCCGCATCCCCACCATCGCGGTCACGCTGGCTGGCGCACGTATGGAACCGGTCGTATCGGTGCCCAGCGCGAAAGGCGCGAACTGCTCGGCGACGGCAGCGGCAGAACCGCTGCTGGAGCCATCCGCGGTCCGTAGCGGGTTGTATGGATTCAGGGTCTGACCGCCTACCGAGCTATACCCATACCAGCCGTAGGAAGCCGCCAATTCGGACAGGTTGGTCTTGCCCAGCAGAATGGCCCCCTGGTCCAGCAGGCGCTGGATGACGAACGCGTTCGTTGCCGGTGTCGACGTGCGCAATGCAAGCGAGCCGCCCGTTGTGGGCATGCCCGCGGCGTCGTAGTTGTCCTTTGCCAGGAACGGAATGCCGGCCAGCGGCGCGCCGGAATTGCCCGCGCCGGGCTGGGCACGTTGAGCGTCCCAGGCCTTCGCCTGCTCCATGGCATGTGAGTTGACCTGAATGACGGCATGGGGCCCTCGTTCGAGACGATCGCCGGCGTCGATGCGCGCCAGATAAGCGCCCACCAGCGCCTCGGCACTCAACGCGCCGGAATCCAGCGCCACGCGCAACTCCGGAAGACTCATCGCGACGATCTTGTCTTGCGACATGGCGGACGCCCATGCGGGCATGTGGAAGCAGGCAAGCAGCATTGCGCTTGCCGCGAAGCGAAGGGGCAGCGGACGGGCACGGGGCCGGAACAAGGCGTAAGTGGGAACGAGGGTCGGCTTAGGATGCATGGCGCAACCTCCTGGTGATCAGGAATGTATGAACGGGATTGGGAACGGGAGCGGGAGAGTGAACGGGATCGTTGGACGTCGTGACGCCCCTTGCTAATCGACCTGCGCGCCCGACGCCTTGACCACGGGCGCCCATTTGGCGCGCTCCTCGCGCAACAGCGCGGCAAAGGACGCGGGGTCGCCACCGAAAGTGCCGGGCGTGCGGTCCACACCCATGACCAGCAGTTGCTTGGCGACCGCGGAGCTTTGCATCGCCTTGTTCACTTGCGCGTTGATCTCGCTCGCGACCCCGGCGGAAATTCCCGCTGGCCCGACCAGACCGAACACGACACTGGCTTCCATGCCTCGAAAGCCGGCCTGCGCCATCGTCGGCACATCTTTCAAGGTGCTCAGGCGTTCCGGCGCCGTCACCGCCAGCGCGCGCACCTTGCCGCCCTGGATCATGGGCAGCGCCACCGGTACCGAGGCAAAGAACATATCGACCTGGCCACCGATCAGGTCCGTCATGGCCGGCGCCGCGCCGCGGTACGGGACGTGCAGCATATTGAGGCCAGCCTGGCGCTTCCACAGTTCGCCGACCAGATGCGCCAAGGTGCCGTTGCCGGAGGAGGCAAACGAAACCGTCGCTTTCTTGCCTGCCGCCACGAGTTTTTCCACGCTGTCATAGGGTCCATTGACGGACGTGATCAGGACCAGCGGCACCTTGGCGAGCAAGGCAATGGGCTGCATGTCCTTCTCGATGTTGTACGGAATTCGGTGATAGAGAAACTCGTTGACGATCATGTTGCTGGATTCGCCCAGAGCCAGGGTGTAGCCGTCCGGCCCCGCGCGAAAGGTCTGGTCGAAGCCGATATTCCCGCCGCCCCCGGGCCGATTCTCGGCGATGACGTTCCATTTGACGGACTCAGCCAAGGCGTTGGCCATCAGCCTTGCCATCGCGTCCGTGCCCCCGCCCGGCGGCGCCGGCACGATGAGTCGGATGGGCTTGATGGGGAAATCCTGGGCCATGCTGGTTCCAGTCACCGTCAAGGCGCCGAACACCAGGCTCGAACGCAGCAGCGCGCGCCGGCGACGGTTCATATCGTTGGTCGTGTGGTTCATGGTGCCTATCCCTTGCTGTGTTGTTGTGAGTGATTGCTGTATTCGTCGCGCTCGTCACGCCACTGTCCGACCCGGCAGGCCCAGCGTGCGTAACAACGGTCCGCTATCGCTATCGCCATTGCGCAATCCGGCAATGGCATCGAGAACCGCCTGCTGCCGAGCCGAAGACAATCCGCACCGGGTGGCCACGCGAAACTTGCGTTCCAGGTCGCCCCATGCCATCGGCGTGGCGGGATCTCCCCGCGGATCCATGACCGGCGATGCCAGACGCTGGCCGTTGCGAAGCGTGATGGTCACGCTGGCCGGTGAACGTGCTGGAAAAAGCGGCTCGATATCGGCGTCGTGTATCACCGTGATCCGTGCCGCCAGCTCGCGTACGGTCGCATCGCCGAGGTGACTTCCTTCCAGCGGAAGCAAGGCGTCGCCGCCATGTACCGCGCACAAACCCAGGCAATAGGGAACGCTGTACTGCGCCTCCACCAGCGTGCTGGGGGTCGCACTGTTGGCCAGGTTGAAGGTGGCGCGATAGGTGCGGACCTGCATGTCTGCAATATCCCGCGCATGCAGGCCGTGCGCGGCCTGCAGATGCAACCACCCTTCCAGTGGCGCATGGATATGGCGGCAGCATCCGAAAGGCTTGAAGTACACCCCCTGGATCAGAGGCGTTTTACCCAGGCCGTGCAGCAGGACGTCCGGGTCGAAAAGCCGCCTGTCATCGAGCACGGCGAGCGGGCCGGCGTATCCGGCCATGGCCAGGCGTAGCGCCGTCCACCCGGCGGCGACACCAGCCGGAATGCCTTCCTTCACGTCGGAGCCTGCAAGGCCGGCCAGGGCAGGCAAGGCGGGAGCCGTCTGGGCCGCGATCGCCAAGGCATGCGCGATAACACCGGGATGCAGGCCCAGCATCTTTCCGGCCGCTGCCACCACGGCGTAGCCGGACCAGGCGCCCGACGGGGCATAGGCAGGTCTGGACATGGCCAGACGCAGGCCCACCTCGTAGCCGACAACAACTGCCGTCAACAGATCTTGGACAGTGTGCCCGGGTAGCTCGTCCGCCAGGGACAGCACGGTGGGAATTACTGCCGCGCCTGGATGCCCGCGCGCCTGACGATAGCCATCGTCCAGGTCGAGCGCGGCCGTTGCCGCGCTGTTGGCGAATGACGCCGCGGCAGCGCTACCCGTCTTGCCCGTGAACCACAGCGAAGACCGGCCTGCTCCATACAAGGCCAGCCCGGTCGCTTGCGCCGCTTGCACGGCGGGCAGGTCCGCCGCGGCAGCCGCGCTGGCAAGCGCGTCCAGAAGGCAACGCCATGTTGCCTCCATGGTCCGCGCATCGAGGTCGCGAGCTGCCATGCCGGCGACATACTCGCCAAGCCGCAAGCCCATACCGGCGGCTGGCGCGGCGGCGGGCTCGGCCCCTGGAATCCCTGGAACATTACTTGTCAGCATATTTTTTCGTCGGCATCATGGGCGAGCCATTGGTGGCTTTTCCTGCGTGTTTCTTGCAGTTTTTCGAATGATAGGCGGGCCAATTTCTGAAAAATAGTGAAGAAACGACTCCTGCTTATGTCTTTGAGGTATAGATGAAAATCGAAATAAACATGCGCCATATCGAGGCATTCCGGGCGGTCATGATTTCCGGCAGCGTCGTGGGTGGGGCCAAGCTGCTGAATGTGACGCAGCCTGGCGTCAGCCGCACGATCGCGCTGCTGGAACTGCGGCTGGGGTATGCCTTGTTCCAGCGCAAAGGGCGGCGACTGGTGCCGACGTCGGAAGCCGAAGCCCTGTATCGGGAGGTGGAACAGCTTTATGCCGGCATCGATCGGATCACGCAGGTGGCCTACGACATCGGCCATCACCGCGCCGGTGCGCTGCGCGTGGCGACCCTGCCCGCGCTGGCGCAATGGTTCATACCCAAGGTGATCGCGCTCTTCCTGCAAACGCGCCCGAAGGTTCGGGTCTTCGTGCAGACCTTGCCCTCGACGCAGATTGCGGAACTGGTGGCGACCAGGCAGTTCGATATCGGCGTGGTCGAATTGCCGATGTCCAAGTCCGGGGTAAGCGTGCAGCCTTTGCCGGCCAGCAACATCGTTGCAGTCTTGCCGGCCCGTCACAGGCTTGCTGGACAAAAGCGGATCGCCTTGCGCGACCTGGACGGTGAGCGGCTCGTGCTGCCCTCCCCGCAAAGCTATCTGCGCTACCAGATCGACGATGCGTTCAATCGCCAGGGCATTACGCCTGACGTAGTCGCGGAGACGCCGACCTCGCCGTTGGTGTGTGCGTTGGTCGCGGAAGGGGCGGGTATCGGCCTGGTGTCGGCATGGACGCCCATGCCAGGGGATGATGCTCACATCGTGCAGCGACCGCTTGAGGAGCGCCTGCAGTCCCAATACGCGTGCATGCGGCCGGAGAACGCCGTCCCCATGGCGTTGGCTGACGAATTCCAGCATCTGCTGGCCACGCAGATGCAGGCTTTAACCCCGGAATACGCACACTCCTGACGAGGCAGGCGGCCCTAGGGAGCGCACCATCACATCAAAAAACTCAATGTATATCCATACAAAAATATTGATTGTTTGAATATATCCGCCCCCTTAGCCTACCCGGAAATCAAATAAAAGCATTTCCGGAGGCACCGCGCAGGGCAAATGAATGAATACGTAGACTACATAATCGTCGGCTCAGGCCCGGCAGGCTCGGTCATCGCCAGGCGCCTGAGCGAACGCACCCACCGCAGTATCTGCGTCCTGGAAGCCGGCTGTGAGGACAAGGACTTCTTCATCCGTGTCCCCGCCGGTTTCGTCAAAACCCTCTACGGCGGCAAGATCACCTGGAATCTCCAGACGGAACCCGCCCCCGCCACCCACAACCGCAAGATCGCCATGCCGCAAGGCCGCGTGGTGGGCGGATCCAGCTCGGTC
Organism: Bordetella sp. N; assembly: GCF_001433395.1. Lineage (GTDB taxonomy): Bacteria > Pseudomonadota > Gammaproteobacteria > Burkholderiales > Burkholderiaceae_B > Bordetella_C. The sequence continues at coordinate 2,473,832 of NZ_CP013111.1, forward strand.
AACGGCCTGGTCTACTCACGCGGTCAGCGCGAAGACTTCGACGACTGGGAAAAATGGGGCAATCCCGGCTGGGGCTACGCCGACGTCCTGCCCTACTTCAAACGCTCCGAACGCCGCCTGGGCCCCGCCGACCCCACCTTCCGTGGCACGGCGGGCGAACTCCCCATCACCAACCCCGACTGGACATCGCCCCTGTGCGACGCCTTCATCAAGGGCTGTGAAGAGTCCGGCATCCCCGTCAACCCGGACTACAACGGCGAAGAACAAACCGGCGCCGGCTATTTCCAGCGCTATATCTACAAGAACAAGCGCGTCAATTGCTCCGACGCCTTCCTGCGCCCCGCCATCAAGACCGGCCGGGTCACGCTCAAGTCCGAAGCCCTGGTCTCGGAAATCCTCTTCGAAGGCAAGCGCGCCATCGGCGTGAAATACACCCGCAACGGTGTCACGCACACGCTCTACGCCAACCACGAGGTAATCATCAGCGCGGGCGCCGTCAACTCGCCCAAGCTCCTGCAGCTTTCCGGCATCGGCCCGCAAGCCCTGCTCGCGCAACACGGCATTACGGTCAAGCACGCCCTGGCCGGCGTGGGCGCCAACTTCCGCGACCACTACACCGTGCGCAGCATTTCCCGCGCGAAGTCGGTCACCACGCTGAACGAGCTGTCCAAAGGCTGGCGCCTGGGCCGCGAAGTCATGCGCTGGTTCATGGGCAAGCCCAGCATCCTCAGCCTGAGCCCGTCGATGGTGCACGTCTTCTGGAGTACCCGCTACAGCCCCAACCGCGGCGACATCCAGGTGCTCTTCACCCCGGCCAGCTACAAGCCCGGCAGTAATTACGTACTCGACGACCTGCCGGGCATGAGCACCGGCGCCCGCCAGCAGCGGCCGGAAAGCAGTGGCTACGTCCACATCCAGTCGAATGATCCCTTGTCGGCCCCCCTGGTCCAGCCGAATTTCCTCGACCACGAACTGGACCAGCGCACCGTCGTTGAAGCGCTGAAGCTCGCGCGTCAGCTGATGGCGACATCGGCCATGGCCCCCTACCTGGTGCAGGAGCTGCAACCGGGCAAGGACGTCACCAGCGACGACGAATGGCTGGATTACGCCAGGCAGAAAGGCACGACCGGCTATCACATGGTGGGCACCTGCAAGATGGGTCGCCGCGAAGACCCCATGGCCGTGGTGGACGCCACGCTGCGCGTCCATGGCCTGGAAAACCTGCGTATCGCCGACGCGTCCATCATGCCGCAAGTCCCGTCGGCCAACACCCTGGCGGCCAGTCTGATGATAGGCGAGAAGGCCGCGGACCTGATCCTGGCGAATCAAGCAGCCTAGCGCCGCGACAGCCAGCCGCGCACAGCACCGCCACCCCCTCATTCAAATCACAGGAGATAGACAATGTCCCAGAACGCCACCGAGATTCTCAAAGCCGTTTCCCCGCTCAGCCTGATCGCCGGCGAGCGCGTCAGCAGCGGCGCCACCTTCACCGTCCATGACCGCTTTTCCGGCGCGGCCATCGCCCAGGTCGACCAGACCTCCCACGCCAATATCCAGCGGGCCGTGACCACCGCGCGCGCAAACCTGAAGAAAGTGCCGGACGGCTACGAACGCGCGCGCATCCTGCGCAAGGCGGCGGAGATCATCCAGTCCCGCAAGCAGCAGTTCGTCGACATCATGGCCCTGGAAGCCGGCTTCACGGCCGCCGAAACGACCAATGAGATCGCCCGCGGCCTGGACACCCTGGAAATCTCCGCCGAAGAAGCCAAGCGCATCTGCGGCGAAATGATCCCCATGGACGGCAATCCGGGCCAGAAGGACCGCATCGCCTTCACGCTGCGCACGCCGGTCGGCATCGTCTGCGCCATCACCCCCTTCAATGCCCCGTTCAACGCCCTGCTGCACAAGATCGCGCCGGCCATCGCGGCAGGTAACGCGGTGATCCTCAAGCCGTCCGGCTACACGCCCCTGACGGCCAGCCTGATCTGCGACGTGCTGCTTGAAGCCGGCTGGCCCGCCGAACTGCTGTCCCTGATCCAGGGCGAAGGCGCCGAGGCCGGCGAATGGCTGCTGGACGAACAGGACATCAATTTCTACACCTTCACGGGCAGCACCCGCGTGGGCCGCATCATCCAGCAGAAGGCCGGCCGCCGCCGTACCCAGCTGGAGCTGGGCAGCATCGCCTGCACCGTGATCTGCGACGACGCCGATATCGAACTGGCGCTGCCGCGCATCCTGCGCGCCACCTTCCGCAAGGCAGGCCAGGTCTGCACGTCGATCCAACGCCTGTATGTGGCCAAGTCCCGCATCGAAGAGGTCACGGCGCGGCTGGAACAAGCCACGCGCGCGCTCAAGAGCGGCGACCCGCGCGCCGCCGGCATCGACGTCGGCCCCATGATCGCCGAAAAGGAAGCCATCCGCGCCGAGTCGTGGGTGAATGAAGCCGTCGCCATGGGCGCGCGCGTCGTCGCCGGCGGCAAGCGCGACAAGTCCGTGCTGCAGCCGACCATTCTGGCCGACGTGCGCGTGGGCATGAAAGTGGTCGACCAGGAAATCTTCGCCCCGGTGGTCACGCTGCTGCCCTTCGACAAGGTGTCCGAAGTCATCGAAAGCATCAACGCCACGCCCTACGGCCTGGCAGCTGGTGTCTTCACCAACGATGTCAACACCGCCTTCTACATGGCGCGCCAACTGCGCGTCGGCGGCCTGCACGTCAACGAGACGTCCAGCTCGCGCAACGACGGCATGCCTTATGGCGGCGTCAAGGACAGCGGCTACGGCTTCGAGGGGCCGAAATACGCCATCCGCGACATGACGGACGAAAAGATCGTGACGTTCTCGCTGAACGACCCCGCTTAAACAAACCGTCCACATCAGGAAAGAAGCAATCGCACCACATCCGGGGCGCGACGGCAGCGGCTTGCCGTCGCGAACGTCCGGCATATATTTTTAAAACCAAGGAGACACATAAAATGAACAGCAAGCAAAACAACAATAATCGCCCGGGCCGCCTGCTTCGTGCCGGCGTTGCCGCCATCGGCATGGCCTTCGCCGTCGCCGCCCACGCCGGCGCCTATCCCGAGCGGCCCATCAGCCTGGTGGTCCCCTATACCGCCGGCGGCGCCACGGACGTGCTGGCGCGCACCATCGCCGACAACCTGTCCAAGGAATTGAAGCAGACCATCATCGTCGAAAACTACCCCGGCGCCGGCGGCACGGTGGGACAGTCCCGCGTCGCGCGCGGCACGACGGACGGCTATACGCTGCTGCTCGGCAACGTCGGCACGCTGGCTGCCAATGCGTCGGTCTACAAGACCCTGCCCTACGACATCATCAAGGACTTCACGCCGCTGGCATCGGTCGGCGACGCGCCGCAAGTGCTGTCGGTGCGGTCCAATTTCCCGGCATCGAATTTCGATGAGTTCGCCGCCTATGCCAAGGCCAATGCCGCGAAGATGAACTTCGGCGATGCCGGCATCGGCTCCGGCGCGTTCCTGGGCGGCATGCTGCTCAATGCGAAACTGGGTATCAATGTGACGCCAGTGCACTACCGCGGCGCCGCGCAAGCCACGTCCGACGTCATGGCAGGCCAGATCGACTACACCGTGGAAAGCAGCAGCACCGCGGTCGGCTCGATCTCGACCGGCAAGATCAAGGGGCTGATGGTGCTGGCCGAGGAACGCGTCAGCGTGCTGCCCAATGTGCCCGCCGCCAGCGAGACCTCGCACAAGGATCTCAAGTACGTGATCTGGAACATGATGTTGGTGAAGAAAGGTGTGCCGTCCGACGTGGTGGAAAAGCTGAATGCGGCCATCAACAAGACCCTGACCCGGCCTGAGCTGCTGCAACGCTACAAGGAAATGGGCGTGACCGTGCCCGTCGCCGAACACCGCAGCCTGGATGGTTCGCAGAAACTGCTGGCCGATGAAGTGACGCGCTGGCACAAGCTGTTGACCGACGCGGGCGTGAAGCCGGAGTGATGTAAAGCCCGATCAAGGACGCCGGGATCCCGGCGTCCGCGCAACTTCTGCGCCCTCAGCCAAACGAGGAAATCGTCTTGGCCAGATTCACCAGCTTGCGGATCACTGTCTGGCTTTGATCCACGCCCCACGCGGCGTTGAAGGAAATCTGCGGAAACGGCGGCGCGTCTTTCAACACCACCAGTTCACCGCGCTTGAGTTCCGCTTCCACCAGCGGATAGGTCATCAAACCGACGCCGGTGCCGCTGCATATCAATTGCTTGAGGGTCAGGATATTGCTGCAGATATCGACTTTGATCCGCAGGTTGTGGTCCTTGATGATCTTCATCAGGATCGGATACATGGGCGATTCTTTCGACAGCGACCACACCGGCTTGCTACGCAACAAGTCCAGCCAGCTCGCCTGCGACTGCCCTCCCTCCTGGCCGACCAGTCCCGGCGCCCCCACCAGCATCACATCGACAGCGCCGATCGGCTCCACGTGAAAGCGGTCCGACGTCAGCGAAGGCGTGGCCATGAACACCAGATCCAGGTGCCCGGCTTCGAGCTTGCTCACGCTGAGTGACGTCTGTCCCACCTCCACGTCGAAGCTCAGTTGCGGCATGGCGGCACGGGCGGCCGTGATGAACTGGGGAAACCAGGTCTGTCCGACCAGGCCAGCGATGCCCAGGCAGATAAGGCCTGACGCATGCGTCGCGTCATCGAGCGAATAAATAACGTCATCGATGGCCGCCAGCAGCGGCTTGATCTGCTGGACCAGCTCGCGGCCCTGCGTGGTCAAGTCCATCTTGCGGCCACGCTTGTGGAAGACCGGAAAACCCAGACGCCCTTCCAGCTCGCGCATGCGCGCCGAGACCGTGGGCTGGGTCGTATACATATGGTCGGCGGCGGCCTGGAAGCTCCCGAGCTGTGCGATATGGCACAGGGTCTGGAGATGCACGATATTTAGTTTTGCCATATTTCCGAGTCGTCGCGAAAGACGAAGCCGAATTTTGCCTGAATTTCGCTTGGTGCTTGGGGCCTGGCCGCCGCCGGCCTGTCCGGGGCGCGGGTATGGCGCTTGCTCAGCAAGAGAACTTTTCTCGACTCAGCCCATCGAAACACGTAGTACACCCAGTGGAGAGCACCATGAAACAAGTATCGACTCATAGTCTGGCGCGGAGGGCGGCTTCCCAGCGTGCCGGCGGCCGTACGCAAATGCAGCTTTACCGTCCCCTCATGGTCACCGCCCTGGCCGGCGCCCTGCTCTGGGCCGCCAGCATGTCCGGCGCCCACGCCGCTTTGCCCGAAACGCAGAAGCAAGGCAACGTCGAGTACGTCACCGGTGGTATCGGGCTGGACGAATCGCAGTCCCTCAAGGCGGCCGAGAAAAGCTATCCCCTGTCGCTGCTGTTCGCGCGCAAGCTCGACGGCAAGAATGACTACACGGCTGACGTGAAGGTCGTGATCACCGATGCCAAGGGGGGCTCAGTATTGACCGCCACCAGCGGTGGTCCCTATATGCTGGTCAAACTGCCGCCGGGCGAATACAAGGTGTCGGCGACCTTGGATGGCAATGAGCAGACTCGCCAGGTGTCGGTCAAGGGCAATGGCTCGGCGCACGCCGGTTTCGAATGGAACGCCAAGTCGACAAAGTAATCAGGCCCCCCCGTACCGCGCGGAGCGCGGCCCCCAAGGGGCGACACCAGCGGACTGGAAGGAAGGCCCACCCCGAGTCGCTACGCGCCTCCCCCTCGAGGGGGCGACACCGGCGGACCGGGGGACCCGGCTCCGCGGTGTCCCCGCTAGGCGGGCGTTCTTGAGTTATAGCTGGAAATTAGAAGTTAGGCCCGTTTCATTGTTGCTTTAGCCGCTCACGCCGCCTGCAGCGTCGGATAGTCCGTATAGCCCTCTTCCGTTCCGGAATAGAACGTTGAAGGGTTCGGCGCGTTCAAGGGCGCATTGGCTTCAAACCGCTCGGGCAGATCCGGATTGGCAATGAACAACACGCCATAAGCCACGGCATCGGCCTCGCCCGCGCGCAACACGGTGGCGCCGGTGTCCTGCGTGAAGCCGTCATTGGCGAACACCACGCCACCGAATTCCTGCTTCAGCTGCGGCAACAGGCGGCCTTCGCTCAAAGGTTCGCGGATGCACAGGAAAGCCACGTTGCGGCGCCCCAGTTCGCGCGCCACATAACCAAAGGTCGCGGCCGGCGTCGAATCGCTGATCGAGTGCGCCTTGCCTTGCGGCGACAGATGCACGCCAACGTGGTCCGCGCCCCAGACCTCGATGCAGGCGTCGGTGGCCTCGAGCAGCAGGCGCGCGCGGTTCTCGATGGAGCCGCCATACGCGTCGTCGCGGTGGTTGGTGCTGTCTTCCAGGAACTGGTCAAGCAGATAGCCATTGGCGCAGTGCAGTTCCACACCGTCGAAGCCGGCCAGCTTGGCGTTTTCCGCGCCCTGGCGATAAGCCTCTACGATGCCGGGGATTTCATCCAGGCGCAGCGCGCGCGGCGTCACGTAGGGACGCTTGGGCCGCAGCACGCTGACGTCGCCTTCAGCGGCGATGGCGCTGGGCGCAACCGGCAGTTCGCCATCGAGCAGGCTGGGGTCGGAGATACGGCCCACATGCCACAGCTGCACCACGATGCGGCCGCCCTGTGCGTGCACCGCGTCCGTGATCTTCTTCCAACCGTTCACCTGCTCGGCCGACCAGATCCCCGGCGTGTTGGGATAACCCACACCCTGCGGCGTCACCGAAGTCGCTTCGGTGATGATCAGCCCGGCCGATGCGCGCTGCGTGTAGTACTCGACCATGCGATCGGTGGGCACGCGGCCGGGACCGGCCTGCATGCGCGTCAGCGGCGCCATGATGACGCGGTTGGGCAGACTCAGGCCACCGACCTGAAGGGTGGAGGAAAACGAAGTCATGAAGGCGTATCCTTTACGCAGAATGTATGCGCGAATTCTAAACGCGCGCAGGCCCTGAAAATTGGACGGATTCCGCGACAACACATGTCAGCGGTCGTCCCAGACCCGGATCCAGGATCGTCAGTCCTGGCCGACCTTTCCACGTAATTGCTTGGTCAATCCATGCATGACTTTGCGCTGAACGCGCCGCCGTTGCGACGACCGCGTGGGCCGCGTGGCCTTGCGCGGGATGACCGGCTTGGCGGCCTCTTGCAGCAGGGCCACCAGGCGATCGATGGCCTCGCCGCGATTCTTGTCCTGGCTGCGCGACGTCTGCGCCTTGATGACCACCACGCCGTCCTTGCTGATGCGCCGGTCGCCCAGCGCCAGCACGGCTTCCTTCAATTCGTCCGGCAATGAAGACGCGCGCACATCGAAGCGCATATGCACCGCGCTCGACACTTTATTGACGTTCTGCCCGCCCGCGCCCTGGGCGCGGATCATCAGGAATTCGATCTCGCGCTCATCCAGCGCGATGTGGTCATTGATGGAAATCATGGCCGAAGTCTACTATTCCATCACCCGGACGCCTACAAGGTTGCTGACACCCGGACTTGAAATCGTCGATACACTGCCCCAACTGATGTAGATAACGCAGATCAAGGATTCCTCATGACAGCCCTGTCGGACGTCCCCTTTTCCGTCCTCGACCTGGCCCCCATTGCGCAGAACCACACCGCGGCAGATGCATTCCGCAACACGGTGGCCCTGGCGCAGCACGTGGAGCGCCTGGGATATAACCGCTTCTGGCTGGCCGAGCACCACAATATCAACGGCATCGCCAGCAGCGCTACCGCCGTCCTGATCGGCCACGTGGCCGGACATACGAAGACGCTGCGCGTGGGTTCGGGCGGCGTGATGCTGCCCAACCATGCGCCGCTGATCATCGCGGAACAATTCGGCACCTTGGAAACGCTCTATCCCGGCCGTATCGACCTGGGTCTGGGCCGCGCGCCCGGCAGCGACGGCCTGACGCAGCGCGCCTTGCGCCGCGATCCCCGCAGCGGCCTGGAATTCCCTCAACTGCTGGATGAGTTGCGCGGCTTCTTCCGTGCCACGCATCCGACCCAGGCCGTACGCGCCATTCCGGGTGAAGGCCTGAATGTGCCGATCTGGCTGCTGGGATCGAGCGACTTCAGCGCGCGCCTGGCCGCCCACCTTGGGCTGCCCTTCTCTTTCGCCGGCCACTTTTCGCCTGAAGGCATGGCCGCGATGCGCCTGTATCGCCAGATGTTCCAGCCCTCCGACATCCTGAAGCGGCCGTATTCGATGATAGGCGTGCCCGTCATCGCCGCCGACACCGACGAACAGGCGCGCTTCCAGTCGACCACGCAACAGCAGAAATTCCTGTCCCTGATACGCGGCAATCGCTTGCAGCTGCAACCGCCGGTCGAGGACATGGACCAGCGCTGGAATGAGTGGGAACGCGTCGCCGTTGAACAGAAACTGGGCGCGTCCATCGTCGGCGGCCCGGAAAAGGTCAAGCGCGAACTGGAAGCCCTGATCGAACGCACGGAAGCCGACGAGGTCATGATCGTGTCGGATTTCTACGATCTGAAAGACCGTCTGCGATCCTACGAGATCCTGGCCTCGCTGAAGCAGGCGGCCCCGACCGGGCAGGACGCCCTGGCGGGCGCGACGGTTGCTGACGGCGCCTGAACTGACGGCGCTTGGATATCGGCGGCGCTTGAGATTTCGGCGCCCGCCCTTACCTTATCCCTATAAGCAGGCATCGCGCGCTATACGCGGCGACATCATCCGCTAGATGAGCCCGGACACCAACCCCGTCCGGGTCGCCATTTTTTACCCAGGCCGGCCGCTAGCACTGGTCTCGGCTACAAGCCGCCGCTGACGCGGCAAGGATGTGTCAAATGAGCGTAGTTGAAATGAACAAGGACTCGTTCCAGGAAGCCGTCGCGGGCGACGGCACCGTTATCGTCGACTTCTGGGCCCCCTGGTGTGGCCCGTGCCGTGGCTTCGCACCCGTGTTCGAAAAAGCCGCGGAAACCCACACTGACGTCACCTTCGCCAAGGTCAATACCGACGTGGAGCAGGAACTGGCCGGCGCTTTGAACATCCGCTCCATTCCCACCTTGATGGTGTTCCGCGAACAGGTCCTGCTGTTCTCGCAGCCGGGCGCCTTGTCGCCGGGCCAGCTTGAAGAGCTGCTGACTCAGGTCAAGTCGCTGGACATGGCCAAGGTGCATCAGGAAATCGCGTCCGCGCAGGCGGGCGAAGCTCAGCCTTGATGCGGTTCGCTTTTTTGCAGCAGTAGCGTGCTGCGCCCCCGCGTCCCGTCAGTGATGGTCTGCGCCAGCTCCGTCACCGCGGCGCGGGGAATGTCCAGGGTTAGCGTCGCGCCTTCCCCGTCGAAGTCTTCCGCAACGATCGCTGCACCCGCTGTCGCCACGCGCGCGTGCAGCCATTGCAATTCGCTGTAGGCGCAGTGGCAGGTGGCGCGCGCCATTTCGATGATTTCCACGCGCGGCGCCAGCCGCAGGCAGTTGGCCGCGCAGCCGCCATAAGCCCTCACCAATCCCCCGGTACCCAGCTTGATGCCGCCATACCAGCGGATCACCAGCACGGCGACGCGGTCGCACTGCTGGCCGTCGATCGCCTGCAGGATGGGCCGGCCGGCGCTACCGCCCGGCTCACCGTCGTCACTGAAGCGGTATTGATCGCCTACACGGTAGGCCCAGCAGTTGTGCGTGGCGTCGGCGTCGCTGTTCGCGGCGATGAAGACCATGGCCGCCTGCGCGTCGCTGACGGGCGCTGCCAGCGCCAGGAACACACTCTTCTTGATCGTTTCCCGGTATTCGCCGGGCTGCGCCAGCGTGGTGGTCATCTGGGTTCAATCCGTTTGGTGCCGCGTTTGGTGCCGCCTATGGGGCCGCCTTTGGTGCCGCGATCAGGCACTATCCGCGCCCGGCTTGCCCGCGCCCAGCGCGCGCTGGGCCGCCTTCAGCAGCAGAACGATGATGCCAATGGACAGCACTGACGCGAACGCCGCCAGCAGGAAGATGGACGGGTAACCGTAGGCCGACACCGCCAGCCCCACGACCGGGCCGGTAATGCCCAGGGACAAATCCAGGAACACGGAATACGCGCCGAGTGCCGCGCCCCGATTCCCCGCCGGCACGCGCGTCACCGCTTCAACGCCCAAGGCCGGAAAAACCAGCGAAAAACCGAAGCCCGTCAGCGCCGCGCCCGCCAGTGCGAAACCCGGTGACGGCGCCAGCCACAGGCACAGCAGCCCCAGCACTTCCACCGAGATCGAGCAGATGGCGACACGGAAGCCGCCGAAGCGGGGGATCATATTGGCCAGCAGCAGGCGCGCGCCGATGAAGGCGCACCCGAACACGCTGAGCGCCAAGGCAGCGCCTTCCCACTGGAAGGAGCCGTAGTACAAGGTGATAAACGTGGCGATGGAACCGAAGCCCACCGACGCCAGGCCCAGCGACAAGCCATGGGGCAGCACCTGCGCCATGACGTGCTTGAATGCCATGCGCGCGCCGCCGACCACCGCCACCGGCGCCCGCGGGAACGCCAGCGCGATACCGATCAGGCCCACACCCAGCACGGCCGCGCCAACGGCGCCCATGCTCAGGTGCGATTGCAGCAGCACGCCCAGCGGCGCACCGATCGCCAGGGCGCCGTACGTGCAGATGCCGCTCCAGGAAATCACCCGGCCCGTGTGCGCGGCGCCGACCTTGCCGATGCCCCAGGTCAGCCCGCCCGTCCCTACCCAGCTTTCACCGAAGCCCAGGATCAGCCGTCCCAGCAGCAGCGCGACCAGGCTGACGGTGGGCGAACGCTCGAAGGCATAGGCCATCAACAGGAAAACCCCGCTGGCGGCACACGCCGCCAGGCCGACCAACACCGTCTTGCGGGGACCGACGCTGTCGGACATGCGGCCGGCATGCGACCGGCTCAACAGCGTCGCCAGGTACTGGATGCTGATCACCAGCCCCGCCAGCACCGAGCCGTAGCCCAACTCGTTGTGTACGTATCCCGGCAACACCGCCATGGGCAAGCCCACGGTCAGGTAGCCCAGGAAATTGAAGACGAGGATGGAGAGGATCTGCCCGGTTACCTTCAGGGAACCGGGCTCCGCCGACGATGCGCGTGACGCGCCAGAGGAGGACATGGGATGGAGACCAGGAATACGGGCCGGAAAACGGCCCAGGAACGACGGAGCTCAGCTCTCCAGGCCGCGCGAGGACAGGTAGTCCTCGTAGCCGCCGCGGTAGTCGATGATCTCGCCGGTGGGCAGGATTTCGATCACGCGGGTGGCCAGGCCGGACACGAATTCACGGTCGTGCGAAACGAAGAACAGCGTGCCGGCGTACTTCTCCAGCGCGAACTGCAGCGATTCGATCGATTCCATGTCCAAGTGGTTGGTCGGCTCGTCCATCAGCAGAACGTTGTGGCGGCCCAGCATCAGGCGGCCGAACGTCATGCGGTTCTTCTCGCCGCCCGACAGCACCTTGGGCGCCTTCGGCAGGTCATCCGACGAGAACAGCAGACGGCCCAGCACCGAACGGATGGACTGGTCGTCGTCGCCGGTCTGGCGCTGATCGGTCATCCAGTCGAACAAATTGATGTCGGTCTGCTGGAAGTCGTCCGACACGTCCTGAGGCATATAGCCCTTATCCGCGTTGTCCGACCATTTCACGCTGCCCTTGTCCGGCGCCAGATTGCCTTCCAGCATGCGCAGCAAGGTGGTCTTGCCCACGCCGTTGGCGCCGACGATGGCGATTTTTTCGCCCGCATCGACCATAGCCGAAAAGTCGCGGATGACCGGTGCGTCGTAGGATTTGGAAAGATGCTCCACCGTCACCGCCAGACGATGCAGGACCTTGGTCTGCTCGAAGCGGATATACGGGTTCTGGCGCGACGACGGCTTGACCTCGACCTGTTCGGACTTGATGCGGTCGATCTGCTTCAAGCGGGACGTGGCCTGACGTGCCTTGGACTTGTTGGCCGAGAAGCGGCGCACGAAGTCCTGCAGTTCGACGATACGTTCCTTGGCCTTGGCATTGTCGGACGACAGGCGCTCGCGCGCCTGCGTGGACGCCAGCATGTAGTCGTCGTAGTTGCCAGGGTAGATGCGGATTTCGCGGTAATCCAGGTCGGCCATGTGCGTGCAGACCTGGTTCAGGAAGTGACGATCATGGCTGATGATGATCATCGTGCTCTGGTAGCCATTGAGCACGTTTTCCAGCCAGCGGATGGTGTTGATGTCCAGGTTGTTGGTCGGTTCGTCCAGCAACAGCACATCGGGATTGGAGAACAGCGCCTGCGCCAGCAGCACGCGCAGCTTCCAGCCGGGGGCCACTTCACGCATCGGCAGGTTGTGCTGCTCGACCGGCAGCTCCAGGCCCAGCAGCAGTTCACCGGCGCGCGCTTCGGCCGTGTAGCCGTCGTACTCGGCGAACTTGGCTTCCAGGTCGGCGGCGCGCATGTAGTCGTCGTCGGTGGCTTCCGGATTCGCGTAGATGGCGTCGCGCTCGGACATCGCGTCCCACATCTCGGTGTGGCCCATCATGACCACATCCAGCACCCGCAAGTCCTCATAGGCGAACTGGTCCTGACGCAGCTTGCCCAGGCGCACGCCGGGTTCCAGCGCTACGTTGCCGGACGTCGCTTCCAGGTCGCCGCCGATGATTTTCATGAACGTCGACTTGCCGGAGCCGTTGGCGCCGATGAGGCCGTAACGGTTGCCTCCGCCGAACTTGACGCTGACGTTCTCGAAAAGGGGTTTGGGGCCGAACTGGATGGTGAGATTGGCGGTTGAAATCACGGGTGTGTGGGGGAAATGTCTGAATGGCTAGGGAAGGAACCTGACAGTGTACCAATCCCTTATGCCGCACTGCAAAAACAGGGCTTCTGCCGCAAGCAAATGATAACCCCCGCAATCAACAGCGCGGATTGCTACCTAAGCGTTAATCCAGTGTTTCGGCTAATTGTCAACGCCTAACAATGTGGCTGTAATAAGTGACTGCCACAGCGCGGGTCGCCGAAGGAAGGACGCCATCATGCCGCAAACACTAGAAATCGAATACAAGCCCCAAGCAGCCGTGGTGTGGCTTTCACGGCCAGATGTACGCAACGCCATCGACCCCTTGATGGTCCAGGAACTGGCTGAAACCTTCGAAACGCTGGGCAAGGATCCGCAGGTGCGCGCCATCGTGCTGGCCGGCCGCGGCATCGGTTTCTGCGCCGGCGCCGACATCGGCCAGGCCCGCTACGGCACCCAGCCCGGTGAGCAGGACGAACGCGCGGACGCCCTTGCCTGCGCGGCCATGCTACACACGATTTATTCCTGCCCTAAGGCCACCATAGCCCGTGTCCATGGCATTTGTATGTCGGTGGGCATGGGGCTGGTGGCGGCGTGCGACATCACCATCGCCTCGGCCCAGGCCACGTTCGCCCTGCCGGAAACCCGGCTGGGCCTGGTGCCCGCGGTGATCGCGCCCTATGTATTAAGGGCCATCGGGCCGCGCCAGGCGACCCGCTGGTTCCTTACCGGCGAAACTTTCAGCGCGGCGGAAGCCTGGCGGATAGGCTTCGTCCACGACCTGTGCGAGGCGGATTCGCTGGATTTGCGTATCTCCGCGCTGGTGGACACCTTCATGCTGACGGCGCCGGACGCGGTGATGGCGACCAAGCGCCTGGTGCACGAAGTACAGCTGCGCGCCCTGGATGAGGAGATGTCGCCGCCATCCAGGACGGGGGGCGCTGATGGCGTCGATGAGATCGACGCCGGGGGAACCGCCCGCGACGCCCGGGAAAAAGCGCCCGGGGGCCAGGCGGACACCAATGATGGGGAAGGACTGGCGGCCAATCTGGCGGCGCCGGCCGCCCCGCCGGCCAAGCTGGCCGCGGTAGCCGCTACCGCCAGCCTGCCGGCTGAATGGACGGCGGCCGGCAACCAGCCTTCAGGGTTGGCGCCGGTGTGACTCAGACGCCAGGATCAGGCTGTTCCGGGCGCAGTTCCGCGCGTTCGGTACGGTTGCGATAGCGATCCAGCCAGTTGAACAGCAAGGGATTGATGATGATGGACAGGATCGCGCCCCCCAGCACCAAGTCCTGAGCGTCCTTGGGCATGATCTGCTGCGCCACACCCAGACCGGCCAGAATGAAGGAAAACTCGCCGATTTGCGCCAGGCTGGCCGAAATGGTCAGCGCCGTCATCTTGGAGTGGCGGAAAGCCCGCACGATCAGATAAGCGGCGATCGACTTGCCGACCGTGATGATCAGCGTCGTGGCCAGCACGCCCCAGGGATCCCGCAAGAAGGACATGGGATCGAACAGCATGCCCACGGAAACGAAGAACAATACCGAGAACGCGTCCCGTAGCGGCAGCGACTCGTCGGCGGCGCGCTGGCTGAACTCCGACTCCGCCATCACCATGCCGGCGAAGAAAGCGCCCAGCGCGAAGGACACGCCGAACAGGGCGGTGGCGCCGTAGGCCACGCCCAGGGCGCAGGCCAGCACGCCCAGGCGGAACAGTTCACGGTTGCCCGTGTAGACGATGCGTTCGAGTATCCAGGGGATCACCCGGCGGCCGAAGATCAGCATGATGGCCACGAAGGCCACGACCTTGACCACCGTCCAGCCCAGCACCGACCACAAGGACGGGCCGCCTTCCGCGCCACGGCCACCCAGCACGCCCGACAAGGCGGGGATCAGGACCAACGCGGCAACCATGACCAGGTCTTCGACGATCAGCCAGCCGACCGCGATGCGCCCTATCCCGGTTTCGATCATCTGCCTGTCGTCCAGCGCCTTGATCAGCACCACGGTACTGGCCACTGACAAGGCCAGCCCGAACAGCAAACCGCCGCCCAGCGGCCAGCCCATCAGCTGCGACATGCCCAGGCCCATCAATGTCGCCACGGATATCTGCACGATGGCCCCGGGCACCGCGATGCCTTTGACCGAGAGCAGGTCCTTGAGCGAGAAATGCAGGCCGACGCCGAACATCAGCAGGATCACGCCCAGTTCGGCCAACTCGGTGGCCAGGTGGCCGTCAGCGGTGAAACCAGGCGTATGCGGACCCGCCAGGATGCCAGCGAACAAATAGCCGACCAAGGGCGGCAGCTTAAGGCGCACGGCGATAGCGCCGAGGACAAACGCCAGTACCAGGCCGCCCACGATAGTCGTGATGAGCGGAGTCGAATGGGGCATCGGCTCTCCAAAAAAAGGGATGAACGACGACGCCGCGCGTCGTACGCCGCTTCGGCGAAACGCGCCGTTCAATTAATTGTCAGGTAGAAAGAATATCACGCAGTGTTTACCCGTTCGGTACAGCGTGACGAGTTTGCGCCATATACCCGCTGATGTTGCAGGGATTATGGGACGGGCGGGCAAAACGAGCCAATCAAACAGAGTTTGCCCGCTTATGTTGAAAGCAAAACGAAAGATAAAAGCCCCTTTTATGGCTCAGAATTCGCATCGACGCGTTCAAGCAAACGGAGCGGAACGAGATGACGATGCAATTGTCCTGGGACAGCATTTATGCCGGCGCGCCGGACATCGTGCCGGGCGCCCCCGTGCGGCTGGACGGCTGGCCCATCTTCGCCGATGCGGACGTGGCCTCGGACACGCTGCTGCTCGTTCAGCAAGCGCCCTGTTGCGGGGCACATGGGGGCTGGCACGCGGACATGGTGGTCGAAGTCCATGCCCTTGACCCGGTCGATTGGCGTAGCGGACCGGTCAGCGTGCAGGGACAGTGGGAGCTGCTGGACGATGACCTGGCCGGCTGGCGCTACCGGATCCGCGCCGCGCGGGTCCAACCCCTGCTCGAACCGCGCGCCGCCTGGGCCATCGGCCGGCGCAACGTCCTTGGCCTGGCGGCATTCGCCGGCTTGAGCGCGATGGCGGGCCTGGCAGGCTGCGCCAGCGGCCAGACCACGGACAGCACGCAGAGCCAATCGATGCAAGGCGGGGCGACTGGTGCAACTGGCGCTGGCTCGGGACGCCCAGCACGGCAGGCCGGAGAAGGCGCCACGGCCGACGCCGCCCAGCCCGTCCCGGCCTGGTTGACCGCCCAAAGCACGGTGGACATCCATAGCCACGCAGGCCGCGTCAGCCTTGGACGGCGCGCGGTCCCCCTGCCCTTCACGGCACTGGCCGCGCCCATGCGGGCCGGCGCCATGCACGTGGTCTGCCTGGCCATCGTCACGGATTCCAGCGCCGACCACGTCGTGACCAGCCCTTCCGGCCACCGCCGCATCGTCGCCTACCGCGAACCCGATCCCGGTGAAATGTCGTCACGGGGCGAAGCCAGCTTCAAGCGTTTGGCGGACCTGGTCGCGCAACAGGGCCTGCACGTGGTCACCACGGCGGCGCAACTGGGCGCGGCCTGCCGCAACGGCCCGGCGGTCGTCGTTGCCGCGGAAGGGGCGGACTTTCTTGAAGGAGACCTGGCGCGCCTGGATGACGCCTACCACCGCCATAACTTGCGCCATCTGCAGCTGACCCATTACCGGGTCAACGAGTTGGGCGATATTCAGACCGCGCCGCCCGTCCACCAGGGCCTGACCGATTTCGGGGCGGCCGTCATCCAGCGCTGCAATGAACTGGGGATCGTGGTCGACGTGGCGCATGGCACCTACCCGCTGGTGCAGCGCGCGGCCAAGGTCACGCGCCGGCCACTGGTGCTGTCGCACACGTCGCTCAGCCAGCACCCGGGCCGCTATGCGCGCACCATCTCGCCGGACCATGCGCGGCTGGTGGCCGATACCGGGGGCGTGATTGGCGTGTGGCCGGTGGCGTCCACGTATCCCACCCTGGCCGCCATGGCCCAAGGCATGCGGGCCCTGGCCGGCGTGGTGGGCGTGGAGCACGTGGGATTGGGTTCCGACATGCTGGGCCTGCTGTCGCCGTCAGTCCTCGACAACTACAGCAAGCTGCCCTTGCTGGCGCAGGCCTTGCTCGACGCCGGCTTCAGCGAACAGGACGCCGCGGCCATCCTGGGCGGCAACTATGCCCGCGTCTTTGCCGCGAGCATGGCTCGGTAACCTTACGCGGCAGGGCTGGGCTGCTTGTGATCATGCGCATGGTCATGACCGGCATCGTGATCATGATCATGGCCGTTGGCAGCCCCGCCGGCAGCACCGTTGCCAGCAGCATGATCATGATCGTGGTCGTGATCGTGGTCGTGGCCGTGCCCATGATCGCCACCCTCTTCATGGTCGTGATCGTGCTCATCGAGCACCAGATGCACCAGGCCCGCTTCGGTCGCCACGCCAACCTTCTTGCCGATCGGCAAGGTCGCCTTGCTCGTGATGTGCCCATAAGGCAGGCGCGTAAGCACCGGCACCTTGACGGTCTGGCGCAACCACTTCACGACTTCCGGATAATCGAAGCCGTTGTCATTCGGCGCCAGGCGGTAGTTGGAAAAATGCCCCAGCAGGATGGCTTTCTGCTTCTGCAGGATGCCCGCCTGCCATAGCTGGGTCAGCATGCGCTCGGCACGATAAGGATGTTCGGCCACATCCTCCAGGAACAGGATGCCGCCGCGGATGCGGGGCATATAGGGCGTGCCGACCAGCGAGGCCACCATGGCCAGGGTACCGCCCCACAGAATGCCGCGGCAATCCACGGGATCGGCATCTTCGGTCTCGAAGCTGAGGATTTCCAGTTCGCCGCGCATAAGTTCGCCGAACAGCGCGCCGGTCAGCTCGTCGACCTTCTTGCCGCCAAAGTCGGCGATGGCGGTGGCGCCGGTGTAGCTGATGGCCCCCGTCTGCGCCAGCAGAGCCAGATTGAAGACCGTGAAATCACTCATGCCGACGAAGCGCTTGCCGCTGTCGGCCACCGCTTTCCAGTCGATCATGGGCAGCAGGCGGCCCAGGCCATAGCCGCCGCGCGTGGCCATCACGATGGAATGTTCCTGCTTGAGCGCGCGGTCCAGCGCGGCCAGACGCTGCTCGTCGGTGCCGGCAAAGCGCTGGTGCACCGCCAGCGCGTCGCGGTCGACCACCGTGGGGAAGCCTTGGGCCGTGAGATTCTTCCTGGCGCGCTCGACCGCTTTCGGATCGGCCACGGCCGACGAGGGGGAGAAAAGATAGATGCCTTGCTTGTTGCTCATGTCTGGATTTCCTTGCGACGGCGTGCCCGGAAAAAACTCCGCAGCAAGTCGCCGCAGGGTTCCGCCAGGATGCCGCCATGGAAGAGGGTTTGATGATTCAGTTGCGGGACCGCGCCGACGTCCAGCACGCTGCCACAGGCGCCGGTTTTGGGATCGGTAGCGCCGAAGCAGACGCGCGCCAGCCGCGCATGCAGCATGGCGCCCATGCACATGACGCAGGGCTCCAGCGTGACATACAGGCTGAGCCCCGGCAGGCGGTAATTGTTCAGATGCCGTGCCGCGGCGCGCAAGGCGACGACCTCGGCATGGGCGGTGGGATCGTGGTCGATGATGGTGCGGTTGTAGCCGGTACCCAGCACGCGGCCTTCCGCGTCGACCAGCACGGCGCCGACGGGCACTTCGCCCACGGGGATCGCGGCGTGGGCCTGCTCCAGCGCCAGCTGCATCATGACGATATCGAATTCCGTCTGCGCCGGGGTTTGCACCGGTGCTTCGGCGTCCTGCCAGTCCGACTCAGCCACGGTACACCCGTGCCTTCAGCGCGACGCCGGCGGCCAGGCTGGTCACGCCCTCTTCCAGCCATTGATAAAGCTCGGCTTCGTCGTCGTAGCGCGCCTGGTTCAGGTTCGACACGCGGCCGTCCTCGATAAACCCCCAGGCACGGCTGCGCTTGTCGCGATGGCGCGGATCCCAGACGCCAAAGGCGTAGCCGCCGGCACGGCGGATCAGCGAGAAGCAGGGAATATCGGTGTAGCCATCGCCGACGAAGATCATCTGGTCGAAGGGGATGCGCAAGCGGTCTTCCGGCACCTTGCGGTTGACCTCGAAAGGCTTGCTGCGGTAATTGGGCCCGACGATGCCCTTCTGGATGTGGAAAAGATACCGCGTCTTGTCGGTGAAACTGACCACCCTGCGCGGAAAGCGGATGCCGCCGTCTTCGCCGTAGACGAACTCGGACGCCCAGATATCGGTGAATTCATGGGCGATGGGCGTGGCTCGCACCACGTCGCCGATGCCGCTGGAAATCAGATAGAACTCCAGCTGCACTTGCGGATGGGCCGCGCGCACCGCGTCGCGCAGTCTTTGGAACAACGTCTGGACGCCGGTGTGCAAAGGCAGACGAGCGCCCCACTCGGCCAGGCGCTCGCGCGTGAACACGCCGTGCTGGCCGCTTTGCGACAGCTCGATCATGCGATACAGATAGGCGGGGACGGGATCCCAATCTTCCTTGAACAGCAGCGGGTCGACCTGTTCTTTCCAGAAAGCGGCCGTGTCCACGCCCACGCTTTCAAGGAAACCCGATGTACTGTCGGGCGCCAGCGTGTCGTCGAAATCGAAGATCAGGGCAATGACGTCGGACATGAACCAGGGGGCGGAAATGAAACATCCGCCATTTTGCCTGAAACACGCCCGCTGCATGGCGGTGGCCGCGCGCCGGCGACCGCCACAAAATACAAAACCCGGCGGGCTGGAAGCACCGCCGGGTTGACGCTAGACCGCGGAAGCGATCAATAGCGCGGCGACGAGCCGTAAGGCGTCACGCTGGGGGGCGCGGTCTGCGACGACGGCGGCACGGCCGGGGGCGGAGCCAGGGGCGCCGAGCTACCCGACGAATAGCCCGAGGCCGGGGCGCCGGTACCCGGGGTACCCGCCGGCACCTGGATCACCGTTTCACGCAGCACGCCGCCGCCAGCCACGCTGCCCTGGACCTGGGTCTGGCCCTGGCCGGACATCAGGTACATGCAGCTTTGACGTTGATCGGCCGGCAAGGCGTTGCAGCGCTGCATGGCGTTTTCAGCCTGGGCCGACGAACCCGGGTCCGACAGGCCATTGCGGCGACGCTCGACCTGGGCGGCGCCGGCTTCACGCAGGCAGACCGACTTGGCCTGGTTGGTCTGGCCGCTGTTGCAACGCGCGACATCCTTTTTGTATTGATCATCGGCATGGGCGCCGGTGCTGACAGCCAGCAGGCCCAGCGCGCTCAGCGCCAGCCCGGCAGCGGACAGACGCAGACCACGGCGGCCCTTATTTTGTTCGAGGGCAGATTGGTTAGCCGTTCCCAGATTCATATGATTACCTCCCACATATTCACATTGGCGCCACGGCAGTGGCGGCGAGCACAACTCCGATGCCGTTCGCGGGCCTGGAGTCAACAAGAATGGTGCTCAGCAATTGGTGTGCCTGCACCTGATTAACCCACTGCGCTGAAACTGATCGCAAGTCATGCAGCATGCCCTATCATCACGAATCCGGTATGCGATGGGTCAAGACCCAGACGGTTCGCTTAGATAAAACTTTAAGCAGAGCGTCAGTCCGCATGCCAGGTCCCCCCCGCCCGCATTTCCGATGCCGATTTTCTGGAGTCCCCGGTGTCCAGCTCCCTCTCCCTCCCGCAAGCCGCGGGCATCGAACTTTTCGGCAATACTGCCGCCGCCGAGCGTGCCCGCGCCCTCGACTATCTGCAAACCTTGGGCCTGGATGACGTGATCGAGCCGCAGGACGAGCAGATAGACGGTGTTGCCGTGGCCCGTCTGCGTCTGCAACCCGCAATCGCCGGCGAGTGGACTCCCGGATTCGATACGACGGGCCTGCGCCCGCTGCTGGATCAGCGCCATGGCGACGATCCGGACCACAACCTGGAACGCGAAATCGTGGTGGCGATGCTGGTGGCGCCGGTCGCCTTCCGCTATCCCAGCCACGATGAATTTCTTGCCGCCGTGCGCATCAAGCGCGACATCGTGCAGGCGGCTTACAAGACGGAGCTGGCCTTCGATACCGAAGAGGCGGAACGGCCGGAGGATTACTGGACTTACTCGGAGGAAACGGGGTTCACCGTGCTGCCGGGCAAGTCGCTGATCGAGGCGCTGCGCAAGGCGTCGCAGCCGGAAGATTCCGGCAAGCTGTATTCCTTCTCCTGCTACCGCGCGACCGAGTATGTCACCCTGCTGGGCATCGCTCAGGAACTGGCGCGCAGCAACCCGGCGCTATTGGCTGAGTTGCAGCAGCGTTGGGAAACGCGGGCCATCATGTCGGGTTTGTTTCATGACGTATTCCTGCGGGAATACGGCTCGATGGAGGCGCCGCTGCCGACCAGGTATTACGTGCCGGGGGACCGTCTGTGGTTTCGGAATCCGGACGAGCGTTCGGCCGACGCCGAAGGCTTCGAAGGGTCGTGGGTGTTCTATCTGGGCAGCGGCCTGTTCAACAATTTCTGGAAGCACGAACAGCCCTTCACCTTGACCGCGAAATGCGTGGAAATCTACCACTGGCGGGATGGCGTTTACGTGGACGCGGCGGGCAAGACGCGGCTGGACGAGAGCATCGTGGAAGCCAAGGTGCGCGTGTCGCTGGCCGATCCGGCCGAGGTCGAGCGCATCATGAAGCTGATGGTGCGCCTGCGCGAGCCGCGCGGCGTGTATGTCGATGGCGGCTGCATCGACACCACGCGCGAGTGCGTGCGCTGGGTGTGCCCGGGGACGGCGGATCTGGTCATCCCCGCGGCTTGACCGAGTTGCCGTGACGGCAGCGGCCGGGGCGGGCTGTGACCGCGCGCCTGGCCGGCCGGGGCGCGGCCCGGCTTTATTGCTGCTGCAAGGCCTTGAAGATGCGTCCGCCGGGGCGGCCGTCTTGCGGCAGGCCAAGGCGGCCCTGCTCCGTCGTCACTGCCTCGCGAGTCTTGGCGCCCGGGATACCGTCGGGCGTGCCGACGTCATAGCCCCGCGTCGCCAGCAACTGCTGCAATTGCTTGATCTGCGCCCGCGACAGGCCCGGATCGTCGGTAGGCCACGGCGTCACCAGCGGACCATCGCCCTTCAGACGATTCGTCAACAAGCTCACCGCCAGCGCGTATTTGCGAGCCTGGTTGTAGTGCAGGATGGCGTCGAAGTTATTGGTCGCCAGGAACACCGGCCCGCGCGCGCCGGTCGGCGCGAACAGATACGCCGGCACACCCGACCAGGGCTGGCCACTGCGCACGTTGCTCAGGGCCTTGCCGTCGGCGAGCGTGACCCCCGCGGTGGACCATTGCGCCAGGCTGCGGCGGTCTTGCGAATTGAGGATTTCGGCATCCGGGCTCTGCGGCAGCGTGGCGGCGATGGCGCCCGGCAATTTCACTTCGATCACCGCCGGCAGGCCACGGGTCCATTTGGCCTTGCGCTTGAGCAGATGGTTGGCCGTGGACGCCAGCGCGTCAGGCAGGGAGTGATAGAGATCGATGCGGCCATCGCCGTCGCCATCGGCGGCCAGTTCGTAGAAGGACGTCGGAATGAACTGCGTCATGCCGAAAGCGCCGCTCCAGGATCCGATGAAGTCATTGCGCTGGACGACCCCGTCGCGCAGCAGGCGCGTGGACGCGTAGACGTTCTTCACCCACAGAGGCTTGAACTCGGTGCAGGCGCGCGTCAGCCAGGCATTGAGCACGTCGACCTTGCCGAACTGGGTGCCGAAGTTGGTTTCGATGCCGAAGATGGCGACCAGGGGCTCGCTGTCGATCTGGTAGTTCTGATCGATGGCGTTCAACTGCGATCCGAATTTTTGCAGCACGGCCTGGCCTTCGGCGACGCGCTGATCATCGACCGTCTTGGCGATGTAGTCCCACCAGTATTCCTTGCTCTCCGGCTGCGCCTTGGCGGCGGCCACCGTGACGGCCAGCAGTTTGGTCCCCTGGGTGTAGCGATCGAAGTCGGCCACGCTGATGCCGTTGGCCGGCGCGTCCACGCGCAGCTTCGCCAGGCAGGCCGCGGGGTCGCGGTCCTGCTCGGCCTGGGCCGGTGCCAGGGCCGGCGCGGGCTGAGCAATCGCGGGTTGAGCGGGCGCAGGCTGAGTGGTCGCGGGCCGAGCTGGGGCGACCTGGGCAGGGGCGGCCTGCGCGGGGGCGGCCTGAACGGGATCGACCTTGGCCGGCGTGGGTTGGTCGCCCCCGGGCGTCCCGGACGACCAGCCGGACTGAGCCTGCGCTGGCAACGACGACACGGCCAGCGCGGCGCTCAGGCCGGCCAGCAAAAAGCGGGAACAGTGCAGGGAAAAGGAATGACGGGTCGTGGGCTTGGCAGCGGGCATGAAGATCCAGGCGTACTCGTTGGGATGGCCTATGGTAACAAGGTGGCCGGGCCTTCGCCGGCCCTGCCCCTGCGGCCTGACGTGTCCGGGCCGCAGGGCCACGCGTGGCTCGGCCTGGGCTGACCGGGCCAGGCCGGGGTCGCGCGTGGCGTAGCCGGCTACTTCGTCAGTCGGTCCAGCAAGGCCATGGCGCCGGCGGGGGCGCGCTCCTTGGCGCCGTTGATGAAATACATGAAGACCTCCCGGCCCTTGGCAAGGCGCTTGGCCGGAGCAGACGCCGCGTCGTACGCCACGCCCGGCAGCCCTTCCGGCTGTCCGCCCCCCGCCCAGGTGCGCGCGCGCTCTGCCCAGGCGTCCAGTTCCCGCGGCGGATACCCGGCACGCAACCGCGCCTTGGCGCACATCAGCCGCGCATAGACGAAATCCGTGGAGAGGTCCGCAATCGAAGGGAATTCAGGGTTGTCGGTGTAGACGGTGGCAACCTTGTACTTGCGCGCGAGCTTCAGGTAAGCGGGATCGATGAAACTGTCATGCCGCACGTCCAGCACATGCCGCAGGCGTACGCCGTCCTGCGTGGCCGGCAGCAATTCCAGGAAACTTTGCAGATCCTCCGCATCGAAAACCTTGGTGGGCGCGAACTGCCAGAGGATGGGCCCCAGCTTGGCGCCCAGTTCCGTAATGCCGCTTTCCAGGAAGCGCTTGATCGAGTCCGCCCCATCGGCCAGCACGCGCCGGTTGGTGGCGTAGCGGGAGGCCTTCAGGCTGAAGATGAAATCATCCGGGGTGGCATCGCGCCAGCGCGCGAATGAGGTGGCTTTCTGCGTCCCGTAATAGGTGCTGTTGATTTCGATGGCCGTGACGTGCTGACTGGCGTATTCGAGCTCCCGGCTCTGCGCCAGGTCCGACGGATAAAACACACCGCGCCACGGCTCGAAGTTCCAGCCACCGATGCCGACACGAATATTGCTCGCGCCAGCGGCGGAGGCCTTGGCGGCTTTGCTGCCTTTGGCAGATACCCCCTTCTTCGCGGCGCGTTTCGTCGTCATCCGATCAAAGCTCCCAGGACCAGGACCGCCAGCACCACCCAGAAAATAAAGCCGATGAAGGACCGCCTGATCAAGGCGCTGATGGCAGCCCAGAGTAGCAGCAAACCCAGGATCAGCAAGGCGAAATTGAACAGGGTCGGGTTCATCCCCAAGGCCCGGGCCAGGCCGGCGGAGAATTCGCCTATGGCATGGCCGAAGCCCCCCAACACGTACTTCAAGGCGCTGACGATGGTCCGAATGACCTCGCCGATGGTATTACCAAGGGAATCAAAGAAGCTGTCGGATTGCATGGATGGCACGCGCGGTGATCGGAAGCGCCATGCTCAGCAGGAAGCATGCCCGCCGGCAGGGCAAGCCGCGCTAACATGCGGTCCTGTCGACGCGCCGGAATCCGCCCGCTTCCCCTCGATGAAGCGAACCGATTCCCGATGCAACCAAGGATCTACCCCGGATGGACGAAATAGAACTCAACGACGGCACCGCCGATCGCTTCCTGCTGGACGCCCCCGGGCTGTCGCTGGTCATCTTCCATAGCCGCACCTGCGCCAACTGCAAGATCGCGCGCGAGCAATTGCCGCAGATGGACCTGGCGGTCGAGCGCCTGTGCTGGATAGACGCTGGCGACAACGGCGGCCTGGTGCAGCGCTACGAAGTCTTCCATCTGCCCGCGATGTTCGTGGTCCGCGACGGCGTGTTCTACGGCGCCGTCGCGGCGTCCCTGCAAATGTGGGACATCCGCCGCCAGATCGCCCTGGCCCTGGACAGCTACCCCGCCACCCTGCCCTAACCGGTCAATTCACGGTTGCGCCTGTCTGTTTCACGACCTTGCCCCATTTAGCGGATTCGCTTTCCAGCAACTGACCGAACTGCGCCGAACTGTCCAGGCTCAGCGTCAATCCCGCCGTGGCCAGGGCCTTGCGCGCATCGTCGGTCTGCATCACCTGGGCGGCGGTGTCGTGCAAACGACGGACAACATCCGGCGGGGTGCCGGCCGGCGCCAGCAAGCCCAGCCAGATCGTCGCCTCGTAGCCCTTCACGCCGGCCTCGTCCAAAGTCGGGACGTCGGGCAGATCCGCCGAGCGCTGCGTGGTGGTGACCGCCAGCGCCCGCAGCCGCCCGGCGCGGATCTGCGGCAAGGCCGCGGTCACGCCAAGAAATCCCATCGACACCTGTCCGCCCATGATGTCCGCCAGCGCCTGGCCGCTGCCGCGATACGGCACATGCATCAACTGCACATCCGCCATGCTGGCGAACAGCGCGCCCGCCAGATGCTGGCTGCTGCCATTGCCGGAGGACGCATAGTCGATCTGCCCCGGCTTGGCCTTGGCCAGGGCGATCAATTCCGCGACGTTCTTGGCCGGTAGTTTCTGCGGGTTGGTGACCAGGACATAGGGGCTGTCCACCAGCTTGGTGATGGGCGCGAAACTCTTCATGGGGTCGTAGGGCAAGCTCTTGTACAACCACGGCGCGATGACGTGGGTGGTCGAAATCAAGGCCAGCGTGTAGCCATCGGCGGGCGACTTGGCCACGTAATCCGTGCCGATGGTCGACCCCGCGCCCACGCGGTTTTCCACCACCACGGGCTGGCCCAGTACGCCGCCCAGTTTCTCGCCCAGCAGCCGCGCCACCACGTCGGTAAAGCCCCCCGCCGCGAAAGGCACGATCAAGCGCACCGGGGCGCTGGGATAAGGCCCGCTTTGCACGGGCCCCTGCGCCAGGGCAGGGTTGACCAGCCACAGGCTGCCGGCCAGCACAGCAGAAACGGCGCTCGCAAAGCAATGTCGCATCCTCGTCTCCTCGATTTTGTCCGGACGCCGGCGTGGGCATTCGGACGCGGTCCGGTGGTCCGGACTCGCGTTTTCTTCATGGACTGCAACGCGTCAGCGCCAGACCTCAGCGATAGACCGGCTCCGGCTGCGTATAGAACGCATGCAGGATGTGATACACCGAGTAGTAGTTTTTCTGCTGGAAGCTGGCATGCGAGATGCCTTGCATCACGGTGAACTGCTTGAAACTATTGGGCAACTTGGCAAAGAAGGCCAGCAGGTCTTCGACCGAGGCAATACCGTCGTACTCGCCCCGCAGGACGATCACCGGCAGATCGATTTTTTCCGGGTCCACCAGCGGCAGCTTCGAGCACATGTCGACATAGGTGCCGGTGGGCATGGAGTTGTCCAGCGACAGGATGGCATCCGCGAACGCCGACACGGTGTTGTCATCCGCGCAACCCGCATGGTCGCGGGAGAAAATGCTCTGCACGAAAGCCCGATCGATGGGCCGCCGATTCTTGGCGATGAATTCCGGCAGGCGCTGCTTGCGCTGGGCCAAGGTGGGACTGCCCTCGCCCGTCCAGACAAAGGCATCGAGGGCCAGCCGCCCGACGCGTTCCGGATGCTGTTGCGCGAACAACGCCGCCTTCAGCGCACCGGAAGAAATGCCGTACAGATGCAGGCGCTTGTCCTTGGCTCGCTCCAGGATGTAGGCGCTACCGGCCGCCAGGTCGAGCGCACCGTTGGCGATGTCGGAATTGATGGGCCGATGCTTGCTGGAACGGCCATAGCCTTCGTTGTCCATGCACCAGGTATCGAAGCCGCGCGCGGCGAACCAGTCCATGGCCGAAGAATCCGGCCGGCCCGGCACGCTCAGGTCGAAGGTGGGCTGCGACGCCATGGAAGATCCATGCACGAAGAAGATCGTGCCGGCGTGCGGGACGCCGGCCGCTGCCGGCTTGTGCCACAGAAAAAGGTCGACGTCGTCGCGCCGCGTCCAATGTTCCTCGCCGCCCTTCCAGGTGACGGCGTTGGTGCCGCCCAGGGTGTCGTGCGCGGGTGCTGCTGGTGCCATGTATCGACCTCTTGTCGTCTGCGTTGGAGCCTACGATGTTGAGCGCCGATACACGCCGATTCAATGGCGTTCGATGAACAGACTGTTCACGGGCAGGCCTGGGGAAAACCCCGCGCCCGCGGCTCAATCCCAATAAGGCGTGTCGCCGAACTGCTCGACCAGGAAATCGACAAAAAGCTTGGTGCAGTGCGCCATGGTGGGGTTGGGCAGATAGGCGGCATACAGGGCCCGCTCGGGCAGGTTGTAATCCGGCAGCAGCCGCTGCAGCTTGCCGCCGCGCAAGGCATCGCTGGCCGCGAAGGTGGGCACGACGGCGACGCCCAGATCACCCAAGGCGGCCTCCACGACGGCATCGGCGCTGTTGGCCTTGAAGTTGCCCTTGGGCTTGACCGCATGGTCGCCGTCGGGACCATGGAAGATCCACTCGCCGCGCGGATTGGCGAAATAGACCAGGCAATTGTGGGTCGCCAGGTCGGCGGGCACCTGCGGCATGGGGTTGCGCGCCAGATAGGCCGGGCTGGCGCACGTCACCATGCGCATCGGCGCCAGCCGCCTTGCCACCAGCGACAGCAGAACAGGCTCGTCGGCTTGCCGGATGACCACGTCGGCGCCGCCGGTGACCAGATCGGGAAATTGCTGGGTCAGGTCGACATCCACCGACACTTCGGGATAGCGCAACAGGAAGCGCGCGACGGCCGGCAACAGGTGGCGCCGTCCGAAAGTCATGGCGGAACTGATGCGTATGTGGCCGCCCGGCGAACTGCGGAACTGCTCGATTTCGTGGCGGGCGTCGTGGGCATGGGCGATCAGCTGGCGGCACCGCTCGTGGAACAGTTCGCCGGCCGGCGTGAGCCCCAGCTTGCGCGTCGTGCGATGCAGCAGTTTCACGCCGAGGGACTGTTCCAGGTCGGCCACGTGCTTGCTCGCCAGGGCCTTGGAGATGCCCAGCTTCTCCGCCGCCCGGGAAAAACTCTTGGTGTCGGCGATGGCGGAAAACGTCAGGAATTCGTTCAGATCGAGCATAGGGTCTACCCGGATGCGTCCACTGTCCGCACGCCGGTCGCGCGGTGCCGATGGCGGGATGCCGCCGGCGGCCATATTAGCGCAGCAAGGGACCGGTCTTGCGATGCGCGCCGGATGAATGCGCGACGGGCGCGAGACTTGCAGCCGGCGGCCACCCGCGGCCACGGCCGTGTCCAGGAAAACGGCGCAATGTCCCCTCCTTCCAGCATGAACCCTGCTACGCCGCCTGGCGTGCTTTCTCCACGCACCGCGCCGGGACAACCGGGTTCGGACACCATTACCAGCGACATCCCCGCCCGACTTGACCGGCTGCCCTGGTCGGGCTGGCATTGGCGCGTCACCATCGCCCTGGGTGTGGCCTGGGTGCTGGATGGCCTGGAAGTGACCCTGGTCGGCTCCCTTGGCGGCGTGCTGTCACGGTCCGACACCCTGGGGCTGTCGGCCACGCAGGTGGGCTGGGCGGGGTCGGTGTATATCGCCGGCGCGGTGATCGGGGCGCTGGGGTTTGGCCGCCTGGCGGATCGCCTCGGGCGCAAGATGCTGTTCATGATCACGCTGGCTATCTATATGGCCGCGACCTTGGCGACCTCCTTTTCCACCGACTTCCTGTTCTTCGCGGTGTGCCGTTTCGCCACCGGTCTGGGCATAGGCGGCGAATATGCCGCCATCAATTCCGCCATCGACGAACTGATTCCCGCCCGCGTGCGGGGCCGGGTCAACCTGGCCATCAATGGCAGTTTCTGGTTGGGCGCGGCGCTGGGCGCCGGTGTCAGCCTGGTGCTGCTGGACCCCCATGTGCTGGGGCCGCAGCTCGGCTGGCGCGTGGGCTTCGGCCTGGGCGCGGTGCTGGCGCTGGCCATCCTGCTGGTGCGGCGCGACGTCCCGGAAAGCCCCCGCTGGCTGCTCTCGCACGGACGTGGCGAGGAAGCGCACCGCATCATCGACGAGATCGAAGCCAAGGTACGCGGCCAGCACGGTGAACTGCCGCCCGCGCACGGCAGCATCACGTTCCGGCGCCGGACCGGCACGGGCCTGGCGGACATCGTCCGGGTGCTGCTGCGCAAGTATCCGCGGCGCAGCGTAGTGTGCCTGGCGCTGATGGTGTCGCAGGCCTTCTTCTACAACGCCATACTCTTCACGTATGCGCTGGCTTTGACCCGCTATATGAACGTGTCGGACGATCGCGTCGCCTTGTACATCTTCCCTTTCGCGCTGGGCAATGTGCTCGGGCCGCTGATCCTGGGTCCCTTGTTCGACCGGGTCGGACGGCGCCGCATGATCGCCCTGACCTACGCCGGCTCCGGCATCGCGCTGGCCGTGACCGCCTGGGTGTTCATGCACGGATGGCTGGGCGCGGACGGCCTGGCGCTGTGCTGGTCGGCCGTGTTCTTCCTGGCGTCAGCGGCCGCCAGCTCGGCGTACCTGACCGTCAGCGAAGTTTTTCCCCTGGAGACGCGCGCCCTGGCGATTTCGATTTTCTACGCGGTGGGCACCGGTGTCGGCGGCGTGATCGGGCCGGCCCTGTTCGGCCATCTGATCGAGAGCGGCAACCGGGCGGATCTGGCAGGCGGTTATGTGGCGGCGGCGGTGCTGGTGATGGTCGCCGGCTGGATCGCCCTGCGCCACGGCGTGGACGCCGAACGCAAACCTCTGGAAGAGATCGCCACGCCCCTCGGGGCGGAGTAAGAAATTATCAAGTTGCGACCACTTGTACGGGCTGACGCCCTAGGAGGGGGCGCTTGGTCTATGATCGAGCTTCGTGTTGTCTACGCAAGCCGAGGTATGCATGAATTGGAAGTTTTCCGCCGTTTTTCTACTCGCCGGTCTGACCGCCTGCGCCCACAACGACAATATCTCGTCGACCAGCGGGTCGTCGAGCAGCAGCACCAGCAGCAGCTCCGCGGATAGCGGGAGTAGCTCCGGCAGCTATAGCGGTGGCAGCAGCGGGGGTTCGGGCAGCTACAGCGGCGGCAGCTCGGCCGGCGGCTATGGCGGCGGCAGTGCCTTCGGTTCGGGCACGAATTGCGATGCCCAGCCGGTGCAAAGCCTGCTCGGCAAGACGCTGACGAATGACACGACGGAACAGGCCCGTACCGGGTCGCACTCCGCGAAGGTGCGGATCCTGAAGCCGGGTCAGGTCATGACCATGGAATACGATCCCACCCGAATCAACCTGATCACTGACAAGAACAACGCCCTGACCGCACTGCGCTGCGGCTAAACCGGGGAGCAGGCTGGGTCTGCTGATCCAGCCCGTATGCGGCGGATACCCTGTCGCGGGGTATCCACCGCCCAAGTACTACTTCACATCCGTGATTCGGGTCGGCAGGTCGCGGCCATGGTACTTCTTGTAGATGGCATTCAGATTGCCATTCTTCATATTCGTAACCACCCATTTATTGACCCAGTCCTTCAACGCCGGCTGGTCTTTCTGCAACGCAATCCCCAGATCGAAGTCCTTCTGCTCGAACTTCATTTCGAGGTTGCGCTTGGGCGCGCGCTTCTGCATTTCCGCCAGATTGGACGGCGTGCTGGAGAAGATGTCGATCTGACCGGTGACCATGGACGTGATCAGGGTGGCGTCGTCCTCGTAGCGCTGGATGTCGGCGCCCTTGGCCAGTTGCGTGGTGATGGAATCGTTGACCGTGGCTCGCGTCAAACCGATGCGCTTGCCGTTGAGGTCTTCGTAGCCCTTGATCTTGATGTCCTTGGGCGCGCCCACGATCAGCGAGATCACCGCGTACGGCACCGAGAAGTCGACCACTTGCGCCCGCTCCGGGGTGATCGACAGGTCGGCGATGACCAGGTCCGCGCGCTTGGCCTGCAGGGTCGGCACCCGGGCGGCATTGGTGATCTGAACGATCTCCAGTTTGACGCCGAGGTCCTTGGCCACGGCCTTGGCGG
Source organism: Bordetella sp. N (assembly GCF_001433395.1). GTDB lineage: Bacteria > Pseudomonadota > Gammaproteobacteria > Burkholderiales > Burkholderiaceae_B > Bordetella_C. The sequence continues at coordinate 2,504,739 of NZ_CP013111.1, forward strand.
TATCGACGTCCGAACCGACCGGCTCCAGCTTGTCGTCGACATAGCTGAACAAGGGCGTGCCCATCGCGATGGCCACGCGGATCTTGCCCGCCTTCTTGATGTCGTCCAGTTGATCGGCCAAGGCCGCATGCGCGGTTCCGGCCAGCAATACGGCGCCGACGCAGGCACGCAGGAAGAATCGATTCAATTTCAAGGTTGTCTCCTCTTTTGCTCTTTGGTAATGGCTCTTGGGTAAAGGCTCTTCGGTAATGACGTTTGGGTAATGATTCTTGGGTGCTGCGTTTCAATAATCAGGATTCGCAAATGCTGCCTTGCTACAAACCGTTCTGCAGGAACGTCCGAAGTTCAGGCGTGGCGGGCGCGTCCAGCATGGCACCCTCGCCTACTTCCCAAACCTTGCCTTGATGCATATAAATGATGCGATCGGCCAGACGCTTGGCGAAGGCCATTTCGTGCGTCACCAGCAGCATCGTCATGCCGCCCGCCGCCAAGTCTTCCATGACCCGCAACACTTCGCCGGTCAGCTGCGGGTCCAGCGCCGACGTCACTTCGTCGAACAGCATGACCTTGGGCGACATCGCCAGCGAACGGGCGATGGCGACGCGCTGCTGCTGGCCGCCGGACAGTTGTTCCGGGTAGGCATCCGCCTTGTTCGCCAGACCCACCTGGTCCAGTACCTTCATGGCGATGCCGCGCGCTTCCTCCCTGTCCATTTTCTTCACGTGGCGCAGCGCCAGCATGATGTTTTCCTGGACGGAAAGATGGGCGAACAGGTTGTAGCTCTGGAAGACGATGCCCACCTCCAGGCGCAACTGCCGCAGATTGACCTGGGGATCGTCGACGCGGATGCCGCAGACCTCGATGGAGCCATCGTCGATGGTTTCCAGCCGGTCGATGCAGCGCAGCGCAGTGCTCTTGCCCGAACCGCTGGCGCCGATGATGGCGATCATCTCGCCCTTCGACACTTCGAAGGACACCCCTTGCAGTACCTGGTTGCTGCCGAAGCTCTTGTGAACCCCGTCCAGCTTAACGATTGCCGACATTCAGCTTGTTCTCCAGCGATTGGCTCCAGCGCGACAGCGGGTAGCACAGGACGAAATAAAACACTCCGACGAGGCCGAAGATCAGGAAGGGTTCGAACAGGGAGTTGTTGATGATCTGGCCGGCCCGCGTCAGTTCGATGAAGCCGATCACCGACGCCAGCGAGGTCATCTTGATCAGTTGCACCAGGAAGCCGACCGTGGACGGCAGGCCCAGGCGCACCGCCTGCGGGATGATGACCAGGCGCAAGGTCTGCCAGCGGGTCATCGCCAGGCACTCGGACGCTTCCCATTGCGGCTTGGGCATGGCTTCGACGCAACCGCGCCAGATGTCGCCCAGATAGGCGCTGCTGTAGACCATCAGGGCCAGGCCAGCGGCCACCAGGGCCGGTACTTCGTAGCCGTAGACCGACAAGCCGTAGTAGACGATGAACAGCAGGATCAGCAGCGGTATGCCCTGGATCACTTCGATATAGACCAGTGCGATGCGGCTGAGCCAGCGGCGCGGCGAGATGCGCGCGAGCATCACGCCGAAGCCGCCGATCGCGCCCAGCACGAAAGCCAGCGCCGACAGCACCAGCGTCCAGCCTATCGACTGCACCAGATACAGCAGGTGTGCCGTGGAAAATCCGCCCATCATGCCGCTCCCCGCTTGATCGTCGACGTGGTCGAGCCAACCCGCCGCGGCACCCGCTTGCCCGCTTGCAGCGCCGCCCGGCGGATGACCCGGCGACGCTTGAAGGCGTACTCGCCCACGGCCCACGCCAGCAGCTTGATCACCAGGGACAGGATCAGATAAAGCGCCGCCACCACGATATAGGTTTCGAGGGAGCGGAAGGTGTCCGACTGCACGGTATTGGCGATGGCGGTCAGCTCTTCGGCCGCGATCTGCGACGCGACGGCGGACGCCTGCATCATCAGCAGGAATTGCCCGGTCAAGGCGGGGTAGACCTTTTCGATGGCGGGTTGCAGCATGACGTGCCAGCCGATGCGCCAGCGCGACAGGCCCAGGCACTCCGCGGCTTCGATCTGCCCGCGCGGCACGGCTTCCAGGCCGGCGCGGATGATCTCCGCCGCATAGGCGCCGATATTGATCGTCATGGCCAGCACGGCCGCGACGAAAGTAGGCATGCGGATGCCGATGCTGGCCAGGCCGAAGAACAGGATGAAGATCTGGACCAGGAAAGGCGTATTGCGCACGGCCTCGATATAGACCGAGCAGATGCGCGCCAACACGCGGTAGCGGCTGCGCTTGGCGAAGGCCACCAGCGTGCCCAGGATGGTGCCGAAGAAGATCGCCACCGCGGTCATCTTGAGCGTCAGCCACGCGCCCATCAGGAAGACGGGCCAGTACGGCAACAGACTGCCGAAGTGCAGGGAAAAGCCCATGGTGCTGTCTCGTCCTTATCGGCCGGTCTACTCGGGGGGCGCCGGCCTGATGTTTTGGCGGACTATATCACCGAGGTACGACGACGTACATGCCCGCAATCCCTACATTTTCATAGCTTGCGCGAAACTGACGGCGGCGGTGCTGCGGCGATAGGGATGTCGTCGTAGGATGACGGATGAATCTTCTGGGCAGGCGGTGTTTTGCAGGGCCTGCGCGGCAACGCACTGGGTTGCAATCGGCGCGGTGTCCGGGGCTGGCGTGTTCGCAAGAAGCGGAGCTTTATCGCATTACGTCGCATGCACAATGACGGCCATGTATCTCTCTCCCCCCTCTCCCATTGCCGACCGCCTGGAGCGCCTCGACCGCCTGGATCAAGCCACTCTGGCGCGGGATCTCGATGCGCGCGGCTGTTCCACCATCGACGGTCTGCTGTCACGCGCGGACTGCGACGCGTTAAGTGCCGCGTACGACGACAGCGGCCCGGCGGATCAACCGCGATACCGCAGCCGCGTGGTGATGCAGCGGCACGGTTTCGGCCGCGGCGAGTATCGCTACTTTGCCTATCCCCTGCCCGACCTTATCGCGACGCTGCGTGCCGCCTTCTATCCGCGGCTGGTGGATATCGCCAACGCGTGGAACGCGCGCATGGGCAGCGCGGTGCGCTACCCGGCCGCGCACGCGGATTTTCTGAACGCCTGCCATGCCGCGGGCCAGACCCGGCCCACGCCGCTGATCCTGCGCTACGACACGGACGACTACAACTGCCTGCACCAGGACCTCTACGGGGAGCACGTTTTTCCCTTGCAGGTGGCCATCCTGTTGTCGGAGCCGGGGCGTGATTTCGAAGGCGGCGAGTTCGTGCTGACCGAACAGCGGCCGCGCCAACAATCGCGCGTGGAAGTGGTCGACCTGCGCCAAGGCGACGCCGTCGTATTCGCCGTCAACGAACGCCCGCTACAAGGCACACGCGGCGACTACCGCGTGAAGCTGCGCCACGGCGTGAGCCGCTTGCGTGGGGGGCGGCGGCACACGCTGGGAATTATTTTTCATGATGCTGTATGAACGCCCACTCAGGCGTGGAGCACATTCAGCAAGTACCTGCAGTCTTCGCGCGCGCAATAGCTGATGGCCTTGTCCACGGACAGCGTCAGCGCAATCCCTTCGCTTCGAAGAGCTCGACTAGCCACTCCACGAATACCCTCACGCGCGCACTCAAATGCCGATTGGGCGAATACACGATGTAGATCGAATTCGGCTCCAGCGACCAGTCCTCCAGCAGTCGAATCAAGGCGCCCGACTTCAAATAGGGCTCGGCCATGAACATCGGCGTCTGTAGCACGCCCATCCCCGCCAGCGCGGCAGCGAGCAAGGCGTTGGTGTCGTTCACCGACACAAAGTAGCTCGCATTGACCGTGATGCGCTCATCCGCCCTGGTAAATTCCACCGGCAAGCGCCGCTGGGTGCCAGCGAAAAAATAACGGACCATCTGATGGTTCGTTTCCAGATCGCTGGGGTGCAGCGGCGTCCCATGTGCGGCCAGGTAGTCCGGCGTCGCGCAGGTGACGAACGCGAGCTTGCCCAGGCGCCTGGCAATCAGCGACGGGTCGCTCAACGTGCCGCCGCGAATCACGCAGTCGACCCGATCTCCGACCAAGTCCACGGGCCTGTCGCTCACGCCGATATCCAATTGCAGGCCCGGATAGCGCCTTTGGAATTCCGGCAATGCAGGCAGGACCAGCATCGTCGCCATGGTCGCACCCATGTCCACCCGCAAACGACCGTGGGGCCGCGCCTGGACGCTGACCAGATCCGACTCTGCTTCCAGCCATTGATCCACCACCCGCACCATGCGTTCGTAATACGCCGTGCCATCGTTTGTGAGCGAGATACGGCGTGTCGTGCGATTGAGGAGCTTCACCCGCAGATGGCTCTCCAATGACTGAATATGTTTGGTGACGGTATTGCGTGGAAGATCCAGGGTCTGCGCTGCCTTGACGAAGCTTCCTGCTTCCACCACTCGGATGAATGCTTTTACCGCTGTGAAGTAATCCATGTTGTGCCTTGCCCACCAAGATCGGCGACACCCGACATTAGCCCGAATTTGGGAATAGTGCTGTAGTTTTTAGCCTATTTATCACGCGATAGCCGTCTTATACAGTGAGCTCACTGACAAGCCAGCCATTCCGGTTGGCTCAAACGGAGATCAGACAAATGACTAAGCAACTGCAAGGCAAGGTGGCGCTGGTAACGGGCGGCTCTCGCGGCATTGGTGCCGCCATCGCAAAACGTCTCGCCGCTGACGGCGCTCATGTCGCGTTCAGCTATGCGAGATCGCCCGAGCAAGCCCAAAATGTCGTCGCCGACATCGAGCGCCACGGCGTTCAGGCGCTTGCCGTTCAAGCCGACCAGGGCGATACCGCGCAAGTGACCGCGTTGGTGAAACACGTTCATCAGCACTTCGGTCGCCTGGATATCCTGGTCAATAGCGCCGGCGTTTTCGTCACTGGCCCCGTCGGCGCCCCGGATGCCGACATCGCGGCTTTCGATCGCCAGCAAGCCGTAAACGTCGGGGGCGTGGTAACCGCAGTGCGCACCGCGGTCGGGCTGATGAACGACGGCGGAAGAATCATCTCCCTGGGTACGACAGGCGCTGACCACGTGCCATTCCCGGGCGCCGCGGATTATGTCGCGACCAAAGCGGCAGTGGCTGCGTACAGCCGAGGCTGGGCGCGGGACCTGGGACCCCGCAATATCACCGTGAATGTCATCCAGCCTGGGGCGATCAATACCGAGATGAACCCTGAAACGGCCGCCCACGCGCCGTTCCTCGCAGGCCTGGCAGCGCTGGGACGTTACGGCCAGCCGGAAGACATCGCCGCGGCCGTTTCTTTCCTCGCTGGCCCCGAGGCCTCATACATCACAGGCGCCACGCTTAACGTCGATGGGGGCCAGACCGCCTGATGACCGCGCGAGCGGCGGAGCGGGTAGTCCTCGAAATGGCATGAACGCCCGCAGCGCTGAGCGCATCAGCGCTGCTGCGTCACCTTCTTGCAGAGCGCCGCGACGGCGCGGCCGATGGACTGTTCGTTGTCGACGATGCGCTCCGTCGGACCCGCCACGACGATGGCATAGGGCTCGCCGTTGATCCACACGTAGCCACCGATGGACGCGACGCCCGACTGGTAGCCGCCTACCGATAGGTACCATCCGCGCGCCTGGCCCTCGGCCAGGGTCTTCTTCAGCTTGGCCGCACTGGTGATGGTGTGGGCGGAGAATTTGGTCAGTTCAAGTTCGTCGATCAGCGCATCCCGCTCGTCGTCGGGCATGGCCGCGAGCAGGCATTGCCCCGCGGCGCCGATATGCAACTGGCGCTTCTCACCGACAGACGCCGCATAGCGCAAGGGCTGGTCCGACTCGACCACCTCGACGTAGTGCGACAGATGGCCCTCGCGCTTGGCGAGATAGACCGTCTCGCCAGTGGCCACCCGCAGGCCATGCAGCAAGGGCCCCATGCTGGATAGCAAGGGATCGTTCTCCGTGATGATGCGCGCCTCGTTGAAGATGCGCCGCGTCGGGTAGTAGTCCTTGCCGTCGTTCAGACGGTACAGGTAGCCATTGGCCTCCAACGTCTTCAGCAAGGCCAGGCAACTGGACTTGGGAAGCTCCAGCCGCTTGCTGACCAAAGACAGCGGCACCGGCTGCCGCAATTCGGCAAACAACTGGAAGATCTGAACGACACGGCGTGCGCTTTTCACGTCGGTCTCGGAGGGGTTTTTCATAACGCTCCCTGAAGTCGCGGAATTCTAAAGCACATTGCGGATCGCGAACTTGATCGTTATCATACGTTCAGATATACGAATATACGTTCATATATCTGAACGACAGCGCTGAGCACAATTGCCCAAACGGTTCATCAGAAACCGTCGCGCACACCCTATCCAACCATCGATGAGACGAGGTTCTATGTATTCCCACATTCGAGTTCGCCCCCTGTCGGGCGCCCTGGGCGCCGAGGTCTTTGGCGCGGACCTGTCCGGCGAGATGCCGGCAGCGACCATCGCGGAGGTCAAGCAGGCCTTCAATCAATACCAGGTCATCTTCTTCCGGGAGCAGGACGCGTCGGACCACGACCTGGCCCGCTTCGCCCGCCACTTCGGCGACCTGGCGGTGCTGCCGCCCCACCGGCAGCACCCGGGCCTGTTCCCGGAGCTGCTGGTCATCGACAAGAAGCCGGAGACGGGCCTGGTCTTCGGCTGGGAATGGCATTCCGACACCACCCATCTGGAAGTGCCGCCGCTGGGATCGGTTCTGGCCGCGCGGCAGCTGCCGCCGGTCGGCGGCGACACCATGTTCGCGAACCAGTACCTGGCCTACGACACCCTGTCCGACGGCATGAAGGCCATGCTGGACGGGCTGAAGGCCGTGCACTCCAACAGCCGCATCCTGGCATCGCTGGAAATGGACGATGTGCTGGCGCCCGGGCAAGGCCTGGGCAACACAAACGGCACCATGTCCGCCGTGCATCCTGTCGTCCGCACCCATCCCGATACGGGACGCAAGGCGCTGTTCGTCAACACCATGCACACCGAGCGCTTCGAGGGCATGACGCTGGCCGAAAGCCAACCGCTGCTGAACTACCTGTATGAGCACGGCACGCGGCCCGAGTTCACCTGCCGCTTCCGCTGGGAGCCGGGCTCGATCGCCTTCTGGGACAACCGCTGCTGTCAGCATCTGGCGCTGGATGACTATCCCGGCCAACGCCGGCTGATGCACCGCGTTCAGGTCCGCGGCACGCGTCCCGTCTGAGCATCACTGCCGGCACAGGCAGAAGGCCGCGCAGCGCCGCGGCCGCCAGAAAAACGAGAAATCAGGAGGAACAATGAAGAGACTGAATCTGCGTCCGGCGTCGCGCCGCGCATCCTGTATGTTGACGCTGCTGGGGCTGGCTGCCCTGGCGGCCGGCACCAACGCCACGGCGGGCGATTATCCCGACGAACCCATCCGCATGGTCGTGCCCTATGCGCCCGCCGGCGGCACCGATGAACTGGGCCGCCTGCTGGCCCAGAAACTGTCCGCCGCCGTCGGCCAGTCGGTCATCGTGGAGAACCGTGCCGGCGCCGACGGCATGATAGGAACGGCGTACGTGGCCCAGGCCAAACCCAACGGCTATACCGTGGCCTTCGTGTCGAGCGGACACGCCGTCAATCCCACTCTGTACAAGAACATCACTTTCGATACCGTGAAGGATTTGCGCTGCGTGTCCCAGACCGCCGTGCAACAGATCGTGCTGGTCGTCACGCCGTCCCTGCCAGTGCATAGCGTCAAGGAGCTGATCGACTACGGCAAGAGCCATCCCAACTCGCTGTATTTCGGGACGTCCTCCAAGGCGTCGCAGTTGCCGATGGAGCTGTTCGCCAGGATGACGGGCCTGAAACTGACCGCCGTCCCCTACAAGGGATCGGGACCCGCGCTGACCGACATGATCGCCGGGCGCGTACAGATGGGCTTCATCGCCGCCGCGTCGGCGATCCCCTACATCAAGTCCGGGCATCTGCGCGCACTGGCCATCGGCGATGACCACCGTTCCCCCTCGCTCCCCGACCTGCCCACCGTCGCGGAAGCGGGCGTGCCCGGCTTCCAGGCCAACCTGTGGTCCGGCATGTTCGTCCCCAACGGCACGCCGGCGCCAGTCATCAATCGTCTTAACGAAGTGATGGTGAAGACAGTCAAGGATCCCGCCTTCGCGAAGACCATGGAAGACCACGGATTCGAGGCGGCCGGCACGACGCCAGCGCAGTGCGACGCCTTCATCGTGAAGGAGATCGCCAAGTGGGCGGCGGTGGCCAAGGATGCGGGGATAACGGCGGAATAGCGCGCGCGACCGCCGGCCAGCGGTCGCTTTCCTAAACTCGCAATGCCTACGCGCCCACCTGAAAAAACTGTATGAACGCCCGCAACGCCGGCCGCATCTGCCGGCGCGACGGGTAGTAGATGTAGAAGCCGTCGAATGAGGGGCACCACTCTTCCATCACGGAAACCAGACGCCCCGCCTCCAGGTCAGCGGCAATGTTCTGCTCGAACAGAAAGGCCAGCCCGACGCTGTCCAGCGCGGCGCGGCGCATGAAAGTCTGCTGAGGCAGTATCAGATTGCCTTGCACCTCGACGTTCAAGGCCTTGCGGCCCTTCTTCAATTCCCAGCGATAGATGCGCCCGCTGCTGAAGCGGCGCCGAATGCAGTTGTGCTGCGCCAGATCCGTCGGATGCCGGGGCGCCGGGTGCCTGGAAAAATAGTCGGGCGTGGCAACGATCAAGCTACGGCGCGGCCCGCTGGCGCGCACGGCGATCATGTCGGCCTCCAGGCTTTCGCCCAGCCGCACGCCAGCGTCGCAGCCGCTCTTGATGATGTCCTCGAAATTGTCGTCAGCCCGGATATCCAGTTCGATCGAGGGATAGCGCGTGCTGAATTCCGCCACACGCGGCAAAATCAGATCTTCCGCCACGGACAACGCCATGGTGACGCGCAGAGGACCGGACGGCGGGCCATCGTGTTCGGATGCTTCCTGCAAGCCCGCGGCGATGTCGGCAAAGGGCTCCGCCACGCGCGCCAACAGACGCGCGCCTTCATCGGTCGGTCGGGTCGAACGCGTGGTGCGGGCCAGCAGGCGCACGCCCAGGCTTTCCTCCAAGGCCGAAACGGCATGGCTAACGGCCGACGGGGCAATGCCCAGCTGCTCGGCCGCCCGCCGGAAACTGCCCAGCTCGGCGACGCTGACGAAAACCATGAGCTGAGTGGTCTGGGTTCGATTCATTGTTCTATCCAATAGATCAAGCCAATCTGAATTAAATGGATTATCGAATCAATCAAAAGTTCTTACCATGTCGTCTTTACCGCCGCTTCCCAGGAGAACAAAGATGCAACAGCGCAAACTCGCAGAATTCCAGGTCTCGGCCGTCGGTCTCGGCTGCATGGGCCTGAGTCATGCCTACGGCGCCCAGGACGAATCGGCGTCGTTGGAAACACTGGCCCGGGCCCTGGACCTGGGCGTGAACTTCTACGACACGGCCGAAGTCTACGGACCGCTGATCAACGAAACCTTGCTGGGCAAGGCTTTCGAGGGCAAGCGCGACAAGGTGGTGATTGCCACCAAATTCGGCTTCACGTTCCGCCCCGGCAAGATGGAGTCCTTCGAAGTGACGGGCACCGATGGCAGCCCGGCCAATGCCCAAGCCGTCGCCGAAGCGTCCTTGCAGCGCCTGCAGACGGACGTCATCGACTTGTACTACCTGCATCGCGTCGACCCCGCGGTGCCCGTCGAGGAGACGGTAGGCGCGATGGCCAAGCTGGTCGAACAAGGCAAGGTGCGCGCCATCGGCCTGTCCGAGGTGTCGGCCGACACCTTGCGCCGGGCGCACGCGGTACATCCCATCGCCGCGCTGCAAAGCGAATATTCCTTGTGGACGCGGGACGTGGAAACCAACGGCGTGCTCGAAACCTGCCGTGAACTGGGTATCACCTTCGTGCCCTTCAGCCCGCTGGGCCGCGGCTTCCTGACCGGCAAGCTGGCGCCCGTCGATGAGTTGTCCAAGGGTGATTTCCGCCGCACGCTGCCGCGCTTCCAGGCGGAACACGTCGAGGCCAATCGCAAGCTGGTGCGGGTGATCGAGGACATCGCGGCCGCCAAGGGCGTCACCGCGGCGCAGGTCGCGCTGGCGTGGGTGCTGGCACAGGGACAGGACATCGTTCCGATTCCCGGTGCCAAGCGCATTCCCAATCTGGAACAGAACGTCGCCGCCGTGGACGTTCAGCTGAGTGCAAGCGAGCTTGGCGTGCTGGCCGAAACCTTCGCGCCGGAGAACGTTTCCGGAGGCCGTTATCCCGCGGCGCTGGCCGCCATGGCGCAGAAGTAAGCAGTGCCCGGCAGGCATCCTCGCCAGGAAGCGCGGGGATGCCCGCATAAAACTTTCATTAACGCAAAAGTACGCTTGATTCTCCGCTCGGGGCGCGGATAGGGAACGCTTGCGCCGTGGCATCTACCTACAATGCCAGGGCATCCCTGTCCCACACCCCCCTAATGAGCAGGAGCATCATGGCCATTCGACTTTCCTTCCCCCGAGCCCTTTGGCTGCTGGTCGGCAGCGCTACGGCAGCGGCTTTCATCGCCGTGGCCGCCATTGCGGGGGCCGGGCCCGCGCTTGCGGGCGGCCCCATCGTCACCGCGCCCGGGCCGGTGATTCCGGATCCTCTTACTGAATGCCAGAATGCGATCGGCGACAAGCCTCGTATCGCGCTGGCCCGTTGCCTGAGCGACGCGCAGAATGTCGCGGACAAACAGATGCGTCAGGTGTATGCCGACATGGTCAAGGATCTGCGCGGCATCAACGCATCCGGCACATCGAAAGCCGTGGCCACGTTAAAAGAGGCCCAGAAGGCTTTCGTCAAATTCCGCGAGACGGAGTGTTTGCGGGTGGGCGCCGCCGCCATGGGCGGCAGCGGCGCGGGTGACATGCAGACCGCTTGCATGATCAAGCTGACGCGCTGGCGCACGGCAGACTTGACGCAGAGCTGAACGCGCCCTACTTCCCTTGAGTAATGAGGCGGGCGCTCCGTTGGCCGCGGGTGTGTATCCACAGCCAGCTCAGCGCCACGCTCAAGCGGTTGCGCATACCGATCAGGAAGTAGATGTGGGCAATGCCCCAGATCCACCACGCCAGCGGGCCCCGCAGCTTGATGCGACCGAAATCGATCACGGCTTTCCGCTTGCCTATCGTCGCCAGATTGCCGCTGTGCTTGTAGCGGAACGGCGCCGGTGACGACGTGCCACGCAGGCGCTCCTTGATGGACGCGCCCACATAACGCCCCTGCTGCTTTGCGGCCGGCGCGATGCCGGGCACCGGCGTGCCATCCGGCCCGGCGATGCTGACGGTATCACCCACAGCGTAGATTTCCGGATGGCCAGGCACGGTGAGGTCCGGCTCGACCAATACGCGCCCAGCGCGATCCGCCGGGACACCCAGCCACTCCGCCGCCGGCGAAGCGCGCACCCCGGCGCCCCACAGCACCGTGTCGGCTTCCAGACGGGTATCGCCAAACACCACGCCCTCCGCCGAGCACTCGGACACGGACTGCCCCAGCATCACTTCGACGCCCAGTTTCTCCAGGGCCTTCTTCGCATAATCCGACAAGGACGGATCGAACGCGCTGAGCAAGCGCTGGCCGCCCTCAATCAGCAGCACGCGCGCGCGCCGCGTATCGATATTGCGGAAATCCGGCGGCAAGGTGACGTGCGCCATTTCAGCGATGGTGCCGGCCAGTTCAACCCCGGTGGGCCCGCCGCCGATGACCACGAAGGTCAACAAGGCGGCCTGGCGGCGAGGATCGGTCTCCCGTTCCGCGTGCTCGAAGGCCAGCAGGATGCGGCGCCGGATCATCGTGGCGTCTTCCAGGGTTTTCAGGCCCGGGGCGTGAGGCATCCAGTCGTCGTGGCCGAAATAGGCGTGGCGCGCGCCGGTAGCCAGCACGAGCGAGTCATAGGGAATCCTGCCACCGTCTTCCAACAGCACTTCGCGCTTCACTTTGTCGACCCCGGTAACCGTCGCCAGCAGCGTGCTGACCTCGGGCCGATCGCGCAGCAGATAGCGGATGGGCCAGGCGATTTCCGACGTCGACAGCGACGCGGTGGCAACCTGGTACAGCAAAGGTTGGAACAGGTGGTGGTTGCGCCGGTCGATCAACGTGATGTCGACGTCCGCTCCCTTCAGCTTGTTGATGGCTTCGAGGCCACCGAAACCGCCGCCCACGACGACGACGCGATGACGGCCGGTCGCGGCCCTGGTTGGAGGGGAAGAAGCAGGGGCAGAGTCGCTCATGATAGGTATTTCCTTGATGCAAGAACGGCCACTCGGTTCGAGCACAGGTGGATACCGGCGGCCTTATAGGATCAGTCGTGTATTTCTGGGTAAAAACGCAAGACCGTAACTCGCAAGGATACGCTACTTTGCTGCACTGCAAAAACGGGGTTCACCGACCCGCTTCTTTCCCAAATCACTTCCGCTCGCCGCGTAACCGTTCAGCCACGTAATCGAGAAAACAGGCGATCCGCGCCGCCAGCTGGGTGTTGCGATAGTAGACCGCATGGATGGGCTGACGCACGTCGACAGTGTCGCGCGCCAGCACCTGAACCAGATCGCCGCGACGACGATCTTCGTTGGTCATGAAATCGGCCATGCAGACCAGCCCCTCGCCGGCCAGGGCCAACTGGCGCAAGGTTTCGCCGCTGGAGGCCATCACCTGGGGGCGGATGTGCAGGCTATCGCCCAGCGAATGACGCACGGGCCAGTGATTGAGTGATTCTGGTTCACTGAATCCCAGCAGGCTGTGGCGGACCAGATCCTCCGCGCTGCGCGGCTTGCCGTGCTCGGCCAGGTAAGCCGGACTGGCCAGGATGCGCAAGGGTGTGGTGCCCAGCGGGCGGGCGTGCAGGGTCGAGTCGCGCAAGGTACCGATACGGATGGCGATATCGGTACGTTGTTCGAGCAAGTCGATGATGGTGTCGGTCGAATGCAGCGCCAGTTCGATCTGCGGATATTGCCGGCGGAACTCGCCCACCAGCGGCACGATGACATGCAGCATGAAGGGGGAAGCGGCATCGACGCGCAGCAAGCCGGCAGGCTGCTGGCGGCGCAAGGCCATCTGTTCTTCGATAGCCTCGACCGACTCCACCACGCGGCGCGCTTCGCCCAGCAGCAGCTTGCCTTCTTCGGTCAGCGCCAGCCGCCGGGTCGTCCGATGCAGCAGCGTGGTCTCCAGCTTCTGCTCCAGACGTCCCAAGGTGCGGCTGACCGCCGACACGGTCTGCCCCAGACGCTCGGCGGCCGCGGTAATGGAACCCGCGTCCACGACCGCGATAAACGTCTGCATTTCGTCCAGGGTGGTTTTCATGGGGGGATGATACCCCGCCCCGGGAGCCTGGATGCCCGGGCTGGTGCGCGATCAGGCGTCCAGCCGCTTTCTCGTCAGCGCCGCGACGTCCTTGAGCCACGGTTGACGACGCCAGTGATCGTTCGCAAAGCTGCGAATATCGTCCTGGTAGGTCAATGACAAGCCGATGTTATCCAGGCCCTCCAGGAACATCTTCCGATGGCGCGGGTGCATATCGAAGGTCGCATTCACGCTTTGGCTGCGTAGCGTCTGAGCCTGCACGTCGATCACGACCTGATTATTGGCTGGATCGTTGGCGTCCTCCATCAGGCGCGCGATCTGCTCCGCCGGCAATGCGACCAGCAACAGCCGATTATTCATCGCATTGGAAAAGAAGATCTCCGCGAAGCTGGGCGCGATCACCGCCCTGAACCCGTACTGCAAGAGCCCCCAGACGGCGTGTTCCCGACTGGACCCGCAGCCGAAGTTCGACGCGCCGATCAGGATGGACGCATTTTCGTACTCCGGGCGATTGAGCACGAAATCACGCTCCGGATTCCCTTCCCTGTCAAAGCGCAAGTCATGCAGGAGCCCCTGCGTCAGCCCGGACTTGTCGATGCCGCGCAGAAACTGCTTGGGCATGATCTGGTCCGTATCCAGGTTTTCGATGGGTAGCGGCGCGGCGCGCCCTTCGATCGTTCTTACATCAACCATGGTTTATCTCCAGCCGGCGCACGTCGGTAATTTTCCCCGTGACCGCGGCAGCGGCGGCCATCGCCGGGCTCATCAAGTGGGTAATGGCGCCGCGTCCTTGTCGGCCTTCGAAGTTTCTATTGGTGGTCGACGCGCATCGCACGCCATCGGCCAAAACATCGTCGTTCATCGCCAGGCACATCGAGCACCCGGCGTTGCGCCATTCGAATCCCGCCGCGATGAACGCGGCATCCAGGCCCTCGGCTTCCGCGGCCGCCTTAACCGAACCGGAACCCGGCACGACCATGGCTCGAACGCCTTGCGCGACGTGTCGGCCATGAATGACGGCTGCCGCGGCTCGCAGATCTTCGATGCGACCGTTGGTACAGGATCCTATGAAGACGTGCTGGATGGGGACACCCTCGATCGCCTCTCCCTGCGTCAACTTTGTATAGGCCATGGCACGCACACCGCTCGCCCGCACCACGCCCTCTTCCAGATCATCGATTCGCGGCAAGCTTGCGTCGATGGCCACCACCTGATCTGGACTGGTTCCCCAAGTCACTTGCGGCGCAATCAATGCCGCATCGAAAGAATGAACCGCATCGAACGTCGCGCCGCTATCCGTCCGCAAGTCGCGCCAGGCATCCAGGGCGGCTTCGCGCCAGGTCTCCGCAATGTCCGGCGCGCGCGCCATGACGTAATCGATGGCTTTTTTATCAGGTGCGATCAGGGCGCCACGCGCGCCCGCCTCGACGATCATATTGCACAGCGTGAAGCGCGCCTCGATGGACAAGGCTTCGATCGCGCTGCCGCTATATTCGACGACATATCCCAATGCGCCACGCGCACCGATGTGGCCGATGATGGCCAGCACCAGGTCCTTGGCGGTGACGCCTTCCGACAGGCGGCCGTCGACGCGAATGAGCATGGTCTTCGCGACCCGGTAGACGAGCGTCTGGGTCGCCAGGACATGCTCCACTTCCGTCGTTCCGATCCCGAAGCCCAGAGCACCCAGCGCGCCGTAGGTCGTCGTGTGGCTATCGCCGCAGATGACAACCATGCCGGGCCGGATCATCCCATGCTCGGGTGCCACGACGTGCTCGATACCCTGCAGCGCGTCGTTCGTATCGAATAGCGGGATGCCGAAGGTGTCGCAGTTCTTTTTTAAATAAGTGGCCTGCAGTGCGGAGGGAGGATCGGCAATGACGCGCATCTTGCCGGGATGGGTGGGAATGATGTGGCTGACGACCGCCACGTTCTGCCCGGGCATGGGTACACCGCGTTTTTCCTCATAAAGTCCCGCGAAGGCTTGAGGGCTGGTGTACTCATTCATCAGATGCAGGTCGCAGAAGAGCAAGATGTTTTGCTCGTCCAGCTTGGCGACCGTGTGTGAGTCGATGAGCTTCTGGTAGAAAGTACGTGGGAACATGAAACACCCGGGAAAAGAGGTAGAGGTCAATGCGTGTGGCTATTGCATGGTGATGCCGCGATCCTTGACCAGCTTGTTCCACTGGGGAATCTCGGTTTCAAGGCGCTGCCTTGCTTGCGCCGGCGTCGACGGGGTCGACTCGAAACCTTCGCGCGACATCCGGTCAGCGACGGCCTTGGACTTGAGTACGTCGACGAGCGTGGCGTTCAGCTTGTCAATAATGGGCTGAGGCGTGCGTGCAGGTGCGAATACGATGAACCACGTGTCGAAGGAATAATTCGGCAGGCCGGCTTCCGCGATCGTCGGGACATCCGGCATCAGCGCAGATCGCTTTGTACCGGTGACACCCAGCGCGCGTATCTTTCCCCCCTGGATCTGCCCTTGCGCCGCGGCAAGAACCGGGAAGCAGAGCTGCACCTGGCCACTCATTACATCGATCAGCGCCGGGCCGCCCCCACGGTACGGAATGTGGACGATGTCCACGCCGGCTACCGCTTTGAACAACTCCGCCGCCATATGGAAAGTGCTTCCGGGTCCCGCGGACGCATAGGTCAGCTTGCCGGGCTCTTTCTTCGCCAGGGCTATCAGTTCCTTCACATCCTTGGCAGGAACATCGTTGTTGACCACCAGCACGTGCTGCGACGAGGCCACCATGCTGATGGGAGCCAGGTCCTTTAGCGTGTCATAGGGCATATTCGGGAAAAGCGAAGGATTTATTGCCAGCGAGACGGTCTGTAATCCGATGGTGTAGCCGTCCGGCGAGGCCTTGGAAACGGCATCCACGCCGACATTCCCACCCGCCCCGCCGCGATTCTCGATCACGATGGCGCGGCCCAGCGCTTTCGCCCACTCGTCGCTCACCATGCGGGCGACGATATCGGCGCTGCCCCCAGGGGCATAAGGCACGATCAGTTTGATTGGTCGATCAGGGTATTCAGCCAAGGCAGGTGACACAGTTCCACAGGTAACGACGGTGGCAAAAGCGGCGAGCAGAAGGCGGCGCAGCATCATTTTTTGTCTCCTCTAGTTTTGATGTAGCGCCATCTTAATAGTGAATCACTCCACGATAATTGCCCTTAAAATTAGTTATTGATTTCCTTGAAGTTAATAATGAGCCAACTTCTCGACCTAGAGTTCTTTGCAACGCTCGCCAAGCACCCAAGCCTGCGCGATGCGGCTCAACACCTGGGCATTACCGCCCCGGCCGTCAGCAAGCGGTTGATTGCCCTCGAACGACGGCTGGGCGTGCGCCTGATGAATCGCACCACCCGCAGAGTGAGCCTGACCCCGGAAGGCGAGATTTATCTGCTGGAAGGTGCCCAGGTGCTGGAAAGTCTGGAGGCGTTGGAGCGCAAGGTGACGGGTGCGCGCGCGCTTCCGCGCGGGACGCTGCGTGTCGTGGCAACGCTGGGATTTGGACGGCGTTATGTGTCACCTGCCCTGTCGGCCTTCGCGCGGTCGTTTCCGGAGGTGGAGGTTCAACTCACCCTGACCGATCGGCCGGTGAATCTGATCGAGCAGGGATTCGATCTGCAGATCCGCCTGGGCGACCTGCCGGATTCGTCGCTGACGGCACGATTACTGGCGCGCAATCGTCGGGTTCTGGGGGCTGCCCAGGCCTATATCGCTAAACATGGTCAGCCGGCCACGCCCAGGGAACTGGCGCAACACGCCTGCCTGTTCATCCAGGAAAATAGCGAAACATTCGGCACGTGGCATTTGAGGTCCGGCACGCATGCCGAGACGGTCAAAGTGCGAGGACCGCTGGCGTCGAATGATGGGGAGTGCGTGGTGAACTGGGCGCTGGACGGGCACGGGGTCCTGATGCGGTCCCTGTGGGAGATAGCCCCGTTGCTGCGTAGCGGGCGCCTGGTCCCGGTATTGCCCAAGTGGGACCTGCCTTCCGCGGATATTTACGCCGTCTTCCCGACTAGAAACTATTTATCCGCCAAGACACGTGCCCTGGTGGATTTCCTGCTGGATGCGTTTGAGGAGCACCGGCAGGATAGGGATGGGCGGTGGTAGGACGCGGGACGTAAGCCGCGGTCCCTAAGCTGCGGGCCTTGAGCCGCGGGCCGACCGTTCGTTCCCATCAGGGGAGCCTCAAGTCCATACCGAGCATGCTGCCAAGGCGGAAGGCCAGGAACAGCACGACCGCGAGCACCACGACGAAGATGCCAAGCACCTTGCCACTCGTGATCAGCAGCGCGCGCGTGTCCTTCCCTTTCTTGCCCTGGTCGTAATGCCACTTGATGGCGAAGAACATGCACGTACCGAACATGAGAATCTTGAACGTAAAGAAGACTACAGGGACCCAGTCGATCATTTGAGAATTTCCAGCCTAAGACTTGACACTGTCTGCCGTGAGGAGCACTGCCTCCCGGATAAGAGAGGCGGAACCGTCAGCGACTACTGATCTTGTATGGCAGTCGTCGCACGTTTTCAGACATACTACTCAAAAGCAATATCCATACATCGAAAAAAACACCGCCCTTGAATACCATGCAAAACGACGATTTGCCAGCCTGGTTGCCGCGCTTGGCCGTACGGGGCGGACCCCGTTTCTTGCAGATCGCCAATGCTTTGCAAGCGGCGATGGCGGACGGATCCCTGAAACCGGGTGACCGCCTGCCCACTCAGCGCCAGTTGGCAGCGCAGCTGGACGTCGACCTGACGACGATCACACGCGCCTACGACGAAGCCAGGCGCCGCAATCTGTTGGAAGGTCGCGGGGCTCGCGGCACTTATGTCGCCGCCCCGAAAGTCGAGCTGACGGCTATTCTCGATTTGAGCATGAATACCCCGCCACCGCCGGATGGCGTGGACTTCGACGACATGTTGAATCAAGGTTTGGCCCAGGTGTTGATGAGGTCGGATACTGATTTGCTGATGACGTACCACTTGGGCGGGGGCAGCGACGCTGACCGCAAGGCCGGGGCCAAATGGCTGGAGCCGATGTTTGGGCATCTGGATGCTGGACAGGTTGTCGTCTGTCCGGGGGCGCAAGCGGCGATCGCCGCATTAATTCTTGCGCTGACGGAGCCTGGCGATGTGATCCTGGCCGAGCCAGCGAGCTATCCCGGTTTGCGTGCCGCGGCGATCCAATTTGGCCGGCGCATTGTTGCAGTGGAAACGGACAAGCACGGGATTGTGCCGGAGATGCTTGAGCAAGCGTGCCGCCAGCACAAGCCCGGCTTGATCTACCTCAATCCGACCTTACAAAACCCGACGGCCATCACCATTTCGGAACGCCGACGCAAGGAAATCGCCAGCACCGCGAAGCGTTGCAATGTGCGTGTCGTCGAGGACGATCCCTACTGGCTTCTTGCCGATTCCGCGCCCTCACCTATTGCCACGTTTGCCCCGGATCAGGTGTATTACATCTCGACCCTGTCGAAATGCCTGACGCCAGGTTTGCGCGTCGCCTTCGTGCTTATACGCGACCCTGGCGAGCGAGAGCGTTTTCTCGTGGCGCTCAGGTCTTTTGCCCTGATGGTCGCCCCTTTGACGGCCGCATTGGCCACGCAGTGGATCTTCGATGGTTCGGCTGCCAGACTGATGGAAGGCGTACGCAAGGAGGCGCGCCTGCGCCACTGGATGGCCAGGGATATTCTGGCGGGGCGGTACAGCGGCGCGGGAGACGGCCTGCATGTGTGGCTCGAATTGCCGGGGTATTGGAGCTCGTCACAACTTGCGCGCGCGGCCGAGAGCGAGGGCATCGCGGTCACCCCGGCGGAGGCATTCGCCACCGGCAGCGGTTCCGTGAATGCCGTTCGGATATCTTTGGGCAGCATCAAGGACCGGGGGCGCTTGCAGGCGGGGCTGCAACGGCTGTCCCATTTACTGGCGCGGCGGCCTGAGTCGTTTAGTGCTGCGGTGGTTTAGTAGTCCGGCCAAGCCCGGCAGGCAGTTTCAATTACGCTGAAAGGATTCCATCAACGCTGAATCTTCCCAGGCGTGCCGGACGATAACCAATCCTTCCCGCTCGTCCGGCTCGACAAAATACGCGGTAATGGCGTCGTATTCCTCTTCGCTGGTCGTAAAGGGATGACTACCCGACATGTTGCGCGCAGCGAGCCTGGCTTTGCAGACGGCGTCCGGTACGTCGAGATAATGCAGCGTGTGGGCACACCCGGCTTCCTCGGCCACTGTTCGCAGCCATTCACGGCTACGTAGCGTATTGGCGGGAAAGTCCAGTACCACTGACAGGCCCGCGCTTACCAGCGCGGCAACATGGCTGCCCATGGCATTACGCAGTCGGTTGGCGCAGCGGCCATAGTCCGCCACGTTCACGATTTCTCCGGGATACAGCGCCGCCAGCCAGCTGTCTTCGCTTATCAACAGCGTCCGCGGCTGCGCGGCGAGCCTGACCGCCAGCGTGGATTTGCCCGAGCCGATCTTGCCGCACAGGAAATGCAGCATGGGCACGGCAGTCGTAGTCGAAAATTCAGTGGACGGCATAGGGAGCTCCTGTTCGATATGCCAGGGGGCGGCAACAAAAAACCCGCCTCGTGGCGGGTTTAAGTAGCGATGTCCGGACGCGCGCTAACCCACCATCGAACCGATGGTGGTAATCAAAGCGAAGCGTGCGTGTGACCGGGACATGGGAGGTAGCTTGTCCACATGTCTGCACCTTGTCAAACCGCATTCGTCGTGATGAGGGCAATTGTCTCAACCTCGATCGAAGCCAGCCCGTTCCCTCATAGCCATGCGCGTGGACAGATGGCGTCACAACCGCGCTAGTTGCTCATACGCCTTCTCTGGGATTTCAGCCAGCCTGGAGGGATAAACCTGCTGGCTCAGTCCATAGAACTTCTGGAAGTTCATGATCAGCGGCGACCACTTGTCCGGGGCTATGCGATTTACGTGGCCTTCCATCAGCAGATCGGGATGGACGTGCACGCGCTGGATCCGCACTTCGATGAGGCTGAGAAAGCCGCGCATTTGATCACTGTCTTCGCCCATCCCGTGAACTGCCGAGACGACGGCTTCGAGTTGTATGGGACATTCAAGCGCACGTGTGGCGCTGACGGTTTGCGAAGCCACCCTCGTCATGCCCGCGCGGCCGAACTTGTCGGGTTCATAGACGTAGCCCAATGACTGTTTGAATTCAGGAACCGGGTTAGTGCCTGTCGTCCGCGCGATGCGGTCGACGGCCGCTACTTCGTTGACCGACGGAAGATTCAGTACGCATTCGCCGGTACGAAGCAAGTTTTGTGTGGTCTGCGATGCCGACGCGATGCCAAGCACACCTCTCCAGCCCAGCCAGAACGCCGAGGAGTTTGGGGCCAGATTGTGCGTCCCGTCTTCATTGACCGTGCTGATCAGTACGACGGGCGTTCCGAGATAAAGGATGTGCGGTTCGGCGACGACGTGAGCTGTATTCATGAGTTGCATGCCCCTTAAGTAGAGGCGCTCATGATCCGGGCTTGTACCGATCAGCAAACTCCGAACTTTGCTTAACTATCTTCGCAAAATTGCGTGTATCGTATCCGGCGGCAATATCTGCACACGCCTGGGACTCGTAACCGAAACCCTCGCCGCGGCGCAGAGAATCCCCTTCCCCCTAAGACAGCCTTATATCTGACGAGTCGAGGAGCTACCTCGTATGACCGTAGAGCAGATGTCACAGCAGGGCGCGACGCGCATAGCACTAGTGGGTATGTTGTCGATCGCCGTCGCCATAGGTATCGGTCGATTCGCATACACCCCACTACTGCCCATCATGCTGGAGGACGGGTGGCTTACGTTGGCGGAAGGTTGTTGGCTGGCTGAAAGCAACTTACTGGGGTACTTCGTCGGGGCAATACTTTGCTCGCTGATCCCTGGCATGTGGGTGCGGGCGACTCGGAAAGAGGTGCCCGATCAAGTGCTGGCGATCGCCGGGATGGCTGCCACAGGAGCATTGACGCTGGCGATGGCCATACCCTTGCCTGGGCTTTGGCAATGGCTGCGGTTTTTTTCCGGAATCGCGAGCGCCGTTGCCTTCGTGTTCACGTCTAGCTGGTGCCTGCGACGGTTGGCGCAGCAGAACCGCACATCCATGGCCGGGCTGATCTACTGCGGATCGGGCGTGGGGATTGTGCTGGGTGGCGTCTTGGTCAGCGCGACGGCATCGATGGGCTGGAGCGCGACGGGTGGCTGGAAAGCGCTGGGCTGCCTGGTGGGCGCCATCGTTCTGTGGGTCGGATATGAATGGCACCGTGACCGCCGGAATACGCCGCGGCGGGATAGCTCGCCTGACACCACGAAATCCGTATCCGATATCCCGCCGCTAGCTTCGATACCGATTGGTTCTCTGCCACTTAGTGAAGGATTGGGCTGGCTGATGTTCGCCTATGGGCTGGCGGGCTTCGGCTATGTGATTACCGCTACCTTCTTGCCGGTAATGGCTCGCGAGGTCATCCCGGATTCCATGTGGGTCGATTGGATATGGCCGATTTATGGGATCTCGGCGGCAGTGGGCTGCCTGGCATCCACGCGCATGCCGGCGCATTGGGACAATAGCCGGGTATTGGCGGTTTGCTATTGCATGCAGTCGATCGGCGTGGTGATGGGGCTGTGGTGGCCCAGTGTGGGCGGTTTCATTCTGAGCAGCGTGATGGTGGGAATGCCGTTCACGGCGTTAACGCTATTCGCGTTTCGGGAAGTCAGACTGCGTTGGCCGCACAAATCGACGTCGGTCATAGGCTTGATGACAGCCGTCTACGCCATAGGCCAGATCCTGAGCCCTCCCCTGTTTGGGTCGCTGTTGAGGAGTGGGATCGGGCATAGCCAAGTCTTTGCCTGGTCGCTGCATACAGCTAGTGCAGCGCTGCTGATGGGTGGGCTCATCTGGTTTTTGGCTGCTGCGCGTTTGCCGGTTCGAGATGCAATGCGCGTAAAGGCATAGGTACCTGCCTATCAGATCCGCCATGGTCACGACCGCGTTCCGCTGAAGCCCCAATTATTGATTAGATTGGCACATGCGCCGGGCGACTCCCACGCCTCAAACTGCGCGCGGCGCACGCGCTCACGACGCCTAGATTTCGCGTTAACTCTCACCAGCGGCGGTTGTCGGCCAAAGGCGGCCAGTGGCATGACAGTCCATGCGAACGCTTGAATATGTCCAAACCCCGGCAAGCCGCCACTCATGATAGGGCCGCAAACGTTAGGCATCGACCATCGTCGCTGCCAATCCGACGCCATTTCGCCGAATTCCGTCGAAAATTCAACTCATAATAGAATTCAGCACGGCAGATCTGCGGACATCAGGCGATCAACCGAGCTTGTCTGAAGCTGGACGGAGTGCAATCGAATCTATAGCATGCAGTGGACCCAGATGCATTTAAGTAAAAGGAAAATACGATGGTGACGAAGAAGACTGCGGGAAGAAAGGTTGCAAAGAAGAAAATCAGTTCCATTGCAATCACAGAGAAGACCGTTTCCCAGCCAGCCAAATACCCTCGGAATGCCGTCGATAGATCCTTACGCATACCAAAAGCGATTTTAGAGCAGAACGCGGGAAAACCTTGCTCAGTCAAGGAATCAGCAGCATTTTTAGGTGTCGGTGCGGCCGGCACTTATCAAGTCGAGGTAAGTTCCGGAATAAAGTATGGCTTCCTTGAACGACCGAGTCCAGGCTTGATTGCCGTAGCGGAGCGCGCGAAGAGAGTATTACGTCCGCAGGACCCCCAAGATAAGCTGGAAGGCTTAAGGGAGGCTGTACTAAATGCTCCCGTGATATCTGACGTTTACGGGCACTATCGCGGCGAGAATCTTCCGGATAGCCAATTCTTTCACAATGCCCTCACGGACACGTTTGGCGTTCCCGTGGATAAGGTTGCTGAGTTTCAGGATATTTTTATTGAATCTCTACGAGCGGCTGAACTTCTGATCGAAACCGATGGCAAGCTGAGGATACTTGACGTATCCCAAGGTGCCAACGCTTCGGGTGCACAATCACCTACTCTCAAGAAATTAGAGAAGGCCGTAAAGGTTGATGCTAGCGACTCTTGTTTCGTTATGATGCCCTTCGCGCCTCCGCTCGGGGACTATTATGCAAAAATATATAAGCCAGCCATTGAAAAGGCTGGGTTACGCCCAGTCAGAGCAGATACTGAAATATTTGGAACTGGAAAGATAATTGACCAAATTTGGGCGGGCATAAGCTCCGCAAAGGTGCTCGTCGCAGAACTAACCACACGAAATCCTAACGTCTTCTACGAATTAGGGTTGGCGCATGCGTTGGAGAAACCGGTCGTCCTTGTGTCTTCAAACGAAGCGGACATACCATTTGATTTAAAGCATATTCGAGTCATCTATTATGATATGGCCGACCCGTTCTGGGGCGCAAAGCTTCTCGATAAGGTCGCAGAAAATATTCTTTCCGCAATCGAGCATCCGGAAGAGGCAGTATTGAAAAGGACATTATAAAATCGCGATTTATACGGCAAAGGTCGTTTGTATTTGTCCCTTGCCCTTAGTTGAAGTCATCGAAGGTTCTGTACCCTTTCCTGCAGACAGCAACGTCCTTAAATAGGACGCGAGCTGTCTGTAGTCATTTGTGATTTCGAACGCCTGAAGTTGGGGTCGAAAACCGCCATCGGCAACAATTGCGGCTAATTTTGAGCGCATATCGATCGAGTTTCGGATCAGGAGCTGTCCAGAAGTGGCGAGCCGCTGCGGGAGGTACTTAGATTTTCACCCGCTTGGCCGAAATACCCACTCTCACCTTGAGCCTCCTCCATTTCCTGAACGTGACCTTGGTTGTCCTGATATCTAGACATCGATCGCTTCTCATGCTCCGCTACGGCCGAACGCTGCGCGTGTAAGCGGTCAGCAAGCACTGGTGGGTGGCAGACTGGATGGCTATCGTTTCTGCTGAAAATCCATCTCAGCAGACATGCGTTTAGCCAATGCTTCAACACGAGCTTGAGACTCCGAAGACATACGTCCACGCAGCGTTTCAAATTTCTTGGCCATTTTCTTATTCGTCATTTCCAGAATATTTTCCGCATACCAAGCTCTCGCGACCGTGAACAATGCGTTAAGAAACAAATCAAGATTGCCGTCTTTCGCCGCGTCAGCCAGAAAAATGGCGATAGTCTTGTCGTTATCCAGATAATTAGCGACGTCGAACTCTCGTAGCTTAACCATTAAACCTCCTACGCTGCCTGGAACACGGTGAAGACGTACTGGGACGCATCTGCCGCGAAGGTTCTATTCGAGCTTACAGTCCAGATAAAAACCTGGGGTGAGCCTTCCACATGCCGTGCAGAGGGCAGCAGCCAAGCGGTCTTTCCGGAAGCCAGCACGACCGGAATCGGGCCGATGGCGTTATCCAGGCCCAGCTTTGTCAAACTCTTGCGGCATCTCTTCAGATCGGCCTCCAAGCCGACCAGTGCAAAAAAACACTTCGCGCCGTACACTCGCTCGCATTCGACCAGCTTCTCCAGATCTACAAGCAAGTCCTTCTCAGCAACGCTTTCGCCGTGGAAGACGGACTTGACCTCAATCACCGCGGCGAAATTGTGATCGCCCAGCCTTTCGTTGTTGACATGCTCCAGCTTTCGGACGGAAAGATCTGTTCTCAACAGGGGGTTGGAAAGTTGTTTTAGCAACGCCGTCTTATCAATGATCGCGGCAAATGGAAGTAATCCTCCAAGAATTGCCACTATGGGAGGATAGAGATCGGTCTCGGGCATGTGATAGCGAGTCGCGTCACCAGACGCTATCGCACGTTCGACGATCACCCCACGTACTCCGAGCATTGCTTTCGGTATGTGCACCGAGGCCCTTACGCCAATCGCATATACGCTTGTCCGAGGTTGTCCGATAAAGGTGTTGAAGTCGATCAGTGTTTTAGGGTGGTCCATGACTCAAGGTTCACATCAATCTTGAAGAACGACGGTGGATACTCGTTTTCGAAAAATTCTCTTGAGCCATAGCTCCATGACGGCGAACCCGATTCTCTGAAGATTACTAATGACAGCGAACCCTCCGGGGCGAACCCTACACCTGGCGGATAGTGCTCGAACCATCGGCAGCGCCTCAGGAATTGCCGGCGCGCATTGCTGAAGTGAGTGCGTTCACGTTCTTGTCTTGAACCCCTGAAAAGGTTGCTGAATAGTGAACGGCCTTCTTCGATAAGAGATAACCTTCGATCCGCCATCAACTTCGCAACCAATGCATCGATGATGCTTTCCAAGCCGTTCGTGACGGACGTGCTGTGATAGTTGGGGAGCTGCGTACACAGGACCAAGGCATTAGAGCCGCGGGTCCATATACGAAGGAAACAATGGCCAGTGGTGCCGTATCCGGCGAAGGCAAAGGGAAAATAATCGTCGGCTAGATCGTCGATGAAAAGTTTGTTGGACATCGGAATGTAGGGTCCAGCGGAGGGGTGAAAACAAAGGACAGTTCGGAGATGATCAATTTCGCAGACGGTGTCTGCGGAATCTCGTGCTAGTTCGGCTCTTGCGTTAGTTGGATCGCTGCCCACAAGATCTTGCCAAAGTGCTGCCTCTGGAGTAACGCAGGAAAGGACTTCCGCTCCCTTCTTTTGGTCTGATTTTTGCGCTCGCCACTGCGTTCAATTTGTCCAGCCAGCCCAGGGCCCCCGTTGACGCCCAGGAAATCGCCCTGATATAGGCTCCTATGGCCTCCCTCCCCGCCCAGACCGACGTATTGGATGAGCTGTTCCATCCCGCCGTTGCAGACTGGTTCCATCGCTCCTACGACGCCCCCACGCCTGCTCAGCAGCAAGCGTGGCCGCTGATTCATGCGAGGAAACCGACGCTGGTCGCGGCGCCGACCGGGTCGGGGAAGACGCTGACGGCTTTTCTGGCGGCGCTCGATGAGCTGGTGCGCATGGGACTCGCCGCTGATGGCGAGCTGCCCGACGCCACGCTGGTGCTCTATGTTTCTCCGCTGAAAGCACTGTCCAACGACATTCGGGTCAACCTTCAAACGCCCTTGGCTGGCATCTCTGAAGAACTGGCAGCCCGCGGGCTGCCCGTGCCTGCCATCCGCAGTGCCGTGCGTACCGGCGATACCACCCAGCAGGAACGACAAGCCATGCGGCGGCGGCCGCCGCATATTCTGGTAACGACGCCGGAATCGCTCTACGTGTTACTGGGCTCGGCCGGCGGCCGGGCGATGCTGCGCACCGTGCGCTCGGTCATCATCGATGAGATCCATGCCGTGGCTGGCGCCAAGCGTGGCAGCCATCTGGCCCTTAGCCTGGCCCGGCTCGACGCGCTTTGCGAGCAGCCGCCAGTGCGCATTGGCCTGTCCGCCACCCAGAAACCCCTGGAGGCAGTCGCCCGCTTTCTCGCCGGCCGTAAGGCCGATGGCACGCAAGGCGACTGCGCGGTCGTCGATATCGGCCACGGTCGCGCACGGGATCTGGCGTTGGAGATTCCGCCGGTGCCGCTGGAAGCGGTCATGGCCAATGATGTCTGGGAACGGGTCTATGACCGCATGGCGGAACTGGCCGCATCCCATCGCACGACACTGGTCTTCGTCAATACGCGGCGCATGGCGGAACGGACGGCACGGCATCTGGCTGAGCGCCTGGGCAACGAAGCGGTGGCGGCGCATCACGGGAGTCTGGCCAAGGAAGCACGGCTGGATACCGAGCAGCGGCTCAAACGCGGGGCGTTGAAGGTTCTGGTGGCGACAGCTTCGCTGGAATTGGGTATCGATATTGGCGAGGTCGAACTGGTGTGCCAGGTGGGCTCGCCGCGCGCCATCGCGGCGTTCTTGCAGCGCGTGGGGCGCGCAGGCCACCAAGTGGGTGGGATCTCGAAGGGCCGCTTGTTTCCCACTTCGCGAGACGATCTGATCGAATGCGCGGCGCTGCTGGATAGCGTACGACGCGGCGAGTTGGATACTTTGCATGTGCCACGCGCGCCGCTTGATGTGCTGGCCCAACAGATTGTCGCTGAGGTCGCGAACCAGGAATGGGACGAGGATGCTCTCTATACCTTGATCAGGAGCGCCGAACCCTATGCGGAGCTGCCCCGTGCCCGCTACGACGCGGTGCTGAAAATGTTGTCCGCCGGGTATACGGGGCGCAACGGGGTGCGCGGCGCATATCTGCATCGCGATACGGTCAGCGGGACGGTGCGCGGGCGGCGCGGGAGCCAGCTTACCGCCGTAACGTCGGGTGGCACGATTCCCGACAATGCCGATTACTCGGTGATGTTGGAGCCGCAAGGTCAGCACATTGGCACCGTCAACGAGGACTTCGCGGTCGAAAGTCTGGCCGGGGATGTTTTTCAGTTGGGCAATACGGCCTATCGCATCTTGCGTATCGAGTCGGGTCGCGTGCGGGTCGAGGATGCGCATGGCATGGCGCCGAATATTCCCTTCTGGCTGGGAGAAGCGCCGGGGCGCACCGGGGAACTGTCGCAGGCGGTGGGACGCTTGCGGGAACAGGTCGATGGCTGGTTGAAGGCCAGCCCCGCCACCACGGCAAACGAGGCGAATGAGGCAACCGCCGCAGAGGCGCGGCCCTATGATCCGTCAGATCCAGACGCAGCACAGCCCGCCCTCCCCAACCTGGACAACGCAATCGCCAACCTGAGCGAAACAACCGGCATCGGCACAGCCGCAGCCCGGCAGATCGTCGAGTACCTGGCACGCGCCCGCGCCGCCCTGGGCGCCCTACCCAGCCAGGACGTGCTGATACTGGAACGTTTCTTCGATGAGTCAGGCGGCATGCAGCTGGTCCTGCACGCGCCTTTCGGTAGCCGGATCAATCGCGCCTGGGGCCTGGCGCTGCGCAAGCGCTTCTGCCGCACGTTCAACTTCGAACTGCAAGCCGCGGCCACGGAAGACGCGATCGTGTTGTCACTGTCAACCAGCCACAGCTTTCCGCTGGAGGATGTCTGGCGCTATCTGCACGCAGCCACCGCGCGCGACGTGCTCGTACAAGCTTTGCTGGACGCGCCTTTGTTCAATGCGCGTTGGCGCTGGAACGCGACCACTTCGCTGGCGATCCCTCGCTACAGCGGCGGCAAGAAACTGGCGCCTCAGCTGTTGCGCATGCGCAGCGAAGATCTACTGACGGCGGTGTTTCCCGATCAGGCGGCCTGCCTGGAAAACATCGTTGGCGAACGCGAATTACCGGACCATCCGCTGGTCGAGCAGACGCTGGATGATTGCCTGCATGAGGCCATGGATTGCGATGGGTGGCTGGACGTCCTGCGCCGCATCGATCAAGGGCAGATTACGTTGCTGGCGCGTGACCTGCCTGCGCCTTCGCCGCTGGCGATGGAAATTCTCAACGCCAACCCCTATGCCTTCCTGGACGATGCGCCGCTGGAAGAAAGGCGCACGCGGGCGGTGCAGTCGCGGCGTTGGTCTGATCCTGCCGGGAATGATGACCTGGGGGCCTTGGATGCCGCGGCCATCGCTGATGTGGCGGCTCAGGCCTGGCCCCGGGTGCGCAGTGCGGATGAGGCGCATGAGGCCTTGATGACGCTGGGATGCGTGACAGCTGAAGAAGCGGCTGGGCTGGGGCACGCGACCAGCGATGATGACGGCCATGCCCGGGCCGAGCCTTACGCGGACGCAGACGCTAGCAGCGCCGCAAGTGCGGCGTCGGCTGCGTCCACCGATAAAGCCGACTGGCGGCCGTGGTTAACGCAACTGGCGCGATCCGGTCGCGCGACGCAACGCGTCCTGCCGGACGGGACACGTCTGTGGACGGCGCTGGAGCGGCTGCCCTGCCTGGTGGCGACTTACCCTGACGGCATCAACGAGCCTGCGTTGACCGCCCCTGCGGAAGACTGGGAACGCGAGGACGCCGTCGTCGAGTTGTTGCGCGCCCGCCTGTCTGGCTGCGGGCCGCGTACGTTGAAGGAGATCGTCGCGCCACTGGCCCTGTCACCCGCTACGGGTACCGCCGCGCTGGCGCGGTTGGAGCAGGAAGGCGTTCTCTTGCGCGGCCGCTTCACCCCTGGAGCCACGGAAGAAGAATGGTGCGAACGGCATCTGCTGGCGCGTATTCATCGGCTGACGATTGCCCACCTGCGGCGTGAGATTGAGCCGGTCACGTTGCAGGAGTTCATGCGCTTCTTGTGCCATTGGCAAAGGCTGGCGCCTGCCACGCGCGGCCAAGGCGCCGCGGCATTGGGCGAGGTGCTGGACCAGTTGGAAGGCTACGAAGCTGCTGCCGGGGCCTGGGAGCAGGATCTGTTGCCGGCGCGCGTGGGCGATTATCAGGCGACGTGGCTGGATGATCTGACGCGGGCTGGGCGGTTGGCCTGGTTGCGGATGCCGGCTGCGGGGCGCAACGCGGTTGCTACGGTGCGGGGCACACCTATCGTGTTGCTGCCGCGCCGGCAGTTGGGGACCTGGCAGGCGCTGGCTGAGCCAGCCGACCCGGAGACGTTGTCGCCGCGTGCCCGCGATACACACGATGCCTTGCGTTCCGAAGGAGCGATGTTCTTCGACGAATTGCTGGGTGCTACACGGTTGCTGCCGGTGGAGTTGGAGAATGCGCTGGTCGAGTTGGTGGCTGCGGGGCTGGTGACGGCGGATAGCTACGATGGCCTGCGGGCTTTGCTACTGCCGGCGTCGCGGCGGGCCCCCGCCAGCGGCCGGCGGCGCCGGGGTGCGCCCCCGCCTGGGCTGGATCAGGCGGGCCGATGGGCCGTGGTGCGGCGCGCGGCTCCCTCCGCAGCCGCCGTGGGCGCTGGAACGGGAAGCATTGACGGTGGCGGTGGACTTGCAAGTGCAAGTGCGACAAGTGCACCCTCCGCAGCTACTCCAACGGCCAGCGCCGCAACGCTGAACGCCACAACCAAGGCAATCGCACGAACTCGTCCGCAAGCCCGCGATCCCGCGCAGCTGGAACACCTGATCCACGTATTACTCCGCCGCTACGGCGTCCTGTTCTGGCGCCTGCTCGACCGCGAAGCCGACTGGCTGCCGCCCTGGCGCGATTTCCTGCCCGTGCTGCATCGGCTCGAAGCCCGTGGAGAAATCCGGGGCGGCCGTTTCGTGGCCGGCCTTGCGGGCGAGCAATTTGCCCTGCCCGAAGCCATCCCCGTCTTGCGGAGCCTGCGTCGCCAGGACGGCGATGAGGCCTGGATCACTGTGTCCGCGGTCGATCCCTTGAATCTCTGCGGCACGCTATTGCCAGGGGAGAAGATTCCAGCCTTGGCCGGCAATCGTCTGCTGCTGCGCGACGGCCTGCCCATGGCGGCATGGGTATCGGGAGAACTGCGCGAATTGACGCCGCTGACGGCTGACGAACGGCAGGCCGCCCTGAGCGCACTAGCGCGACGCGGTTGAACCAGGCAGCGAAGACCTGGCATGCCGTGCTGATACACCGCCGGCTACGACGGCAAATCCGGCCACGTCGTGGCATGAAAAATCCTGGTCAAACCACCGTCCAAAACCATCAATAAATCCGCAAACTTAAGAGCAATCGAAAGCAATAAACCGCAACCCAGTCGCGCATCAAAAATCTAAAGATTCGCTTGACAGACCGAGTTTTCCCAACATGAGGGTAAATACGGGCAGATCGGGCGCGATTTATCCAGCCCATTGATTTATAAGGGCTTTAAAAATTTTCCAAAAAGCTATCCCTAGACTTGTCCACAGAAGATGTTGATAAGTCCACAGGCAAAATGACTATGTCCGGCCCCTTTTATTGATTGAAAAGGGCGGCGTGATGACGCAATTTTATGCTGTATATTTATCCAGTGCATCATTTTTCTGTGCCAAGTCTGTCACTCCTGACACGCAGCATGAAAACCGCCCTGATAACAGCAAATCAATCGTCATGTCCGCCGCCACTCTTGCTCCCGAGCGCATCCATCCCGCCTTATGGCGGGGGACGCAACTCGCGCGCGGCAGCCGGGCGACGATACGCACAGGCCATCCCCAACTAACCCAGGAACTACCCGACGGCGGCTGGCCTACCGGCGCGCTCACCGAACTGCTGCTGGCCCGCCCCGGCATCGGCGAATTACGCCTGCTGCAACCGGCCCTGGCCGCCCTGCCCGCGGACGGTCCCATCGCCCTGGTCCAACCGCCCTGCGTGCCGCATATCGCGGCCTGGAGCGGCGCCGGCCTGGACCCTCAACGCTTGTGGTGGATAGACCCGGCGCGCGAAGCCGACGCGCTGTGGGCCACCGAACAGATCCTGAAAAACGGCAGTTGCGCGGCGCTGCTGTGCTGGCTGCCGCATGTCCGTACCACCAGCCTGCGCCGTCTGCATCTGGCGGCCCAGGCCAGCAGCACCTTGCTGTTCGCCCTGCGGCCGGCGCGCGACGCCAGCCAGGCCTCGCCGGCGCCCTTGCGGCTGGAACTGCGCACGGTCAGCGGCGGCCTGGCCATCAACCTGCTTAAACGGCGCGGCCCGGTCTGCGCCCAACCCCTGTTTATCGCGCTGGACACCGCCCTGGTCCCGCGTGTCCTGCCTACGCATGCCCATTCCGCTCTGGATCGCCGTATCCCTGCCCAGGCTGGCGCTGGACGCCCTGCGTCCGCCCTGGCCACTTGAAAGCACGGCTTGCGCGGTCATGCAACAGGACCGCGTCCTGGCCCTGACGACCCCCGCAGCGGACCTGGGCATACAGCCAGGTCTGCGGCGCGGTGGCGTCACGGCCATTGCTCCCCAGGTCATCATGCTGGAACGCGATATCGCCGCCGAGGAAGACGCGCTTCAGGCCACCGCCCTGGCGCTGCTGCAATACACGCCGGAAGTCACGCTGGCCGACGCCGACACCATCCTGTTGAACGTGGGCGCCAGCCTGCGCGCGTTCGGCGGACCGCGCCGGCTGCTGCGCCGCGCCCGCGCCACCGTGGCCAGCCAGGAACTGCTGGCCGTGCTGGCGATGGCGCCCACCGCCAGCGGGGCCTGGCTGCTGGCGCAAGGCCAGGCGCGCCGGCGCCGGGTCATCCGTCCAGGAGCGCTGACGCGCCGGCTCAACGCCCTGCCCTGCGCCTTGCTGCCGCAAGCCCAGCCCTATCAGGACTGGCTGCGCGGCATCGGCTGCGTCACCCTGCGCCACTTGCGCGCCCTGCCGCGCGCGGGCCTGCAACGACGCTGCGGCCCCGCGCTGACGCTGGCGTTGGACCGCGCCTATGGCCAGGCGCCCGAGGTCCACGCCTGGCTGGTCGCGCCCCCCAGCTTCCGGCGCCGCCATGAACTGATAGAACGCATCGAACATACCGACGCCGTGCTGGCAGTGACCAGCCGACTGCTCGAACCCCTGTGCGGCTGGCTGGCCGCGCATCAACTGGCCGTGCCGCGCCTGCGGCTGGAACTGGAACACGAACGAGGCCGTCACGCCCGCCCGCCCACGCCGCTGGACCTGGCTTTGGCCGAACCTGCCTGGCAAGCCAACCATCTGCATGCCTTGCTGCGCGAACGGCTGGCCCGCCTGACCCTGGAAGCACCCGTCATCGCGGTGGTGCTGGACGCGCCCGACACGGTGGCACGGCCGGGCGCGAACACGACCCTGTTCCCTGATCCATCCCAGCAGGCCGGCGACCAGGCCCGCCTGCTGGACCTGCTGGCCGCGCGCCTGGGCCGCGAGCGCGTGCGCATGCCCTGCCCGGCCGCCGATCATCGCCCGGAGGCCGCCAACCGCTGGCGCCAGGCCCACGATGCCGCGCCGGCCGCCATACCGACGCCGGAACTGGAGCGCCCGTACTGGCTGCTCGATCCGCCGCAAGCCCTGCGGTTGCGCGATCAACGGCCGTTTCATAACTCGCCCCTGACGCTGGTACGCGGCCCCGAGCGCATCGAAAACGGCTGGTGGGACGAAGGCCTGGCCTTGCGCGATTACTTCGTCGCCGAAGACACCGCTGGCGCGCGCTACTGGATCTATCGCGAACGCGATGAACAGGAAGGCCGCTGGTTTCTGCACGGCCTGTTCGGCTAGGACGCATCATGCAGATGCTGGACGAAGACGACGACCACGATGAGCACGATGAAGACGAAGGCCTGGCGGCTTTCGTGCCGTCGCTGCCCGATTACGCGGAGCTGTGCTGCCTGTCGAATTTCTCTTTCCTGCGCGGCGCTTCGCATCCTGAAGAACTGGTCGAGCGCGCCGCCGAGCTGGGCTACGAAGCGCTGGCGCTGACCGACGAGTGCTCCCTGGCCGGCGTGGTGCGCGCACATGTACAAGCCAAGACCAGCAAGCTGCGCCTGATCATCGGCAGCCGCTTCACCTTGTCGGCGGGGGTCGTGGCGGATGAAGATCCACCACCGCACATCGTCTTGCTGGCGCAGACGCGGGAAGGCTATGGCAATCTGGCGGAGCTGATCACCTTGGCGCGCACCCGCGCCGCCAAGAAAGGCACGTATCAGCTGGCGCCCACGGATCTCGAAACCCCCGCCGCCGATTACGCGCATTTGCGCGGCATGCCCGATTGCCTGGCCATCCTGGTGCCGGACCATGGCATCAGCGCCGCCGTGCTGACACGGCAGGCGTGCTGGGTGGCCAGTCTTTTTCCGGGGCGGGCGTGGCTGGGTCTGACCCTGCAGTATCAAAGCCGCGACGACCTGCATCGCGCGCACATCGACGCGGCCGCGCAAGCCAGCGGCTTGCCGGTGACCGCGCTGGGCCAGGTGGAAATGCATCTGCGCTCGCGCAAGCCGCTGCACGACACGATGACCGCGATCCGCCTGAGCAAACCCGTGCGCGACTGCGGCTACGCCCTGGCGGCCAATGCCGAACGGCATCTGCGCTCGCGTCTGCGGCTGGGTTATCTGTACCCCGCCGCGGCCTTGCGCCAGACGGCGTTCATCGCGCGCCGCTGCACCTTCAACCTGGAAGAGCTGCGCTACGAATATCCTGATGAGATCGTGCCCAAGGGCTCCACGCCGGCCAGCTATCTGCGCGAGCAGACCTGGCTGGGCGCGCAGCGGCGCTATGGCGCCACCACACCGCCCGCGGTGACCGAGCAGATCGAAAAGGAATTGGCGCTGATCCAGGAACTGCACTACGAGGCATATTTCCTCACGGTCTATGACATCGTCCAGTTCGCGCGCAATCAAGGCATCCTGTGCCAGGGCCGCGGCTCGGCCGCCAACTCGGCGGTGTGCTATTGCCTGGGCATCACTGAAGTCAATCCGGCCCAGGGCAACAGCCTGTTCGAACGCTTCATCAGCAAGGAACGCGACGAGCCGCCGGACATCGACGTCGACTTCGAACACCAACGCCGTGAACAGGTCATCCAGTACATCTACGGTAAATACGGCCGCCCGCGCGCTGCCTTGACCGCCGTGGTGATCAGCTATCGGCCGCGCAGCGTGTTGCGCGACACCGGCAAGGCATTGGGCGTGGACCAGGCCATCATCGATGCAGTGGCCAAGGCCCATCAGTGGTGGGACGACAGGCGCGCGCTGCTGGAAGGCTTCGGAAACTGCGGGCTGGACCCCGAGTCGCCCGTCGCGCGGCAATGGGCGGCGCTGGCGACGCAGTTGCTGGGTTTCCCGCGTCACCTGTCGCAGCATCCGGGCGGCTTCGTCATCGCGCGCGGCAAGCTGTCGCGCCTGGTGCCGATCGAGAACGCCGCGATGGCCGATCGCAGCGTGGTGCAGTGGGACAAGGACGACCTCGATGCCATGCGGCTGCTCAAGGTCGACGTGCTGGCGCTGGGCATGCTGTCGGTGATCCGGCGCGCCCTGGAATTGACCAGCGTGCGCCGCGGCCGGCCCTTCGCGATGCAGGACGTGCCGCAGGAAGACAAGCCCACGTACGACATGATCAGTGACGCCGACACGGTTGGCGTCTTCCAGATCGAATCGCGCGCGCAGATGACCATGCTGCCGCGCCTGCGTCCCCAAACGTATTACGACCTGGTCATCGAGGTTGCCATCGTGCGGCCCGGCCCCATCCAGGGTGGCATGGTGCATCCCTATCTGCGCCGCCGCCAGAAGCTGGAGCCCATTACGTATCCCAGCGAGAAAGTCAAAGCCGTGCTTGAACGCACCAATGGCGTACCGATTTTCCAGGAGCAGGTCATGCAGATCGCCATGGTGGCCGCTGGCTTCACCGGCGGCGAGGCCGACGAATTGCGCCGGTCCATGGCGGCCTGGCGGCGCAAGGGCGGCGTCGACAAGTTCCGCGTCAAGCTGATCGGCGGTTTGCTGGCGCATGGCTATACCAAGGACTTCGCCGAAGCCATCTTCCGTCAGGTCGAAGGTTTCGGTGAGTATGGTTTCCCGGAAAGCCACGCGGCCAGTTTTGCTTTGCTGGCGTATATCAGTTCATGGCTCAAGCGGCATGAGCCCGAGGCTTTTCTGGCCGCATTGCTCAACTCCCAGCCGATGGGGTTTTATGCGCCCGCGCAACTGGTGCAGGATGCGCGCCGCCACGGCGTGCGCGTGCTGCCGGTGGATGTGATGCACAGCGAATGGGAAGCCACGCTGGTCTTCGCCGCGGCCGCGGAAGATGGCAGCGCGCGTATCGAAGGCGATTTGTCGGCGCATGGCATGTGGGCCAGGGAAGCCGCATGCCATTCAGACGCGAATGCCGCTACGGATGTAGATGTGGATATGCATGCCGCTAACCGCCCCCGTCCCGCCGTGCGTCTGGGCCTGAACCTGATCAAGGGCATGTCGGAAGACGCCGGCATGCGCATCAGCGCGGCGCGCGCCGCGCAGCCGTTCCGCGACAGCGACGACCTGGGGCGGCGCGCCGATCTGAATCGCCATGAACTGGATGCCTTGGCCGCCGCCGATGCCTTGCGCACCCTGGCCGGCCATCGGCGCCAGGCGCGTTGGGCGGCCGCCGCCGGCGCGCCCGCGCGTGGCCTGCTGCGCGACGCCGCCATCGTCGAGGACACGCTGCCAGACCTGCTGCCGCCGGAAGAAGGCCAGACCATCGTCGACGATTACCGGTCCGTGGGACTGACCTTGAATCGGCATCCTTTGGCGCTGCTGCGGGAAACCCTGCGCGCGCGGCGTTTCGAGACCGCACAGGTGCTGCACACCTATCCCGACCGGCGTTTGGCGCGCGCTTGCGGCATCGTCACCGTGCGTCAGCGACCCGGCACGGCCAAGGGCACCATCTTCGTCACGCTGGAAGACGAGACGGGCGCGGTCAATGCCGTCATACGGCCGGAGCTGATCGAAAACCAGCGCAAGGAACTATTGGGCGCGTCCTTGCTGGGCATCTATGGCGTGTGGCAGAGCGTGAATCAGGTGCGGCATCTCATCGCCAGCCGCCTGGTGGATCTGACGCCTTTGCTGGGAGAGTTGAATACACGCAGCCGGGATTTTCATTGATCGATGTGGGCCATCGGGCGCCCGACCCGAGGGTCGAATGTGACAGGCGATTATCCATGCCGGGGCGTTACACGAACGCAGAGCATGATGCGGCGCGGGGGCATACCGCTTGCTGCCTTAAGGTCGATGTCGCGGGATCTTCCGCGCATCCGCCGCCATCCTGGTGGCCCTATCAAGCACAGGAGTCGATGATGAGCCAGCAAAACAACCAGCAAGGTCAAAAGCAGCAGAACCAGAAGCAGCAGGATCAACAAGGCCAATCTGGTAAGCAGCAAGATCAGAATCAACAGCGCTCGCAGCAACAACAACAGCAGCAAAACCGTCCGGGGCAGCAACAGCAGCCCGGCCAACAACATTCGTCCAGCGGGCAACAAGGCCACAGCAGCACGCAGGACAAGAACATGCAGAAGCAAAGGTAGAGCAGGTCCCCCCGTACCACGCTACGCGTGGCCCCCAGGGGGCGAAACTGGCGGACCGGGGGACCCGGCTCCGCGGTTTCCCTGATGGAACGGGGTTCTTGACTGAGTAAGCTATCGGCTGCGGTGCCCACGCTTCGAAACGGAGCAAGCCTGCATGCCCACAGAGGTAATACCCACCCCCGCTAACGTCCAATCCAGGAAGGACGTTAGCGGGGGTGGTCTGCTTTCAGGCACGCCCTTTTGCCGCTGAGTTGATCCTGCTCATCAAGGCAGCATTCTCCAATGCTGCGTCGCCATGCGCGTTTTTTCAGCGTGGTAGAAAAGGCGTGGCATCGATGGGCGTGGGCAAGCCGGCCATTTGCGCCGTCAGCAAGGCCGCGCTGCCGCAGGCCAGCGTGAAGCCCAAGGCGCCCTGGCCCACGTTCAGCCACAAATTCTGCGCTGCCCGGCTCGGGCCGAT
The DNA here is from genome assembly GCF_001433395.1 of Bordetella sp. N. Classification (GTDB taxonomy): domain Bacteria; phylum Pseudomonadota; class Gammaproteobacteria; order Burkholderiales; family Burkholderiaceae_B; genus Bordetella_C. The sequence continues at coordinate 2,542,335 of NZ_CP013111.1, forward strand.
GATGGGTTTGCTGCCCGGCGTGGCAGGCCGCAGTCCGGCCCACGCCACCGCGGCATCCAGGTCCAGGCGCGGGAATATCTCCGCCACCTGCTGCTTGAGCAAGGCGATACGCCGGGGATCGATCTCGGCGTCCACGCTGCCGATGTCGACCATGGCGGCGATGCGCAGAGTCTTGCCCATGCGCGCGTACACGATGCGCCGCTCGTAATCCGTCACGCTGATGGCCGGACCATCGCTTTCATCGGCCAACGGCACGCTCAAGCTATAGCCCTTCAGCGGGTACAAGGGCAGATGCACGCCCAAAGGCTGCAGCAGCGCGCGACTGCCCAGGCCCGACGCGACGACGAAGGCATCGGCTTCGATATCCCCCTTGTTGGTATCGATCGCGCTGATGATGGGACCCCGTCGACGCAAGCCGATCACATTGGTGCTCATGCGCAAGGTGACGTTGGACAGCGTCTTCAGGCGGTCGAACAGGCCTTCGGTAAACAGACGGCAATCGCCGCTTTCCTCGCTGGGCGTGTAGATCGCTCCGGCCAGTTGCTGGCCCATGCCGGCCAGGGCGGGCTCCAGCGCCAGCGTTTCCGCGGCCGTCAGGACGGACTGCTCGGCCCCATGCGCCGCCTGATACGCCACCAGGCGACGGGCTTTTTCCAACAGGGCCGCGTCCCGATAGGCGATCAGCTTGCCGTTGCGCACATGGCCGAATTCGATCGGCTCCTGCGTGAGCAGGCCGTGCATGGCGTCGCGGCTCAGATAGGACAGTGTCGACAATTCCGCCGTCGACGTGCGCGCCACCGAGGCGCGGCAGGCAAGGACGAAATCCAGACACCAGCGCCATTGATGCGGGTCCAGGCGCGGCTGGAAACGCAAAGGCGAGTCCGCGCGCAACAGCCAGTTCGGCACGCTGGGCAACACGCCGGGACCAGCCAGCGGCGCCACATAGCTGTAGCTCAGCTGCCCGCCATTCGCGAAACTGGAGACCTCGGCGGGCCGCTCCCGCGCATCCACCAGCGTCACATCGAAACCTTGCCGGGCCAGAAAATACGCCGACGACACGCCGACGACACCGGCCCCTATGACGCAAACGCGCATGAATTCATCCTGAAAGATCTGTTCTGGGCGATTCTGGCCTTGGCGGGGGTTGGCCGCAAATACCAAAGCCGCCATGAGTCATAACCTTTGGCTATGGAATGGAGGCTGCAGCGCCCAGATCCGGCCGTTTCCCTCGGGGTTTCCCTGACTGGCGGTTCAAATGCGGGGATTATGGGTAAGCTGCCGCATAACCTACAGCTATTCTCTGCATCTACGTCCATGCGCTTGCGCCACATCGAGTTGTTTGAAGCCATCCGTGCCACGGGGTCGCTCAGCCGCGCCGCCCAGATCCTGCACATTTCCCAGCCGGCCGCCAGCAAGATGCTGGCGCATGCCGAGGCGCAGATGGGCTTCAAATTGTTCGAGCGCATCAAGGGACGGCTGCAGGCCACGCGGGAGGCGGACATCCTGGCGCCGGATATTGCCCGCCTGTCGCGGGATCTGGAGAGCGTGCGCAAGCTGGCGGCCAATCTGCGCCACCATCCGCAGGGCCACTTGCGCCTGGGGTGCGCGCCCAGCCTGGGTTTGGGGATAGTGCCGCGCGCGACGGGGCTGAGCCGGGCTCGGCAGCCGGATATCACTTTCAGCATCCACACGCATCACACGGGTGAGCTGATCGCGGGGCTGTTGGCGCGGGAGATCGACATGGCGGTGACTTACGAGCCGCCGGCGCATCCGGGGATCGCGCGTATCGATCTGGATCGGTCGGAGATGGTCTATGTCAGCCGGGAGAAGGATACGGCGCCTGTGCCGCTGGCGTCGGTCGATGGCAGCCGGCTGATTTCCATGGACCCGCAGGATCCTTTGGGCGGGTTGTTGCAGGCGGCGCTTGCTGAGCATGGCACCGGGCTTGGGACTGCGTTGCGGGTGCATACGCACTATATGGCGTGCGCCATGGTGGAGGCGGGTTGCGGGGATGCCATCGTGGACGCTTACAGCGCCCAGGGGGTGGCCCGGCCCAGCCTGTCGCTGCGGCGGCTGGATCCGCCGGTGTATTTCCATATTGGCGCTTTGGTCCATGCCGACGATCCGCTGTCGGCCTTGCACCATGGGTTTCTGGATTGCCTGCGGGAGGCGTGCGCGGAGGCGGCGCAGTCGCTGCCTTAGGCTTGGCCGCGCGCCTTGTACAGAGTATGGAGCGGTGGAAGATCGTTGTTTCTGGCTGCATGCCAGGAGGGTTCGGCGGCGGCGGTGCCCTGCGCCGCAGCAGCAAGTCCCGAATCCGGGACTGACCAGACGACGCTGGCGATCCAGTCGTCGCCTACGGTCCAGCTGCGGGCGGCCCAAACCCCTGCGGGGGTGCGCAGGGACCAGCCGTCCGGCTCTTGACGCAGGCCGACCTTGCGCGTGTCGGCGGGGAAGTCCAGGCCTGCTGCCTTGATGAAGGCCTCTTTCAACGTCCACAGCTGGTAAAAAAACGTCAGCCGCTCTGATTCGAGCAAGGTCAGCAGGTGCGCCTGCTCGGCTTCGTCGCAGCACCACTCCGCCAAGGCTTCCACGTCGCGGACGCGGCGGCGTTCCAGGTCGACGCCGACTTGCCACCCGGCCGGGCCGTGGGCAACCAGGGCGTGACCATTGCTATGGCTGAGCGACCAGGCCCGGGGGGCATCGCCCAGCGTCCCGACGCCGGCCTGCCGCAACGCCGCGCGGCTGACTCGCCATTCCAGTTCCGCCCGCGGCGTCCGCGCCCGCCCTGCCCGCGCCGCATCCGCCGGCGCCAGCCCTCCCGGATCGTAATCCCCCGCCGCCGCTGGCCCGGCCCACAGGAGTGTCAATCCCCCAGCGCCCTGGGCGCTTGCGATGGCCGCACCGACGGCCCGCGCGTCGACGACGCCCACGCCGGCAGCATCCCCGCCTGCGTCGCCCGCGGCAGCGGCGCCAGCGCCAACGCCCGCCACCCCGGCTCCCCCGGGGGCGCCGGAAATTACTTCCTTACCAGGAACTGAATTCTCAGTTTCAGCCACCCTTCAATCCTGTTCAATGACTCGTCATCCGCCCAACGCTGCAAAATTCCCTGACAGCAACCTGAACCATGACAAAGTGTATTGCAATATGGAGACAATGTAACAAGATAGTCTCGTGGACCGCCCCTCCGCCCGGTACACTGCGCGCCATGTTGAAATTTTCAATTCCGCAGTGGCACGCCTGGGCGCCTGGAATTGAGAACGTGGAAGCTTGGCGGCGGTGGGCTGAAGCCCCCTGCATCCCGCCGGCAGCTACGTCCGCGCCCACGCCAGACCTCGGCTTCCTTCCCGCCATGCAACGCCGCCGCCTTAGCGCGCTGGCGCGCATGGTCGTGGGCAGCGCCTGGCCATTGGCCCAGAAAGGCGAAGCCCTGCCCATGGTATACGCCTCGCATCACGGCGAAACCTCGCGCGGTTTCGAATTACTCCAGAACCTTGCCAAGGACGAGCCGCTATCGCCGACCGCCTTCAGCTTGTCCGTGCATAACGCCTGCGCCGGCATGTGGTCCATCCTGCGGCACGATACCACCGAGACGGTGGCCTTGTCGGTCCAGGGGGACGGTCTGGAAAGCGCCATCGTCGAAGCAGCCCTGCTGCTGGACGCCGGCCACCCCGCCGTTCTGGTGGTATTGGCCGAGGAAACGCCCCCCGTACCCTATACGGAGTGGATCGCCGACGTCCCGTTTTCCTACGCCCTGGCCCTGCGCGTGACCGCCGGCCAGGACTACGAGCTGGCCTTCAGCCGTCCCGATACGGTGGCAGATACCGACGCCGCTGCCGCGACCGACACCGATGCCGGCGCCGATGCAAGCGCCGACCCGGCCGGCGCGGCCACGCAAGCCCCCCTCGCCCTGCCCAACCCCTTGAATCTGTTGCGTCATCTGACCTTGGGCACCCAAGCCTGGACGCACGCCCATCCACGACGCCACTGGCATTGGCGGCATCTGTCATGAGCATGGAAAACAGTATCGAACCTCTTGGTGAAAGCCTGCCGCCGCGCCAGGACTGGTGGCTCTTGCGCCTGTTCGCCACCGCTTTCGCCTTCACCGCCTTCGGCCTGGGCGGCCTGTTCCTGCGGCTGGTGGTCTTTCCGCCGCAGCGGCTGTTTTGCCCCGACCTGGCGCGCCGCCAGCAGCGCGCGCGCGGCGCCATCTTCTGGATGTTCCGCCTGTTCATCCGCCTGCTGGTGCGCACCGGCATCCTCACCTACGAATTCCGCGGCGCCGACCGGCTGGGCCGCCCCGGCCAGATGATCGTGGCCAACCATCCGTCTCTATTGGATGTGGTGTTCCTGCTGGGCCACGTCGCCAAGGCCAACTGCATCGTCAAGCACAGCCTGGCGACCAACGCCTTCACGGCCGGGCCCGTGCGCAACGCCCGCTACATCACCAACGACGAAAGCCTGGAAATGTTCGACCACGCCGCCCAGGTCCTGCGCGACGGCGAAACGCTGGTGGTGTTTCCCGAAGGCACGCGCACGCCGCGCGGTGCCTCGCCGCGCTTCCACCGCGGCGCCTGCGCCATCGCGATGCGCGGCGCGCGCGTCATCACGCCGGTGGTCATCCACATGAACACGCGCAGCCTGACCAAGGGCGAGCCGTGGTACCGCATACCCCGCCAACGCATGCACTACATCTTCGAGGTCGGTGCCGACGTCGATCCACAGCGTTGGACCAGCCAACACCCGCTCCCCATCGCGGGCCGGCTGATGAATGAACACCTACATAACTATTTTGAAATGGAGCTGAAGCGGGATGAGCACGCTGGAAAATGAGATCAAGGTCCTGATCATCGAGGCCCTTGGCTTGGAGGACATCACGCCCGCGGACATCGACGATAACGCCGAACTGTTCGGCGACGGGCTGGGCCTGGATTCCGTCGATGCGCTGGAGCTGGGACTGGCGTTGCAAAAGCGTTATGGCATCACCATCGATCCGGAAACGCGCAATATGCGTAGCCATTTCGCCACCGTGGCCAATTTGAGTCAGTTCGTCTCGGCGCAGCGCAGCGCCTGAGTATTGGAGCAAGTGTGATGAAGACCCGGGAAGACATTTTCAACGTGCTTCGCGACGCGATGGTTGACCTATTCGAAATCGAACCCGAGCGCGTGGTGCCGTCCGCCAACCTTTATACCGATCTGGAGATCGACAGCATCGACGCCATCGATCTGCTCGATCACATCAAGCGCAAGACCGGCCACAAGCTGGCCGCGGAGAACTTCCGCACGGTGCGCACGGTAGATGACGTCGTCGAAGCAGTGATGCGGCAGCAGGAAGCCGCTGCATGACGAGAGCCGTTCTGGCGCTCGCTTTGCTGGCTGCCGGCCTGGCCTACCCGTTCGTCGTTTATGCCGGCCTGCAGGGCGGCGGCGCCCGCTGGATCGCGCTGCCGCTGGCCGCGCTGTGGCTGGCGCGCGCGCTGACCGCGCCGCGCGGCCAGGCTGGCGGCCGCTTGCTGCCGGTCCTGGCCCTGGCTTTCTGCCTGGTGCTGGCGTTTGCCGAGGATCCGCGCTGGCTGCTGTGGTATCCGGTGCTGATCAACGCCGGCCTGTGCGCGGTGTTCGGCGCCAGCCTGACGCGCGGCATGCCCGCCATCGAACGCATGGCGCGGCTGCGGGAACCTGATCTGCCGCCGTCCGGCGTTCGGTACACGCGCCGCGTGACGCAGATCTGGACTGTTTTCTTCGCCTTGAACGGCACCACGGCAGCCGTGCTGGCCCTGTGGGCGCCGGCGCGATGGTGGACTTTGTATAACGGCTGCATCAGCTACATCCTGATCGGTGTGCTGATCGCCGGTGAATGGATGGTGCGCCCCCACGCACGCAAGCCGGCTTAAAGGTTCGTTTCCACTGATATGGCCTGGATTCCACTTCACGCGCTGCTCGATGGCGCCTCTCTCAATCGCGGCGTTGCCTACGGCCCGGATATGGATCGGGTCACGCTTGCGGGTGACAGCCTGGCTTTGGCCGGCGGCCTGCAAGGTCTGGGCGCGCGCCGCGTGGGTTTGTGGTTCGACGATGCCGCGTCCTTGGCGGTCGCCCTGCTGGCCTGCTGGCGGGTGGGCGCCACCGCCGTGCTGGCGCCGGATAACCGGGCTGCGACCAGGAATGCGCTGGCGGAGCAGGCCGAGGGCTTGGATCTGTGGCTGACTGACGGCGGTGTCGCGGGAGCCGCCGCGCCGCTGCCCGGGCGCGGCCGTAGTCGCGCCCGGCAGCGGCGCAGGCAAGGATGGCGCGCCAACACACGCCGCTGCGGATGCGGCGGGCGGCGGAGATGGCGCTCCACGCCTGCCCATTCATACGATTGAACAATTGATGGCTGGCGCGACGGCGTTGTCTGGGGGTCCGTTGGACCTGGACAGTGGCGCGGTGGTGCTTTGCACGTCGGGGTCGAGCGGGCAGCCCAAGCAGATCAGGAAGCGTTGGCGTCAGCTGGCTGCTGAGATCGAGGCCTTGGAAGCGTTGTGGCATTGGTCGAAGCCGCTGGCTGGCTCGGCGGGGGAGTCCCTTCGACCCGTCTGCGTATTGGGCAGCGTCAGTCCGCAGCATATGTATGGCCTGCCTTTCCGTCTGCTGTGGCCCTTGTGCTCCGGGCGTCTGGTGGCGCGGCGCCAGCTGGTGTATCCGGAAGCCTTGCAGCATGCCAGCCTGCCGCACGCCGATTTCGTCTGGATCGCCAGTCCGGCCCTGCTCAAGCGCCTGGGCACCAGCCTGGATCACGCCGCGCTGCGGGGCGGCCTGCGGCAGATCGTTTCTTCGGGCGGCCCGCTGCCCGGCGAGATCAGCGACATGCTCGCGCGCGACCTGGGCTGTCGGCCTTGCGAAATCTACGGGAGTTCGGAGACCGGTGCGGTGGCCTGGCGGCAGGGCGATACGGCCTGGCAGCCGCTGCCTGGCGCTGAAGTCGGCGTGCCCGCCGGGATAGACGGCGCTGCCGCGGCCGACGCCGCCGGCAATCCGCCCCCGCAAACGCTGTGGATCCGTTCGCCGTGGCTGATGCCGGGAGAGACCTTCCAGAGCAATGACGCGGTGCAGCTGACCGCGGACGGCTTCCGGCTGCTGGGCCGCATGGATCGCATCGTCAAGATCGAGGAAAAGCGCATCGCCTTGCCGGCGGTAGAACAGGCCTTGGCCTTGCACCCCTACGTCAATGAGGCGAGAGTCGACCTGGTCGCCGGTGAACAAAGGCTGAGCGCCCTCATCGCGCTGACGGCGCAAGGCATCCACGCCCTGCGCAATGGCGGTCGCGCCGCGCTGGCCCAGGCCTTGCGCGCGCATCTGGCGCCGACGCAGGAAGCCTTGGCGGTGCCCCGCCACTTGCGCTTCGTGCGCGAATTGCCCTGGAATGCCCAGGGCAAACTGTCCCGCGCCGATTTCGAGCGGGCGCTGGCCCGCCCCCGCTGGCCCAGGGAGATTGCGTCTGCTCCGACGCAGGATGCCGGCTGCACGGTAGAGCCGGCCCTCCCCGCGCATGCCAGCCGTGTCCCGTCTGCCACCACCACCGGCGTGGAAAGCGTCGACGCACCGCCGGAAGCGCGCCGCTATCAATTGGAAATCCCCCTGGACCTGCGTCAGTTCGATGGCCATTTCGCGACGACGCCGGTGGTGCCGGGCGTGGCGCAGATCGACTGGGCCATGAACCTGGCGCGGCGCGACCTGTCCACGGAACTGACCTTCTGCGGCGCGGATGCGCTCAAGTTCCAGCGGCTGATCCGGCCGGGCGATCAGATCGACCTGGCCCTCAGATGGGAACCCGCAAAAGGCCGCCTGTATTTTGAATTCCGCGCCGGCGACCAGCCCTGCTCGTCCGGCCGCATCCTTACACAGGCCCGTCATGACCCAGCCTGATTCCCTGCGTAAGCACCCAGCCGGCGCTTTGCCAACCGCGCAGACCCCGGCCAACCCGCCGGCATTCAACCCCTGCGCCGTCATCCCGGTCTACAACCACCCGGACACGGTACGCGCGGTGGTCGAGCGTGTGCGGGCCGCCGGCCTGCCCTGCGTGCTGGTCGACGACGGATCCAGCGCCGAGTGCGCGCGCACGCTGGACGCGCTGGCCGACGCCGGCCTGGCGCAACTGCTGCGCCGGCCCCTCAATGGCGGCAAGGGCCAGGCGGTGCAGGACGGCCTGCGCCATGCCGGAGCACTGGGCTACAGCCACGCCCTGCAGGTAGACGCCGACGGCCAGCACGCGCTGGACGACATCCCGGTTTTCCTGGAAGCCGCCCGCCAGCGCCCGGACGCCGTCATCTGCGGCGCGCCGGCCTACGGCGACGACGCGCCCCGCAGCCGCCTCTATGGCCGCTGGCTGACCCGCGTCTGGGTGTGGATCAACACCTTGTCCAGCGCCATCCCCGACGCCATGTGCGGCTTCCGCGTCTATCCCCTGGCGCCGACGCTGGCCTTGCTGCAACGCTGCAATCCCGGCCGCCGCATGGACTTCGACATCGCCGTGCTGGTGCGCCTGCATTGGCGTGGCGTGCCCATGGCCTGGTTGCCCACGCAGGTGACCTATCCGCCCGGCGGGATCTCGCATTTCAAGGGTCTGCGCGACAACATCCTGATCAGCCGCATGCACGCCCGCCTGTTCTTTGGCATGCTGCCGCGCGCCCCGCTCTTGCTCGGGCGCCGCCTGCTGGGACGCGCACCGTGAATCCGGACACTTCCAGCAGCGCGCAACAACGCGCCCGCGTCGACGCCGCGGGCACGCCCGAAAGCGAACGCCGCGCCACCAGCGAAAGCCCCGCCGCCGGCAAGACCAGCCGCCCCACCCATTGGGCCGCGCAACAGGAACGCGGCGCGCCGCTGCTGCTGCGCCTGTCCATGTGGGCCGCGCACACCTTCGGCCGCCGCACGGTGCGGCCCCTGGTCCTGCTGATCGTGCTGTATTTCTTCTGCTTCGCCCCGCGCGCGCGCCGCGCCATCGCCGACTACCAGCAGCGCCTGCGCGCGCAGGGCCTGGGCAAGGCGCTGCCGGCCAGGCGGCCGGTCTTCGGCCAGTTCATGGCTTTCGCCGACGCCATCCTGGACAAGCTCGACGCCTGGCAAGGCCGCCTGACCCGCGCCGACGTCACCATGTGTGACCCGGACGACCTGCACGGGCAGATGAATGTGCCGGCCGAAGCCGGCCAAAGCCTCCGCGGCCAGATCCTCGTATGCGCCCACATCGGCAACATGGACGTCTGCCGCGCCCTGGTCGAACGCAGCGGCGACGTCACCCTCAACGTCCTCGTCCATACCCGCCACGCACAGGCCTTCAACCGCATGCTGGAACGCCACGGCGCCAGCCGCCTGCGCCTGTACCAGGTGACGGAGCTGGACCCGGCCACCATGCTGGACCTGCACCAGCGCATCGAACGCGGCGAGTGGCTGGCGATCGCGGGCGACCGCGTGCCCGTACGGGGCGCGCGCGTCACGATGGCGAACTTTCTGGGCGCCCCCGCCGCCTTTCCGCAAGGCCCCTGGCTGCTGGCCGGCCTGCTGCGCTGCCCGGTCAACCTGCTGTTTTGCACCAGGATCGCCGGCCGTTACCGCATTACCATGGAGCGCCTGAGCGACGGCATTACCTGGTCGCGCGGCCGCCGCGACGCGGAAATCAGTGTCTGGGCGCAACGCTACGCTGACCGGTTGGCGCGCGAATGCGCCGACGCTCCGCAACAATGGTTCAACTTTTATTCTTTCTGGAACGGCCATGCGTAAGCGCGGTTTATACAGCGCCGATATATCCTTGTCGGTTCCGTTCTTCGACGTCGATTCCATGAACGTCGTCTGGCACGGCCATTATGTGAAATATTTGGAGCAGGCCCGTTGCGCACTGTTGGACGCCATCGGCTACGGTTACGACGCTATGCGTGAATCGGGCTATGTCTTCCCGGTCATCGACCTGCAACTCCGTTATGTGAACCCCGCCTTGTTCGGACAGCGTGTATGCATCCGCGCCGAACTGGTGGAATGGGAGCATCGTTTGAAGATTCATTATTTGATTACGGATGCCGATTCCGGCACCCGCCTGACCCGGGCCAGCACGGTCCAGGTCGCCGTCTCGATCGCCACGCGCGAAATGCAGCTGACGTCGCCCGAGCCCTTGCTGGCTGCCGTGCGCAAGCTCGACGCGAATATCGCCAAGGTGACCGAATGAAGCGCTTTATCCGCTATCTGGGCGTCTGTGGCGCCCTGCTGCTGGGTGCCGTCACCGCGCCCGCGCACGCCTTCGACCTGCCCGACCTGCAGCAACAACTGCAGGCCACGCCCGTGGTGCGTGGCCAGTTCGTGCAACAAAAATTCCTGCGTTCCCTGCCCCAGCCGCTGACCAGCACCGGCGCTTTCGTGCTGTCGGCCCAGAACGGCCTGCTGTGGGAATTGCGCGTGCCGCTGTTCCAGGACCTGCTCATCACGCCCGAGGGCATGTTCCGCCGCGGCGATGGCGGCAAGTGGCAAGCCCTGCCCCAGCAGATCGGCGCGGGCCGCGAAACCCGTCTGTTCCTGGCCGTGCTGGCCGGCGACACCAAGGGTCTGCAAGACAACTTCGACATGCAAGTCAGTGGCTCGGCCGGCGCCTGGCAACTGGTGATGACGCCCAAGTCCGCTTTGCTCAAGCAGATCTTCCAGGACATCCGCATCAATGGCGGAAAACTGGTGGATCGCATCGAGCTGCGCGAGACGCAGGGCGACCGCACCGTGATGGAGATGAAGAACGCACGCGCCGACAACAAGCTGAATGACGATGAGACCCGAGATTTCGCGCCTTGATACCGAGGCGCCCAGCGAACGCGAGCGCCTGCTTTCCCTGATTTTCCGTGTAGCCATGGTGCTGGTGCTGCTGTTGGGCGCCTGGCAGTGCCGCCATGGCCTGCCGGTGTCCTCCAACCTGCTCGACCTGCTGCCCACCGTCAGCAGCGACAAGCTGCGCCACGCGGCCGATGCCCAGATCCAGAAACCGCTGACCCGCCAGATGGTCGCCCTGGTCGGCGCCCCCGACCGCGAGCGCGCGGTGGAACTGGCGCGCGGCCTGGGCCATCTGTGGAACCACAGCGGCCTCTTCGCCAAGGTGCAGGTCGATGCCGACATCGACCTGGCGGCCGTGCGCGAGCAGATGGCCACGCAGCGCCTGTCCTTGATTTCCGGCGCCGATCGCCGGCGCCTGATGAACGATCCGGCGGCCTACGCGGCGCAGCGGGTCCGTGAACTGGCGGACCCCTTCTCCGTCGGCGGCCTGGTGCCCACCGACCAGGACCTGCTGGGGCTGGCCCGCTTGGCGGAAAAGTCCCTGCGGCCGCCCGGCAAGATGCATTTCGACCTGGCCAGCGGCACCTTGCTGACCGAACAGGACGGCAAGTTCTGGGTCTTGATGCGCGCCCAGACCAGCGGCGACGCCTTCGACCAACGCTCCCCCACGGCCATCGCCGCCCTGGTGGACGAAAGCCGCGCCAGCGTCAGCAAGGACGGCGGCGAACTGCTCGCCACCGGCGGCGCGCTGTACGCGGCCGCCGGCCAGGCGCAGGCCCAGGCGGAAAGCGGCTGGATCGGCGGCGGCTCCCTGCTCGGCATCGTGCTGATGCTGTTGCTGGCCCTGCGCCGCTGGCGCGTGCTGCTGGCCTTCGTGCCGGTGGCCGCCGGTCTGCTGTGCGGCGTGGTGGCCTGCGTGACGGCCTTCGGCAGCGTCCATATCCTGACCCTGGTGATCGGCGCCAGCCTGATCGGCATCGCCGTCGACTTCCCCTTGCATTACCTGGGCAAGAGCTACGGTTTGCCCGACTGGACCGCGCGCGATGCCCTGCGCCGCGTGCTGCCGGGCCTGAGCATCATCCTGGCGGCCACCCTGGTCGGCTACCTGGCCCTGCTGTTCACGCCCTTCCCGGCGCTGACGCAGACGGCCGTGTTCTCCGCCGCCGGCCTGCTGGGCGCCTATGCTTGCACGGTCTGCGAGCTGCCGCGCTGGCTGCGTGGCTGGAGCCCGCGCCCCTGGAAAGGCCTGCCGCACGTGGCGCAAAGCCTGCTGGACACGCTGTCGATCTGGGCCTCGCGCCGCACGCTGCCGTGGCTGGCGCTGGGCATCGCCCTGGTCTGCGCGGGCGGCCTGCTGAAGCTGCGCGTGCAGGACGACCTGCGCCTGTGGGTCAGCCTGCCGCCGGCGCTGCTGGACCAGGCCAAGCGGGTCGGCGAAATCACCGGCATCATGCCCACCAGCCAGTATTTCCTGGTACGCGCGCCCGACCTGGGCACGCTGTATCAACGCCAGGCCGATCTGGGCCAGCATCTGGACGGGCTGATCACGCAGAAGGTCCTGGGTTCCTACCTGTCCTTGAACCAGCTGCTGGCCCCTGAATCCGCGCAGCAACAGTTGCGCGACCGCCTGCGCGACCCCTCCTGGCGCGCCCGCCTGACGCCTTCCTTCGAAACCGTGGGCGTGCCGGCCGCCACCGTGCTGGCCAGCATCGACAACCTGGTCAACCTGCCGCCGGTCAAGATGACCGACGCGCTGGCCGGCCCGCTGGGCGAAAGCCGGCGCGACCTGTGGCTGGGCGAACAGGACGGCCAGGTCGCGGCCATCATCAGCCTGCAAGGGCTGCGCGACACCACGGCGGTGGCCGCGGCCGCCCAGGGCCTGGAAGGCGTGAGCTTCGTCGACCAGACCGGCGACCTGAACCGCAGTTTCGCCAGCACCCGCTGGGAAGCCGCTGAATTGAAGCTGCTGTCCTATGTGGTCGCCGCCCTGCTGCTGTGGGCCACCTTGGGCCGCCACGCGACCTGGCGCCTGTTGGCGGTGCCGCTGGCTGCCTCGGCCTGCACCCTGGGCGCGCTGGGCATCCTGGGCCAACCGCTGACCCTGTTCAGCCTGTTCGGCCTGCTGCTGGTGTCGGCCATCGGCCTGGACTACGCCATCGTCATGTACGAACGCGTCGCGGGCGCCGCATCCTGCCTGATCGGCGTGGTGCTGGCGGCCCTGACCACGCTGCTGTCCTTTGGCCTGTTGGGCCTGAGCAGCACCCCCGCGATTGGCAATTTTGGTATTGCCGTGGCGCTGGGCGTCGCCTTCAGCGTGCTGTTCGCGCCGTGGGTCAAGCCCGCGCCTGAAACCCCCCATCCCCCCAAACACTAAAAAAGAGAGAACCTGGACATGCAGGAAGCGGCTAAGCAGGACCCGAGCGTAACGGCAACGAGCGCGAAGGCACCCGCCATGCAAGAGCATCACGAAATCGTCGTCATCGGTGCCGGCCCCGCCGGCGCCATCGCCGCGGCGCTGTTGCAGCGCCGTGGCCATAAAGTGACCATCTTCGAACGCCAACGCTTCCCCCGCTTCTCCATCGGCGAAAGCCTGCTGGCGCACTGCCTGGAATTCGTCGAGGAAGCCGGCATGATGGACGCGGTGCGCGCCGCGGGCTTCCAGGAAAAGAACGGCGCGGCCTTCGCCTGCGGCGACCGTTATACCGATTTCGATTTCCGCGACAAATTCTCGCCGGGCCCCGGCACCACCTTCCAGGTCCTGCGCTCGCGCTTCGACCAGGTGCTGGCCGACGAAGCCGCGCGCCAGGGCGTGCAGGTGCATTACGAGCATGAAGTGGTGGCGGCCGACTTCGACGGCGCCGAGCCCTGGCTGGAAGTGCGGGACGTGCGCCCGGGTGCCGATGCCACGCCGCGCCGCATCAGCACCCGCTTCGTGCTGGACGCCAGCGGCTATGGCCGCGTGCTGGCGCGCATGCTGGACCTGGAGCGGCCGAGCAAGCTGCCGCCGCGCCGCGCCATCTTCACCCATATCGAAGACCGCATCGACGACCCCGCCTTCGATCGCCAGAAGATTCTCATCAGCGTCCATCCCGAGCACGAGGACGTCTGGTTCTGGACCATCCCCTTCTCCAACGGCCGCTGCTCCCTGGGCGTGGTCGGCGCGGAAGAAAAAATCAACGCCGCCGGCACCGACCTGATGGCCACCCTGCGCCATTGGGTCGACGGCGCGCCCAACCTGAAGCGCGTCCTGGCCAATGCGGTCTGGGACACCCCCGCCAACACCATCGGCGGCTACTCCGCCAGCGTGACGTCCCTGCATGGGCGGGGCTGGGCCCTGCTGGGCAATGCGGCGGAATTCCTCGACCCGGTGTTCTCGTCCGGCGTCACCATCGCCATGCACTCGTCCAAGCTGGCGACCGAATGCCTGGATCGCCAATTGCGGGGGGAGACGGTGGATTGGGAAGCGGACTTCGCCGCGCCCTTGATGCTCGGCGTGCAATGCTTCCGCACTTACGTGCAAGGCTGGTACGAAGGCAGCTTCCGCGACGTCGTGTTCTTCGAGAACGCGCAGCCGCAGATCCGCGCCATGATCTCGTCCATCCTGGCGGGCTACGCCTGGGACGAGCGCAACCCCTTCGTCGCCGAACACGAGCGGCGCCTGGCCATGCTGGCGGAAGTGTGCCGCGGGCTGACCAGCCGCCGCGCGGCCCAGGCCGAAGCCGAGGCCAAGGCTGCTGCCGCTGCCAACGCCACCACCGAAACGCCGCAACTGGCTTCCGCGGCGGCAGATTGATGGATAGACCATGACGCGTCTCAGACTGCTCCTTACCTTGTCCCTGGCCGCTATTCTGGCGGGTTGCGCGTCGGCCCCGCCGGCGCCCGTGGCCGCCACGGATCTGCACCTGCCCCGCTGGGTGCAGGTCCATATCAAGACGCCGGGCCAGCCCGACGAAGATGCCATGCTGGCGGTGCAGGACGAAGGCCAGGGCGCCACGCGCTGGTCCCTGTTCGATCCGCTGGGCATGCCGCGCGCGCGCCAGATCCTGCAGGACGGCAAATGGCGTAACGACGGCTTCATGCGTCCCAACGGCAAGGCCAGCGACATGTTCTCGGCCATTCTGTTCGCGTGGACGCCGGAGCAATCGCTGGCGCAGGCCTATGCGGGCAGCACCTTGCAAAGCCAGCCCACACCGGCCGGCGGCCGCACGCGCACGCTGGAAGAGGATTGCTCGCCCCGCTGGCAAGTGACCTGGGCCGCGCAGGCGGCGGACGACACGTTTTCCATTCGCCAACCCGACGGCACCGTGCTGGCGATCTCACCGCTGAAGAACACGCCATGAGAACGCCCACCACCGCCTGGCTCGGCCGCCCCGGCGTCGTTTGCGCGCTGGGACAGGGCATGGACACTGTCCATGCCGCGGCCGTGCGGGGCGAGACCGGTGGCATGCTGACGCAAACCGGCTGGCTGCGCGACCGCGCCATCGTGGTCGGCGCCGCCGCGGGCCCCCTGGCCAAATTACCGGCCACCCTGGCCGACGGCACGGCCCCCGCCGCGCACCATGACAGCCGCAACAACCGCCTGTTGATGACCGCGGCGAACCAGATCGCCGACACCCTGCACGCCGCGGTGGCGCTGCACGGCCCGGACCGGGTCGGCATCGTGCTGGGTACCAGCACGTCCGGCATCGGCGAGGCCAGCCATGCTTTCCGGGCGCTGCGCCAGGATGACGCCTGGCCGTCCGATTACGATTACCGGCGCCAGGTGCTGGCCGCGCCCGCCACCTTGCTGGCCGACTGGCTGGGTGTCGCGGGGCCCGCCTACACGCTGTCGACCGCCTGCACGTCCGGCGCCCGCGCGCTGTTGTCGGCCAAGCGCCTGCTGGACCTGGGTCTGTGCGATGCCGTGATCTGCGGCGGCGTCGACACCCTGTGCCCGCTGACCATCAATGGTTTCGCGTCCATCGAGGCCATCGCCGCCGGCCTGAGCAATCCCTTCTCCGCGAATCGCGCCGGCATCAACATCGGCGAGGCAGCCGCGCTGTTCCTGATGCAGCGTGAGCGCCCGCTGGGCCCGGCCGTCCGCCTGCTGGGCGGCGGCGGCAGTTCCGACGCCTGGCATATGTCCGCGCCCGACCCTACCGGCGAAGGCGCGATGCTGGCCATGCGGGCCGCGCTGAACGATGCCGGCGTGACGCCCGGCGCCATCGGCTGGGTCAACCTGCACGGCACGGGCACCACGCATAACGACGCCATGGAAAGCCACGCCGTCCAGGCCGTCTTCCCGGATGGCGTGGCCTGCACCTCCACCAAGCCCTTGACCGGCCATACGCTGGCCGCCGCGGGCGCGTTGGAAGCGGCCCTGTGCTGGGGCGTGCTGAACGAGGCGCCGGACGGCGCCCTGCCGCCGCAACGCTGGGACGGCATCGCCGATCCCGACCTGCCCGCGCTACGCCTGACCCGGCCCGGACAAC
This sequence comes from Bordetella sp. N, assembly GCF_001433395.1. Lineage (GTDB taxonomy): Bacteria > Pseudomonadota > Gammaproteobacteria > Burkholderiales > Burkholderiaceae_B > Bordetella_C. Next base: position 2,558,588 of record NZ_CP013111.1, read on the forward strand.
GCCTGCCGGCTGACCGTCCCCGCGTCGTCATGAGTAATTCCTTCGCCTTCGGCGGCAACAACGCCAGCCTGATATTGGCGGAGGCGGAAGGTGCCGGCGTCATGTCGACCCAGGCCGGCGCCCGGGCCGCGGCCAATGCAAGCACCGGCGTCGCCACCACCACGGGAGTCGCCGCGTGAAAGACTACGTAGAGAAGATGCCGGACACGCGCGTGGAGGCTTCCCTTACGCCTGCGCCGCAGCCCGTCACCGCAGTCGCTACCGCGGACACCGCCACGCCGTGGCCGGTCACGGACTGGCCCGTGGCCGAGCTGCTGCCGCACTCCGGCGCCGCCGTGTTGCTGGACAAGGTCCTGTCCTGCGACGAGGACTCCCTTGTCGCCAGCGTCACCGTGCGCCCCCACGAAGGCTACGGCGACAGCGACGGCAATCTGCCCGCCTGGCTGGGCATGGAATTCATGGCGCAGGCGGTCGGCGCCTGGGCCGGCTGCCAGGCGCGCCGCGCCGGCGTGCCGGTGCAGCTGGGCTTCCTGCTCGGCACGCGCCGCTACGACTGCCGCGTCCCCGCCTTCACGGCGGGCATGGCGCTGACCATCACGGCCGAACGCTCGTTCCAGGACGCGGCGGGCATGGGCGTGTTCCTGTGCCAGATCCACCTGGGCGAAGACTGCCTGGCCGAAGCCCGCCTGAACGTCTACAGCCCGCCCGACGCCGGCGCCTTCATCGACGAACCCCAGCCGGCGGACGCCGCGTAACGCCATGGCAAACTTCGTCCCCTGCTCCACCTGGGCCATGACCGACCGCCAAGCGGCCGTGCCTGCCCCATGACAAATAACAAACCATGAACCAGCCTCTTTCCAACGCCATCCTGGTCACGGGATCCAGCCGCGGCATCGGCCGCGCCATCGCGCTGGCGCTGGCGCACGCCGGCCACGACCTGATCCTGCACTGCCGCGCCCGCCGTGAAGACGCCGAAGCCGTGCGCGCCGAAGTGCTGGGCCTGGGCCGCGCCTGCCGCGTCCTGCAGTTCGACGTGGCGGACCGCGCCACCGCCGCCGCCGCGCTGAATGCCGACGTCGAGGCGCACGGCGCGCCCTACGGCGTGGTGCTCAACGCCGGCCTGACGCGCGACGCCGCCTTCCCCGCCTTGACCGGCGAAGACTGGGACCAGGTGCTGCGCACCAATCTGGACGGTTTCTACAACGTGCTCAATCCGCTGGTCATGCCCATGGTGCGGCGCCGGGCGCCGGGCCGCATCGTCTGCATGGCGTCGGTGTCCGGCCTGGTGGGCAACCGCGGCCAGGTCAACTACAGCGCCTCCAAGGCAGGCCTGATCGGCGCCTCCAAGGCGCTGGCCATCGAACTGGCCAAGCGCCACATCACTGTGAATTGCGTGGCGCCCGGCTTGATCGAAACCGACATGATCGACGAACACGTGCCCGTCGAGGAGATCCTCAAGGCCATCCCCGCGCAACGCATGGGACAACCCGAGGAAGTCGCGGCCGCGGTGGCGTTCTTCATGTCGCCGGCGGCGGCTTATGTCACCCGCCAGGTGCTGGCGGTCAACGGAGGGCTGTGCTGATGCATCGCGTCGTCATTACCGGCATGGGCGGCATCAGCGCCCTGGGCCGCGACTGGAACACCGTGCGCCAGGCCTTCGAGGAAGGCCGCAACGCCATCCGCACCATGCGCGATTGGGACGTCTACAAGGAACTCAACACGCGTTTGGCCGGGCCACTGCCGGAATACAAGCCGCCCGCGCACTGGACCCGCAAGCAGTTGCGCAGCATGGGCCGGGTGTCGCAGCTGGCGGTGAATGCCGCCGAGATGGCTCTGGCCGACGCGGGCCTGCTGGGCGACCCGACGATCGCAGATGGCCGCATGGGCGTGGCCTGCGGCTCGTCCACGGGCAGCACGGCCGACGTCATGGCCTTCGGCAACATGCTGTTGAACGGCGTCAGCGACGACCTCAACGCCAACTCCTATGTGCGCATGATGCCGCACACCACGGCCGCCAACATCGGCATCTTCTTCGGACTGAAGGGCCGCATCATTCCCACGTCCAGCGCCTGCACGTCGGGCAGCCAGGGCATAGGCTATGCCTTCGAGGCCATCCGCTACGGCCGCCAGCGCATGATGCTGGCCGGCGGCGCCGAGGAGTTGTGCCCCACCGAAGCCATCGTCTTCGACGCGCTCTACGCCACCAGCCAGCGCAATGACACGCCGGAGCTGACGCCGCGCCCTTATGACGCGACCCGCGACGGGCTGGTGATCGGCGAAGGCGCCGGCATCCTGGTGCTGGAATCGCTGGAAAGCGCGCAAGCCCGCGGCGCGCGCATCCATGCCGAAATCGTCGGCTTCGGCAGCAACTCGGACGGCAGCCACATCACCCGTCCGGAAGCGGCGACGATGCAGATCGCCATGGAGATGGCCTTGAACGACGCCGGCGTGCCGCCCCAAGAGGTGGGCTACGTCAACGGTCACGGCACGGCCACCGAACAGGGCGACATCGCCGAAACCCAGGCCACCCAGGCCGTGTTCGGCAACCGCATGCCGATCAGCTCGCAGAAGAGCTATCTGGGCCATACCCTGGGCGCCTGCGGCGCGCTGGAGTCCTGGTTCACCATCGAGATGTTGCGCAGCGACTGGTACGCGCCCACGTTGAACCTGACCCAGGTCGATCCCCGTTGCGGCGACCTGGACTACATCACCAACGGCGGCCGACAGTTCTCCAGCGAATATGCGATGAACAACAATTTCGCCTTCGGCGGGGTCAATACGTCTTTGCTGTACCGGCGGTGGCGCTAAGGCCCGAGGCCTGACGCCGGTTTTGAATTTTTCCTTTAACTTTTCATCTGACAGGAGCACGTCATGCATAAGATTTCCAAAACGCTGATCGGTCTGGCTATTTCCCTCACTTGCGTCGGCGCGGCGCAGGCTGCCGACCGCATGTCGATGAACTCGTTCCAGGCCGCCATCGATGCCGGCACCGCCGAAGGCAAGCTGGACGGCACCGTGAAGTTCTATCTGGCCGGCACGGGCCCCAAGGGCAAGATCGTCAAGGCCGACGCCGTGACCAACCGCAAGACCAACGCTTTCGGCAAGAGCGATGACAAGGCGTGCCAGTGGGCGGCCATGTCGGCTCTGATCAGCCTGCAGGAAGCGGCCAAGCAGAACGGCGCCAATGCGGTGGTGAACATCGTCAGCTACTACAAGAAGAACGTGAACAAGAGCACCAAGGACTATGAATGCCACGCCGGGGCGGTGGTCGCCGGTGTCGCGCTCAAGGGTGACCTTGCGGTGGTGAAGTAAACTTTCCTTCTTCCCGCCACTGATTTTCAAGGTTCCAATATGAGCTCATCCACGCTCAAAGACACCCTGTCGGCCCAGGTCAAGGACGCCATGCGCGCCAAGGACTCGGCTCGTCTTGCCACGCTGCGTTTCCTGCTGGCGGCGGTCAAGCAGAAGGAAGTCGACGAACGCCGCGACGTCACGGACGCCGAAATCACCGCCATCATTGAAAAGCAGGTGAAGCAGCGCCGTGAGTCGATCGCCGCTTTCGAAGCGGCTGGCCGCACCGAGACGGCTGACCAGGAGAAAGGCGAGCTGGCCATCCTGCAGGAGTTCCTGCCCCAGGCCGCCTCGCAAGCCGAGATCGACGCCGCCGTCGAGGCCGCCATCGCCGAAGTATCGGCCAGCGGTGTCACCGGGGCGCCGGCCATGGGTAAGATCATGGGCATCCTGAAGCCCGCGCTGGCTGGCAAGGCGGACCTGTCCGCCGTGTCGCAGCAGGTCAAGGCCCGCCTGGCCGGCTAAAGGCCTGCAGGGGTCCCCGCTCCGGGTGTCCCCGAACGTGCCTGACGCGCTTCCAGGCCCCCCGAAGCTTCTAATCGGGGACTTTGTGGCCACGCTCCGCGTGGCCACAATAAATACATATCCGGGCAACCCGCAGGGTTGCCCGGTCCCGAAAGGGATCACTGCCAAGAACCGCTTACGGTTGCTCTTCCTCGGCCGGCGGCCCCTCTACGGGGAGATCGGCAAAAAGATCCGCCTGGCGCGGCCTGGACAAGCCATCGGCGTCCGGGAAATTGCTCATCCCCACCCCCACCAGACGATACCGCGTAGACGCCGGCAACTCTACCCGCGCCCGCATCTGCCGCGCCATGTCGGCCAAAGCCTGCGCGGAAGCCGGCAAGACCGGCGACGTCACGCTGCGGGTCAGCGACCGGAACCGGTCCGTCTTCAGTTTCAACGTGACGGTAAACCCCCGCCCCCGCTTGCGCAGCGCCTGCTCCCAAACCCGTTCCGCCAGCTTGTCGATCACCTCGCCCAAATCCGACAGCAACCGGTCGTCCTCGAAGGTGGTCTCGGCCGACACCTGCTGGGCCAATTGATCCGGCTCGACGGGCCGGTCATCGATGCCACGGGCCAGTTCGTACAGCCGCCGCCCGTAGCGGCCGAAACGCTGCTCAAGCTCGGCCAGGCTGCGGTTGGACAGATCGCCCACCGTCAAGATGCCCATCTGCTCCAGCTTGCCCTGCATCACCGCGCCTACCCCCGGCACCTTGCGCACCGGCAAGGGCGTGAGAAAGTCCAGTACGTCGCGGGGCCGCAGCACGAACAGGCCGTCCGGCTTGTTCCAGTCCGACGCGATCTTGGCCAGGAATTTGTTCGGCGCCACCCCCGCTGAAGCAGTCAGGCCCGTATCCGCCAGGATCTGCGCCCGAATGGTCTGCGCCACCTCGGTGGCGGACGCCAGGCCGCCCTTGTTCTCCGTCACGTCCAGGTAGGCTTCGTCGAGCGACAGCGGCTCGATCAGGTCGGTATGGCGCGCGAACACTTCCCGCACCTGGCGCGAGGCCTCGCGGTACTTGTTGAAGTCCGGCCCGACATATTCCGCGTGCGGACACAGCCGCAGCGCCCGGGACACGGCCATGGCCGAGTGCACGCCGAAGCGGCGCGCCTCGTAGGAAGCCGCGCACACCACCGAACGCGGCCCTTTCCAGGCCACCACCACCGCCTTGCCCTTCAGCGCCGGATTGTCGCGTTGCTCCACCGACGCATAAAACGCGTCCATGTCGACGTGTACGATTTTGCGCATTTCACATACTGGACAGTTGCACCGTCCGCGCCGCACGCGCGGCGTAAAAACGCCTATTATGGCGCCTCATTTTCATCAGTTAAGAAGAATATGGAATCCAAGCAAGGCGCGGCCCCGCAGTTTTCCGTCGATTACTTCGGCGCCCAGATCCCGTTGATGGAATATCTGGGCCTGGTCCCGGAGCATATCGAAGCCAACCTGGCGCGCACGCGCCTGCCGTGGCGCGTGGAACTCACCAACAGCCGCGGCGACGTCCACGGCGGCACCCTGATGGCCGTGCTGGACTTCACGCTCAGCGCCGCGGCGCGCGGGTCGCTGGAGAAAGGCGTCAGCATGGCCACCATCGACATGACGACCAGCTTCATGGCGCCGGCCACGGGCGATCTGGTGATCGAAGCCCGCTGCATCAAGCTGGGCAAGTCCATCGCCTTCTGTGAAGGCGATATCCTCAACGACAAAGGCGAACGCGTCTGCAAGGCGTCGGCCACCTTCAAGGTGATCCGCCCCCGGCCCGAAGGCGGCGGCAAGGTCGGCACGGACTGAGGTCCGGCCTGCCCTCCCGTTACTGCGGCGCCTTGACGGGATTGTTCGTGTCGCTGGGCATATAGGACACGCACGTGGGCACCTGGAAGCGGATGGCGTCGCGCATCGCGATGACGGCGTCGCCGTTCCAGATCGAACGGCCCCACATGGCGATACGCACATCGCTGTGGCCCGCGTCGATGCCGGTGATGTCCACCCGCGCCACGTCATTGCCGGAAATCGGCGCGGTCACGCGCAGGGTGGCCTTGCGGCCGGCGTCATCGACGCCACCCTGTATGGCATAGGCATCCTTGCCGGTCAGGCACATCTCTGCCTGCGCCCGCGCCGCCTTGTAGGCCTGCTGATAGCCCACCTCGACCTTGTACTCGCCGCTGGGCGACTGGCCGGGGGTGATACCCACCGAACAACCGGCCAAACTCACGGCCAGCACACTGGCGGCCGCCAAAATCCTCGACATAAGTCCTCCGATAAACGGCGCAATTATGCTCTATCCGAGGCTGCTGTTCATCTGAACCCCCTCCGCCGTAACGAGGATTGCACAATGTGCAGGGCCTGAGCGGGCTGTCAACGGGCCGTCAACGGACCGTAATACAGGCCCGGCCCCCACGGCCCGCCCGCCGATTCGACACCCCTGACGCCCCTATGGCATGATCAAAGGCCCGTCGCAGGCGCATCCTTTCGCCTGCATCACCGGAGAGTCCCTTTGTTCAAATTCATGACCCGGTCCCTGCTGGCCGCCACGCTGATCGGCGCCGCCACGGGCGCGGCCGCCCAGCCGCCCAAGCAATATCCCCTGAAAGATTTCTTCCGTAATCCCGACCGCGGCTCCTTCCGCCTGGCCGATGATGGCAAAACCCTGGGCTTCATGCAGCCGGTCAGCGTCGACGGCCAGCCGCCGCGCATGAACATCTTCGTGCAGAAGCTGGACGGCTCGACGCCCGTCGGCGAACCGCGCAAGCTCACCAGCGAAACCGCCCGCGATATCAGCAGCTTCTTCTGGAAGGGCTCCGACACCATCCTGTTCGCCAAGGACTTCGGTGGCGACGAGAACTTCCACGTGCTGGCCATCAACGTCGCCGACGGCAAGGTCACCGACCTGACGCCGTACGAGCACGTGCGCGCCGGCATCGCGGACGACCTGGAAGACGATCCCGACCACGTCCTGGTCAGCCACAATCAGCGCGATCCCCAGGTTTTTGACGTCTACCGCGTCAACGTCCGCACCGGCGCGTCCGAGCGCGTGGCGGAGAACCCCGGCAACGTCGTCGGCTGGCAGACCGACCACGCCGGCAAGGTGCGCGCCGCCATCACCAGCGACGGCCTGAATACCACCCTGCTGTATCGCGACAAGGAAAGCGACCCGTTCAAGCCGCTGATCACCACCGACTACCGCACCAACGTCAGCCCCAGCCTGTTCACCTTCGATGACAAGCGCATCTACGCCTTGAGCAATCGCGGGCGCGACACGCTGGCCCTCGTGGAGATCGATCCCGCCCATCCCGATACGGAAAAGCTGCTGTTCGATCCCCAGCAGGCCGACATCGGCGGCGTCGGCTATTCGCGCAAGCGCAAGGTGCTGACGGCGGCCATCTACGAGACCGACAAGACCCACCGCAAGTACTTCGACGAACAGACCGAGGCGCTGCATGGCAAGCTGACCGCGCACCTGCCCGGCTACGAAATCATGGTGCAGGGCGAAACCCGCGACGAAGACAAGTTCATCGTCGCCGCCTACAACGACCGCACGCCTGGTTCGCGCTACCTGTACGACCTGAAAACGGACACCTTGACCAAGCTGGCGGACATCAACCCCGCCCTGCCCGAGTCGGACATGGCCGAAATGCGGCCCATCTCCTTCCAGAGCCGCGACGGCCTGACCCTGCACGGCTACCTGACCGTGCCCAAGGGCCGCGCCGCCAAGGACCTGGCATGCATCGTCAATCCGCATGGCGGCCCGTGGGCGCGTGACAGCTGGGGCTACAACCCCGAGATCCAGTTCCTGGCCAACCGCGGCTTCTGCGTGCTGCAGATCAACTTCCGCGGCTCGACCGGCTATGGCCGCAAGTTCTGGGAAGCCAGTTTCGGCCAGTGGGGCCTGGCCATGCAGAACGACATCACCGACGGCGTCCAGTGGCTGATCAAGGAAGGCATCGCGGATCCGAAGCGTATCGGCATCTATGGCGGCAGCTATGGAGGCTATGCCACCCTGGCCGGCATCACCTTCACGCCGGACCTCTATGCGGCCGCCGTGGACTACGTGGGCGTGTCCAACCTGTTCACCTTCATGACCACCATACCGCCGTATTGGAAGCCGCTGCTGGCCAAGATGCACGACATGGTCGGCGATCCCGAGAAAGACAAGGAGCGCCTGGCCGCCACGTCGCCCGCGCTGCATGTGAACCAGATCAAGACGCCGCTGTTCATCGCCCAAGGGGCCAAGGATCCTCGGGTCAACAAGGCCGAGAGCGATCAGGTGGTCGAGGCTTTACGGAAGCGGGGGGTTGAGGTGGAGTACATGGTGAAGGATAACGAAGGGCATGGGTTCCATAACGACGAGAACAAGTTTGAGTTCTACGCCGCGATGGAGAAGTTCTTCAACACGCATCTGAAGCCTTAATTCTGTCCGGGAGATGCGCGGGTCGGCAGCCCGCGCAGGAAGACCATACAAAAGGCCCCACCACATTATGTGGTGGGGCCTTGATCATTCCTGCGACAGCAGAACGCGCACCTTAATGCATTACGCGGCCTTCACGCGCGGCTTCCGCCTTCCCATGTCGGGTAAGAACATCGCCACCATTCCCAGCAAAGGCAGGAACGAGCACACTTTGTAGACGAACCCGATGCTGGTCGCATCCGCCAGATTCCCCAGCACCGCGGCCCCCACCCCGCCCAACCCGAACGACAGTCCGAAGAACAACCCGGCGATGGTCCCGACCTTACCCGGCACCAGCTCCTGCGCGAACACCACGATCGCCGAGAAGGCCGACGCCAGCACCAGGCCGATGATCGCCACCAGTACCGCCGTCCAGAACAGATTGGCATAAGGCAGCATCAGGGTGAAAGGCGCGACACCCAGGATCGACGTCCAGATCACCGCCTTGCGCCCGATACGGTCACCGACCGGTCCACCCACCACCGTCCCCACCGCCACTGCTGCCAGGAACACGAACAGGTAGAGCTGCGCCGTCCGCACCGGCAGCTGGAACTTGTCCATCAGGTAGAACGTGAAATAGCTGTTCAAGCTGGACAGGTAGAAGTACTTGGAAAACACCAGCACCGCCAACACGCCCAAAGCCATGCCCACCTTGCGCCGGTCCATGGCCGGCGCATCCCCTTCGCGCCGCGCCTTCGGCTTGAGCCGCCAGCGGTTCGCCGCATACCAGCGGCTGATGCCGATCAACACGATGATCCCGAACAGCGCCGCCAGCGAAAACCACGCCACGCTGCCCTGCCCGTGCGGGATGATCAGCAGCGCGGCCAACAGGGGCCCCAGCGACGAACCCACGTTGCCGCCCACCTGGAACAACGATTGAGCCAGGCCATGCTGGCCGCCCGATGCCATGCGCGCCACACGGGACGATTCGGGATGGAAGATCGACGACCCCGTACCCACCAGCACCGCCGCGACCAGCAGGAAGGGATAGGACGGCGCCACCGACAGCAGCAGCAAGCCCACCAGCGTAAAGCTCATGCCCACCGGCAGCGAATACGGCAACGGCCGCTTGTCCGTGTAGAAGCCGATGCAAGGCTGCAGCAGCGACGCCGCGATCTGGTACGTCAGCGTGATCAGCCCGATCTGGCTGAAACTCAGCTGGAACGAATCCTTCAGCATGGGATAGATGGCCAACAAGATCGACTGGATCATGTCGTTCATCAAATGCGCCACGCTGATCGCGCCTAATACTTTGAACGCCGTATTGTCCTTGGGCAAGGGCACGGCAGGCGCCGCGGTGGCGACCGGGGGCGTCGCCGTCACGATGGGAGTCTCGATGGATGTAGTCATTATGGGGACAGGCAGGATGAAAAATGAACGATCACAGCGTGGACGATTACGGCGACCGGGTATCCGATGCAGGTGCAAGCCTGGGGATCTGCCACCGTCACGCCAGTGTAATCAGGCTCAGACGCGGCCGAGTGACAACTTTCGTCGAATAAGTGACACTGTCGACCATGCCTGCCCGCCCTCCTGCCCACGCCCCCTGGCGCAGCATCGACGCCGACGACTATCAGCGGGTGCCCCGCCACGTCACCGCGATGGCCAAGGACTTCGACGCCCGCTACAACACCGGCGTGCATGCCCATGCGCGGGCGCAGCTGATCTACGCGGTCGAGGGCGTGATGCGGGTGACCACGGCGCAGGGCGTGTGGGCGCTACCCGCACTGCGGGCCTTGTGGGTACCGCCGGGCCTGGAGCACGCGGTGGACATGATCAGCGCGGTGTCCATGCGCACGCTGTACCTGGATGCCGAGGTCGCCGCCACCTTGTGGACGGAATGCTGCGTCCTTGAAGTGTCCGGCCTGCTGCGCGAGCTGATCCTGGCGCTGGCGCGCGAACCCATCGAATACGCCCTGGACGGCCGTTGCGGGCAGATTGCCGCGCTGATTCCAGCGGAGCTGGCGCTGGCGAAGGTCTTGCCCATCCATATCCCCTGGCCCGGCGACCGCCGCCTGCAGGCCGTCTGCCGGGCGATTCTTGAAGATCCGGGCAGCCCGCGCACGGTGCATGAATGGGGCGATGAAGTGGGCGCCAGCGGACGCACCTTGATCCGGCTGTTCCAGTCTGACCTGGGGCTGAATTACCGCCAGTGGGTGCAACAGGTGCGCCTGGCCGACGCCGTCGGCCGCCTGGCCCTGGGCCAGCCCGTGGCCCGCATCGCTGCTGAGCTGGGCTATCGCAGCCCCAGCGCCTTCTCCGCCATGTTCCGCCGGGCCATGGGCGGGCCGCCGAATATGTATCTGGCGGCGGGCCGCTCCGATAGCGAATAGGCCCCTGGTGGTGCACCGATGTGGCGTAAGGGCCGCATTTGAATCAGGCTGTATCACCCTGGCAAGGGGCGAATCGCCCCTTCCGCGCCGCATCCGCGCCAGTCCTTCATCCTGGTGCCAGCCTCACCTGCGATAATGCGCGTTTGGTTACCCGAAACCTTATTGCCCTTGGGCGGGTCTACCTACATCTGCCCTAGAATCGCCTGCGATGAGCCAAGCCGCACCTACCAAATCCCCCCGCCCGGACGGCAACCCGGCGCGTCCCTCCCTTTTACGTCGTGTCGTCGTCAAAGCCGCGGTCTTCGCCGTCGGCGCGGGCGTCTGCGGCCTGGTCGCCCTGGCCTTGGCTCTGGCGCTCGCCTGGCCCAGCCTGCCGGACCTGCACGCCATGACCGACTATCGGCCGCGCGTGCCATTGCGCGTCTACACCGCGGACAAGGTCCTTATCGGTGAATTCGGCGAAGAGCACCGCAATGTGATGCGCTTCGACGAGATTCCCGAGGTCATGCGGCACGCCGTTCTGGCGGCCGAAGACGATCACTTCTACCAGCACGGCGGCGTCGACTGGAGCGGCGTGGTCCGCGCCATGTTGGCCAACGTGGTGCGTGGACAGAAGAGCCAGGGCGCCAGCACCATCACCATGCAGGTGGCGCGCAACTTCTACCTGTCGTCGGAGAAGACCTACTCGCGCAAGTTCTACGAACTGCTGCTGACCTTCAAGATCGAATCGACCCTGACCAAGGACCAGATCCTTGAGCTGTACATGAACCAGATCTACCTGGGTCACCGCGCCTACGGCTTCGCCGCCGCCGCGCGCACCTACCTGGGCAAGGAACTGTCACAGGTAACGCCGGCCGAAGCCGCGCTGCTGGCCGGCATTCCCAAGGCGCCGTCGCGCTACAACCCCATCACCAACATGCCGCGCGCGCAGATCCGCCAGCACTACGTGCTGGGCCGCATGCGCGCGCTGGGCTGGCTGGACGAAGCGGGCTACCAGGCCGCCATGGCGCAGCCCATCGCGCCCCGCGGCAGCCAGGACAGCGGCGGCAGCGCCTTCCGCGTCCACGGCGAGTATCCGGCCGAACTGGTGCGCCAGGCCATGTACAACTCCTTCGGGGACAAGGCTTACTCGCAAGGCATCAACGTCTACACCACCATCGATTCCAAGGACCAGGAAGCGGCCTACAAGTCGGTACGCGCCGGCGTGCTGGACTACACGCGCCGCGCGGCCTATCCCGGCCCGGAAGACAATATCGACCTGCCCGACAACGTGGAAAAGGATCCGCAGGCGCTCGACGACCTGCTCGATGGCTTGCAGGACAAATACCCCGACAGCGACGACCTCTACGCCGCGGTCGTGTTGGAAGCCAGCCCCAGCGCCATCAAGGTGGCGCGCGGCGGCCATGAAATCATCACCATCGACGACAAGAAGGCCTTGTCAGTGGTGGCGCGCGCCCTGGGCCCCAAGGCCAAGGACGACGTCCGCATCCAGCGCGGGTCGGTGGTCTACGTCCACAAGAACGGCGACACGTGGGAAGTCATCAACATGCCGGCGCTGCAGGCCGCGCTGGTGTCCATGGTGCCGGAGGACGGCGCCATTCGGGCGATGATCGGCGGCTTCGATTTCAATCGCGGCAACTTCAACCGGGCCGTGCAGGCCTGGCGCCAGCCGGGCTCGAACATCAAGCCTTTCATCTATTCGGCGGCACTGGAACGCGGGCTGACCCCCGCCACGCAGATCTCCGACCAGCCGTTCTCCTTGACGGCCGAGCAGACCGGTTCCAAGCCCTGGAACCCGAAGAACGACGCCAATGCCTACGAGCCCATGCTCACCTTGCGGCAGGCCTTGTACAAGTCCAAGAACATGGTGTCGATCCGCATCCTGCAGGCCATCACGCCGGCTTACGGGCAAGACTTCCTGACCCGCTTCGGCTTCGACAAGGCGCGCTGGCCCGCGGTGCTGCCGATTGCCCTGGGCGCCGGCTCGGCGACGCCGCTGCAGGTGGTGAACGCTTATTCGGTGTGGGCCAATGGCGGCTATCGCGTCACGCCCTACCTGATCGACAAGGTCACCGACGGCGACGGCAAGGTGCTGATGCAGGCGCAGCCGCAGAAGGCCGGTGACGAAAGCGTACGCGCCGTCGATCCGCGCGTGGCATGGATCATGGATGACCTGCTCAAGGGCGTGGCCACCTATGGCACCGCGGCGCGGGCACATCAGGTGCTCAAGCGCAGCGACGTCGGCGGCAAGACCGGCACCACCAATGACTCGGTCGACGTCTGGTTCTCCGGCTACACGCCGGCCCTGGCAACGACGGTGTGGATGGGTTTCGACCAGCCTCGTTCGCTGGGGTCCAATGAATTCGGCGCGGGCCTGACCTTGTCGGCGTGGATGCAGTACATGCAGCAAGCGCTGAAGGGCATACCCGAAGCCAAGCCGCGCCCGCAGCCGCAGGGGATGCTGGTCGACAATGGCGAGTACTACCTGTCGGAGTTTCCGCCCGGGCAGGCTGTGGCTACCTTGGACTTGCCCACGGAAGATCCGCTGGGAGATTTCCTGAATAACGGCAGCACGGGTGGCATGCCGATGCTGAATCCGCCCCCGCCGCCGGGGACGCCGCCTGCACCGCCTTCGCCGCAAGGGGCGGTGCCTGGGGCGCAGGGTGCGCAGGCTGGATCGCGTGGTGCGCCGCCGGCGGGGCAATCTGGTGCTCCGGTTGGGTCCGATGGCGTTCAGAGCCTGCCTATCCCCGTGCCGCAGGTGGGGGGCGCCATCCAGCAACGTCCGCTGGGTACGCCCGCAGCGGCGCCGGCTTCGGCTGCTCAGGGCCAGGCGCCTGCGCAACAGCCCTTCTTCCCGCCCATCCCGGTGCCCCGCGTGGACGCCGGGCCGGGCGGCACGCCGGTGGCAATGGCGATTCATTAAAGAGAAAAAAGGGCTCTTTTCCAGGAAAAGAGCCCTCTACATCAAGAAGAAGGGGCGCTGTTCGGTAGAACAGCGCCCCTTCTTTTCATCAGTCCTAAGACTACTTCTTCGACGCTTCGTAGCGGGCCTTAGCTTCCTCATTCGGCGGGTACAGGCCCGGCAATGCAGCCCCGTTGTCGATCTCCTGCATGATCCACGCTTCCTGACGTTCCTGCTCCACGGCGATCGGCACGATTTCTTCCAACAGCGCTGCGGGAATCACCACCGCGCCGTCGTCATCGACCACGATCACGTCATCGGGGAACACCGCCACGCCGCCGCAGCCGATGGGCTCCTGCCAGCTGACGAACGTCAACCCCGCCACCGACGGAGGCGCGGCCACGCCCTGGCACCACACCGGCAAGTCCGTACCCAACACCCCTGCCCCGTCACGCACCACGCCATCGCTGACCAGCGCCGCCACGCCACGCTTGCGCATGCGGGCGCACAGGATGTCGCCGAAGATGCCCGCGTCCGTGACGCCCATGGCATCGACCACCGCCACGCAACCCGAAGGCATGGCTTCGATCGCGGCACGGGTGGACGTCGGAGAGGACCACGAAGCCGGCGTCGCCAGGTCCTCACGGGCCGGCACGAAACGCAGCGTGAAAGCGCGGCCCACCACACGCGGCTGACCGGGGCGCAAGGGACGCGTACCGCGCATCCACACATTGCGCAGCCCTTTCTTCAGCAACACGGTGGTCAAGGTCGCGGTGGACACACCGCTCAAGGCATCGATGATCTTTTGGTCTAGCGTCATGCCAGCAAATCTCCTGACTGCAAAATAGCGGCCTCAGGCCAGGGCCGCGGAAGGTGCCGGAACCGCCGGTACGGATCGCAACGTCGTCAGATCCAGCAAAGTGAAATAGCCATCCGGCTGCCAGCCGCCGGTATCGATATGGTAGACGTTACCCAATACGATAGCGCGCTCCACGGGGGTATGTCCCACCACCAGCGCGCGCAAGCCCGTCACGCACGTCGCATCATGCCGTTCCAGGCGCTGACGCGACCACAGGCAGAAATCGCGCGCGCGCTTGGGCCGCGTACGCAATATACCGTCAAGCTTGGCCCATGCGCTGACCGGACTGTCGGCGTGCAACAAACCCACCAGCCCTTCGGCGGTCTCCACTTCCAGCGCCACTGGCAGGGCCGCCAGCGCTTCGGCGTGGATGCGCTGGTCCTCATCGGTCATCTCCAGGAACCAGCCGCCCCCGTTCTTGCGCCAGTTATCCGTGTCCACCATGCCATGGCGCACGTGGCGCACCGCATAGTCTTCATGGTTGCCCTGCACCGCGTGGAACCAGGGCTGCCGCAGCCACTCCAGCGCGGCGCGGCATTCCGGCCCGCGGTCGATCAGGTCACCCACCGAAAACAGGCGGTCGCGCGCCGCGTTGAAACCCGCTAGCGTCAGCGTCTCGCGCAGACGGGAAAAATGCCCATGGATATCACCCACGGCCCAGTCGCGACCGGACGTATTGCGGGCGAAATGCTGGATCACAGGCGGCATGGCAGAGCTCTCGCGGAAAGGGCTGGCGCCGTGGCCGGGCGCCGAGCACGGAATTTCATACGCTAACACGGCCCCGGGCGCCGTCAGCGCCCGGGCGGCATCGCCCATATACCCTCGCCGCTATGCCCTACACTGCGGCCCTATTTTGCGGGGGCGTTCTTCTTCAGCCACGCCTGCAGGAAGGCGATCTCTTTTTCCTGCGCCGAGATGACTTCCTCCGCCAGCTTGCGCATCTGGGGATCGCGGCCGTATTTCAGTTCGGTGCGCGCCATGTCGATGGCGCCCTGGTGATGGGGAATCATTCCCTGCGCAAAATCGACATCGGCATTACCGGAGTAATTGATCGCCATGTCGCGGTGCATGCGCTGCATGCTTTCCTGATAGGCCTGGGTGCTGGCCGTGCCCGCGCCCGACGACATCGACATGTGCATGTCGCCGTGCGAGGTGGCCGTCTGCGCGTGGGCCACGCCCATAACGCCGGTCATCGAGGCCAATACCAGCAGTGTGGCGGTAAGAGACTTTTTCATCGAAACATTCCTTCCATGGCAAGGATGCGGCGCCACCATACGCGCCGCTTCGCGAATACTCGCACAAACTGGCGCAAGCCATGGCGGGCCGTGTAAATTGACCGATGCCGGCCCCGATCCACGCGGTTCAAGAATGGCTGATTCATGCCTTCATCGAACCGATAAGCGATGCGCCTACGCCCCGGCAACGCTCGCGCACGGCCGACCCGTGGCAGCCAGGGCAATGACGCAACGCGCCAGCAGGAGCATGCATATGAAGCCACGTGTCGCCATCGTCGCCCCCGGCGCCATGGGTAGCGCCATCGGCCGCCGCCTGGATGAACACGGTCTGCAAGTCCTGACCTCCCTCGGCGGGCGCAGCGAAGCCAGTGTCGACCGCGCGCGTGCGGCCGGCATGCACCACCGCAACGATGCGGAGCTCGCTCATGCCGACCTGTTCCTGTCCATCGTGCCGCCAGCCCAGGCCGAATCGGTTGCCCGCCACTATGCGGCGCTGTTCCGCGATGCGGGCCGCTGCCCTGTCTATGTCGACTGCAATGCCGTCAGCCCGCGTACGGTTGCCCGCATCGCAGACATCATCCACGGCAGCGGGGCCGCGTTCGTCGACGGCGGCATCATCGGCGGACCGCCCAAGCCAGGCCAGCCCGGTCCTGTCCTGTATTGCGCCGGGCCGGCCGCGGGCGCGGTCGAGGCCCTGGGACGCGCGCACTTGCGCGTGCGGGTAATGCCCGCCGAAGTGGGCGCCGCATCGGCCTTGAAGATGTCTTACGCGGGTTTGACCAAGGGGCTGACCGCGCTGGCCGCCACCATGCTGATGGCGGCGACCCGCAATGGCGCCGCCGCGGCCCTGCATGCGGTGCTGGCCGAGAGTCAGCCGCATCTGCTGGCGCAATTCGAACGCGCGGTTCCGGACATGTTCGGCAAGGCCTACCGCTGGGTCGCGGAGATGCACGAGATCGCGGACTTCCTGCAGGAGGATGCCGCGGGCAGCGATGTCTACCGCCGCTTCGGCGATATCTACGAAGCGCTGGCCGCGGCGCAACGCGACCAGGGTGAGTCGGTCACGCAGCTGGGGGCGTTCTTCGAGCAGGAAGCGGGCGAGCGGCCCTCGTAACGCGAGCGTGACGGCGCGGCCCGTCCTATAGCGGCAGCCCGGCGGCGCCACCCGCGCGCGCCCTCCCTCAGCCTGGGCTGTCCGATGGCCAGCCTGCCACCCGCCTGCTCGCAGGAAAAATCTTTTCGACTTTCGGAACCAGAGTACGTAAACCGCAACTTACGTGCGGAACTGTGCGGTTGATGCCTAAAAAATAACAAGTCGCCCGCCCAGCTCTTCACTGTGTTTACAACGAAGTTACGGAGACAGCATCTTGCGCCATATCCCCTCCTTCGCCCGGCATACGCCCTGGGCGGCCCGTGCCCTGTTTGCCTTGCGCGCCCTGCGCGCGCGGCGTTTGCGTGATCCCGATCAATATGTCCGCGTGCCGTCACCCTGGCAACCGCTGCATTACGCCGTCGCGGCCACGCCGCGCCGCGGCCGCCACCTGAGCCTCCTCGTCTGCCGTCCCGCGACGGTCGATTTGCATTGATCGTCTACTGGAGACCTAGGTCATGACCATAGGCAATATTCCTCCTGCTTCCCCCACCGCCCGGCGCGTTTCGGAAACCCCCGCGCCGTCTAGCCCGGTCAACGACGACCGTCCGAAAGCCTTGTCATTCAGCGGCGGCGCGGGCGCGCAGCGCCGGTCCAGCACGGTACCTTATGGTGTCAAAGCCGAATCGCCGCAAATCGTGCAGGTCGGGGACGGCGCGCCACGCGCCACGCCCGCGGGCGGTGCCGCGGCGAACGAGAACGTCGCCCCGCCCGGCGGATTGGCGGACGTTGAGCCCACCCTCTTGCCGAAAAGGAAAGGCCATAGCAGGGCGCACTCCTTTTTCCACGGGGTGAAGTGGCCGTTTGGCGGATCGAGCAAGAAGGCGGAACGCAGTCCGTCCGACTTGAAAGCCCCGATCGCGGCCGGCGAACCCGCGACACTGGAGCTCCTGGCCAAGGCCCAGGAGCTCGAGGAAGCACCCCTCGAAAATCGGCCGTCCAGGGATGGGGAGCAGCCGACGAAGGAGCGTAAGGGCGGACGCTTGCCGCGGTGTATCAAGCCTCGTACTTCGGGTGAGTGAAGCACTTATGTAGCGGCCAGCCGGCCGCGGCTGGCCGCGTGCTTGACCGCGCGCGCCTGCAAGCCGGTCGGACGCCATGCCCCGCGCGGTCGCGAGGGCGATTCTGCCGGCGCGCTCAGGCAAGATCAGCGATCGTGTCGACGTCGCGCAGCACGCCGGCGTCATGGCAAGGCAGCAGATGCACGCCATGGCGTTGCAGCAGCACGCGCGCGCCCGTGTCGCCATCGAGCCTTGCCAGTTCCGGCAACAGGTCCCAGGCGAAGGCGACCGGATGGCCGCGGCGGCCGTCGTATTCCGGTGCCACGATGGGATGTCCGGCCCCTGCCTGGCAGATGGCTTGCAAAGTCGCCGGCGTGACCCACGGCATATCGCCCAGCGCCACCAGCACGCCACGTGCGGGAACGGCGGCCACGCCACGCGCGGAAACAGCGACCACGCCATGTGCGGGAACAGCGACCACGCCACCTGCGGAAACTGTGCCCATGCCACGGGCGGAAACGCCGCCGGCCCCATCGCCTGGGGCATCTTGCGCGCACAGGTGCCGTGCGGCAGCGGCCAGGCTGGCGCCCATGCCGCGCTCAGCTTCTACGGATTCGATCAGCTCACACCCAGGCACCCTGGCCAGGGCATCGCGTAAAGCGGAACGGCCTGGCCGCAGGACCACCAGTACGCGCGTGGCCACTTCCCGTAGCGCCATTGCCGCGGCGACCACGATGGGACGGCCGTCCGGCAGCAAGGCCAGCAACTTGTCGGCGCCGTCATCGCCCGCCGAGGCGCGATAGCGCGCGCCCGCGCCGCCCGCCAGCAAGATGCCGACATAGGCCGGCAGGTCCGCCGCGGGATCTGAATGTGGAGCGTTCGTAGGCATCGCGCCAGTTTAAGCGGCCTGGAATGCCTCTGTCGCGGCAGCCGCCGACAGCGCGGCCTGCGGCCGGGCGCAACCGCGCCTGAGCGACTGCGCGCCGCACCCTGTCGTACGGCAGGGGCCGCGCGGGCAATCAGACCAGCCTGTCAGGCCTGTAGGGCATCACTCCGGCATGGGATCCGGAATGCCCTCTTCGTCGACGGTCTTGACGGCCGCCAAGGCATTGCGGGCGGCCGACATGGCTTCGATGCCATTGCGGAAGCGGCGCGTCTTGAAAATGCGGAACGTCAGCGCTTCTTCTTCGCTGCCGGCCTTCTTGGTTTCCATGTACGCACAAGCAGGCCCGTCTTCATTGGGCGGCGTCGAATAGGCGTAAACAGTAAAGCCACTCACCAGCCTGGGAGTCGTCATCGGGGATTCCTGTCCTTGATGTCGTTACGGTCACGGGAAGGGTCACGCCCCATGGCCGCGCCTCCTGCCATGAAGCCGGCTGACGTAGTCGCACGGCTCCCCCGCGATAAGGGCGGCAGGTTCCAAGCGCGCCAGGATCGCAGAAAACTCAACGATTCACAAGAATTACGAACAATGTGAAATAAACCGCCACTTGGCGGGGCAGCACGTTACGCCGCCGGCAAGGCCTCGTAGGACGTCGCCAGGTGATAAGGCGTCGTGGACGGCATGTCGGAGCGGGCCACCATGCCGTCAGCGTCCAGGCACTCGTACCAGCCGCGCGGCTGCAGGAAGCGCTCGCGCAGACGTTGCAGTTGCCGCTTCAGCAGCGCCCCC
Organism: Bordetella sp. N; assembly: GCF_001433395.1. Lineage (GTDB taxonomy): Bacteria > Pseudomonadota > Gammaproteobacteria > Burkholderiales > Burkholderiaceae_B > Bordetella_C. The sequence continues at coordinate 2,578,039 of NZ_CP013111.1, forward strand.
ACGGCAGGATCCCCATGCACGGCCAAGGCGCGTGCGTATTCCGTCTGCGCCCAGATCCGCTGCGTGGGATCGATGATCTCGCCACGCAGATCGAGCGCGGCGCACACCCCGTCCGTGGCCATGTCCACGCCTTGCGCCTGGGCGAACTTGAACGCATGCTCCAAGGCATCGCCCAACACGGTATCGCCGAACACGTCCGGCGCACTACGCGCCAGGGCCAGCCATTCGAACTGATGGCCCGGTTCGATGCGGTTGTCCGGCACACCGACACGCAACTCCGTGATGCATTGCGTCGGTCCGTGCAGGAACGTTCTCGCCATCCCGCCGATGACCCGTTGCAAGGCCGTGGTGAAACCCGCGTCGCCGGTGGCGTCGCGCGCGGCCAGATAGGCCTCGGTCAAATGCATCACCGGGTTCTGTTGAACATCCAGCAAAGGGCCGGACAGGTCCGGCTTGAGCTGCGCCCAGTAAAGACCCGCCGGCGCCGTGAAGCGGGTTTCGACCTGGCCCGCGGTCTCGCCCAAGAGGTCCAGCGCACGCCGGTCGCGCGTCACGCGATAGTGCGCCGCGCACGCGAAAATCACGAAAGCGTAGGTATAGAGATCGTGGGTTTGATCGAGCGCTACACCTTCAGCGTCGATGCTGTACATCCAGCCGCCCTCGGAGTGCGCGAAACGCTTGCGCAGCGAATCGAACAGCCGGGCGGCATGCTCGGTAGCACCCGCCATCGTGTGCACGTAAAGCTGGCGCGCGCACGCCATCGCCCGATAACGCGTCACCGGCATGACTTGCAGGCGCGCGCTGTCCACGGCTTCGTAGGGGAGTTGCAGTTCCGGGTTGTACCCCGTCGTCCGCCACAGCGGCAGCACGACATCGCTGTAATGCTGGCGCAGGCCGGCGACCAGGGCCAGAACGGAGGTATCGACGGAATCGGAACGTGAGGCGGGCATGAAAACGCGCGGGCGGCGGCAGAAAAAACCACAGCCCGCACGATACCCGATGCGCGCGGCGCGGACCAGCAGCGGTTTGAGCGGCGATGCGCCCGCCGCCGAAAAAAAACGCGCTCGCAGGCGAGCGCGTTTTTTACTGCAAAGCGATCAATGCCCCAGCACGACCTGCAGGACGACGCCGGTGGCAATGGCGCTCAGTACGAAGTCCGGGCCGATACCCACCCACTGATAGCCGCGCGGCGGCGCTTGCAGGTTATAGCCGCGCCAGTCTTCGACCACGTATTGGCGGTTGCGATACTCCGCCGGCACGCGGTCGCCCTTGGCCCATCGCGGACCGCCAGGACCGTGCGCGTCGGGACCATAGCCTTGCGGCGGACGGCCATTGTTCTTGCCCGGACCGGAATGACCCGGACCGCCCTGGGGACCACCGTGGCCAGGCGCCTGCGCGCCGGGACCGCCGGGACCACCCTGATGACCGGGGTTGCCTTGGGCGCCGGGACCGCCGGGACGGCCTTGGCCGCCACCGTTTCCACCAGGGCCGCCGGGGCCACCGGGACCGCGGTCATTCTGCGCCAAGGGGCCGATAACCTTTTGACCATGTTCTTCAGCATGAGCCGGGACGCTGATCGCCAGCGACGCGGCGGTGAGCATGCCCGCCATCAGGGCGCCCGTCGCGCGCAGTGCGCGTTGACGAGCCGGCGAGGCGTTATATAACGGTTTCTTGTGCATGATCGGTTCCTCCCCATGCGCGGCACGCAACGATCGCGTAGACCTCTCACGCACGGAATGACTCTAGAGTACCGAAACAGGGGCCGGAACATTGCGACTCAGGCCCCATAAATAGGGAGAATCCGGCACGACGGGCGTCTGAATGTAACAGCCGGGCCAAGCCGCAAAATCAGGGAAACTGGCAGCCGCGCCGTAGGACAGGCGACTTAGATCTCTCCCGACCGCCCCATGTGCAGCGCCAGCCGTCCTTTTTCTGTTACCACCAGGATGCCGGCGCTATTGCGCTCGATGCAACGCAGCGTGGTCAAGGCGTCAATGAATTCCGGCGGGATGGGCACATAGTCTTGCGCCTTTTCGGTGTTGGTGTTGTCTGCCACGACTTGCAGCCAATGACCCAACTCGCCCTTCTTGAAAGTATGCAGCGGCATCGATAGCCTCCCGGATGCTGGCTTGTGTGTTTACGTAAGGTCCGTATTATCGGTCATTGGCCGCGCGCCCCTCTCCGTCCCGTTTCCGGAAACCGGCCCGTGTCCTGCATAATGTGCGCCATATCGCCTGGAGCACCCATGTCCTTCCGTTTTGCCCTCTTCGCTGTCGCGCTGGCCACGCTGGCCGGTTGCACGACCACCATGAGCCCCGTCATGGAAACCGGAGAGCCCGACCAATACACGATCAGCAACCGCAGCACCGTGCAGGCCACGTCGTGGGTCGACATCAAGAGCCAGGCCCTGCTGCGCGCCAGCGATTACTGCCAGTCCATCGGCCGCAAGATGAGCAAGCCTGTCATCACGTCCAATCATGCGACCGGCCTGGGGCCGCGCGAGGCTTACGTGACCTTCAGCTGCATCCCCTTCCCCGCCCCCAGCGAAAAAAGCGCCAACAGCCAGTAAGCGCTGACGGCGGCAACACGCCGCCATCAGGGCGCCTGTCTTTCGCCACCGGCCGGCCGCCACGCGCCACGGACGGCGCGGCTCCGCGCCGCGCCCACCTCCCGCCCCTCTTCAAGCGCCCCCAGCCGGGGATGCACCTCATTGTCGGTTCGATATAAATGGTATACCGTCGAATACAAAGATAAGGACCGGGCCTCATGCGCACCGGTCTTCCCCAAAGGAAACGAAGACGGAGACGCTTCATGAGACTGCCTTACCTGTTGCTAAGTGCCCTGCTGGCCTGCGCACCTCTCGGTATCAGCCACGCCCAAAAGGCGGCCACCGAGTCCTATCCCAACCGCCCCATTCGCCTGATCACGCCCTATGAACCAGGGGGCGGGGTCGACATCATGGCCAGGCTGGTCGCGCGCAACCTGGGCACCGAACTGGGCGTGGCGGTGGTCGTGGAAAACCGGCCTGGCGCCGGCGGCGTGGTGGGCACGCAGGCCCTGACGGTGGCCGCCCCCGATGGCTATACCCTGATCCTCGATTCGCCCTCCCCGCTGGTCGTGGCGCCGTACCTGATGAAGAAACTGAGCTATGACCCCCACAAGGACCTGGCTCCCATCAGCCTGATCGCCGACGTGCCCGCGGTCCTTCTGGTCAAGAACGATTCCCCCATCCACACGGTGGCCGACCTGCTGGCCCTGGCCCGCAAAGAGCCGGGCAAGCTGACGTTCTCCTCTTCCGGCCTGGGCGGCACCGCCCATTTGTCGGCGCAGCTGCTCAAGGTGCTGGCCGACGTCGATCTGCTGCATGTTCCCTATAAAGGCACCGCGCCCGCCATCCAGGCCGTCATCACCGGCGAGGTCACCATGACCTTCGCCGACATGACCGCCGGCCTGAATTTCGTCAAGAACAAGCAGTTGCGCGCGGTCGCCGTGACCACTCCCCATCGCAACCCCGCGCTGCCGGACGTCCCCACGGTCGCCGAAACCGTACCCAACTACGCGGCCAGCGTCTGGTACGGCGTGCTGGCCCCGAAGGGCACGCCCCGTCCCATCATCGACAAGCTCAACGCGGCGCTCGTCAAGTTCGTCCACACGCCCGACGTCAACAAGATGCTGGTCGAGGAAGGCGCCGAGCCCGCGGGATCTTCGCCCGAGCAGTTCCGTGACTTCCTGCGCCAGGAAAGCGAGCGCTGGGGCGGGGTCATCCGTAAATCCGGCCTGCAGCCGCAATAGGTCATCCCGGCGCAATCAGGAGCGCCCCCGCAACACCAGCAGCCTCCAGGAGAAATCATGCTGTTGATCAACAATGAAGTCGTCGAAAAAGTGCTGACGATGCGCGAGTGCATCGACGCGCAGGAGCAGGCGTTTGCCGGCCTGCTGACCGGTGCGGCCATAGGCCGTCCACGCATGGACATGTACGTGCCGTGTGACCGCGACGACGGCTATTACCGCTGGGGCTCGGTGGAGGGCAGCAGCGGTGGCATCCTGGCGGTGCGCTTGAAGTCTGACATCCTGGTCTGGCCGCGCGACCACGCCGCGGGCGGCAGCGAGCAGAAATACTGCATGGAGCCAGGCACGTACTGCGGCCTGGTTTTCCTGTTCAGCACCGGCAATGGCCAACCGCTGGCGCTGCTCAATGACGGCCATCTGCAGCATATGCGCGTGGGCGGCGCGGCCGGCATCGGCACGCGGCTGCTGTCGCGCGAGGATTCGCGCGAACTCGGCATCATCGGCTCGGGCGGCATGGCCCAGACCTTTCTGGAAGCCATCCTGGCGGTGCGCGACATCCGCCGCGTGCGCGTGTACAGCCGCAAGCCCGAGAACCGCGAGCGCTTCGCGCGCGAAAACGCTGAACGCCTTGGCATCGAGATCGTCGCGGTGGACGATCCGCGCGATGCGGTGCGCGGCGCCGACATCGTCGCCACCTGCACCGACAGCATGACGCCAGTGCTGCAACCGGAGTGGCTGGAACCGGGCATGCATGTGGTCGTGCTGACGCCGCGCGAAATCGACCCCGCCATCGTCGAGCGCTTCGACGTCGCCGTGCAGCAGGGCCGCGAGGAAATGCCCATAGCCGAAACCGAGCGTTTCCGCAAAGGGATCTCCGGCAGTCCGCAGGCTTACGTGGCCGGCAGCGCCGAAGAACAGCTTCGTTTACCCAAACCCAAGAAAGCGCGCCTGCCGACGCAGGATTGGCCGGTCTACACCGACGTCATCTCCGGCAAGGCGCCCGGGCGCACGCGTGATGACCAGATCACCTTCTACTACACCGTGGGCAACTGGGGCGTGCAATTTTCATCGGTAGGCGGACTGGTGTATCGCAAGGCCAAGGCGCAGGGCCTGGGCCACGAACTGCCGCTGGAATGGTTCATCCAGGACATCCGCAATTAGGATGAGGCGCGCGTCAGATAGCGAAGTTCTCGTCTATCCAGGTGCGCGCCCACTGTTCAGCGCCCTGGCGCGCCATCCCCGGCGTGCCGATCTGGGCGCCGGGATAAGGGGGAAACTCGAAGCCATTCACCGGCTCTCCCCCCTCCAGCATGGAAATGAAGATACGAGTCTGATACTCGCCGCTACGCTGGGGTGCGGCCTCGACCGCGCATTCGATGATGAAGTCCTTGTACTGGATCATGGCAACGCTCCGGTGGTGACGGTTTACCGCGAGCAATCCCGCGCCCGCCGTGCACCTGAACTATCGCACTGCAAAAGCCTTAAGCCTAGGCGCGTGAACATTGCAATTGCAAGGACAAATGACGCCCGTTGAGCCGCAACGCAGCATGCATGGAAGAGCAGATTTTGCCCTCGGATGGTATCCATTGCACGAGGAATGGCGGATCTGATCGGCCATCTGGATCAGAATGCAAAACGACCGGATTCATCCGGTCGTTCTTGGGCGGATCATGCGTGTGGGGGACGGGTCCTGATCCGAGCGCCCGATTCCTCAACCACGAGCATGAGGAAAACCGAGGTTGAATCGCCGGACTGTCCTACAGCGCATGCCCTATGGCGCGCCGCGCCCGTCAATCCTTGCCGATTTCGTGGCCGATCACGCCACCCAGCACCGCACCGCCTACGGTCCCCGCCGTACTGCCATTCGTGGCTTCGTGGCCGATGACCCCGCCGGCCGCCGCGCCGCCCAGCGTGCATCCTGACATGAAAGGAATACCGAGAGCCAGCGCCGCGGTCGCCACGTATTTGATGATGACATGTCGCATTTTTCGTCTCCCTGGAAAATTGGGTACGGGAGACAAAGCAAGGGGTGTACCTGCCTGATCAGCATCGCAGTGCGTCAGCGGTCGCCTGGAAAGCCCTGCTCAAATCGTCGATGAGATCCTGCGGATGCTCCAGGCCGATGTGCAGACGCACAACGGGCCCGCGGCCGTCCCAATAACTGTGCTCGGACAAGCGCGCTGGCGCGGCCTCCAGCGCCAGGCTCTCGTAGCCGCCCCAGGACGCGCCGATGGCGAAATGGCGCAGGTGGTCGATGAAGACCGCGGCCGCGCGCGCATCGTCGCCGCGAAAGGCGAAGGACACCAGCCCGCTGGCGCCACTGAAGTCGCGCTGCCACAGCGCGTGCCCGGGATCTTGCGGCAAGGCCGGGTAATACACGCGCCCCACGTCCGCATGTCGCGCCAGATAGCGCGCCACCTCGGTGGCGTTAACCTGGTGCCGCGCCAGCCGCACATCCAGCGTGCGCAGGCCGCGCAGCACCAGATAGGCTTCGTCGGCGCTGACGGAAAAGCCCAGGGCGTCGTGGATCGCACCTATCGACCGCGCCAGCGCGGGGCTATCCACGGTGACCACGCCCAGCATGGCGTCCGAATGGCCGCCCAGATACTTGGTGGCGGCTTGCACCGAGATATTCGCGCCCAGCGCCAGCGGCTGGTAGTAAAGGCCGCCGCTCCAGGTATTGTCGACGGCCACCACCACGTCGTGGCGGCGCGCGATCGCCGCCAGCGCGGGCAGATCCAGCACTTCGTAAAGTAGCGAGCTGGGCGATTCCAGGTAAAGGAGGCGCGTGGTGGGCCGGATGCGCGCTTCCAGATCACCGCGGGCGGGCGAAAAGTATTCGACCTCGATGCCGTAGCGTTGCAGCAGCGTGTGGTCGACCTTGCGCACCGGCGAGTAGACGCTGTCCGATACCAGCGCATGATCGCCCGCCGTCAACGTCGCCAGCAACACCAGCGTGATGGCCGCCAGTCCCGACGGCGCCAGCACCGCGCGATGGCCCCCTTCCAGGGTCGCCACGGCTTCCTCCAGCGCCCGGTGCGTGTCCAGGCCATGGCGGCCATAGGTGGCCACAGCTTCCCCGGCGGCGCGGCTCGCGGCCAACGCGGCATGCGTCGCGGTGTTGGGGAAGCGGACCGTGCTGGTCCGCACGACCGGCACGTTGACGGGGCCGGCACGGCCATCGACAGGTGTGGGCGCGCCAGCGTGCGCCAGCCGGGTTTGGATGCGCAAGCCGTCGGCGTGGCTCATGCTCGCGCCACCTGGCTATCGCGCATGTGGTTCTTGTTGTAGTTGATGATCTCGCCCGTTTCCAGGTTCACGCCGATACGGTCCGACAGCGTCTCCAGCGGCCGGCCGTACAAGTGGAAATGCAAGGTGGGCTCATTGCCGGTGACGTGGATGCTGTGGATGTCGTCCGGCAGGAAGGCGATCGACTGGCCGGGGCGGACCACGACCTCGCGTGCCTGCTCCAGCGCCGCGCGGGTAGGATCGGAGCCATCGTCGGTACGGCGATAAACCCGGTTCAGCTCATCGCCCGCGATGGCGACGATCACCGCCCAGGTGGTGTGATTGTGCGGCACCGTGGTTTTACCGGGATTGATGGAGTTCAGATACAGCGCCACATCGTCATCGCTGTCCTCCGGATTCAGGCGATAGCGGGTCGACGCGCCCACTTCGGCCGCGCTCGCCGGCGGCGGGAAATCCTCGCGCGTGAACAGGTGGCCAGCCGCGGCCAGTTGTTCCAGACGACGGGTGACGTCGTTCAGCGCGTCGCGGTCCAGCTTGCGGCCGGCCAGCAATGCACGCACATCGGCCAGCGCGGCCTTGACCTGTTGTTGACGCTCGGCGGCGGTCGAAGAAGCTTGAGTCATGATATCTCCACGAAAAAAATGAGAGCGGCGTATCGAATCCACGGATTCAGTACGCCAGTGCGGTGATGGGCACCGGGGAAAATGGCAGGAGCGCGCGTTCATCGCGCCCTGGATGGGCGGCGCGCTGCAGGAAGGCGCGCGTGCGCGGATTGGCTGGCGCACCGAACAGGCGCGCCGGGGGGCCGGCCTCAACGATGAGCCCGGCCTCGGTGAAGTACACGGTATCGCTGACCTCTTCCGCGAAGCGCATTTCGTGGGTCACGAGCAGACAGGTCAGGCCATCGCGCACCAGGTCGCGGATGACGGTCAGCACCTCGCCGACCATCTCCGGGTCCAGGGCCGACGTCACTTCGTCGAACAGGATCAGCTTTGGACGCATGGCCAGGGCGCGCGCGATCGCCACCCGTTGCTGCTGCCCGCCCGAGAGCTCGCCGGGATAGGCGTTTTCCTTGTGCTCCATGCGCACCTTGGCCAGCAGCTCGCGGGCGCGGGCAACGGCCTGGGCGCGCGGCAGGCTACCCACGCGGACGGGGGCAATGACCAGGTTTTCCAGCACGCTCAGATGCGGGAACAGGTTGTACTGCTGGAACACGAAACCCACCTGCTTGCGCAGTGCGATGAGCTGCGCCTCGGCGGTCAGCGTGTGGACGGCCACGCCGTCGACGTGGATGGCCCCCCGCTGGGGTCGCAGCAGTCCCGTGATGCAGCGCAGGATGGTGGACTTGCCTGACCCGGACGGGCCGATGATGGATACTGCCTGGCCCTGCTTGACCTCGACGTCGATGCCTTTGAGTACTTCCGTCTCCCCAAAGGAAAGGTAAACGTCGCGCAGGCTGACGAGCGCTTGGGTGGCGGGCTGGGACGGAGCAAGCGGCTGCGCGCCTTCCTGCGGAGGACGGAATTCAATGACGGACATGGCGGGCCTCCAGACGGCGCGTCCAGCGCGAAATGGGAAAGCAGTAGGCGAAAAACAAGGCCAGCATGGTGAAGTACACCGCGATGGTGAAATCCGTGCGGGCGACGGTATTGCTGGCGACGGTGGCGGTATCGACCAGGTCATGCACGCCGACCAGCGATGCCAGCGCGGTGCTCATGGTGATGCTGGCGTACAGATTCATCCATGGCGGCAGCATGCGGCGCACGCATTGAGGCAGCACGATCATGCGGAAGATCTGCCGGCGCCGAAACGCCAGCGACTGTGCCGCTTCCCACTGCGCCCCCGGAATGGACTGGATGGCGCCGCGGAAGATCTCCGCGACGTTGGCGCTGGCCGGCAGCGCCAGGCCGATCACCACCTTGATCCAGTCCGGGAACGACATCGACCACGAGAACAGCCGCACTTCGAAAGGAAACACATAGGTGGTGAAGTAGATCAGCACCAGGATGGGCGCGTTGCGGAACACCTGGACGTAGCCTCGCGTCACCGCGCGCACCGCTCGCAGTGGCGATAACGACAGCGCCCCCACGAACAGGCCCAGCAAGGTGCCCAGCCCCATGGCCAGCACGCTGAGGCCGATGTTCACCCCCAGCCCCAGCAGCAACGCGGGCGACCAGCGCAACAGCTCATTGACCATAACCGGGCATCCTCAGGCGCTGTTCCAGCCAACGGCCCAGCACACTGACCAGCCAGGTCAGCAAGCCGAAATAGATCAGGATGAGCAACAACAGCTCCAGCACATTGTCCCTATGCGACCAGATCATGATGGACTCGTAGGTCACGTCGCCCACCGCGATCGCCGATGCGATGGCGGTCATCTTGACCAGATCGACCAGATTGTTCACCAGCGCCGGCAGCGCGAAGCGCACGGCCAGCGGCAACTGCACGCGCAACAGGGTCTGGCCGCGCGTGAAGGCCAGCGAGCGCGCGGATTCCAGCATTACCGGCGGCACTGCCTCGATGCCGGCCCGCAAGGCCTCCGCGTGGAAGACCGCCTTATGCAAACCCACCACCAGCACCACCCAGATGAAAGGCGTCAGCGGATTGGCCGTGCCCAGGTGCTGGGTGATCAGCATGTTCAACACCAGGAAAGCGCAGTACAGCTGGACCAGCGTCGGCGTGTTGCGCGTCAGCTCGACGAACCCGCGCAGAGGGCCCCGGACCCAGGCCGGGCCGTTGGACAGCCCGGCGGCGATCAGCACGCCGAACAGCAGGCTGACCGGCATGGTCCACGCACACAATTCCAGGGTCACCCAAAGACCGTGCACGAAGGACGCGCGCTCGCTGGCATCCAGGACGAAGCCGTAGTTCAGGCCCAGGGGCTTACAGAAGCTGACCCAGGCCTGCAGTACCGTGTCGATCACTTGCCGGCCGCCGGCGGCTGCGACGCCGCTTTAGCCGTGACAGGCGCCCATCCTTCCTTCTCCGCCTGCTGCTTCAGTTCCTGCAGCAAAGGCAGCGCGGGCTCGATGCCCAGGCGCTTTTCGGTATCGATCAGCCAGCCGCTGCGGTGCCAGCCCCGCACGATCTTGTCGACGGCCGCGATGGTGTCCTTCTCGCCCTTGCGCGTCCAGACCACCGAGATGGCGGGCAGGATGGTGTCGGCGATAGGCGCTTCATAGCCGCTCCACTCGGGATTGGATTTCAACAGCGGATAGATCAGAGTGGAATCGTGGACGGCCGCCACGCACTGGCCGCCGCGCAAGGCCAGCAGCGAATCGGACGAACTCTTGTAGCCCTTGACCTGCGCACCATACTGCTTGGTCAGGGGATCGGCGAAGCTGCTGCCCTGGGACACGCACACGGGCTTGCCGCGCAGGTCTTCCCACTTGTGGATGCCGCTGTCTTTACGGATGGCGGCGGCGCCGCCGACCCGATAGAACGGCGTGGGCGCATAGCCCAGGATCTCGGCACGCTCCGGGTTCAGCTCCATGGACGCCACCAGCAGATCCACCTTGCCGGAAATCAGGAACTGCACGCGGGTGGCGGTTTGCACAGGAACCAGGTCTACCTGCACGCCCAGGCCTTGCGCCAGGGCCCGCGCCAGCTCCGGGTTCCAGCCAACCAGCTGCTGCGTGGCGGGATCGATGGAGCCGAAGACGCCCCCGTTTACCAGTACGCCAACCGCAACCTTGCCGCGCTCGTGGATCTTGTCCAGCGTGGCATCGGCGTGAGCGGCACAGGCGGCCGCCAGCAGGGCCGCCGCGGCGCCCATATTGAAAAACCTGCGCATTGCCATGAGTTTTGAGACCCTGTTGGAATATCAAGGCCACATGCTGCAGGCGCGCCGCCGGCATGGCAAAGAATGCTTTTTGATATAGATATGACCGTCAGAACCGGAAAACTTCTTCCAGGTCCTGCGTCGCGTCGAAAGGCTCCAGCTTGACGCTTTCCTCGATGTGATCCAGATGGTGCAGGGTCAAGGCCTCTGCCCTTGCCACGTCGCGCGCCTCGATGGCGTCGATGATCAGGATGTGGTCGTCGTCGCGGCAGCTGGTGGCCGTGGGCAGGTTGTAGAGAAAGATCACCAGGCAGCTCAGGGTCGACAGCTCGCGCATGATGCGCGCGTACTCGCCGTTGCCCGCCAGCTCGCTGAGCACGATGTGGAACTCGCCGGCCAGCCGGATGATGGCGCGCTTGTCCTTGCGCTCGCGGGCCTCGTGCTCCAGCTTGACATGGGCGCGCAGCCTTTGCAGCTTCTCCGGCGTCAGGCATTCGATCAGGCGCCGCACCACCGCGGGCTCGATCAGGCGCCGCGCCTCGAACACGTCGATGGCCTTTTCGATGGTCGGTTTGGCGACATAGGCGCCGCGTTGCGGGAACAGTTCGACGATCTGCTCGTGGGCCAGCCGCGCCAGCACTTCACGCACACGCGGCCGGCTGACCGCGAAGATTTCGGCAAGACGCTCTTCCACCAGCTTGGTCCCGGGCTTGAGCCGGTTGTCCAGGATGGCGTTGTAGATGTGCTCGTAGACATCCGCGCTGGAAAGCTCCCGCTTGTCGGTTGTCAAAGCCTGTTCTTTGGATTTCGCCTGACGTGCCATTCGCTGCTGTGGAAAAGATGAGGAATTGGAAGATAACCGATCGATTACGCGCAATTTAGCCCAGTCAGCATCATGCCCCAAAAATGTAAACATTTTCTCGTTTAAATGTTTTCTATCGGGTAATCACTAATGTTTCCAGGATTGTAGTGAGTCCTAGAATGCCCTGGCCGGCTACTCGGGAACCGCGCTGCGGAACCGCTGACCGGCATCAAAAAAAGGCGCATCGAAAATGACAACAAGGGGTTTCGATCTGGTCGTGCGCAATGCGCGTGTGACCACGGCCAGCGATACATACGACGCGGATATCGGCATCGTCGATGGCCGCATCGTTCAGTTGGGCCAGCAGCTGGCCCAGGGCGCGCGTGAAATCGACGCGGCCGGCCGCACGGTCACGCCGGGCGGCATCGACGCCCACTGCCATCTGGACCAACCGATGGCGCCGCCGGTGCGTCTGGCCGATGATTTCTTCACCGGCACGCGCTCCGCCGCCTGCGGTGGCACCACCACCGTCATTCCCTTCGCCGCGCAGCGCAAAGGCGGCACCCTGCAAGCGGCGCTGGACGATTACCACCAGCGTGCCGGCGGACGCGCCTGTGTCGACTACGCTTTCCACCTGATCATCACCGACCCCACGCAGGCCGTCCTGCAGGATGAACTGCCGGGCCTGATCGGCCAGGGCTACACGTCCTACAAGCTGTACATGACCTACGACCGGCTCAAGCTGGACGACGGTCAGATCCTGGACGTGCTGGACGTGGCCCGGCGCCATGGCGGCATGCCCATGATCCACGCGGAGAACGCCGACTGCATCACCTGGCTGACTCAGAAGCTGGAGGCCGCGGGCAAGACCGCGCCGCGCTTCCATGCCTTGTCGCGTCCCGCCCTGGTCGAACGTGAAGGCGCGCATCGCGCCATCGCGCTGTCGGAACTGCTGGACGTGCCGGTGCTGCTGGTGCACATCTCCGGCGCGGAGGCGGTCGAGCAGATCCGCGCCGCGCGGGTGCGCGGCCTGAACATCTATGCCGAAACCTGCCCGCAGTACCTGTTGCTGACCGCCGCCGACCTGGGCATCGACGACAGCTACGAGGGCGCGCGCTGCGTGTGCAGCCCGCCGCCGCGCGACAGCGCCAGCCAGCACGCCATCTGGCAGGGCCTGGCCGATGGCCTGTTCACGGTGGTGTCGTCCGATCATTCCCCGTTCAATCTGGACGGGACGGACGGCAAGAAACCCGGCGGCAAGGAGGTCGACTTCCGCCACATCCCCAACGGCATCCCCGGCATCGAAACCCGCCTGCCTTTGCTTTATTCCGAAGGCGTGCTGGGCGGCCGCATCAGCGCCAACAAATTCGTCGAGCTGACCGCCACGGCGCCGGCGCGCGCCTATGGCCTGTACCCACGCAAAGGCACCATCGCCATCGGCAGCGACGCCGATCTCGTCATCTGGGACGAGCGCGAATTCACCTTGACCAACGAACACCTGCATCACAACGTCGACTACACGCCCTTCGCCGGGCGCACCTTGCGCGCCTGGCCGGCCATGACCCTGTTGCGTAGCGTCACCGTGTGGGACGGCCGCGACTTTACCGGCGCGGCCGGCGGCGGCGAATTCCTGCCGCGCGGCCTGCCCTCGATTCCCGCCATCGGCGTCCGCACGCCGGACCGCGCGCACTGGTTGCGCGACGTATTACCTGCCTGATTCCTGGTCGCGGCCCTGCCGCGATACCACCTTCGTTTTCTGACTCAGCCCTGGATCCCCACGTAAGGACACCCCAGTGAACAACACCGCCGTGAAGACCACTCTCATCAAGAATGCCCATACCGTCGTGGCCTGGGATGACGACCGCCAGACCCACGTCTACCGGCACCAGACCGACGTCGCGTTCGCCGACGGCAAGGTCATCCACGTCGGCGCCGGCTACACGCCCGCCGCGGGCGCGGACGTCACCGTGGTCGACGGCGCGGGCATGATGGTCATGCCGGGCCTGGTCGACATCCACAGCCACCTGGTGCACGAGCCCATCAACAAGGGCTACACCGACGAGACCGGATCCGCGGGCCTGTACAACTCCAATCTGTACGAATACATGCCCACCATGCTGGGCGAGCCCGAAGCGGCTCCCGCGCAGCTGACCTTGGCCGCGGCCGAACTGCTGATGTCCGGCGTCACCACGGTGGTCGATATGTCCATCATCCATGACCACTGGCTGGACGTGCTGGTGCAAAGCGGGCTGCGCGCGTATGTGGCGCCCATGTTCCGCTCCGCCCGCTGGTACACGCGCAACGGCCACGTGGTCGAGTACGAGTGGGACGAGAAGGCCGGCGAGGAAGGCATGGAGCGCGCGCTCAAGCTGATCGACCGCGCCGAAGCGCATGAGTGCGGACGCCTGCGCGGCATGATCGTGCCGGCGCAGATCGATACCTGCACGGCGGACCTGCTGCGTGACAGCCACGCCGAAGCGCGCCGCCGCAAGATCGGCTGGCAGACCCACGCGGCCCAATCCCTGCCCGAATTCCACGAGATCACGCGCCGCCATGGCCTGACTCCCGTGCAATGGCTGCACGATCTGGGCGTGCTGGACCAGGACAGCATCGTGGGGCATGGCATCTTCGTCGATGATCATCCCAACACGCACTGGAGCACCGCCACCGACCTGTCCATCCTGGCCGAGACCGGCGCCAGCGTGGCCCACTGCCCTACCGTCTTCATGCGCCGCGGCATGGCCTTGCGCGACTTCGGCCGCTACCGCCGTGCCGGCATCAACATGGGCATAGGCACCGACACCTATCCGCACAACATGATCGAGGAAATGCGCCACGTCGGTTATCTGGCCCGCCTGATGGCTGAGTCGCCGCGGACGGTGACCACGGGCCAGGTCTTCCATGCCGCCACGGCTGGCGGCGCCAAAGCCCTGGGCCGCACGGACATCGGCCGTATCGCAGTGGGCGCGCGCGCCGACCTGGTGCTGGTGGACATGACGCATCACCTGATGCAGCCCGCCCGCGATCCCATCCGCAGCCTGGTCTATGCCGCCGCGGACCGGGCCGTGCACACGGTCTACATCGATGGCCAACGGGTCGTGCATGAAGGCAAGGTCCATTCGCTGGACTACCGTACCGCGGCCTTGCAGGTCAACGAAGCCCAGCAACGCGCCCTCAAGCGCGTGCCGGAACGCGATCGCGTCGCGGGCCGCACGGCTGAACAGATGTCGCCGCTGTCCTTCGACACGCTCTGATTCCATACCGGCAACAAAATACCAACGACCGGGCCGCGACAGCAGCCCTCGAATACAAGGGGAAGTTCATGACCGTCACCACCGCCGCCACGCCTGCCGCCGTCACGTCGGCAGCCTACGCCCAAGCTGGAAGCAGCACGGGCGCCACGTTCCTCGGCGGCGCCCGCACGCGCCTGGGCCTGGCTTGCGCCACCGCCCTGCTGTCGGCCTTCTGCGCGTCGACCGCCTGGTCGCAGACCCTCACCGCCGTCATGGCGAGCAAGGTGACGGTACTGGATCCGGTGCTGACCGCGTCCCATCAGACGCGCAATCATGCCTACATGATCTACGACACCTTGCTGGCCACGGACGCCGACAACAAGGTGCGGCCGCAGATGGCCGACAAATGGGATATCTCCGCCGACGGCAAGACCTACACCTTCACCCTCCGCGATGGCCTGAAGTGGCATGACGGCACGCCGGTGAAAGCCGAGGACTGCGTGGCCTCGATCCAGCGCTGGGCCCAGCAGGACAAGATGGCCAGGCAGTTCATGCCGCTGGTGACGTCCATCAACGTCGTCGACGACAAGACCTTCACCATCGTGCTGAAAGAGCCCGTCGACATCCTGCCCGCCCTGGCCAAGCCCAGCGGCCTGCCGGCCTTCATGATGCCCAAGCGCGTGGCGCAGACCCCCGCCACCCAGGCCATCACCGACTACACGGGTTCCGGCCCCTTCAAGTTCGTGCAAGCCGAGTTCAGGCCCGGCGTGAAGGCGGTGTATGCCAAGAACACCGATTACGTGCCCCGTAACGAGCCGCCCAGCGGTACCGCCGGCGGCAAGGTGGTCAAGGTCGACCGCGTCGAATGGGTCAACATGCCCGACGCCATGACCGCCCTCAATGCCCTGCAGAACGGCGAAATCGATTACATGGAGGCCGTTCCTTACGACCTGACGCCCATGGTCGAGGGCAACAAGAGCCTGACCCTGCGCGTGCTGGACAAGGCGGGCTACCAGCCCATGTACCGCTTCAACCAGCTGCAGAAGCCCTTCAACGACAAGCTGATCCGCCAGGCGGCCATGTACGCCACCGGCCAGGAAGACATCCTGAAGGCGCAGGTCGGCAATCCCGCCTACTACAAGGTCTGCGGCGCCGTGTTCGGCTGCGGCATGCCCTACGCCAGCGATATCCGCGCCGACATGATCGTGCCGTCGAATATCGCCAAGGCCAAGGAACTGCTCAAGCAGGCCAAGTACGACGGTTCGCCGGTGGTCATCCTGCAGTCCACCGACATCCCCACCGCCGCGGCCATTCCGGTGGTGATCGCGCAGCAGCTGCGCCAGGCCGGCTTCAACGTGTCGCTGCAGGCCATGGATTTCATGACCATGCTGTCACGCCGCGCCAACCGGGATACCACCGAAAAAGGCGGCTGGAGCATTTTCGTGACCACCTGGCACATGAGCGAGATCGTCGATCCCCTGCGTAACTATGCCGTGTCCGCCAATGGCGACCAGGCCTGGTTCGGCTGGCCCACGGTGCCGGCCGTGGAAGAACTGCGCGGCAAGTTCCTGACCGCACGGACCGATGCCGAACGCAAGGAGATCACGAACAAGCTGCAGGACGTGATGCTGGACGAAGGCGTGGTCGTGCCGCTGGGCCAGATCAATGGCGTGGCGGGGTATCGCAACACGCTGCAAGGCGTGCTGGAGTCGCCGGCGCCGGTGTTCTGGAACATCTCCAAGACCGGGAAGTAAGCCAGCATGTTGAGCTACATACTCAGGCGCATCCTAGCCACCATCCCGGTGGTGCTGACCGTGGCGGTGCTGGTGTTCGGGTTACTGCGGCTGACGCCGGGTGACCCGGCCCTGATCCTGGCCGGCGACTCGGCCACGCCCGAGCAACTGCAGGAGATCCGCGCCCACATGGGGCTGGACCGGCCCATCACCACGCAATTCGCGTTGTGGGCCGGCCAGGTGCTGCGGGGCGACCTGGGTGTGTCGCTGCATTCCGGTACGCCGGTCACGTCCATGATCCGTGACCGGCTGGCGCCTTCGCTGGCGCTGGCGCTGTGCACCATCGTGGTATCCACGCTGATTGCCGTGCCCCTGGGCGCTTTCGCGGCATGGCGCCGCGGCAGCCGCGTGGATCGCTCCATCATGGCGTTCTCCGTGCTGGGATTCTCCGTGCCCATCTTCGTCACCGGCTACGCCTTGATCCTGCTTTTTGCCATGAAGCTGGGCTGGCTGCCGGTGCAGGGCTACAAGACCATGCAGGACGGTCTGGGCCTGTTCACGCAGCATCTGGTGCTGCCCACGGTGGCGCTCAGCACCGGCTTCATCGCCCTGATCGCGCGTATTGCCCGCAGCAGCATCCTGGAAGTGATGGGCGAGGACTACATCCGCACGGCCCGCGCCAAGGGGATTACCGAGCGCGCGGTGTTGCTGGCGCACGCCCTGCGCAACGCGGCGGTGCCGATCATTACCATCATCGGCATCAGCATCGCCTTGCTGATCAGCGGCGTGGTGGTCACGGAGTCGGTGTTCAACCTGCCAGGCTTGGGGCGCTTGGTCGTGGAGTCCGTCCAGGCGCGTGACTACCCCTTGATCCAGGGCCTGATCCTGCTCTTCTCGATGGTCTACATCGTCGTCAACCTGACCATCGACGTGCTGTATTCGGTGTTCGATCCCCGCATCCGCTATTGAATCCGCTTGCATAGGGAAACCGCATGAACTTATCCCGCTCCGCTTCGGCGCCGACCGCGACTACCGCCGCGGCCGCCGCCCCTGCCCGGCCCCGCTCGGCCTTGCGCGCCAACTTCGGCTCGGGGCCGGTGCTGGCCGCTTGCACCGTCCTGGCCATCATCATCCTGGCCGCGCTGGCCGCCAATCTGCTGGGGCTGGCCGACCCGCTGGCGATCAATCCCATGGAACGGCTCAAGAGCTTCAGCGCCGCGCATTGGTTCGGCACCGACGCCTATGGCCGCGACGTGCTGTCCCGCGTCATCTACGGGGCGCGCAATTCCCTGATCATCGGCGCCGGCACCACCGTGGCCGCGCTCATACCCGGCCTGCTGCTGGGCGTCATCGCCGGCTACTTCCGTGCCGCCGACATGGTGATCATGCGCATCCTCGACGGCATCATGTCGATTCCCAGCATCCTGCTGGCCATCGCCTTCGTCGCAGTGACGGGCGCCAGCCTGACCACGGTGCTGATCGCCATCGCCGTGCCGGAGTTCCCGCGCGTGGTGCGCCTGGTGCGTGGACTGATACTCACCCTGCGCGAGGAACCTTATGTTGAAGCCGCGATCTCGCTGGGCACGCCCACGCCGATGCTGATGCTGCGCCATCTGGTGCCGAATACCGTCGCGCCCCTGATCGTGCAGGGCACGTTCATCTTCGCGTCGGCCATTCTGTCCGAAGCCGTCATGAGCTTCCTGGGTGTCGGCATGCCGCCGGAGATTCCGTCCTGGGGCAACATCATTGCCGAGGGGCGGATGTACTTCCAGCTCAAGCCCGAATTGATCCTGCTGCCGGGTGCTTTCCTGGCCCTGACCGTGCTGTCGGTCAACCTGATGGGCGATGCGATGCGCGATGCGCTCGATCCAAAGATGGCGAAACGGGTGTGACGCTGCCGCCCTCCTCTTCCTTATTCCAGATAGCACGCCTATGACATCCACCTCCATGCCTTCCGCCCCCGGCACGCCCGTCCTGCAGATCCAGGGCCTGGCCGTGCGCCTGGTCGACGGGTCGGACGACAAGGCGACCGCCAGCCCGGCTGGTGTCGAGCCGCGCCACGTCGTCCAGGACATCAGCTTCGACATCCACGCGGGGGAGACCCTGTGCGTGGTGGGCGAGTCCGGGTCCGGCAAGTCCGTCACGTCCTTTGCGGTGATGGGGCTGCTGGCGCCCGATGCGCTACGTCCTTGCGCTGGCCGCATCCTGCTCGATGGCGAGGATGTGCTGGCCTGCTCGCCCGAGCGGCTGCGCGAACTGCGCGCCACCCGCATGTCCATGGTGTTCCAGGAACCCATGACGGCGCTCAACCCCGTGCGCACCGTGGGCTGGCAGATCGATGAAGTGCTGCGCGCGCATAGCAAGCTGAATGCGGCGGAGCGCAAGAAGAAAATCCTGGACATGCTGGAGTCGGTGCGCCTGCCCGATATCGAGCGGATCTATGCGTCCTACCCGCATCAATTGTCGGGCGGCCAGCGCCAGCGGATCGTGATCTGCATGGCGCTGATCCTCAATCCCCGGCTGCTGATCGCCGACGAGCCGACCACGGCGCTGGACGTCACCACGCAGAAGCAGATCCTGACCCTGATCCGCGACCTGCAGAAGAGCCACGACACCGCCGTGCTGTTCATCACTCACGATTTCGGCGTGGTGGCGGATATCGCGGATCGCATCGCCGTGATGAATCGCGGCCGCATCGTCGAAGTGGGCACGCGCGAGCAGATCCTTTCCGCGCCGCGCGAGGCCTATACGCGCATGCTGGTCGCGTCGGTGCCCAGCCTGGCCCCCGCCGCCCGCGCCGAGCCCGATGGCGCGCCACTGCTGACGGTGCGGAGCCTGCACAAGACCTATACCGAGCGCAGCCTGTTCAAGGCGCGCCGCACCGTGAATGCCGTCAATGACGTCAGCTTTACCCTGCACAAGAAAGAGATTCTAGGCATCGTCGGGGAGTCCGGTTCGGGCAAGTCCACCGTGGCGCGCTGCATTGCGCGCTTGATCGATCCCAGCGCGGGCAGCGTGCGCATCGGGGAACAGGAGATCGCCACGGCCTCGCGGCGGGAGTTTCGTCCGCTGCGCCAGCGCATCCAGGTGGTGTTCCAGGATCCGTACCGGTCCTTGAATGCCCGCATGCGGGTGGGCGATTCCATCATTGAGGGACTGCGCAACTTCGGCAAGGGCCGGCAGGAGGCGTGCCAGCGGGCCATCGAACTATTGGAGATAGTGGGCTTGAACGCCGACGCCATGGCGCGGTATCCGCATCAGTTTTCCGGCGGGCAGCGCCAGCGCATCTGCATCGCGCGGGCCTTGGCCTTGTCGCCCGACATCCTGATTGCCGACGAAGCCGTGTCGGCCTTGGACGTGTCGGTGCAGGCGCAGGTCCTGGACCTGATCGAGTCGATCCGAGAGCAGACCGGCACGGCGGTATTGTTCATCACGCATGATTTACGGGTGGCGGCGCAGATCTGCAACACCATCGTGGTCATGAAGTCCGGCAAGATCGTCGAAGCCGCGTCTGCCCACGAAGTTCTGAGCCAGCCCCGCGACGCCTACACCCGCCAACTGATCGAAGCCGCCCCTGGCCGGCACTGGGATTTCCAGAACTTCCGTCCGGCGGCGTAGGGGGAGTGCCGACGGGGTAGTTCGTATACTTCTGATTTCCGAGACGGTGTCTCGGAAATCAACCCCACTCGATACCCCAATATTTCCCCCATAAGCGATGATCAAAGCCGAAGCACTGAAGAAGATCCTTGCCGCAAGCGGAACCCTTCGTTCGCAGGACATTGCCGACTGGCAAGGGCCGTTTGTGCTGCCGGAAGACCTGCAACGGTTCTACGCGGACGTGGGGCCCGACGACATCACGATTTCCAATTATGGGAATGCGTTTTTCCTGCCCGCGCTCAGCCGCCTGTGGGAATCGCAGGCCGGATTCCGCTGGAACGGCGTTACCGGCGAAACCATAAGCGATTGGTCCGATGACTGGCTGGTCATCGCGCAGCAGGAAGGCGATCCGTTTATTTACTACCGGCCGACCGGCGCCATCCTGTGGGCGCAGCATGGCACGGGCCACTGGACCCCTACAGAGCTCTTTTCCAATATCCGGGAATGCGCCGCCGTTCTGGGCACCTTGGGGAAAATAACGGATGACGCGGGTGATGATTTCCTCGATGAGGACTGCTTCATCACTCCACGATATCGTGCCGCTGCAAAATCGGCATTGACGGAAATTCTGGGAGCGCCGTCCCAAGCGGAGAACGTCCTCACCACCCTCGAATGGGTGGACGCCTCGGCTTTCAGTTAATCCGCCCGGCTCAAGACCTGCCGTGCACGGGCGATGACCGGGGCGTCGACCATTTTTCCTTCGAAGCGGAAGGCGCCGGCGCCATTCTGTTGGGCGGCGGACAGGACGCGTTGGGCCCACGCGATGTCTGCTTCCGCCGGTCTCAACGCGGCGTGGACGACTTCCACCTGCGACGGGTGGATGCACAGCATGCCGGCGAAACCCATCGCACCGGCACGGCTGGCCATGGCGCGCAAACCGTCGCTATCGCTGATGTCGGCATGCACGCCATCCAGCGGCGCGGGCAAATCCGCCGCGCGGCTGTGCAGCAGGATCAGGCCGCGCGCCTGGTCGAGCAACACGGCAGCCCCTTCCGTATCGGGCGTCAGACCCAAGTCCACACCATAGTCCAGGCTGCCGAAAACCAGCCGCGCCACATCCGACGCCGCGGCGATTTCGGCGAGATTGAGCAGGCCGCGCGCGGTTTCGATGATGGGGACCACCGGAATGCCACGCCCGGCATGCGCCACCTGCGCGGCGGTCTCGGCCTTGGGCAACATGATCCCCGCCACGCCACGCCTGCCACGCCCACCGCCGTCAGACGAATCACGCAAAGCGGCCAGGTCATCTTCGTGCCACGGCGTTGTCGCGTCATTCACACGCACCCAGATGCGCACATCGGAATGGGCGGGGTCAGCCAGAAAATCGACCACTGCCTGCCGCGCGGCAGGCTTGGCCGCCGGCTCGACGGCGTCCTCCAGATCGACGATCACGACATCCGCGCCGCTGGCCAGGGCCTTGGGGATGCGGTCGGCCCGGGAGGCCGGCACGAACAACGCCGAACGTACCGTGGCGAGCCCCTGCGCGATGTCATCCTGGTCGCCATCTTTTGCCGTCGCCTGCGTCATCACACCGCCCCTTCCGCATGCAATCGCCCCACCTCGGCCGCCCCATAACCCAGCGACGCCAAAACCGTATCGGTATGCTCGCCCACCCCAGGCACCGCATCCATGCGCGGCTCGAAAGCATTGCTCGACCCCGGTGGCAACAGCGCCGGCAAAGCCCCTTGCGGACTGCCCACTTCCCGCCAGCGATCCCGCGCCCGCAACTGCGGATGCGCCCACACGGCAGCCATATCGTTGACGCTGGCATTGGCGATGCCCGCCGTTTCCAGCTTGTCGGCCACCTCGGCGAGGGTCATCTTCGCGAAGGCATCGACAATCAGCGCGCGCAAGGCATCGCGATTGGCCGCCCGCAAAGAATTGGACGAGAACCTGTCATCGGTAGCCAGCGCCGGCTGCGCCAACACCCGCTCGCAAAATACCTGCCATTCTCGCTGATTCTGCAAACCCAGCATGATGGTGCCGCCATCGCCCACCGGGAACGGCCCGTAGGGATAAATGGTGGAATGCGCGGCCCCTGCCCGAGCAGGCGGCGCGGCCCCCTCGAAGGCGTAATACATGGGATAGCCCATCCACTCGACCATGCTCTCCAGCATGGACACATCGACCCGGCTGCCCTTCCCCGTCTTCTGCCGCAACAGCAGCGCATTCAGGATGCCGGAGTAGGCGTACATGCCCGCGGCGATATCCGAGATGGAGCAGCCTGCCTTGGCGGGCGCGTCAGCCGAACCCGTGACGGACACGAAACCGCCCTCGCTCTGGATCAACAGGTCATAGGCTTTCTTGTCCTGATAAGGCCCCCCTTCGCCATAGCCGGAAATATCGCAGACGATGAGCCCCGGATGCGCGGCATGCAGCGCATCAAAAGACAGCCCCTGACGCGCCGCCGCGCCGGGGGCCAGGTTCTGCACCAGCACGTCGGCCTCGGCCAACAGGCGCTTGAGCACGTCCTGCGCCGCCGGATGCTTCAGATCCAGGGTCAGGCTCTCCTTTGACCGATTGGTCCACACGAAATGGGACGCCAGACCCCGCACCCGTTCGTCGTAGTTGCGCGCGAAATCCCCCGCGCCCGGGCGTTCGATCTTGATGACCCGCGCCCCCATGTCCGCCAGTTGGCGAGTGCAGAAAGGCGCGGCGATGGCATGTTCGAAACTGACGACGGTGATCCCGTCGAGCGGACGCGGCGCGGCGGCAGTGGATGCAGCATTCATGCGAGGAACCTCAGTTGCGCTTGGTGAGCCAGCGTCCCGCCCTGCTCGGCCCAAAGATCAGCCTGCCCGGGCGCGGTCACACGCCCGGCGACGTCGAAGGTAGCCGGCGCGATCAAAGGACGCAGGCCGCGATAGGACAGATGTTCAAGCCGCTTGCCCGGATTGGCTTGCTGAAACGCCGCCACCATCAGCGTGGCGATCATCGGACCGTGCACCACCAGCCCCGGATAGCCTTCCTTGTCCGTCACATAGGGATGATCGTAGTGAATGCGATGGCCATTGAAGGTGACCGCCGAATAGCGGAACAACAGCACGGGGTTGGGGTCTATCGTGCGACGCCAGGCCGCTTGCGGCGCTGGCTCCGTGCCTTCGAGCTTGGGCGGCGAAGGTTGCCGATAGACGATGTCCTGTTCCTCGGAGATGGCCAGGGCGCCCTCCTGCCAGTATTCGTGGCGCACGGTCACGAACAACAGCGAACCGGTGCGTCCGGTCTTCTCCTTGACGTCGGTGATGGTGGAACGGCGCTCGGCCGGTATCCCCACCCGTAGCGGCACGCGGAAATCCACCCTCCCGCCGGCCCACATGCGATTACGGTCGGCGGCCGGCGGCAGGAAGCCGCCCCGCGCGGGATGGCCATCCTCGCCTAGCCCGTCCATGGGCGCAGTCTGGATGAAGAAGGCCCATTGCCACAAGGGTGGCAGCGGATCGCCCGCCCCTGGCACGGGGCCGCCGAACGTGGCGGCCACCCGGCCCACCAACGTCGCATCCAGGCCATCGGCCACGGTCTCGCCACGGCCTATCCAGGCGGTGGGATCGGGATTGCTCATTATTTGTCTCCCTCTACGATCATGTCGTCTGCGTATTTTTTAGCATGGCCCGCAGGAATCACGGTCCCGCAGACTTGGGATCATCGTCCCATGAAGTGCGGCAGCGGCTCACTTTCCCACGAAGCGCGGCAGCGGTTCACTCTCCCATAAACCGCGGCGGCCGCTTCTCAGCAAATGCCGTCATGCCTTCCAGATAATCTTCGGTATAACCCATGGCGCGCTGCAACTCGGCTTCCAGGTCGAACTGCTGCATCAAAGTATTGTCCGCGGAAGCGCGCAGCGCCTGCCTGGTGGCGACCAAGGCCTTGGTGGGTGCCTGGGCCAGGGTCGCCGACACCTCGTCCAGGGTCTTGTCCAGGTCCGCGTCCGGCACACAGCGCCATATCAGCCCGCAGTCCGCTGCCTGGCGCGCCGTCAGGGTCTCGCCGAACAAGGCCATGCCCATGGCACGGCCCTCGCCCACAAGGCGCGGCAGAAACCAGCTGCCGCCCATGTCCGGCACCAGGCCGATCTTGTTGAACGCCGGCACGAACTTGGCGGACTCCACCGCGAAGACCACATCGCAGGCCAGGACGAAACTCATTCCAGCGCCGGCCGCGACGCCGTTGACCACGCACACCACCGGCACCGGCATGGAACGCAGCCGCTCCAGCAGCGGCCTGTAGCCGGTCATCAGACCTTCGGACAGATCGCGCCGCTGGCCCGCCGGCAGGGGCTTGCGATCCGCCAGATCCTGTCCCGCGCAAAAGCCGCGGCCAGCGCCGGTGATCACCACCCCGCGCAAGCCCGGCGTGTCGTGCGCCTCGTCGAGCGCGCGCGTGATCTCTCCGCGCATCACATCAGTGAAGCTGTTGAGCCGCTCCGGCCGGTTCAGCGTGATCCGTGCCACGCCGTCAACCAGGGAGAAAACAATTTGTTCGTAGTGCGTCGTCATTGTGCGATTCCCGCGGTTTCTTCCATGATGGCCAACTGTTCGGCAGTATCGCCGAACATCAGATCGACAACAGTCAGGCGCTTGAAGAAATCGCCCACCTCCAGCTCATCCGTCATGCCCATGCCGCCATGCAATTGCACGGCCTTCTGGCTGACCAGCCGCCCTGCCTGCGCGACTTCGAGCTTGGCGGCGGCGATCATGCGACGGCGCTGCGACGCATCCGTTTCGCCCAAGGCGGCCGCCGCGACATACGCCATGGACAGCGCCATTTCCCTGGCGACCACCATCTCGGCCATGCTGTGTTGCAGCGCCTGGAAGGCCGCCAAAGGCTGGCCGAACTGCTTGCGCGCCTTCAGATAGTCGACCGTGATGTCCAGCAGGCGGGAAATGGCGCCGGCCGCATGCGCGCAAAGTGCTGCCACGCCCCACTCCAACGACAGCGTCAGCGCCGCCAGCGCGGCGTCGCCGCGCGCCAGCACCTGCGACGGCGCGATGCGCACCTGCTTGAAATCGAGGCGCGCGCAACGTGAGCGATCCAGAGTATTGGTCTCGGCCACCGTGACACCCCGCGCGTCGGCGGGCACGATCAGCAGGACCGGCTCACCGTCCCCCGCGTCCCGCGCCGACACGATCCACGCATGAGCCGCGCCACCGTGCCAGACCAGATGCTTGACGCCGTCCAGCACCCAGCCAGCGTCCGTGGCAGGGGTGGCATCGGCAGACAAGCGACACCCCTCCGGATCGACGGCATAGCGCCGCCCGGGCTCCTGGTACGCAATGGTGACCACGGCCTCGCCGGACGCGATGGCCGGCAACCACTGCCGCGCCGCGTCGGCATTGCCGCCGGCCTGGATGGCCGTCGCGCTCATCACCCCGCTGGCGATGACGGGTTCGTCGACCAGGCCACGCCCCAGCTCCAGATGAACCGGCAGGAGGCTGGCCGGCGTCTCGCCGAAACCGCCGTGCTCCGTGTCTATCGTCAGGCCAAGGACGCCCAGTTCCGCCAGCGCATTCCAGGCGGAGGCATCCAGCCCGCCCTGGCGCGCCCGGCGCTGCGCCAAGGTCCAGTTATCCGCCACCAGCCGCGCCAGGCTGTCCGCCAACATGCGCTGTTCCGTGCTGTATTCGAAATCCATGTTCTATTCCGTGGAGAGGGGCAGGTCACACGCCCAGGATCATGCGGGCGATGATGCCCTTCTGCACTTCCGTCGAGCCACCGTAGATGGACGTCTTGCGCATGTCGGCATAGCCCGCGCCCGCGGCGGCCGTCATCGCGCCGCCCGGGCCGTGGAAGTCGGCGTCAGCCTCCATCCAGTCCGGGTCGTATGGCCAGGCATCGGGCCCCGCGATCTCCATCTGCAGCATGGCCAGATCCTGCTGGATCTCGGAGCCACGTATCTTCAACACGGACGCCTCGGGCCCGGGCGGCGCATCGCCGCGCGCGGCGGCCACGCGATACAGCAGCATTTCCAGGGCCATGATGGCGGCTTCGACCCGCGAGATGCGATCCCGCGTACGGCCGTCATCGAGCAACGGCCGTCCGGAGGATGCGTGCGTCCGCGCGGCCAGCTCCTTCAGGATGCGCAACTCGCGGTGGCAGTGCCCCAGGCCGGCGATGCCGGTACGCTCGTGGCCCAGCAGATACTTGGCATAGGTCCAGCCTTTGCCCTCCTCACCCACGATGTCCGCCACCGGCACTTTCACATTGTCCAGCCACACTTCGTTGACGTCGTGGCCGCCGTCCAGGGTCTTGATGGGCCGCACCGTCACACCGGGCTGGCGCATGTCGATCAGCAGCATGGAAATGCCCGCCTGCGGCTTGACGTCTGGATCGGTGCGCGCCAGACAGAACATATGATCGGCGTATTGGGCGAGCGTGGTCCAGGTCTTCTGGCCGTTGACCAGGTAGTAGTCGCCTGAATCGCCCCCCGACACCCGCTCGGCGCGCGTCTTCAGCGAAGCCAGGTCCGACCCCGCGCCCGGCTCCGAGTACCCCTGGCACCACCAGTCATCCACCCGCAGCATGCGCGGCAGCAATTCCTGCTGCTGTTTCTGGCTGCCGTATTTCATGATGACCGGGCCTATCATCGACAGGCCGAATGGCAGCAGCCGCGGCGCGCCGGCGGAATAGCACTCCGTTTCGAACACCAGGCGCTGGATCGGATTCCAGCCGGTGCCGCCGAAGGCCTTGGGCCAGGTAGGCGCCCCCCAGCCATGATCGGCCAGCGCGCAATGCCAGCGGACAAAATCGTCGCGGTGCAGGCGCTGGTGGCGCATGACCTTGTCGCGTATGTCGGCGGGCAGGTTCGCGGCCACGAATGCGCGGACTTCCTCGCGGAAGCGGCGCTCTTCAGGCGTCCACGTCAATTGCATCGTTTGTCTACTCCGTGCCTGGTCTGGTTTTTCAGGGCTGATTTCGTCGGCCTAGATTACCGATGCGCCGCCTGCTGAACAATCTGCCTCTGCGAAAGCCCCGCTTTCGTTCAAGCGAAGCGCCCCGCTTGCGCTGAACCGAAGCCCTTCTTCAGCAATGAAAAATGGTCAATCCAAGGGCGCCCGTTGGACACTGCCGCAGGCTGCCCGCCACGGAGCAGCGCATGACCTACATCGGTGGAGACCCATGACCCAGCCCAGCCCCGGCCCACAAACCGGCGCCGACCTGCACTACAAGCAGGCGCTCGCCCAAGGCCAGTTCCTCATCCAGCGCTGCGACGCCTGCGCGCGTGCCGTGTTCTTTCCCCGCATGATCTGCCCGCACTGTGGCAGCGACAAACTGGCCTGGCAAACGCCCAGCGGCCGCGGCACGGTCTACTCGACCACCGTGGTGCGCCGCAAGCCCGACGCCGGGGGCGACTACAACGTTGCCCTGGTCGACCTGGAAGAAGGTGCGCGCCTGATGAGCCGCGTCGACGGGATCGCGCCCGCCGACGTGCATATCGGCATGCCCGTGCAAGCCAAGGTACTGGTCCGCGAGAACGATGGCCTGCTGATATTCGTCCCCCGGGAGGGCAAGGCATGAATCTGCAAGACTTGCGCGGCGCCGCCGCCATCGTGGGCGTGGGGCATGCAGGCCTGGGCCAGGCGCCCGGCTATACCGAAATGGAAATCCTGGTGCAGGCAGCGCATCGCGCCGTCAGCGACGCCGGTCTTACCATGCAGGACATAGACGGCATCTGCACGGCGAGTGTCGCGGCCACCATGTGGTCCATGCCCGTCATCGAGCATCTGGGCATCCGTCCCACTTTTATCGACTCGACCATGCTGGGCGGGTCCAGCTTCGTCGCTCACCTGCTGCCCGCCATCCACGCCCTGTCCACCGGCCAATGCAATGCGGTACTGGTCTGCTATGGCAGTACGCAACGCACGTCCACGTTGTCGCGCGCGGAAATCGGCCGGGTGCGCAAGAACTTCGACCCGCAGCCTTACGAGACGCCCTACGACCCGCTGAGCCCGCTCAGTTCCTATGCCTTGGCGGCCGCGCGGCATATGCACCAGTACGGTACCACGCGCGAACAATTGGCCGAGGTGGCGTTGGCCGCCAGCAAGTGGGCCCAGCTCAATCCTGAAGCACAACGACGCAATCCCATTACTTTGGACGAGATTCTGGCGTCGCCCATGGTGTCGGACCCGCTTACCGTGCGCGACTGCTGCCTGGTGAACGACGGCGCCGGTGCCTACGTGCTGGTGCGCGCGGACCGCGCCAAGGATATGCCCAACAAACCGGTCTACGTTCTGGGCAATGCCACGGCGGTATGGAACCGGCAGATCTCGTCCATGCATGACGTCACCGTCACCGCCGCGCAGGAGTCCGGCCGGCGTGCCTTCGAGATGGCGGGCGCGAAGCCGTCCGACATCGACGTGCTGGAACTCTACGATGCCTTCACCATCAATCCCATTCTTTTCCTGGAAGACCTCGGGTTCTGCAAAAAGGGCGAAGGTGGCGCGTTCGTCGCGGATGGCAGGATCGCGCCGGGGGGCGCACTGCCGGTGAATACCAACGGCGGTGGCCTGTGCTGCATCCATCCCGGCATGTACGGCATATTCATCACCATCGAAGCCGTGCGGCAATTGCGCGGCGACACCGGGGAGCGGCAGGTGCAAGGCGCCCAGCTTGCCCTGGTGCATGGCAACGGCGGCACGCTGTCCAGCCAGTCGACGGCAATCCTGGGTACCGCTGAAACGTTGTAAGCGCCCTTCCACGGCGCGTTGTACGGCGTCCCGGCACCGGGACGCCGCGTTGCGTTGCGCAAAAATAAAACGGAGACAAGAAGCCCATGAAGCTCAATACCCTGTTCGCCGCGGCCTGCGCCGCCATCGCCTGGACCCAGATGGCGCCCGCCCAGGCCGCCTCGACCTATCCCGACCACCCCATCCGCCTGCTGGTGGGCTATGCGCCGGGCGGCCCGGTGGACACCACCGCGCGCGTCTTCGCCAAGTACCTCACCGACAAGCTGGGGCAGTCCGTGGTGGTGGAGAACCGCTCCGGCGCCAGCGGCATGATCGCCCTGGACGCCACGGCCAAGGCCGCCCCGGACGGCTACATCCTGAGCTTCGCGGCAAGCCCGCCCTTGACCATGTCGCCCCACGTGCAGCACAGCAACCTGTTCGACCCGCGCAAGGACTTCACGCCTATCGGCCTTATCGTCGACTACACCAACGTCCTGCTGCTGGGTCCCCAGGCGCCCGTGAACACCGTGGGCGAACTGATCGCGTACGCCAAGGCCAACCCCAAGGCGGTCACCTTCGGGTCGGCGGGCAACGGCGCGTCCAATCACCTGTCGGCGGAATTGCTCAAGCAGCAGTCCGGCGCGCCCATGATGCACATCCCCTACCGCGGCAACGCCCCGGCCATGGTCGACGTGATCAGCAGCAAGATCACGTTCATGTTCGACATCACCAGCACCGCGATTCCCTTCATCAAGAGCGGCAAGGCCAAGGCCCTGGCCGTCACATCCAAAGAACGCAACCCCGAGCTGCCCGACGTGCCCACCATGATCGAATCCGGCCTGAAGGACTATGAAGTCGTGGGCTGGTATTCGCTGATCGCCCCGCCCAAGCTGCCGGCCGACATCAACGCCCGTCTGGTCAAGGCGCTGAACGACGTGGAAGCCGATCCCGGCTTTCGCAAAGCCATGGCCGACGGCGGCTACACCCTCAATAATGGCGATGCCAAAGTGCTGCAGCAACGCATCGCCCGTGAGTACACATTGTGGGGTGACGTGGTCGAGAAGGCTAATATCTCGGTCAACTGACCCGAGCTTGAATCATTCGAAATTGGAGTCCTGCATGAACGCCCTGCAACGCCTGCGCAAAGAGACCCGTCTGCCGGTGATCGCCGCGCCCATGTTTCTCGTCTCCGGCCCCGACCTGGTCATCGCGCAGTGCGCCGCGGGCGTGGTCGGCACGTTCCCGTCCCTCAACGCGCGGCCGCAGGAACAGCTGACGGAATGGCTGACCCGCATCGAGCAAGGCCTGGCCGACGCACGGCGGGCCCAGCCTGGGCGGCTGGTCGCGCCGTATGGCGTCAACCTGATCGTGCATGACTCCAATCCGCGTTGGCGCGGCGACCTGGAGATCTGTGCCGCGCACAAAGTGCCGCTGATCATCACGTCGCTGCACGCACCCGATGCCGTGGTGCCGGTCGTCCATGATTACGGCGGCCTGGTGCTGCACGATGTGACCACCGTACGCCACGCGCGGCGTGCGCTGGACGCCGGCGTCGACGGCCTGATCCTGGTGGCCGCGGGCGCCGGCGGCCATGCCGGACGCGCCAACCCCATCGCCTTGATCAATGAGATACGCGCCTTCTACGATGGTCCCCTGGTGCTGTCGGGCTGCATCAGCCATGGCAAGGACATTCTGGCGGCCCAGGTGCTGGGCTGCGAGTTCGCGTACATGGGCACCCGCTTTATTGCCACCGAAGAATCACTGGCGCCCGACCGTTACCGCGACATGATCGTCGAAGCCACTTTGGATGACGTGATCTATACACCCTTCTTCACAGGCGTGCCGGGCAACTACCTGGCCCCCAGCATCCGCGCCGCCGGCCTCGACCCTGCCAACCTCGTGGCCCAGCCGGCCGCGGCCGTCAACCTGGACAAGAGCACGCGGCCCAAGGCCTGGAAGGACGTGTGGGGCGCCGGCCAGGGCGTGGGCGCGGCGCAGGAAGTGCTGCCCACCGCGGTGCTGGTGGAGCAGCTGGCGAGCGAGTATGAAACCGCTCGCCGGGTTTTCGCTTAATTTTTTCGCTTGATTTTTTGGCCTGATTTGTTGGCTCAGCTGGATCAGCGGGTTTAGCTGCCCTCTTCCACCACGATGTGGGCCTTGGTGATGACCTCGTGCCATTTGGCCAGCTCCGACGCCAGGAACGCGCGAAATTCATCCGGCGTGCCCGGCATGGGTTCCGCGCCCGCGGCCAGCATGCTCTTGGCCGTGTCGGCGTCCGTCAGCACCTTGACCAGGTCGGCATTGACGCGCTTGATCACTTCGGGCGGCGTGCCCTTGGGCGCCAGCAGGCCGCTCCACGAATACGCTTCGTAGCCCGCCACGCCGGCTTCGGCGATGGTGGGCACGTCGGGAAACATGGCCGAACGCTTCAGGTTGCCCACGCCCAGCCCTCGCACCGCGCCGCTTTTCATATGCGGCACCGCTGACGGCCCGTCGGCGAACATCACCTGCACTTGCCCCGCCAGCACATCCTGGATGGCTGGCGCGCTGCCGCGATAAGGGATGTGCTTCATCTTCGTGCCGGTCATGCTGTTGAACAGCTCCCCGGCCAGGTGCGTGCCGCCGCCCGTGCCGGACGATGCGAAGGACAGCTCGCCCGGATGGGCCTTGTCATACGCGATCAGTTCGGCCACCGTTTTCACCGGCAGCTTGGGATTGACCACCAATACGATGGGAAATACCGCTGCCATGCCGACCGGATCGAAATCCTTCTGGATGTCATAGCGCAGGTTCGCACGCAGGCTGGGCAGTACCGAATGGTGGATGGACGCAAAGAAGAAATGGTAGCCGTCGGGGTCCTGCTTGGCTGCCGTCTGCGCGCCCACGATGCCGCCCGCGCCGGCGCGGTTGTCAACGATGGTGGGTTGGGACCACAACTGCCCCAATGGTCGCGTGACGAAGCGGGCGGTGGTATCGACGGGTCCGCCCGGCGGGAACGGGACGACGAAGCTGACGGCGCGGTTGGGCCAGGCGCTGGCGGCGTGCGACAAGGTGGGCAGCCAGGCCGTCGCCAAGGACGCGCCCAGCCCCGCGATGACGCGGCGGCGTTGCGGATTCTGCATGATTTGGTCTCCGGATATTGTTTTTCTGCGGTGCGTCATGACATGGCCGTCATGCAGCACCCCGGCATTATTGGCCGGACAGCTGGAGATACCGCTTCTTTTTTGCCTAACCCCGGGTTCAGCGGGAACGCTTACGCGCTTATGTTTCGCGCGCCGCCCGGACCAGGTGTTCGATGAACTGTTCCGCGAAACGCGGCAGGTCGCGGCCGCGCTGGCGGCATAGCAGGCGCTCCCGCTGGGCCCAGGGGTCTTCCAGCTTGAGCGTGTGCAGGGCATTCGGTTGGTCATGGTGCCGCATGCAGCCACGCGGCACCACGGCCACGCCCACGCCGGCCGCCACCATGCGGCAGACGGCTTCGAAGCTGTTCACGTGCACGCGCTGCATGATGTTCTTGCCCAGGCCCGAGGCGATGTCTTCCAGGAAGATCTGGATGGCGCTGTCCGGATGGATGCCGACGAACTGGTAGGTGTCCAGCAGGTCGACGAAGCGCACGGAGGTTTTTTCGGCCAGGGGGTTCTTGACCGACACCACCACGACCAGCTCGTCGCGGAACAGGGGCATGACGTCCAGCCCTTCGACGTCGACCGTGCCGGCCACCAGACCCAGGTCGCCCGCGCCGCTGCGGATCGCCATGGCGATGTCGCCGGAGATTTTCTCCTGCAGTTCGATGTCGACGTCGGGGTATTCGGCCAGGAAGCTGGACAAGGCGTCCGCCAGGAAGGAATTGGTCGAAGTGGTATTGGCCAGCAAGCGCAGCCGGCCCTTGATGCCGTGGGAATACGGTTGCAGGTCGGCGGTCAGGCATTCCAGCTGGCCCAACACCAGGCGGGCGTGCTTGAGCAGCACTTCGCCGGCCGCGGTCAGGGCGACGCCGGTGGCCTGGCGCACGAGCAGGCGGGTCTTGAACGCCTCCTCCATATGCTTGACGCGC
The DNA here is from genome assembly GCF_001433395.1 of Bordetella sp. N. Lineage (GTDB taxonomy): Bacteria > Pseudomonadota > Gammaproteobacteria > Burkholderiales > Burkholderiaceae_B > Bordetella_C. The sequence goes on from NZ_CP013111.1 coordinate 2,610,997, forward strand.
GCACTGGCCGCCGGCAGGGACAGGAACGTTCGCTCCGCCGCCCGGGTCAGGCTGAGGGTGTCTCCCACGTTCACGAATAGCCGCAGGTCTGTCAGATCATGTCTCATGCTCGCACCGTTCCGCCACGCAAAAGGGGGGTGTCTTGAATATTGAATTCTGTTGTTGTGCCCAGGAATCTACCATGTTGGGAGAGATTGGGACTCGGCTACGCCGATCCCTCGGCCCCGAGGGGTGATGGTTGAGGGGGCTGGCCCCTCATATCCCAACCGGGGGTTGAGGGGGCCTGCCCCCTCAGAACCCTTAACTAAAAAAATCATCATTAGTGGAGAGACAAATGAGCAATATGGTTTCCGGCAAGGTCGTCGTCGTCACCGGCGCCGGGGGCGGCGTGGGCCGCGGGATCGCCCTGGCCATGGCCAAGGCAGGCGCCAAGGTCGTGGTCAACGACCTGGACCTCAAACGTGACGGTACGGGCGGCCCCGCTGCCGCCGTCGTCAAGGAAATCCTCGATGCCGGGGGCCAGGCCGTGGCCTGCACCGACAGCGTCAGCTCCTACGAAGGCGCCAACAACAACATCAAGACCGCCGTCGACGTCTTCGGCCGCATCGACGCCGTGGTCAACAACGCCGGCAATCTGCGCGACCGCGTCTTCCACAAGATGAACGAAGAAGAATGGCGCCAGGTCCAGGACGTCCATCTGAATGGCACCTTTTTCATGAGCCGCGCCGCCGCCCCCTATTTCCGCGAGCAGGAATCCGGCGCCTTCGTCCACATGACCTCGACCTCCGGCCTGATCGGCAACTTCGGCCAGGCCAACTATTCCGCCGCCAAGATGGGCATCGTCGGCCTGTCCAAGTCCATCGCCCTGGACATGTCCCGCTACAACGTGCGCTCCAACTGCATCGCCCCGTTCGCATGGACCGCCATGACCAGCTCCATCCCGGCCGACACCCCCGAGGAAAAAGCCCGCGTCGAAAAGCTCAAGAAAATGGAAGCCGGCAAGATCGCCCCTCTTGCCATCTACCTGGTCAGCGACGCCGCCGCCGAAGCCGGCATCACCGCGCAGATCTTCTCCGTGCGCGCCAATGAAATCATGCTGTTCTCGCAACCTCGCCCCCTGCGCACGGTGCACTACTCCGAAGGCTGGACCCCGGAACTGATCGGCGAGATCGCCATCCCCGCCATGCGCAAGCACTTCTATGCCCTGGAGCGCTCGCCCGACGTCATCGACTGGGATCCGATCTGAGGCCGCCGCCATGCCCTTGAGCTACGACACCATCAAGCACTGGCAGTTCGACGACCTCCGCCACACCTACACCCAGAAGGACACCATGCTCTATGCCCTCGGCATAGGCCTGGGCGAAGACCCGCTGGCGGCACAGCAGCTGCGCTACGTCTACGAAGGCGACCTGCACGCCTTCCCCACCATGAGCGTGGTGCTGGGCTACCCCGGCTTCTGGATGCGCGACCCGCGCGCCGGCATCGACTGGGTGCGCCTGGTGCATGGCGAGCAACGCCTGACCCTGCACGCGCCCGTGCCCGCTGAAGGAACGGTGCTGGCCAGGAGCCGCATCACCCACGTCATCGACAAAGGCGCGGACAAAGGCGCGCTGGTGATCGCCGAGCGCACGCTGCATGACGAAGCCGGCAAGCACCTGGCCACCCTCGCGCAGACGACGTTCTGCCGCGGCGACGGCGGCTTCAGCAAAGGCAAGGAAGGCGATAAGGCCGGCAAGAGCGACACCCCGCCCCCCGCCCTGCCCGCCGTGCCGGACCGCGCTCCCGACCGCCAGCTCTCCCTGCACGTATCCCCCCGCGCCGCGCTGATCTACCGTCTTAGCGCCGACATGAATCCCCTGCACGCCGATCCCGAAGTGGCCCGCAAAGCCGGCTTCGAGCGTCCCATCCTGCACGGCCTGTGCACTTACGGCATGGCCGCCCGCGCCATCGTGGAGGCCTGGGCCGACGGCGATGCCAGCCGCCTGACCCAGCTGGACGTGCGTTTCTCCGCGCCTGTGTATCCGGGCGAGACGCTGGCCTTCGACATGTGGCAGGAAGGCGACCAGATCCGCTATACGGCCCGCAGCGTCGAACGCAACGTCGTGACCTTGAATTGCGGCGTGGCACAGGTAAAGAAAAGATGAACCCACCCATGAGCAATAACGAAAGCAGCCAGGCAGGCAACAGCAGGCGCACGCCGGCAAGCGACCACCGCCCGCCTCCTTTGGACGGCATTCGTGTACTGGACCTCAGCCGCATCCTGGCCGGCCCCTGGTGTACCCAAAACCTGGCCGACCTGGGCGCCGACGTCATCAAGGTCGAACGCCCGGGCGCCGGCGACGACACGCGCGGCTGGGGCCCGCCCTATATGAAGGACGCGGACGGCAAGGACACGTCCGAGGCCGCCTACTACCTTTCCTGCAATCGCAACAAGCGCTCGATCACCGTCGACTACGCCACGCCGGAGGGCGCCGACCTGATCCGCGAGCTGGCCACCAAGAGCGATATCCTGGTCGAAAACTTCAAGGTCGGCGGCCTGAAAAAATACGGCCTCGACTACGAAAGCCTGCGCGCCATCAATCCCAAGCTGATCTACTGCTCGGTGACCGGCTTCGGCCAGACCGGCCCCTTCGCCGAACGCCCCGGCTACGACTTCATGATCCAGGGCATGGGTGGCCTGATGAGCATCACTGGCGAACGCGACGACCTGCCCGGCGGCGGCCCGCAGAAGGCCGGCGTGGCGGTCACCGACATCGTCACCGGCATGTACGCGTCGGTCGCGGTGCTGGCCGCGTTGCAGGAACGCCATCGCAGCGGACTGGGCCAGCATCTGGACATCGCCCTGCTCGATTGCCACGTCGCCCTGCTGTCCAATCAGAACTCCAACTACTTCACGTCGGGCAAGGCGCCCCGGCGCGCGGGTAACGCGCACCAGAACGTGGTGCCTTACCAGGTCTTCGCCACCAGCGACGGCCACATGATCGTGGCGACCGGCAACGACTCCCAGTACCGCGCCTACTGCAAGGCCATCGGGGCGCACGCCCTGGCCGAGGACACCCGCTTCACGACCAACAGTGGCCGCGTGACCCACCGAGATGTGCTCATCCCCTTGCTCACCGACATCATGAAATCAGGCCGGCGCGACGACTGGATCGCCAAGCTGGAAGCCGTTGGCGTGCCCTGCGGCCCGATCAACGACATCGCCCAGGCCTTCAGCCACCCGCAGACGCAGGCGCGCGAATTGCGCCGGGAGATTCCCCATCCTCTGGGGGGCACCGCGCCGGTGACCGCCAGCCCGCTGCGCTTTTCCGGATCGCCCGTGCAATACCGCCGCGCGCCGCCTATGCTGGGCCAGCATACCGACGAAGTGCTGCGCGAGATCCTGGGCCGGACACAAAGCCAAACGCAGGCGCAACAGCAAGGCCAGGCGCTTTCCGCCAAAGACGTGTCCGTGTAAAACAGAACCATCACCTTCCACTACCAAGCCCCCATGTCCGACGCCTCCAACGATTTCCAAGACATCCGTGAAGCGGTGCGCGACCTCTGCGCGCAATTCCCGGCCGAATATTTCCGCAAGATCGACGCGGCCCAGGGCTATCCCGAAGCCTTCGTCGACGCGCTTACCAAAGCCGGCTGGCTGGCCGCGCTGATCCCGCAGGAGTACGGCGGTTCCGGCCTGGGACTGACCGAAGCCTCCGTCATCATGGAGGAGATCAACCGCGCCGGCGGCAACTCCGGCGCCTGCCACGGCCAGATGTACAACATGGGCACCCTGCTGCGCCACGGGTCCGAAGCGCAGAAACAACGCTATCTGCCGCGCATCGCCAGCGGCGAGCTGCGCTTGCAGTCCATGGCCGTCACCGAGCCCACCACCGGCACCGACACCACCAAGCTCAAGACCACCGCCGTCAAGAAAGGCGACCGTTATGTGGTCAACGGGCAGAAGGTATGGATATCGCGCGTCCAGCATTCCGACCTGATGATTCTGCTGGCGCGCACCACGCCCATCGAGCAGGTGCAGCGCAAGTCCGAAGGGATGTCGATCTTCCTGGTGGACCTGCACCAGGCCATCGGCCACGGCATGGAGGTGCGCCCCATCCCGAACATGGTCAATCACGAGACCAATGAGCTGTTCTTCGACAACCTGGAGATTCCCGCCGAAAACCTGATCGGCGAGGAAGGCAAAGGGTTCAAGTACATCCTCGACGGCCTGAACGCCGAGCGCACCCTGATCGCCGCCGAGTGCATCGGCGACGGCTACTGGTTCGTCGACAAGGTGTCGGCCTATGTGAAGGAACGCGTGGTGTTCGGCCGGCCCATCGGGCAGAACCAGGGCGTACAGTTCCCCATCGCGCGCTCCTTCATCAATGTGGAGGCCGCCAGCTTGATGCGCTACGAGGCCGCGCGCCGCTTCGACGCCGGCCTGCCCTGCGGCACGCAGGCCAATATGGCCAAGTTGCTGGCCGCCGATGCATCGTGGGAAGCCGCCAACGCCTGCCTGCAATTCCACGGCGGCTTCGGTTTCGCCCACGAATACGACGTAGAACGCAAATTCCGCGAGACGCGCCTTTATCAAGTCGCGCCCATTTCGACCAACCTGATCCTGTCCTACGTGGCCGAACACGTACTGGGTCTTCCCCGGTCCTTCTGATCATGACGACGACATTCCATCCCAGCGCCCAGCTCGCCACCTTCGCCAGCGTCTTGCGCTACGAAGACATCCCCGCGCCCGTCTTGCGCCGCTGCGAAGACCTGCTGCTCGATACCTTGGGCTCTATCCTGGCGGGCGCGCGCGCCCGGCCGGTACAGTCGGTCGACAAGTTCGCCCGAGTCATGGGGCCCGCCGACGGCCCTGCTGAAGTATTGGTGTCGCGCCGCAAGACCTCGCCGCTGTTCGCGGCCATGGTCAATGCGGCGGCCGCCCACATGGTTGAACAGGACGACGTCCACAACGGCTCGGTGTTCCATCCCGCCGCGGTGATCTTCCCGCCCGTGCTGGCCGTGGGCCAGTCGCTGGGCGCGTCCGGCCGCGACATGCTGACGGCCGCCGTGGCGGGCTACGAGGTCGGCATCCGCATCGGCGAATTCCTGGGCCGGTCCCACTACAAGATTTTCCACACCACCGGGACTGCCGGCACCATCGCCGCCGCGGCCGCCGTGGGTCGTCTGCTCAAGCTCGATCCCGAACGGATGCTCCATGCCTTCGGCTCGGCCGGCACGCAATCCGCCGGCTTGTGGGAATTCCTGCGCGACGCCGCCGACTCCAAGCAATTGCACACCGCGAAGGCGGCCGCCGACGGCATCACGGCGGCGTATCTGGCGCAGGACGGCTTTACCGGTGCCCGCCACATCCTGGAAGGGCCGCAGGGCCTGGCGGCAGGCATGTCTTCCGATGCCGACCCCGCCAAACTGACCGATCGCCTGGGGTCGCGCTGGGCCCTGGCCGAGACGTCGTTCAAATACCATGCGTCCTGCCGGCATACGCATCCGGCCGCTGATGCGCTGCTGCAGGTGGTGCGCGAGCACCGCCTTGCCGCCGCCGATATCGATCGCGTGGTGACGCACGTGCACCAGGGCGCCATCGATGTGCTGGGGCCCGTGGTGGACCCGCGCACCGTGCATCAGTCGAAGTTCTCCATGGGTTCCGTGCTGGCGCTGATCGCGCTGCGCGGCTACGCCGGCCTGACCGAGTTCGACCAGGGCTTGAAGGACCAGGACGTCGCGGCCTTCCGGGGCAAGGTCAGCATGCAACTCGATCCCGAGGTCGATCAGGCGTATCCCGCACGCTGGATCGGCAAGGTCACCGTGTTCACCCGCGACGGGCGCGAGTTGCACGGCCGGGTCGACGAGCCCAAGGGCGATCCGGGCAACACGCTGTCGCGCCCGGAGATCGAGGACAAGGCGATCCGCCTGGGCACCTACGCCGGGGCGGCTACCGAGGCGGAGATGCGGGCGCTGATCGCCTGGGCCTGGAAGCTGGCCGACCTGCCGGAAGTGGGTGTGCTGCTGCCGGCCTGAAGCTCGATGCGCGGCGGCTGACGCCCTGCGTGGCGTCAGCCGTCGAATGCCTCGCTGGCAGGCGCGGCAGGTCCGATGACGGCGAACACGCCATTGGCTTTCAGTACCGTGCGACCCGCCACGTCCAGCAGGCAGGTGGCGTGGACCAGACGCTTGCCTGGTTTGTCGATGTGGACGCGCGCCTCCAGCCAGTCCCCTGCCTTCACGGCATTCAGGTACTCCACACCCAGTTGCACCGTGACGACCGACACGTTGCCGCGCGTCACGATGGCATGTCCCAGCACACAGTCCGCGATCGTGGCCAGGAAGCCGCCATGCGCGATGCCCACCTTGTTGCCGTGTTCCTGCGTCACGCGTACGCCGAACGCTCCGTCCGACTGGCGGATGTAGATCGCGCCCAGTCCGTTGAGGTGGGTCATATAGGGGCTGCCGGGCTGCCAGGGGGTAAAGCCTTCGGGAACGAGATTGCTCATGGTCAGTCTGTCTTCTGTATTTGCTCGAAGGCTATCTTAGCGTCCCCCGATCGCCGGCGCCTTCTCGCGCACCGAAGCCCTCGTTCCGCAATCATGAATAGACGCTTGCGGCAGCGGGCTCGGATACTCATGCCACACCGAAAACAAAGCCGATAACGCCGCACATTCGCGGCAGCATGTACGCCCTTGACGGCGACCACGCATGCAGGCATGAGGAGACAAGCATGGCAATGACCCGCGGCCTCTGGCTCGCAGGCGGATTGCTGCTGGGTGCATCGCACCTGGCGCAGGCGGCCTGGCCCGAGCATCCCATCACGCTCATCGTTCCCGCGGCGCCCGGCGGCACCACCGACATCGCGGCCCGCCTGCTGGCCGAGAAAATGACCAGCGCGCTGGGACAGTCCATCATCGTCGAGAATCGCGCCGGCGCGGCGGGCATCATCGGCTCGCAGGCCGTGGCGCGCGCGGCGCCCGATGGCTACACCCTGGTAATGGGCAATATCGGTCCCAATGCCATCAACTACAGCCTGTACAAGACCCTGCCTTACACGCCCAAGGACTTTGCGCCGGTCACGCTGGTGATCTCGGTGCCCAATGTGTTGGAGGTCAATGCGGAACAGCCGGTCAAGACCGCCGCCGAGCTGGTGGCGCTGTTGAAGCAGGATCCGTCCAAGCGGTCTTTTGGTTCGTCGGGCACGGGGCAGTCGCCGCATATGTCCGCCGAGCTTTTCAAACAGCGCGTGGGCGTGGAGGCGACGCACGTCCCTTACAAGGGCGCGGGCCCGGCGGTCGCCGCCCTGCTGGCCAACCAGTACACCTTCATGATCGACAATCTGCCGAGCTCCCTGCCGTCGATCAAGGCGGGCAGGCTGCGCGCCCTGGCCGTCACCAGCGACAAGCGTTCGCCCCAGTTGCCCGACGTCCCCACCATGAAAGAGGCCGGCATCGACAACATGGTGGTGACCGCCTGGTTCGGCCTGCTGGCGCCGGCCGGCACGCCGGCGCCCATCATCGACAAGCTTTACCAGGCGGCGCGCACGGGCCTGCGTTCGCCGGACCTCGTCGGCAAATTCCAGGACCTGGGCGGCGTGCCCGGCGGCAACACGCCCGCTGAATTCGGCGCCTTCATCGACCACGAACGCAGCATGTGGGAACAGACCGTCAAGGCTGCCGGCATGTACAAGGAGCAATAAGCGTGATTGACAAGATCCAGCCCTCCCTCGTGGAGGCAGTGCGCGTCATTCCGGACGGTGCATCGATACTGGTGGGCGGCTTCGGCGAGTCCGGCGTCCCCTTCGAACTGCTGTATGCCCTGCGCGATCTGGGCCGGCGCGACCTGACCATCATCAGCAATAACGCCGGCACGCATGAGGCGGGCATCGCCGCGCTGATCGTGGCCAAGCTGGTGCGCAAGGTCATCTGCTCGCATCCGCGGCCACCCAATTCGGAAACGTTCGCCGCGGCCTACCGGGCGGGTGAAGTTGAACTGGAAGTCGTTCCACAAGGCACCCTTGCCGAGCGCATGCGCGCGGCTGGAGCCGGATTGGGCGCTTTCTTCACGCCGACGGGTTACGGCACGCGCCTGGCCGACGGTAAGGAAACACGTGTGGTCGACGGCGTGGGTTATGTGCTGGAGCAGCCGCTGTTCGGCGATTTCGCGCTGATCCGGGCGGACCGTGGCGATCGCTGGGGCAATCTCACTTATCGCTGGTCGGCGCGCAACTTCAATCCCGTGATGTGCATGGCCGCGCGGCATGCCATCGCGCAGGTCAACGAGGTGGTGGAGCTGGGCACCTTGCCGCCGGAGCATGTCATGACGCCGGGGGTGTTCGTGAAGGCGGTCGTTCCCGTATTGGGGCAGTCTGCGGCGCAGCCCGTGGCCCAGTCCACTCCGATCTTGAAAGAGGCACAGGCATGAGCACCACGACCCCGGCGCAGGCGCGCCCGCGGCTGACGCGCCAGCAGATCGCGCAACTCGTCGCGTACGACATTCCCGATGGCTCGGTGGCCAACCTGGGCATAGGCATCCCCACGCTGGTGTCCGACTACCTGGTCAAAGGCCGGGAAATCGTCATGCACAGCGAGAACGGCATCCTGGGCATGGGCGGCCTGGCCGCTTCTGGCGAGGGAGACCCCGACCTGATCAATGCCAGCCGGCAATTGATCACCTTGCTGCCTGGAGCATCGATATCGGAGCACACGGTGTCTTTCGCGATGATGCGTGGCGGGCATCTGGACTACACCGTGCTGGGCGGCTTCCAGGTCGCGCAGAACGGCGATCTGGCGAACTGGATCACCAATGCCGAGGACACCATACCCGCCGTTGGCGGGGCCATGGACCTGGCGGTGGGCGCGCGCAAGGTCTACGTCACCATGGAGCACGTGGCGCGCGATGGTTCGGCCAAGCTGCTGGAGCGCTGCACGTATCCCTTGACCGCGGCCGCGGCGGTGGATCGCGTTTACACGGATATGGCGGTGCTGGACATCGGCGCGCAAGGCTTCGAGCTGCATGCCCTGCTCGAAGGCGTGACGGTCGAATCCCTGCAGACGCTGTCCGATGCGCGACTGCACACGCCGCGCGCGCCGCAGGTGATTCGTATCGACGAGGGCGGCTACGCCCGTTATCACGCAGCATGAGACTGCCACCGGAGACTTCCTATGCGCCCCACCTTGCGTAGTGCGATATATGCCTTGTTCATGGCTGCCACTGCGGCGGCCGTATCGCTGGCCCACGCCGCCACCGACACCGGCCGCTTTCCCGACAAGCCTGTCACCATGCTGATCCCCTATCCGCCTGGCGGCAGTGCCGACATGCTGGCGCGGCCCCTGTCGGCCTTGCTGCAGAAGCGCTGGGGGCAGCCCCTGGTGCTTGAGTACAAGGCCGGAGCCGGCGGCACCATCGCCACCTCGCAGCTGGCGCGGGCCAAGCCGGACGGCTATACCCTGATCATGGTGTTGGCGGCGCATGCGATCAACCCGTCCATGTACGCCAAGCTTCCCTATGACACGCACAAGGATTTCGCGCCTGTGTCCCTGGTCGCGACCTTGCCCATGCTGGTGTCGGCGCCCAAGTCGACGCCAGCCGACAATATGTCGGAGCTGGTCGCCTATGCGAAGAAGCATCCTGGCGAATTGACGTTTGCGTCCGCGGGCCCTGGCAACACCAGTCATCTGGCGGGTGAGATGTTCAAGTCTGCCACTGGCATCAATATGCTGCATGTGCCGTACAAGGGCAGCGGCCCGGCCGTCGTGGCCTTGCTGGGCGGCGAAGTGTCCTTGATGTTCGACAGTTTTTCGACGTCCTTTCCGCAGGTCCAGTCCGGCAAGCTGAAAGCCCTGGCCGTCACCGGCGAAAAACGGTCCCCGCTGCTGCGCGACGTCCCGACGGTGTCCGAGTCCGCCGTCCCCGGCTTCATCGTCAACGGCTGGTACGGCGTCCTGGCCCCCGCCGGCACGCCTGCCAACGTCGTCCAGCAACTCAGCACGGACATCGCCGAAGCGTTGAAGGATCCGGCTTTGGCCAAGCAGCTGGCGTCTTACGGCTATGAACCCGTAGGGTCCACCCCCGCCGAATTCGGCAAATACATAAACCAGGAAATCGACCGCTGGGGCAAGGCGGTGAAAGCGTCAGGGGTGACGATCAGCGAGTAGGCCGGAAGGCGACCTGGCAGAAAATTTCAACTTGTACAGATGGAACCAAGTGGACCAGTTCGCGAACATAAGGCCGAAATCGTGAAACGGTGACGGAACCATGAAGAATGTCGTATGGATAGTGATGAACCTGCTCGTCCCGGTTGCGGGACCGATGTTGCTCTTAGGGTTGATCACTCCCGTTCGTGGCCCTGGGGTAGCTAAGCGGCTGATAAAGGCGTCGGTGAGTGATGGGCAGCTATATTGGTCAGCCATCGCGCTGTCTGCTGCGGCAATCTATGAGGCGATCGATGCTTTTCACGAAGAGCGAGGCAACCCGCTATACATTGGCCTTCTGATCAGCGGCTTCGTGCTGATCGCCCTTATAGCTTCCATCATCGTGATGTTGGCGACTGTGGAGTCCTACGACCAAAAGGCCACGGACAGCACAGGCTCTGTCGCGCTTGGGCGGGATGATAGGACGGTGGCCGAGTCCAACATCGTGAAAATGTCCTATTGGCTTACGCTCTTGATCGTGGTGTCTTCCGGCTTGCAACACATTTATATTTCAGTCTTCCCCCGGGCAACTCCTCAAGATGAGGCGGCTACACTCGGATCCAACGCAAGGAGTTAGCCAATGGAAAAATTATTTCGGTTCGCCGCTTCACATGAGAATGTGGAGCGGGCTGTGGCGGTACTGGGCTGGAGCGCCGTCGCGCTGGCGACTCTGATGTCCGTGCTCCTACTGGTCGCCCTTGCTCTCCATTAGACAAACGCGCGGGAGATATCCGGGCCAGGGATGACATTAGGCGGATCCAGACTTCGGACGAAGATTTCGGACGAAAATTTCGGCTAAGCTGTTCTCGTACAGTCAGTCAAAATCCGCTGTTCAATGCCTACGCCGGCCGCTGCTGTTTCCGTTGTGACTGCCATGGCGCGAGGCAAGGGAGTCTGCCATGAATGTCAGTGCTGTCGACCGGGTGAGCCCGGTTTACGTTAATGCCGTCCTTAATCCCTACGTCGCCGAGTCCCTCGGCGCGCAGAACCGGATCGATCGCTTTGCGCGTGTGCAGCCGGCACAATCCGGTCGTATCCAGGCTTTGCGTGAACAGCCAGCGGCGACGTCGGCGATGGCCGTTCAACATTCGGCAGCGGGAGTTCAGCACGACTCTACCGTAGATAAATGTGATCCCGGCGAGCCCGCCAACTGGTTGTGCGATCAATACGCCACCGAGCGCCTGTCGAGTGCCGTTCAAGCCTTCATCGACGAGCAGGAAGCGCTGCGGCAGCGCGCCAACGGGGCCATCGACCTGGGCACCCTGGAAGGGCTCTCGCCGTTTCAGCGCTACTTCATGGCCTTCAGCAATCCACCCATTGAACTGCAACAGGCGGCCGTCGCGGCCACCGTGCCGCCGGCCATGGTGGGACCGATCGCCAATGTGGCGGCAACCCGCAATACGACCGAAGATGCGCTGGGTAGCGATGGCTCAACGCGTGCCCTTATCCGGGCGCGTCGGCCGCGCGGGACTGACGCCTGACGTTTTCGCCCGCTGGTGGAACCTACCGGTTCATAGCCTTCAAATCCTGGCCATATCCAGGAAGCGCCTTGCAGCTTCGGGAAGGCCCTGGGCGCGGTAGGCGGCGCAGATGCGGACTTCCAGCAGGCGGGGGTCGGCCAGAATGGGACGGCAGACTACGCCGGTGGGAATCAAGGTGGCTACGGCGCCAGGTAGCAAGGACATCCCTACGCCGCCGGCGACCAGGCCCATCACCGTGGAAATCTGCACCGCCTCCTGGGCGATGCGCGGCTCGAAGCCAGCCTGGCGGCACAGCGCGGCGATCCGCGACGACAAGGTCGGTACGCCCTGCGCGGAAAACATCACGAAGGCTTCGTCCGCCAGCGACTCCAGACGAATCGCTGTCTCCCCCGCCAGCCGGTGCCCGGCCGGCAATACCGCCGTCAGCATGTCCGTCACCAAGGTGTCGACGACAATGCCGTCGTCCAGGTCCGTCGGCGGCACCAGGAACCCCACATCCACACTCCCCGCCAGCAGCATGGCCGCCACCTGCATGGAACTGCCCTCGTGCAGGGTCAGCTCAACCCCAGGATAACGCTCACGAAACGCCCGAATGACCCTGGGCAGCAGCGCGAACATGGCCGGACCGATGAAGCCGACATGCACGCTGCCCAACTCGCCACGCGCGGCACGCTGCGTCCTGTCCATGGCGCGGTCCGCCTGGCTCAGCAGCCGCCGGGCCTCTTCCTGAAACACCTCGCCCGCCGGGGTCAGCCGCACGCCACGCGCCGACCGCTCGAACAAGCGCGCGTCCAGCAAGCCCTCCAGGCGCTTGATGGCCTGACTCAAGGGCGGTTGCGCCATGTGCATCTGCTCGGCCGCCTTGCGGAAGCTCAGCGCATCCGCGACGGCAAGAAACTGATGGACCATGCGCAGGTCCAGGCTGGAAGCACGCGTCGTCATGAAATCCCGGCAGTGATACCTGAACACGGTGCGGCGAGCACCTCGCACAGGCGAAGATGGGCAAGCATCCCGGCAAAAGACCGCCGTAGTGAAACGGACAAGGTATCGCCCAGGACGATTTTGGTATTAGACCATCGCCGCGGATCTGCCTACCATCCTTGCACAACCATCAAAGCGGATGGCGGCCTTGCCTGACCAATCCGCAAGGAGACAATGTCATGCACCGCCTGATCACCGCTCTCGCCAGCCTCTGCCTGCTCCCCACGGCCACCTTTGCCGCCGGCGCCTATCCAGACCACCCGGTCACCCTCGTCGTCTCCTCCCCCGCTGGCTCGACGCCGGATACCGGCGCCCGCGCCATCGCGCAATCGATGGCCCGGACCCTGGGTCAATCCGTGGTGGTGGAAAACCGCCCGGGCGCCAACGGCCAGATCGCCGCGCAGGAAGTGCTGAAGAATCCGCCCGACGGCTACACCATCCTGGTCGCCGCCGGCAGCACCATGGCGATTAACCCGCACATCTATCCGAACCAGACCGTCAACGTCTTGAAAGACCTGACGGCGGTGGGCAAGATCTATTCGACGGACTTCTTCCTGATCGTGCGCGGCAACAGCGGCATCACGTCCATGGCGGACCTGATCGCCCGCGCCAAGCAGAAGCCGGGCGCCCTGGTCGCCGCCAACAGCGGCCCCGGCAGCGCCGCCCAGCTGGCCACCGAAGTCCTGAAGGAAAAGACCGGTGCCGACATCTACCAGGTGCCCTTCAATGGCAGCCCCGCCGCGGCATTGGGCGTGGCGGCCGGCAATGCGGACATGCTGATCGAGACCCAGGCCGTCACAGAACCCTTCGTGGCTTCGGGCAAGGTGCGCCGCCTGGCCACCACCGGCCGGGAACGCAACCCCGCCTACCCCGACATCCCGACCATGGCGCAGGCCGGCATCCCCGGGATGGAAATTTCGTCCTGGGCCGGCATCTTCGCCCGCGCCCAGGTCCCAAAAGATCGAATCGACCGCCTGAATGCCGCCATGACCCAGGCCGTGGCAGAGCCCGACGTACGCAAGATCCTGGAGGGCGCCGGCCTGGCGCCTGGCGGCGGCTCCAGCGCCGCCTTCCAGGAAGAATGGCAAGCCCAATCGCGCCTGTGGGCCGATGTGGTGGCCCGCTCACCTGGACTGACCAACCGTTGATTGCTACCCGTTGAGCGCCGCTCGCCTGAAACACCCGTTTGAAATGCTCGCCTGATACGCCCCTCTGAAACCATGAAGCCTTCCCACATCGCACGCATCGACATCTACGTATTGCAGGACGACAAGCCCGCCGCCGTGCGGGCCTCCTTCGGCACGTTCACGCAGCGCACCACGCTGCTGGTCAAGGTTCAGGATCAATACGGCCACGGCGGCTGGGGAGAAATCTGGAGCGGCTACCCCGCCTTCGGCGCCTACCACCGCGCCGCCATGCTGGAACGACTCATAGGCCCCAGCGCCTTGGGCCGCACCCTGGAAGACATCCCTGCCCTGCAGGACGAATGGGAAACCGCGCTGCTGCCCATGCTGCGCCTGGCAGGCGAACCCGGGCCCATCGCTCAAGTCCTGGCAGGACTGGATTGCGCATTGTGGGACCTGGCCGCCCGTGCCCAGGGGGTGCCGCTCTATCAATTGCTGGGAGGCCAGTCCCGGCCCTTGCGCGCCTATGCCAGCGGCGTCGCGCCCAAGCTGGCACCGGAACAACTGGACCAGCTGCGTGCGCAGGGTTTCCACGCTTTCAAATTCAAGGCCGGTTTCCCGGAAGACAGCGCCCTGGACGATCTGGAGCGCACCGTCGCCTTGCTCGCCGACGGCGAGATCGCCATGATCGACGCCAATTGCGGCTGGAGCCCTGAGCAAGCCCACCAGGCCCATGACCGCATCCGTTCCCTGTCCCTGCAATGGACGGAGGAACCGATAGGTTGCGAGCGCAGCCCGGCCGAGTGGCGCGCGCTACGCGCCGCGTCCGCCCATCCCTTCGCCGGCGGCGAGAACCTGCTGAACCTGCAAGCCTTCCGCGACGCCTTCGAGTGGCTGGACGTCATCCAGCCCGATCTCGGCAAATGGGGGGGCGTCAGCCGCGTGCTACCCCTGGCCCGCGAGGTCATGGCGCGCGGCCTGCGCTACTGCCCGCACGCCTTCGGCTCCAACATCGGCCTGGGCCTGGCCGCCCATGTCCTCTGCGCCGCCGGCGGCGACGGCCTCCTGGAAATGGACGCCAATCCCAATCCCTTGCGCGCCCTCAGCGGCGCCTTCATCGCACTGCAAGACGGCTATCTGACACCATCCGACCGACCCGGCATAGGTGTGGATCCGGACGAACAGGGTATGGGCGAGTACTTACGCCAGCATCTGATCGTGACCCACGCCGCCTGAGCGCGCACGGAACCCCAGCAGGGAAGCAGCCTGTTCAAGCGGTTCAAGACGATCAGGCGAATCAAACGGCGGCGGCGAGCCCCGTTCTTGCCGACCTGCGGAACACACACGCAAGCAGCCCCGTGCATGCCGCGACCGCCAGCACCCCAAAAGCAAGCTGATATCGCGATTCGAACAGCGCGCGCTGGCTCAAGGACAACAAGGCGCTCTGCCCCGCGTACACCGCGTGCTGGGCTTCCGTGTCCAGGGGCGCCGTGACAATGGCCAGCGCGACGGCTGTCCCCACGACATATCCCATATTCTGGATCATGGCGCGCATGCCATTGGCAACGCCGCGGCGATCGGGCTCCACCGCCGTCATGATCGAGGTGGTATTCGGCGTCATGAACAAGCCCACGCCCAGCCCCACCAGCACCAGTATCCCCGTCATCGTCGTGGCGGCAGGCGCATCGCCCCTGAAGAATAGAGACATCGCAATCATCGCGCCGGCCAGGCAGGCCATGCCCGTTGCCGCGACCGGACGCACCGGAAGCCGACCGATGACGCGGGCCGAAACGGACGTGCCGATGAACAGCCCCACCGCCAGCCCGGTGACATGCAGACCCGCCTGGAAGGCGTCCATGGCAAAGGCGGCTTGCAGAAACAGCGCGACGAGAATCAAGGTGGCCATCTGCACGATCGCCAGCATCAGGTTCGCGTAATACGCCAGGGCCAGGTCTCCCTTCCTGAGGATGGACAAATCCACCAAGGGGTAGCGGACGCGCATCTGCACAAGGACGAACAACGTCCCTGCCACCACGGCCACGACGAAACAGCCAATGATGAAGGGATGCTGCCAGCCCAGCGTCCCCCCATCGGACAGGCCCAGCACCAAGCCACCTAGCGCCAGGAAGGACAGCAATGCACCGACGTAATCGAAAGGCTCGCGCCGCGGCTTGGCTTCGATACGCCGCAGCACGCGCGGCCCCGCCAGCAGAAGAAACAGGCCCAGCGGCACACCCGTGAAGAAAAGCGCGCGCCAGCCCAGCCCCGACACCAAGGCCCCACCGATCAGCGGGCCGCAGATCGACGACCCCGCGGCGACCGACACATTCAAGCCCAGGATCAGCGACATCCTTTCCGCGGGATAGGCATCGACCAGCAAGGCCGTGGTATTCGTCACGATCGCCGCCGCGCCCACCGCCTGCAGGATCCTGAAGGCGATCAGCACATCGGCGGAGCCCGCGAAGCCGCAGCCCAGGCTGGCTGCGGTGAAAATCGCCACGCCGACCAGATACAAGGGCTTCCTGCCGAAGATGTCGGCCAAGCGGCCGAATGCCAGCAACATGACCGTGTTGGTCAACATATACCCCAGCAAGATCCAGTTCGCCTGCAGCGGTGATGCCGAGAAATATCGGACGATGCTGGGCAGCGCGACATCCATGGTGGTCATGTTGCTGAACACCAGCAGGACGCCGATGCTGGTGTAGAGAAAGACGGTCCAGTTAATGGGCTTCATGCCAATAAAACGCTTGAGTGAGTACCTGCCGCGGCGGACACGCTACTCGCATCCGTCAGAAGCCAATCATGATAGGACGTGATAATGTTAGTTATGAAATAGCAATTTTTGATTCCTACCTCAAATTATTGCATCGCACCAAGCGCACGGGGCAAACCCGATCCCGCGATCCATGACCATAGAGACGCTCCCCTGATGGACATCAAGCAGCTGCGCGCCTTCCTGACCGTCGCCGATACCGGCAATGTCACCCGGGCGGCGGAGATCCTGAATCTCGTACAGCCCGCTGTTTCGCGCCAGCTGCGCATGCTTGAAGAGGATCTGGGAATCCCACTTTTTGAGCGCAAGCGTCATGGAATGGTGTTGAACGCCGCCGGCCAGGCCTTGGCCGAGCACGCGCGGCGAATCATGCTGGACCTTGACCGCGCCCGTGCCGAACTGCGCGCCGACGCCGGCGCGGAGATCAATGGGCTGGTGACGCTGGGCCTGCTGCCCAGCACCACGGACATGCTCTCAAGCGCTCTGCTGACGGCTGTTGCCGTCAGCTATCCAGGCATCCGCCTGCGCCTGGCGGTGGGCTACACGGGCACGCTGCGGCGCTGGCTGGCGGCGGGCGAGATCGACGCCGCGCTGCTGTACGGCGCCGAAAAGACCGACGATGTCGACGCACGGCCGCTTATCGAGGAAGCGCTTTGGGCGATCGCGCCCGCGCAAGCGCGACTGCGGCACGACCAACCCGTCCAGCTGTCCAGCCTGGCGACGCAGAAGCTCGTCCTGCCTAGCGCGCCCCATGGTCTGCGCACGCTCGTGGAACATGCCTGCGCCGTCAGCCAAGTGACCTTGCAGATCGCGGCGGAAACCAACTCCTTCGGCGTGCAACGGCGCCTGGTCCTGGATGGACACGGCTGGACCATACTTCCACCCAGCGCCGTCGCGGAAGATCTTGCCACGCGACGATTGTCGGGCGCCCCACTCATCGATCCACGCATCATGCGGACGGTCGTGATGGCGCTGCCCAACAACCGGGCCACGGGGAAGGCGATAAAGAGCGCGGTCGACGTCCTGGTCGAAGTGGTCAGGTCCACGGTCCAATCCGGCACGTGGCTGGAAGGCCGCTGGCTGGGCTGAGCCACAAGCACGGCGCAGCTCCAGCAGGCCACGCTAACAGGGATAAACGGCGATGGAACGAAATTCACTCCATGGTGTCCATTTGCACTGACACACGCACGCTTGCCGCACCCCAACTGCAAGCTGTTTGTCAGCATCGTAAAAGCGATAACGCCCTGGCCCTCTATCATTAGAGGGTCCATCACCGTCCCCGTACTTTGGCCGCAACATGAAGTCTTCCCGCCGTACCTGGCTACGCAACAGCCTGGCTGCTCCTTGCAGCCTCGCCTTGGCTCCCCTTCTTTCCCTGCGCACCGGCCTTGCCGCCGCGGCCGCGGCGCCCGCCTATGCCATTGTGATGAACTCCGGCGAAGCCAGTGTCTCGGTCATCGACATGGCGACCCGTAAAGTGCTGCGCACCTTGCCGACCCTGCGCGAACCCAGCCATTGGGCGCTGACGCCGAACCGCAAGGAGCTCTACATCGCAGACGCCAGCGGCAACGCGCTCTTCGTCGTCGATCCGGTCAAGGCCAGCGCGATCGGGCACAAGACCATCGCGGACCCCTACCAGCTGGGCTTCAGCCCCGATAACCGCTATCTCGTCGTCAACGCGCTGCGCTTGAATCACGTCGACGTCTACCGCGCCGACGACCTGTCGCTGGTCAAACGCTTCGCCGTGGGCAAGATGCCCAGCCACCTGGATTTCGCGCCGGACTCCCGCACCAGCTACAACTCCATGCAGGAGTCCAATTCCCTGGTTGCGCTGAACCTCACCGATATGAGCGTGCGCTGGACCACCGACGTGGGCAAGACGCCGGCCGGCGTGCTCTGGCACAAGGGCAAGGTGCTGATCTGCGTCATGGGCGCCGATCATGTGGCCGAGGTCGATCCCGCCAACGGCAAGGTGCTGCGCAAGATCAAGACAGGCGTCGGCCCCCACAACATCTTTCTGGCGCCGGACAAGAAGACGCTGTATGTCAGCAACCGCATCGGCGGTTCCCTGGTCGCCCTGGACGCCGACACGTTCGAACTGCGGCGCACGTATCCGTTCCGCGCGGCGGGACCGGACGATATCGCCATCGCGCCCGACGGCAAGATATGGGTCGCCCTGCGTTTCCATGAACAGGTCGCCGTCCTGGATCCTGAAAGCGGCAAGTACGAAACCATCGATGTGGGTCGCTCGCCCCATGGCATCTTCCTGTCCACGCAGCTCGCCCACACGGGTCCCATCACCGCCGAGGTGCTTTGAGGCCGCGCGATGCTGACGTTCATTGACCGCTTTTTCAATATCATCGCCGGCAATATCGACCAGTACCTGGTGCTGCCGCTGCTCTATAAATTCGGCTGGATGCAGTGGGAAGAATTGTCCTTCGATTGGGCCCTGGTCTGCGTCTACGGCTTCTTCGCCGTCATCGCCACCTACGCCATCTGCTGGCCGCTGGAAGCTCTGTTCCCCATCGAAAAATGGGACGACCGTAAAGCGGTAGTCACCGACGCCATCTACACCGTCCTGAATCGTGTGGGCGTGCTGCCCATCGTCAGCTTCCTGCTGTTCTACGAGGTACAGGTGTGGGTGAACGGCTATATCGTCGATCTGGGCTACATCCCGCCCACGCTTGAAAGCATGGTGCCGTGGCTGATCGGCCATCCTGTCGTCACGTTCCTGGCCTATGCGCTGATCCTCGACTGCGCGGATTACTGGCGCCACCGCTTGTCGCACACATTCCGCGGCTGGTATGCCCTGCACGCCCTGCATCATGCCCAGCGGCAGATGAGCTTCTGGTCGGACGACCGCAACCATCTGCTCGACGATCTGGTGGCCGGCGTCTGGTTCGGCATCGTCGGACTGGCCATCGGCATTCCGCCCCTGCAGTTCCCGCTGCTGTTCCTGTTCATGCGTTTCGTGGAAAGCCTGAGCCACGCGAACATCAAAGTGTCCTTCGGGTGGCTGGGCGATCGCCTGCTGGTCTCGCCCCGCTTTCATCGGCTGCATCACGGCTTGCGTGCGGCCGGGCGCCGCTCCTGCAACTACGGCGCGGTTTTTCCGTTCTGGGATATGTTGTTCGGAACGGCGGACTTCTCCAAGGAGTACCCCGCCACCGGGGACAAGCGCGCGCCGGAAGCCATGGCCACCGGCGGCTACGTCGCGCAGCAGGTCAGCGGCTTGCGCTTCTTCCGTGACGAGCTGCGCGCGGGCCGCGCCAAGCGGGTCAAAGGCTGAGCGGCGTCACTCCACCTTCAGGTCGTTTTCCTTGACCAGCTTGGCGAACTTCTTCGTTTCCGCATCGATGCGTTGAGCGAATTCCGCCGGCGTCGCCGACATCGGCTCGGCCCCGGCGGCGTCCAGCTTCTGCCTGAAGTCAGCCGACGCCGTGATCCTGGAGATATCGGTGCTGAGCTTGTCCAATACGGGTTTGGGCGTCGCGGCCGGCGCGAACACGCCGAACCACGTGCCGATGTCGAAGCCGGGCAAGCCGGCTTCCGCCAGCGTCGGCACGTCGGGCAAGGCCTTGCTACGGGTTCCTGTCGTGACGGCCAGGGCGCGCAGCTTGCCCGCCTTGATCTGCGGCAATACGGTGGTCATCGTGTCGAAGGACATGGCCACCTGCCCGCCCATCAGGTCCGTGGTCAGGGGACCGCTGCCCTTGTAGGGGACATGCAGCAAGGGCGCGCCGGTCTGCGCCTGGAACTGCGTTCCGATCAGATGCTGCGCCGTGCCGAAGCCGTTGGAGCCATAGCTCAACCCGTTCGGCGTCTTCTTCGCCAGCGCGACCAGCTCCGCCACGGTCTTGGCCGGCGTATACGTGGGGTTGATCGTCAGGACGTTGGGCACCATCGCGATCGGCGCGATCGCCGCCAGATCCTTCTGGAAGTCATAGTTCAAGGACTTGTACACACTGGTGGCGATGGTGTGATGCACCGCGCCCATCAACAGCACATAGCCCTCGGGCTTGGATTTGGCGACGTAGTCGGCCCCTATCGTGGCGCCCGCGCCGGGTCGGTTTTCCACGATGACCGGCTGTCCCAAGGTACGGGACAGCTGATCGCCCAAGGCGCGCGCAAGCACGTCGGTCGTGCCCCCGGTCGGGAACGGCACCACCAGCGTGATCGCATGATCAGGCCAGTTATCGGCGGCGTACGCGGTCGCGCTTGCCGCCGTCGCCACAAACGCAAACACCATGGCCGCGGCGAGTGCGCGGCGCTTTCCCAAGGCAGTGATACCCATCGTTGTCTCCTCCGAAATTATTTTTATTCATGGCCCTTCGCGTGGAAGTTTCACGGACGGGCTCATGTTCGAGTCCAGGGCTCCAGCCCCCCCCCCCCCGCCGTCAAGCAGCCCGCGCCGCCTGATTGACGGACAAATGCTGGCAGACCGCCTTCGTTACATCGTCGGTGCCCGCCTTGCCGCCCAGGTCCCGCGTGTGCAGCGCGGGATTGGCCGTGACGGCCTCGATCGCGGCCATGACCCGCTTGGCCGCCGCGTCCTCGCCCAGGTGTTCCAGCAGCATCACCACCGACCAGAACGTCCCCACCGGATTGGCCCAGCCTTTGCCCATGATGTCGAACGCCGAGCCGTGGATAGGCTCGAACATGGACGGATAGCGGCGCTCGGGGTCGATATTGCCCGTCGGCGCGATGCCCAGGCTGCCGGCCAGCGCCGCCGCCAGGTCGCTAAGAATGTCGGCGTGCAGATTGGTGGCCACGATCGTATCCAGCGTGCGCGGGCGATTGACCATGCGCGCCGTGGCGGCGTCGACCAATTCCTTGTCCCAGGTGACGTCAGGAAACTCGCGGGCGACCTGCACGGCAACCTCGTCCCACATCACCATGGCGTGGCGTTGCGCATTGGACTTGGTGACGACCGTCAACAGCTTGCGCGGCCGCGATTGCGCCAGGCGGAAGGCAAAACGCAGGATGCGTTCGACGCCGACCCGCGTCATCATCGACACGTCGGTGGCCGCTTCGATGGGATGGCCTTGATGGACCCGGCCGCCGACGCCGGAATATTCGCCTTCGGAATTCTCCCGCACGATGACCCAGTCCAGGTCTTCCGGCGCGCACCGCTTCAGCGGACCATCGATGCCGGGCAGGATGCGCGTCGGGCGCACGTTGGCGTATTGATCGAAGCCCTGGCAGATTTTCAGGCGCAGGCCCCACAAGGTGATGTGATCGGGGATGTTCGCATCGCCGGCCGAGCCGAACAGGATGGCATCCTTGTCGCGCAGGGCGTCAAGGCCATCGGCGGGCATCATGGCGCCGTGCTTGCGGTAGTAATCGCCGCCCCAATCGAAGTCCTGGAATTCAAAGCGCAGGCCCCCCTGGGTCGCGGCCACGGCTTCCAGCAGGGTGCGTCCAGCAGGCACGACTTCCTTGCCAATGCCGTCGCCGGGGATGGTGGCGATCTTGTAAGTCTTCATTTTCTTCAGCTCCAGTATCGATATCCGGGCTGATTGTCCGACTCTCACGACGTTGATGAACGTCCTGAAAGTTGAATTCTCTTTAACTTAAAGTTAAAGATGAGGGAAAATAAAAAGCCAGGGCACTGGCCGCCCACTTTTCCCGACAGGAGTCACCATGAGCCAAACGGCCGGTTTACAGGCAGCGGACCTGGGCTTTTTCGTGGCGGTTGCCACCGCGGGCAGCCTGAGCGCCGCGGCGCGCGACCTGGGCGTGTCGACGGCCGCCGTCAGCAAACGGCTTGCGCTGCTGGAGACGCGCCTGGGCATTCCGCTGCTGGTGCGCACCACCCGTCGCATCAGCGCCACGCCGGAAGGCGACGTGCTGCTGGAGCGGGCCAAAACGATATTGGGTGAAATCGACGACCTGCAGCAGCTGCTCGGCCGCGCCAGGGATGAGCCCGGCGGCCTGCTGCGGGTGAACGCCACTTTGGGATTCGGGCGCATGCATGTGGCGCCGGTGATTTCCCAGTACGTGAAGCGCTACCCGGGCACGGAGGTGCAATTGCAGCTGTCCGCCGACCCGCCCTCCCTGGACGAGGACGCCTTCGATATCTGCGTGCGCTTCGGCGCGCCACCCGACGCGCGTTTCGTCGCCACCTACCTGGCGCCCAACCGCCGGCTTCTGTGCGCTTCCCCCAAATATCTGCGCGAGCATGGCACGCCGATGACGCCCAATGATCTGGCGCGGCACAACTGCATCGGTATCCGCCAGGGCAGCGACGCCTACGGCATGTGGCGCCTGGCGCCGCGCCGCCGCATCCGCGGCGCCAAGGCCGCGGCCACCAGCAAGCGCCAGGGGGAAGCGGTACGGGTGCGGGGCAATCTCACCACCAACGACGGCGAGATCGCGGTCAACTGGGCGCTGGACGGCCATGGCATCGTCATGCGGGCCGAATGGGACATCCAGCGCTACCTGGCCAGCGGCAGGCTGGTGCCCGTGCTGGAGCAGTACACGACGCCTGAGGCCGACATCTACGCCGTCTATCACCAGCGCCACCGCATGGTTTCCCGCATCCGCAGCTTCGTCGACTTCCTGGCGCAGCGCTTCGAGACGCTCTCGGAGCAAGCGCCGGCCAGGTAAGGACTGCTACGCCATCGTCATCAGGCTGGCGTTACCACCCGCCGCCGCCGTGTTCACGCTCAGCGAACGCTCGATGACCAGGCGCTCCAGCGGCACCGCGCAATCGCCGGATCGCAGGCTGATGATGCTGACGATGATGCCATCCCGTTGCGCCATGCGCGCCTGCAATTCGCGCAGGGACGCTTCATCCCCGTGATGCAGGACGGCGTCGAAGAACGCCCGTTCCACATCTTCGGACAGGACGATGGCGGCACGCGTGCTTTGCGGCAGCTTTTGGTAAAGCGCTTTGGTGGCCGGGTCGCGCGCGTCCCAGACCATGCGCCCGCCCGTTGCCAGCACGGCAGTCAGCTGGATGATGCGGTCCTTGTCATTGCCGGCGGCGCTCAGTACGGCCGTGCGCGGCATCACGCTATAGACGTTGCGCTCCCCCGTCGGCCCCGCCAGCACGAAGCTGCTGCCGCCGAAGAAAGGCATGGCCGCGCGCGACGGCGCCAGGCCCGGCTCCTGGCGCAACCAATCCGCAAGGTCCTTTGCCGCTTGCGAAGCCTGCTGCACCGCGTCCGGCACGTCCATGCCGAACGGACTGGCCAGCGCGGCATCGGGACGCGTGGCCAGCAGCCGGTACACGTACAGCGGACCGCCCGCCTTTGGGCCCGTGCCGGACAGGCCTTCGCCGCCGAAGGGCTGCACGCCCACCACCGCGCCCACCGTATTGCGGTTCACATAGAAATTGCCCACGTGCGACGACGCGACGACGCGCTCCACCGTTTCGTCGATGCGGGTATGCAGGCCCATGGTCAGGCCATAGCCCGTGTTGCGGATCTGCGCGAGCACGTCATCCAGCTGCTCGCGGCGATAACGGACCACGTGCAGCACGGGGCCGAACACTTCGCGCTTCAGTTCCGCCAGGTCGGGCAATTCGATCAGCGTGGGGGCCACGTAGGTACCCAGCGCTTCCGCATCCCGCTTGGCCGCAACGCCACCGAAGCACAATTGGTGCACCTTGCGGCCCTTGGCGCGCAGGGCTTCGATGTGGGCGTTGATGCCATCACGCGCCTCGGCATCGATGACCGGGCCCACGTCATTGGCGATCTCAACCGGATTGCCCAGCTTCAGCTCGGCCATGGCGCCCTTGAGCATGGTGATCAAGCGGTCGGCGCCGTCTTCCTGCACGAACAGCACACGCAGGGCCGAGCAGCGCTGCCCCGCGCTGTCGAAGGCGGAAATCAGGACGTCCTGCACCACCTGTTCGGTCAGGGCCGACGAGTCGACGACCATGGCGTTCTGGCCGCCGGTTTCCGCGATCAGCGGGATGGGCGTGCCTTGCGGGCTCAGGCGGCGGGCCAGCGTGCGCTGCAGGATGCGCGCCACTTCCGTCGACCCGGTGAACATGACACCTTGGACACGATCGTCGTCGGTCAGCTGCGCGCCGACGACGCTACCCGCGCCTGTCAACAGCTGGACGGCCTCACGGGGCACACCGGCATCCCACAGCAGCTGCACGGCCTGCGCGGCCACCAGCGGCGTCTGTTCGGCGGGCTTGGCCAGCACGGTATTGCCGGCGGCCAGCGCCGCCACCACCTGGCCCGTGAAAATGGCCAAGGGGAAATTCCAGGGGCTGATGCAGACCACCGGGCCCAGCGGACGATGGCTGTCGTTGTGGAAGCCCGCGCGTACCTGTGCCGCGTAGAAGCGCAGGAAATCCACGGCTTCGCGCACTTCAGCCACGGCATTGGCGTAGGTCTTGCCCGCTTCGCGCACCAGGGTGTTGATCAGCACCTGGATGTCCTTCTGCATGGCATCGGCCGCGCGCTCCAGCATCGCCGCGCGCTCGCCGGCCGGCACCGCGGCCCAAGTCGGGGCGTACTCGTGCGCAACTCGGATGGCCGCGTCCACCGTGGCCTTGTCCGCGCAGCGGACCGTACCGACCAGGTCGTCGTGCCGCGCGGGGTTGACGACATCCTGCGCCAGGGCGTCCGCCGCCCCGGCGGCCTGGATCGCGGCATCGGCCACCATCGGACCGGCGACGATCTTGCTGTGCGCGACGCCGCGCAGCACCTGCACCAGGCCGCCCAGCACCTGGTCGTTGGCCAGATCCAGCCCCTGCGAATTGGCGCGCCCGGCCCCATACAGCGCGGCGGGTGCGGGAATGCCGGCATGGCGCAAGCCCAGTTGACCGTCCTGCCTGGCCATGGCCTCGATCTGCGTGATCGGGTCGCTGACCAGCTCTTCCAGCGGGATGTCCTGGTCGGCCACGCGGTTCACGAAAGAGGTGTTCGCGCCATTTTCCAGCAGGCGGCGCACCAGGTAGGCCAGCAGGGTTTCATGCGTGCCCACCGGCGCGTAGATGCGGCAAGGCCGTCCCAGCTTGCCTTCCTTGACCGGACCGACGACCTGCTCATAGAGCGGCTCGCCCATGCCGTGCAGGCACTGGAACTCGTACTGACCCGTCCGATAGGCATCCGGCCCGGCCAACTCATAGATGGTCGCCAGCGACTGGGCGTTATGCGTGGCGAACTGCGGATAGATCTGTTCCGGCGCGGCCAGCAGCTTCTTGGCGCAGGCAATGTAGGACAGGTCCGTATACGGCTTGCGCGTGTAGACGGGATAGTCGTCCATGCCGTCGATCTGCGCGCGCTTGATTTCGCTGTCCCAATAAGCGCCCTTGACCAGCCGGATCATCAGGCGCTTGCCGCTGCGCTTGGCCAGGTCGATGACGTAGTCGATCACGTAGGGGCAACGCTTCTGGTAAGCCTGGATGACGAAACCGATGCCCTTCCAGCCCTTCAGGTCCGGCTCGAAGCACAGGCGTTCCAGCAGGTCGAGCGACAGCTCAAGGCGGTCCGCTTCTTCCGCATCGATGTTCAAGCCGATGTCGAAGCCGCGCGCCATGCGGGCGAGATGCAGGATGATGGGATAAAGCTCGGCTTGCACGCGATCGACCTGGGCGCGGTTGTAGCGCGGGTGCAGCGCCGATAGCTTGATGGAGATGCCCGGGCCTTCGTAGACACCACGGCCGTTGGACGCGCGGCCGATCGCCTGGATCGCCTGCTCGTAGTCAGCCAGGTAGCGTTGCGCGTCAGCGGCGGTCAGCGCGGCTTCGCCCAGCATGTCGTAGGAATAGCGGAAACCCTTTTCTTCCAGAGGTTTGGCGTGCTGCAGCGCCTCGCCTATGGTTTCGCCGGTGACGAACTGCTGCCCCATCATCCGCATCGCCACATCGACGCCCTTGCGGATCAAAGGCTCACCGCCCTTGGCCACCAACCGGCGCAAAGCGGCGCCCAGACCTTTTTCGTTGTGCGCGGACACCAGCTTGCCGGTGACCAACAGGCCCCAGGCAGCCGCGTTCACGAAGGTCGAATTGCCGCGTCCGACGTGCTCTTTCCAGTTGCCGTTGCTGACCTTGTCGCGGATCAGCGCATCGCGCGTCGCCGTGTCTGGGATGCGCAGCAGCGCTTCAGCCAGGCACATCAATGCGATGCCCTCTTGCGACGACAGAGAGAATTCCTGCAGCAGGCCTTGCACCAGCCCCGCCTTGCCGCTGGCGCCCTTGCGCTCACGCAAGGCGCGCACGACGCGCATGGCCAGCTCGCGCGCACGCTCGGACATGTCGCCCGGCAGGCGGGCGCGTTCCAGCAACCACGGCACCGCTTCGGTTTCGGGCTTGCGCCACGCCGAGGTGATGGCCTCGCGCAAGGCGTCGCGCGGCTCGATGGGGGTGACGTGGGCGTAGGGATTGTCGGCGGAAGCCGGGGCTGCAGCGGAATGGGGGACAGCGTCGAACATTTCTGGAATGGTCCAATCATCAACAAATCGGCCCTTGTGCCGATTTTTCCGCGATTATGAGTTGGAATATCGCGAATTTCTGACCATAATTAGCCATATATTTAGTGAAAAACTCAAAAATAGGCTCTTTATGGCTGGCGGCGAAATCACGCTCGATCGTATCGACGTAAAAATCCTCGATCTTTTGCAGAAAGACGGGCGAATTCCCAACACCAAGCTCGCCGAGGAGGTGTCCTTGTCACCCACCGCCGTCCTGGCCCGGGTGCAGCGGCTGACGCGCGAGGGATACATCCTGGGATATGAGGCGCGCCTCAACCCCGACAAGTTGAAGGCGGGTTTCCTGGTATTTGTCGAAGTGCTGCTGGACCGGACCACCCACAATGTGTTCGAAGAATTCAAGCTGGCCGTGCAGGACCGCCAGGAAATCATGGAATGCCACATGATGGCCGGTGGCTTCGACTACCTTCTGAAAACCCGTCATGAAGATATGGCGGGTTATCGCGCGTTCGCGGGACGCGTGTTGTGGCAACTGCCCGGTATCCGGGAGACACGCACGTACGCGGTCATGGAAGAGGTCAAGAGTTCGATGTGGCTGGACCTGACCTACGCGGTCTAGGCTGGGCGCTACAATCCCCCGCTTCCGGAAGCACGGCGCCCGGCGTCCCCCCCGTTACATCACGACGTCCCAAGCATGAAGCGCACTCCCGCCCCCTCCAAAGAAGCGACCGACGAGAAGGCCGACCGATCGGTGCTGGCCGTCGAGCGGACGCTTTCCATCCTGGATGTTTTCATCGGACACCAGGGTCCCATGAAGCTGCGCGACATCGAAGAAGCCACGGGCCTTTTTCATAGCGTCATCCTGCGCTACATGATCACGCTGGAGCGCCAGCGCTACATCCACCGGCTTGCCGATGGCAGCTACCAGTTGGGATCACGCGTCTATCAATTGGGCGCGACCTACGAACAGCAATTGGACCTGGGCAGCTATCTCATTCCGACGCTGGAAAAGATCGCCGCGCAAACGGGCGAAAGCGCCTGTTTCTTCAAGCTTGAACACGAGCGGCGCCTCTGCTTGTACCGGCGCGAGTCCAGCCAGACCTTGAAAGTCGGCATGCGCGCGGGGATATCCCTGCCGCTGGACGAAACGTGTACAAGCCAGGTGCTACGTGAGTTCAGCCAGGATGCGGATTGGCGGTCCCATTCCGCCGACACCCTTGTACGCCATTCCAGCGGCATTCAGGATCCCTGGACCGCATCGATGTCGACGCCGGTATTCAAGGCCGACAATCGCCTGCTCGGTGCGCTGACGATCTCGGGTCCGCGCTTCCGCTTCGACGTCCTCGACACAGGCACGCAACGCCTGCTGCTGCAGGAAGCCATCAGCTTGTCCGAACGCCTGGGCAGCGACTACCGCCCCGCCCTGCCCCTGCTCGGCTCCCCACCGAACGCCTAGGGTTATTCCCGCGTTGTGCAAGCGCACAAAAAACGGCTTAATCACTTTACATACAGCGTGTATGAGAACGAACGTCCTATTAAAAGCGGAACTGATCAAGGGGATTTCGCATGGGTATGAGTTCTGGAAATAGCCGTTTTCTGGCTAAAGCCGCCGCTGTGACCATCGGCCTCTGGCTGTGTGGCACGGCACACGCGGACCGGCTGGCCGACATCAAGTCGCGCGGGTCGCTGACTTGCGGAACCTTGTCCACCAACCAGCCCATGGGTTACCAGGATCCCAAGACTCGCGAAATCGTCGGTTTCGATGTCGATACCTGCGCCGCCATCGCCAAGCATATCGGCGTGAAGATGGAGCACAAGCCGGTCTCCGTCGAAGCGCGCATCCCCGAACTGGCCCTGGGCCGCGTGGACCTGATTGCCGCCGCCTTGGGCTACACGCCCGAACGGGCCAAGCAGATCGCATTCAGCGACATCCACTATCAGATTCCCATCAAGCTCATCGTTGCCGACGACAGCGCGTTCAAGACTCTGGACGATCTGAAAGGCAAGAAGATCAGCGCATCCAAGGGCTCGACGCCAGAACAGTTCGCGCGCCAGAAGATCGCCAACGCGGACGTCGTGACGTTCCAGGACAGCCCCTCGGCTTTTCTCGCGCTTCAACAACACAAGGTTGACGCCTTCGCCATCAGCTACCTGTCCGGCGTGCGCTACGTGACCGAGGGTGCCGGCTTCCACTGGATGGCCCCCGACCTGCATTGGGAACCCACGGGTATCGGCGTCAAGAAGGGCGAGCCCGCCCTTCTGAAAGCGGTGAACGACGCCCTGGCCCAGATGGACAAGACGGGTGAGATGGATGCAATCTGGGACAAGTGGTTCGGTCCGCAGACCCCCTACAAACTGGTACGCGAAAAGAAACTGACGCCCCTGTCCGCTTTCCAATAAACCGCGATGCAGACACTGGACTTCAGTTTTCTGCACGACGGCCCCTATGCACAATGGCTCATTCAGGGGGCCGCGCGATCCATCCTGCTGTTTCTCATATCCTGGTGCTGCGCGTTCGCGCTGGCCCTGCTGGTGGTCGCCCTGCGCGCCTCGCACTCCAGGATACTTGAGGGATTGTGCCGCGCCTTCGTCGCCTATCACCGCAACATCCCGGGGCTGGTGCAGATCTTCTTCTGGTACTTCGGCATATCTCAAATCCTGCCCAAGTCCTGGCAGATGGCCATCAACGCGGCGCACGGGGAATTCATCTTCGCCTTGATCGCCCTGGCCTTGAATGCCGCCGCGTATATGTCGGAGGACCTGCGCAGCGGCATCAAGTCCTTGTCCGGCACGCAGATGGAAGCCGCGCGGGCACTGGGTCTGAGCTACGTGCAGGCCATGCGCCGCGTTGTTCTGCCGCAGGCGCTGCGCATTGCGGTGCCGCCTATCGTCAACCAGACGCTAAGCCTGTTCAAGTCGACCAGCCTGGCCATGGCCATCGGCGTGGCGGAGATGACTTACGTCAGCCACCAGATCGAGAACGAAACCTTTCTTTCGTTCGAGACCTATGCCATCGCCTCGGTTTTCTATCTGGTCTGCTCGTTCACCATCATCGCTTGCGGCTCGTGGTTGCAGCGCCGCCTGATCATGACGACCGTAAAGGCATGACGACGCCATGACAGACATCATCAACATCCTGCACGACTACGGCCTTATCTTTCTTATCGGCCAATATCCGAACGGCCCGCTGGGCGGCCTGGCGCTGACGCTATGCCTGGCAGTCGGTGGCCTGATGCTGGCCTTCCCCCTGTCGGTGCTGGTCGGCATCGCCCGGACGTCCACGATCCCTGTCGTCGCCTTGCCGGCGCTGGCATTGACGACCACCGTGCGGGCCTTGCCTGTGCTGCTGATCATCTTCTGGGCCTATTTCATGGTCCCGCTGATCACCGGCCATACGGTCTCGGGCGTCACCACGGTAGTCTGCGCGCTGGTGCTCTATGAAACCGCCTTCCTGGCCGAGGTCATCCGCGCGGGTATCCAGGCCATCCCCAAAGGCCAGGTGGAGGCGTCCCGCTCGCTGGGCATGAGCTACGCCAAGACCATGCGCAAAATCGTGTTGCCGCAAGCCTTGCGGCAGATGACGCCCAGCATCCTCAACCAGTTCATCAATCTGATCAAGAACACGTCGCTGGGCTACATCATCAGCGTCAATGAGCTGACCTATTCCGCCTACCAGGTCAGTGGCCAGCTGCTGACCAAGCCCTTCCAGGTGTATTTCATCCTGGCCAGCTTCTATTTCATCGTCTGCTACCTGCTCAATCTGGCCGTGGGATACCTGGAGCGACGCAGTACGCCAGGCCTGCGTGCAAGCAGGGCTTGAGGAACCGCAACATGATCCGCTTTCACAACGTCGAGAAATGGTACGGGCAATACAAGGCGCTGGATCTCATCAACGAAGAGGTCGCCAAGGGTGAGGTGGTGGTCGTCTGCGGTCCATCCGGATCGGGGAAGTCGACCTTGATCCGCACCATCAATCGCCTCGAACCCATTCAGAAGGGCAATATCTACATCGACGGCAAGGATGTCCATAGCGAGAAGACGGACGTGAACCGTCTGCGCAGCGAAATCGGCTTCGTCTTCCAGCAGTTCAATCTGTTCCCGCACATGAATGTCATGCGCAATCTGACGTTGGCGCCTCTGGATGTACGGAAAGCCTCGGCAGGCGAAGCGCGCGACCAGGCCATGGCGCTGCTCGAAAAAGTGGGCCTTGCGAATAAGGCCGACGCCTATCCCGCGGAACTGTCCGGGGGCCAGCAACAGCGCGTGGCGATCGCCCGCGCGCTCGCCATGAAGCCGCCCGTCATGCTGTTCGATGAACCCACCAGCGCGCTCGACCCCGAAATGGTGGGCGAGGTGCTGCAAGTCATGAAGCAGCTGGCCAAGGATGGCATGACCATGGTCTGCGTGACCCACGAGATGGGCTTCGCGCGCGAGGTGGCCGACCGCGTCATCTTCATGGATCAAGGCAGCATCATCGAGACCAGCACGCCCGACCGCTTCTTTTCCACGCCCGACCACCCCCGCGCGCAGAAGTTCGTGTCCGATATTCGCCACGCTTGACTCTTGCGCAACACGCCCCGCCAAACGAGCTTCAAAACCCAGGCATCCAACCATGGCCTTCCTTTCCGACACGCTGTCCCGTATCAAGATTTCGTCCACGAATGCGATCACGCAGAAAGCCCGCGTCTTGAAAAGCGAGGGGCGCGATGTCATCGCGTTGAGCGCGGGCGAGCCGGATTTCGACACACCAGAGAACATCAAGCAGGCCGCCGTGGAGGCGCTGCTGCAAGGCAAGACCAAGTATCCGCCAGTCTGCGGTATTCCGGAGTTGCGCGCCGCCATCGTCGCGAAGCTGAAACGCGAGAACGGCCTGTCCTATGACGTCGCGGAGACCTTCGTCTCGGCCGGCGGCAAGCACATCATCTTCAACGTGCTCACCGCGACCCTCAATCCTGGCGACGAGGTCATCATCCCGGCGCCCTATTGGGTGTCGTATCCAGAGATGGTCAGCTTCAGCGCCGGTGTCCCGGTGATCGTGCCCACCACCCAGGCGGAGGGCTTCCGGCTGACGCCGCAGGCGCTCGAAGCGGCCATCACGCCGCGCACGAAGTGGCTGTTGATCAATTCCCCGTCCAATCCGTCCGGCGCGGCCTACAGCGCCGCCGACCTGCGTGGCCTGGCCGACGTGCTGCTGCGCCATCCGCAAGTGTGGGTTCTGACGGATGACATCTACGAGCACCTGCTGTACGACGGCGCGACATTCGCCACGATGGCGCAAGTGGAGCCCGCGCTCAAGGCCAGGACCGTCACGATGAATGGCATGTCCAAAGGCTATGCCATGACGGGATGGCGGCTGGGCTACTGCGCGGCACCGGTCGCCCTTATCAAGGCCATGGAGGTCATCCAGAGCCAATCGACATCGGGCGTTTGCGGCATCTCGCAGTATGCGTCGGTGGAAGCCCTGAACGGCCCCCAGGATTTTCTCGCGCCGCGCCGCCTGGCATTCCAGCGCAGGCGCGACCTGACGGTCTCGGCCATTTCAGCCATAGACGGCTTGACCTGCCCATCGCCGCAGGGCGCGTTCTATGTCTTCCCGTCCTGCGTGGGGCTGCTCGGATCGAAGACGCCTGATGGCAAAGTGCTGGAGACCGACCGGGATTTCGTCGACGCGCTGCTCGACGCGGAAGGTGTCGCCGTCGTCCATGGGTCGGCCTTCGGCTCCCCAGGCCACTTCCGCATTTCTTACGCAACCTCGGACGAGGAGCTGACCGAAGCGTGCACCCGCATCGCCCGCTTCTGCGCGCAGCTCAAGCGGGCATAGCGGCTTGGGCGGCTGGTCAGCCCAGGGCCCTACCCCGCCGTCGCCTGCAGCGTGCGCGCCACGTCCTGCAAGCCATCAAAAAAGACCTGGGCGCCCAGCACCAGGTGGTGGTCAGCGGTATCCTCCACCGGCGTGTGGCTGCGGCCATCGATGCTGGGCACGAACATCATCCCCGTGGGTATATGACGCGCCAGCACCATGGCATCGTGGATGGCGCCGCTGGGCATGGTCATCGCCTTGCCCTGCCGTTCTGCCGCCGCATGGTCGAGCGCCTGGCATAGCCGCGCATCCATCACGGCCGGCGGCAAAGCCCCCTGCTGCCGCAAGCTGACCGCAACCTGCCTGGCGCCGTCACGCTCGGCGACCAGCGCGGTCAGCGCCGCGCTCATGCGTTCCATGACCGGCGCGGAGATGTCGCGCAGCTCCACCGTCAGCTCGGCCACCTTCGGGACCACGTTGGCCACGCCAGGCGTGAACTGCACCGCGCCGAAATTCCACACGCTGTCGGTGGCGCTGGCCGCCTTGAAGCGCTGCTCACAGTCGATGGCGAACTCGAAGGCAGCCATGCCCGCGTCATGGCGCATCTCCATCGGGGTGGTACCGGCGTGGTCGGCCCGCCCGGTGAAGGTGACGATGTAGCGATGCATGCCTGCGATGCCACTGACCACGCCGATATCCAGGCCGGCCCGATCCAGCCTGGGCCCCTGTTCGATGTGCGCTTCCAGGTAGGCAAGGTGACGCTGCGGGTCCAGGCGCGCCAGTCCGCTGGCCGGCAGGCCGGCAGCCAGCGCGGCCTGCCGTAGCGTGCAGCCCTCATAGGCCAGCGTGTCCCACTGCGCCTCTTCAAGTTCACCGCAGAACGCGCGGCTGCCCAGGCAGCTTAGATAACGGCCTTCCTCGTCCGCGAAGGAAATGACGTCGATGCCGACGGGCGCCGCGGGCATCTGTTCCCGCAAGGCCCGCGCGGCCTCGATGCCGAAGACCACGCCCATGGACCCATCCAGCCAGCCGCCCGTGGGCACGCTGTCCGAATGGGAACCCACCAGCAGGGCATGCTTGACGCCAGGCGAACGGCCGTACACGTTGCCGACCGCGTCGATACTGGTATCGAGTCCAGCCTCGCGCATCTGGTCCGCCAGCCACCGGCGGCTGGCCAGATCCTCGGCCGAGAACGCGGGCCGGCAGACCCCCTTGCCCTTGGCGCCGAACTGCGCCAGACGGCGCAGCGTGGCCAGGACCCGATCGGTATCGATCTGCACCATGGTCAGAGCTTGCCCTCTTCCTGCTTGCGTTTTGCCATGCCGGCCATGAAATAGGTCAAGGCATAGACGATGACCCGGTACATGATGGCGGAGCCCGGCGGAATGCACAGGAAGGACAGGCCCGCGCAGCCCTTGCGGCCCACTTCGTAGGCGATGCGGATGGCCTCATAGTCGGTCATGCCCATGGGCTCGGCCAATTCGCCCAGCAGGTCGCCTTCGGTCGGACCCGCGCCGCCCAGCACGTCCATGTCGAAGTGCGCATAGACGGCGTCGGTGCCCTGATAGGCCTGGTCGAGATTCTTGACGACGCCTTCGATGCCCAGTTCCGTGCGTATCTTCCACATGGGCATGAAGCAGCAGCCTTCGCGCAGGAAACGCCGCACGATGCTGGCTTCTTCCAGCATGCCCCGCTCGCCGATCTCCACCAGATTCTTGATGGCGTATTCCGGGCAGTCGCGCAGCAGCTTGTCCTTCCAGTTGGTCGAACCCGCGATGTGGTCGTTCTTCGTGGCCCAGTCATAGGGGAAGGCGTCCCAATGCGTGTCCAGGCTGACCATGCCGACGGGACCCTTCACATGCTGAGCGATGGGACGACCCACGGCATAGGACGCGCAAGGCGAATTCTGGCCGATCACCACGGGAACCGCGCCGGCGTTGAGCGCCTGCTTGACCCGCTTCTCCACGGCATCCTGCGCTTCCAGGATACGTTCGACAGTGCCTTCGTAGCTGGCTTCGATGGGGATATCGACATCGCCATAATCGACCACCTTCAAATGCTCGAAGATATCGATGTCCATATCCTGCACATAGCCGCCACGGTAGCGGATGGATTGCTGCCGTACGCGCGTCGTCGCGGCCAGCCACTCGGCCTTGTCGACGCCACTGTATTTCTTGCCCCAGCCCGCCGCGAACGGCGAACCGATGATTACGACGTCCGCGCCCTGGATATCCTCTTCGCGTATCGCATACGGAACGCCCAGGAAAGTGGGCATGTCCTCGCGGATGCGCGGGAAGTGCGTGGTGCGCCAGTGTTTCCCGGCCAATATCTGGTCCCAGGTAGGATAGTGCGGCATGTCAGCTCCTGATCGGGAGCACGCGGCTCCCTGGTATTGGATAGTGAATTACTTGACGGTGACGGCGGACTTGGCCGGGAACTCACGCAGATTGGGCTGGTCGACGAAGCGGC
This sequence comes from Bordetella sp. N, assembly GCF_001433395.1. Taxonomy (GTDB): domain Bacteria; phylum Pseudomonadota; class Gammaproteobacteria; order Burkholderiales; family Burkholderiaceae_B; genus Bordetella_C. Next base: position 2,646,195 of record NZ_CP013111.1, read on the forward strand.
CGCCATCCAGATACTTGCCGACCATGGCATCCCACTGGCCGGAGATCAGCAGATTGTCCAGACCGATGTCGAGCACCGACTGCAACTCGCTATTGCCCTTCTTCACGGTCCAGGCCACGGGCAGGAAGAACACCGGCTTTTCGGCGAACAAGACCTTGGTGGACGGCTGCTGCGCGACGAAGCGCCCGGCGGTGAAGCCGTCCTCGAAGCTGGCGTCGGCGCGGCCGGCTGCGACTTCCATGAAACCGGCGGTCAGGTTGCCGCCCCCCAGGGAAACCAGTTTTGCCTTCGGTATCGTGCGGCGCACCCAGTCTTCGGCGGCGGTCCCCTGCACCACGGCGATCTTGATGGCGGGGTCGTTCATGTCCTGCACCGTCTTGAAGCGCGTATCATCCTTGCGCACCACCGCCACGCTGCCCAGGTAGAGCAACGGCTTGGAGAAATCCACCACCATCGCGCGCTTGACCGTGGCGAAGGTGGCCGCGATGGACATGTCGAATTGATTGGCCTGCAAGCCGGCAACGAAGTTGCCCCACGTCGTTTCGATGAAGACGGGCTTCACGCCCATCTGCTCGGCGACGGCCTTGGCGGCCTCGACGTAGAAACCGGTGAGCTCACCCGACACGGGGTCCTTGGCGGTTCCCGGCGGCGACGGTACGTAGCCGATACGCAGTTCACCGCGCTTGGTGATCTGTTCCAGCTCGCCCGCGGCGTGGGCGGGAGCCAGGGCGGCCAGGCCGAGGACGGCGGCAGCGCCCCAGGCGGCCAGCGAAAAGATGCGCTTTTTCATGATGCTTCCTAGGTAGTGAGGAGTCTGTAAAGACGAGCGCCGTCCCCGCCATAACGGCGGTCTGGCACGGAGTGGGACCCGTTCAGTTCAAGACGCGGGAGAGAAATTCCCGGGTTCGAGCATTGCTGGGCGAGGAGAAAACCTGGTCGGGCGGCCCTTCTTCGACGATGTAGCCGCCCTCCATGAAGACCACGCGGTCGGCGACATCGCGCGCGAAACCCATCTCGTGGGTCACGATGACCATGGTCATGCCTTCCTGGGCCAGCTGCCGCATCGCGGACAGCACTTCGCCCACGAGTTCGGGGTCCAGCGCCGAGGTCGGCTCATCGAACAGCATCAGGCGAGGCTTCATGGCCAGCGCGCGGGCGATCGCGGCGCGCTGCTGCTGCCCGCCCGACAAGCGCGTCGGCTTGACGTCCCGCTTGTCCGACAGGCCGACCCGCGCCAGCAAGGCCTCGGCGTGCTGGATCGCTTCGTCGCGCGGCACGCCCAATACTTGCGTGGGCCCCTCGATGACGTTTTGCAGGATGGTCATGTGCGGGAAGAGATTGAAGTTCTGGAACACCATTCCCATCTGCGAGCGCAACTGGTTGACGCTGCGCTCGCTCGCGGGCTCGCGCTTGCCGGCGCGGTCGGTGTAGCCCACCAGGTGGCCGTCGAAATGCACGGCGCCCTGGTCGTAGCTCTCCAGAAAATTGATGCACTTCAATAGCGTGCTCTTGCCCGATCCGCTGGGACCGATGATGGCAACGACGTCGCCCGGCTCGACACGCAGGTTGATGTCCTTCAGCACTTCCAGGCTGCCATAGGACTTGCTCAGACTCTCGATATTGAGCATCGTTTTCCCCTTGTATATAGTGCGCGGCCGTTCAGGCGTGCCGCTGCAGACGATGTTCCAGGCGCCGCGAGATCCAGATCCACGGGAAGGTGATGGCGAAGAACACCAGCGCCAGGAAGGTATAGGTTTCCAGCGGCCGGTACGTCGTGGCGATCAGGTTGTTCGATTCCTGCAGCAGTTCATAGACCGCGATGATCGCGCCCAAGGTGGACAGCTTCATCAAGTTGGCGAACTCGTTGATGAAAGGCGGAATCATCTTCTGCAGGGCCTGCGGCAGAATGATGCGGCGCAGGGCCATCAGATGCGGCATGCCGATGGAGCGCGCCGCCATGAACTGGCCTTTGTCCACCGCATTGACGCCGGCCCGCACGATCTCGGCGATATACGCGCCGGAATGGATACCCAGCGCCACGATCAGCGCGGTCTTGGCCTCAAGCTGAAAGCCGAAAAGAATCGGAAAGCAGTAGTAGATCCAGACGATCTGCACCAGGGCCGGCGTCGCGCGGAAAAACTCCACGTACACGGATACCGGCATGCGGACGTAGGGCGAGCGCGACATGCGTGCGATCCCCGCGGGCAGGCCGATTACCAGGCCCAATATCGTGGCGGCCAGGGTGATTTCCAGCGTGACGATGGCGCCGCGCAGGAACACCGGCCAGTAGTCGGCAATGATGTGAAACTGCCAGTTGTACATAAAATCCCCTTGCTTGTTCCGACCGCACTCCGGCGGCCTTAGAACGTGGCGGGTGTGTTCACCCAATAGATACGGGCTGCCTCCGGCCCGGCGTTTTCATAACCGTGTGGTACCTGGCTCGGAAAATGGAAAGCGTCTCCGGCCTGCAGGGTGTATTGCGTGTCACCCAGCGTCAGCAGGACCGTGCCTTCAAGCACGATGCCGACTTCCTCGCCCAAGTGTTCGATCTGCCCGTCGCTGCGCGCGCCTGGCGGAATGATGTGGATATGCGCCTGCAACAGCGACCCGCGCTCGGCGTTATCCAGGCGCTCCAGCTGTATGCCGCCCTGGCCGTGGACGAACTGCGAGACCAGACGGCTGCCCTGGCGCAGCACCGGCCCGGAAGCCGGGCGCTCACCGATCAGATAGGACACATTGGTGTCCAGCGCGGCCGCCAGGCGGTGCAGCATGGCCAGCGACGGCGCCACCAGGCCGCGCTCAACCTTGGACACCTGGCTCTCCGAGCAATCCGCCTTGAGGGCACAGTCCTTGAGCGTCATCTTGCGCGCCAGACGGGCGTGCTTGAGACGGGTGCCAAGCTCCAGTGCGGCAGCGTCGGGGGCGGGGGTTCGAAGGTCGGTCATACGACGAGGCCTGTGCGCATTCACACAATCAAGTAACTTGATTCTGAAGAAATGTCATTTCTTTGACCAGAAGGGTTTTCCCTGTGGCGGTATTGCCACCCTCTTCGGCCCGATCGTCATCCGCGCTACACTTTCATTCCCATCAGTTATTTAAAAGATAACTAACGTTCATGAACCCGTCCCTGCGCGATCTCTCGTATTTCCTCGCCGTGGTGGCCCATGGCCATCTGGGCCGGGCTGCGTCGGCCTGCGCGGTGACCCAGCCGGCCTTGTCCAAGTCGCTCAAGCGGCTGGAGGAAGACACCGGCCTGGCCCTGTTCGACCGCGGCGCGCGCGCCGTGCGGCCGACCGCCGCCGGGCTGGCGTTCGCCGAGCATGCGCGCAAGGTGGTCGACCAATACGAAGACGCCATCCGTCATGCCCAGGCTTTGTCGTCGGGTGAAGGCGGTCTGCTCCGGGTGGGCGCCACGGCGGCGGCCATGGACACCGCCGTGCTGCCCGCGCTGGAAATCCTGCTGCCCGAGTCGCCCGGCCTGCGCGTGGTGTCAACCATGGGCGTCGCTGACGAACTGCATGATCTGCTTGAGCAAGGCGCGCTGGACGCCGTCGTCGCACCGATGGAGCGCGTCGTGCCCGCCGCCCTGCGCCAGCAGGCGGTCGGCCGCGACGATCTGCGCATCGTCGTCCGCCGCGGCCATCCCCTGTTGAAGCACGAAGCGGTCACCCTGGAAGTCCTTGCCGGCCAACGCTGGATCCTGCCCAAGCGCACCTCCCTGCTGCGACAGCAACTGGACGCGGCCTATGCGAATGCCTGGCTTGAACCGCCTGTCCCGGTACTGGAAGTCGATTTCGTGTCGGCCGGCGCGCTGAAACTGGTGGCCAAGGGGGACAGCCTGACCGTGGTCCCTGCCACCTTGCTGGAAGACGCCACTGGCGTGGTCGCTCTGCCCACCGCGGCGAAACTGCCCCTGCGGCGTGAAGTGGCGTTGGTGACGCGCCGCAGCGCCGTCTGGTCGCCGCAGATGAAGGCCTTGCGCGCATCCCTGCAACGGGCGAACACCGACGCCACCACGAATCAAAAAGACGCATGAAGATCCCCCGCTTCTTCCGCACCCGCGCCGACACGACGCGTTCGCCAGCGACCGAAAGCGCGGCACTCGGCTACCTGCGCGGCCTGCTCGTGGCCGCGCTGATGGGCGCGCTGGGTGCCCTGGCGGCACAGGCCTTCCGATCCAGCCTGGAACAGACCACCCACTGGCTATTCGGCAGCGACCGCGACATTTCGCAGATCTTCGCCACCCTGCCCTGGTATGTCCGCGTCGGCTGCCCGACCCTGGGCGCCGCCATCGCCGCCCTGATCCTGGTCCAGGCCTTGCGCCGTGAACGTGCGCAGGGCACGGTGTCCGAATACCTGGAGACCATAGACGGCAAGACCGATCGCATTCCCGTCCTGCCATCGCTGCTGCGTTGCGTGTCCTCGTTCTTCTCCATCGTGTCGGGCGGCTCCATCGGCAAGGAAGGCGCGATGGTGCAGCTCTCGGCCACCGCGGCGTCCTGGCTGTGCCATCCCTTCCGCGCACTGCCAGGCGCGCAGGGCGGCATGTCCGTGCTGCGGGGCGAGGACTTTCGCCTGGCAGTGGCCTTGGCAGCCACGGGGGGCCTGGCCGCGGTCTATCACACGCCACTGGCGGCCGCGATCTTCATTGCCGAGATTGCCTACGGCGGCCTGGAATTGCGGCGCGTGGGCTTCCTCTTTACCGCCGCCGCGGCGGCCACCTGGGTGGTCAGCGTGTTGGGTCAGTTCACTCCCCTCTACGCTCTGCCGCCCTTCGTCTTCGACGTCACGGGCCCGGCCATGCTGGCCGTGATTCTGGTAGGCGTGGCGGCCGGTGCGTCGGGCGCCCTCTTCCTGCGCGTCGTTCGACTGGCGCGCGCGGGCTTCGCACGCCTGCACGACTCCCTCGTGGTCCGCATGACGACCGGGGGCTTGATCGTCGGCCTGATCACGCTGTGGGCGCCGGACGTCACGGGCAATGGCTTCGCGCCCATCGTTGCGCTATTGGAAAGGCCGGCCGACGCGGGGCAGGCCCTGTCCTCTTCCTTGCTGATCCTGCTGGCGCTGAAGATTCTCGCCACCGCGGCGACCGTGGGCGCCGGCGCCATCGGTGGCTTGTTCACGCCGTCGCTGATGATAGGCGCGCTGGCGGGATCGGCCTGCGCGCCGCTGGTCGCGCAGTGGCTGGGGGTGTCGGACAGCGCGGTGCTGTTGGGCGTGGCGGGCATGGCCGCCGGCCTGGCGGCAACGACCCAGGCGCCGCTCATGTCCACGCTGATGGTTTTCGAGATGACACGGGAATCGTCCTTCGTGTTCCCCTTGATGGTGGCCACCGTGGTGGCCTACGCCACGTCCATGGCTTTGGGCGACAACGGCGCGTATTCCGTCACCGCGCGCCATCGCGCCCGGTCCGAGCGGCGCGGCCGGCTGGCCGACGCCACCGCGGCGGCGGTCATGCGGCCGCTGGCGAGCCCGGTCGAGGCGAGCACGTCCTTGCGCGCGGCCATGGAAGTCGGCCTGGCCGGCAAGAACCGCTTCGTCTTCGTCATCGACGACGATGCGCATTTCCGCGGCGCGGTGTGGCTGCAGGACATCGTGGCCCGCGTGAACGCCGGCGAGGCGGAGGCAGCCATCGGCTCGTCCACGTATGTGAAGGATCTACCCGTCGTCTACGCTGACCAGCGGCTGTTCGACATCTGGCAGACCGTGGTGGAATCGCCGGCCGAACGCACGCCGGTGCTATCCGATCCGCAATCGCGCCGGCTGGTAGGCGCACTCAACAAAAGCGAACTCTTGAAGCAGGCCCGCCAGCTGTTCGCGTGATCCGCGCCGTCAGACCGGCGTGGCGCGGCTTGCGGATAAACTGGCCCGTGAGGCAAAAGCCTGCAACCTGGCCCTGGCGGCACCTGGCCGCCGGACACTGCAACCGACAAGGGCGCCGCGCGCCCCGCTGCGAGGATTTCATGGAAACCCCGGTCAACCCCTTCAAAGCCGCCATCGCCGCCGGCCAACCCCAGATCGGACTCTGGCTGGGCCTGGGCAGCCCTTATACCGCCGAGCTCTGCGCCGCGGCGGGTTTCGATTGGCTGCTGATCGACGGCGAACACGGTCCCAATGACACCTTGACGTTGTTATCCCAATTGCAGGCCACGGCGGCATATCCCGCCAGCCATCCAATCGCCCGCGTCCCCATGGGCCATGGCGAGATCGGTGAAATGCTGATCAAACAGTATCTGGACCTTGGCGCGCAGACCCTGCTGGTGCCCATGGTCGACACCGCGGAACAGGCCGCGCGCATCGTTCGCGCCGCGCGCTACCCGCAGGACGATGGCAAGGGCGGCGTACGCGGAATGGCGGGCGCGCGCGCCTCCGCCTGGGGCCGCCGCGGCAACTATTTCAAGGAGGCGAATGCCCAGGTCTGCGTGCTGGTCCAGGTGGAAACACGCGATGGACTGGCCAACCTGGACGCTATCGCCGCCACGCCGGGCGTCGATGGCGTCTTTATCGGCCCGGCTGACCTGTCGGCATCGATGGGCCATGTCGGCAACCCCGATCACCCGGACGTGCAGGCAGCCATTACCGACGGCATCAAGCGCATCCTGGCCGCCGGCAAGGCGCCGGGGATACTGACCGCCAGCGAGACCTTGGCCCGCCAGTACCTGGAATTGGGCTGCACCTTCGTCGCCGTCGGCCTGGACACCAGCTTGCTGGTCCAGGCAACGTCAGCGCTTGCCGGGAAGTTCAAAGGCACACGAGCCGTAAAGCCCGGCACCGTCTACTAACACTTTCAGGCGCGGACACGGGGGCGCAGCGAGCCGCCCCCGATGGCGCTGCCCGCGTCCCGCGCCAGGCGCAGGTAGCCGACGATGGAAGCCAGGGTCAGCAATGCCGCCGCGGCGAAGGCCCACCTGAAGTCCGCCAGATCGAAATGCGCCAGGCCGGCGCCGGCCGCCGGCTGATGGATGGCGTCGGCGACCCGCAGGCAAAGCGCGCCGAAGGCGATACCCATGCCGATGGTCATCTGCTGTGCCACGCTCCAGAGCGTGCTGGCAGGGCCTTTCTGGGCGGGCGGCACATCGGCATAGGCCAGGGTCGCCAACAAGGAAAACTGCAAGGAACGCGCCAGGCCGTAGCCGAACAGGACCACGATCAGGATGAAGAGTGGCGTCGAAATATCGAGCAAGCCGAGGGTCAGCATGAGTACGCTGGCGATGCAGACATTCACCAGCGCCACGGTGCGGAAACCGTAGCGTCTGAACAGATGTGTCGTGAACAGCTTCATGCCGATATTGCCGACGGCGGTGGCCAGCAAAAGCAGGCCCGACTGGAACGGCGAATAGCCGTAACCGATCTGGAACAGCAAGGGGCAAAGGTAAGGCACGGCTTCGATACCGATGCGCGTCGCGGCCCCCCACAGCACGGTGACCGAATAGGTCGGCACTCGCAATGCCGAGATATCCAGCAGCGGATCCTGCACACGCTTCAAGTACCGGACGGCGGCGACGCCCAGAATTACGCCAGCAAGCATGAACGCCAGTGCATGGATCACGGGCGTCCCTTCGTGGCTGGCGAGCTCCGTGCCGTATAGCAGGCAGATGAGTGCCGCGCCGCTGAGCAGGAAGCCGGGGATATCGAGGCGCCGTTTCTTTTCGCCATATTGATTGGGCACGTAGGCGCAGACGGCCGCGAAAGCCGCGATCCCGAACGGAATGTTCATCAGGAACACCCAATGCCACGACGCGTAGGTGGTGATGAAGCCGCCGACCGACGGCCCGATGACGGGCGCGATGATGCCGGGCCAGGTGATCGTGGCGATGGCTTTCATCAATTTGGCGTTCTCGGTATTGCGGACGACGATCATGCGTCCGACCGGCACCATCATCGCGCCGCCTATCCCTTGCAGAATACGGGCGAAGGTAAAGAAGCCCAGGCTGGAGGAAGACCCGCAAAGCACCGACGCAAGGGTGAATATGACCAGCGCGGCGGCGAAGACCGTGCGCGAGCCGAAGCGATCCGCGATCCAGCCGCTGATCGGGATGAAGACCGCGAGCGTCAGCATATACGCCGTCATGCCCAGACTGACTTCATTCGGACCGACGGAAAACGACTTGGCCATCTGCGGCAAGGCGGTCGCGATGACCGTCGTGTCCAGATATTCCATGAAGAAAGTCGCCGCGACGATATACGGAAGAATACTGGCGTGCTTCACGCCCGCATCTTTCGCCAGGGTTTGATCTTTGTTTTGCATCTATCTGTGGGGCCCTGTTCTTCCGGCGACTTGGGGGTAGCCGCCGGCAAACCCAGCATTGGCTGGACGCGAAAGTTTACGCCAGACGCCGTTACATCCAGGGCCGCTACCGGGGATTTCCCTAATGCAGGCCTTACCGGCAGGTCAGGCGGGCAGGCAGCCCGGCACTGGCGAACCGTGGGCATGAGCTGCGGCTCATGGTTCTTCAGTTTTATTTCATTAGGCCCGACGCATAGCCCGCACACAAAATGAATTCTTCAGGGAGATGGCGGACCGACGCCATCCCATTCTGCCCGGGTGACCATGGATCGATATCTGAAGGAATTGCAGCGGACAAGCACCACCCTGGCGGCGGCAGGCACGCCGATGCAGCGGCTGCACGATTTTGCTGAAGTCTTGCACGCGTGTGTGGGTTTCAAGCTGTTGACCGTGCTCGTCATCGATCGCGTGCGGGACGAATCGCGGCGCGTCTATAGCAGCCGGCCGGATATCTACCCTGTCTCCGGGGCCAAACCCATCAGGCCGGATAGCCCCTTTTTCAAGAAGGTCATCGAACGCGGCGAGCCCTCGATCAGCCGCACGCTGGACGAATGCGCGGCCGCCTTCCCCGACCACGAAGTTTTCGCGGCCCTGGGCTGCGGATCTGTAGCGAATATTCCAATTAGATGGAACGGCGTCACCTTGGGGTCATTCAACCTGGTTGCGGAGGAAGGAAAGTATTCCGACCGCGATTTGCCCATTCTCAACACCATTGGCGCCCTCGCCATTCCTGTCATCCTGCAGGCGCTGGACCGCGCTTGAATAAAAAGGGGTATCCATGAAACGCCTACGACGTACTCTCTGCGCGACCGCCCTGGCGGCTGCCCTGCCGATAAGCCTCGTCCACGCGGCGGACGCAAGCTTCCCCGAAAAGCCGATCTATCTGATCTACCCTTATGCGCCCGGCTCGGCGTCGGATACCCTGGCCAGGCTTACCGCCGAAGTACTGCAAAAGCAGTTGGGCCAAACCGTCATCGTGGACGGCAAGCCGGGAGCGGGTGGCTCGATCGGATTGGAGTATGTGACGCGCGCCAAGCCAGATGGCTACACCATCGTGTTGACCGCCACCGGCACGGTGGCGGTTAATCCACAGCTATACAAGCTGCGCTACAACCCCGTGAAGGATCTCACCCAGCTCACCATACTGGCCGAGGTACCCTTCGTATTCGTCGTCAACAACGACTTCCCGGCAAAAGACCTCAAGAGTTTCATCGCGCTGGCGAAGCAGAAACCAGGCGCCATCACGTCCGGCAATGCGGGCACCGGCACCCACGCCAATCTCACCCAGGTATCCTTCGAGAAAGCCGCCGGCATAGACTTGAACCTGATTTCCTACAAGGGCGGCTCGCTTGCGGTGACCGACCTGATCGGCGGGCATCTGGACTCGATGATCGATAACACGGCGTCGCAGACACCCTATATCACCAGCGGTAAAGTCACCCCCTTGTTCGTCACCAGCGATTATCACATCGCCAATTACCCGCAGGTGCCCACCGCCAAGGAGCTGGGCCTGCCGGATTTCGCCAGGACGGGCTGGTTTGGACTGGCCGCGCCGGCCGGTACGCCGGCTCCCGTGATTGCCAGGTTCCAGGACGCTCTGCAGAAGGGCATGAAAGATCCCGCGGTCAGCAAGCGCCTTACCGAAATTGGATTTGTTCCCGTCATCAGCGACGCGCCGACCGCGCAGCAGCGGGCGCAGGAAGATTATGAAAAACTGGGGAAGATCGCCCAGGATATGCACATCAAGCCTGAATAACATAGGAGCTCTCCCCAATGTCCCGCCGCCCTACCCCCCGCATGCCCAATCCCAGCGGCATGGTTTCCGCCCCGCAGCCGGAGGCTGTCGATGCGGGTGTCGAGATCCTGCGTGCAGGCGGCAACGCCGTCGATGCCGCCATTGCATGCGCCCTGGTCCAGGGCGTCGTAGACCCGCTGATGTCAGGCATCGGCGGCCTGGGTGTCATGCAGGTGTATGACCCCAAGACCAATACGCATCAAGTGTATGAAGGCATAGGCGGCTGCCCCCAGGAAATCAAGTCCGACCTCTGGGAAAAGACCTACCGCGGCGAAACCACCGACGGCTTTGGCTTTATCGTCGATGGCTACGAAAACGAGTGCGGCGCGCGCTCGGTGACGGCCCCCGCCGTGCTGAAGCTGATGGAGCACGCACATGGCAAGCTGGGCAAGACCGATTGGAAGGCGCTCTTTCCGGCCGCGATCGGCTATGCCGACAAGGGGTGGTTGGTACGTCCCCACGTCTACACTGTCTTCACTCAGAATGAACGTAAATATGGCCGCCTGAACTACGGCGAAAAGATAGGCATCACCGAGGACGGCCGCCGTATTTATCTGGACAAGGATGGCAACCTGCGCAAGCCCGGGGAAAGGATATTCAATCCGGACCTGGCCCGCACCCTGCAATCCATCGCCGATAAGGGCTCCGACGAACTGTATTTCGGCGATCTGGCCCGAGCGACCGTCGATGACGTCCGCAAGGCGGGCGGCTTTTTGAGTATGGAAGATCTGGCGGCCATCCAGGTGTTGGAATCGCGTCCCCTGACGTTCGATTTCCGGGGCTGGGGCGTATCGGTTCCGCATCCCCCTTTCGGTGGGGTTCTCGTCGCCCAGGTTCTGAAAATCGCCGAGCAGTTTCCCCTCACGGAACTGGGCCACAATTCCGAAGCCTATATTTCCGTTCTGGCGGAAGCCATGAAGATGGCCCTGCACGAAAAGGAAATGCACTTCGGCGATCCCCTGCAGGTTTCCAACCCCGTCGAGCGAGTACTGTCCGACGCGTCGATCGAGGCCTATGCCGAGCGTATCCGCTCCGGTCAGAAGTACGATCTGCCCCGGACCAAGATCAACGACAGCAAACATACGACGCATGTCTCGGTGGTGGACAAGGACGGTATGTTCGTGTCATTCACGCACACTTTGGGCAACCCCTCCGGCTTTATCGTGTCGGGCCGCGGCTATATGCTCAATGGGGCGATGAGCACCTACGATCCGATACCCGGCCGGCCGAATTCCATCGCGCCTGGCCGCCGACGTTTTTCCACGATGTCGCCCACCCTGATTTTCGACGGCGCCACGCCAGTGGCGACCTTGGGCGCGCCGGGCGCATCATGGATAGGTCCGGCCGTCGCCCAGGTGATATTGAATCTGCTTGAATGGGGCATGGATATGCAGGAGGCCATCATGGCGCCACGCATGGTCGCTACCAGCAATGCCATCGATATTTCAAACCGCATTCCGCCCCGGATACAGCAACAGCTGGAGGAGCGCGGCTACGAAGTACGCCGGACCCATCTGAGCTATGCCTTCGCCGGTGTCCATGGCATCAGCAAATTCGACGGCAAGTTGAGCGGCGGCGCGGATCCTCAACGCGACGGCTACGCGGGCGGGGCCTGATTGAAACCCGGACGCGGGCAGGCGCATCAGGCCGGCCCGCGCCATCTAGCTATACGGGAAGCGCGAGCAACATGGCGATGAAGCTATCCGCCGTGCGCGACTTGTCGCCACGCCGCCAGACGATCCCTTGCGGCAGATGCCCGTGTTGCAGGGGTAAGGCGCGCAAGGAACTGAAATCCGCCAGCCGCCGCGCAAGCGTGCCGCTGGTGATGGCAACATAATCGGTCTTGCCCAGGATCACCTCGGTCGCCAGAAAGGAGACGGTTTCGACGTGGGGATGCAGGTCCGCCCGGCCATGCTCAAGCATGACGCCTTCCAGTATTGTCCTGACCAGCGTGTTCTTGAGCGGCATGATCCAGGGATATTCGGCCAGGTCCGCCCAGTGGGGCTCGTGCACCTTAGTCAGAGGATGATCGCGGCGGACGATGGGGACCAGGGTTTCTTCCTTCAGGACCACATGATCCAGGCCCGGCTTGTGAACCTGGCCATCCAGCGTGCCGACGAAGAGATCGAGCCGACGTTTTTCCAGACCATCTATCAGCGTGGCCAGGCTACCTTCTTCAAGGCGGATGACTGCGTCGGGGTGCTCCTTCTGGAAGGCCACGACAGCTTGCGAAACAATGCCGGCGGCGCCGGCACTGGTGCTCCCTACTCTAAGCATTTCCGGCGCCGAGCCGACGATCGCCTGCAACTCCTCTTTTGTACGCGCGACGTCGCCCAGCACGCGTAAAGCCAACAAGCGAAATGTCTCGCCTGCCTTCGTCAGGCTGATGCGGCGGTCGCGCTTTACCAGGCGCGTTCCGACCAGGGCTTCGAGGTCCGATAACCAATGCGACATGGCGCTTTGCGTCATGTGCATGCGTTCTGCCGCACTCGACAGCGTCGCTGAAGTTTCCAGGGTCAGGAAGACTTCCAGGTGCCGGATCTTCAAGCGCCGGATCCAGTCTCCCCCACCCGCTGGCAAATCATCCTTATGGTCTTCCGTCATCCCGGCATCCGCGTCATTGCAGGTTTGCAACCCTGCTGCGGATTTTCGCATAAGAGACCGGCATGATTATCATGGGACTAACCGGCGCGCGTGCCCATGGCGGCGCGCGGGTCAGGATTCAAGGAGCCCGCTGCGGGAGCAGCCCACCTGCGACGGAATTCGACCCTCCAGTCGCCGCGATGGGGGGGACGACCGTAGTGTGCCGCAACAGCCTTGCCTCCATCCTGGACATTTGAAAGCTCATTAGGGAGACAAGAAGCGCTCCGCCGCCCAGGCTCATACCGACCATCCATCGTATGAGTCTCGCTTCCAGCCCAGCCATCTCGGTCCTGATAGATATGCACTCCACTCTCAACTCATGCTGGTCGGATTTGAACTCCGCTCTCAACTCTTGCGACTCAGATTTAGAGGCCGCTCTAAACTCTTGCAGCTCAGATTTAGACTCCGCTCTAAACTCTTGCAGCTCAGATTTAGAGGCCGCTCTAAACTCTTGCAGCTCAGATTTAGACTCCGCTCTAAACTCTTGCAGCTCAGATTTAAACTCCGCTCTAAACTCTTGCAGCTCAGATTTAGACTCCGCTCTAAACTCTTGCAGCTCAGATTTAGACTCCGCTCTAAACTCTTGCAACCCCGATCTCAAATTTTGGAAGTCGGATTTAACCTCCGTTCTCAATTTCTGCAAGTCGGAGTCAGCCTCGGATCTCGACGCTTGTAACTCCGCCCTCAACTTCTGCAAGTCAAACTTCGTTGCCAACGTCGGCAGCACCATGTCGAGGATCGTTTCCACGCGAATCAACCGGGGCCGGATATCCGCTCCGCCTCGCCGCGCCCTCCCCGCCGATTTTGGATCTTTATGAATGCGCACGTTTTTACCTCCCAGGGATAATGGTTGACGCCTATGCGTAGGGAACAGTTCCAGGCAATGCGTTTCCATCCTCGATCTCCATGCATCCTCGCGCTGACCACGATCGCTATCTTGCCGACCGGGGCATGCCGTGGCTATTCGCAAACATACGCAAGGGAAATCCCGTAGAGTGGCCGTGGCGACATCGCAATCGCCGCCATAATCTGCAACAAGGAAGCCGCCGATGCCAGCCCGACCCAACTCACTCACCTGGATCTTCGACGTGTTCGAGCGTGAGGAGACTTATCTTGCCAAACCCATGTTCGGCTGTCTGGCCGCGTATCTCGACGGCCTGCTATGCCTGGTGGCCGCGGATCGGGACGAGCCCTGGAGTGGTTTGCTGGTATGTACCTCGCAAGACCGTCACGAGGCGCTCATCGAGGAGTTGCCCGCCCTGCAGCCGCATCCTGTGCTGGGCAAGTGGCTATATGTGCCGGAAACCGATCCGGGTTTCGAGGACACTGCCGAAAGCGTGGCATTGCTGGTGCTCGCCCGCGATGAACGCATAGGCGTTGAACCCAAGCCCCGACGCAAGGGCGGGCGTATCTCGCTACCCAAGGGATAACGCACGCTTCAGCTATTCGTGCCGTGCAGGACTTTCGTCCTGATCTTCGCGTAAGAGACCAGCATGCCCATCAAGGACGTGGCCAGCGGCGACAGCGGCGGGGACGCCCGGTGGATGACCGCCGTCGGAAACGTCTTCAGGGGCGTGGCGATGGGGAACATCGCCAGCTCCGTATGCATGAACTTCTGCGTGAAGATCGCGGCGGGCAGCACGGACAGCATATCGCTGCGCGAGACCAGCAGGATGGTGTCGGACAGGGAATCGCAAATCACCGAAATCTTCGGCTTGCCCAATCCCGCTTCCGCGAACATCGTTCCCACACTGCTGCCCGACGCGCCAAAGCGGTCGGTCATGCCGGTTTCCACCCAATCGCTATCCACCAGATCCATGACGGACCGACTATGCGCCAGCGGATGGCCCTTGCGTCCGACGACGACGGGCTCCGTGGGGAACAACGGTATCGTGACCAGCCCGGTAGTATCGAAATCGTCGGGAATCGACGATACGGAAAGCTCCAGATGCCCCGACCGAACCATGGGGATCAATGAATGGGAGAAACCGGGGGTGACGCTAAGCTGCGCCAAGGGATAGCGGCGCCGGAATTCCGCCGTCACCGCCGGCAAAAGATTCAGCGACGCGACCGGCGAGATGCCCAACTCGACCTTGCCCGCCTCGCTGCCCCGTAGCTGCAGCAACTTCGACTCCGCCCGCTCACACTCCCGCAGAATGGCAACGGCATGGTGAAACAGCTGTTCCCCCACCTCGGTCAGCGTGACGCCACGTGAGGTCCGCAGAAACAGTTCAGACTGCGTGGTCTGCTCAAGCCGCGCGACGCTTTTGGTGAGCCCGGCCTGCGAAACACCCAGTTCCCGTGCCGCGGCCCGCACCCCGCCATGATTGACGACTGCCAGAAAATCCCTAAGCTGCTGCAAAGTCATGGTCATGGCTGGGTTCCCGAATCCGCCATTATCACTGACCAGCGGCCGGCGCCTCGTCCTTCACCTTCACGAAATCGAAGGCGCCCACGCCTTGTATGAGCAGATAGCTGGCGCCCTCCTGATCCACCGCCTGGAAGCGATGCACCCGCTTACAGGCAATCTGGTAGCTCTGACCCGACTGAAGCTCGATGGATTCCGCGGGATCGGCAAGCAATATCTGCAAACGCCCTGTCAGGACATAGAAAAGGTCGGACACCGACGTGTGGAAATGCCAAGGGCTTTCCTGGCCCACGCTGACGCGAAACTCCGTGACACGATAGGTCGGGGTCTCGACCAGCCGCTTCTTGTACTCGGTCGCATAGCTACCCGGATCCGCGGCGTGCCTTTCCGCGTTTGTATTCGAATTCATGTTGATGACTCCAACTGGAACTGGCGCTGCGCGGTCTCACGTCGACGGCCTGCAAACACCACATAGCCCGCCGCCGCCAGGAACAGCACACCTTCGATCACCAGCAAGTGCATGGGAAGGCCGGACATAAGGTAATAGAACTGCCCCGCCATGCACAACAAGGCGAGAGCAACGCAGGTATACAGAAGCCCCGGCCGCAGACGGAAAGGGGCAGCCGCATATTCGGCCGGATACTTCTTTGGCAAGAGCGCGCAGCCCGCGGCCGGAATCATGTTGATCGCCACCAGGGCGCCGAACCCGAGACGGGCGATGTCCACTACCGTAATACCGCTCACAATCACAAAGACGCCCAGAACGTAGAAGAAAATCAGACAGAAGTGCGGCGTGCCGAAACGGGCATTCACCGTGCCGAAGCGCTTCGGCAGCCAACCGTCTTCACAAGCAACGACCAGCCCCTTCGTAATCCATTGGAAAACGCCGTTGAGCGTGGTCGCGATCGACACGATGGCCCCCGCGATCGTGAAATACACGAAGTAGCCATGCGGCATGATCTTTTGCGCGACATACGTTAGAGGCTTATTGGCCACATCGGCAATTGGGAAAACCCCTGCGGCGACGAACGCAATCACCACGTAGACGAGCGTCACGCCGAAGGTGCCGACGATCAGCCCGATAGGCAGGTCGCGCGCCGGCCGTTTCATCTCGCCACCGAGTTCCGCCACGGTGACGGCGCCGAAGCTCGAATAGGCGACGAGTCCTATGGCCTGCAACATGCCGTTCAAGCCAGAGGGCAGCAACTCGGTCATGTGCGTGAAGCTGCCGATATCGACCTTGGAGATCCCCCAGATGACGAAAAGCGCCAGTCCGGACAGCTTGACCAGGACCAGCCACCGCTGCATGAAGGCCGCGGACTTCAGGCCAAGAAGATTAAGGACGAAAAAGAAGGTCAGAACGCCAAAGGCGGTCCATTGAATGTGCGCGCCGGGAAACAGCCCCTGGACATACTGCGCGAACGACAGTGCGAACAATGCAATGGTCACTTTCGACATGATGACGCCAAGCTCGAACAGAAAGCCCCATCTTGGGCCCAGCAGCAGTGACGAATAGCGATACCCGGCGCCGGTTGTCGGAATCGCCGAACACATCTGCGCCATCGGAATGACATTGATGCAGTTCACGATACCCGCGATGAAGAACGCCAGGGCCACGCCTTTGCCCGTCAGCCCGATCCCGGGACCCATCAGCACCAGCACCCCGGGGCCTATCGTCAGTCCCACCGTCAGCGCCAGGACATCCGTCAAACCCAGCACCTTCTTCAGCTTTGCCTCTTCCCCACTCTTCGTTTTCATTTTGTTTGTCTCCTTGACCGGATCCTTGTTTACAGCGCTTGCGCGACAAATCGAGAGAGAAGCGCGGTGGCTTCAGGTGCTGGCTTTACACCTGCCAGCAAGCCGTCGAGGTCCTCGGCGGCCTCGTGTTTGGCGCGGGCGTGATAGCGGACGATGGCCGCACAGCTCTCCGGTGTGAATTCAGGATGGAACTGCACGGAAATCGCCTGCGGGCCGTAGCGCAGAATCTGGTGGGAATCGTGGGCGGACCGCGCCAGCACCTGGGCGCCAGGTGGCACGTCGATGACGGTTTGCATGTGGGTCAGATGCGCCGCGAAGCGCGCGGGCATACTCATCAGCAACGGGTCGGCCAAGGCATCGTCGTTCAGCTGGATTTCATGGCAACCGATCTCTCCACCCGCCGGGTGATACCCGACGTGACCGCCCAGGGCATGCGCCATCAGGTGATGCCCGTAGCAGACGCCAAACAGAGGCATTTCCATTGCCATCGCGTCGCGTATCCACTGCGCGGTGGCCTCGCTCCAGGGGTGGCGGTCCGAGACCATTGCCCATGATCCGGTGATGATGGCGGCACGTGCCGGATCGGGAGAAGGCAGCGCTTCACCTTCAAACACACGGACGACTTCCACGTCGTCCGGGGATAAACCGAGTGCGCTGCAAAACCAGGCGGGATAGTCACCCAGCGCCAGCCGGATCTCGTCCGGCGGCGACCCTGCCTGTATTAAAACGATTGTTTTCTTGTCCACACCGAAACCCTCTCGACTGCTGCCTGAAAAAACAGATCGGAGAGTCTCATGGCGCCTGAGTCCCGGGAAGATTCTTTCCGCTATCGCGT
This sequence comes from Bordetella sp. N, assembly GCF_001433395.1. Classification (GTDB taxonomy): domain Bacteria; phylum Pseudomonadota; class Gammaproteobacteria; order Burkholderiales; family Burkholderiaceae_B; genus Bordetella_C. The sequence goes on from NZ_CP013111.1 coordinate 2,663,881, forward strand.
TCGCGCTTCGCTATCGCCCGCCGCGGCACGGCGCTTGCATGGGATAAGCGTCCCTAATCGAACGAAGGAATCCTCATGAGCAAATCCATTGCTGGGCTGGCACTGGCCGCCTGCTGCGTTATGACCGTCCCCCTCGCCGCGTCTGCCCAGACCGTGTCCGGCTCCGGGGCGCAGACCGCCACGCGCCTTTCCAGCGCGGACAAGAGTTTCCTTGAGAACGCCGCTCAAGGCGGATATACCGAAATCGAAGGCAGCAAGAAGGCGCTGCAGAAGTCCAAGAATGCTGACGTCACCGCATTCGCCAACCAGATGATCAAGGATCACACCGCGGTAGGCGAGGAACTGGCGGCTTTGGCCAAATCCAAGGGCTATACGCCGCCCACCGAGCCCTCACTGCTGCAAAAGGGCGAGCTGAAAGCCCTTGATGTGACGGACGACAGTTTCGACAGCCTGTACGCACGTCGCATCGGCGTGGCCGCCCATGAAAGCACGGTGAAGCTCTTCCAGAAAGCCGCCAAGGAATCCAAGGATGCCGATATCAAGGCTTTCGCGCAAAAGACATTGCCCGGCCTGCAATCGCACCTGGCAATGGCCAAGGCATTGCAAGCCAAGGTCAGCAAGAAGTAAGTTCCGCCATCTGGTCAGCAGCGCTACTTGGTCGTGGCGCTGTCCAGATCGCCCTCCTGCAGCATGGGACGCTGATAAGTCTCCGGCATACGCAGAATGAACGGCACCGCCAGGAGGAATACAGCCACGGCGTAATAGGCAGGCGCCAGGTTGTTATGCGTGAGGCCAAGCAGATATGTGCTCAGGAAAGGCGCCGTCCCGCCGAACAATGCATAGGCGGCATTGACACTGATCGATGCGCAGCTCAAGCGCACGCGGGTGGGAAAGAGCTCCAGCAAGGCAATCGGCAGCGGCCCCCAAAAGAGACCACCGGCGATGGCGATCAAACCCTGTCCGAGTATCGCGTGGCCCAAGGTCCCCTGCCCCGCCAGCATATAGCCGGGAATCAGCGTCACGATACTCAGTAGCAATGCACCAAGGAGAACCGGCTTGCGCCCGAAGCGGTCCGACAGGTATCCGCCCAGATTCATGGCCAGGAACGCAAGGACCAGCGCAATGCAGTTGGATATCAAGGCGTCATGGGCGCTGAGCCTGGTCGTCGTCACCAGGTAAGTCACGAAGTAGCCGGCCAGGGTATAGAAACCCAGACTGGATAAGGCTGACAACACAAAGGTGAAGGCGACGCCCGCGCGGTGCTCTTTCAACGTGGCAAGGAAGGGTTGCGCCGGTCCACGCCGGGCCGCCTTTGTCGCCTCGAAGGCGGGCGACTCGCCTACCTTCGCCCGGATATAAATGCCGACGAGCGCCAGCGGCGCACCAAGCAGGAAGGGAATCCGCCAGCCCCAGTCACTGTACTTATCGGGCCCAAGCGCGCTGGTCACGCCGAGCACCACTAACGCGGCCGCGATCGGGCCCACATTCGCGAAAGAGTAGGTAAAGGCGACGGCTATACCGCGCCTGCCTTGCGGCGCGTGCTCGGCGACAAAGGAGTTCGATCCTGTCGCTTCTCCCGCCGCCGACAGCCCTTGCAGCATCCGGCACAGCACGAGCAGTGCCGGTGCCCAGACACCGATCTGCGCATAGGTTGGAAGCAGGCCGATGCCGATGGTGGATATACCCATCAGAAGAATGATGGCGGCGAGCGTCGATTTTCGCCCATAGCGGTCGCCCAGCCTGCCGAACACGTAGCCACCGAACAAGCGCATCAGAAAGCCGACGGCATAGACCGCGAACGTCGACAGCAAGGCGGCCACCGGGTCGGAATTCGGAAAGAAGAGTTTTGCCAGCATCGTCGCGGAATAGGCGTACACGACAAAGTCGTACCATTCCACGAACTGCCCCATGGCGGCCGAAACCACGACCTTACGCATCTCGCGCGGTGCTTTTTCGGAAGCTTGAACCCCAGGCAGGGAATCAGCGAACGCCATGCTGCACCCCCTCACTTGCGGCATCGCGTTGCATGAGCATGTAGCGGCGCTGCGACACGCAAGGCAGTATGGACCTTACGTAGGCCTGGCGCGCCATATCCATGCGCCCACTGGCATAACCGGCGCTCTCATGCACGCCCGCGATGACGGCGCCCATCGGATCGACGATCATCGACAAGCCTACCGAATTCGGCGCGGGCTGGCAGCAGGCCACGACATAGCAGGTGTTTTCAATGGCACGAGCTCGCGCCAGCGTTTCCCACTGCAGGGCCTTCAACGGTCCAGCCACCCATCCCGATGCCACGATCAGCGCATCCGCGCCCTTCTCGACAAGAAGCCGGCTCATCTCGGGAAAGCGCAGGTCATAGCAATTCAGCAGTCCGAACTTGATCCCGTCGCATTCGAAGACCACCAGCTCTTCGTAATTCGGTTGGAGCGGCACGCGATCGTGCTTCTCGCTCTCCTTGAAGTCGAAGGCGTCGTAATGGTGCAGCTTGTCATACTGTGTGGACTTGCCACTTCCCGGCTGGAACAGTGCCAGGACATTGCGCGAGCGCCCCTTCGTCGACGAAGGCAGGTACAGGCCCGCGACGATGGCGATGCGGTGGCGATCGGCGTAGGACTGAAGCGTCGCCTCGACTTGCGCGCCGTGCGCCATGGCGGCTTGGGCAATCACGTCAGCAGGCTCGGTGAACAGGTACATCACCGCTTCGGGAAATACCACCAAGGACGAGCCCGCACGACTGGCGGCCTCGACGACGGCTTCGATTTCCTTGAGGTTATGGGACACGTCTTCGGTGCCCGCTACCTGTCCAACGGTAACGGTCGTGCCCACGGGCCGAATGCCTGCATTCATGTGTTTTGTCTCCTTATGAGGTCCATTTTGCCCAGCGCCGGAAAATCCGCGTCGGTATGGACTAACGGCCATTTTTGCCGGATCGACATATGTGGTCCAATATCAATTTAGCGTCGATTGATACCCTGCAGGAATCAATGAACCACCTCCCAGACCAGCAGCGGATGCGCGCTTTCCTGGCCGTCTCCCGACACCTGAATTTCCGCGTCGCCGCGGAATCCCTGCATGTGGCTCAGCCTGCGGTCAGCCGCGCGATAAAAACCCTGGAAGAAGAGCTGGGCTTCAAGCTGCTGGAGCGCACCACACGTCGGGTCGAGCTGACGCCTGCCGGGGCCGCTTTCGCCCAGCAGATAGAACAGGCGTTTGGCCAGATCCATCAAGCCGTACGCGTTGCCCGTATGACGGCGGCGGGCTTGGCAGGCACGCTGGTGCTGGGATATTCCACGCTCACGGTCTATGGACTGATATCACGCGGCGTCGTGCAATTCCGGGAGGAAGTGCCCGAAGCCGACGTCAGCCTTTACCTGATGTCCTCGCACGAGCAGCTTGCCGCCATCGGCCGCGGCGAAATAGACGTGGGTCTGCTCTTGTCGGCTGCCTGCGATGACAGCTGTCAACACCAGCACCTCTATCGGGAGCGCCTGGTGGTTCTCGTGGCGAAATCCGACCCGATCGCCAAGCGCACGAAGCTGTCGATGAAAGACCTTCGAGAAATTCCTTTTGTCTTCGGTTCCTTTAAACGCTGGGGGCCCTTTCGCTCCGTCGTCGACAGCATCTGTCTGAAGTCCGGCTTTTTACCCAAGGTCGCCGAGCATGGTGACGACATGCCCGTGCTACTCCGCCTGGTGGCGTTAAGACGAGGCGTGACTTTGTTTCCTGCCTCCATCGTCGATTCGCTTCCCCCCGACATCGTCGCGATACCCCTGCGCGACCAGCACGCCGCGCTCGATGTCAGCATCGCCTGGCGCAATGGCCAGCCTCTGCGCCTCGTGGAAAAATTCCTCGATTCATTGAAAAGCGTCGCTGCCCAAATCTCGCCCTCCCGCTGAGCCCGCCCTCGTTCGTCCGCCGTCGTCCCCATGGAACACTTTTAGAAGCAGGGACACACACATGCGATGTTTCGATGGTGGAGGAAAAGGACGATGGATATCGACAAGCCGGCAGCATTACGCGCCACGTTCGCCGACGTACCGCGCTGGCATTTTGGAATGCTCAATGACAGTGTCCGCAACAGGCAGTACCGGAACGCCATAGCCAAAAAACTGCCGGGTCTCGATGTACTCGACCTTGGGATGGGAACAGGCTTGCTGTCGATGTTCGCCGTGCGAGTCGGCGCCAGACATGTCTATGGTTGCGAGCGGAACCCGGCCATCTCTTCCATCGCGACCGAGATTGTCAGGGCAAACGGTGAAGCCAGCCGAGTAACGGTGCTAGGTCGGTCCTCACACGATCTACGTATCGAGCAGGATATTCCAAAGCGGCTTGGTGGCCTGGTCACCGAACTCATGGATTGCGGGATGGTGGGAGAAGGTCTGCTGACATCCGTTTCCCATGCACGCAGGCATCTGCTGCAGGACAACGCCAGGATAATCCCGGAACAAATCGAGATCGAATTCTGCCTCATTCAAAGCGAGCAGATTTTCAACAACAACCATGTTGAACACGTCGACGATATCGACCTGTCCACGTTCAACCGCTACGCGACACCGGGCTACTTCCCTGTCCGGCTAAGAGCCTGGCCGTTCAGGTATCTGTCTGGCCGGAAGTCCGCGCTTCGCTTCGACCTGGAACGTGGAGAGATCACGGCCAGAGAAGAACTTCACGAAATCACGGCCACCCAACCCGGCATCGCCCATGGCATTGCCTTCTGGTTTCGTGCCCAGTTGGCCCCAGGTATTGAACTGAGCAACGACCCGCAAGAATCCACGCATTGGGCGCAGGCGATTCACTGCCTGGAGCGGCCGCAGCAAGTATCCCGTGGCGAAACCATTGAGTTGAGGATAGCCACCGACCTGTCGAAGATCGAATTCACGCTTTCAGATCGGAGTTCAAAGCATGCATGACAAGCCCGCTCGGGACACCCCCCCATCGATAGACTTTTCGTCACACGCGACATTCAAGGCCGCCCTGCTTCAATTCGCGAACTGCGATCTTTTTCAAGATACCGATTCCTGGTCCCGGGAAGACCGCCCGTACGAGCGCGAACTTCGGCCGCAAGATCTGAAGCACCTGCATTTCGACCAGCCGATCAACATCCATCAGTTCCTCGACTATCAAAGCATGGCAGGCCACCGGCTTTTGCTGACCATATACGAATCGGATTTTCTGCTTCTTCCCCGGATGGGCATGAAGGATCAATACGAGAATTTCCGTACCTTCTACTGTCCCGAACGACGCGCTTTGGGACAGATCGTTCGCCCAGGACTGGAGCGCCACCTGTTCGGCTTTCTTGAGGAGGAAATCGACGTCTCGGGGAAATGGACCGAGCACGAATTGAGCGAATACTTCACTCGATACATGCGCGAGTGTGCGGACTCCGTCCCCCTTGCCACCATCGAAGCGCTGGGAAAGTCAAAGAACCTGGAGCGGTCGCTGCACTTTCTGGCCATCCAGCTTGCCGGTGATTTTCTGCTCGAATCTTCCGCCATGGCACGCAACGTGGCCGGCAGGTTCGGCCAGGAACAATCGGAGCTTTTCAAGATACTGATCGACGAGTACGGCTATGGCGTGCACGGTCGAAAACACAGCACGCTCTATGAAAAACTGCTCGATGGACTGGGACTGACGCAAGACGTCCACGACCACTGGCAGTTCTATCTGACGTCCAGCCTCGCGCTCAACAACTACTACAACTATCTCTCAGCCAACCACGCCCTGTACTTTCGCTACCTGGGTGCCACGGTACAGACCGAAACGGCGTTCATTCCCTACTGTCGCCAGATGACGGATTTGCTGCGGGACTACTCCCCGGGCCTGGACCGCTCCTATTTTTCGGAGCACGCGCACATCGACACCCATCACAGTTCGATGGCCTACGAAAGACTGGTGAAACCCACGATCGCCCTGCATGGGCCTCAGATCATTCCGGAAATCATCCGTGGTTTCGAAGGTGCGCGATTGCTAAGCGGGCTCGCTGACAAGGATTTCGCGCAACAAATTCAGTGGATGGATGACTGCGAGCTGTACAAGGCCTTGCACCCGCCCATTTATGAGCGGCTGGGCAATGCCGGATTTCCCGTTCCCAAACACGTGCACACGGAGACGCAGCATCAGCTCTCGGTTACCCACGTCCACGATGCCGACGAACTTTGCCACGTCGATCGCGGCGTTCTGCGCCTGGCTCATGGCAAAGGCAGCCACGTGACCTTGAACGAGGGGGAAGGCACCATCATCAGGAAAGGCCGCCTGCACGGCGCCGTCATCCCGTCCGCCGATTGTGCCTATACCACCTATACCCTGGGAGACCACACACAATGGTTGTGACGACTTTTTCCAGAGCCGAAGCCGCTGGTGTCACGCTAGGAGAACGGCACGCCGTCGGCATCACCCGCGACGGCAGGTGGCTGTTGGTCGACACCACCTGCCCTCATCGCGGCGGACCACTCCATCTGGGGCAATTCGATGCGGACGCATCGACCGTCACCTGCCCCTGGCATGGACGCCTGGCCCACTGCAGCAGCCTGCAGCCCTTGGGCGAGCCCTGGATACGAAGTGGCGATCAGATCTCGATGCTCGTAAAACGAGGCATCGCGGTGCGCCCTATCGTTTTCTCAACACTGACCGGGTCCTGACCCTCCGCCAGGCGCCCCATCCGAAAGCGATCGACGCGTGGCACGGTTGCTCCATTGCAACTACGTGCGGGGCCGATCGCATGATCGACCCTCGCTTCGCGTTGGAGCGCTATGCCGCAGTGGTGGGCGACCGCAATGCCCCGCGAACCGGCCGCTATGGCAAGGGACAAGTTCGAATCGAAATGCATCAGTGCGCGAGCCAGGACCTGGGTGCAGCGCTCGTCCTCCGCCACATCCAACGCCAAATCGCCATGGCACCCAACCGTTTCCAGGACAAGGCCGTACTTGCGCGCAACCCCGCTGAATGCCGTCAGCCGTGACAGCAAGGCATCGCGCAATTCGATATCGTCCGGCGCAAGCCCTGTATATCTCGGATTCAGGCCTTCGGGATAATCCAGGCTCAGGCCGAGCCGAAGCGTTCGCCCGCTGAGCGTGGCGAAAGTGGACTCAAGGTCCGAGGCGATGCCGTCGATCAGATAGACAATATCTGCGCCCCGCTCCAGGGCACTGGCAACGTCCGCTGCCACCAGTACTTCGACCGCAAGTTCTGCCATCCGTCCGTTCATTCTCTGTCAACGCGGTCTGCGGTCGGGGACGTCATGATGTATGACGGAACATAGTCGTCCGGAGCGCCCGGCGGTACCGGAGGATGACGCTTGAGCGAATCCTGGAAGGCGTTCACCAGGCGACGGATAGGTCCACGCACCCAGCCCTGGGTAGTATTGACGTCACTCTCTTCCTTGGGATCCTGGACGATATTGAAGACGTATGGCGTTTCAAGATGATTGGCGCCGGCATTGGGTTCCACCTCCCAGACAAAGTGCATCTTCCAATCCCGCCACTTGGCCGCGCGCAGCTCTGTCTTGATGTAATAGACGAAGCCTTCGCGCGCCGACTTTTCCTGTTGTCCCAGCAAGAAGGCGGATTGATCGACCCCATCGATGGGACGGTCAGCGGGAACTTCCAGACCGGCAATGCGGGCGAGCGTCGGGAACATGTCCACGACGTGGATGATCTCATTCGTCTGCCGCCCGGCCGGCACCTTGCCAGGCCACCGCACGATCAGCGGCACGCGCAGCGCGCCTTCCATCGCGGTGTGATAAGTCCCCGTCCACATGCCGGCGCTGCCGCGCCAGGGACGGCGATATTCAGGTCCGTTGTCACTGGCGAAGATGAAAACCGTGTCGTCGGCGATGCCACCGTCCTGGACTGCATCGATTATCTGGCCGACCCGGGCATCCATTTCCACCAGCGAATCGGCGAAGTCGCCCTTCCCCGTCCGGCCCTCGTAGTCACGATGCGGAATGGTGGGAAAGTGCAACTGCGTCAGCGGCACATAAAGAAAGAATGGCGTCTTGCCCGCATGCCGATTGATGAAGTCGCAACTGCGGCGAGTCAGTACCTCGTCGATGCGGCGGCGCATCTCCAGGTCATAGAGTTCACGCTTTTCGGCGCGTTGCCCCTTGTAGCCCTCCATCACGTAGGGGACTTCGACGACCTCCGGATCGAAGCCGACCGCGTCCATGAACATGCTCTCGTTGGTCGTACGTGGGATGCCGTACCACTCATCGAAACCCTTGTCCTTAGGGTAACGCCCCTCCTTGTCACCCAGATGCCACTTGCCATACATCGCGGTGGCGTAGCCCTGCGCGGAAAACGCTTCGGCCAGAGTGCGTTCCCACGGGATGAGGCCTTGGGGCAGCCCGGCCGGTACGGATTGCATCGCCCCTGTCCGCACGGGGTGACGCCCGGTCATCAAAGCGGATCGGGTGGGAACGCAATCGCTCTCCACATTGAAATTCATGAACTGGGTGCCTTGCGCGGCAAGGGCGTCGATGCGTGGCGTCGGTGCTCCCCTGATGGCGCCACCACCGTAGCAGCCCAGCTCACCCCAGCCGAGGTTGTCGGCCAGGATCAAGACCACATTGGGCTGTTGTTTCGTTTGAGGCATGTGTAGGTCTCCGGATCAGTCGAGCTTGATGTGCAGTTGCGTGACGAGGTTTCCCCAATCGGTCACGTCTTTGTGTATGAATGCATTGAACGCGCTCGCGTCCATGGCCTTGGGGGTGACGCCCATCTCCAGCAATTTGGCCTGGACGACCGGCTGCTGGACGACGCCTCCTATCGCATCGGAAAGACGCTTGACGATTTCCGGTGGCGTATCCCGGGGAGCCACGATGCCCACCCATTGGGCACGCACGACGTCGGGGTAGCCGAGTTCCTTGAGGGTTGGAACATCGGGCGTCGCCGGATTGCGCTGTGCGGTGGTAACCGCGACGATGCGCACATTATTGTTGCGGGCCTGGGCCAGCAACGGAGCGAAACCCAGCACCGCGGCAGGCGTGGTACCGGCAACGAGGTCGCTCACGGCCTGCCCGCCTCCCTTATAGGGCACGTGGATCATCTGCACGCCCGCCAATTTGGCCAACCATTCGCCGACGATGTGTTGGGACGTACCCAGGCCCGACGTGCCGAATGCGATGCTGCCCGGCTTGTCCTTGGCAGCGGCAATCAAGTCCGTCAGGTTGCGGTAGTCGGAGCGGGCGGAAACGGCCACCGCCATGGGCTGATCGCCGATCAGCGCGACCCCGGTCATATCGCGATCCAGCTTCCAGCCCATCTTTCGGGTAGCGCTCAGGATCGCCGCCGTATCGGAGGCGATGGCAAGGGTATAGCCGTTGGCCGCCGAACGCGCCGCGGTCTGCATACCGATGGCGCCCGATGCGCCAGGGTGGTTTTCCACCACCACGCTCTGACCCAGCGCCTTGCCAAGCTCCACGCCAATCAGCCGGGCGACGGTATCGTTGGTTCCTCCCGCGGCTTGCGGGACGATGACCTTGATGGGCTGATCGAGCGGCCATTCGGCGTGGGCGCTTGCGGCAGTCGCAAGGCCAACACTGAGCAAAGCCCCTGAGAAAAATACGCGCATCGAGGCGCGCGATGATGTGGCCATGACTTTCCCCTTGGTATTTCTTTGAATTCGTAGGAAAGTGTAGTCACAGGGGTAGAAAGTTAAAATTCAATAATTCCTCTTATGTGATAACCAATACCTTTCACCTAAAGCACCCAGATCCATGGTCCAACGCACGCGCTCGGCACTGTCCCACCTCAAGTTCCGCCATCTCGCCCTGATCGAATTTCTGTTGCAGGACGGCACCTTGCGGAAGGCGGCGCGACGCTTGAATATCAGCCAACCGGCGGCAACCGCGATGCTCACGGATATCGAAGACCTGCTGGGCGTCCAACTCTTTACACGGACTCGCCAGGGTGTGGCCCCCACGCCGCAGACGCTGGCGCTGGCGCCGCGGCTGCGTGTGCTGTTGAGCGACTTCGACGAACTCGGTGCGCTGCTGGACAGGCTGGAAACCGGCGAGAACGAGGTGCTGCGGATAGGCGCGGTGCCACAGGCGTTCACGGTCCTCCTGCCCCCCGCGGTCGAGCGGTTCCGGCGCGCGGGCGGCTGTTACCTGCACACCAGCGAAGGCAGCGCTCAGGACCTGCTTGAGCGACTGCTTGCGGGAGATCTGGATTGCGTCCTGGGGCGCTTGCCGTCGGACATGGAAAAGCGAGGGCGCGACTTGGGATTGCTGTCCTTCGTCAACCTGTACGAAGACGACATCTGTGTCGTGTGTGGCCCGGACCACCCCGCGACCCGCTTGAAGAAAGTGAGCTACGCGCACTTGGCGAAGTGCGATTGGGTCATGCAACGGTCGAGTTCAAGCGTGCGGCGCGCACTGAACGAAGCCTTTTTGCGGCAAGGCCTGGTATTGCCGCATCCCGTGGTGGAAACGCCCACCTATATCCAGGCTTTGGACATCGTCGCGTCGGCCGCGCTGCTGACGGCGGCGCCGCGCCAGACGGCCATGGCTTATGCGCGTACCGGCCGGATTCGCGTACTCGACCTTGCGCTGCGCGTGGCGCCGATGCAAGTTTCCCTGATCGTGCGCAAGAGCTCGGAAGCTCATCCTCAGGTCGTCCGGTTCCGCGAGGCGTTCGGAGAAATGGCTGCCACTCAGTGACAGCCAGGCAGCTCAGCCGGACGTTATTACTGTTCGGCGGCCAGCATTCTCTGCACCGACGGGCGTGCCATCATGCGGTCAAAATGCGCCTTCAGGCGTCCGGGGATAGCAATCGAGCGGCGGTTGGCCCACCACTCCAGATTGAAGACTGCCGCGTCAGCGATGGAGAATTCACCCAGGAAGTATTCCTTGTCGCCGAGGGTCTTCTCCAAAAGGGCCAGACCTGCCGTGAAAATATCCAGTCCGGTCTTCTTCACCAATTCCGGGTCGCCGTCGGACGAGAAATTGGCCGGCGCCGCGATTCTGCTGAACCCGCGCATGTGCACGGTGGCCACCGCATAGTCGATGATTTCGAGCGCCCGGACTTGAGCGAGCGCGTCCGCGGGAAGCAGCTTTGCCTGCTCGAAGCGCTTGGCCAGGTAGAACGCGATGGCCGGCCACTCCGTAAGGACGCCATCTTCGCCGGCATCCAGGCACGGCACCTTGCCTTTGGGATTGATCGCCAGATACTCGGGCGCCTTCTGATCGCCCGATGAAAACTTCAGCAGATGCGTCTCGTAGGGCTTACCGATTTCCTCAAGAAGAAGATGGATGCCCATCGAGCACGTACCTACGGCGTAATACAGCTTCATTGAATGCCCTCCAGCGATCGTTGCGAATGTTGCGCGGCCATACCGCGAATACCGGACTACTACTGTTGCTTCAGGCGACTGGCGGCGGGTGGTGAATCGCTACCCAGGACATGCCCTTCGATTTCCAGCCCGTACAGCGAGTCTGCCTCGTTATGATATCGCTCCCGGGTATGGGCGACCGATTCAGCATAACGAGGGTCCTGCGGGCGTTCATGCGCATTCATGAAATACGCCACGTCCCACGCCTGCTGCGCTGACAGCAGGCCCGCCTGGCCCAGCGGCATATTGTCCAGGATGAAACCGGCCGCATTGTTGATCTGGTGCATGCCGGCGCCCCAGTTGTAGGACTCAGGTCCCCACAGCGCGGGAAACACCCAATGATCGCCCTGCTTCTGGCCCTCTCCCTTTGCCCCATGGCACGTGGCGCAGTACTGGCCAAACACCTCGGACCCACGCACATAATCGGCCTTCTGCGCCGGCGGCGCGAGCTTGGGATAGCCTTGCCCCGCCAACTTCACCCCCGTCGGCGCCTTGCTCGCCAGCCAGAACAAATAGGTCTGCAACGCCGTCAGCACGGGATCGTCCGGGGCCGGCGCCTTGCCGTTCATGCTGAAACGAAAGCATCCCTGCAGACGCTCCGCAAGCGTGTTGACATGGCCGTTCTTGGCCCGGTAAGCGGGATAGATGACATACGCGGCCCACATCGGCGCGGAGTTGGGACGACGACCGGCATCCAGGTGACAGCTGGCGCAGTTCAAATTGTTGCCGACAAACTTGCCGGCCTTTTCCGGGGTATGCAGGAAGATCGCTTCGCCTTCACGGACGATCTTGCCGAACGCATCGTTCGGCATGTCGGATTCGGGCGGCGGGATGAACAGGGCCGCAGCCGAGCCAGTGGCGGGCGTACCGGACGCGGTCGCGGCGCCGGTCGCGCCCGTCGGCGCCGCGGCTGACGGAACGGCGGCGGACGGCACGGCGACCGCCTTGGCCGGCTTCGCCGCGGCAGCCCCGGATGCCGACATTGCCGCCGGCAGCCCGGCATAGTAAGCAGCAACCGCCCGAATATCCTTGTCGTCCAGCCGAGTCGCGATGGCCGGCATCAAGGCCAATGGGCCGGGCGGCCGATGACCTTGTTGCCACGCCTGCAGCTGCGCCACCAGATAGGCTTCAGACTGACCGGCGAGCGAAGGAAACTGGCTGCCCACGCCTATCCCGCCAGGCCCGTGGCACTGATTACAGGCCGGAACGTTATGCCCCCAATCCCCACGGCTGGCCAACCACGCACCGCGCTCGGCCGGGTCGACGGCCGCCTGCCCAGTCGCCGCCAGCGCGTCGACGTTCAATGGTGAAGGCAGTCCGGCGTAATACCTGGCCACGGCGTCGCGCTGTTCCGCGTTCAGGCCTTTTGCCACCGGCGCCATGACCGGGCTGACCCGCATGCCATTGGCCATCGCCTCCAGCTGCTCGCGCAAGTACTGTTCGCCCTGCCCGGCCAGGCGCGGGAAGTTGGACGCCGCCATTCCCTGGCCCTGGGCGCCGTGGCAGGAGCTACAGGCCGGCACGGACCCCATGCCTTGCTGGGCAAGTTGTCTTCCGTCCACCGCGGCTGCCGCCGGCCCCGCCACACACACCAGCAAGGCGCCAAGAAAAAACGCGTGAACGAATCCTCGCGGCAGACGACCAACGCGTTTCTTGATGCCTCTTGTGTCCCGCTCCCCATGCAGTTCCCGCATGTCCCTCTCCTTTTCTTATTCCTTTTTATCGTCAGGGCCGCCTGATCTTGTCGCTGCAAGATTTCAGGTCAGGCGCCCTTCCCTTCGTACTTCTGAAAACCGTACTGCTTGAATATCGACACGCCTTCATCGGACCGAATGAAGTCCAGCCAGCGTTGCGCTGCCTTCCTGTGCTGGCTGCCTTTGACGATGGCGCCCGCATAGATGGCGGTGGTGTTCTGCGCGGCCGGAATATCGACGTGCCTGATCGGATGGCCCGCCTGCTCCTGGAAGACCGCCTCGGACTGCCACGTCACGCCGGCGTCGGCCTTGCCCTGCATGATCCACAACGGCGTCTGGCGATGATGGATGTGGGTCAGCATCGTGCCACCCGTTCCGACCTTGTCGTGATAGACGTGCTGGGCCAGGTCCTTGCCCCCGGCTTTCTCCAGGGATTCCTGGATCTGCCTGGTGATTCCTTCAAACTCGGGATTCGGCATCGCCAGCTTGATGTCTTCCCGCTCAAGGTCGGCAAGCGTCTTGACGCCTTTAGGATTATCGGAGGCCACCATGATCGTGAGCGTGTTGGTGACGTAAGGCACCGCGGGCGCTTGCAACAGCCCGGCCGAAATCTGCTTCTTGACCGCGCCCAATCCCGCCAGATAGACATCCGGCTTGACCGACCAGGTCATATTGCCGACCGTCACGGTGCCGCCGGCTTTCATCTGGCGCACCAGCAAACCGGGGGGCAACGTTTCCCAATACAGACGGCCTTTGTACTCCGGATACTTCTTTTCGAACGCCTTCACCAAAGGGGCCATCGCGAAGAAATAATTGCCGCCCACGTACAGGGACAGCGCCGGATGGCTGGGGTTGCCGTGGAAGTCGGCCAGATTGTCCGCATCCGGCACCGTAAATTCGAAGCCGCGATTGACGGCATCGTTATTCTTTTCGCCTTGCCACGGGGGCGATACCGCGGAATCCGGCGGCAGTATTTTCGTGGGCGCCGCGGGCGCGGTTTCGGTCAGCGCAACGGCCGATCCGGCGCCGACGACAGCGGCGAATGCGCCAACCGCCAACATGGTCAAGCCGGCGGAACGCAGTATCTGCATGGGACCGTCCTTTACAGAGCCATCAGGTCGTAGCCCTGATGTTCGAGCGTGGTCACTGTCGTCAATGCCGACAGCGCGGTGGTCACATGCTTGTCGACCCATTCATATTGGAAGTCGTGTTCCGCGACGGCCTGCGCGCACACGGCCACATCGACGCCGGCCTTGCGCAGCTTTTCGATCAGGGGAAGGTTCGGGTTGGCTGTCTTGAACGCAGCCTGGTAGTGCGCGTCGTCGAGCACCAGTTGCGTGGCCGCGCCCGACGCGACCGCGACGAACTTCAAATTCTTCAAGGGCACACCAGCGGCGACATACAAGTTCACCGTGCGTGCGACACGGTCCAATGCCGGATTGACCTGATCCGGCGCCTTCGCGGCTTGTGTCAGCGCAAAGACGATTTTGTACGTCTGCCTGGGATCCGGTTTATAGGCGGAGTTCGGCAGGTAATGAATCTTGCCGTAGCCTTCGATGGTGGGCGTGGTCCAGAAACCGGCAGGTTGTTCGGCGGCGGCATTCGCCGCAAAAGCCAACGCAGCCACGGCAGCGAGCGTGGAAAAACGACGCATCAAACAGTCTCCATTGATATCGAGCACCCTGCGCCTGCCCGAAAACCAAAACCGGGCTATCGCGCAATGCACCGGTTTCTCGGGCAGCAGGCCGGACTGAGAATTTCGAATCCCAATATTTAGGATTCGAAATTCAATTTCTGCTCAAATATTAAAGGGACCTTAATGACACGGACCTGACACCTTCAGCCAGCCGTCGCGGTCGTGATGACAGCGTCTAACGCTATCACCCCTTTGCCCCGGGCCAGAACCACGAGCGGATTAACCTCGACGGATTCGAGTTCACCCCGATGCTGGCTGGCGAATATCGACAGCGCCACCAACGCGTCCGCCAAAGCATCGATATCCGCCGGTGCCGAGCCACGCGCACCAGACAGAATGGCGTAGCCCTTGGTTTCGGCAATCATGGCCAGCGCCTCCGCACGCCCGAAAGGCGCCAGGCGGAAGCTGACGTCTTTCAGGACCTCGACAAAGATGCCGCCCAGACCGAACATCACGATGGGCCCGAATATCGGATCGCGGTGCACGCCGATAATGCACTCCACGCCGCGGGGAGCCATGGGTGAGACCAGCACGCCATCCTGGGCCGCGTCCGGACGCTGACGACTGACCGCGTCCACAATCGCGTCATAAGCAGCACTTACCTCCGCGTCCCCGATGACGTTGAGCCTCACGCCGCCGATATCGCTCTTGTGCAGAATGTCGGGAGAGACGATTTTCAACACGACAGGACCGGAATACGAACCCGCTGCCGCTACCGCGCCTTCAGCATCCTGCACTACGACGCAGGGCGAAACGGCAATTCCCGCAAGCGCCAGCGCTTCCATGGCCTGCACCTCGTTATAGCTTGCGCGCAGCGGCTGGCTCGGCGTCGCGGGGATAGCAGGACCGGCCGAGGCGTTTTCCGAAGGCCTGACGACCGCGGCCAAGGTTTTCACCGCGGCGCTGGGATCGGCGAATACCAGACATCCCAAGGCCTCCAATTCCCGGCGGCGCGCCGGCGGGAATAGCGCGCTTATCGCCAACGGCACCTTCGGATGACGAGCCTGCATCGTTCGCGCGAAAGTCTCAAACGTCGGCCACAAGGCCTCCGACGAGCCCGCGGCGGCAAGAAACACCGCCATCGCGTCATAGATCCCGTCAGCGAGCACATCTTCAGCGGCGCTCAGCAGCAGACCCGGCTCTGAAACCGCCTGCCCCGTCACATCGATGGGGTTGCGCGGACTGCCAAAAGGCATGCGCTCCAACAGCCGCTGCTGAACAGCCGCCGTCGGCGACGGCAAGGTAAGCCCGGCGTCGCTGGCCTCGTCCGCCATCAAGGCGCCCACGCCACCGGAAATCGTCAGGATTCCAAGGCGTCGTCCTTGCGGTGGCTGCTTCCAGGTATCAAAGGCATAGCCCAGGTTGAAGAACTCTTCGATGCTGCGGGCGCGTACCGCGCCGTATTGGCGAAACAGCGCGTCGTACACCGCATCGTCACCCGCCAGCGCGGCGGTATGCGACGCCGCGGCCTGCGCTCCGGCTTGGGTTCTGCCTATCTTGGTCACTACCACGGGTTTGCCGGCATCGCGTGCCGCGGCCAAGGCCAGGCGCAATTTGTCCCCGTCGCGGCAGCCTTCCATATACGCCATGACGACGCGCGTGTCCTCGTCGTGGGCCAGGTAGGCAATGCAATCGGCAACGTCGATATCCGCCTCATTACCGGTGCTGATCCAGTGCGAAAGTCCGAGGCCCCGGTCACGCGCCATGCAAAAGGCGTAGGCGCCGAACGCGCCGCTTTGCGTCACCATGCCTATGCCACCCGCCTTGATGGCCTCCCCGCTGGCAGCCGGGGTAAAAGTGGCGTAGACCCGGCTGCGTATATTCATGAAGCCCAGGCAATTCGGACCCAGCAAGCGAATACCGCGCGCCTTCGCGACGGCGCACAGCTGCGCTTGCAAGGCCTGGCCCTCGGGCCCTATCTCGGAGAATCCAGACGTAAACACGACTGCCGCGCCAATCTGGCCAGGGCACGCCCGCTCCAGCGCCGCGGCCGCATGCGCGGCGGGAACCGCCAGGATAACCAGGTCTACCGCCTCATCCAGGGCGTCCAGGCCAGCGATCGCCGGCAGTCCCTGCACGTCGGCGACGCGCGGATTTACGGGAATGATCCGCCCGTCATACTCGTATCTTCGCAACAAGGATATCGGCATTGCTCCGATCTTGCCCGGGGTCGCCGACGCCCCCACAACGGCGATGCTGCGCGGAGAAAACAGCTGCGACAAGGAAAAATGAGTATTCATGTTCGGCACAAGGAAATTCAGGAAAATTTCACGACGCAACGGCCGATGCTGTCACGCGCCAGCATGGCCGCCAGCGCGCGCGGCAATTCTTCGGGCTCGATGACGCGAGTGGCCGCAGCCAGTCGCGTCGGCCGATATTCAGTGGCGAGTTTTTGCCAGATCTGGCGGCGTAAAGGCATGGGGCTGTTGGCATTTATCCCGAGCAGCTTCACTCCCCGCAGAATGAAGGGAATCACTGTCGTCGGCAGCTCCGCCCCACCCGCGTTGCCGAAAGCCGCCGCCACGCCATCCGGCCGCAAGCATGCAATGGCATGTGCCAGCTGATGGCCGCCCACGGAGTCCACCACGCCGTCCCATCGAGCGGATATCAAAGGACGCAATGGCGTGGATTCCTCCACCGGCGCGATGACCTCCGCCGCACCCAGCTGGCGCAGATAGGCTTCAGCCTGAGATTTTCCGGACATCGCCACCACGCGAAAGCCACGGTTGCTCAGCATATCGATGGCAATACTGGCGACACCGCCCGTCGCGCCCGTGACCAGGATGTCGCCGCTCGTCAGTCCGCAGTGCTCCATCCAGTGAAGCGACAGCGCCGCGGTATAGCCCGCCGCGCCAAGCGCGGCGGCATCGAGCAGCGTCAAAGGTGTGGGCAAAGGCAAAACCCAATCATGCGGAACGCGCGCGTACTGCGCATAACCACCATCGTTATCCGCCCCGATTCCAAAGCCATGTACGACGACGGGCGTGCCAGCGGCCAGCGCGGGATCGGCTGAATGCACCACCGTGCCCGATAAATCGATACCCCCTATGCGCGGGTAGGCGCGGATGATGTTGCCCCGGCCAGCCGACGCAAGCGCATCCTTGTAGTTGAGCCCCGCGTAGGCGACCTTGATCAGCGTGTCGCCGGGCGAAAGCAGGTCCGGACGCAAGGTGTCGAAGCGCCCCTCGGGCGGCTCCTTGTCCGAGGCACCGGCGTGCAGCCGATACGCAAGAAACTCGTCATTGAACATGCGTGTCTCCTTTCAAACGTGAGTGCTGCGATAAACAGCGGCGTGCGATCGACGCGCGGTGCAACTCGTTGGCGCCGTCGTAGACCCTGAAGGCGCGTAACTCCTGCCAGATCATTGACACTGGGCTGTCTTCAGACAAACCAAGCGCCCCCATCATCTGTACCGCGCGATCGGCCACCCGATTCACTGTCTCCGAGACAAAGACTTTCGCCATTGCGCTCTGCTGTTTAACGGATAGCCCGGCGTCCATGCGCTCGGCACATTCCATCGTCATCAGCCGACTGGCGTGCAGTTCGATGGTCGAATCCGCCACCATGGCCTGGATCTGTTGCAGATCCGCAAGGCGCGCGCCGAAGGAATCTCGTTGGTTCACATAAATACTGGCGCAGTCCAGCGCCCGACGGGCGCGGCCAAGGTAGCGCATGCAGTGCAGCAGCCGTGCCGGCTCCAGTCGTAGTTGCGCATGCGCCAGCCCCTGGCCCACCTCACCCAGCACCGCATCCTCGGGAACCGCGCAATCGTCCAGGATGATTTCCGCGTGGCCACCGATCTGGTAGCCGGTCACCATGCCGATGTCGCGCACGGTGCGATAGCCCGGCGTATTCGCGGGGACGAGAAACAACGTCGCCCCTTCGTCCGCGCGGGCCAGGACCAAGGCGAAATCCGCCCCCACCCCGCCACTGATGTATTTCTTGTGCCCTTGCAGCAGCCACTGTCCATGACGCCGGATGGCACGCGTCCGCAACATGGACGGGTCTGAACCCGCGCCAGGCGCCGGCTCGGTCATGGCGAAACAGGCACGCTGCGTCCCGCGCACTAGCGGCTCCAGAAAGCGCGCTTGCTGCGCCGGCGTCCCCAGTTGCAGCAAGGTGAGCATATTGGGTTGATCCGGCGCCGCGCAGTTAAGCGCGGCAGGCCCCAGAAAACCCCGGCCGGCCTCCTCCAGCACGCGGGCCAGCGCCTGCCAGCTCAAATCCAGCCCGCCCCAGGACCGCGGCAACTGCGGCGCATAGATACCGGCCTGGCGCGCCTGCTCGCGCAGCGCCCTCACGCGCTGATCGAGCGCCAGCACGTCGCGTGCGATGGCCGGTGACTCGGCGGGAATGGCCACCTCGTCGACAAAGCGGCGCACTTTTTCGCACAGCGCGATGACCTCCTTATCCCTGTCCTCTTGCATGGCTACTCCTGGATGTTCACCGATATGGACGCGAGCGCCGCGTTGGCCTGGCGCCATTGCCTATTCAATCTTTGTGCCCGTCGACTTGACCAACTTGCCCCACCAGATGGTCTCGTCGGCAATCTGCTTGGCGAACTCGGACGGCGAACTCCCCAGGGGCTCGGCCCCCAGATCCTGGAAGCGCTGGCGCAGCTGGGGATCCTGCAATACCTTGACCACGGCGGCGTGCAGCCGCTCGATGACGGCGGGGTCCGTGCCGGCCGGCGCCATCAGCCCTTTCCAGGCCATGACCACGAATCCTTTTTGTCCCGCCTCGTCGAAAGTCGGGATGTCCGGCGCGGCAGTGGCACGCTTGTCGCTAGGCACGGCGAGTGCCCGCAGATTGCCAGCCTTGACCTGCGGCAGCAGCGCCGGCATGTTGTCGATGATGAAATCGATATGGCCGGCGACCAGATCGGTCACCGCGGGACCCGTGCCTTTATACGGAACGTGTTGAGCCTGGATGCCGGCCTTTTGCTTCAGTAGTTCGCCCGCCAGCTGCGCGGGCGAGCCGTTGCCCGGCGACCCGAAGGACAGCTTCCCGGGATGCTCCCGTGCGTACTGCAGAAAGTCCTGCAGGTTCTTTACCGGCAGGGACTTGTTTACAACCATCATGTTATGTTCTTGTTCCAGGCAGCTGATCGGCGCCAGGTCCTTGGCCGGATTGAACGGCATATGGCTGTACAAGCTGGGATTGATGACCGTCGGCCCCGCCGCCGCCAACAGCAAGGTATAGCCGTCCGGGGCCGAACGCGCGACAAAATCACCGCCGATATTGCCGCCCGCGCCGGGCTTGTTCTCCACGATGACGGTCTGTCCCAAAACCGGATGCAGCGCTTCCGCCAGAATCCGACCCAGGACATCCGTCGATCCGCCTGGCGCGAAGGGAATGATCAAACGGATGGGACGGTCGGGATACGCGGCATGAGCGGGCGTGGCCGCGCAAGCGAACACAGTAGCGGCAATGCACAGCCATCTTGGCAAATGCTTCAGTAGCATCGGAGTCTCCTTTGGATTGGAGGGCCAGCGGCTTCTTGCGACCGCGGTCCCTTGGAACATGACCTAGCGACCGGGCGTGTAGCCCGCCTGGGTCAGGGTATTTCTGGCGATGGTCAGTTGGTGGATCTGGCTGGTCCCCTCATAAAGGCGGAACAGCCTGACATCCCGGTAGAACCGCTCGATGCCGTAATCGCTGATGTAACCGTAGCCGCCATGCATCTGCACGCAGCGATCGGCCACGCGGCCACACATTTCCGAGGCAAAGTATTTGCAGATCGAGGCATTCAAGGTCACGTCCTGCCCGGCGTCACGCTCTCGCGCGGTCTGCAGGATCAGGGCGCGGGCTGCCTGAATTTCAGTCTGGCAGTCCGCGATCATGGCCTGCACCAGTTGGAAATCCATGAGCGGACGTCCAAACTGCTCTCGTTCGGCCACGAAACGCATGGTGTCGTCCAGCATGCGTATTGCAGGCCCCACGCAAAGGGCCGCCAGATGTATGCGCTGTTTGTTCAAGACTTTCATGGCGGTCTTGAAGCCCTGCCCCTCGCGGCCGCCGATGATCTGGCTCGCGGGCACCCGGCAGTCTTTCATATAGACGGCCGAAACCGGTGAACCGGCCTGCCCCATCTTGTCATAGGGGGACCCAGTCGACAGTCCCGGCGTACCCCGTTCCACAAGAAAGGCAGTAATGCCCTTGGCACCGGGCGCCGCCGGGTCGGTCCGCGCCATCACGGTAAAAAAATCCGCGAGCGGCGCGTTGGTGATGAAGCATTTTTCACCATTGAGCACGTAGTGATCGCCGTCACGCACCGCCGTCGTGCGCAGCGCCGTGGCGTCCGAACCGGCGTTCGGCTCGGTCAGCGCAAAGCACCCGGTTACTTCGCCGCTCGCCAACCGGGGCAGATAGGCCGCCTTCTGCGCTTCCGTGCCGTCCGCCACCAGGGCCTCGGAGCCAATACCGGTGTTGGTGCCGACCCGCGCGCGAAATGCCACGGAACACTGCGACAGCTCCAGGGCGGCCCGGATCAGCTCCTCGGTGGTCATTCCCGCGCCGCCATATGCTTCCGGTATGGAATAGCCGAACAGGCCCTGATCCGCCATCTCCCGCACCAGATCTTCCGGCACGTCGTTCAAACGGGCGATTTCCGCCTCGCGCGGCGCCAGACGATCCCGCACGAACTTGCGCAGGGAGTCGATGAAAGTCTCAAAGCCTTCGGGATCGCGGATCACGCATGTCTCCTGATTTCCTGCCTTTCCTCTGTTGGGAAGGCTTGCCCTAGGCTAGCAAACGGCCAAGGATTCCGAGACATCTGTTTCGTTATTTTGAACGCTACGGATACTCCCGCCGGTGCCGAACGGCTATGATTTGCCGATCCGACCACGCATAATCACGACGCCCATGCCCCGCAGCCCCCTGCATGCCGCCCCGGGATTCGCTACGACCTTGGCGCACGGACTTGCACTGCTGCAGACCTTTCGTCATGGCGAGCCGGCGCTCAGCAATCGGGAACTGTCCGACCGTACCGGCCTGTCCAAGGCCACATTTCGCGGCTGACCACCACCTTGATGCAGCGCGGCTTGCTACGCTACGACGCGGGCCTGCGCCGCTACCTGCTCGGTCCAGCCCTGCTGTCCTTGAGCTATCCCCTGTTGGCGAGCATCAAGCTGCGCCAGCTCGCCCGGCCGCACATGAAGCGGCTGGCCGACGCGGCCGGCGGCTCTGCCTCGTTAGGCATGCGGCACGGCTTGCATATGGTGTATCTGGAAACCTGCCGCGGACACGATGCCGTCGCGTTTCGGCCGGACATCGGCGCCCTTCTTCCGCTGCTGTCCTCCGCGATGGGACGCGCATGGCTGGCGCAGGCCCTCGAACGAGGAGACCCGGAGGGCCAGGCCGCCCTCGATGCTTTGCAGCATAGCGATGCGGAAAGCTGGAAGCGTTATCAGCCCGCCTGGGAGCAAGCGCGGCAGGACTTTACGACATTCGGCTATTGCGTTGCCGAAGGCGACTGGCACGCCGACGTGCATGCCGTCGCGGTGCCCCTGAGCAAGCCGGTGGATGGCGAAATCCTGGTTTTCAATTGCGGCATCCCAGTGCGCAGGATCCGAGGGAACGAACTGCGTGCGCGCATCGCCCCAAAGCTTGTCGCGCTCGCAGCAAAGATGGAAAAGGCTGTCCCCGCGGAATCAAGCCATGACTAAGGACGCCGAATTCGCGACGACGCTCGCCCATGGCCTGGACATCCTCGCCTGCTTCAGTGCCGACCTGCCTGTGCTCGCCAACAAGGATTTCGCGCTTAGGACAGGCATGTCCAAAAGCGCGGTGGCGCGCTTGACGCATACCTTGGTCGAACTGGGATACCTGCGGCGCACCGGCACGCCGCCCCGCTATCGTCTTGGCGCCTCGGTCCTGGCCCTCAGCTATCCCTTGCTGGCGAGCATGCAGATACGTCAGCTGGCGCGACCGTTGATGAAACAACTGGCCGACCATGCCCGCGGCGCCGTGTCGTTGGTGGTACGCGACCGCCTGCAGATGGTCTATGTGGAGTCCGCCAGATCGAACGAGGCTTTACAGACGAGGCCGGATATCGGGGCCGCCTTGCCGCTTTTGTCCAGCGCCGCGGGCAAGGCCTGGCTGTCGCGTGCCCCGTCGGCGGAACGGGCCAGCATTCTGAATCAGCTGCGCGTCGCCGATCCCGATCACTACGCCGCGCATATCGCTGCCTTGCCCGCCGCCAGACGGGACCTGGAAGAAAAAGGGTTTTGCGGCAACAACATGCAGTGGCGGCCGGACGCGCTCGGCTTTGCCGCGCCCCTGATCAGGCCTTACCAATCCCTTCTGTACATCTTCAACTGCGGCGTCCCGGCTGGCGATGGCCCCTACCGCGAACGCGCCGCCGACATCGGGCCACGCCTGGTCAGCCTGGCGCGTGAGACCGAACGCTTGCTTGGACTCGATTAGCCCGATTTAGCTCGATTACCCCGACTGCCCCGATCACAGCACCCCGATCAACGGCTCCCCCGCGAAATGCCGGCGCGCGTTAACGATGAAGCGCCGCACCGCGTTGTCCAGCGCCTGCTGCGACCAGCCGCCCACATGCGGCGTGACCACCAGATTGGGACAGCCCTCGAACGCGGCCGGGAACGCCGGCTCACCCTCATACACATCCAGCCCGGCACCGGCAAGACGCTGATCCGTCAAAGCCGCGACCAAGGCCTGGGTATCCACGACACTGCCGCGGCCCACATTGATCAGATATCCCTCCGGTCCCAAGGCCCGCAGCACCTCCGCATCGACCAGATGATGCGTCTCAGGGCCGCCGGGCAAGGCGACGATGAGGATATCCGCCCAGGCGGCCAGGCTGCCGATGTCCGGGAAATACTCGCCGGCATCCGGCTTGGGCGACCGGGAAAAATACCCTACCGGCATGTCGAACGCCGCCGCCCGCCGACCTATGATCTGGCCAATGGCGCCCATCCCGCACAAGCCCAGACGCAGCCCCGAAACGACAGGAATGGGAGTCAGTCCACTGCGCCAACCGCCCGCCCGTGCATACGTGTCGAGCATGGGAATCCGGCGCACGATGGTGAAGAGCAAGGCGAAGGCATGATCCGCCACCGTCACGGCATTGCTGCCGGCGCCGTTGACCACCTTGATGCCAAGCGCACGTGCCGCCGCCACGTCGACGTTCTCATAGCCGATCCCCTGCACGCAGATCAGCTGAAGATTGGGCATGGCCGCCATTTCCACGGCCGTGAACCCTTCCGACCCATTCGTCAGCACGCAGCGGAAGCGCTCACCCTGTTCCTGGATAAGCCGTTCCCGCTGCGCCGCATCGGCCGCCACCGTCATGTCGAAGTGCGCCCGCATCCATTCGATATGCATCGCGCTGTTCTTCGTCACCATCAGCACCGCGGGTTTGCTCACGATCATTTTCCTACTTCAGCGATGCGCAGGAATCCACGATGCGCTGGCAGGCCTTCTTCAGCGCTTCCGTGTCGGTCGCGAACGAAATACGGAAATAGTTCGCCACGCCGAATGCCGCGCCCGGCACCACGGCCACACCCGCATCCATCAACAGGCCCCGGGCGAAATCCTGATCCGACGTGATTTCCTTGCCGGCGCTGGTGCGCTTACCCAGCGTGCCCTCGCAGGAGATGAAGTAATAGAACGCGCCTTCCGGAAGATCAAAGCGCAGGCCCGGCGCCGCGCGCAGGATCTCGGCCACCAACAGGCGACGCTGGGCGTATGCCTTGCAGAA
The DNA here is from genome assembly GCF_001433395.1 of Bordetella sp. N. GTDB lineage: Bacteria > Pseudomonadota > Gammaproteobacteria > Burkholderiales > Burkholderiaceae_B > Bordetella_C. Next base: position 2,688,329 of record NZ_CP013111.1, read on the forward strand.
CCCGGCCACTTCGTCGAACGGACCGCCCAGCGCAGCCGCCGCGGCCCATTGCGCCACGGAATTCGGCGCCGACGTCAGCTGGCTCTGCACTTTCTGCATGGTCTTGAGCAGCGTCGCGTCGCCGGCGGCGTAGCCGATGCGCCAGCCTGTCATCGCATAGGCCTTCGACACGCCGTTGACCACCAGGGTACGCGCCTTCAGTTCCGGCGCCGCCTGCGGCAAGGTGGCGAATGTCGCGCCGTCGTAGACCAGGTGCTCGTAGATGTCGTCGCTCATGACGTGGACGTGCGGATGGCGCGCCAGCACCTGAGCCAGGCCGCGCAACTCGTCGGCGCTATACACCGCGCCCGAGGGATTGCAGGGCGAATTCAGCATCAGCCATTTGGTCTTGACGGTAATGTGGCGTTCCAGCACCGCGGGGGTGAGCTTCAACGAGCCGGCTTCCGGCTGGGCATAGACCGGCACGCCGCCCAGCATCCCCACCAACTCCGGATACGTTACCCAGTACGGCACCGGGATGATGACCTCATCGCCGGGGTTGATGGTCGCGATCAGCGCATTGGAGATGACCTGCTTGGCGCCGTTGGACACCATCACTTCGCCAAGGTCGTATTGCAGGCCGTTTTCCCGGGCAAGCTTGTTGACGATGGCCTGGCGCAGCGGCTCGATGCCGTTGGCCGGCGTGTACTTGGTCTGGCCCCGCGCAGCCGCCGCCCGGGCGGCTTCCTGGATATGCGCCGGCGTGAAAAAGTCCGGTTCGCCGGTGCTCAGCGAAATGACGTCACGGCCGGCCGCCTTCAGCTCGCGTGCGGTCTGCGCCACTTTCATGGTGGCGGACGGATTCATGCGCAGGACCGCGCTGGAAAAAAAGTTCGACATGACCTACCTGTGGAAAGTGTTCAGTTACCCGCGCCGGCGGCCGGCTCGACGAATTCGCAACCAGAAGCGCGCACAGCCTTCTCGACCCACGAGCGATCGTCCGTGCCGTCCTTGATGCGCGCCCAGTTGCCCTCTTCCGCTTCATGCTTCTTGCGGGCCGCCTGCAACAGCGCGGCGGCGTCCGCGGCGGCGATGGCCAGCACGCCGTCGTCGTCGCCGACGATCAGATCGCCCGGCTGTACCGTCATCTGGCCGATCACCACGGGCACGTTGATCTCCCCGGGGCCGACCTTGTAGGGGCCGCGATGCGTGACGCCAGCCGCGTAGACCGCCATACTGGACTTGCGGATCGCCCCCAGATCGCGGATCGCGCCGTCGATCACGAACCCGGCCACGCCTTTGCGCGCGGCATAGGCCAGGATGAACTCACCGATGATGGAATTGGTAAGATCGCCGCCGGCCTCGACCACGATCACGTCGCCCGGCTGCGCCATCTCGATGGCCTGGTGCACCATCAGGTTGTCGCCAGGACGAACCCTCACCGTCAGGGCCTGGCCGCACAGATAGGTGCCGTCATGGTAGGGACGCAGATTGCAGCCCCCGCCAGCCATGCGCTGCATGGAGTCGCTGATGTTGGCGACCGGCAGATCGCGGTATTGTTCGACGAGCTCGCCCAGGGCGGGCCAGATGCGCGGGTAGATTCGGTTGCCTATGGACATGGCTATTCCTTGTTCAGGTTGCGGCCCCTGCCGTTCAAGGGCCGGGCCGCCGGATATCAGTCAGGGGATTACGCGCCAGCAATGGCGCGCGCGTCGCTTTCGGTCCAGCCGGGCTCACCGAAGCCGCCGCCACCCGGCGTACGCACGATCAGCACATCGCCGGCTTTCAGGTCATGGCTCTTGCGCAGGTCGACCTGCAAGCCGTTCAACAGCGCCTGGCCGGTCTGGCCCTCGGTGCCGCCGAACAAGCCTGGCGCGCCGTGGTGGACGCGATCGCCCACCATATTCAGCGTGTAGGTGCCGGGGCGCGTGATCACGAACTCCATATCGACGCCGTCGCCCCCACGGTGCCAGCCCTGCCCGCCCGAGCCGGCACGCAGGCGGCGGTAATTGACGCGCACCGGTCCCAGGCGTTCCAGCACCTCCACCGGCGCGCCCGAAATATTGCTGGGCCAGCTGAGCGTCGACAGGCCATGGCGTGCCCGCGAGCCGCCTACCCCACCGTTGAAGAACCCCTTGACCATGACGTTCTCGCCGTCGTCCGTCTTGCCCTTGATCAGCATGGCCCAGATCGGTGCCCCGGCGCTGGCCTGGACCTTGGCCGGCAGCGCGGGCGCCAGGGCCTGGAAGACCAGGGATGGCAGGTAATGGCCGACGGTGGCGCGGTTGCCCCCTGACAGCGGGAAGCTGTGGTTCAGGATGCTGCCTTGCGGGGCCTGCACGTCCAGCGAGCGGAACGAGCCTTCGTTGTTGGGGCTGTCCGGGTCGAGCAGGCACTTCAAGGCGTAGACCGTGAAGGCATGCGTATAGCAAAAGGCGACGTTCAGCGCCGCGCGGATCTCGTCCGCGGTGCCTTCGTAATCGACCGTGACGCGCTCGTCCTCCACGATCACCTTGGCATTGAGCTTGAGCGGCGTGCCCAGGCCGTCCATCAGCTGGCTGGCCGGATACGTGCCATTGGGAATCGCGCGGATGCTGTTGCGCGTGGCGGTGTCGGTACGCGCGAACGATTCGCGGGCAAAGTCCTGCAGGTGGTCCAGGTTCCACTCCTGCATCACCGTCTTGACGCGGCGGATGATGACGCTCAGCGCGGAAATCTGCCCGAACAGATCGCCCACCACCTGATCGGGCGCCCGCACGTTCTTCGACAGGAGCTGAACGATGGCGTCATTGACGACACCACGGTCCTTCAGCTTCATGATGGGAATCTGGAAACCTTCCTGGAAGATGTCCGGGATCGCGTAGGCGTTGGAATTGCCGCCGATGTCCACCGCGTGGGCGGTGCTGGCCGCGAAGGCCACCAGCTGGCCGTTGTGGAAGATGGGCGCGGCGACGTTGATGTCGGACAGGTGGCCCGTGCCCAGCCAGGCATCGTTGGTCACGTAGACATCGCCCTCGTGGATGTTGTCCACGCCGAAATGCTCGATGAAATGACGCACCGTGCGCGGCAGGCTGCCGATGAAGACGGGGATGCTCTTGGTGCCTTGCGCCAGGGCGTTACCCTGCGCATCGGTCAGCACCACGGAGAAATCGTCCGACTCGCGCACCACGGTGGAGAAGGACGTGCGCACCAGCGCGGCGGCGGCCTCGTCGACGATGGCGATCAGGCGGCGCCAGAAGATTTCCAGGCTGACACTGTCGAATTGCTTGTTGTGGGACGTCGCGCCGGCAATGCTGACGATGGCGGTGCCGCCCTTGCCCATTTTGAGCTTGTCGCCGCGCGCCAGGACCAGGGTCGAACCAGGCTGTTCCACTACGGCCGGGCCTTCGACTTCCTGGCCTTCCGCGATGGCGTACCAGCGGTAGACGCTCGCGCGGCACGGGGCGCTGTCGCCGGGGATCAGGATATCGCGCTCGGCAACCTTGGCGCTGCCGCTGCTGTCGGCGCCGGACTCGGAAGTCGATTCAGGGAAGCTGAGCACGGCGGCTGCGTCGACCAGGGTCAAACTGGCCGTGACCCGCAGCATGATGAGTTCGATGGCGCCCCAGGCCAGGGTCTGACCGAACACGGCGCTGTACTGGGCCTCAAAGCCGGCGCGTATCGCCGCGACCGGATCCGCGCTGGCCAACGCTTCGGTCAGCGGCACGGACAGTTCGAAACCTTGCCCGGCATAGCGCATCTCCGCCACGTAGGTGAGTTGCGGCTGGCCTTGGCCCGGCAGCATGCCGGCAACCTGGGTGGCGGCCTCGTCGCCCAGGCTGGCGAACGCGGCCCGGATGGACGGCAAGGATTGCTCCGACAGCTTGGCGCCCAGGAAGCGCGCGCGATCCACGCGCGCCGGCGCCAGCACCAGGCCGATCGCCGACGCCACGCCGGCAGCGGCCGGACAGATCAGCGTTGAAATCTTCAGCTTGCGGGCGACACCACCGCCGTGAATGGGACCGCCCCCCCCCGTCACCAGCAGGGACAGGCGCGAAGGATCCTGGCCCCGTTCCGCCGCGTGCACGCGGGCGGCGGCGGCCATGCTCTCGTTTGCCAGGTCGTGCACGCCGCAAGCGGCGGCATCCATGGTGACGTCGAGTTGCCGGCTCAGGCGGTCGAACACGGCTTCGGAGCGATCGCGATTCAGGGCGATTTCGCCATTGGCGAAGTAGCCCGGGTTCAGATAGCCCAACAACAGGTTCGCATCACTGACCGTCGGGTGATCGCCACCACGTCCGTAGGCAGCCGGCCCCGGCTCCGAGCCGGCGCTGGTGGGCCCCACCTTCAACAGGCCAAGCTTGTCGACGCGGGCGATACCGCCGCCGCCGGCGCCGATTTCGATCAGGTCGACCGTGGGGATGCGAATCGGCAAACCGCTTTCAGGGGTGAAGCGCTTCTCGCGAGCGGCCTCGAAAACGTGGGAGATCAGCGGTTCGCCGTGTTCCACCGCGCACAGCTTGGCCGTGGTGCCGCCCAGGTCCAGGGCCACGAAGTTTTCCGATCCGCAGGACTTGGCGAAATAGGCTGCCGCCAGCGTCCCCGCGGCGGGACCGGATTCCAGCAACTGGATGGGCGAACGCGCCGCATCTTCGAGCGTGGTCAAGCCGCCGTTGGAGCGCATGACGAACAAGGGGCAAGTCAGCCCCATCTGGCGCAGCTCGCCCGCCAGGACGTTGAGATAGCCGATGGCCAGCGGCTGGATGTAGGCATTGGCCATGACCGTGCAGAAGCGGTCGTATTCGCGGACCTCGTTGGCGATCTCATGCGAGATCGACAACGGCACGTCCGGATAGCGTTGCTCGAGCACGCGCCGGGCCTGCGCCTCATGCGCGGGGTTCACGTAGGCATTGATCAGGCCCACCGCCAGGCTCTTGCAGCCGTCGGCCAGCGCCCGTTCGGCCGCCACCAGCAAGCCCTGCTCGTCCAGGGGCGCGATGATCGCGCCTGTGGCATCGATACGCTCGCCCACTTCGTAGCAGGCATCGCGATCACACAGCGGCGCCACCATCTCGATCTCCAGATCGTAGATGTCGTACTTGCGCTCGCGGCCGATCGCCACCAGGTCACGGAAGCCCGCAGTGGTGATGAAACCCACCTTGGCGCCGCGCCGCTCGATCAGGGCGTTGGTGAACAGCGTCGTCGCATGGACCACGCGGCCCACCTGCGCCATCTGGAAGCCCTCGCGCTTGAACAGCTTGGTGATGCCCCGGATGACGCCCTGCGCGGGCGCCTGCGGCGTCGTCAGTTCCTTGAACGACCAGACGCGGTTGGAGGCTTCGTCGAGCACGACGATGTCGGTGAACGTGCCGCCGATGTCCACGCCCAACGAAAGGCGCATTTGATTGAGCTTCATGGTGATTCCTGGTTGCGGGCCTGGCCCTGCTGCTTGATTCAGGCTCAATTCTGAAGCAAGTTTTTTGTCTTTACAACAATAATGATGATTTTTTTCTTGCATGACAGCCAACGCTATGGTCCACTTTATTCCTGACTTGCGACGATATATCTAGGGTAATCCCCTGCTTTATCGATTCGATTCAGGTGTGTAGCTTTGCCGGAACAAAAGCTTAAATTCAATCATCAAGATACTTGAGATGATTTTTTTATCTCATGATCTTGCAAGCAAGGGGAAGTTTTATGAGTCGCTTCACTACCTGGAGCAGAAGCCTGCTGATCAGTGCGGGCCTGCTCTTCACCACTGCCCACGCCGCGTCTCCCGCGGATGGCTATCCGTCTCATCCCATCCAGCTGTACGTACCGTTCAGCCCGGGCGGATCGATCGACGTCACGGCGCGCGCCCTGGGCCGAGCCATGGAAAAGACCCTGCCCGGCGCGTCGGTGGTCATCGTCAACAAACCGGGCGCAGGCGGCGCTATCGCGCTGGGCCAGGTGGCCCGCGCCAAGGCGGACGGCTACACATTGGGCGTGTTCATGCCGCCCAATGCGGTGATCGCACCGCACATGCAGACGGTGGCCTACGATCCGCACAAAGACTTTTCCATGATCGCCAACTACGCCTTGACCACGCTCTACGTGGCCGTGCCGGCGGACTCTCCCTACAAGACGCTGGATGACCTGCTGGGCGACATGAAGGCCCATCCGGGCAAGGTTCTGTTCGGCATCACCACCCTGGGCGCGGGCACGCACCTGGCGACGGCGCGCATGTTGAAGGAGCGGGGCCTGACGACGGAGTACGTCACCTATGGCGGCGGCGCGCAGATCCTGACGGCCATGCTCGGCGGCCAGATCAAGGTGGCCACCCTGGCCGGCGAAGCCCTGCCCTACGTCCTGTCCGGGAAGATCCGTTTCCTGGCGTCTTTCTCGTCGCAGAAGATCGCCGCGATCAAGGACGTGCCTTCGATCCGTGAGTCGGGCTTCAAGTGGGACGCCGACGTCTGGACGGGCCTGGCGGCGCCCAATGGCCTGGACGAGTCCGTGCGCAAGAAGCTGGAGACGGCGGTGGCGCAGGCGGTCAAGGATCCGGAGTTCCAGCGCGTGATGGAAAGCATGGCGATGATCCCGCAGTCCATGAGCGGCAAGGAACTGCAAGCGCAGTTCGAACAGAGCGACAAGACCCTGGGTCCCTTGATCGAAGCGGCGGGGTTGGCGCAGAAATAAGCCGCCCCTGAGAACCCTGGAAGTTCCGCTGAACGGCTGGCTTTTGCCAGCCGTTCTCATTTATTCCATCTGCTATTCTTCGCCAACCTGCTACACCCGCCAGCGCCTGCTTCCTTCACACCATGGCTACTTCCCAGCTCAACGACCGCATCCGCAAGAACCTCGACAAGATGAGCGACGGCGCCCGTGCCGTCGCGCAGTTTGTGTTGGACAAGCCCGAGGACGTCGCCATGCTGCCGGCGGCCAGGGTGGCCGAACGCCTGGGCATCAGCGAATCCACCGTGACCCGGTTTGCCATCCTGCTGGGATACAAGGGCTACCCCGCTTTCCGGCGCGACCTGCAAAGCGATATCCGCCGGCATCTGGAACCGCTGCAACGCCTGGAGATAAGCTCGCGCGAGCGCCAGCACGAAGCGCGGCCCTACTCGCAGCTGTTCCAGCAGGATATCGAAGACATCTTGCGGACGGAACGGGGCATCTCCCCTGCCCTGATGGACCGGGCCGTGGATTTCATTTCCAACGCCCGTACCATCTACATCATCGGTCTGCGCACCACCTTCTGTCTGGCCCATTCCCTGTATTTCCAGCTGCATCAGATGTTGGGCAATGTGGTGCTGGTGAACGCGGTGGCCGGGGAAGCGCTGGAGCCGATCCAGGATATCGGCGTGCAGGATGTGCTGATCGGCATCAGCTTTCCCCGCCATGCGCGGCTGACCGTGTCCGCCATGCAATATGCGCACGAAGCCAACGCCAAGCTGATCGCCATCACGGATGGGCCGATGTCGCCCACCGCCGCGGTGGCCGACGTGCTGCTGCCCGTGCATACGTCGGTGCTGAGCACGGCGACCTCGCTGACCGGTGGCCTGTCGCTGGTCAACGCCTTGTGCTCCGAGGTATTGATCAAGAACCGCAAGCGCGCGGCGAAGAACCTGGCTGAAGTGGAGCGACTGTTCAAGTTCAGCCAGGTGCATCACCCTTCGTCGGGCAGCTGACGGGCGCGCGTCATCCCGCCAGGGTCTCTTCGACCAGATGCGCAACCCCCAGCAGGTAACGATCGTCGTGCCAGCGGCCGCATAGATGCAGCCCTATCGGCAGCCCCTTGGAATTGCGTCCGCAAGGCATGGACAAGGCCGGATGACCCGTCAGGTTCATTGGAAAGGTATAGGGATACCAGGCCCCGCGTACCGTTCCGGCCGCCTGTCCCGCGATTTCCACTTCGCCATCCAGATTGGTGTCGATATGCATGGGAGGTGCGGACAGGGTCGGCGAGATCAATACGTCGGCCGTCGCCAGGATCCGCTCCACTTTGCGGAAATAATCCGTCCGCGCATAACCAGCTTCCATTACCGCCACGGCGCTTAGTTCGCGGCCCTGGAGCACCGCCTCGACCAGGGTCGGGTCGATCTTGTCGTGGAATTTTTCCAGATTGGCACCGATGCGGCCCGCCGCGCTGGCACGATGGATCACCAGGAAATGCTTTTCCAGGGCCACGAAATCGATGAACACCGTTTCCACGATGGCGCCCGCTTGCTCCATCGCACGAACAGCCTGTTCGGTGATCGCCGCCACTTCCGGGTCCACCGGATTCCCCGCCGTCGGCAACCACGCAACCCGCAGCCCCTGCAGTGACAAGGGCGCCGGCCGCGCGGCGGGCTTGCCGGCCTGGCCGTAGGGGTCGCCGCGATCAAGCCCTTCCAGCACATCGAAGAACAGCGCCGTGTCCGCGACGTCCCTGGCCATGGGGCCGATATAAGAATTCGGCGAGTAGAGATCCGGCGCCTGCAGATGCGGAATCGCGCCCAGGGTCGGCTTCATTCCGACGATGCCGCAGCAAGATGCCGGAATGCGGATGGAGCCCCCGCCATCGGTGCCCAGGGCCAGCGGCCCCATGCCGGCCGCGACGGCCACGGCCGCCCCGCTGCTCGACGCGCCTGGCGTGTAATCGCGGTTGATCGGGTTGTAGGTGCGTCCGAAGATAGGCGCCGTGGCGTAGGGTTTGTGCCCGTACTCCGGTGTCGTCGTCTTGCCGATCAGGATGGCCCCCGCGGCCTTCGCCCGCGCAACCGCTACCGCGTCGTAGTCGGGCACATGGTGTTCGTGAATCAAGGAACCCATGGTCGTTCTTACGCCGGCGGTGGCCGTCAGGTCCTTCACCGAATAGGGCACGCCGTGCAAGGGCGGCAGGGGTTCGCCGCGCATCACCTTGTCCTGCGCGGCTCGCGCGGTTGCCAGCGCCAGGTCGGCCGTTTCGGTAATGAAGGCGTTCAAGTCCCGGCGGGCCTCCATGCGCGCCAGCGCGGACTGCACCGCTTCCACTGGCGTCACCTGCTTACGCTTGATCAGGCTGGCCAGTTCGCGCGCGCTGAGATCCATCAAATCCATGCTTGGGCTCCTGTGCTGCCGGACATGCGCCGGCACCGTCCGATGTCAGTCAGGTTTATTCGAACTGGATGCCGGATTGCTTGACGACAGGCTCCCAGAACGCTTTTTCCTTTCGTACGCGTTGCGCCAGTTGCGCATGGTCCATCGGTTTCACGACCAGACCGTTCTCCTGCAAGCGCTTCACCAGGCCGGGGTCCTGAGCGGCCTTCAGGAATACTTTCTCCAAGGCCGCTGCCGTCTTGTCGGGCAGGCCGGCCGGCGCGAAGATGGCGTAGAAACTGGTCGCCGCTTCGAACTGCGGAAACCCCTGCTCCTTCACCGTCGGCACGTTGGGCAAGGACGCCAGCCTATCGGACCCGCTCAGCCCAAGAAACTTGATCTTGCCCCCTTGATACAAGGGCATCATGCTTGCGGCCGCATCCCAACCCATGGAGACGCGCGAGCTGACCACATCCACGAGCATGGGCGAGGCACCCTTATAGACAACGGGCGCGAAATCGACACCGATGTCCTTGCCCAGCGCAATCGAACCCAGCTGGCCTGAACTGCCTTGCGCCGCCAGGCCTATGGTGGCTTGTTTCTGATTGGCCTTGGCCCATGCCACGTATTCCTTCATGTTGCTGTAGGGCTGGTCCGCGCCCGTCACGATGGCCGTGGGAATATCCACCAGCAGCGCGATCGGACGGAAGTCCTTCTCGCCGTCGTAGCCCAGGTTCTTGTACGTGTAGGGATAGATGGTGAAGGACGGCGAGGTCGCCAACAGCAACGTCAAGCCGTCGGGGGCAGCGCGCTGCACATAGCTATTGGCGATGCGAGTGGAGGCTCCTGGGCGGTTGTCGACGATGACTTCCTTCACACCTTCTTTGGACAACTGCTCCGCGAAGGCCCTGGCGGTGAGGTCCGCCGCGCCGCCGGGGGCAAAGCCCACGACGATCTTGATCAGCCCTTGCGGCAAGTCCGCAGGTGCATCCACGGCGGCCGCGACGCGCACCGACATGGCGGACGACAGGCCCAACACAGCGGCGGCCGCTATGAGTTTGGTATGAAGTTTTCTCGACATCTTCGGCAGGCTCACGGTGTTTCCCCTAGGATTTGTGGATTCTGGATCCAGAGTCCAGTATTTTTTGAGATACTAAGCGGGCCGCATTTGTACCTACATTGGGACTTACCCCATGGATCGCCTGGAAGAGAATTTTGATTGGCGCGAGCGTCCACGCCTGGTCGAAGAAGTCGCACGTGTGATTCGCGGGCGGATCTACAGCGGCCAGTACGCGCCGGGCCGGCCGCTACGTCAGGTCGAATTGGCGGAGACGCTGCGCATCAGCCGCACGCCGCTGCGCGAAGCGCTGCGCATTCTGGAGCAGGAAGGCCTGGTCACGGCCGACACCGTCCGCGGTGTGAATGTCATCAACGCCGGACCACGTCAGATCCTGGATGCTTATCAGGTGCGCCAGGTGCTCGATGGCCTGGCGGCGCGACTGGCCGCGGCGTGTTCCGCCGACCGCGCCATCGCCGAGCTGCAGCCGGTTCTGGAACGTCAGCGCCAGACCTTGGAACCTTGGGACATCGGCGAATACACCGCTGCCAACGTCGACTTCCACACCCGCATCTTTGAATTGAGCGGCAACGAGTATGTGATCCGCCAGATCCCGACCATCTACATGACGTCGCAGGTTTTTCGTCCTGGGGCAAAGCACGAGCGCGCGGCCGATGCCGTGCAGGAGCATACGGCGATCATGCAGGCCATCGCGGACGGCGATGCCGCTTCCGCTGAACGCCTGGCGCTCACGCATGTGCAGAAGACCATCGACATGGTCGTAAGCTGGCTACCCGTCACGAGGAAATCATGAACGATCTGCATTACCTGTCCGCCGTCGAGCTGTCCGAGCTGATCCGCAGCAAACAACTATCGCCGGTCGAGCTCACGCGCTCCACGCTTGAACGGGCCGAACGCCTTCAGCCTGCGCTCAATTGCTTTATCACCCTGTGCGGCGATGAAGCGCTTGACGCTGCGCGAACCGCCGAGCAGGAGATCATGGCTGGCCGCTACCTGGGCCCGCTGCACGGCATTCCGTACGCCGCGAAAGACCTGGTGGACACTGCCGGTGTCCGTACCACCTATGGCACCCTCGCCTACAAGGACCACATCCCCGAGCAGGATGCCGTGGCCGTGGCGCGCTTGAAGCGCGCGGGCGCGGTGCTTTTCGGCAAGACCACCACGCCGGAGTTCGGCAGCCAGTGCATTACCCGGTCGCCCTTGTTCGGCGACACGCGCAATGCGTGGAGTGCCGCGCATTCAAGCGGGGGCTCCAGCGGCGGCGCGGCCGTCGCCGTGGCCGCCGGCATCGGGCCCATCGGCATCGCGACCGATGGCGGCGGGTCCACCCGCATCCCGGCTGCCGTCAACGGCGTTGTAGGTCTGAAGCAGAGCCTGGGCGTAGTGCCGCACAGCCAGGCCCAGGACGCTTTCGGCAATCAGACGTATGTCACGCCGATTTCGCGCACGGTGATGGACACGGTTCTGATGTTGGACGCGATGGCGGGCGCGCATGGTTGCGACCCGTGGTCGCGGGCGCGCGGTACGCCGTCCGTCGCGGAGGCCGGCAAGACAGGTTCATTCGCCGGTCGGCGGATCAGATACTGTCTCGCGCCCAAGGGAAAGCTGGTGGAACCCTCAGTCCAACTCGCCTTCCAGGCCGCATTGGACACGATGGCCGGCGCCGGTGCCTTGCTCGAACCCTTCGAGGCAGGCGACGAATTCGACGTGGAACCCATCTGGCGGACCGTCAACCATACCGTGTGGCGCTCCCGCTTCGGCAAGCTGGTGCAGGAGCGTCCCGCCGATTTCAGCGCGACCTTCATCCGGCAGATCGAATCGGCCGAGCACTTCAGCGCCGCCGATTATCAGGACGCCATGTTCAGCCGGACCCGCCTGTTCCGCCATGTCGAAAACCTGCTGGAAAATGCCGACATCCTGGTCACGCCGACCTTGCTGCGCCCTGCCCTGCCTTTGGATCAGGACCTGTTCTCTCCATTCGAGATCGCCGGCCAGCGCATTGAAGGCATACGCAGCAACTGGTTCCCGTGGACCATGCCCTTCAACATGACCGGCAACCCGGCCATCAGCCTGCCCAACGGTTTCGACGCGGCGGGCTTGCCGATAGGCATTCAGTTCATCGGGTCGCTGGGCCAGGACAACGCGCTGCTGCAATTGGCGCTGGCATTCGAAGCGTTGACGCCGCAGCACTATGGGAGACCCGTCGCTTGAGTGGGTTGACCGTTATTGCGGCTGGATCTTCGCGACCTTGACCCACTCGGCCCAATTGCGCCGGTCGTCTTTCACAAACTGGGTGAATTGAGCGTGATCCATCGTCTTGATGGACACGCCATACCCTTCGAACCTGGCCTTTACGTCAGGCTTGTTCAGTTCACTCTCCAGCGCGGCCTGCACTTTCTCGATGATGTCTTTCGGCGTGCCCGCGGGCGCGGACAGGCCATACCAGCCGACCACGCTGAAGCCGGGCAGATACGTCGACATCGTCGGCACATCGGGCCAGGCGCTCTGCCGCTCGGTACCCGTCACCGCCAGGGGCCGCAACTGGCCGCCCTTGAGTGGTCCCATCGCTGTCAGGTAATCCACGAAAGCAAAATCGATCTGCCCGCCGATCAGGTCGGTGATGATCTGCGTGACGTTCTTGTAGGCCACGCCGTTGATCGGCAGCCTGGCCTGCGCCTTCAACAGTTCCGGGGGCACCTGCGACGAGGAACTGTAATAGCCGAAAAACACTTTATCGGGATGCGCGGACGCATACGCCGTCAGATCGGGCAGCGTCTTGAACGGGCTGTTCGGCGCGACCAGCGCAACCGATCCGAAGGTGCCGATCAAGCTGATCTGCTCAAAATCCTTCACCGCGTCGTAGGGAAGTTCCTTGTACAGATATTGATTGGCCGAATGCGTGGAACTGGTCGACACCAGAAAGGTGTAGCCATCGGGCGCGGCGTTACGCACATAGGCTGTACCCAGAATCCCGCCGGCACCAGCGCGGTTCTCGACGATGGTGCCTTGCTTCAGCTTGTCCTCCAGGATGCGGGCCACCAGACGCGCGATCAGATCCGCGCCACCGCCCGCGGCCGATGGCGCCACGACCTTGATCGTCCGGCTCGGCCAGTCCGCGGCCTGCGCCAGGGTCGCGGTGCCCACGCCGGCCGCCAGCAGCCCCAGCGTCAATGCGGCGGCCAGGCCGGCACGATACCGCTTCAGGTTGAACATGTTGTCTCCTCGTGATCTCGTCACTTATTAGTTGAATGTCTTGTTGTACCAGCCCTCGATCACGCGGGCGCTTGCCACCCATCGATCCGAGTACATCATGCAGTGCACGGCATCAGCCAGATGCACGAATTCCAGGTTCAGGAATCTGGCCACGGCCGCGTCCTGTCCAACGGGATGGCGTTCAGGGTTGTCCCGCCCTGCCTCGATACAGATGCCTGGCGCGCGCTGTCTTGCAGCATCGACCACCACACGCAGCAGATACCGGTCGTTCAGAATGCTGGCGCCTTCGGGTGTCAACCGGTCCATCACCGACGCGACATCGACGTCATCGGCCACGCCGAGAAAACGGTCTCGAACCTGGGTTTTCGTGGGGATCGGGCAGATCGAGCCAGCCGGCATCGGCGTGACCGACTTGGCGCCAGGCAGATTGCCGGGTGGCGACGGCGCTATCAGCACCAGCCCCGCCACATCCCGAGCCGTGGCGCACAGCGCGGCAGGAAGCGCACCCATGCTGTGTCCGACGATGACCGACGGGCCGGGCAAGGCGCCATGCGCGGCGATTAGCTGCCGGCCCAGCTCCGCTACCGTGACATCCGCGAAATCGGCGCCTTGCGCGGCGGAGCCATGTCCTTGGAAATCAATGGCCGCACAGGCGATGCCCCGCTCGCTGAAATAGCGCATGTAATGGGCATAGCACCAGGCGCCGTGATATCCGCCGGGGACGAACAACAGCCGCGGCGCGTCAGGCTTGGGTGTAACGGCCGGCGTGTTGACGTACAGGCAATAGCGATCCATGACCTGTCGCGGCAGGCCATCGACATAGGAGAAGTCGAAATGGGCGGGCAAGGTCCCACGCGGGGCAATATCGGTCATGGCGGCTTAGAACAAAGGCGATCAACAGGCTTCGGCGGGACAAGGCAGCCCCGCAGTATGCGCACGCGACTTTTATAAGTAAATTTTAATGTTTTAATATTTGTATTTGGAAAACTTATAGCCACGCATTTTTTATGTCCTTGCCAGATATCTCGCCCGTGCAACTCCGGTACTTCCTGCTGGTGGTCGATACGGGCAGCTTTCAGGCGGCCGCCGCCAAGGCTTGCCGTTCACAGCCGGCCCTGTCCCTGGCGATCCGCCAGCTGGAAGCACGGCTGGGCCAGCCATTATTGGAGCAAGGCAACCGCTCCACGCTGACGCCTTATGGCCAATACTGTGTGCCCTTGATGCGGGATCTGCTGGCCCGTCACGACAGCACGTTGGACGCGCTGGAGCGGCACGCGCGCAGTGAAACCGGCACCTTGAGCCTGGGCACGATCACGGCTTTCGCCACCAACTGGCTACCCGAATTGGTAAGCCGGTACCGTGAGCAATATCCGAATGTCGCGCTACGTCTTTTGGACGATAACTCGATCAATATCACGCGCATGGTACTGGCTGGCGAAGTGGATTTTGGCGTGACGGCGGGCACCTCCGCCGACAAGGGCCTGACCTTCGAGCCCTTGATCACCGATGCGTTTGGATTGGTGTGCAGGCACGACCATGCCTTGGCGCGCAAGAAGAGTCTGCGTTGGGAGCAACTGGAAGGACTGACGCTTATCGGCACCACCGCGCACGGCGGTTTGACGGACAGGGAATGTGCTGAACCGGTACGGCGATGTGCGCTCTATGCGTCGAACATGATCTCGCTGCTGTCGATGATAGAACGCGGCGTCGGCGTCACCGTACTGGCCAAATACGGTTTACCGCCCTGGATGGATCAACTGGTTTTCGTGCCCTTGACCGAGCCGCGCGTGGAACGCACCCTGGGCATGCTGTGCCGGGCCGACCGCAGCTTATCCCCGGCGGCTGCGGCCATGCATGGCTTGATGAAGGACTGCTTCGCCGGGCGCCTGGCGCCTTGAAGCGCCCAGTGGGAAGCTTACCCGTCGCAGCACCAATCCAGCCTTAGAAGCTGCCGCGCAGCGTAAGGGTTGCGTTGCGCGATTCTCCGTAGAAGCTGCCCCAGCCCGGCGCGCCGATGGTCTGGTAGTACTTCTTGTCGAAAAGGTTGTTGACGTTCAGCGCCGCCGACCAGCGCTTGTTGAACTGGTAAGCGACGCGGGCGTTCCAGATCGCGTAGGAGCCTTGCGACACGCGCACGTTGCGCGTTTCCGTGTAGCTGCCGGTCTGATAATTCACGCCGCCCCCCACCGTAAAGGCGGACAAATCGCCGGGCAAGCGGTAATCGGTCCATAGCCTTAAGATGTGCTTGGGCGTGAACGTGCGGCCGAAGTTGGTGTTCAGCACTTCAGTGTCGTCCAGGAACTTCAGCGTGTTGAAGGTGTAGCCCGCGAACAGCTGCCATCCCCTGGCCACCTCACCGCTGATTTCGGCATCCACCCCCTGGCTGCGCACCTTGCCGCTGGACTGGTAGCAAATATCACCCAGTGTGCATGCGTTCGTCAGGTCTTCCTGCGCCTGGTTTTTCTGATCGATGCGGAACACCGCCACTGAAGTATTGACCCGGCCGTCCAGCAGCTCGCCCTTGACGCCCACTTCGTAGTTCTTGCCCACGATGGGATCCAGCACCTTCCCCGATGCATCCAGGGCATTCTGCGGCTCGTAAATCTCCGCAAAGCTGGCATAGCCCGACCACTGCGGATTGAAAGCGTAGATCAACCCGCCGTATGGCGTGACGACACCGCTTTCCTTATACGGATCGGAGTACTGCCCCCCTGAATCGCGATAACGGCTGGTGTTTTCGTACCAGCTGACACGCGCCCCGGTCACCAGCGTCAAGGGATCGGCCAGGCTGAAGCGACCCACACCATAGACGCCGGTCTGCTTCATTTTCACGATGGTGGCGTCGCCGCGGTAGGCGTTATCGCGCAGCCAGTCGTCCGATGGCTCCGGGACATGATGATCCGGTCGCCAGACATCAACGGCGCGGTTCAGGCGAGCCAGCGCGAAATCGTTCTTGCTGGTCAGGTAGTTAAAGCTGGCGCCGACGCTCAACGTATGCTTGCGGCCGAACGCGTCGAAGGCGCCGTCCATATCCAGGTCAAGCGCTTTATTGTGCGTCGAGAAATCGAACACACCGGCATACAAGGACGGCCCCAGCAGCGTCGAGGGATTCACCGCGCCATCGGAGAAAGCGTATTTCGAATCGTTGGATTCCTGCGTGGACGTCGCGGTCAGCTTGAGCGACCAATCCTTGTTGAAGCGATGCGCAAGTTCCGCGAACGCCGACGTCTGCTTGCCATTCCAACGCGCCCAGTCCTGCCCCAAGGAAGTCGACCGCTTCAAACCCAGGTCGGCGCCGTTGGAGTAATGCGGCAGCCCGTGAAAAAACGGCGTGGATCGCAGTTCTTCATAGCTGACGCCGCCAGTCAGCGTCGTATCGGGCCCGAAATCGTAAGTCAGCACACCATACAGAACCCCGGTCCGGCTCTTGGCTTCGTCGTAGAAATACTCGCGGTCGTTGTAGCTGGCTACCCCACGCGCGCGCAACGACCCGGACTCGTTCAACGGCCCGGTGGCATCGATGTCCGCGCGGTAATTGTTCCAGGAGCCCACGCTGGTACTCATCTTCACCTGGTTCTCGGCGAGTGGACGTTTACGCACCAGGTTGACCGCCGCGCTGGGCGTGCCCGCGCCCTGCAGCAGCCCCGTGGCGCCGCGGATGATCTCCACGCGATCCAGGACCACGGTGTTGCTGGTAAAGCTGTTGGCCTGCGGGTAATAGAAGGCCCGGTTGACGCCGTCGAACTGATAGCTGTCAACGCGAAAGCCACGCGAGAACACGTAGTTTCCGCCCATCGGGCTCTTGTACAGCGTCATGCCCGTGCTGTTGGCCAGCACATCGTCCAGCGTATTGGCGTTCTGGTCGTCCATGCGCTGCCGCGTCACCACCGTGACCGACTGCGGGATGTCCTTCAAGGCTTGCTGGCCTTTGCCGATGGTCACCGTCCGGCTGGTATAGCTGCCGGAGTTTTCGGTGACGGCGGTGTCGGCCAGGCCCTCGACCGTGACCGGGTCGAACGTGGACATGCCGGAGCTAGTCTGAGGCGCGCGCCGCAGCCGATACCCTTCCCCGTTGGCATTGGCGACGGCCTCCAGGCCCGTGCCGGCCAACAGTCGCGCCAGCCCATGCTCCACCGTGTAGCGGCCCGTCACTCCCTGCGTCATCACCCCACGTGTCAGGGCCGGAGCCACGGCGACGGTGGTCTTGGCCGCGACCCCGAACTGGCCTAATGCCTCGTCCAGGGACGCGGGCGCGATGGCGAACGCGACGTCACCGGTGGCGGCCTGCGCCCACGACGTCGCTGGCACGGCCAGCGGCGCGGCCGTCGCCAAAGCAAGATGCAGGGTCAACCGCAAGCGCGCGGGCCGCGACTTCAGCGCAGAAGGCGCGGCAAGAGAGGATGAAGACTGGCGTATTGCCATGGGAAATTTTCCTGGTTCGTCGGATGGAGTGAGCAGACCGCGGGCGCCTCGTGGTCTCTCTATGTCTAACGAACCAGAATCGGGAAACTACGCCGTGGTTACAATTTTGTTGGTGAAGCGACCGAAGCATCGGGCCAGTGCGATCACGCTCGCCCCACGGTGACCCAGTAGCGCGTGCGGTACCGCAAGGACAAGCCGAGCACGCTGGCCAGCACTTCCAGCGCCTTGTCCGTGTCGTCGATCCGAAAAGCCCCCGTCACCTCGCGGCCAGCCACTTCGGGGTCGCAACGCAGGAATCCAGCGCGGTACCGGCCCAGTTCGGCCAGGAACTGATCCAGACGCATGCGGTTGCCGACCAGCATGCCCTGCGTCCAAGCCACGGTTTCGTCTTGTGCCGGGGTCACCGGCGACTGCGCGCCGGCGCCGAAATCCACCTGCTCCCCCGCGTGCAACACCATACTGGGCTGAGGGCCCACTGCCGGATCGATGCGCACCGCCCCTTCGAACACGGCCAGGCGCGTGGACTCCTGGTTATCGGTCAACTGCCGCAACATGAAGCGCGTGCCCAAAGGCGTCAGCAGGCCATTTCGGGTCTTTACGCTGAACGGCCGGCCCGCCGGATCCTGGGCCGTGGCGATCACAATCTCGCCGCTGCGCAGGTCGATCCTGCGTTGTTGCGAGTCGTAGTGCAGCGCGATGGTGGAATCGGTGTTCATCGTCAACACCGTGCCGTCAGGCAAGGTCAGGACGCGTTGCTCGCCGGTCGCGGTGCGATACACCTCAATTCCGCCCCACAGCCCCTCACGCACACCGATCAGCCCCACTGTTCCCAGGCCGATCCCGCCCATCACCCACTTGATGGCATTACGGCGCGTGCGCTGATCGCAATAGCGCAGGACGGTATTGCTTGCGGTGGCGGCGGCGACGTGCAGCCCCGTGGCGGCGTTCATGTCCTGGCTGATGCCTTGCAGGCGTTGCCAGGCGAGTTCATGGCGAGCGTCGGACGCCCGCCAGCGCGCACAGGCGGCCTGGGTGGCGGCATCGGGGGAGTCACCCGCGCGCATCATCCATTGCGCGGCCTGCTTGATGATGTCGGGGGGCAGGCGTTCGGCGTCTTGCGCGCTCATGCGTACAACACGGCGTAGCAGTGCTGCCAGGCCTTGACGATATCGCGCTGCACGGCGGCCACCGAGATGCCGAGTTGCTGCGCGATCTCCAGATAGGGCTGCCCTTCCACCTGCGCCAGAACGAAAACCCGGCGGACGCGCGCAGGCAGCTGCTCCACCTTCTGGCAAACCGCATTCAGGGCTTCGAGCACCAGCGCCTGCGTCTCGGGGCTGGGCTCGGTGGCTTCGCTGCGGCTGGCCAAGGTATCCAGGTAGGCCTGTTCGAGGGCGCGGCGGCGCGACTGATCGATCAGCAGCCGCTTGGCAATCGTGGTGAGGAAACCGCGCGGCTCGGCGAACACCGTGTATGACTCGGCGCGCATGACGCGCTCGAAGGTATCGTGCGCCAGATCCGCCGCATTTTCCGTATTGCCGCTGAGCCGGCGCCGCAGCATCTGCACGAGCCAGCCATGATGCTCGCGATACAGCCTGACGAACTCGTCAGAGGACGGATAGTTGACGGATTGCACGCGCGCCTGCCTCATCAAACGATAATGGGAATGATTATTGATTGTAAACCAACAATCTTCCGCTAGCGCTTGAAGGCGCGAACTGGAGCCCAACGGTACGAGGGCCGGGCGGCACCAGGAAGCATAAGGAAGTCTTATCGAGGGAATAACCGTCCACCGGTGCCAAATAGAGCCCCAGACGTCTAGTCTTACGCAAATATCGACACGTGGAACGTTCTCTCATCCGCATGTCCCTTCTTGATTCAAAGCAATTCATGCCCCACGCCCAACTCCCCCAAAACTACCAAGCCTGGACATGGCAAGGCAGCGCCGACCCCTTGGCATTGCAGCTGCAAACCCTGCCCATGCCACGCCCCGAACCCGGGCAGTTGCTGGTGCGCAACCGCATGATCGGCCTCAATCCGGTCGACTGGAAGGTGCTGGACGGCAAACTGCCCTCCTGGCAAACCGGCCATATCCCTGGTGTCGACGGCGCCGGCGTGGTGGCGGCCGTGGGTGCGGGCATTCCTGCTGAATGGCTGGGCCGCCGCGTCGCGTATCACACGACCCTGCACGGCCATGGCAGCTTCGCCGAATACACGCCCGTCGCGGCACGCGCGCTGCTGCGCCTGCCCGACGCGGTCGATGACGAGGTCGCCGCCAGCTTTCCATGTCCCGCGTTGACGGCCTGGCTGGCAATCGACAAAGTGCCCGTCAAGCCGCGCCAGCCCCTGCTGGTGAGTGGCGCGGGCGGCGCGGTCGGGCAATACCTGGTGCAATTTGCCGTCGCTCGCGGCTTCACCGTCACGGTGATGGCCAATGCCCGCCATTGGGACCGACTGCGCGCCCTGGGCGCAAGCGACTGCATTGCCGGCCCCTTGGCCGATAAGCAGGACTGGAGCGGCGACCGCCGTTTCTTCGCCGTCATCGACACCGTCAGCGGCGATCACGCAACGCGCATGGCCGCTGCCCTGCGGGCCAACGGCCACCTCGTCTGCATCCAGGATCGTGTGCCGCAATGGCCTTGCCCGCCATTCGGATTGACGTTGTCCATGCACGAAGTCGCGCTGGGTGCGCTGCATGTCCACGGCGACGACGCCGACTGGGCGCAACTGACTGCCGCGGGCGCAAGGATGCTGGACGATCTGGCACAGGGCCAGCTGCAATCCGAACCCCGCGTCATTCGGGACTTTGCCGAGTTGGCGTCCTTGCTGAATGCGCTGAAGCACCGCGATTTCTCCGGCAAGCCGCTGGTGCGCGTGTCGTGATATTTGCCTGACTGATGGCGGAAATAAAAAACCAGGATTGGATTTATTTCAGAGCGGCCACCATCATGACGTTGTCCCCACGAGATTCCGTGGTTTTGTCTGCCTGAACCCGGGAAACCCGGGAAATACTTCCATGAAAATGAACGCCATCCTCTGGCCTGAAGCCTACACGCCCGGCACCACCGAGAATTTTGCATCCAACGAGGTCATCGTCGCCGGCCTGACCGTCGCCGACATCTGGCCCCTGCTGGCCACGCCGTCGCAATGGCCGACCTATTACGCCAACTCTGCCAATGTGCGCTTCCATGACGGCAAGGGACCGGAGCTGGCCGACAGCGACCGCTTCTACTTCGAGACCTTCGGCTTCCCGGTCGAGGCGCAATGCACCGAATACGTCGCGCCGGCCGCGGGTCAACCGGGCCGCGTAGCCTGGCACGGCTGGGCTGGCGAGCAAGGCGCGGATAACCGCCTGGACGTGCTCCATGCCTGGCTGGTCGAGGACCTGGACGGCGGCCGCGTGCGCATCCTTACGCAAGAAGTCCAGAAGGGCAAACCGGCACAACAGCTGCACGACACCAAGCCCAATCCCATGATCAACGGCCATCAAGACTGGCTGGACGGCCTGGTCGCGGCCGCGCGCAAGGCCAGGCAGCCGTAATCGGGGCGCTCTTCACCGAGCGAGGGGGGCTAAGGGTTGATAAGATCAGGATTCAAAATTCCTGAGTCCCATAATTTTGAAGAATATCAAGGCCCTCGATCTCAACCTGCTCAAGGCCCTGGACGCCCTGCTCGACGAGCGCAACGTCACGCGGGCTGCGGCCCGGCTTGGCGTGACGCAGCCCGCGATGAGCGGAATGCTCACCCGCCTGCGCGCTGCCTTCGGGGATCCCCTGTTCGTCCGCGCTTCGCACGGTGTCGTGCCAACAGAACGCGCGCTGGATCTGGTCAAGCCGCTGCAACAGATATTGAGCGAGGTCGGTGCTCTGATCCAGCCACCCACCTTCGACCCCGCCACCGCGGAACAGACATTCACCATCGCGGCCACGGACTATGCGCTACGTGCCATCGCGGTGCCATTCCTGTCCGCTTTGAAACGGCAGGCCCCGCGTGTGCAAATCGCCCTGGTTCCGGTCGATGACGCGCAGATATCGGTCCAGCTGGAGCGCGGCGAAATCGACCTGGCCTTGCTGACGCCGGACAGCACGCCACCCGGCCTGCACGCGCGCAACCTGTTCGAAGAAAAATACGTGTGCGTCATGCGTGAGGGGCACCCGGCCGCACAGGGCCGCCGGCGCCTGACACCAACCCAGTTCTGTGCGCTGGATCATGCGCTGGTGTCCTACTCGGGTGGAGCGTTCAGGGGCGTGACCGACAATGCATTAGAAAAACTCGGAAAATCGCGGCGGGTCACGCTGTCGGTTAAATCCTTCCTCATCCTGCCCGAGATCCTGCGGGCCAGCGACCTGGTGGCCATCCTGCCCAGCCGGCTGGTGGCGGGCATGGAGGGCCTGACGGTGTTCGAGCCGCCGCTGGATATTCCCGGATTTACGAAGACTGCCGCATGGCACGAACGCACGCATCGCGACGCGGCCCAGCGCTGGCTGCGCGAGTTGCTCTTCGAGAATTGCGCGGTAAATCGACGCAAGCGATGAGCGGACACTCAAACCGGTTTTTACCCTAAGTGTTACAAAGTTCCCGGCCGACAGTCATTTGAATTAGAATTTTTGCCGGAATGACACGCCGATTCCACTGGGCTTTGAAAACTCGGGCGGACGCACGAGGATCAGTGTGACCCCTTTCATACATATTGAAGATAACCATCGCCTGACGCTGCTGATGTGCCAGCTGCCTCGCGCGAGGTATACGTGGTTCCTCCTCGTTGCGGACTGCGAGACGACCGGCTTTGGCCCGGATCGGCTTATCGCGGCCAGCGCGAAGTTCAATGGCGAAACGGAAGCCAGGAAAGAAGGAATGACCGCCCTGCTGGAGCAGAAGCGGCAAATCTCCCTCCCGTCAGTCGTCACCGAACCGGCACTTTGGGGCGATAGCCCGGTGCCCCTCGACCGGGACGACATAGACCTGCTTCTTGACGGAATGAGCGACCGCGCCGATGAGTTGGCCGATACGCTAAAGCTTATTCGACGACGCCTGTCCCACAAACACGAACATCGGGCGTCCCTGCCCGTTCTCGTCAACGAGCCTGCCAGGCTGCCCGCGCCAGTCGTAGCCGAAAAAACCTGGCGCCTGGCGGAGGGCCGCTTCTCGCTGCTCTCTCCCGACGGCGAATCGATCACCTTGTCGCGAACGGAGCAGCAGTTTCTTCTTGCGTTATTTCAAGCACCAGGACGCCAGCTGACTTACGAACAAGCCTATCAAGCGATCGCTCCACAACCGGGCGCGCTGCCACGATCGCATGGGTCACTATCCGTGCTGTTGAGCCGGCTGCGGACGAAATTCCGCAAGCTTGACCTTGAACTGCCTTTGCATACCGTGCGGGGACAGGGCTATGTATTTGCGGGCGCGACGACGATTTTGCCGACATAAGCACGTGCCGATCTGAATACGCTGATCCGAACGTCAATCGCAAAGTCCGGCAGCCTGGCGTTGCGCCCTTACCTCGCCCAAGGCGAATTTCAGCACGTCTTTGAGAGCCAGGGCCTGGCGCTTATTCGTATCCGACTTACGCGTGACCAAGGCCAGTTGATAGCATGGCGGTCGTTTACCAAGCCTTATTACCCGGACCGGATAGACCCGCAGCATACGGGGATCCGATATTTCCAGTATCGATACGCCTAGCCCCGCGCTGACCAGCGCCAATATCGCGCCACTGCTGTCCAGCTCCTTGCTCTCGCGCGCCTTGAGGTTGCGCGACTGGATATACCGGGCGGCCAGCACCCCCGTGGTGGTATTGCGTTCATAGCGTATCCACTCATATCGGCGAAACGCATCCGCCACGGTGAGCGTCCGTTCCTGAGGCGGGACGACCAGCACAAGCTCGCGCGCCTCCATGGGTTGCCAGTCCAGGCGGCTGGATGCGCCCTTTTCGGGCTGGGCGATCAGCGCCACATCCAGGTCTCCTGATTTCACCGCGGTCTGAAGCGCCAGGCTGCGGCCCGAGGACTGCCGGATATCCAGTTCGGGAAATTCAGTCGCACAGCGGCTGATGATCAAGGGAAGCAGCGGCGGGAGCATCGATTCCAGCAGCCCGACCGTTATCACCCCGCCTACCGCTATCTGGCTTTCATTGCGCAGGGCTTCGATACGCCCCAAGGCCTCTGTCATGATGCGTGCAGCCTTGATGGCCACGGGCATGGGCCGCAGCTGCGCGCCCGATCTGTCGAAGAGCGGCTGGCCGAAGTAGGCCTCCAGCTGCTTCATCTGGCTGCTGACCGCGCTGACGGTCAGGTGCCGCTCCGCGGCGGCGGCCGTCAGCGTTCCGTTTCGAATAACCGCTTGCAGCGTGGCGAACGCATCTCGCTTCATTTCACAGTGATAATCAGTGCAAACCCCGGCCCGGGTTCACAGCACACCATCACCGGACGCGATCTTAGGATGGCGCGTCGACGGAACTGACAGGAACCTCATCGTCCGCGAAGAGTCTGCCGAGCGCCTGAGGGCACCGCAAACCGTTCTGCAAAGCGAGCATCAGAAGGATACGGGCCTTCCAAGGGGATAGATCATCGCTCAAAACCGCGCCCTTCGATACGAGGGTATGCGAGGATCCCTTGAAGCTGTATCCCACCCGCGTCCCCCCAGACGGAATCCGCGTGGCCAGCACCACGGAGACGCCGGCGTCGAGCGCGTCGACCAATGCGTCATGCATCGCGGCGTTGACATGCCCGGAGGCAATACCCTGGACGACGATGCCCCGCGCGCCACGGGCGACGGCGGCCTCTATCAGTTCGCCGCCTGCGCCCACGTACATCGGCACGATAAAGACCGAGGGCAGTTCGTCGGGAAGCAGCGCCAGGTGCAGTCGCCGGAGCGGCTCCCTATGGAATATCACGCGGCCCGCGCGCACGTGCCCCAGACTGCCCCAGACGCCGGAGTTGAAGGTTTCGACATTGAGCGTCTGGCTCTTGGTCACCTCGCGCGCCGCATGAATGCTGTCGTTCAGAGCGACCACCACGCCCTGAATTCGGCGAGCCGCCATCGCGGCGCATATCGTCAAGGCATTGAAGAGGTTCCGTGGCCCATCACTATCGGGCTCCGATGCGTTGCGCTGCGCGCCCGTCAGCACCACGGGTTTGACCGTGTCCAGGGTAAGGTCCAGAAACCAGGCGGTTTCCTCCAAGGTGGACGTTCCGTGCGTAACGACCGCGCCTTCGATATCGGGCCGTTCCAGCACTTCCTGCGTCAAGGCATGCAAGCGGCGCCACTCTTCCAGGCCTATCAGGGGCGACGGCACCCGGAAACTGTCGAAAACTTGAACTTGCGGACGCTCGCCCGCCGGACCGAATGCGGCGATCGAGGCCAGCAGCGCCTCGCCGCCCAAAGTGGGCGCCGCCAGCCCGGATGTTGCAGCCCTTTCGGAAACGATGGTGCCGCCCGTTGTTATCAAAGCGATGGCCATGGCGCCGATTTACTCCAGTTCGATCTTGGATTTTTCAGCGACTTTCCGCCATTTCTGCGTTTCGTCGGAAATATAGGCGGCAAACGCTTTCTCAGGGCGCAATACTGCCTCTCCGCCCAGCTCACGGACGCGTTTCTGCATCTCCGGCGATTTCAGCGTCTCTTCGACGGCCTGGCTTAGCTTGTCGATGACGGGCTGAGGCGTGCCCGCTGGGGCCGCCAGGCCATTCCACGACACCACCTCGAAATCGGGCATGCCCGCTTCGGCCATGGTGGGGACATTCGGGAGCTCGGGCAGACGGGACGAATAAGCAACGGCGAGCGGCCGGACCTGTCCGCTCTGCATCTGCTGAAGCACGCCCAAGGTGGTCATGAAACTGGCCGATACCGTTCCGGTGGTCACGTCGATCAGCGCGGCAGAAGTGCCTTTATAGGGCACATGCAACAGATCCACGCCAGCACGCGCCTTCAACATCTCTCCCGCCAGATGCGGTGAACCGCCCACGCCCGTCGACGCATAGCTGTACTTGCCGGGGGCGGATTTGGCCAAAGCGATGAAGGACTTCAGGTCCGTGGCGGGAACAGCCGGTGCCGTCACCAGGACACTGGGCGACGCCATGAATTGCGCGATCGGCGCGAAGTCCTTGTTGGTATCGTAGTGAAGATTCTTGTAGATCGACATGTTGGTGGCGTTCTGTATCGTCAGCACCAACAAGGTATAGCCGTCCGGCTTGGCACGCGCCACGTATTCACTGGCGATATTCGATCCAGCCCCAGGCCGATTCTCGACGATGAATGTCTGGCCGAGTTTTTCGGTAAGGCTCGATGCCACCAGACGAGTGATGACGTCCGTCGCGCCACCAGGGGTGTACCCGACGATGATACGCACCGGCTTGCCTGGATAGGTCTCGCTGGCCAATACATTCGTGGCCGGCAACAGCGCGGCACCCAGTAGCGTGACGGAAAACAGGCGTCCAAGGACGAGGCGGCTACAAGTGGGCATGGCGGACCAGGGATTCGAAGGGGAAGCCGCCAATATGCCGGAGCCCGAGCACCACGGGAAAGCGCAAGAAATTTGAATCGAAGTTAGAAATTTTCTAAAGGCACCGCAACTGAATCTCAGTGCTTCAGAAACTTCAGCAGATTCACCACCGGCGGCGACCGCTCGCCTTTCCGATATACCGCTGCGACCTCGGATCGAATCGGCGCTCCTGCCAGGCCCAGATAAACGACGTTGGGTAGCGTAATAACTGAACGGAGCGTGTCCGGTATGACGGCGATTCCCGCACCCAATGACACATGGGTCAATACGGCCAACAAGCCACCCGGCGTTGCGCCGACGATGGGGCTGAACTCGCCCCGGTGCGCGACCTCCTGCAAGCCCCGCGGCTGCTCGGGAACGATGAAGGTCTCTTTGGCCAATGCCCCCGGCGACACGGCTGCCCCACGGAGCGCCAGTGGATGCTGCGCCGGAACCGCGACGCAGAACTTATCCCGGCTCAACACCTGACTGGAAAGCAATGACGGAAGAACGACCGGCATTCGTAAGAATGCAATGTCAATTTCCCCGACCAGCAACATATCCGGCAGCTTCTCCATCGGAAGCTCGTAGGCTTTGATGACAACGTCGGGACTTGCGGTCCGGTACTCCCCAACTCGCTGCTGCAATAGCCCGGAGAAGGCCGCGGAACCCACATAGCCGATATTGATCCCGCCGATTTCTCCCCGGCTTGCTTGCCGGCCCACATGAATCGCGCGCTCCATTCGCTCGACGACGGCTCTCGCTTCCACCAGGAAAGCCTCGCCAGCGGCCGTAAGGGACACCGCTCGCTTGGTGCTGCGGTTCAGCAAACGCAGTTGTAGCTCGTCCTCCAGCTTTTGAATCTGCACCGTCAGGGCCGGCGTGGAAATGCCGAGCGAGGCAGCGGCCCGCGTGAAGTGCAGCTGCTCGGCAACCGCGATGAAGTAGCGAAGAAATCGGACGTCCATGTCAGCGAATTATTGTTAGTCTTTAACTAATTATCAGGAATTTAATTTTGTTAAGACGAACAAATTAACACGCTGTGCTTCTCTTTGCCGGCGGGAAAGTTAGGCCGTCGCCCTTCCCCAGTCCTCACTCAAGGCGTCCACCAAGCCTTCGGCTTGGGCCAGGCCGGCGCGCACGGACGCAGGACGTCTTGCGGGATCCAGCACATTGTCGCCAAGAGCATCCAGTGAGCGCTCGTCGGGGATGACCACTTTCACCACGCTGCCCGCCAGCGTCAAGGCCTTGACCTCCTTGCGTAGATGGCCCGCGACGGGATTTCCCTCGCCATAACCGAACGGCGCCAGTACCAGGACATGGCCGGCCCCCGCGGCCACCTCTGCATTGGTAAGCGAATGGACGCCCCCATCGATGTACATCCCCCCGCCTATGCTGACCGGCGGCCACGTTCCAGGTACCGCGCAACTCGCCGCGACGGCATCGATCAGCGGCACGCCATCCGCCGCGGTGAACACCCGCGCGGCGCCCGTCAGTGCTTCCACGGCAATCAGGCGCAAAGCACGCGCTGGCCAGATCTCCCGTTCCAGCCTGGCGGCGATAAGCGACCGTCGCTCTTCCCATGGCGGCGTCTCCGATCTCAAGGCATAGGCGCAGATACGGCGGCGCGCGGCCATCAGGTCGCCGCCCACTTTCTCGATCAACGCGCGGTTGCGGCCATCGGCATCGGACTGCGAATATTCACGGAACGTCTCGCGCAAGGCGGGCGGCGGCGTGATCTGCGCCGCCGCCAGGCGCTCCAGGTCATCGCCCGCCGCCAGCCGCGCCCCCACGACGGCGCCGGCCGAGGTCCCGACAAAGCAATCGGCTTCGCGCAGGTCGATGCCATAGCGGGCCAGCCCCGCCAGCAGGCCGATCTGCCAAGCGATACCGCTGACGCCGCCGCCGCCAAGAACCAGGCATCGCGTCATAGGATGCCCCGCTCGGCCAGGTCCGCCAGCATCTCCGGCGTCAGGCCCAAAAGATCGCGATAGACTTCCTGATTGTGCTGGCCCAGATCCGGCGCGGGTTCGATCGGCTTGTTCTCGCGGCCGGCGAAGCGAGGAAACACGCCCGCCATGCGCACCGGCCCGATGCGGGGGTGGTCCACCGTGGCGATGCTGCCTCGCGCTTCATAATGTGGGTCCTGCATGATGTCGTCGATGCCATAGATAAACGAATAGGCCAGCTTGGCTTCGTCCAGCCTGCGGCGCAATTCGTCTTCCGGCTGTCCCACTATCCAGGCCGCCACCATGGCGTTCAGGTCGTCCACGTGTTCCCAACGCTTGGCATGGGTCAGATAACGCGGGTCCGTCGCCAGTTCCGGACGCCCCATCGCCACGCACAGCCGCTGAAAGCCGGCGTCCGCGGAAATCGTCAGGATCATGTACCGGCCACTGGCCGTCAGGAAATGCTCCCCCGGCGCCGCCGCGAAGTGCTTGTTGCCGCGCCGGCCGCGCACCACGCCCAGGCGGTCATACTCCGGCACCAGCACCTCAGTGAAGCGGATCACCGATTCGTACATGGACAGGTCGATCTCCTGACCGCCGCCCCCCATGACGTCGCGATGATAGAGCGCCATCATCAGCGAATACGCACCCAATAAGGCCGTCTGATAATCCGCCGTCGAGGTGCCGATACGCACCGGCGGACGGTCCGGGAAGCCCGTGATGTTCAACAGCCCGCCAAACGCCAGGCCGATGCGGTCGTAACCGGCCCGAGTCCGGTAAGGCCCGGTCTGGCCGAACCCCGACACCCGCAGCAGGATGAGCCCGGGGTTGTGTTCCTTCAGCCTTTCGTAGCCCAGGCCCCATGCCTCCAGCGTCCCCGGCCGAAAATTCTCCACCACGGCATCGGCCTGTTCGACCAGACGGCAGAGCAGCCGCTGGCCCTCCGGCTCCCGCAGGTTCAAGGTGATGGACTTCTTGTTCCGGCCTTCGACATGCCAGTAGAGGCACTCGCCGTCGACGAATGGCCCCAGGTCGCGCACGGTATCGCCGCGCTCGGGCACCTCCACCTTGATCACCTCCGCGCCGAAATCGCCGAACAGGGTGCACGCGACCGGCCCGGCGACCATCGTCCCAAGATCCAGGATGCGCAATCCACTTAGAAGATGCGGACCGGGCTGGCGGCGGCGGGCGGAACCTCCTTCGGGATGATTGCCAGGACCATGCGTGAATGTCGTCATTGCGGCTCCTCCAGCGGCGCGTCGGCCTGAATCCGTTCATCGGCCTGCCCGCCGCCCTTGACGTGGTAATCCCCAAGGTCAGCCCGGCGCGCCATGTGCCAGTAGTCGTCGTTGCGGAAAGGGGTTGTGGCCACCACCCTGCCCTGGGCATTGCGGTACCAGTTGCTCATGCCGCGGTGCGTCCAGATCATGCGTTCGTGCGCGGCTTGTACCCGTTCGTTATAGGCGTCGTGGCGATCGCGCCGGACCTCGATCTCGGCCCCCGGACCGCCCTCTCGCAGCGACTGGCGTACAAGATTCAGGACGTAGCTGACCTGAGTTTCCAACAAGGCAACGACGCTGCCGCCATGGCCCAGCGCCGTGTTGGGGCCAGCCAGCATGAAGAAATTGGGAAAGTCCGGCACGGCCACGCCCATGAAGGCCTGCGCGCCCGCGGCATCCCAAGCGTCGCGGATGGATCGCCCGCCGCGGCCATAAAGCTTGAACGAGGACAGCATATTGATGGCGTCGAAGCCCGTGGCCACCACCAGGACGTCGGCGCGGTGGCGCTCGCCGGTATCCGTGACGATCTCCTGGCCTTCGACCCGGGCAATCCCTCCCGTGACCAGCGTGACATTGTCGCGGGCCATGGTGCGATACCAGCCGTTGTCCATCAACATGCGCTTGCCGAAGGGCGGATAGTCGGGCAGGACATCCGGCAGCAGGTCCTGGCGTTCGCCCAGTTCGGCTTTTATGTAGTCGGTAAAGTGGGAACGATGGCGGTCATTGGTCTTGTTGATCGCACGTTCCGGATGCGGCCATTCCGGATCGATCTGCAGCGAAGCGTGGATGCGGTCATTGAAGATATAGGCCAGCCGCTGGCGATACCACTCCTGATAGAACGGCACTTCTCGCAGCAGGAAGCGCGGCCCGGCCGGCACCGGTTTCTGGAATTTCTCGAAAGGCGCGGCCCACTGGCGAGAGCGCTGAAATACCGTAAGCTGCCGGACCTGATCGACGATGGCCGGCACCACCTGCATGGCGCTCGCACCATTGCCGATCACCGCCACATCCTTGCC
The DNA here is from genome assembly GCF_001433395.1 of Bordetella sp. N. Classification (GTDB taxonomy): domain Bacteria; phylum Pseudomonadota; class Gammaproteobacteria; order Burkholderiales; family Burkholderiaceae_B; genus Bordetella_C. The sequence goes on from NZ_CP013111.1 coordinate 2,718,760, forward strand.
GCGCACGTCCAGGTCCCGTGGCCAACTCGTGGTATGAAAGCACGGGCCGTCGAAACCCTCCAATCCTGGGATGGGCGGCATCTTGGGGACGTTGAGCAGGCCAACGGCGCTGATCAGCAGATCGCCGCGCAGGCTGTCGCGCTTCCCGTCAGCGGTCAACGTATCGACGGTCCAGCTGCGCTTCCCTTCGTCATAGCGTGCCGACTCGACACGCGTAAAGAAGCGGATATGCCGCCGGATCCCATATCGTGTCGCAACATCTTCAAAATAGCCTTGGATTTCTTCGCGCAGGGCGAAGTAGCGCGACCAGTCGTGCTTGGCGAAGGAATAGGAGTAGATATGGTTGGGCGTGTCGACGCCGGCGCCAGGATAGGTGTTCTCATGCCATGTACCGCCCACTTCGCCATTCTTTTCGATCACGGTATATGGGATGCCGGCGCCTTGTAGCCGGATCGCCGCGCAGATACCCGCCACACCCGCTCCAATGATGATGGCGTGGTAGCCCGCAGGAACGTCGAAGGCTGCCGCCTGGTCTACCGCCAGATCGGGGTCCTGCCCCAACCAGGCGCTGATCATCGGTCCGTAGCTCTCTGGAATCGCTTCGCCGACACTGATCTGCAGCATTTGCGCGAGCAGCTCCGGTGCCGGCGCGGGCAAGACGGGTGCGCGACCGGCGCGCCAGGCGAGTATGGCCTCTTTGGCTGCCGCCCTCACCTCCTGCTGAACCTCGTCCGGCAGGCCGCCCGAATCGTTGTCGTCGATGCCGCGGATGCGGGAACAGTGATAGCGCTCTGTCAGCCAGCGGACATCACCGGTCAGGTGCACCAGCACCATTAGAAGCGTCGGAAGATTTGCCGAGGGCAGCGCCGCAATCAGCTCGTTATCCCAGGAAGCGCCCGCGGTGGGACGGTGAGCCCCGGCGGGACCACCGTCGCGCGCCTGCGATTGGAGCATTTGGGACTTGTCGGAGGAAGGACTGACCGGGGAAGACATGGATGTATCGGCTCCTGCTTGAGAAAAGCATCCCCCTGGACCGGCGCCACGGCGCCGGCCTCGACTGGATTGGATGCAGAGAGGTAACGCCGTCGCGCGGCGTTGCTCAGATGGCTATTGCGGCGTCAGGCCGGCGTGCTTGGCCACTTCGCCCCAGACGGTGTATTGCTTGCGTATCTCTTCCGCGAATGCCTGCGGCGTATCGGCATCCGGCTCGAAACCCAAGGTGCTCATCTTTTGAGCCACTGCGGGCTTGGCCAGGATCTGCCGCAACTGCCCGTTGAGCTTTTGCACGATGGCCGGCGGTGTGCCCGGCGGCGCGACGATGCCGAGCCAGCCTACCGCCTCGTAGCCTTGCACGCCGCTTTCCGCCACGGTCGGCACGTCCGGAAAGACAGAGGAACGGCTGCTGTCCAGCACCGCGACCGCCTTGAGCTTGCCACTGCGGATATTGGCCTGCTGGGCGCCTATGGTGTCGACCATCAGCGGCACCCGTCCTGCCATCACATCGATGGAGGCCTGGTTGCCACCCGGGTAGTTCACCGCGCCGATGTCCACACCCGCTTTGGCGTTGAACAGGCGCATGGCCAGATCGAAAGCCTGGGCGCCGGTGGCGTACATCATGCTGCCGGGTTTGGCCTTGGCTTGCTGCACGATCTGCTGCACCGTCGCGGTTTCGCTGCCCGGTGTGGACAGCAGGATCATGGGCGCCTTGGCGACCATCGTCACGGGCGCGAAATCCTTCAGAGGGTCATAGGGCGTCGTCTTCTGCAGATGCGGCCCGGTGACCATCGTGCCGCTGACTGCCACGCCAAGGGTGTAGCCGTCCGGCGCGGCGCGAGCCACGTCGCTCATGGCCAGCATGCCGCCCACGCCGGGGCGGTTCTCTACCACCACGGCCTGCTTGTTCACGTCGGAGAGTTCCTGGGCCAGGATCCGTCCCACCATGTCGGATGCACCGCCGGCGGTATAGCCGACCAGCAGGCGTATCGGCTTGGCGGGATAGCCGCTGGCGGTTTCAGCCGAAGCGGCGGGGGTCGTTGCCGGGGCCGCCACGGCCGCGCCGGCCAGCATGGCCGCCGCCAGTGGGGAAAGGATCCACCTTTTCATGTCGTTGTCTCCAATGTCGTCCTAAGGACTGTATGTATGTGGACAGTGTCCTTGACCGTGTGAGTGCATCGCAAACACAAATTTTGGTAATGTGCACAATGTGCACATGGGGAAAACCCGCCGGGGAGCGCCTATGAATGTCGAAGTCCGCGGTACCCAGGCCGTCACGCGCGCCTTGGGTCTGCTGCAGTTGGTCGCCGACCATCACCCGCAGGGTCTGGCGTTGAGCGCGCTGACTTCAGCGTTGGGATTGGACCGAACGACCGCATACCGCCTGATGTCCAGCCTGGTGCAGTCCGGCTATGTCGAACGCGACGCGGAAAGGACGTACCGCCTGGGCTTGCGAGCCATGCAGTTGGGACTCGCTGCGATGAACGGCGCGCCGCTGGTGCAGGCCTGCCGGCCGCTGATGCAGCAGTTGGCCAGGCGAACGGAGGACACCGTATTTCTTGTCGTGCGTAATGGGGATTACGGGCATTGCCTGCATTGCGAGGAAGGTGCGTTTCCTGTGAAAGCGCTGGTCTTGCAGATCGGTGGGATGCGGGTGCTGGGGATAGGATCGGCGGGAATGACGCTGCTATCGCGGCTGGACGATGCGCAGATCGACGCGCTCCATGCCCGCCATCGGGATGAGTTCGCGCCGCGGAACCTGACACCAGCCCGTTTGCGGCGACTGGCTGCGCAGGCGCGCGAGCAAGGGTATTCGGCGACGCTGGGTTTGGTTAGCGAAGGCGTGGGTGGGGTCGGGATGAGCTTTGAATTGCCGCATGGCGGTCATGCGGCGATCAGCATCGCCGCCATCGCCGCGCGCATGCAGCCCGAACGACGGGCCTGGGTCGCCAGGCAGATATCGGATGCGCTGCGTGCGGCGAAGTTCCAGCCGTCGGTGTGAGAGAGGCTCACGGTCATGCTCGCGGCCACGCCGGCTAGCGAGGGTGGGCACCTCTACCAGACGTCGCATAACTGAGCGAGTGTGTGCGCCTGTACTTGAAGGAATTTTCCACGCCGGACAGCGAAGGCGATGGGTTCTAGAGGGGATGGCGTAAGAGGCGCCTGCGTCCGACCTAACGGAACCATCACCGGGTTTCCCGCACTTACTCGCAAACTCCATTTTCAATCCGAAGGGGATCGATACTACGAACGAAGGAGACGACGATGCCATTGAGCAGAAGCGGTCTATGCGCAGTTTTGGCAGCAGGTAGCGCGATTCCTATGTATGGCGCTTCGCGAGAAGCCATCGCTGCCTACCCGGATCAACCGATAAAAATCGTGGTGGGGTTCGCCGCGGGTAGCGGTTCGGACATACTGACCCGGCTGCTCGGGAAAGAGATGGCCAAGGATTTCGGTCAAGCCGTAATCGTGGAGAATCGAACTGGTTCGGCTAGCAACATCGCCGCTAGAGACGCTGCGCAGAGCAAGGGAGATGGCTATACGCTGCTCCTGGCCACTAGGCCCAATGTCATCCACCGTTCGGTGTATGGCACTTTTCGATACAACCTACAGGAAGACTTCCGCCCCATCGGCTTGGTCGCACGTATACCCACCGTCTTGCTTACGGGCCGCCGCACAGAGTTGAAGTCCGTCGATGAACTCTTAAGACGCGCTCGGGAAGCTCCGGAAGCGATCAAGTGCGCAACGCCTCCTGCGGGGACGACAGGGCACCTGATTTGGCGACTGTTCCAGATGAAGACAAGCGTATCCCTTTTACAGGTTCCGTACAGAAGCCCAGACGCCGCGTTCGGTGACTTGATTGGCGGCAGGGTCGACAGCTTGTTTAGTCCAATCGCGGTCGCCAACCCCTATTTACAATCCGGCTCCGTACGCGCGCTCGCTGTCTTTTCCCGTGAGCGACTGTCGATTGCACCGGAGATCCCGACGATCAGGGAATTGGGACTACCTGCTGACCTCGAGGTCGACACGTGGTACGGATTGGTAGCGCCGGAAGGAACACCTCCAGCGGTCATCGAGAAGCTGAACAAATCTCTCAACACTGTCTTAAGCATGCCGTCCCTTCAAGAGGCTTTGTTGCAGCGCGGTTTTGTCCCCGCGTCGCAACCAAACACAGCCGCGTCCTTCGGAGACCTGATAGCGAGCGAGTCCGCAATGTGGGGAGCCTTGATTGAGAAATGGGGAACCGCGGCGTCTCTACACTAGTCCTTTGAGTTCGAGGGACGTGCCCTAAGGCCGTGAAAGCCAAGCCACGATCGAGAGTAGGCGAGTGATTCACTTCGGATCGGAACAGCGGATCATTACGCCTTGCTGGTCAATGGTTTCGATCTCGGCAAAGACATCGGCCGCCGGCACCACACGCCCCTCCTCAATTTCACGATGCCCATGGGCCAGGGACTGCAACAATGAAATGGCTTGTTGCTGTCGCTCGTGAGACTGAACAGCCATCGAGGCGAGTTTCGCCTCGTCGTTTTGCGTACTTGGAATCGGCTGCTGCCGCTCAGCACTGCCCCTCTCGATTTCGGCAGTATGGCTCTTTAAGTTGGCGATAGCTTTGACTAGAGCAGATTGTTTCACTGGACGTCTCGCGCAAAAAAACGAACAAAACAGGTTGTGGACTAAATTTAGTCCTGCGACCGGTGGCAAGGCGCCGTGGACCAAACAATGCTGAGTGCAATTTTTGTCTGAAGCATTCCCTTGACCTCAAGTCCGAAATAGCCGCAAAGCTTCGTCGGTCAACACCGCTCGGTGTTCGGCGAGGTGGATGTCAGGCACGGCATCTGCTTGCTGACTCTGCCCGCCACTGTATTGGAGAGATTCCATGAGCACCGAGTTGACCCTGCTGGCATGGACCTTGGTCCTGGCACTCGTCCAGATCCTGTTGCCGGCCATGCTTCGCACGCGCGAAACGGGCGTTGATTACAACGCCGGGCCGCGTGATGACGCGGGGCCGCCAGTTGGCAAGGTCACCGGGAGGCTGAAGCGCGCCCAAAGCAATTTGTTCGAAACCCTGCCGGTTTTTGCCGCGGCCATTCTGATCACCCACGTGGCGGGACAGGAAGGCGCGATGTCCTTGTGGGGCGCCTGGCTTTACCTGATCGCACGTATCGTCTACATCCCTCTCTACGCCGCCGGCATTCCCTATCTGCGCTCGCTGACGTGGGTCGTCTCGCTCGTCGCCGTGGTACTGGTCCTTGTACCACTGCTCTATTGACCCGACATTCGACCGACATCGGCCCAGCATCAATCCGACATCAACCCGAAATTACCCCGACATCAACCCGACCCAAAAAAAAGCCCCGGCCAAGACCGGGGCTTCTTCATCACCTAAAACAATCAGAACGAATAAGCCATCCGCAGGCTCAGTTCCTGGTTGGTGAAATGCTTGCCCATCTGCGCCAGGTATTCCGCGCGCACTTCGTACTTGTTCTTCGAGAAAAGCTGCAAACCAGCGCCCAGGTTCAGCAACCGATCCGGCAACGCCGCCTTCGACGTGAACGAAATTCCATCACTACCGTTCTCGGAAAACGACACACTGCTGTTGGACCCGCTGGAGTTCAGGAACGAAGCCCCCACCGACGCATAGGGACGCAGCCAGCCATATCGGCCGGCGTCGATGCGGGTGCCCGCCTCGATGGTCGGCGTAATGGCCACGGCCCATTGGCTCATCGAGCCGGACTTCAGCGTCGCCCCATCGCCACGTAGCGTATAACCCGGCATGTAGGTATGCAGGACATCCAGGTCGGCATAAGGACGGACGTACCAGTCGTTCCCCGCGATTTCATAGGCGGCACGCATTCTCAGCCCGCCCGTCCACACATCGTTGCGGTTCTTGGCGCGCCACAGGTCGTCACCCACCATGAACAACGTATCGGATTTATAGCTTCCGTATCCCGCGTGCAGCGCGCCCGCCAGCAGCCACGGGCCCGCCTGGTGCTTCAAGGACACCGACATGTCGCCGCCCTGCCCGTTCACCGCCGTCAGGCGATCGTCGGTGTGCATGGACGTGGTGTTGTACGCGCCGGTGGCACCGAAGAACCAGTTCGGGCTGATCTCCCACTGGCCACCCAGGCGGTAGCTCAGGCCTTCCTGCCTGGAGCCGTCGGCTGCCGAGCTATCGCTCTGCGTGATGCGCGACCCGGTGATGCGCGCCCACGTGCACTGCGTTTCACGCAGATTCGCGGTATCGCCATCGAACACCGGGCAGCTCAGTGCGGCATTCAAGGACTTGCGGCCGCTTAGCGTCTGGCGCGAAGCCAACTGACCCAGATCCTCGGTGGCGGCAAGACTGTTGATCGCGTTCTCGTACTGTTTGGCCGTCTCGATATTCGCCATGTCCGCGAAGACACCCGCCATGCCGGGACGGCTAGCGTCCCAGGCACGCTGCAAACTGCTCATCAGCGAACGCTCGGTATCGGTGACATTGCCCTGCGCCTTGCCGGCGAAATCCGCCGACGGCGCAATTGCCAGGTTGTTGCCGTTCTGCGCCACCGACCACGAAATTGGACTTGCAGGACTGGCGCCGGAAACCGCCTTCTGCTTCACGTCCAGTTTGTCCGCGGACACAACGGTGAAGCTGCCAGGCAGCAGGCCATCGACGGCATGCGGCTTGATCGCCACACCGTCCACCAGCATGTAGGAACCCTTCAACAGGTCGCTTCTCGGCGCGCCGGCCGGCGCCACGCTGGTGACATCCGCGAGCAATGTGCCGCCCAAGTGCGTGTCCACCCGGTTGACGGTCGCCGTTGCGATGAAACCCACGCCGCCCACGTCGAAGTTACCGGCGTTGTAGAACCAGCCCGCGCCATTGCTGACGTTGATCATCCCACTGCCACCGGAGACATACGTGCCGCCTGCCTCGTTGCGGAATTCGTTGCGCTCCTTCGTACCGCCGCTGGCCAGGTCGATGTCGCCGACCAGGGTGCCGTAGTTGCTGAGCGATTCCTCACCGAACGTCGAGACCACGGCGTGGCCGGAAAGCGCGCTGACGTAGGCGCCTTTGTTGATGGTGATCTTGTTTTCCGCATTGCCGCCGTCGACGGCGATGGCCGCGCCATTACCAGAGCCGCCTTGCAGCACGCCCGAATACTCGACCGTAATCTTGCCGCCGAGGCGGTTCGGATCCAGCGCGCCATTGCTTTGCTGGAAGCCGCTCTGCGCGAACAGACCATAGGAATCCGCGCCATTGGCCTTGATATTGCCGTTCAGGCTGATCAAGATTTCGCCGCCGGTGCCCTTCGACGCGCTGCGCTGGTTCAGGCTGTACGTGAGCGCGGTCAGGACGTTGTCGACCGTGTCCTTGTCGTTGCCGAACAGCCGCACAATGCCTTGCAGGTCCTCCGGCACCTTGTCGATATTGTCCAGCACCGTGCCCGAGCCGCCCACTTTGCTGATGATGCCGGCCAGCGCCGTGGCCGACCTCTGCAGCGCGGCGCGGGCCGTCTCGTCAGTTTTAAGTGTTTCGCTGACAGTACCGCCACCGCCACCCAAGGATTGCGCGAAGACGCCATTGGCCTTGGCGCCCTCCGTCTGGATCGTCGTACTGCCACCGGTGGTGCGCACTTCGATATAGCCGCCATTGCCGCTGCTGCCACCCTGGCCGCCGAGCACCGGCAGCGTATAGCCCTTCAGCACCGAAGCGCCGCCGTAGCCGCCACCGCCGCCGATGGATTGCGCGTACACCGCGGTGGAATAGTCGCCGACGGTGCGGATGGACGCGTTATCGGAGAACTTCACGTTGATGGCGCCGCCATCGCCGGACGAACCGCCCTTTCCGCCGTACGAGGCGGCATACTTGACGCCGCCCGGGCTGCCCGCCGCGTTGGAAATACCGCCGCCGCCGCCGATGGACTGCGCGAAGATGCCAAATGCCGCCTCGCCGGTAGTCGTGACGGATCCGCTGTTCGTAATATTCACCGCGCCGCCCGCGCCGGAACCGCCGCCGGCGCCGCCCAGCGTGAAGCTGCCCGACTTGGAGGACGGCTTCTTGCCATCGGCCTCCGTTGAAGCGTCCGCGACCTTGTCGATGCCCACGGCCTTCAGCAGCTCGGTGATCGAGCCGGCCGAAACGGCCTTGTCGTCCGCGGCCGCGGGCGCGGCAGATGCCTTGCCCACCGTACTCATCATGAAGGCGCCACCGCCTCCACCGACGCTTTGCGCGACGATGCCATGCGCCTCGTCGCCGCGGGTGTTGATGGCGCCGGCGTTCGTCACCAAGACGATGCCGCCGTTGGCGCCCTTACCGCCGTTGCCGCCCATGGTGAAGTTCACCACCAGGTTCTTGTTGCCGCTGCTGAGCGCGCCGACACCGATACCGCCACCACCGCCAATGGACTGACCGTACAGGCCGTAAGAGGCCTCGCCCCAGGTCTGGATGGTGCCCTGGTTGGTGAGTTTGACATCCCCGCCAACGTTGCCGGAGCCGCCCTTGCCGCCCAACGTCCCGCTAAGATTGGTCTTGTTGGTGCCCGACGCGTACGCAACGCCGCCCTGGCCTCCGCCGCCGCCGATCGACTGCCCCAGCATGCCGTAGGACACGTCGCCGGTGGTCAGGACACGCCCCGAATTGCTCAGGTCGACCAGGCCACCCACGTTACCCGTGCCGCCGTCGCCGCCCATGGACAGCGTCAGGGACAGGTCGGGACGCTTCACCGAGCCCTTGGCCTGCGCCTCCAGGTAAGCGTTGACACTCTTTCCGGACGCCTGCATCTCCTTGTACAGATCGGAGTTCTTGAATGCGTCGGACAGCTCTTTATAGGCCTTGGAATCCTGGACGTCCTTGATCAAGGCATCCAGTTCCTTTTTCGATTCCGCGTTGCCCTTGTCGGCCGCCCACTTCTGGTACGCCTCCACGCCAACCGCCTTCTTCAGCGCGGCGAAGAGCTCGCCAACCGTATCCGGCGCGGAGTCAGCCGCGGCCAGATTACCGCCATTGCCACCACCGCCGCCGATGGACTGCGCGAAGATGCCATGCGAAGCGTTGCCGTAGGTTTCAATGACGCCGGCGTTGTTCACCTGGACCGTGCCGCCGCTGCCGCCTGCGCCCCCCTTGCCGCCGAACGACAGGGCGATCGACAGCTTGCCGCTCGCCGCGGCCGAACCGCCGCCACCCGTACCGCCGCCGCCGCCGATGCTTTGCGCAAGCACGCCGTCCGACTGCGCACCGCGGGTGCGGATGACGCTGGTCGACGTCAGGATGGCGTCCACGAGGTCGCCATTGCCGCCATTGCCCCCATTGCCGCCGATGGCGTCCACGATCGAGATCGAGTCAGCCAGCGGCAGCTTCTTGACGAGCGTGTCCAGGGTCTTGTCGAAAGACAGGCCCGACGCAGCCGACGCGTTGACCGAACCGCCGTTACCGCCACCACCGCCGATGCTTTGCAGCAGGATGCCCGTAGCGCCGGTGCCGCGCGTTTCAACCACGCCGCGGTTCTCGACCTTGGCCGTGCCGCCCGCGCCGCCGCCTTTGCTGTTGGTGCCGCCGATGGTCTGCCCGAAAGTGATGGTCCGGTACATGCTCAGCGCGTCAGCCGAAGCGGAGGCCGATCCGGCATTGCCGCCGCCGCCGCCGATGCTCTGCACCTGGATGCCGAAAGCGCCGTCGCCGTTGGTGAGAACGCTGCCGTCGTTGTACACGCGGGCGCCTTCGCTGGAACCACCGCCGCCACCGCTGCCGCCGATCGTGTTGGTCACGTTAAACGCCGAGGCGCCCGGCGCGGCTATGGCCAGGCCGTATGCGTACGCATTGCCCGCGTTACCGCCGCCCCCGCCGATGCTCTGAGCCAGGATGCCGGTGGCGCCCACGCCGAACGTCTCGATGCCGGCATTGTTGTTGTCGACCAGCGCCAGCTTGCCCCAGCCGCCGTCACCGCCGGAACCGCCGATGGCATTGGTCAGCGTGATGGAAGGCAGGGACTCGCCCGAAGGCGTGATCAACGGCAATGCCACGGCGAACGCATCGGCGCCGCCGCCTGTACCGCCGCCGCCGCCGATGCTGGAAGCCTGCAGGCCGAGGGCCGCTTCGCCGGAAGTCTGTATCGCGGAGTTGTTGATGATCCTGGCCAGCCCGCCCGAACCACCCTTGCCGCCCGACCCGCCGGTGGCGGAAGAAGCCGACAAGCCGGGACTGACGGATTTGGACGTGGCATAGCCGCCCGCGCCGCCGCCGCCGCCGATGGACTGGACCAGTACGGCCGTGGCGCGTTCGCCCGCGGTCAGGATACTGCCCTGTACGCCGGTGAAGCTGGCTTGGCCGCCGTTGCCGCCGCCGCCGCCGGCGCCGCCCAGCGCCACCGCCAGGAACGCCATGGAGCTGGACGACACGCCGCCCGTGCCACCGCCGCCACCGATGCTTTGCGCAAGAACGCCGTAGGCCTCGTCGCCAGCCGTGCTGATATAGCCGCGATGCTCGATACCCACGTCGCCGCCCACGCCGCCCAGGCCCCCCGTGCCGCCGCTGGCAAACGGCAGAATGCCGCTATTGCCGCCGGCGCCGCCGCCTTTGCTGATGACAGGCATGGTGGCGTGGAACGCGTCCAGCGCGCTGCCGCCGCCGATGCTCTGGGCCATGATGGCCGTCGCGCCCTTGCCGGTGGTGGTGATGGCGCCGTAGTTGGTCACGGAGACGAACCGGCCCAGGCCGGCCCCGCCGCCGTCGCCGCCGGATGTGAATGCCGCGCCACCACCGCTGCCGCCTACGCCACCGACGGATTGCGCCAGCACGCCGAAGCTGTAGTCGCCTTGCGTGGAGACGGTGCCTTGGTTGACCGCGGTGACGACGCCGCCGGCGCCGCCCTTGCCGCCCGGCGTGCCGGACGTGAAGGCGCCGTTCGCGCCACTGCCGCCCGCGCCACCCACGCTTTGCAGTATGACCGCGGCCGAATTGCTGCCGCTCGTGTAGACGCTACCCAGATTGGTGAAGTTGACGCTGCCGCCCGCGCCGCCGTTGGAGGGGTAGCCGCCGCTGTTGCTCGCATCACCGCCGTTGCCGCCCAGCGAACTGGCAGATACCGCGGGCGCGAGCGCGCCGCTGACGCTGACACTCGCGCTTTGGTCGAGGAGGACGGTCACCACGCCGCCCGCGCCGCCACGATCGGTATCGATGCGGCTTTCATACGTGCCGTCTTGTGAATGACGGCCGTCGATCTTGCCGATGCCGGCTGCCCCGCCCTGCGACAGCGCCCTGATGGCGGGCAGCGCGCGGGTCCGGGTGCCGGCGTCGCTGACAGCGGTGATCCGCGAGCCGACCTTCAGGTACACCTGCCAGCCGTCGCCGCCACGGGCGATCCCGCCGTCGGCTTCGGTCCAGGAGGTATAGCCCATCCCGCCAGTGCCGCCTATGGAATAGACGTTGATCAGCGGCTTCGCTTGCGCGGAAGTACCGAGCGTTCCGGAAATGTCCGCGGATCTGAGGATATCCAGCGACACGAAACCGGCGTTGCCGCCGGGCTTGCCGGGTACGTTGTGAAAAACGCCTTTGGAGTAGGACGAGCCGCCCGCGCCGCCTATGGAACCGATTTCGATAGCGGGGGCAGCAACGCCGCGGATGGGTGCCGTCTGGGTCCACACCGACGCAGCCGCATCCTGGCCCGCGGTCGCGTCGGTCCAGAAGAATGCCGATTCGCCATCACGCCCATCCACGCCACGGTTGACCAGAACGACGCTTTGGTCGGCCCATGCCGGAGTCGCCACCGTCACCGCGCTGAATGACACGATTAATGCTGCAAAACCCACGCTGCGATGCCATGCGACTGGCAAACCGTTGCTGGAAGATTCAGCGCGGTCGCCGCCACGCTCTTGCACCCACATCGCGCACAGTTGTTTCACAACAATTCCATTTTTACGTTGTTTTAACGATTCTGAAGTCTAACTTAAAATGTTGTTACGTTTCAGAAAATCAAAAATGGATGAGCAAATGTGGAGCAGACACGGCCCTAAGTGCATGGAAACACGTTGTTTTTATGCTTATAAATGTATCGGCAGTAGATCTGTCGATAGAAATTTCGGAAGCGGTACTGTTACCTGCGCTCGCAACTTAACGGCGATCAATGACGTAACAAGTAATAACTTACGACACGATTGTGGAGCAGACCGGGACGCCTTCGGGTGGTGAATGGCCTGCCTTTCCTCCAACAAAGTCAACCGCCAAGATTGCATTTTTTTGCATTTTGCTTGTCATGGTTTGCAAGGTAATCGGGCAAAATTCGGCACATCCGATTACGTAGATCCCGTGTACGTGCCGACGGATGAGCGACTCGCGGGCCAGCCTCGGGAGCGTTTGCAATCCCGGCAAGGCAGCTATGCAAGCAAGAATTCAGGCAAGTTCAAACACCCCCGTGGCGACGACCATGACCAAGCATCAAGCGCATGCGGCGTCGTTCTTCCGTTCGACGATCCTTATCGCGTTTGCCACCGCAGCCAGCATCGCGTGTACGGCGTGCAGCTCGTTCTACTCCGAAGGCGCGCAGGCCGGTGCGGGTATCGGCGGCGCGCTCGTGGCGTCGAGAGTCACCAACAATGCCGCGGTTGCGACCGGCATCGGCCTCGGTGCCGTGGCACTGGCCAAGGCCGGCGTCCAGTACTCCGAGCGTACGGTCCATGCCTATACCCAAACCAGCATCGCCGACGTCGCCGGTCCCCTCAAGGAAGGCGCCATCGCCCCTTGGTCGGTCAAGCACTCCTTCCCCATTGAAGATGATGCGCATGGCCGCGTGACGGTCAGCCGCAAGATCAGCACGGGCGCACTGGAGTGCAAGGAAATCGTGTTCTCCGTGGACCAGGACGCCACCAAGGATGCCGCGGCATCCAGCGCGTTCTATGTCGCCTCGGTATGCCGTGATGGAAAGGCCTGGAAGTGGGCTTCCGCGGAGCCGTCCACCGAGCGCTGGGGTTCGCTGCAGTGAGGGGATTCAAGCTTGCCCTGCTCGCCCTGTCCTGCGGGAGCGTGGTCGCACTGACGAGTGGCTGTTCATCGGTTGGCGCCGCCAGCGGCGCCGTTGCCGCCGTGGCGACGGGCGCGTTCACCGCCAACCCCGCCATCGGTTTGGGCGTGGGCATCACCGTGCAGGCGGCGACCGACGAAGCGGTCAACCGCTACATGAAAGGGCTTCATGCAGACCAGCAGATACTTATCGCCACCACTGCCGGCGGCCTGCCGGTGGATGGGACCGGCACCTGGTCGGTCAAGCACATGCTGCCCATCGAAAACGGCCACGGCAAAGTCCGCGTGATACGCGCGTTCGACTCCGCGCTGGCGTCCTGCAAAGAGTTCATGTTCTCCGTACAGGACGGCGATACCCCGGAGGCGCCCGAGCAATGGTTTACAGCCACGGCCTGCGAGGATAAGGGTTTGACGCCAAACACTGCGCAGGCGCTTGCCAAACCAACCTGGAAATGGGCCACCGCCGAGCCGGCGGTACAGCGCTGGGGCGCATTGCAGTAACCGCTGGGCAGGGTTGGGCGGCGCCGACGCCCCTCCCCTCGCCGAACACTTTGATCCCTGCTTACTTGACCGCGGCTCGTCGCTCGCCTATATTGGGAACGATCATTTCCAATATACGAATCATGCCCTCCTCCCCCGTAGCCCCTTCCGCGCACAAGTCCCGCGGCAGACCCCGCGAGTTCGACGAAGCAGCCTTCCTCGATGCGGCGATCACGTTGTTCCGTCATCGCAGCTTTAGCGGGGTAAGTATCAGCGACATTACTGAAGCCACCGGGCTGACGGCGGGGAGCATTTACAAGGCCTACACGGACAAGCAAGGCGTCTTCGCCAAAGCTTTGGAACGCTACATCGACCAGCGGGAAATGCGCTTGCGGGAGCGGCTTGAACACGTCAAGGATGGCAAAAGCAGAATTGCCGAACTGCTCCGCGACTACGTCGCGTTGAGCCAGGGACGCGACGGCAAGCTTGGCTGCATGGTTGTCGCCGGCATCACGGATATAGAGCAGCTTGGTGTTGCGGCCGATGTGCTGAATCAACAGTTAAAGAAACGCTTGGCAGCGCTTAAAGCGCTTATCGCCGCTGGCCGCGATGACGGATCGATTCCGGCGGACATCGACATTAACGCGACCGCAAGCGTGCTGCTGGCGCTTCTGCAGGGCATGCGCGTGGTAGCGAAGGCATCCACGCTCACAGACGATGCAGACGCGTTCATGCGACGCGCGCTCCGGTTGCTGGACTGACCGCGCACTCCTTTATCGCCCTGTTCGCCGGCGCGAGCGTCTATTTTCCAGGCCCATCTTATTCTCCAGGCCCATCACCATGACTTTCACCAAACTTCCTGCGCCCCCTGCGGGCTTCAGCCATCAATTCGGTCGCGCGAATGGTTTGCGCTTTCACTATGTCGCCGGAGGCCGCGAAGACAGGCCGGCACTGGTTCTGCTCGCCGGTTTTCCCGAAAGCTGGTTCGCCTGGCGCCATGTGATGGAGCGACTCGCTGACCGGTACCGGATCGTTGCCGTCGACTTACCCGGACAAGGTGACAGCGATAAGCCCTTATCGGGCTATGACACACAGACGGTTGCCCGGCGTTTACATGATTTCATCGGGTCACTGGGCTTGGGACGCTACTACCTTGCGGCGCACGATGTCGGCGCGTGGGTAGCGTTTCCCTATGCAATGATGTTCGACGACGAGATACGCGCCCTTACCCTGATGGACGCCGGCATTCCGGGCGTGTCACTGCCGGACATGTTGCCGTCCTCTTCCGAAAAATCCTGGAAGACCTGGCACTTCTCGTTCCATGCGGTGGCCGACCTTCCAGAAGCCCTGCTGCAAGGACGTGAGCGGATTTATCTCGAATGGTTCTTTAGGGAGAAAACCGCTAATCCCTCCTGCTATGGCGAGATCGAAATGGCCGAATACGAGCGTCTGCTGAGCGCGCCCGGTGGCTTGCGCGCCGGACTGGCCTTCTATCGTTCCTTGTCCGAATCCGCCACCCAAAACAAGGCGTTGGCAGAAACGCGCCGCCTGGCCATGCCAGTCTTGGGATTATCTTCCGACCAAGGCTCGATTCCAGACATGGCGGCTACGCTCAGGCCGTATGGAGACGATGTGCACAGCGATACCATCCTGCACTGCGGGCATTTCCAACCGGAGGAACAGCCGGAGGCCGTTGCCAAGGCCTTGGCGCGCTTCTTCCGCTAGTTTGTTTCGGTCAGCGCGCTGCGGCCTCCGACCATACTGCAGGATTCACGAGATGGTCGGGGCGCGCGCCCTCGAGCACTTTCAACACCTGCCCGGCCACGGCCGTCGCCGTTCGCTGCAGCGCCTCTTCCGTGCTTCCTCCCGCGTGCGGCGCGAGCACCACTTGCGCAAGCCCCAGCAAGGGGTGCTCGGGCGGAGGCGGCTCCTTGGAAAACACATCGACACCCGCACCAGACAGGTGGCCAGACCGCAGCGCGGCGGCCAGCGCCTGCTCGTCGACGAGATTCGCGCGAGCGGTGTTAATCAAGATCGCACCACGCTTCATCGCGGCAAGCACCGACGCATCGACCAGCGGACCCGGGCCCGGGTTGCCCGGCCGATGAAGCGACACGATGTCCGCCTGCCTGACCAGCTCCGCCATGCTAGATACCGGTACACATCCCGCCGCGCGGACATCCTCCGCCGACACCGATGGGGAGTATACGTACACCGTCATACCGAAGCCGTCGCGCGAGATTTGTGCAACGGCACGGCCAATCTGGCCGAAGCCCACCACGCCCAGCGTCATGCCGGAGAGTTCGCGCAGGCCCGCGTCATAGCGCGCATCCCAGTTTCCCTGCCGCACTGCGTGGTCGAGCGCGACCGTGCGCTTGACCAGGGCGAGCGCCATCGAAATCACCAGCTCCGCCACGGACCTTGCGTTGGCGCCCGGGGTATTCACTACTGCGATCCCGCGCGCGGTGGCGCTGGCAATATCGATCATGTTCGTGCCGGCGCCGTGACTGCCGATGACACGCAAGCGATGACCCGCCTCGATGGCTTGCGTGTCGAGGCCGGCGTTGCGGGTAATCACCGCCTCGCAGTCGCCAATCGCCTGAGCAACATCGCCCATGTCGGCTGACTTCGGCACGATGCACGCGATGCCCGCGCGCTCAAGAAGGGCCACGCCGTCGGCATGGATGGGTTGAACCACAAGACACTTCATCGCTTAACTCCAGTGAACTAATCGCTTAACGATCATCCGCCAATCCATCGGCCAGCAGCCGCGCGGCAAGCGCGAAATCATCCAGCGCCATGGCCTCATCAGGATTGTGCGAGCCATGCTCGTTTCTTACAAAAATCATCGCCGTCTTGACACCCAGGTTGGCGAACACGGCGGCGTCGTGGCCCGCCCCGCTGGGCATGTCCATCGCATTGATGCCCCGGGTGCTCGCATAGGCGCCAAGCAGCCCCACCAAACCAGGATGCATCAGCGCCGGCCGGGACCCCGTCTTCTGCCCGAACTCCACCTTCGTGGCGGTCCGCTGACAGACAGTGCTCGCCTTGGCCCGGAGAATCTGGTCATACCGGTCCAGGACTTCCTCACTGATGCTTCTTACGTCGATACAACAATCCAGCTCGCCGGCCACCTTGCTGAATGCGTGCTCCGTCGGATTGGTCGCCAGTTTGCCGACCGTGACTACAAGGTCTTCGCCGGCCTCGTCCAGCGCTTCCCATTCCGCATCGATCCCGGCCATCCACACCGCGGCCGCGCGAACCGCATCGCTTCTATCCCTCCGGTCGACCGCACCGGAATGGGCATATTTGCCCAGCCAACGCATATCCCGATACCGGAAGCTGCCGCGAATACCGGTGACGATGCCTACCGGGACCTTGGCGTTGACGAGCTTCGGGCCTTGTTCGATGTGGAGTTCAATGAATCGGTCTATCCCCTCCGCATTCAGCGCCGGCCGCCCAAATCGGCCCGGATCCAGACCAAGGTCCACCATATGGTCCCGCAAGGTTCTGCCGGTATCGGCGCGCCGCAGGTCGAGCACCGTATTATCGACCAGGCCGAACGCCGCTTTGCTGCCTAAGTAGGAGTACGGAAACCAGGTGCTTTCCTCGGCCCGTATTCCCATTACGGTAACGTCAACGGCCGGGACATAGCCCGCCGCGCGCCAACCGGCAAGCACCGCCAAGCCGGCGATGACGCCGGCGGCGCCATCGAAGTTGCCCCCAACCGGCACCGAATCCAGATGAGATCCCGTCATTCGCATTGGACGGCTTCGGTCCTTTCCCGGCAGCGTCAGATAGAGATTCCCGCTCCCATCGATATTGACAAGTAGCCCAAGCTCCTTCGCACAATTCGATATGATGGTGTGGGCCGTCTGCTCTCCCTGCCCGTAGGCGTCACGCGTGACGCCTTTCCCGTCGGTGCTCGCATCTCGCAGCGCGGTGAACAGATGCTCGGCCAGTTTGATGTCGGGATCCGGACTCATGGACCTATCCAAGCGAGTAGCTTGCGCGAGTAATGGGCGCCAGCTGCTCGCTAAGCAGCTTGCCATACCCCTGGATGGCATCGGGCAGACCCAGAAGGCGTAAGCAGCCCCAAAGCGTGGCCTGATTACTCGTCACCACGGGTTTCCCAAGCTCATCCTCGATCCGCTGGATCATGTCGATGGTGGCAAGATTGGTGCACGACAGAAAGATCGCGTCTGCTTCCGGGCGATCGATGTCGCGTGCCAGTTGATAGGCCACCTGCGGAGGCACGCGGCCGATATCCCGTCGTTCCTCCTGGGTATGGCCCAGATCCAGCCCGTCTATGGAGACCACCTCGAAGCCATATTGCTCCAGGAATTCCCGCTCGCGGGTGTTCACGAATTCAATATACGGGGTGCCGACGGCCACGCGTTTGACCCCGAGGGCACGTAAAGCCGCCACCACGGCGCCCGCCGTCGCAATCGCGGGTGCACCGACCCGCTCGCTCATGCCGTCGCACAATTCATCGAGCGAGCAGACGATGGACCCCGAGGTGCAGCCGTAGGCCACGACGTCGACTTCCGCGGTCTTGATCAACTCCGCGGCCTCGATCACACCTCGCGCCATGCGATCGTAGTTCTCCTGGGTTGCCGGTCCCGCATTGATGGCACGACCCGAGTGTACGGTCACGCCTTCTGGGGCCATCCTGTAAAACTCCGGCTCATTGATCGTATTGGTCGACGGAACGATCAGGCCTATCTTGGCGCGCCAGCCATAAGGGCGATAACGCGCGGTGGTTTTCATCAAAGTGTGGTCGGACATGCCGTAGCCCTCTATCGTGCCGCCAGGCGCTTCAAACCTGTGGCAGCCTGGTTGAAAGTGTTGAAGAGGCTGTTGACGTCATTACTGAACGGCATCCAGCCGATGCCCCGCGCGATCCAGCGCTCAGCGGACGTCAGGTCCTGACAACTGAAGCCCCAGGGAATGTTGTGCTTCGCGCATGTGCCGATGACATGCTCGACCGCTTCCTGGTAACGCGGGTGATTCATATCACCGGGGATGCCAAGATCCTGCGTCAGATCATCGGGGCCGATCATGATGGCGTCCAGACCGGCGACCTGGCATATCGTTTCCAGATTATCCAGCCCGACTTTCGTTTCCATCATCGCGATCGTCGCCGTATTGGCGTTGAGTTCCGCCACTTGCTCCAGCGGCGACGTCAGCTTGATGTAGTCCGTGTGGGGACCGCGCATATTCAGGATGCGTTGCCCACGCGGGCCGTATTTGGTGTATTGGAGAATCTGCTCCAACTGCTGGGGCGTCTCGATATTCGGCAGCAGCAAGCCCATCGCGCCGGCATCCAGAGGACGGGTGTAGTCGTGCGAGTCGGAGCCTGCGGGGCGGACGATAGGTACCAGACCGGCCTCTCGTGCCACGAGGCACATCGTCGCGACCTCGCTGATGGAAAAGTCGCTATGTTCCATTTCGATCAGGACAAAATCCAGTCCCGTCACCGCAAGAAGTTTCATGAACCGCGGGTGGCGCACCATCGTCGCCCAGGTGCCGAAGACCGGCTTGCCCTGCCCCCAGAGTTGCATCAGCGGATTCTGCCTGCTCATCACGCCTCCGCCTTTGCAAACGACATCGTGCTGAATCGGGATGCGGCTTCAGCCATGTACGTGACGGTGCGCTCCCAGATCTCCTGGCCAAGTTCGGCCGTTGCGTGCGTCGGGTCACCTTGCGTGCCGATTTCCGCGTAGTCGCTGATGTCGCTGAACACAGAGAAACTGGACTTCCCTAGCGTCACCTTGCCGCTGGACACGGTGTTCACCCCGTCGGTAAATGCCCGAAGAGGACCCGCTGCCTTGGCCCGATCCATGAATACCAGGTGCGGGAATTTGGCCAATGCGACTGACGTGACCATTTCCGAAGCATGCCCGCTGGGCGCGCTCTTCGTGACGAACTGGCCTGCGGAAACGTCACGCATGATCGAGAAAACATCGATGAGGCCACCGACGGCGCCGTACTTACGCCGCAGGTGGCGGCACACGCTTTCTATCGGGCCCAAGGAACCGGCGTGGATGTTGATAAAGAAGAAATGCCGGAAGCCTTGCCCGGCCAGGGCGTCGCACATCTCTTTGAGGTAGCGCTCCACCGTTTCCATCTCGACGGACAGCGTGCCGGCGTAATCAAGGAACATGGCCGAGTAGTTCACCGGCACGATAGGCGTCACTGCCAGCCCGGCACGCTCGCCGACCTCCGTGGCAATCTCTTCGCAGATGCGCAATTCCGTGCCGGTCGCCAGATGCGCCCCATACTGTTCCACCGCACCCACGGGTATCAGCACGGTGTCACGCTCGGACAGATAGGCGCTGATATCGTCGTAGGTATGAAGGTCTGTTCTCATCGAATACTCCAGGCTGTATCGGTTGGTTAGACGGTCCAAGGCTGGGCTGCCCAGAGCTTCCTGAGCTGC
This sequence comes from Bordetella sp. N, assembly GCF_001433395.1. Classification (GTDB taxonomy): domain Bacteria; phylum Pseudomonadota; class Gammaproteobacteria; order Burkholderiales; family Burkholderiaceae_B; genus Bordetella_C. Next base: position 2,738,673 of record NZ_CP013111.1, read on the forward strand.
CCGTCCAAATCTTTCAAGGCCTTCACATACTCGTCGTGCTTGATATAGCGAAGGGGCTGAAACGTTGACTTTGCTTTCTGCAGGTAGGCGGGATCCTGATTGCACTTATCCACGGCATCGGCCAATGTCGTCATGGCGGCCGCCGGAATACCGCGCGGCGCGGCGAGCCCGCGCATGCTGCCGGAGATGACGTTGAAACCGGATTCCTTGAACGTCGGAATGTCCGGAGCATCCGGAGAGCGCTGATCGCTCATGACGCCGACGATGCGCCATGGGTTGCCCTTGGCAAAGGTCATGGCCTCGCCCAGGTTGGCCATGCTGCTGTCGATCACCTTGCCGAGCAAGGCGACGCTTGCCGGCGATGCCCCTTGAAATGGCACGGGCATGACCTTGATACCCGCGGCCTGCTCCAAAAGCAGGGTAGAGATATGTCCCGCGGAGCCCACCCCCTGGGTTCCTACCGTGATGCTGTCCGGGTGCTCTTTCGATGCGGCGATGAGGTCGCTGACGGTTTTGATCGGGCTGTCCGAACGCACGCTAATGGTGCCGGGGTCCTCAACAAGATTGGCGATGAAATCGAAGCTGTCGATCGAGTAGTTCCGTTTTCGTTCGATGGGCAGGCTGACGACACCAGGGGTATTCACGATGCCGATCGTGTAGCCGTCGTTCTGGGCATGGGCCAGATAACCCATGGCGATATCGCCAGCGGCCCCGGGCTTGTTCAAGACAATGAAACGTGCGTTCGGGATTTTCGTCTCCATGCACATTGCTATCGTCCTGGCCGTGAGGTCCGTACCCGCTCCCGCCGGAAAAGGCACGACTACGGTGATTGGCTGCTCCGGATACGCCGCGTGAGCTACCGCGGCAAACGCCATCAAGGCGCACGCGATCACTGTTTTCATTGATTTCCCCTTAGACCTGCCATGGCGATGTGTTCCACAACGCCTGCAACTGGTCGCGCTGTCGTAATAGCTCCTTTACGTACTCGTCTCCGGCCAGCAATCTGACTTCTTGCTTCGCCACTTTGGTATCGCCGATAAACCGGGAATCCTTCGCCGCGTCTATGACCATTGCGCTCAATTTCGCGCGGCATTCAGGCGGCAGTCCCTTCGGAACGCCTATGCCACGAAGCGAGCCCCACAGGATCGGGTACCCCGCTTCAGTGAAAGTCGGCAGCGTGGGCACGAAGGGGGAGCGGGCCTGGCTCATGACGCCAAGCGTGCGCCACGGCACCCCTTCCCCAAACGCCAGCGCTTCGCTGAGATTGACGGCGGCCACATCGAGTTGCCGTCCGAGCAGCGCGGTCCTGACATCTGCGGTGCCTTTGTAGGGGACATGACGAAGCCGAATACCTGTTTTTTGCTGTAGCAGCAGCAGGGACAGGTGGCCGGCGGACCCGACGCCCGCCGTGCCGTAATGCAGTTCGTCCGGTCGCTGCCGCGCCAGTGCGACCAGATCCTGGAGAGATCTGACCGGCGAATCGCCATGGACACTCAGCGTTGCCGGGTCGTCCACCAGACTCGCCAGCGGATCGAAGCTGGCCAGTTGAAACTGCGCTTCCCGCTCGATAGGGATGCTCACCACATTCGGGGTATTGAGCAGCCCCAAGGTGTAGCCATCCGGCGCGGATCGAGAAACCTGCGCCATGCCGATTTCGCCGCCAGCCCCAGCACGGTTCAACACCATGACAGACTGCTTTGCGTACTTTTCCAGCACCCTGGCAAAAATCCTGGCCGTCAGGTCGGTCCCGCCAGCGGCGGTGAACGGGACGATGAGCGTCATCGGCCGCTCGGGATAGACCTCGCGCTGCGCCCGCGCCGCCAGCGGCAAGGAACCCAATAACGCGGACGCGACTGCAAGCTGCAATGTCCGCCGTCGCTTGCGGACGTGCGTACTCCCTTCGTCTGGCGAAGTGGATGCCATCATGATCAACCCCTTGATCTATGTGTCTATTTATCTCCGCGGCGTCACCGTTGCGCCGGGGCGTCCGTGGAGTGACTTCATCTTATGTACAAATCAGGGGGACGAAAAACTGTATTTTTTTGTGGGAATCACAATTTATATTTGTAAGGCTCCCCAGCCGAAAAAGCGGGCATGCGCTAAGGGGACACACCTATGGATCTTATTGGGGGTCGACGCTATGGTGACCAAGGGATCAAAAGCGATCATGGGAAATGCTTAAAGAACTGCGAACGCTTGCCGCCGTGGCAAGGCTGGGAAGCGTCACGGCCGCCGCGCGCGAGATTGGGTTGACGCAGGCGGCAGCGAGCGCGCAGATTCAGCGCCTTGAAGAATCTCTTCAGCTTCAATTATTCGATCGAGTCGGGCGTCACGTCCGCCTGAACCAGTCCGGGATCGAGATCGTCTCTCGGGCCGAGCACATCCTTCATCTATGTGCTGAACTTCAGGATGTAAAGAAATCCGGGGCCCTTCGCGGGAATCTGCGCCTGGGTGCCATCCAGAGCATGCAGCGGCAGTATCTGCCCCGGGTCATTCAAGGACTGGTGTCGTCCAGCCCGGATATAAAAACGCATCTTGAGTTGGGCGGCTCTCTGCCCTTGTTGACGGCCGTGGACCAGGGCACCCTGGACGCCGCCATGGTGGTGAAACCGTTCTTCAGCATTCCGCCGGAACTTGAATGGATACCCCTGCTTCGGGAACCCTTCAAAGTCATCTGCCCCATCGCGGATGCCACGGACGACTGGCGGCATGTCCTGCGCAGCCGCCCGTTCATCCGCTATGACAGCGCGTCTTTTGGAGGACGGGTGGTGGATAGATTCTTGCAGGAGCACCACCTTCAGCCTGACTGCCACATCGAATGCCAGGACGTCGATGCCATTCTGGAAATCGTGGCCTGCGGCATCGGCGCAGCGCTGATCCCCGTGAAGGATCTATCGCGGCATCGGGATCAACTGTGCGAGATAGACCTTGGTCAGGATCGGTTCTTTCGTGAAGTGGGAATGGTCATTCCAAGCGCACCGCGTAAGCGGGAGTTGGTGCAGGAGCTTGTGCGAATCACCAGGGAGCATGTGCGGTCATCGCCTCACGCTCATCCCCTTCTGGACTCCCATTGAGGGTTCAATAAGAAAAACACGGCCTGTTCAACTGACGGGCGCACCGCGGTTGCGGCAGCCAAACTGGAGTATCAAAAGATGGATCTGGGCATCAAAGGAAAAGCGGCGCTCGTCTTCGGAGGCAGCCGGGGCTTGGGCCGCGCCTGTGCCCGCCAGCTTGCCATGGAAGGCGTAAAAGTAACGCTGGCCGCCAGGACAGCCGCCACGCTGGCAAGCGCCGCAGCGGAGATAGGCCATGAAACCGGCCAGGTCGTGTCCTGGGTATCGGCCGACATGACGACGGAGGATGGCCGCAAGGCCGCGCTTGAAGCCTGCCCGGCGCCCGACATCCTGATCAACAATGCCGATGGTCCCCTGCCGGGTGATTTCCGCGATTGGCAGCGTGAGGATTGGCTGGACGCCCTGGATGCGATGATGCTGGGCCCGATAGACATGATCCGCCAAACAATAGATGGCATGGAGAAACGTGGATTCGGCCGCATCGTCAATATCGTTTCGCGCAGCGTCAAGGCACCGCATGCCGAACTGGGTTTGTCCAATGCCGCCCGCAGCGGCCTGGTTGGGTTCGTCGCGGGGCTGGCGCGGCAGACGGTGCGGCACAACGTCACGATCAACAATTTATTGCCGGGCGCTTTCGCCACCGATGCGCAAGCGCGCCACATCCGCGGCATGGTGGAACAGACTGGGAGGTCTTTCGAAGTCCTCTGGGACGAGCGTGGCCGCGCCAATCCCGCCGGCCGCTACGGCCAGGCCGAAGAACTTGGCGCGCTATGCGCCTTTGTATGTTCCGCGCATGCCGGGTATATGACGGGACAGAACATATTGATGGACGGCGGTGGGTACCCGGGGACGTTTTGATTCTGATGGTGATGCCGGACGGAATCCACGGCGCATGACAAGACGATCAACCCATGCTCACGCGATTGAGTAGAAGTCCCCGCCCTTGGGTCTGCATCACGCTTCTCGCAATACGTCCGACGTCGTGAGCGCCTGCCGCCGCATTTGATTGAGCACGGTCTCTTCGGCGGCGGGAATCGAGGGGCTGGTTCTACGAATGATGCCGATTTGACGGTGAGGCCTGGGCTCGCCGATCGAGCGATGCGCCATATGGTCTACCTTCAGCCACGGCAACGATAACTTAGGCAGGATGGTGATACCAAGACCAGCCGATGCCATATTGATGGCCGTCACCATACTGACGACCTCATGCCCCGCCTTGCGCGGCAATCCAGTAAGCAGCAAGGATGCTTCAGCCAATCGCCTGACGCTGGATTTCTGCGGAAGCAGGATAAGGGGATGTTCCGCCAGTTCGCCCCACTCCACAACCGTCTTTCGTGCCAGGGGGTGATCCTCCCTGAGAACCGCCACCAGTTCGTCCACGAAAAGCGGCTCGAAGGCGAGTTCGCTCACCGCATGCGTGAACATGCCCAGGCCAAAATCGACCTCCCGGTTCACGATCCGCTCAATCAAGACATCGTTCTGGTCCTCGATCATCTGAACAGCAATGCTTGGATGCGACTGCTGTAACGCAGCCAAGGTGCGCGTGCCTATCCCGAACGCCAAAGAGTGAAGAATGGAAAAGGCGATGCGCCCGCGACTTCCCTCAACAAGCGCGCGCATATCAGCACTTGCATGATCCAGATCCTGCAACGGTCGCCGAACACTCAAGAGAAGCTGCTCACCGGCGGCCGTCAGGTGCAGGCGCCGGGTGGTCCTGTCGAACAGCGCCACACCAAGATTGGACTCCAGCTCTTTGATCAGCTGAGAGAAAGCGGGCGGCGTCATCGAGGTTTGGGCCGCAGCCAGCGCAAACGATCCCAGTTCCGCCGCCGCGACGAAACCCTGGAGTTGCCGCAACTTGAAATTATTAGGCATTACTTAAGAATATTCAAAAAACTTCAAATTGTCATTAGGCCAGGACCCGGAGAAGATAGCAGTGCAATGCGGGTCCCGACCCGCGCCAAACTGTAAAAGGCAGAAGAGAACATGGGAAATTTTTGGATAGGCATCGATACCGGGGGCACCTTCACCGATTTGGTTCTCCGTGATGCAGAGAGCGATCGCTGCGTCTATCACAAGGTACCGACGCAGACCAAAGACCCCGCCAAGGGGATTCTGGACGGAGTGCGGGAGCTGTTGCATATCTCTTCCGTCAGAGCGAATGACGTGGACTTCGTGGTGCTCGGGACGACATTGGCGACGAACGCCGTACTGGAAGGCAAATGGGCCCGCACGGGCCTGATTACCAGCGCGGGTTTCGGTGACCTCCTGGATATCGCGCGTCAGCGGCGCCCCCACTATTTCGATCTGGATGTTCCCAAACCGATTCCACCCTCGCTTCGGGACGACAGGATTGAAGTGCCCGAACGCGTTCAATACGACGGCGCCCCCATCACAGGTCTGGACGAAAAGGCGGTTCGGGATGCGGTGGCCACGCTGCGCGAGCGCGGTGTCGGCGCCATCGCCATATGCTTCCTCCATTCCTACGCGAATCCCGAGCATGAACGCAGGGCTTTGCAAATTGCTCGCGAGACCTGGCCGAATGCCTATGTCTGCACCTCCGAAGATGTCTTGCCGGAAATGCGCGAGTACGAGCGTTTTGTCACGGCGACGGTAAATGCAAGCCTGATGCCGGTCATGGATCGGTACCTTGAGCAGTTCGAGCACGGTGTCCGTGACATGGGCGTCAAGCGACCGGCGCGTGTCATGCAATCAAATGGCGGCGCGGTCACCGCAGCGACGGTGCGCCGCTTACCCATCAATACCTTTTTTTCCGGTCCCGCCGGCGGGGTGATGGCTACTGTAGCCGTCGGCAGGGATGTCGGCAAAAAAGGCCTGGTGGCATTCGACATGGGTGGCACCAGTACCGACGTGTGCCTGGTCAAAGATCTGAATCCCTCGATGAAAAGCGAACGCCAGATGGGCGGCCTGCCCGTCCGGGCGCCGACCTTCGACATTCACACCATCGGCGCCGGCGGCGGCAGCCTGGCATGGATCGACGCAGGAGGAATGCTCAAGGTGGGCCCTCAGAGCGCGAGTGCCTATCCCGGTCCTGCCGCGTATGGCCGCGGCGGCGACAAGCCGACCGTCACCGATGCCAACGTGCTGCTCGGCCGCTTAAGTCCCGTCTCGCTGTTGGACGGCCGCATGAAAGTCTATCCGGACAACGCTGCAGGCGCGATCCGGACGACACTCTGCGAAAGCCTGGATATGAGCATCGAGGATGCGGCGATCGGAATTCTGAAGATTGCCACGGTGCACATGACGGGTGCGGTTCGAGTCATATCCGTCGAACAGGGTGAAGATCCCAGAGACTACGCGCTGGTCGCGTTCGGCGGCGCCGGTCCGCTGCACGCGGCTGAAGTCGCCCTCGCCGCCGGCATGAAAGATGTCATCGTGCCGCCGCGTCCGGGCTTGCTGTCGGCCCAGGGGCTATTGCAATCCGACCAACGTGGCGACTTCAGCATGACCTGCCTGGTGCCGGCGGAGGCCGCCTCCATCGATCGCGTCAACACGGCCTTCCGCGATCTCAACGAACGCATAGCCGCATGGGTAAAGGACGAGAGCAGCGACATCGCGCTCAGCGTCAAACATACCTGGAGGATAGGCCTGCGGTATCTCGGACAGAGCTCCGAGCTGACCTTGGAGATCGAGGCAGCCCACATTGACGCGGCTATCTTGAACGGACTGCGTGCTGCATTTCATCAAAAGCACGAGGATCTATTGGGCTATCAATTGGCCTCCCATGACGTCCAGGTGGTCAACGTGCGAGGTTCAGTCATTATCGAAACGACCAAGCCGTCGACCATCAAGATACAAGAAGGCGGTGATCTGGCGTCCGCGAAAGACGGCGAGCGCCGGGTATGGTTCGCAAGCACGGGATTTGTGGACACCCCGATTTTCAAGCGCGGCGCCCTTTCCGCCGGCACGCGCTTTGACGGCCCCGCCGTCATTGAACAGATGGACACCACGACGGTCGTGCCCCCCGGCGCGCATGTGCTGGTGGATGAGTACGGTTATCTGCACCTCGATTTGGCCGACATTTTGGCAGCGCAAGGAGTTCAAGCATGAAGAAGCCCATTGATCCGATCCGCGCAGAGGTAGTGGCGCGCTATCTTCTCGGCGTAACCGAGGAAATGGGCGCCGCGCTCACCCGCGCGGCATTTTCTCCGAACATCAAGGAACGCCACGACTGCTCCACGGCGGTCTTTGACAGCGAGGGCAATGTCATTGCGCTGCCGCAACGCGTGCCCATCCACTTGGGATCGATGGTCGGCGTGGTGGGCGCCATCTGCGACAAATTCCCCCGCGAGCAGATCAAGCCGGGGGATATGTTCATCGCGAACGATCCCTACAACGGCGGCGGCTCCCACCTTCCGGACGTCAACATGATCGCCCCGGTTTTCTTCGACGGTGCGATCGTGGCCTTCGTTGCGAACATCGCCCACCACGCCGATGTGGGCGGTATGGTCCCTGGGTCAGAGGCCGCCATCTGCACATCGATCTTCCAGGAGGGGATACGCATTCCTCCCGTCCGCTTGATCTCCGGCGGCACGTTGAACACCGATATCCTCGACATTTTCCTGCTCAACTCGCGCACGCCCGAGGAGCGCTCGGGTGACATCCGCGCGCAGATTGCCGCGAACACCGTAGGCTTGCGTGCGATGGAAGCGCTGTTCACGCGCTATGGCGTGGAATCGCTCCAAGAAACGATCGCAGGCTATCTGGATTTCACCGAACGGCGCTTTCTGCGCGCCATTGAAGCGCTGCCACAGGGTGTCTATCAATCCAGCGATTACCTTGATGGCAATGAGGAAGGCGAGACTGCCGAAATCCGCCTGAAGCTGCTCGTCGAGAAAGGAAAACTAGTTCTGGACTTCGACGGCTCCGCGCCGCAATTGGAGTCCGCGCGCAACATTCCGTACCGCGCATTGATCGCCACGGTCTACACCGTCGTCAAGAGCATGCTCGATCCGGGTATCGCCGCCAACGCAGGCTATTTCCGGACCATCGAGGTACGCATTCCTCGCGGCACGGTGGTCGGTCCGGTGGCACCAGCGGCCATCGGCGCGCGAGCGATTTCCTGCGCCGTACTTGGCGATGTCATCGCGACGGCAATATCCAAGGCAATGCCGGGCAAAGGTCTGGCTCGCAGCGGCCCTCACCAGCTGATCGTGCTCGCAGGCGATGATCCTCGCACCGGAAAGTATTTCGTGAACTATGAAACGCTGGCCGGCGGCATGGGTGCCAGGTCTTACCGTCATGGCATGGATGCCGTTCGGGTGCACGCGTCCGGATCTTCGAACCTTCCCGTGGAAGCGTTGGAGCACTCCTATCCTTTCGTCATCGAACGGTATGAAATCAACCGGCCGAGCGGCGGCAAAGGACACTTTAAGGGTGGCGCTGGCATTCTGCGAGATTATCGTGTGACCGGCAAAAATGTCGTGCTCAGCCTGTCGTCGGAGCGGCAACATGTCGCTGCCGGTGGCACGGATGGCGGCGGCGATGGCGGCCTGGGTCAGTTCGTGCTGGACCCAGGCACCGCTGGTGAGCGCAAGCTACCTGCCGCGGCGGCAGAGATCAAACTTCGTGCAGGGCAAGTCCTGCGTGTCTGCACGCCGGGAGGTGGCGGCTACGGCAAGGCGGATTGACATCACCACCCCCGCAAAGGGGGGGTACTACTCAAGGGGAAATACCATGTTCTGTCTACACAAACTCTATCGTCTTGCGGCCTCCGCGCTAACCGCAACACTGCTATTGGGGGCTGCGCCGCTCGCGCACGCCGCCTGGCCCGACCATCCAATCAAGCTCGTTGTACCCTTTTCGGCTGGAGGTGGCGTCGACCAGACAGCGCGCGAGCTTGCACAGCGACTGGGGCAACGGCTCGGCCAACCCATCGTTGTAGAAAACAAGCCAGGCGCGGGCGGTGCGCTTGGGGTCCGCTATCTGATAACGTCGCCCCCTGACGGCTATACGTTCGTCCTGGCGACCGCGGGTGAAGTCGCCATCACGCCGTCACTGAATCCGCAGATAGGCTACGACCCTCTCAAGGATCTCAGCCCCGTCGCGCTCGTCGTCCGCGCACCGAACGTGCTGGTGGTGCACCCCGATGTTCCCGTCAAGAACCTGACCGAACTGATTGCGTACGCCAGGCAGAATCCCAACTCGCTCTCCTACTCGACGAGCGGCATCGGAACGGCACAACATCTGGCAGGAGAACTGCTGGGCAAGCTAGCCAACGTTCAGATCCAGCACATCCCTTACAAAGGCTCATCCCAACAAGTACTCGATGTCATTGCGAAGCGTGTGACGATGACTTACGCAAGCCCGGCTGCCGTGAAACCCTTTATGGATAAGGGCCAGCTCAAAGCATTGGGCGTCACGACCGAGAAACGGATATCTACATTTCCGGAAGTGCCCGCCATCGGCGAAGTCGTACCCGGCTATCAGCTGGAAAGCTGGTTTGGCCTATTCGCCCCGCCGCACACCGACCCGAAAATTGTCAGCCGTGTGAACGAGGAAATCGTCAAGATCCTGCAGGATCCCGCCTTGGCAGCGACGTTGCGTGCCACGGTCGGCGAACCGAGCTACGAGACCCCGGAAGCGTTCTCGAAATTCCTGGATGCGGACGTGAAGAAATTCGCCAAGCTGATCTCTGACTCGCACATCACGCTGCAACCTTGACTGGGGAGCGACGCGCGAATGATGACATCAGAACATTTCAATTCAGCCGCGGGCATCGATTACGTCATCGATATCCGCAGCGATACGGTCACACGGCCAACGGCATCGATGTATGAAGCAATCGCCAATGCTGATCTCGGTGATGACGGCCTGGATGGGGATCCCACGGCAGCAAAGCTGGAACAATCAACCGCCAAACTACTTGGCAAGGCCGCCGGCGTGTTTATGCCCAGTGCCACGATGGCGAATCTGACTGCAATCATGGCGCAGGCGGGACGGCAGGAGGTGGTGCTGGCTCACGCCGACTCGCATATCTACGGCGCGGAGCGCGGGGGCGCTGCAATCTCCGGTGCCTTTTACACACCACTCGCTGGCGCGGCCGGCGCCATGGATATGGACGCGCTGCGCCGGGCATTGTCCGGGAATCGAAGCAAGCTGCGCACAGCGGTGGTTTGCCTTGAAACTTCGCATAACAGTGCGGGCGGCACGGTTCTACCGCTCGCTTACATGGAAGAGGTGAAAACTCACGCGCATGCCGCTGGCGCTGTCGTTCACCTGGACGGTGCAAGGTTGTTCAATGCTGCTGCCTGTTTAGGCGTCCCAGCCAGACAGATCGCTGACCATTGCGACACCGTGTCCGTTTGCCTTTCAAAAGGGCTTAGCGCACCGATGGGCGCCGTACTGGTCGGACCTCGCGCCACCATCGCGAAAGCCCGCGAGCTTCGGCGAGCGCTCGGCGGAAACCAGCGACAGGTGGGGATTGCTGCGGCTGCTGGCCTAGTCGCCATCGAGACGATGGTAGATCGCCTCGTTGAGGATCAGAAATCGGCGGCCGCCTTGAGTTCGGCTGTCGCAAAAGTCGCGACGATCAAGGTCAGCACACCTCAGACCAACATCGTGCTCGTCGACACGGCGCTTAGCGGAAAACCGGCAAAGGACTGGGAAAAGGCGCTACGCGAAGCTGGTGTTCTGGTCCGGCCGTGGGGGGAGTTCATGCTTAGGTGTGTCACGCACCGCCATATTTCCATCGACGACGTGAAGACGGCCGCCGAGGCCTTTAACAATGTAGCTGCGCGCTTCGCTGCTTCTTAATCAAATGGTTGATGCAACGCGAGACAGCCAAAACGGCATGGCGGGCGGTCGGATGAATACTTTCCGGTGGGCTTATTCCGCCTGAATCCCGGCATCGGCAAGCACCTGTGCGGACCGTTTCATCTCACGTTCGACGAAGGCCCCAAAGTCGCTGGACGACGAGCCCACTGGCTGCGCGCCGAGATCGGACAGTTTCTGCTTGGTCGCGGGATCGTTCACTGCTTCGTGAACGGCACGCTCCAGGCGATTGACAATATCGGACGGCGTCCCTGCCGGCAGAAAGATGCCGTTCCACTCATACATCTCGTATCCGGCCAAACCTGATTCAGCAACAGTCGGTACGTCGGGCAGGCCGGCCACCCGCTCGCGGGCGCTAACGGCCAGGGCGCGCAATTTACCACTGCGTACCAGCGGAGAGGACGCGGCCATGTTGCTGAACATCATATCGATCTGCCCGCCCATGAGGTCTGATAGCGCTGGGGCGCCACCCTTATAGGGAACGTGCGTCAGCTTCAAGCCGAATCCATGGGCATACAGTTCGGCCGCCAGGTATTGGGCCGTTCCAATGCCGGGCGATCCGTAATTGACGCGCCCAGGCTTGGCGCGCGCTGCCTGCGTCAGATCCTGGATCGTGTGCGCCGGCGAAGTCGCGGGCACCACGAGCAGATTGGGCGTCAGGCTGACCAGCGACACCGGAATGAAATCACGGCGCGTGTCATACGTCAGTGCTTTGTACATCGCCGGGTTCACGGCATGCGCGGTCGCATCGTAAAGCACGGTGTAGCCGTCGGCCGGCGCATGGGCCACGTAGGCAGCGCCGATCGTGCCACTGGCGCCAGGCCGATTCTCCACCACGACCTGTTGCCCAAGCAACGTACCCAATTTGGCCGACACCAGACGAGCCTGCACATCTGCCGCGCCACCTGCCGAGTAAGGAACCACCATCTTCAGTGGCCGGTCGGGATAGTCCGCCTGCGCCGCGCAGGCGTAGCCGACCACGGCCAAAGCAAGAACTGCTTGAAGGACCTTCATGTTGTCTCCGACATTTTTCTAATGTCAGGCATTCTGAAAGTCTGTTCCGGGCAACACAATAGTGTTTCGGTTATCGGAACATGTCTTGTAGGCCGCAACAATGAAAGCCTTGCCGCGGCTCACTCGATCTGCACACCCACCGCCTTGACCATTTTTCCACTTGCCTCGTAGTCCTTCTTGAGCAGCCCATCGAAGTCGGCGATCGACATCGGCTCATAATCGACACCCAGCTTACCCAGGCGCGCCTGCACCTCGGGCAAAGCCAGTGCCTTGGACATGGCGGCATGAATTTTCTCTACCTCGTCCTTGGGCATGCTCTTGGGGGCAAGCAGGCCAAACCAGGTGTCATACTTGAAACCGGGCGCGCCCGCTTCGGCCGCCGTGGGCAGGTCCGGCAGCAGCGGCGAACGCTTCGCACCTGTATAGGCCAGCATCTTGATACGGGGATCGGTCTTGAAACCTATGATGGCAGGCACCGCGGCGGCCGTGCCCTGCGCCCGGCCGGCCAGCACCTCGTTGATGGCGTCGCCCGTGGCTTTCATGGGTATGTGCTGCATCTTGCCCTGAATCGTCGCCAGGAAAGACGCCATCGCAAGATGCGTCGCACCGCCATTGCCCGCTGACGAATAATTCAAGTCGCCAGGCTTGCTCTTGATCAGCGCGATGTAATCCTGCAAGGAATTGACACCGAGCTTGCCTGGTGTGGCGATCACGAAGCCGGCATTACCCAGGTAAGCCACGGCGGTAAAGTCCTTGACCGGGTCGTAGCCTGGCGTGCGATAAAGATACAGCGCCAGATTATGGCTGGCCGCCGTCAACAGCAAGGTATTGTTGTCCGTCGCGCGCGCCGCATAGGCCGTGCCCAGACTGCCGCCGGCGCCGGCGCGGTTTTCCACAATCACCGTCGCACCAAGGGCCTTGCCCAGATCCACATTCAAATTGCGGGCCACCGTGTCCAGCGTGGCGCCAGGCCCATACGGCACGATAATCTTGATCACACGGTCGGCGAGCGCGGGGGTGTTTACCCCGGCAGCCATGGCCAGGCCGCACAGCAGCAGTTTCCATCTCTTCGTCATGTCGTCTCCTCGTCATTCATCGATGACTTTCAGGCCCGGGACTTACGGCCCGATAACCCGTACTCACTGATTGAACATCATCCGCGGCTCCGTCGCGGAAGGCGCTTGCACTGCCTTCCGCACTCACCATGGCGATCAGCCTACGATTCGATCAATTGCCTCCTCAAGCTTGCGCTCCGACCCTGCAAGGCGTTCCGTAATGACATCAAGCTCGGCAGTGTCGGCCTTGTATTGTCCGCGCGCGCGGGCGATATCCTCCTCCACACGTTCCGGCGCGGGTCCACCGATCAACTGGCGCGCCTTGATGCATTCGGCCGGGTCCAATGCCTTGCGCAGAGAATCGGCGCTCAGGCCTAGCGGCTTGCCCATATATTCCACGGCTGCTTCGTCCACGAGTTCAGGTGTGACGGCATTCTGGCTCAGCCCTCGACTGATGCCGAGTCGGACCAGGATGGCCACGATCTGGTGCGCGGTGCGGAACGGCAGGCCTTTCTCCAGCACGAGCACGTCGGCGATATCGGTGGCGCAAATCCAATTCAGGTTGGTGGCGTTCTCCAGCATGCGATCTTTCTTGATCGACAAAGTGTTCAGCACGCCAGTCATGATCTGCGTTGCTTCCAGAATGTCGTCCAGGGTCGGCGCCAGCTGTCGCGTATAACCCATGCAGGCATCATGCATCTCGTACATATACGAGGCCAATCGACCATAAGTCCGGGCGGCGGCTCCGCGCACCCACATCAACGTGTACGGATTTTTCTTCTGCGGCATGATGCTGCTGGTGCCGCAGTAACGATCCGCCAATTCGACGTAAGAGAACTCGGTATTCGACCAAAGATACAGCTCCGAGGCGATGCCCGACACATTCATCATGAGCAGCGACGGCACCGTGTAGGCCTCGGCCGGCACGCCCAACCAGCCATCGAAGCCGAGCACGGCATAGCGAGTATTGGTAATCACGCCATCGAAGCCCAACAACTCGGCGGTGCGCTCACGTTTGATGGGATAACGCGACCCCGTCATGATGGCGGCGCCGGCGGGGCTCACGTTCACCCGGTCGTAGAGTTGTTTCAGTCGCTGAAAGTCGTTTTCGAGCGCCAGTTCCCAGGACATGGCGTAGTGCGCAAAACTGGTCGGCTGCGCATGTTGCGACCAAGTCGACGCCGGCATCACGGTATCCACGTGCTCGCTGGCCAGTTTGACCAAGGCTTTGCGCAGTTCTATGGAAGCGGCCATCAATTTGAGGATGGACTCCCGGATAAAGATACGGCTGGTGACCGCCATGAAATCCCCCGAGCTGCGGCCGGCGTGTATGCGACCACCGACCTCCTCGCCCAGGGAAGTAATCAACCAGGCCTCGCCGGAGTGCTCGCCGGCTTCTGTCTCGGCGCGCACCTTCTCCACCCCGGTCTTCTCCATCTCCCGCAGCGCGCCGAGCATTTTGACTGCGTCCTCGCGCGTATGGAAACCCTGCTCCGCCAGCATCACCAGATGGGCCTTGTCGAAGCGATGGTAATAGGGATACTCGCGCAGCTGCTGTTCAGGGTCGCCCAGCTTCGTGCGCTTCTGCACATCCTCCGCGTCCTCGGTCAGGCGGGCGCCGGCCTTACGATACGGTTCGCCCTTGGCCACTTTGCCGTAGATGCTGTCTTTGCTCATTTGCTGATGTCTCCTCGGTCGATCTCTTGATGAAGCAGGGCCAGGAAGTCGCGGGGACGTCCTGCGCCTTGCAAGGTGTCCAGGGACGCCAGAATGCGGCGGCCCTGATTCGGATTCAGAAACGGCGCCGTGACCGCGAGAAACTTTTCCTCGACCCGGCGTGACTGTTGCGTCTTATCGGATAGCGGAACCCCGGCATCCACGTCTTTCCGAAACGATGCTCCCGACTGCGTGTGCAGCGTCACCGCCGCCGCGCTCAAGCTCATCCCCGGCACCAGCGTGACGCGCACTCGACGCATCATTGCCTTAATATCGGATTCGGCAACGCGGCCCCAGGTATCCAACCGGGCAGTGTCGATGTCCAATAGCGCGAATGACGCGGCGGCACGCAGACTGAATTTGGCCTCCAGGGCAGTCGCGGGCTCCTGGATATTGCAGATGGAGCAGGCATCGCCTGCGACCACGTCGATAGCCGTGATGTCAGCGGCCTGCAAAGCGTGCATATGCCGCAGGTCCCTGACCGCCTCTATCGTCGAATGCGTGCTGAAGCAAGCAGCGTGAAACTTGAAGAGATTGCCGAGCAGGTGGTACCCGCCAGGAGGATCGGCCAAGGCTTCATCCACCCGAAAGTCGTCGCCATGGGTGTCCGCGAAACCCTGTAAGCATTCAATCGCATCGAGCCGGCTGACGAAACCTTTGCGAGCGAGCAACGCCGCGCGTGCGCCCGTCTGCGCTGCCATGCCGGCATGCAGCGGCTTGGCCATTCCGCCGAACATCGATTTGAGTCCGGCAGCCTGCGTGGCGGCGACACCCAAAGCGTGGCAGGTTTGTTCTGCGGACAGCTTCAACAGATGCGCGCATGCCACCGCCGCGCCGAGACTGCCGATGGTTGCGGTCGCGTGAAAGCCCCTCGCGTAATGACCGGGAGCCAGCAGCACGCCGATGCGGCACGCGGTCTCGTAGCCTGCGACGAACGCTGCGTACAACGCAGGGCCACTGACGTCCAGGTAATCCGCAAGGGCGACCACCGCGGGGAAGATGGCAACACCGGGATGCCCCGGCAACGCCAAATTCACGTCGTCATAGTCCAGGGCGTGGGACGCCGTGCCGTTGGCGAGGGCGGCCTGTGCAACGCTCACTCGCGCGCCGTCACCGATCAAGATCGCCTGCGCCGCCCCGCCTTCCTCCAGCAGGGCCTGCGCCACGATACGGCTGCCCGGTTCTTCGCGCCCCGCCAGCGTGCAGGCCAGCCAGTCGGCCAGACTGTCACGAGAGACCTGCCGTACCGCCAAAGGCAGGTCCTCATGGCGGATGTCCAGCGCCCGCCGGACCAGTTCGTTTGTGAGGGCAATCTCTGTCGCCCGTTGCTTGCCCATTGCCATTGTCTCCTTGCCGATCGCGGGTTCTTGCTCTGCGGAGCGTTGCCGGTCCTGTGCGTCGACCAGGAGAATCTTGATCCCTCCGGGCATTTCTTTCTAATGATTATTCTTTGCTAACCTATCACTTTACGTGATGACCTTCCCTGCTTAGCGCCATGAATCTTCGCCACCTTGAGGTTTTCCACGCCATCATGCAGGCCGGCTCGGTCACTGGCGCGGCACATCTGCTCAACGTCACACAACCCGCCATCAGCAACGTCCTTCGCCATGCTGAACAGCAGTTGCGCTTCAAGCTGTTTGAGCGGATAGGCGGTCGGCTGCAACCCACGCCGGAAGCCAGCGATTTGTTCCCCGATGTCGAAGCGATCTTCGGGCGTATCGACACGCTTAATCGAGCGGTCGACGAGATCCGGGGCGGCCGTAGCGGGCGTCTGGTAATTGCGGCATCGCCCACTTTCGTCAACGCCTACCTGCCGGAGGCGGTATCGCGGTTGCATGCGCACAGCCCGGGCGGCCGCGTCACGATACTTGCGCTCGCCACAGCGACGGCCATCGAGGAGCGGGTGGCGCGGCGGGAGGCAGATATCGGCATGGTCTACACACCCGTGATGGATCCCAGTGTCGGCGTCGAACACGTCGGCAAGTCCAACGTGGTCTGTGCCGTACCGCGGCGTTCCAAGCTGGCCCGCCGCAAGGAGGTGCGTGCGGAAGATCTGGCCGGGACTGTCGTCGTGGCGACGGGTCCGACGACACGCACCGGCATGGCGATCCAGGCGGCATTCGGCGCGCGGGGCCTGGCCATGCCCAGCGTGGCGGTAGAGGTCAATTCGTCGCAGGCGGCTTGCCTGATGGTGGCGAAAGGAGTCGGCATCGGCCTGGTGGACCTGGCGACCGTGCATCAGTACGCCTTGCCCGATGTGGTCTTCCGGCCGTTCTGGCCACTGGTCGAATTGAATCTCTGCCTGATCTTCCCCAAGGATCGCCCGCGCTCGCGCTTGGCGGTGCGATTCGCGAAGGGGCTACGTGAGCAGTTTCTGGGGCGTTAAGCGCTGTGGCCACACATCTAGTCACTCACCGACTGCTCAATGAGGCTGACACCGGGCCAAGCTCCATCGCGGGCCAGCTGAGAAGTCGTTTCCTGCAATGTCGCTGCCACACAGGACGCCGCAGGCGACAACATGTGAGGCGGCGCGGTAAATAGATAGTTGCGCCGGCGCAGCCCTGCATCCGAAATAGCCAGCGCCCGCCAATGCTGATCCGCATGCCGCTCCAACTGGAGCGCCGACATCGGCTTGATCGTAGCGCCCATTCCCCGATGGACACAGCTCATCAGCAGGGATAAGGAATCGATCTCTGCCACCACTTTCGGCAGCAAATTTCTGCGTTCAAACTCGGTGGAGATGCGACGCCGTAATCCATGGGTCCCGGTGGGCAGAATGAGCGGCAACCGCGCGACCTCTTCCAGCGTGAGGCTTTCGCGCTCGGGCGGAATCAAGGAACTACTTCGCGGCAACAGAACGAACAGTTCCTCTTCCAGCAATGGAATCGAGGGCAAATCCGATGCTGCATCCGGGCTGAACAAAATCGCCATTTCAAGCTGGCCCAATCGGAGCATCTGTGCGAGATGACCGCTCATGCCTTCCACCACGTTCAACACAATATTGGGATAACGGTCCCTTACGAGTTCCATCAAGGGCACGCCGATAGCGAGTACGGTCGTCGCCGGCAGGCCCAGGGACACGATACCGTGAACATCCGTACTCTCTCGCCGCGCAATGGAAACGGCCTGATCCATCTGCCGAACGATGAAACGCGCATGGTGGTAAAGGGCCAGTCCGCTGTCGGTAGGGGTCACCCCTCTGGAGGAGCGCGTCAGCAACTGCATGCCGACTTCCCCTTCTAATTTTGCCAATTGTTGACTCAAGGCCGGCTGCGCAATAAAGAGCTGGCGCGACGCCTTGGCCATGCTCCCGCTCTCCACGATCTGGATGAAATAGCGCAGTTGCTTGAAATCCATATCCTTTTTGTCCCTCCGCCCATCCTGGCAATCACGTTGCCGGGCTATATGGCGATCTTATACCCCATGTCGCAAAACGGTAATTCCGTATGGGTCCCAAACTCAATAGACTGAGCGCCATCCGATGAAGAAGTCAGAGAACAAGGGGTCAGCTCGGACCACCGAGTTCATAAAAATAATCGAGGAGACACTGCTTTGAATTCCGTTTTCAGGTCGTTGAAGGCTTTGCTGATCGGCACGGGGCTACTGGCAGGCATGCTGCCCGGCGCTACGAATGCCGCGGACGCTCCCTATCCCAACCGTCCGATCACGATCGTGGTCCCCTACCCCGCTGGCGGCTCGGGGGACGTACTGGCCCGCATCCTGGCCGACGGTCTGGGCAGCCGTTATAAGCGGGCAGTCGTCGTCGAGAACCGCAGCGGCGTGGGCGGTCACATCGGCGCCGAATATGCCTTGCGGCAACCACGCGACGGGTACACGCTGATATTGGCGACCATCGCGCACAACAGTGCCTACGCCATGTATGGCAAGCTTCACTACAACCCGCCCAAGGACCTGGTGCCCGTCGCCCTGTTCGCGGAATCCCCCAACGTACTGATGGTGCCTGCCAATTCACCACTCAAATCCGTGCAGGACGTCCTGGCGGCGGCGCGTGCACAGCCCGGCAAACTGAACTACGCATCAGCGGGCGTGGGCTCGGGCACGCACATGGCAGCCGAGCTGTTCAAGTACCTGGCAAAGGTCGACATCACGGGTATTCCGTTCCGGGGTGGCGCACCGGCCATGACCGCCTTGATGAGCGGCGATGTGGATCTGGACTTCGAGACAGGCGCCACCGCCAACCAGGCCATCGCGTCGGGCAAGGTGCGCGCGCTGGCCGTGACCAGCGCGCAGCCATCCCCCTCCTTTCCCGGCTTGCCCACGGTCGCGGCCACTGGCGTACCGGACTATGTGATGACGCTCTCCTACACGATCTCGGTCGGCAATGGCGTGCCGAAGGAGATCATCGACAAGCTGAATGCCGACATCAATGACATCGTCAAGTCTCCGGAATACGCCAAGCGGCTGAACACCGCGGGCATGGAGGCCGTTGTATCGACGCCCGCCTCGGCTCGCGAACGCAATGAACGCGAAGCGGTCGAGTGGACCAAAGTCATTCACGCAGCCCACATTCAACTCGATTGACGTGCGCGCACTTTCCCCAGACGCGACCGATACACCAGGACTCATAAGCACATGGATGCACCACGAACACTCAGGAATTGCCAGTTACTGGTCGACGGCCAGTGGCTCAATGGCGACGCGGAGATCCCTGTTCTCAATAAATACACCCAGGCGGCCTGCGCCAGCTACCAAATGCCCACGCAGGCTCAGGTGAACGCGGCCGTCGCCACTGCCCGCGCGGCGTTTCAGGGGCAGACCCTCACGCCCTACGACCGCGGCCTCATCCTCGACCGAAGCGCGGCCATTCTGCAGCGCCGTACCGAGGATTTGATCCAGGCATTGATCGAGGAAGTCGGATTCACCCGCTCCGACGCCCAAGGGGAGATCAGCCGTTGCATCCAGACCTTCCGCCTGTCCGCCGAGGAAGCGCGTAATTTGACCGGTGAGATGGTGCCGATTGCCGGGGCGCCCGCTCAAGCGGGGCGCCTGGGCTTTACCCTGCGCGTCCCCTTGGGCGTCGTGTGCGCGATCACGCCATTCAATGCTCCTTTGAACACCGTCGCCCACAAGGTGGCGCCAGGCCTGGCCGCGGGCAATGCGGTGGTGCTGAAGCCCTCCGCCCATACCCCCACGGCTGCCGTCATCATGGCCGAGGCTCTGGTAGAAGCGGGCCTGCCATCCGGCCTGATGTCCGTCCTGCATGGCGGTGCCGAGGTGGCCCAATGGTTGCTGGACAACCAGGACATCCAGTTTTACGCCTTTACCGGTAGCACGGAGGTCGGCCGCCAAATCCAGCAACGCGCGGGTTTACGGCGCACTCAGATGGAACTGGGCAGCATCGCCTTTACCATCCTCGCCGAAGACGCCGACCTGGATCGCGCGCTGCCCAAGGTAATCAACGCCGCCTACCGCAAAGCGGGCCAGGTGTGCACCTCGGTGCAACTGTTATTGGTACATCGCAGTATCCAACGTCAGGTCGAAGAGCGCCTGGCCGCCACCGTAGGCAGTTTGCGCTTCGGCGATCCCGCCCATAAGGACACGATCGTCGGCCCGGTCATCAGCGAAGGCGCGGCCGAGCGTATCGATGCCTGGATCCAGGAAGCGGTGAGCCGAGGGGCGCGTCAGTTGGCAGGCGGGCGCCGGCAAGGCGCCGTCGTACCGCCGACATTGCTGGCTGATCTTAGTCCGGACATGCGCCTTTCGTGCCAGGAAGTATTCGGCCCGGTCATGTCCATCGAACCGTTTGACACACTGGACGGCGCGATTGCCCGCGTCAATGCCACGCCGTTTGGCCTGGCTACGGGACTGTTCACCAACCGTATCGATCAGGCGCTGGATGCGGCCCGTAGGCTGCAGGTGGGTGGCGTACATATCAACGAGACTTCCAGCTCACGCGTCGACGTCATGCCCTATGGCGGTTCGAAAGCGAGCGGATTCGGCCGCGAAGGCCCCCATTACGCGATACGCGAAATGAGCGAAGAGCGCATGGTCACCGTCGTCGCCTGAAACGGTTCGACGTTTTTGAACCGGCGCGCATAAAAGTCATACCAATCAGGAGAAGGAATTGTCCAAGAGCATGAAAGGCGGCGAGCTGATCGCTGAATATCTCGTCCAGGAAAAAGTCCCCTATGTCTTCGGCATTTGCGGACATGGCAACGTTGGCATTCTCGATGCCTTGCATGACGTGAAGGATAAGGTGAAGCTGATTTCACCCCGTCATGAGCAGTGTGCCGGCCATATGGCGGACGCCTATTATCGCGTCAAGCATCGTCCCGTCGCCACGCTGACGTCGACCGGGCCAGGCTCTGCCAATATGGTGATGTCCTTGGCGACAGCGCTGTCGGATTCGTCGGCCTTCATGGCCATTACCGCGAACGTGCCGACATCGCAGCACAACCGCGCACCATTTCAAGAACTGTATGCGCACAACCAGGCAGACTTCGCTTCGGTACTGCGCCCGGTGGTCAAGCGCTCGTTCCAACCCACGCGCGTGGACATGCTGCCACTGGCCCTCCGCCAGGCCATGGACACGATGGTCAGCGGCCGGCCCGGCCCGGTAAATCTGGATATTCCCTATAACGTGTTCCAGGAAGAAGCGGAGGTCGAATTGCCTCCCGCTTCCAAACTGGACCAGCGCCCTCGCCCAGGTGCGTCCGAGGCAGACATCAAGGCGGTGCTGGATCTGTTGGCCAAGGCGCACAAGCCTGTATTTTTCATTGGCCATGGTGCCACGCTTGCCGAAGCGGGCCCCGAACTGACTGACGTTTCGCAGCGTCTCGGTCTGCCCGTGATCACGTCGCCCAACGGCATGGGCTGCGTGCCCATGCAGGATCCACTGGCCTTGGGTTTCATCGGCCGCAACGGCGCTTATCCGGCCAACCAGGCCGGCCGCCATGCCGATCTCGTCATCACGGTAGGCACCCGTTTCGATGACCGCTCGTCATCCACCTGGACGCCGGGATATTCCTGGAATTTCCCCAAGACCCTGCTGGTGCACGTGGACATCGATCCCAACGAGCTCGGTCGCAATTACCCGCCCACGGTGGGCATCGTGGCGGATGCCAAGGTCTTCATGCAGCAACTGCTGAACGGGATCGAACAGCGCAAGGACATCGAGCGCGCCCAATATGGCGCCTGGCGCGAGGAAGTTGCCGGCTGGCAAGCGGAATGGGAAGCGCACGTAGGTCCAAACTTCGAGGACTCCACCAGTCCCTTGCGGCCGGAATTCGTGGTGCGTGCGGCGCAAGACATGCTGCCCGATGACGTCATCCTCGCCTTGGACTCCGGCGTCCACCATAACTGGTTCATGCAGTTCTGGAAGGCCAAGCAGCCGCAGAGCATGCTCAATAGCTGGGGATATTCCTCCATGGGCTTCGGCGTCTGCGGAGCACTGGGCGCGCAACTCGCGGCGCCGGATCGCCCGGTCGTGGCCGTAGTCGGTGACGGTGGTTTCACCATGACGCCCTATGTGTTGTGTACTGCGGTCGAGTACAACCTGCCGGTAGTCTGGATCATCTGGAACAACTTCGCGTGGGGTGCGATCCGCGACCTGCAGTATGGCTTGTTCGACGGCCGCGAAATCGGCACGGCTTTCTACAACGGCCAGACAGGCCAACCCTATAACCCGGACTTCGCGGCCTGGGCACGTGCCTGCGGCGCTGACGGCATGACGGTGAAGCGCCCGCAAGATCTGCGTGGCGCGATCGAACAGGCCTTGCTCAACCGCCGCCCTTGCGTCATCGATGTTCACGTGGACGCCAACATCCGCCCGCCTTCCACCGGCACGTGGCAGTTGCCGCCGCTGAAGCGCCCGGAACCCGCTTTCGGCAAGCCCTACATTGCCTGAGGTGCCACAAGGACGCCGGGCTGAGGAGGAGGATGAGTGAAGATCGCTGTATTCACCAAGAATCGCACGAATCCCGCATACGAGGGCGCGCGTTTGGGCGCCGAGCGCGCGGCGCATCGCTTTGGTGCCGAGGTCATGCATTTTGTGCCGGAGAAACCAGACGACCCGGCTCAACAAATCGCGCTGATCGACGAGGCGCTGGCGCTCGGGCCCGATGCCATTGTCATGTCCCCCGTGCATCCCTCGAAAGTGGACGGCGCGTTACGGCGTATACAGGCTGCGGGCATCCCGCTATTCAGCGTGGTCAGCCCCGTTGCCGCAGTGCCGACCATCACTTTCGTCAACGCGGACGACTATGCCTTGGGTGCAGCGATTGCCGCCTACCTGTTCGAGCAACTCCATGGCAAAGGCTCGGTACTCGTCGTCAGCGGCCACGTCGACTCCTCTACCAGCACGGCGCGCCTGCGCGGTTTCTCCGACACTGCGAAGCGTTTCCCGTCCATTACCCTGATCGACACCTTGGTCGGCGACTACGCCAGGATCACGGCACGTGACCGCATGGCGCAATGGCTGAAGACGCATCCTTATCGAGGTTTCGACGCCTGCCTGGCAGCGAATGACGCCATGGCCCTGGGTGTTATCGAGGCGATGGCGGAATCGGGCCGTCGCCCGCTCGTTGTCGGAGTGAATGCGATCCCGGAGGCCATCGTAGCTGTTCAGCAGCAAGTCCTTTTGGCGACCGCCGACTACAACGCCATGAACATGGCCTACCTGGCGGCCGAATGCGCGGCGCGCCATCTACTTAGGGAGTCGATGCCCTCGCGCATTGTGCTGCCGGTCGAAATCATCGACGCAAGCAACTGCAGGCTATGGGATCTCCCCTACGCGCAGAGGCCGGTACTTTCCTATGACGACCTGCCGGCTTCCTCGCGAATCGATTAGATCGACTGATCAAAATGGAAAAGGCCGGCGCCACGGCCGCGGTGACGAAGCTGTTGTCCACCAGCAAAAACAGGAACAGAATGTACTCGCCTTGAATCCCGGTGATTCACGGCCGGCCCATGAATGAATAGCCGTAATGTGCGACCTGTCTCTTGTGGGCTGCGTATAGGGGGTACTTCATGGAAACGATCAAAGATTGTTGCATGGCGAGCCATCCTCTGGACTCAGGCCGACGCAACTGGCTGAAAGCAGGCGTCGGCGCAGGCTCGGCCGTGTTGATGGCGGCAACCGTATCACTGGCACCACGGGGCGCCGAAGCGGCGTCCCTTACGCAGGCGCAGCGCGACGCAATGACTCCCGACCAGGTCATCGAAATGATGAAACAGGGGAACGAACGCTTTCGCGCCGGCAAGCCGCAGGAGCACGACTACCTCGCTCAAAAGCGCTCCAGCGCGTCGGGGCAGTTCCCCGCGGCGGTAATCCTCAGTTGCATCGATTCCCGTACGCCCGTCGAGATCATCCTGGACGCAGGTATCGGCGACACGTTCAACGGACGGGTCGCCGGCAACATTTCCAACGATGATTTATTAGGCAGCATGGAATTCGCCTGCGCGGCAATGGGTTCCAAGGTGGTGCTGGTCATGGGGCATACCGCATGCGGCGCCATCGTTGGCGCGATCGACAATGTGGAACTGGGTCACCTGACCGGGCTGCTGAAAATCATCAAACCCGCGGTCGAGGCAACCAAATATTCGGGGGATCGCAGCGGCAAGAATTATGAATTCGTCGACGCCGTCGCCATCACCAACGTGCATCACACCATCGACGCCATTCGTAAAAACAGCTCGATCCTGGCCGGCCTGGAAAAGGAAGGAAAAATCAAGATCGTCGGCTCGATGTATGACCTCGGTAACGGCATGGTCACGTTCCTGAACTAAGACCTCCTGCCTGCACGACGCCTTGGACAGAATTTGATCTCGCGCAAACACGCCAAGCTGTTTGCGGCGCAGCATGGGAACACCAAGGCGTAGTGCGCTGTTCACCAGTTCATTTCCAAGTACCACACGGGAGCGAAACATGAGCAAGACGATGAAAGCCGCTGTGTTCGTCGAACCTGGACGAATCGACATCCGGGAGAAAGCCATCCCCGACGTGGGGCCGAACGACGCATTGCTGAAGATCACGACCACCACGATCTGCGGCACCGACGTACATATCCTGAAGGGCGAATACTCCGTTGCGCCTGGCCTCACCGTCGGCCACGAGCCCGTCGGCACGATAGAGAAGCTGGGCAGCGCGGTGTCGGGCTATCAGTTGGGACAGCGGGTCATCGCCGGCGCGATCTGCCCGAACTTCAATTCGTATGCGGCCCAGGACGGCTACCCGTCGCAGGATGGCAGCTACCTGATGCATCAGGGGGGCTGCGGCTGCCACGGCTACGTGGCGACGGCAGGCTGGCGCTTCGGCAACAAGATCGACGGCGCGCAGGCCGAGTATCTGCTGGTTCCCGATGCCCAGGCCAATCTGGCCCCGGTCCCGGACGGCCTGAGCGATGAACAGGTGCTGATGTGTCCCGACATCATGTCCACGGGATTCAAGGGTGCCGAGAACGCCAACATCCGAATAGGCGATACGGTGGCGGTCTTCGCCCAGGGCCCCATCGGCCTGTGCGCGACCGCCGGCGCGCGCCTGTTGGGGGCCACCACCATCATCGCCGTGGACGGCAACCCGCATCGCCTGGAGATGGCGCGCCAGTGGGGTGCGGACGCCGCGCTCAATTTCAACGATTGCGATGTCGTCAGCGAGATCCTGCGTCTGACGGGCGGTAAAGGCGTCGATTCATCGATCGAGGCGCTGGGCCAGCAAAGCACTTTCGAGGCCGCGCTGCGTGTGCTCAAGCCAGGCGGGACGTTGTCCAGCCTGGGCGTGTACTCCAGCGACCTGAAAATACCGCTCGGCGCATTCGCCGCCGGCCTGGGCGATCACAGGATCAATACGGCGCTGTGTCCCGGCGGCAAGGAACGCATGCGGCGTCTCATGAACGTCATTGAATCCGGCCGGCTGGACCTGACGGACATGGTGACCCACAAGTTCAAGCTCGATGACATCGGCGCGGCTTACGATCTGTTCTCGCATCAGCGAGACAACGTGCTGAAGGTGGCCATCAAGCCGTTCTGACGCGCGGAAGAGCATCCGGGCCCGGACCGGGACTATGATTGTCGTCATAGGAGCACCGTGCCGGGCATTCCAACTTTGGCCTGGCTTGACCCACGAAAGACATCCCCGCATCCCGGGTTGCCGCGATAGTGCATCGTCCTCTCGCATCCTTCATCGCATGGCTGGACCGTATTGACCCGCAGCTCCATCGGCGGATCAAGGGGCTGCGCCTAGTCACCGCCTACGGTATAGCGGCGGCACTGGGCACGCTGCACGACGTAAGCCGTGACGTCCCCACGGGCATCTCGCTTGGCGGTCTGGCAGCGAGTTTCGCCTTGTGGGCCAGCGTTTCAGAAGCAAGAACGACGCGCGCCACCTCCAGCCGCGACCTGCTGATTCTTTGCCTGGCGGCGGCCGGGGGCGCCGCCCTCTTCACGTCACTGGCCCCATTGCTGCGCGCGCACTTCAATGCCGGCGGCGAGTGGGTATTGGCCAGCGGCGCTTTCGCCGTCGGTTATCTGAAACGCTACGGCATTCTCGGCGCAGGCGTCGGATCACAGATCTACATCGGCCAGTTGACCGCATACAGCATGGGATTGGGTTCAGGGGACTACGTTGCCATCGCACTCGCGGCGTCGATCGCCATCGTCGCCGCCGTCATCCCACGTCTGCTGAGCGGCCCCGCCGAACATCCGGCCACGATGGCCGCAATGGGTCCGATCACCGGCCATCCGCGCGGCTATCCCGCCGAGTTGGTGATGGGCTTGCAAGCGACCGCCGCGACGCTTCTGATCGTCGTCCTGAACAGCTTCCTCGGCCTAATGGAGTCGGCCTGGGCAATCACGGCGTGCGTATACGTCATAGGCGCAACGGCTGCAGGCACCTTCGACCGGGTGCGCCGCCGGATTACCGGTACGCTGGTCGGCGTGCCTCTGGCCCTCATCTGCCTGCCCTTCGCCCCGCAAGTGCCCTTGCTCATCTGGTGCGCCGCGGCGTTGGCGATGATCATCTATGCCATGGCCTTGCCTGAGCGTTACGACATCGCCTGCGGCGCTTTCGCCTTTACCCTGCTCGTCACGCTGGCGGTGAATGGCGAACACTCGATGCCGATGCTGTTGGCGCGTTTGTGGGAGACGGTATTGGGCAGTGTGATTGGCGGCGCCATGGCCATGCTCGTCCTGCCGTTGCGCGCACAGTCCACCGGTACGACGGTGCGTTGAACAAGCCATCGCATCGGTACACGGATTCCGCGCCATCCGGCACGGTATGCATCATGCGCGGGAAATCCAGTTGCCGTGCAACCCCTGCGGCACGCGCTGGCGGCGCATAGGATTGAACTCCGGGTGGGGACCGTTGCGCATGTACACACTGCGCAAATCGGCGGGGATGCGCCCGGAAATCACCCGCAAATCGAGCGCGTCGATCTCGCGCTGCACTGGCAGAAAGTTGCCGCCAAGGTGCGAATCGTCGTAGACCCAGGGCACGGCCGCCGATTCACCGGCCCGGGCCAGAGACCACAGTGAATGGCTGCCGACAAGCGCCGCGCCCCAGGCGCTCAACCGGTGAAACGAGCGACGTGTGAGTTGTAGCGGCATGGCGTGACGCCGCGTGAAGTGCCCCCTTAGTTGCGAAGCAACGAAAAGAGTTCACGCGCTGGCACCATGACCAAAAACGAAAAAGGCCGTTAGTGTTTCCACTAACGGCCTTTTGTACTACTGGTCGGGACGGCGGGATTCGAACTCGCGACCCCTTGCACCCCATGCAAGTGCGCTACCAGGCTGCGCTACGCCCCGAAAGAACGAAAGTATATCAGAGTTAAAACAAGAATGCTGAGGACTGACAAAGAAAACTTAATTATTTTGCTGCGACGTCTTTGCCATCATCTTCGTCACCGTCTTCATCGAAGTCCAGCTCGTCATCATCATCGTCATCGCCGCCCTCATCCGCCGCCTGCGCGCTCGTATCAGCACCGCCCTGCAAATGACTCAAGGCCTCCGCCAGCACCGCCGACACGCCATGCAATTCAGCGCGCAAGGACTGCATCTCGGTGCCGCTCAAACGCACCGCCGCGTCCTGATCCAGCGGCGGCACATCGCGCGTATCGCCCAGGCGATTGCGCGCGCCGCTGATGGTGAAGCCCTGCTCGTACAACAAGGAACGAATGCGGCGGATCAACAGCACTTCATGATGCTGGTAATAGCGGCGATTGCCACGTCGCTTGACGGGCTTGAGTTGCGTGAACTCCTGCTCCCAATACCGCAGCACATGCGGCTTGACCCCGCACAGGTCGCTTACTTCACCAATGGTGAAATAGCGCTTGGCAGGAATGGGAGGTAAAGCGACAGCAGGTTCAGGTCGAGTCATGGTTGGAACGTGATTCGGCATGGCCTTGCGGCCGTGGACACATCAACCCCGGGACCAGGCCCGGGACGATTACTCAACGGAACCGTTGGTCGTCGTCGACGGCGGTGCGTTCTCGACGACGCTCTTCAACTTTTGACTGGCGTGAAACGTCACCACCCGGCGCGCCGCGATGGGTATGGTCTCGCCCGTCTTGGGATTGCGGCCAGGACGCGGCGGCTTGTCACGGACCTGGAAATTGCCAAAGCCGGACAGCTTGACCGAAGGCGGCTCGTCCGGCTCGCCAGGTGCGGGACGAACCGCCAAGGCATCGCGGATCTCTTCAAAGAAGGTGTCCACGAAGTCCTTGGCCTCACGCTTGTTGAGCCCCACCCGTTCGAAGAGCAGCTCGGCCAACTCGGCCTTGGTCAACGTACGAGGTTCAGTAAGCATGGTCAGTTTCCCCTGTTGTTTTCTTAGGCACGCTGCCGGGCACCGTGGGCCTGGATGAGCGCATCACGGATGATGCCCAGGCTTTCGGCAACACGCGCCTCGTCCAGCGTGGCGTCAGTGTCCTGTAGCCAGAATCGGAATGCAAGGCTTTTTTCCTTAACGGAATCAGCCACTTGGACACCGCCTTGGGATTTTTCACGCCACACGTCGAAGAGGCGCGACTGCTGAACAATGGCCAGGCGCGGCTCTGCGGCGATCGTGGCCGCGATGGTGTCCAGCAGGGATTGGGCGGTAACGCCCTCGTCCACCCACAAGGCCAGGTCGCGCACGACCACCGGCTGGCGCGACAACTCACGCACCTGCGGCAACTGGCCCTGCTCAAGGGCGTCGACATCCACTTCTAACAGCACCGGCGCATGCGCCAGCTCCGCCTTCTGGGCCCAACGCGGGTGCAGTTCGCCGATCCAGCCGACAGTCTTGCCGTCCAGCTCGATGCGCGCGCCACGCCCCGGATGCAAGGCCGGATGCTGGGCGCCGACAAACCGCAGGTCCGCGCCGCGCTTGCCGAACAGCACGGTGACATCCATCTTCACGTCGTAGAAGTCCACGGGACGCGTCGCCGTGCCCCACTGTTCTTCCACGCTCGGTCCCCAGGCCGCGGCCGCCAGCTTGAGCGGCTGCTTGACGCCGGCCACCGCCAAAGGACCATCGGTGACAGCGCTGTCGCGGCTGAACACACGGCCCAGCTCGAACACACGCACGCGCGACTGCTTGCGATTGGCGTTGAACACGATGTTCGCGACGAGCCCGCCCAGCAGGCTGGAGCGCATCACCGCCAACTGGCTGGCGATGGGATTGAGCAGACGGATGGGATCGGCATTGCCGGCGTAGTCACGCTCCCAGTCCTCTTCGACGAAGCTGAAGTTCACGACTTCCTGGTAGTCCTGTCCCGCCAGCAGACGGCGCAAGGCATGCGGACCACGCAAGGTTTCCGGATCCATGCGCATCTTGGCGCGCGCCACCGGCGGCACGTCAGGGATACGCTCGAAGCCGTAGACGCGCGCCACTTCCTCGATCAGGTCTTCTTCGATGCTCAGGTCGAAGCGGTACGAAGGCGGCTGCACCACGAAGGTGTCGCCATCCAGTTCGAACGGCAAGCCCAGCTTCGTGAAGATCTGCTCGACTTCAGCCTGCGCGACCGGAATGCCCAGCACACGATGGCAACGCGGCAGGCGCATGCGCACCGGCGGACGTTGCGGCAGGTTGATGACCTGGTCGTCCACGGGACCGCACTGGCCGCCGCAGATCGAGAGGATCAAGCTGCTGATGAATTCCAGATGCTCGGGAATGTTGGCGTAGTCCACGCCACGCTCGAAGCGATGGCTGGCTTCGGTGCTGAACTTGTAGCGGCGCGCGCGGCCGGCGATGGCATCGGGATGCCAGAAAGCCGCTTCAACATAGATGTTCTGCGTGTCCAGCGTCACGGCGGTGGCATCGCCACCCATGATGCCGGCCATGCTTTCCACCGTGTCGCCGGCGACGATCACACCGACGTCCGGCGCCAGCTTGATGGTCTGGCCATTGAGCAGGGTGACCGGCTCTTCCGCATGTGCCCAACGGACCGTCACGTCGCCCTTGATCTTGTCCAGGTCGAACACGTGGGTGGGACGGCCCAGTTCCAGCAGCACGTAGTTGGAGATGTCCACCAGGGCCGACACCGAGCGCTGGCCGGCACGTTCCAGACGGGTCTTCATCCAGTCCGGCGTGGCCGCGTGCGCATTGACGCCACGGATCACGCGACCGGCGAAACGGCCGCACAGGTCAGGCGCTTCCACGCGAACGGGCAGGCGGTCCTGCAAAGTGACCGCCACCGGCGCCGCGGACGGCGCTTGTAGCGGCGTGTCGGTCAGCGCGGCGACTTCACGCGCCACGCCAAGGATGGACAGGCAGTCGGCGCGATTGGGCGTCAGCTTCAGGGTGAAGATGGCGTCGTCCAGGTCCAGCGCTTCGCGGATCGACGTACCGGGGACCATGTCCGCGGGCAGTTCGAGCAGGCCGCCATGATCCTGCGACAGGCCCAGTTCACGCGCCGAGCACAACATGCCCGACGACTGCACGCCACGCATCTTGGCGACGCCGATCTTCATGCCGCCGGGCAATTCCGCGCCCACGCGGGCCAGGGGCACCTTCAGGCCAGCGGCCGCATTGGGCGCGCCGCAGACGATCTGCAGGGGTTGGCCCGAGCCGTCGTCAACCTGGCACACGCGCAGCTTGTCGGCATCGGGATGCGGCGCGATCTCGACGATATGCGCCACCACGACGCCACTGAACGCAGGCGCGGCGGTTTGGGTTTCTTCGACTTCCAGACCGGCCATCGTCAGCCGATGCGCCAGCGCTTCGGTGTCGATGGGCGGATTGACCAGGGCACGCAGCCAGGATTCGGGGAATTGCATGATGGGCCCTGTTTATTCGTTGAACTGGCGCAGGAAGCGCAGGTCGCCTTCGTAGAACTGGCGCAAGTCGTTGACGCCGTAGCGCAGCATCGTCAGGCGCTCGAGGCCGGAGCCGAACGCGAAGCCGACGTAGCGCTCGGGATCGAGCCCGAAATTGCACACCACTTCCGGATGCACCTGGCCGGAACCGGAGATTTCCAGCCAGCGGCCACGATTGGGCCCGCTGGTGAACATCATGTCGATTTCGGCGGAAGGTTCGGTGAAGGGGAAGAACGAGGGGCGGAAACGCACCACCAGGTCGTCGCTTTCGAAGAAGCAACGCAGGAAATCGGTATAGACGCCCTTCAGATCGGCAAAGGAGATGTCCTCGGCGATCCACAACCCTTCGACCTGATGGAACATCGGCGAGTGGGTGGCGTCGCTGTCGACGCGATAGGTGCGGCCGGGAGCGATGACCTTGATGGGCGGCTTGTTCATGCGCGCATAACGCACCTGCATCGGGCTGGTGTGCGTGCGCAGCAGGAAAGGCAGACCCTTGTCGTCGTTCATGTCGACGTAGAAGGTGTCCTGCATCGAACGCGCCGGGTGATTCTCCGGGTTGTTCAAGGCGGTGAAATTGGTCCAGTCGTTCTCGATTTCCGGGCCGTCGGCGACGTCGAAACCGATGGAGCGGAAGATGGCTTCGACACGCTGCCAGGTTTGGATCACCGGATGGATGCCACCCACGGCGCGGCCGCGGCCGGGCAAGGTGACGTCGATGGTTTCGGATGCCAGGCGCGCGTCCAGCTCGGCCTGCGCCAGTTCGGCGCGGCGCTGGTTCAGCAGCGTTTCGATCTGCTGCTTGGCCTGATTGATGCGGGCACCAGCCTCGCGTTTCTGCTCGGGGGTGAGCGCCGCCATGCCTTTGAGCAGCACGGTAAGGGCGCCTTCCTTGCCAAGAAAACGCGCCTTGGCGTTTTCCAGCGCGGCGGCGTCGGGGGCCGCGGCGAATCGTTCTTGCGCCTGAGCGATCAGGTCATCGACCAAAAGAGTCATGGGTTCAGCGATCCCGAAATACTGACCAGGGGGCCGCGCGGAGCGCGGTTCGGGACAGGCGGACTCGACGATAGCGGCCACCTATCCCCACAAACGCAAACAGGGCCATGACAGCCCTGTTTGCAGCGTTACTACGCGGTACTACTTAGCAGCGATCAGGCAGCCAGGGCAGCCTTGGCCTGGTTCACCACGGCGGCAAAGCCGGCAGCGTCGTGAACAGCCATATCGGCCAGAACCTTGCGATCCAGGTCGATCGAAGCCTTCTTCAGGCCAGCGATAAACACGCTGTAGCTAACGCCCAGTTCACGGCAGGCCGCGTTGATACGCGTGATCCACAGTGCACGGAACGTGCGCTTTTTGTTGCGGCGATCGCGGTAGGCGTATTGGCCTGCACGCATGACCGCCTGCTTGGCGATACGGAATACATTACCGCGGCGGCCACGATAGCCCTTGGCGGCGTTGATAACTTTCTTGTGACGAGCGCGGGCTGTTACACCACGTTTGACGCGAGGCATGTCGGATCTCCCTTATATCAAGCGAAAGGCATCATCGCCTTGACGGAGGCGATGTTGGTTTCATGGACGGCCGCCGAGCCGCGCAGTTGGCGCTTGGCTTTCGTGGTCTTCTTGGTCAGGATGTGGCGCTTGAAAGCCTGACCCCGCTTGATCGATCCGCTACCGCGAACCTGAAAGCGCTTGGCAGCGCTTTTCTTGGTCTTCATCTTGGGCATGATTAGTCCGTTCTTAAGACATCGTTAACGTTATGACCACACGGGTGCTTACGCCCGTTTGCCGCCGTGCGAAGCACGACCTGGACGGGAGGAAGACTTGGTCTACCCGGGGACACTTGTGGTTTTTTCCAATGAAAGCCTAGGGTTATCAACCACATAGGACTTTTGGCCTGTATCCGACATACCGCTGCATCGCATTGCGCCGTGGAACATGGCACGCTGTGAGGGAGTCGAACAAGGAAGCCCGGCTAACGCTGGAAAGCCTTTGATTATATGGCAATTTTTCGTTGCTTGTCGAGCCGGGCGTGGCAAGAAGGCAATAGGCCGCCATTATCACCCAAACGAGGCTTATGTCCCCGTTATTCACCCCAACCGATACTGCACTGC
The DNA here is from genome assembly GCF_001433395.1 of Bordetella sp. N. Lineage (GTDB taxonomy): Bacteria > Pseudomonadota > Gammaproteobacteria > Burkholderiales > Burkholderiaceae_B > Bordetella_C. The sequence continues at coordinate 2,771,690 of NZ_CP013111.1, forward strand.
CTCCGCCACATGTCGGGCGGCGATGATTTCTTCTTCTTCCAGGTCGGCGGCGGTGCGGGCTACGCGCAGGACGCGGTGGGTGGCGCGGGCTGAGCCGTGGCGGCGGGTCATGGTGTCGACCAGCAACGTGCGGGCTTCGTCGGATAAGGGGCTCACACCTTCCAGTTCGCGGCCGTCCAGCCTGCCGTTCGGGCAGCCCTGGCGGGCCTCCTGGCGGGCGCGACAGGCGATGACACGGTCGCGTACCGGTGCCGAAGGCTCGCCAGGCGGCAAGGACATCCAATCCCCCTGGGCCGGCGGCAAAGTCACGTGCAGGTCGATACGGTCCAGCATCGGGCCGGATATCTTCGATCGGTAACGGGCCGCCTGCTCCGCCGTACAGCGGCAGGTGTGGCGTGGATGACCACGCCAGCCGCAAGGACAGGGGTTCATCGCCGCGACGAACTGAAAACTCGCGGGATAGTGAACGGTCTGCATGGCCCGTGAGATGGACACCCGCCCTGTCTCCAAAGGCTCGCGCAAAGCCTCCAGGGCCCGTCGACTGAACTCGGGCAATAGGTGGATTAAACCGTCTGTATGCTTGCCACGGGCCCTCTGTCTCCATACTCTCCGCACAAATGGAGAGATAGAGATGAAAGCCCGTCTAGTATTGATCTCCCCGGAGCGAGAATGGAACACCCTCGTTAGCTCCGGCCTCGTCGATCAACTATCTCTTCAAAGGGGGCCGATTGAGGATTTGCCGCTTGTAGCAATCATCGTTGAATACGACGGCGATCCTAACTGGCCAACAACTAGATACCTGCTGGAGTGCGGTTTTTCAAGTAATAGTAGGACTGGAGACACTGTTCGTTCCTACGGAGAATCGCTCGTTGCGTGGATAAATTTCCTCGAGGAACGCCAACTACAGCTTCATACTGCGAGCGAACGGCATGTGAAGCTGTATAGAAACATACTCAATAGCCCGTCTCGGAGTACTGCCTCCGCGACAATTGGAGCAAGAGTCTACGCAGTCCTTCGATTTCACGAGTGGGGAGAGGAAACAGGCGCCCTCAGATCTCCGCTAGGTAAATGGATTCTGATCAATCGGTGTGCCAATGAAAATAAAGACACGCGAGCACTCCGGACGAGAAGATCAATCGTACCCAGACAGATCTATCGACTACCCCGGACCCTCTCGGCGGATGAGCTTGACGGAATCTTTAGGCGCTCCCCCATGCCTTATGCCTTGATGTTCCGTTGGGCAGCCTGCACTGGACTTCGTCGATTTGAACTATGTGGACTGCGGGACACCGATCTACAAAATGCGTACAACCTTCCCTCGGGCCTGACCCAGCTCACGTTGACGCGAAAAGGGAGCAGAACAGTCCATGTCTACGCACCGAATAAGCTGATAGATGAGACAAATTGGTACTTTGTCTCAGATAGGCCGCAGCATGCCAGGCCTATCGATCGCGGGCACATTTTTCTGACCCCCGGTGGCCGGAAAATAGACAAAGGACGTCTTTCTAACGAATTTCGAAGGGTGGCGGATCAGATAGGCTCAAATGCAACTCTTCATCATCTGCGGCACACCTACGCCGTGACCCTCTATAGACATCTGGAGCGGCATGCCGACAATGGCGCAGCAATCAACCCATTGAAGACACTACAAGTCCTTTTGGGACATGCTCAAACCTCCAGCACAGAAATCTATCTAAGAGCACTGGAAATAGACTCGTCAGCCGTACATTCCGCACTGGCCTACCTATATGGAGAAACGCAATGAATCATGGAAAGGCTGAACCGCCGCCGGATTCGACAGCAATTCTCTACGACAAATTCGGACATCGCCGGGGCGCTCTAGAGTTCAGTAGGATCTCGCGAAACAAAAGGGTCGCAGCGGCGTTTTGCACAGTATTCGAACTTGAAACACAACATCTAGCGCTGGAAACCCGCCGCCAAACTTGGCGCTGCCTGCTGAAGTTATCACGCTTCTTGCGAGAAAATCGCCTTTTGTCCAAGGCACAACTGCCGCGCGATCTACTTTTGAAATGGCGCAATTGGCTGGATCTCCAACCGTTGGCCGAGGCTACGAAACAGACTTTGCTCAATGCAATAACGCAACTATGCACAACGACTGCACGCATTTTTCCTGATATCGCGCCTGATGGATTCGATCAGAACCTGAGGCGATTCCAGAGACAGCCCCCGGCACAGTCAAGAACATTGTCGAAAGAAGACTTGGTGGCGATTGTGCATGCGTGCCAAAGAGAAATTAGTGCTGTTGAAGCAAGATTAGAACTGGGCAGACATGCCCTGATGGGCTGCCATGCGGACCCACGCTTGGTCTCAGCACTTCAGGACAGCACGCAAATGTGCACCCGCATCCTCACCCAGAAGGACGTACTCTCCCGCGGAAGGGCCTTTACAAAAACTGTCAGGGACTTAGGAGGCGTCAGATATTTGCAGTCCCTGATCTATCTTCGTGCCCGCGACTTGATCAGCTTTTACATACTGCTGCTGCTACAAAGCAATGGGAACCCGATGGCCATTAGGGAATTGCGTCGAGACTGTGTGAGGCAACACCCACTGAGGAGTGATTTGAGCCAGCTTATTTGGGACAAGCCGCGCGCAGGCCGTGAACAGAAAGTGGACTTTCCAACGGCGAATCGGTGGGCTGCTCCAACATTGGTTACGCGCCTTCTATCTCTCAATGAAAATCTCAGACATCACGCAAGCCCAGAGCAATCAAACTACCTTTTCATTTGCTTGGCCAACGGAAAAGTAACCATACCTATTTATCAGATGCTCCACCTTCTGCTAAATAATTTTATAGTTAGCAATAAAATTGCAGACTTCGATTTCAAACAATTAAGAAGTAGTGGAGCAACACTCATCTTTGCGCAAACTGCGGATATGGCTATAGTCCAAAAAAGACTAAATCACCGGGACTCAGCTACTACTGAACGCTACGTTGATCACTCGCTACTGAGTGAAAGCCGAGCTCGCACAATACGAAGATTTCAAGGCGAGTTGGTCGACCTGAGCCGCAGTGGGAAACAAGCAACGCAAGCAACTATCAACTCCTATCTTGGGCAATCAGAAACAGTCTTCGGATTTTCTTGCAAGGATCCTTTTGCCGGGATCGCGCAAGGCAGCAACGAGGGACAACTATGCAGCCAATTTAGTCAATGCGCCACATGCCCAGGCGCCATAGTGGTGCTTGATGATCTGAAAGTTGTGGCGAAACTCATCGCCACGTCCAGACATCTGAAAACGATCGGCGAAAAATCAATCAACGACGGATGGAGCAGGCGTTTCCATGCACTCTACGGCTCCACATTGCAGACTATTGAGGAAGAGCTACTACCAGCAGTTGCGCCATCGATCCGTAAACATGCGGAGTTAGTCGCTGATAGCTTCCCACTGCCCTTCTTGGACTGAGACCATGTTCGGCGTAGACCTCATTGTGAAAGTTGACGACGCTACATGGGTACTACACAACCGGCAACTACGGGAAGGCGAGGTCTTCCTTAACTGGAATAGCATGCCCTATGCTGGGACGGAACGGTCGGACGGACTAATAGATGAAGCCAAGGCATTTATTCTACAAATAATCAAAAGACTTGAGGAACGCATTCCCAGCATAGCAGCCCTTCCGATAAAGCTTCGCTTTATGCGCTTGCGCAAGATAGTACGATGGATGGTCGATCATCATCTACACAGCTTTTCTCAGCTCACGCCAACACATATCGAGAAACTACTGCAATCAGTCGCGACTAAAGATGGCACTGCACTTTCGCAAGCTACGGTCAACTCATGGCGCCGACTATTAGAAGAGGCGTGGCTCACACGAACAAAGAGTTGGCCAGGCCTTTCCTTCAACCCAGCGACTCATGTCACACTGCGCCATTGGAGCAGAGCTGGACGCAAGCAATTACGCTGGCAACCTCTGGACCAACGACTAGCAATAGAATTGCTCAAAGACGCAATGAAATGGACCGAAGTGGCCCCACCAATTCTAGGTCCTATTATAAGAAGAATCTGGCAGACCAGGACGGAATCCAGCAAGCTTTCGAAGGCGCAATTCTCGATTTTGAACGCGCCACTCATGCAAGATCTAGCACATACCCCCGAATTTTCATCGCTCCGCGAACTCATGAACGAAAAGGATGCAACACCAACATTCCTCGTTCAAGAGGCTCTACGGCTGACTCAAGCTGCCACGTTAATACAAATACTATTCTTATGTGGCACTAGGATCAGTGAGGCAGCCAGTCTCCCGCTGGGTTCGCTCATGACAACCACCCATAGCGACGGCTTCGAATACACGTACATAACTGGCAAGCTAGCCAAGTCAAGCGGACGTCCCCATCGTTGGATTGCTCCGCCGACCGTTCGAGAAGCCATCGATAGTTTAGAAAACCTCTACAGCTTTGTTTCTCCTGAGCACCGAACTGGATTATTTCTACGACTCAGTTTGAATGGCACTATCCCCCGTCAAGTTGAAAACATTCACCAAATGACCGCTACTGCGGCCGCGCGCCTAGCCAAGGAGTTCGCTAGGTCACCGACAAGAGAAAAGCCTATTCCTCTAAGCGTGCGGTTTCATAGCCACCAAGGCAGAAAGACATTCGCGCGCTTTGTAGCTACCCGAGATAGAAACGCCTTAGGCGCACTATCAGCCCAATACGGACACATTCACAGTGGCATCACGGATAGATCGTATGTCGGGTACGACATAGAGTTAGCCGAGCTTCTCTCTCTGGCGGAACAAGAAGATCTAACAATACGTCTGACGGAGCTACTCTCCGCAAAGACGATTGGAGGAAAAGCCGGGTCGAGAATTCTCGACCTGATGAAGCATGTGGATCAAGCACCCAAATTCAGAGGAAAACGAGCCCTACATAACCTAGCGGAAAAACTCATTTCAAGTGGCACAAAATTGGTACCGTGTAATTGGGGCTACTGCTTATATGTCGAACACCTTTCGGCTTGCAAAGGAACCAAACACGGCCCGGATGAGGTCCGAAGAGCGCCGGATGTCTGCGCAAAATGCAGCAATTTTTCAGTAACTGAGCGCCAAGCGGAATGGTGGAGCGAGCGATATGCTAAAGATGAGGAAATCCTGAAAAGAGCAGATCTTCCAGAGCAAACACGGGCCGTAATAGAACAGCGTTTAAACACCACGGCATCTGTCATTCACCAGCTTGGCCGCCGAAAAGAACGAGAGATAATGTGAAATCTATTCAGAAAGCCGAAGCAGCGTTGGCCCTGCTGATCCACGAAGGGTCGAGCATCTCCTTACTAAAGATCTGCCGAATGGCAAACATAAATCGCTCAAACATTTACGAAAACCATCCCGAGTTCGTCGCTCGCCTTCAATCACTACAGAATGCGTGTGCTCAAAATAATAACAAAAAATTACAGACCAATCGACGGCCCGCGTATGACAGAGCCCGCAAAAAGGATCAGATTGACCTGCAAGCTCAAAACAGAGCGCTTCTCCTACTTTGTGTGCGATTGAAAAATGAGATAGAAGATCTTCGCGAGCAGGTAGACACTCTATGCCAGTCAGATGCTCCTCGAGGCTAGCACGTCAGCCTTGCGCCATATTGGCGTAGAGGAAAACAACATGAACTCCTACACAAACAGCGCATCTGCAATAAAAACAACCTCTCACCGTCAAGCATGATTGCTCAATACTTGGGATTTTAAGAAACTGAGTATTCGAAAAACAATTCGCAGTTCACGCATCGCGTCTTGCACTCATAGCGACAAGCCGAAATAGCCGGAAGCTTCACAAATCTTTTGCATCAATATCATCTGAATCCTTCTGACTCTAGGCGTGAACACTAGCGGACTGGATTCAGAACATTCGAATCAGACGTCGCCTCTAGAAATACAGACTTCACTCGAAGCTCGGTCATACCCACTACGTATATTTCTAAGATAAAGTCGCGTCCATCTCCCTGTGCTTTCCACTACTTGTTTGACATCATGATCTGGAGAGCACTCAAGCTTAGTCCATTGCTCCTCGACCCTTTCCAATCCAAGTGCAACTGATGCGTCGAGAAGTTGATGAAAGCTTGGGACAAGTAGCATTCTCGTAAGAATAGTGTGAGCCATTTGACTGACGGTCGCAGTCGGATTCGCCCAGGCAAACCCCCTATAGTGGTCTACGAATAAGCTCATACGATGGATTCTTTCAAGTGCAGAAAGGGTGCGCATCATCCAGGTCTCTCACAGCGTGCAATTAGCGCATGCGCTAGCACCGATCCACTCAGTATCAGAGATTGCGAAGGAAAACCGAGGCAGTTTTCGATTATCGCCCCCTGCGATCTGTCGCAATGGCCAAGCGCAAGGTCTCCGACTAGAGAAGCAAGCGCTCGTCTGCATCAGCAACTCTGCCGGGACTTTTAGCGGAAGTCTTACACATCGATACGCAAGTACTCGTGCGCATTAAAGATTATTGGTACCGCGGCCGGAGTAGCGGCGAGCCCACCAAACTTAGCCAAGCTGATGCAAACGGCGAAATCGCGGGCTCGCTTTTGGGTTCCTGCTGATTCGCACTCTCGGTAAAATAAATAATTGAAAAACCGAATGCTTTATGCTCTTTAAGCTCTCCCACAGCCTTGTGTAGATCGAGCGAAAGAGCAGGCACATCGCCCATGCTTAGTAGCACCCATTCACCAATCTCTTGCTCAACATTGAGTCGGGTCCATAGCCGCTTGGGCACCGACCCCGGGCGTACTAGGTCGACAATATCGCGTCGGCGAATGACTATACGCCTTCCGGCGATATTCAACCCAGTAAAAAAACCTTTTTCACCATAGGCACCTAAATCCCCGATAGTTGAGCGAAGAAACCCTGCTCGGCTAGTTCTCGAGTCCGTAACTGCTGGAGAGATGCAGTAGCACTCAGCCCAATCGCATATCGTCGGGCATAAATACGCACCAACATTCGCGGAGAGATTGGCAGCATCTATCACGATGGATTTAATATTCGCACGACGGAGTAAATCCGCATCCGCCGGTATTATCCCACCCTTTGCGATCAACATGTAAGCTAGTGGGCCGCGTCCGTATGCCCAATTTCTTAGGCCGGGAATCCGCGGATCAACACATTGTGCAATAGTCGCCGAGGACACGATTGGCTCCACTTGGTCGAATGCGTCCACCAACCGCTTGGCTAAATAGGTCGAAACATCGGCAGCGAGTTCCTTCGCGAAACTAATATGTTCGGCCGCGATTTCGTCCCGCTGCAGGTTAATGGGAAACCTACCATCAGGGTCGTACACTACAAGCGCGGGAGTCGACACGCGGATAATTCCCAAGGACGGTGACACTAGCGGCTCAGCAGAATAAGGGCCTTGGCAGATATATATACCATTGCAGATGACCGAATTATCCCCACCGGCCCCGCCCCATCCTTCCAAGGCTTCATAACTCCAAAGAACGTCGTCAAATCCCTCTGCATCAATTCGACGCCACGCAGTACCGTCTAGGCTCGCATCGCATGCGGGGACTGTATATTCTTGAGCCAAATCCCCCTCACCGAGGGCTGGAGCATTGCGCCTCACACTCGGCTGCGCTAAACAGTACCAGTCCCATTGCTTGTGCTCTATGTGTAAAGCTCGCGTAGTACTTTCGTTAAGCGATATTTCGATTCGTGTTCCGTGATGAAAGCTACAATAACTAACTTCGAGTGACTCGTCGCCCTGAGTGCAGGTAAAAGTGATTGCGCTATCTGGCGATGATGTTATATGTCGAGTAGTTACTCTGATTTGTGGACCGAGCAAGAAAGCAGCCAACAGGCCAATTCCGAAGCGCCCAGTTCTATGAATGCTCGAGTGGCCATCGACAATATGATTTTTTCGCCACAGATCGCTACTGCGAAAAGATGCGCCGACATTTAGGAAATAGTTTTCGACAATAGAAGGTGTCATGCCTATCCCATGATCCTCGACGACAAGAGTTCCTGTGTTGTCGTCGTTTTCTATGAGAGTAACTACAACATTTTCTGCAGGCGTAGAAGTCACTGGGATCACGCCTTTGGCAATCAGGTCTTCCCGCTCTAGGCAAGCATCTACGGCGTTCTGGACAAGTTCCCGGATACCGACTTCAGGTTTAGCGCCGTAGAGCGGAGCCACTAACAAATCCATCAACTCCGCGCTAGCAGTACGAAAGCGGAAATCCTGAGGAATGTATGACGGCTTACGCGTCAGCTCAAATTGTGCTGGATTGTCCAAGTTGGATCGAATTCTGCGGATTCCGATACCCAATTGCCGGAATGCGTCAAAGCGACCATATATTTCGCCGAGGACGGCCCAACAATGATCCAACTCAAGCTGTATATCTGAGAGCAAACGCCTCATTGCGATAAATGTCTTAGCTGACTCGGGATTCGCGTCAACAAAAATCGCTTCCGGATCATCATGAGCTTGATTAATTTCTTGCACTGAAAGGTGCTTCTTCCACTCTCCACGAGAAACAGGGCTTGCAAGATTTTTTAGATGAAGCATCTTGCCTGGAGCACGAGCAGAGTGAATCTGAAGGTAATCAGCTATCCTTAAGGTCGCCATTATAAAAGGAACCTTACAATTCATGTGAACGCGTCGTTTCTGCAACTCCAATTTGTCCACAGCGGCGCGCAGACCCATGTTATGACTGCGTGCAACGAACCCCGCTAGGTCTAGAATCGGCCTGTGATCGGCGCTACCGAACGTGAGGCTATGACTTGGCCCAGGAATGCCCCCCAGAGCAATTTCGTGGGCCAACCTGGCGTGGTGGCGCCGTAAAAACTCACCAATCAGAAGCCTATGTTTATAAGTCAGCTCTAACTTATTGTTCGGCAATGAAGCGACGGGCGTAGTGTCACCAAATAACGCCATCAAACGGCGTTGGTCAAAACGCTTCGCCTCCGCAAAAAAAACCTCCCAAAGCTCCGGCCATCCCACTTCACTAGGGATATATACGGAGATGGCTGAACGATACGTGCCGTTTATTAAGGAAAAAAACCCCTCTTCCGATAGGTGTAGTGCGCAATCGTGAAGCAATACCGACAGTACTAATACTGCAGCATCTTCCGACGATAAATTTGGCCAAGACTCGTCAAGAATAAGCCCTTCGGCAGTCAAGAGAACTTCTTCTAAATGCTTTAAGCTATGGTCAGTGTATTCAGGGAAAAAGACGGTTTTGTTGTCCGTCGCCCAGGGCTCAACCAACGTTAGCGCATTCAATACAAGACTATTTAAACCATGGTCTCTAGCCAGCAACTCATTGAATCTCGTAGGAAGCTTCATACTCATTAAATTAGCCATGTAGGTATAAGATAAAAATACAAGCTGACTTTGACACCGTGGACAATATATATAAATTATCTTTTACTGACTGGGAAACCACTTGAGATCAGAAATAACACAGAATTCATTTAGAAGTTAGCTCACAAACCATTAATATTACGTAGTGCTGACACGACCGCGTCTGCCTCATCCTCACCCTTTAGATCAAGATTAGCCTCGTATCGTTTCAACCGATCCCACTTAAGTTTATCAACCGCGTCAGTGATTTTTACCTCACGACGAGAGTCAGGCAAATCACTCCACTCAGAGACGTGTCCAAGGATCTTGTGCATGTGCGTTGCACTTAGATGTTGGCCAATTTGCAGGCCAACATGATTTGGAAGGAGGTCACGTACAACCGGGTCAACGTCCGCCGTTTGAGGGGATATAGACAAAAAATTCAGGAGAAACTCAGGCCTCATGATGAAGGGGACGTTTCCGTGGGCAGCGACTACCGCCCCCGTGTGCTGAAGCAGAGCAGTCTCTTTCGTAAGCCACCAAGTTCGCAAGCCGAATCCATCATAAAGCATCGCCTCCCGCCCCAGCGCTCGCTGCGCGTACACTGCCATACACATAAGTGCGTCGTTCTGCGCAAGAACCTCTTTCTTGTCGTCATATTGAAGCTTCGCAGCCAGGTCCCGAACGGATTCGCCATCCACTCCTCTCGCTAAATCCTCGCGGGGCATGTACTCAAAGCCATAGACTTTACATAGATAGGCCTGCAGTTGTGCTTGACCTCGCCCAGATGCAGCAGCCAGTTGGTCGAAATCCACGAACATTTCGATAAAACCACGCCAACCCTTGACCTTGTTTATTAACAATTTCGCGTAGAAATAGGTGCGTATCAGAATTCGGTCGCTTTGTGATGCGAGAGCTGCGGTAATGTAGGGCTCTTGACTGGCGTAATAATTCCGAAATTCGAGTTGTGTCGCATGCATGTGGGTGAAGACCTCCTCAACCACCGGCTCGCTGGCAATGAGTGTTGCCCCGCAGGCTCTTGCGACCTTTAGCAGGTTAGTAACGTGCTTATGCTCTTCAGGCAGAAAAGTCTCCGCTAGAGCCTTAACGATTATATCGGCCCCAATTAAAAGCCTGAACCTTCCGCTCATCTTATTAAAATATTCGATAAGTCGAGGATTGTGTTTTAACGTGAAAAGCAGAAGCGTCGTTTTGCTCAACCGGTGCAGAAACTCATTTTCAACCTCTGTCGGTGTGTAGAAAATTCCCTGCAGCACCTTCAACGCGATACCGTAAGCCGCTTTAGACACATCATTTACGTCAGACGCCGCACCTCTAAGCTCTTCCTCCACAATTTGGTCTGAGATAGTGACATGCGTCAGCTGCTTTTCCAAAAAGGCAGCTAATATGAGCCCTTGTTCGTGAAAATGCCGATAAAGAACCTTTTCGCATACCACGGTCACAATATCCACTTCACTACCGCTTGCTCCGGCTGTACGCGCTCGTTCTGCGATCGATGTTCGGGTATCGGACCTAAGGGAGATCTCCTTGATGCTCTCCTCCGCCAACACTTTTCGCATCGAATACGGAAGACAGAAGCTGTCTAACTTGTGATAATGTCGAATTCTCTGCGATCCTCCGCCTTGCTTGGATGACAAGACTCGCAATCTTTCATCAATATGCGGAACAATAGATGCAGCAGCTGACGGTAATAGGGCCCGCAATCGAAGCTTTATTTCGCTCCGAGTCAACAATTTTTCAGCATCTGGATCTGTTTCACGCAGAACCCAGTAGAGTAGCGAATCAACAATCGGGGCGATTAAACCGCCTTTTGAAAATCTATTCCTGCTTTCCAGCTGCAGGAACACATAGACACTAGGATCCGACACCAAGCCGGCTTCACCCTCCAGGTTCGGCGCTGCAGCAGCGGTGAGCTCTAGTATTTCCGCTCTGAATCGCTGTTCAAAAATGGAAGCTGTCGCATCATTGTGTTGAATTAGACGAATTAAACTATCCCAATCCCGAACCCTAATTGTCACGCCTAATTCGGAGCTTAATTTATCTTCGATTGTGTCGACCGAGAGCCTATTGGGAGACCAATATGTTAAGGAATCGACCTGACGACCATATTCTTGAAGGCGGGAAACAGTTTTTCGAATTTTCCCTTCGACATCCGATTTTTGAACGCTAATCTGAACAAAATTTGTCGATTTTTCCCGATCTTCTAATACCGTCCTTATAAAACCATCTGCGCCCCCATCATGGCTCCCCCCAAGTGCAACGAAGCGATCGCCATCTCGCTTCGAAAGAAGCTGTTGAACCAAACGCTCGAATCCGAAGCCATCCAGCGTCCCCAGAAGATAATCAATTAATTTCTCAGATATCATTTTTATAAAAACCATGATGGCTTGGTGACATGGCACCTCAGCTTGGCCCTGCACACCAAAAATTTCGTACGTACTTTGAATTTTGGGACGAAACTTTCTGCGAGATTTATTGCCCGCGATTTCCGGCGACGCTACGCCGTAACACAAGCATCAAAAATTTTTCGGCGAAACAAAGGGAACCTATGAAACTAAATATATTCGTGGTCACGGCGTCCCTCCCCCCCGCTTTGCTGCACCTAAATCTTAACCACGAAGCCAAACGCACAAGCATCCAGGACGTTGAGTGTCCTCGATGAACGCTAGATTATGGGAGGAAAGGCTTGATCATTCCTTCTCCCATTTTTGCCTAATTAGATTGCATCAACCGTTGAACTCAATATGTGGCCGCCAGTGCGTTAGGCAGGTCCAATCCATAAGCCAGTCCGAAGGTGCCAATTAGACCCGCAGATTGCGCAACAATACAAACGATAGCGTCCCCCAGCATCGACCGACGCAGCGATGAATGTCAGAGCAGGATGTCCCGCTCTATTATCAATTCTTCGCATCCTTTCGCAGTGCACGCAGGCTGAGATCATATGTTCTCCTACAAGATACAATATTACATCTCGTACCATTTCCGTCAACCCTTTCGCGCGTTGACTCCGAGGAATTGGTATCCAATAGCCTAATAGCGCTTAGGAACCAGATATTTTTTTCTGACGCATTGCATTTGCGGATGCGCACAGCCGCCCTGATCAATTGCTAACATCTCAATCTCTTTCCTCAGCGCTGAGCCCCCTCACAGATCCATCCGCTGGAATATTATTCAGGTGTGCAGTGCTGCCGTCACACAGAGAGATAGGAGACCCGGCGACTGTTGGGTCTTTCTTGCACGCGCGGCTCTGGGTCGAAGGTCTAAAAGCCCCTACAGTGATGGGACTGATGGGTTCCCGAATTATTTTAGATTAAGATTAGCATCAAGCACGCGCGCCCCGCGACTAGACCGCACGGGATATCCATTGCCTCACCTCGGCAGCATTTAATAAATGCAAACTTCCCCGGTTCTTATAGACAAGTGGCCCGCCGTCGATGAATAAATGTGATTGATGTAGGACTACCGATGCGGTCGGTGTGTGTCCAGCAAATGTCAACGACAATCCCGCGGCCCAGGGGTCGGCGCTTGTCAGTAAACCGCCTGCTGGTTCCGGATAGCGTTTGACGTAGGCATTTCTAAGCCCCTTTAAGAGGTGCCGCCCAAATAGGATCGAATTTGCGTTGGCTTCGAGAGTTTCTTTACAAAGCTCCGAATCCAAGAGCACCTCTACGTTTGCCTCAGCGACACTCTGGTAATGGGCTAAGGAACCGCGATCGACCACGCGGCAAAGTTGACCATGCGTTACATGGAATTTCTCCATACCGTCTCCCACAGTGATGACATATGGAAGATCGCGAATGAGAGGAAGATATTGGGAGACGACTTCATAACGCTGTGCATCCGAGATATCTTCAAACCAAGCACCGCCAATCTGCATCCACCTAAGACGCTGGGCTTCACGTGCAGAGCCGTTTAAGAGATAGTCCGCCATCTGCTTTTCATGATTCCCCATCACTGCGAAGAACCAAGGTTGGCGAAGCAATCGCAGGCAGGATAGCGAATCAGGGCCGCGATCTATCAAGTCACCAACTGAAAATAACCGATCCCTTGACCCATCAAACGCCACCTCCGAAAGCCGATTCTGGAGCAGGTCGTAGCAACCATGAAGGTCACCGACAACAAAATCCCGACCATCCAAGTTTGGGGGCATGTGCTTGTACATTTTTCCTCGTAGAGTTCCTCGGAGCGACTACTTAATCACGCGAAGATAGCGAGGCAGGCGTTGCAATACGCGCCCGGCCCTGGGTTTTCCCGCAGAAGTCTTTTATCCCCACAACGCACACAGGTTTCCTTCGAAAGAAATTCAGCCTGAATGACCCATAGAACAATTTTATTCTCGGGTTGATGGGCTCGAAGATAGCTCGAGCTCATCTTCAGATGAAGCCCTCCTTCGGATTCACGAATCGCCTTGCAATAGGGGATCACGGGCACTCGAGGTCCCAGAGCATTCGGATGCGAGAGAAGTATTCGATCTGTGTGAACGACATCATTCAATGCGTCGTCAGCGCCAGCCCAGAGTTCGCGAAGCGCTTCTTCCACGTGGAGAGCAGCCATCTCGACTAAGTGGAGCCAGCCTCGCCCGCATTGCAAACCCGAGCTCGCTAAATCGGATGGGTAAAGATCCGGATGACGTATCGACCGGAAGAACAGAGGATAGCGATCGATTAGGCCCAGGTGGTCTGCTTCCGGACCGCAGCATCGAGTGTTTGAGATTGTCGCCTTAACCATAATTTCATCCGGAGCGACCATGCCTGCAAAAGTACGCCGCCCCTCTTTATCTGACCTTTTCGCTCGACTTCCTACTGTGCGATGAACACGTGAATTAGCCGTCGTACCGTGCTGAGTCGCCGTTTCAGGACCACAGATTCTACGAAATACGTAGAGATTTTCCAGACGCATTCTACGACATTCGTAGAATGATCAGCGACTCTGGTTCATTGGTAGGGAAGCGCTTGCGCGAGGCACGAAAAGAGGCTGGGCTCCCGCAGGATAAACTTGGTATAGCCATCGGAATCGATGAGCATTCGGCGAGCACTCGCATAAGCCGCTACGAAACGGGCGTCCACGAACCCCCGTTTGGGATCGTTCAAGCACTTGCAAAAGTTTTAAAAACTCCAACCGCCTATTTTTACTGCAGTGATGAGCAGCTTGCTCGCGTGATCAAGAACTGGCAAAAATTGACGGCTGCACAGCGAGAGGCTATTGCTAGCACCGCAGAGCCAAGTTGAGGCCACCCATCATTGAGATTGTGTACACATAATTTGTTCTGCTCTCAGCGTTTCAAATAGCACACAGACACGTCGGGATCACCTAACAGAGAACTCATCCAGAAACAAGACCCCATGATGAGCCCGGCTGATCTCACCCGGCTTAGGCCGGGTGCCGCCCCCGACCAGGGCCGCCGCGGATGCCGTGTGATGCGGCGCGCGAAAAGGCGGTTGGGTTCCGACGCTGCTGGGCTCACCGGCCAGACTGGCCAAGGCTGCGACATCAAGGGCCTGGTCTAAGGCCAAAGGCGGCAGTATCCCCGCTAGGCGCTGAGCCAGCATGCTCTTGCCGGCCCCCGGCGGGCCAACCATCAGCAGGCTATGCGCGCCCGCGGCTGCCAGCTCCAATGCCCGGCGCGCCCCGCCCTGCCCGCGTACATCGGATAAACAAGGTAAAGGCGGCGGCGCCGGCAAGGGGGCCGGCTGCGCGATTGCCAGGGACGCCGAGCCGGTCAGGTGCGACACCACCTCGGTCAAGGTATGCGCCGACCACACCCGCAATCCGGGCACATGCGCCGCCTGCGCCGCGCTTACCGCCGGCAGGATCAGTTGCGAGTCCGCATGATCTCGCGCGGTGCCCAAGGCGATGGCCAGCGGCGCCGCCACCGCCACCAGCGTGCCGGTCAGCGACAGTTCACCCGCCAGAACCAGATGCCCAAGGTCGTCGTCGCCACCCTGCACTTGAAGCACGGCGTCTTCAGGCCGGGCCGCGTCAGGCCGGGCCACGCCAAGCCGGGACCCCTTGGGCAAAACCACCTGCCCCGACGCCAGCAACACCCCCAAGGCCATGGGCAGATCGAAACGTCCCGACTCCTTGCGCAGATCCGCCGGCGACAGATTCACGGTGATCCGTCCCACGGGAAAGTCATAGCCACTATTGAGGATCGCGGCCCGCACGCGCTCCCGGCTCTCGCGCACTTCGACGTCGGCCAGCCCGACCACCGTGAAGGTCGGCAAGCCCGCGGACAGATGCGTCTCGACACGCACGGCAGGCGCCTCCATGCCCGCCAGCGCGCGACTGGTCAGAACGGCCAAGGTCATGCGGCTCGCCTTACTGAAGAGGATCAAGGCGGCCAGTATGCGCCGCTGGATAGGCCTCTAGAGGCCAAAGGGACGCTTATGTCACGGTGCTACTGCAGGGCACTCGCGGCTCGAAACGATCCGCGTAGCGTGGATGTCGCACCACACCCAAACGAAATTGCTTCGCCTGGAAACATATTTAATGAACAATAATTCAAATTAATTTCAAAGTGTGAGGGAAATTTCGATGAGTCGCGTCGCCAGTTCGTGCCGAAGCCGTTCAACCCGACGCCCATCCGCGGCACGGACTCGCCTGAAATTACTCCCCACTGCCGTGTACCTGGCCATTACCGGTCTGGCGGCGCCGGGTATGGCAGCGAACGTGGACATCGGCGGGATGACCGATGACACTTACTCGTCAGTCATTTCCGGCACTGACACTGTCGTCAAACAAGGTATCGGCACGACCACGCTGACCGGCATCAATACGTATTCCGGCGGCACGCAGTTGATGCAGGGCGGCCTAAGCCTCGCCAACGATTCTGCTCTCGGCACCGGTACGCTCACGGTGGCGGGCGCGACGACACTAGATAGCACGACCGCGGTCACAGTGGCGAACACGATCACGCTCAATGCCGGCCTGAGCGTACTGGGCACCAACGACCTCACCCTCAACGGCTCTATCTCTGGCACGGGCGGTCTGGCCAAACTAGGCGCGGCCACGCTCACGCTCAACGGTGTCAACACCTACACCGGCGGCACCAACATCAGCGCCGGTACGCTGGCGCTGGGTGCCGGCGCCAGCCTGGCATCCAGCGGCATCGTGAATCTCTCGTCGGGCGCCACTTTCGATCTGTCAGCCGGCAACGGCACACAAAGCTTTGGCACACTGACGGGCGGCGGCACGGTGAACATGGGCGGCAATACCTTGACCATCGGCGGGCCCACCAGCGGCGTCTTCGCCGGCTCCATCGCTGGAAGCGGCGGCATCATCAAGGAAGGCACCGGCACGGAGACCCTGACCGGCGTCAACACCTACACCGGCGGCACGCTCATCAATGCCGGGACCCTCGCCATCGGCGCTATGGGCAGCCTCGCGGCTGACGGCGCGGTCACGCTGGCGGCCCCGGGATCAGGCTTCGACATTTCGGCTGGCGGCAACCAGACAATAGGATCACTCAGCGGCGCGTCAGGCAGCACCGTCGCGCTGGGCGGCAACGCGCTCACGCTAGGTGGGGTCGGAAACAGCGCGTACGCCGGCGTTATCACGAGCACGGGCAGCCTGATCAAGAACGGCACCGGTATTCAAATGCTCGCCGGCGCGAACACTTTCAGCGGCGGCGTCACGCTCAATGCGGGAGGCCTGGTACTGGCCAATAACGGCGCGTTGGGCACCGGCACGCTCGTGGTGGCTGGCAATACCACGCTGGACAACAACGCCGCACGTAACGTCGCCAACAATGTGAGCCTGGCCGCCGGCGTGGCCCTCGACATACTGGGAAGCTATGCGCTGACATTGGGCGGCAACATCTCCGGGGCAGG
Organism: Bordetella sp. N; assembly: GCF_001433395.1. Lineage (GTDB taxonomy): Bacteria > Pseudomonadota > Gammaproteobacteria > Burkholderiales > Burkholderiaceae_B > Bordetella_C. Next base: position 2,788,820 of record NZ_CP013111.1, read on the forward strand.
TGGCCTGGTCAAAGATGGGCCGTCGACAGTGACGCTGACCGGCGTGAATACCTACACCGGGGGCACCACCATCAATGCAGGCACGCTGGCGCTAGGCGCGGGCGGCAGCCTGGCCTCAACCGGGGCGCTGACACTGGCGGGAACGGGCACGTTCGATATCTCAAGCAGTGGCGCCAACCAGACCATAGGTTCGCTATCCGGCGTGGCTGGCAGCATGGTTTCGCTGGGCGGCAACAGCTTGACTGCGGGCAATTCGAGCGATACCACCTTCGCCGGCACGATAAGCGGCAGCGGCGGCCTGGTGAAGACAGGGTCCGGCGTACTGACACTGTCCGGCGCCAATACCTACACCGGCGGCCTGACGTTGAATGCCGGTGGCCTGGCGGTCGGCAACAACGCAGCACTAGGAACCGGCGTCCTGACTGTCGCCGGCGCCACGGCGCTGGATGCCTCGACCGCCGTCACGTTGGCGAATGGCGTTGTCCTCAATGCCAACCTGACCGTGAATGGTAGCAACGACCTGACCCTCAACGGCAGCATCGCCGGCATCGGCAGCCTGTACAAGAACGGCACCGCCACGCTGACACTGAACGGCGTCAACACCTATACCGGCGGCACGATCATCAACGCCGGCACGCTGGCACTGGGTGCCGGCGCCAGCCTCGCCAGCAGCGGTGTCGTCAGCGTGGCCACTGGAGCCACCTTCGATCTGTCGGCGGGCAACGGCACGCAGCAATTCGGCACCCTCACAGGCACTGGCACGGTCGATCTCGGCGACAACGCTCTGGTTATCGGCGGCCCCACCGATGGCACCTTCGGCGGTGCGATCGCCGGCACCGGCGGGGTGACCAAGGTGGGGACAGGCACGGAAACGCTGACTGGCGCCAGCACTTACACAGGCGGCACGTTCATCGACGCCGGGATATTGGCGATAGGGGCCGGTGGCAGCACCGCCTCCAGTTCCGCTGTCACCTTGAGCGCCGCCGGCACGGGCTACGATATTTCCGCTGCGGCAGGCAATCAGACCATCGGCGCGCTTAACGGCGTGACGGGCAGCTCGGTCTCGCTGGGCGCCAATACCCTGGCCCTCGCCGGTGTGGGCAATGCCGATTTCGAGGGGGTGATCGATGGCTCGGGAGCGTTAATCAAGAGCGGCCCCGGCATCCAGGGATTGGGCGGCCCCAACACCTTCACCGGCGGCACCACCCTCTCCGGGGGTGAGCTGGTGCTCGGCAACAGCGCCGCACTTGGATCGGGCGATCTGGCGGTAAACGGTAACGCCACACTGGATACGAGCATCCCGGTCACCGTCGTGAACAATATCGCGCTGGATACCGGAGTCAATCTAACCATTCGGGGAAGCAATGATCTGACCATAGGCGGCCTGATATCCGGTGATGGCGGCCTGACGAAGAACGGTGCGGCGACGCTGGTGCTGCACAACGCCAATACCTACACGGGTGGAACGACCATCAATTCAGGCACGCTTGCGATCGGCGCGGGCGGCAGCCTGGCGATGACGGGCGCCCTGAACCTGACCGGCATCGGCTCTTTCGACATCAGCGCCGGCGGCAACCAGACGGTCGGCGCCTTTTCTGGCGTGGCGGGCAGCACCGTAGCACTCGGCGGCAACGCCTTGACATTCGGCAACGCCACCGATGCCACCTTCAGCGGCAACATCGGCGGCACCGGCGGCTTGATCAAGAACGGCACTGGCGTGCAAACCTTGAGCGCCGCCAGCACCTTCAGCGGCGGCAGCACCCTGAACGCGGGTGGATTGATCGTCGGCAACAACGCCGCCCTCGGCACCGGCGCCCTCACCGTCAGCAATGCCGCCACCCTGGACGCCTCCGGACCCGTCGCCCTGGCGAACGATGTCGTGCTGAATGCCGGGTTGATCGTGGCCGGCAGCAATAACCTGACGCTGGACGGCGACATCTCCGGCTCCGGCGGACTGACCAAGAACGGCAACGCCACGCTGACCTTGAACGGGACCAACACCTACACAGGCGGCACCACCGTGAACGCCGGCACCCTGGCGCTGGGCGCGGGCGCCAGCCTGGTCGCCACGGGCATCGTCAACCTGGCCGCTGGCAGCACCTTCGACCTGTCGGCCGGCAACGGCACCCAGACCTTCGGTACCTTGGTAGGCAGCGGCACGGTCCTGCTCGGCACCAACGATCTGGCCGTAGGCGGCGCCACGGATTCAACCTACAGCGGATCTCTCGGCGGCGCCGGTGGACTGATCAAGAATGGCAGCAGCACCACCACAATAACGGGCGCCAACTCCTACACGGGCGGCACCACGATCAACGCCGGCACGCTGGCCATCGGCGCCGGCGGCAGCCTGGCGCCCAACGGCGCGGTCACGCTGACCGCCGCGGGCACCCACTTCGATATTTCCGCGGGCGGCGCCCAGACGATAGGCGCACTCGGCGGCGTGGCCGGCAGCACGGTCGACCTGGGTGCGAACACGCTTAGCCTGAACAGCGCCACCGACAGCGCCTATGCCGGCACCATCGCCGGCATAGGCGGCCTGGTCAAGAACGGCAATGCGACCCAGACCTTGACCGGCACCAACACCTACAGCGGCGGCACCACCATCAATGCCGGCACGCTGGCGCTGGGCGCCGGCGGCAGCCTGGCGTCGACGGGTGCGCTGAATATGGCAGGCACCGGCAACTTCGACATCTCCGCCGGCGGCAGCCAGACGATAGGCACGCTGAGCGGCGCGGCAGGCACCGTCATCGCGTTGGGCGGCAACACGCTGACCGTGAACGGTACGGCCGATTCGACATTCGATGGCGTGATCACCGGCAGTGGCGCATTGGCCAAGGCGGGCAACGGCACGCTGATCCTGAACGCCGCCAACACGTACACCGGCACAACGGCGGTCAATGGCGGCACGTTGGAGATCGGCGATGCCGACCACTCCGGCGCCAGCATCGCGGGCAATGTATCCGTCGGCAGCGGCGGCACCCTGCGCGGCCACGGTTCGATATTCGGCGACGTCAACAACGACGGCACCGTGCGTCCCGGCGGTTCGATCGGCACCTTGACCATCGCCGGCAATTACGTCCAGTCGCCGGCCGCGACGCTGTTCATCGACGTCAGCCCTACCGCCGCATCGCAGTTGAAGGTCGCACGTACGGCCACGCTGGCCGGAACCTTGAACGTGCTCTACGGCCCCGGCACCTACAGCACGACGTCATATCGCATCGTCGATGCCGCCAGCGTTTCCGGACAATTTTCCTCCGTCACGGCCAACACGCCGACGGGCGTCACGCAGGCCCTGCAGACATCGGCTACCGGTGTCACGCTGGCGCTGGCCGCAGACGGCAGCGACACGGGTGGCACCGGCGGCGGCACGGTGGTCGTCAAACCCAACAACGCGACTATTTTCGGCGCCATGGGTTCGGCAGCGATACGCGAAGGCCAGCGCGTCAACGACGCCTTGCTTGCGCGCCTGAGCGGCCAGCCTTGCGGCAGTGGCGACTCGGCCAATTGCGCGCAGCCCGGCAAGCAGGTCTGGACGCAGTTGGTCTCCAACAGCAATCACGTGCGCGGTAATGACGACGCGCCCAGCTACAAGGACAACCATTACGGCTTCCTCGCCGGCCTGGACCACCAGGTCGGCGCCTGGACCCTGGGCGTGGCTGGTGGCTACAGCCATATCGACGTGCGCGAAGACGAAGCCAGCGGCAAGATCGACACTGTCCGCCTGGCCGGCTATGGCGCGCGCAATGTCGGACCGGTCAACGTTGCCGCCACCGTGGGCGCCGCGTACGACTTCCTGAGTTCCCGCCGGTCCTTCGCCGGCGTGGGCACGGCCAAGGGCGACACCGACGGCCAGGAATTCACCGCCGGGCTGCAAGCCAGCCTGCCGCTGGCGGCGGGTCCCGTGCTGGTCACGCCGCGGGCGGGCCTGCGCTATCAATACTTCCACGCCGGGCGCTTTGGCGAGGACGGCTCGACCAGCCAGAATCTGGACGTGGACTCGCAGAATCTGCATAGCCTGCAGCCGTATGTGCAGGTGGGTGTGGGCCTGCCCTTCAACACGGGATCGACCAAGCCGGCGTTGGTGGAAGCGCGAGTCGGCTATGCCTATGAAACGCTGGACCGCGGCCGCGGCGTCGATGCCGCGGCGGGCGACGGCACCCGCTTCCGGTTGGCGGGGGTAGCCCCCTCGCGCGGCATGCTCTCGGCAGGCCTGGGCGTGACATTGCCTTTGGGCAAGTCCACGGACATCACGGCCAGCTACGACCGGCTGTTCAGCACGGGCAATACGTCAGCCCAGTCCTTCCAGTTGCAGGCCACCTATCGGTTCTAGGGCAACGCCCAGCCCCGGTACGCGACGTCGATCAGCGGTTATTTTTCTTGCGCCATTCCGCGAAGTCGATCGGCGTTTGCGGATCCGTTGCCGGATACAGGCCAAGAATGGAGCGGCCGTTGGCGACCTGCTCGGTCACGAAGTCCTCGAACACCGTCATCTCGGCGGCTTCGGCGGCGATTTCGTCAGCCATGTGCGCGGGAATGACCAGCACGCCTTCATCGTCGCCGACGATGACGTCGCCGGGGAACACCGGCGCGTCGCCGCAACCGATCGGCACGTTGATGTCGATGGCTTGATGCAGGGTCAGGTTGGTGGGCGCCGACGGACGTTGATGGTAAGCACGCATCTTCATCTTGCCGATTTCGGGCGCGTCGCGGAAACCGCCGTCGGTCACCACGCCTTCGACACCACGGGCCTGCAGGCGGCCCACCAGGATGCCACCGGCCGACGCCGCGCGGGCGTCCTTGCGGCTGTCGATCACCAGCACCGCCCCGGGCGGGCAGTCCTCGATCGCCTTGCGCTGCGGGTGCGCTCGATCGCGGAACACTTCGATGCCGTTGAGGTCTTCGCGCGCCGGCATATAGCGCAGCGTGAAGGCCTCGCCCACCATGGACGGGCCGCCGCGCACGCCACCGACGGGCAGCGCGCCCTGGATCATCTGCGAGCGCAGGCCGCGCTTGAACAGGCAGGTGCACAAGGTGGCGGTACTCACGCCGCGCAGCAATTCACGGGTTTCGGGTTTCAACATGATGTTTTCTTTGAAGGATGGAAGGTCAAGACGGGGCAACTTGGCTTCAGAAGATATCCGGCTCGCGCACGGGTGCGCCGAAGTCGGTGCGCAGGAAATCGAAATCACAGCCCTGGTCGGCCTGCTCGATATGCTTGGAGAACATCCAGCCATAACCACGCTCGTAGCGCCGTTCCGGCTGTTTCCATTCCGCGCGACGCCGCTCCAGCTCGGCCTCGTCGACATCCAGATTGATCGTGCGGGCGTCCACGTCCAGCGAGATGATGTCGCCATTGCGCACCAGGGCCAGCGGCCCACCCACATAGGATTCCGGCGACACGTGCAGGATGCAGGCGCCATAGCTGGTGCCGCTCATGCGCGCATCCGACAGGCGCACCATGTCGCGCACGCCCTGCTTCACCAGCTTCTTGGGAACGGGCAACATGCCCCATTCAGGCATGCCCGGCCCGCCTTGCGGACCCGCGTTACGCAGGATCAGCACGTGATCGGCCGTGACGTCCAGATTCTCGTCGTCGATGGCGGCTTTCATCGAGGGATAGTCGTCGAACACCAACGCCGGCCCCGAATGCTTGAGGAAGCGCGGATCCGCGGCGCCCGGCTTCATCACGCAGCCGTCCGGCGCCAGGTTGCCGCGCAGCACGGCCAGCGAGCCCTCGGCATAGACCGGATCGTCCACGGTGCGGATGACGTCGTCGTTGTAAACGGCGGCACCTTCGATGTTCTGCCCCAGCGTGCGGCCGGTGACGGTCATCTCGTCCAGGTGCAGATGCTCGCGGATACGCGTCATCATGGCCGGCAGCCCGCCCGCATAGAAGAAGTCTTCCATCAGGTATTTGTCGCCACTCGGGCGCACATTGGCGATCACCGGAACTTTGCGGCTGGCTTTCTCGAAGTCGTCCAGGCTGATGTCATGGCCGGCACGGCGGCCCTGCGCGATGACGTGGATGATGGCATTGGTGGAACAGCCCATGGCCATGGCCACGGTGATGGCGTTCTCGAACGCCCGGCGGGTCTGGATACGCGCCGGCGTCAGATCCTCCCACACCATTTCCACGATGCGCCGGCCGCACTCGGAGCTCATGCGCACGTGGTTGGCATCCGGCGCCGGAATCGACGATGCGCCCGGCAAGGTCATGCCCAAGGCTTCGGCGATGGCCGTCATGGTGCTGGCCGTGCCCATGGTCATGCACGTGCCGTGGCTGCGCGCGATGCCGCCCTGGATGCCTATCCATTGTTGCTCGGTGATGATGCCGGCCCGGCGGTCGTCCCAGAACTTCCAGGCGTCCGAGCCGGAACCCAAGGTATGACCCTGCCAGTTGCCGCGCAGCATGGGACCGGCCGGCACATAGATGGCAGGCAGCCCGGCGCTGGTCGCGCCCATCAGCAAGGCGGGCGTGGTCTTGTCGCAACCGCCCATCAACACCACGCCGTCGACCGGATGGCAACGCAACAACTCCTCGGCGTCCATCGCCAGCATGTTGCGATAGAGCATGGTGGTCGGCTTGACGTATTGCTCGGCCAGCGACAGCGCCGGCAGTTCGATGGGGAAGCCGCCCGCCTGCAACACGCCGCGCTTGACGTCTTCGACGCGCTGCTTGAAATGGGTATGACAGGGATTGATGTCCGACCAGGTATTGACGATGCCGATGACGGGACGACCCGCCCATTCTTCCGGCGCGTAACCCATCTGCATGGCGCGCGAACGGTGGCCGAAACCGCGCAGATCATCGGGAGCGAACCAGCGCGCGCTGCGCAGGGTCTCGGGCGTCTTTTTCCTGGTCGTCATCGTATTTGTCTCGTGATCGATGTTGTTCGTTCTTAGATAAAATATACTAATACATTAGTACATCATGAACAAGCCATGACGCCTGCCGCTCTGCCCCGTCCCCCCTCTTCTCTTCGCCACCCGCCATGAACGAATCCGTCAGGTTGGATCGCTATCGCCAGGCCGCGCCGCAACTCTACGAATTGCTGCGCGAAGCCATTGTTTCCCTGACCTTTCCGCCGGGCACTGCCTTGGTGCGGCCGGAACTGGCCGCGCAGTACGGGGTCAGCCAGACACCCGTGCGCGATGCGCTCATGCGTCTGGAGGAGGAAGGCCTGGTGGACGTGATTCCCCAGGCTGGCACCCGGGTCAGCAAGATCGACATCGACCGTGCCGCCCAAGCGCACTTCCTGCGCCGCGCCATCGAGCAGGAACTGGTGCGGGATTTGGCGACCGCCGGCGACGCGGCCCTGATCAAGCGCCTGCGGGCCTTGCTGGCCTTGCAGCAGACGCAGGTGGACGCGGCGGACTTCGAAGCCTTCGCCGCGGCCGACCAGGAGTTTCATCGAGAGCTGTATGCGGCGGCCAATATGCAGGACCTCTGGCAGCTGGTCTACAGCCGCAGCGGCCACATCGACCGGCTGCGCCGGCTGCATCTGCCGGCGCTCGGCAAGGCACAGCGCATCCTCAACGATCACACGCTGATCGTCGAGGCCATCGCCGCGGGGGACGCCAGTTTGGCCGAACAGCGCCTGCGCGAACACCTGTCGCACACGCTGCGGCAGGTGGAAGACATCCGCGCGCGCTATCCGGAGTACTTCAAGGCCTGAGTCAGGCCTTGGGGGCGCCGCCTTCCAGTTTGGCGAGCCTGGCCTCCAGGGCGGTCACCTGCGTCGTCAATTGATCCACGCGCGTCAGCGTGCGCGCGAGCAGATCGGCCTGGACGTCGAACTCCTCCCGCGTCACCAGATCCAGCTTGGCGAAGCCCTGCGTCATCATGGCGCGCACGTTGCGCTCGACATCCGCGGCGGGGCTGCGCGCGATCAGGTCCGAGATATTCTTCTGGATGTCTTCCATCCATTGCATGGGATTGGTGGTGTTCATGTCTGCATCCTATTCCGCGAAGGTTGAAAGTCGCGAACCTCAAGTGTAAATCGCTTCGCCGCCCAGGGCCGGAAGCCAAAAAAAGAGCGGCACGGTGGCCGCCCCCAGGGCTCCGGAGACAACCGGAATACGTTATTGGCAACCCATCTGCGATGCAGATTGGGAAAACAGGTCGGTCGACTGCTTGCACTGCGACGCCAACATGGCCTTGTCGGGCACGGTCGCCCATTGCGCGCGGGCGGCATCGAGCTGCTGCCGGAAGGTCGCCACCGCCGGGCTGTTGGCGCCCAGCTTGTCCATGCATGCGTTCACCTGGCGGATATAGGCATCGCACTCCGCCGGCACATCGTCCGGCGCCGTCGCGCTGGCGGATGCCGTCGAGGCGGGCGCCATCGCGCCTGCGGGCGCGGTACTGGACGGCGCGGGGTTGCCCGCCGCCGCCGTTGCGGACGTGGACGTAGACGGCGCCGTGGCGGCAGGCGTGGCCGCCGGGTTGACGTCCTTCTTGTCGCAGGCCGTCAAACCCGTCGCGGCCAGCAGCATTGCCCCTGCCACCGCGGTGTTCCTTATCAAGCGATTCATGTTTTCCTCTTTCCCAGAGAGTCCCGGCGGTCGAGCGCCACCATGGCGGACTTTGCCTTGCGGATCGGAACACGCGTGCCGCTCGGACAAATCATTCTTCATGCAGGCCCTATTTCCACACAACGCCAGCATGTAAGTCGGCGTATCAGGCGAGGGCCCGCGGCGCACCCATCACCCGGCCCCGGCGCAGGTCCGCGTAGCCGCAACCTCATCCTTTAGTTTGATATCCATATTCTGTAGAGCAGCAGCAATTAGCTACAAAAAAGACAGGTCAACAACATACAGTGGCGGAGACGTGCACCGGGTTCTGCACCACTCATGTGCGCGACGTCCCACGAACTTCCCTGTTTTGGGGCACCGGCCGCACGAGGCGGCCCCGGCGCAAGGCAATCCCCGGACGCCTCATGGACATAACGCCCGCGGAGCCTAAGAAGACCCGCCGTGCGCCATGGTCAGACCCATGCCGGATATCGATAACTGAAAATTGGCATGGATATTGCTTTTAGCCCTATGCCTAGCGCAACCATCAGAGGAACAGCCATGAAACTCATCATCGCCATCATCAAGCCATTCAAGCTGGACGAGGTGCGGGTGGCTCTGTCCGGAATCGGCGTCCAAGGACTGACAGTCACTGAAGTCAAGGGTTTTGGACGCCAGAAGGGCCACACCGAACTTTATCGCGGCGCGGAATACGCCGTCGACTTCCTGCCCAAGCTGCGCGTGGAAGCCGCGGTCCCTGACGACCTGGTCGAACAGGCCATCGAAACCATCGAGCAAGCCGCCCGTACGGGCAAGATCGGTGACGGCAAGATCTTCGTCGCCCCCCTGGAACAGGTCATTCGCATCCGCACTGGCGAAGCAGGCGAAGCAGCACTTTAAATAACGAATAAAGACGCTATTGGAGCCATTACAAATGGATAAAGCAGATATCTCGTGGATGCTGGTATCGACACTGCTGGTGTTGATGATGGCAGTTCCTGGCCTCGCCCTGTTCTACGGCGGCTTGGTGCGCAGCAAGAATGTATTGTCGGTACTGATGCAGGTCATGGCCACATTTGTCCTGGGCCTGGTGCTGTGGTTCATCTACGGTTATTCGCTGGCCTTCACGGAAGGTAATGCCTTCTTCGGTGGCTTCTCCCGCGCCTTCTTCTCGGGCATGTTCTCGCCCGCCGACGGCAAGTATGCAATGTCGGCCACGCTGACCGAGCTGATGTTCGCCGCCTTCCAGGCGACCTTCGCCGGCATCACCTGCGCGCTGATCGTGGGCAGCTTCGCCGAACGCGCCCGCTTCTCCGCGGTGCTGGTGTTCACGGTGATCTGGTTCACCTTCGCCTACGTGCCCATCGCCCACATGGTGTGGTTCGCCTCGCCCACCGCGCCTGGCCTGATGAACGCCAAGGGTGCGCTGGACTTCGCCGGCGGCACCGTCGTGCACATCAACGCTGGTATCGCCGGCCTGGTGGGCGCCTATGTGATCGGCAAGCGCATCGGCTACGGCCGCGAAGCGATGCAGCCGCACAACCTGCCCATGGTCATGATCGGCGCCTCGCTGCTGTGGGTGGGCTGGTTCGGTTTCAACGCCGGCTCCTCGCTGATGGCCAATGAACAAGCCACCCTCGCCTTCTTCAACACCATGATCGCCACCGCCGCCGCCGTGCTGGCCTGGTTGTTCACGGAATGGGCGCTCAAGGGCAAGCCGTCGATGCTGGGCGCTGCGTCCGGCGCAGTGGCTGGCCTGGTTGCCATCACTCCCGCCGCCGGCCTGGTCGGCATGGTGGGCGCCTTCATCATCGGCGTGGCCGGTGGCGTGATCTGCGTGTGGGGCGTCAACGGCCTGAAGCGCCTGCTCAAGGCGGACGACGCGCTGGACGTGTTCGGCGTGCATGGTATCGGTGGCATCACCGGCGCCCTGCTGACCGGTGTGTTCAACGCCCAAGCCCTGGGTGGCCCCGGCCTGAAGACCGCCGCTGAAATCGGTGGCCAGGTGTGGGTGCAGTTCGAAGGCGTCGTCCTGACCATCGTCTGGTCCGGCATCGTGGCCTGGATTGCCTACAAGATCGCCGACATGGTTTGCGGCCTGCGTGTGCCGGAAGATGTCGAACGCGAAGGCCTGGACATCACCTGCCACGGCGAATCCGCGTATCACAGCTAATCAAGAAGTCGACCCCGGCCCTACAGAGGCCGGGGCACAAGGGGAAACGGGGCGCTCATCGAGCGCCCCGTTTTTTTTGATGTGCAGATATGCAGATGTACGCTGGGCCCTGCTCCGGCGCGATCCTCAAGCCTGGTTCAGCGTTTCCAGATCGACTGGTAGCGCGCGGTTGAGCACCGACGCCACCTTCACGCGCAGAGCGTTCGAATGAGCCCGGCGGATTTCCCGCTTGACGTCCAGCAGCTGCTGCGGATGCATCGAAAATTCGGTCAGGCCCAGCCCCAGCAGCAGGCGGGTCAACTGCGAGTCGCCCGCCATTTCGCCACATACAGCCACCGGCTTACCGGCCCGTTCACCCACGTTGATGGTGTGTGACAGCAAGCGCATGATGGCCGGATGCAAGGCGTCGTACAAGGACGCCACCTGCACGTCGCCACGATCGATGGCCAGCGTGTACTGGATCAGGTCGTTGGTGCCGATGGACAGGAAATCGAGGGCCTGGGCGAAGGGTTCGATGGCAATGGCGATGGCAGGCACCTCCACCATCGCCCCCAGTTCGATATGGGGCGCATAGGCCTGGCCACGGGCATCCAGTTCCAGTCGCGCCGCATCCAGCGCCTGCCGGGTGGCGACCACCTCGTGCATGTGCGAGACCATGGGAATCAGGATGCGCACCGGACCATGGGCCGACGCGCGCAGGATCGCGCGCAGCTGCGTGGCGAACATTTCCGGATGCGCCAGGCAGTAGCGGATGGCGCGCAGGCCCAGCGCCGGATTGATGGCCACGGTGGCTTCATCGTCCAGCGTCTTGTCCGCGCCGATGTCCAGCGTCCGGATGGTCACCGGCCGGCCGGCCATGGTGCGCAGCACCGACGTATAGGCCTGGTACTGCTCCTCTTCGCCGGGCAGATGACGACGTCCCATGAACAGGAATTCGCTACGGAACAGGCCGATGCCTTCGGCGCCGGACGCCAGGGCCAGTTCAGCCTCTTCCGGCAGTTCGATATTGGCGTGCAGCACCACGCCGATGCCATCCAGCGTGACGGCGGGTTCGTCGCGCAACAGCGCAAGCTCGGCCCGCTCGTCGGCATACGCGCGCTGGCGCTGGTGGTACTCGTCCAGGATGGCGGGCGACGGGTTGACGATGACGGCGCCGGTAGCGCCGTCGACGATCAGCATGTCGCCGTCGCGCACCAGCTCGCGCACATGTCCCAGCGCGACGACAGCGGGCACGCCCATGCTGCGCGCCACGATGGCGGTATGCGAAGTCGGCCCGCCCAGGTCGGTGACAAACGCCAAAAAACGTCCGCCGCGCAGGCGCAGCATGTCGGCGGGAGAGATATCGTGCGCGACGACCACCAGGGGGTCGTTGCCGTCGACCCGGCTGGGGTCCGGAATGGCGGACGTGCCGACCAGTACGTGCAGCACGCGTTCGATGACCTGGCGGACGTCGCCCCCGCGCTCGCGCAGGTACTCGTCTTCCATGGCGTCGAACTGCTCGCCCAGCAACTGACCCTGAGTGGCCAGCGCCCATTCGGCGTTGTAATGGCGGTCTTCGATCAGGCTCAGCGCCTGTTGCGCCAGCAAGGGGTCGCCCAGCAGCAGCCGGTGCACGTTGAGCATGGCGCCGAGTTCGCGGGGAGCGTCCTCGGGCAGGTTGTCAGCCAGCTGCAGCAGTTCTTCCTGCGCCGTCTCCAGCGCGGCGGTCAGCCGATCGCGCTCGGCGGCGACCTCTTCGGGCGCAATGCGATAGTGGGCGACTTCAAGGGCTGCCGCGCCCATGACCACGGCGCGGCCGATAGCGTAGCCACGCGCCACGCCCTGGCCATACATGCAAAGCACCGCGCTGGGCGCGCGGCTGGCGCCCGAAGCGGTAGCGGTGCCAGCACCAGTAGCCTGGCCGGCGGGTTGCGCCGGGGCCGGTACCGGGATGGCGGCGGGGGGAACCGCGTTATTCGTGCTCACCGAATTTGCTGTCGAACAAGGCTTCGATATCCGCGAGTGCCCGGTCGGCATCGGCGCCGCTGGCATCCAGCTTGACCGTGACGCCAAGGCCGGCAGCCAACATCATGACGCCCATGATGCTTTTGGCATTCACACGCTGCGCGCCCCGCGAGATATAGATATCGCAGTTGTATTTGCTGGCCAGCTGGGTGAGCTTGGCGGCGGCCCGCGCATGCAAACCCAGTTTGTTGCTGATGACGATCTCGGAATTAGGCATAGGGAAAAGGAGCGCGGAACGACTGCAAAATCATGCCGGCGCGTGCCGGCATACGTTGGAACAGAATTGTAAACTCAGTCTACACGTAATACGCCCTGCACCCCTCCCGCCAAGGCCTTTTCCCGGGTTTCCGCCAGGGACAGGCCACGGTAGGTCAGCGCCCGCAGCAGCATGGGCGTGTTCAGGCCAGCCAGGACAGCGCATTGCACACCCTGGGCCTGCGCTTCCAGCACGGCGCGCTTGGCGATATTGGCGGGCGTGGCGCCGACCAGATCGGTCAGCACCAGCACCCCGCCGCCATCGCGGCCCAGGCGCAGGATGTCCGCCACCACGGCCGGCGCACGCTCCTCCGGCATGTCGGTGGCCAGGATGTCGTGCACCGCCACATCGCCTATCTTGCCCATGACGTGGCCCGCGCAGTCCAGCATGGCGGACCCGAGCGGGGTATGGACGACGATGACGATGCCGGTCATCTTGCCTCCGTCAGACCGTCACGCCGACGGCAAGTTCCAGCGCCTTGGCGAACATTTCAGGTACGTCGAAACCGGTCTGCTCGGTGATCTCGACGAAGCAGGTGGGGCTGGTCACGTTGACTTCCGTCACGTAGTCGCCGATCACGTCCAGGCCCACCAGCAGCAGGCCACGGGCCGCCAGGCGCGGGGCCACCGCTTCCGCGATGTAGCGGTCGCGCTCGGACAGGGGCTGGGCCACGCCGCGGCCGCCCGCCGCCAGATTGCCGCGCGTTTCGCCGGCCATCGGGATGCGCGCCAGGGCGTAGGGCACGGGCTCGCCGCCGATCAACAGGATGCGCTTGTCGCCGTTGACGATTTCGGGGATGTAGCGCTGGGCCATGATGGTCCGCGTACCCGTTTCCGTCAGCGTTTCCAGGATGGCGTTCAGATTGAGTTCGCCCTCGCGCAAGCGGAAGATGCCGGTGCCGCCCATGCCGTCCAGCGGCTTGACGATGACATCGTGATGCTCGGCGTGGAAGGCGCGGATGCGCGCCATGTCACGCGTGACCAGCGTGGGCACGGTGAACTCGGGGAATTCGGTGATGGCCAGCTTTTCGGGATGATTGCGTATGGCCGCGCCGTGGTTGAAGACCTTGGCGCCCTGGGCCTGCGCGTATTCCAGCAGATGCGTGGAATACACGTATTCCATGTCGAAAGGCGGATCCTTGCGCATCAGCACGGCGTCGAACGCCGCCAGCGGCTGGTCGGCCGGCTCGCTGCTGTCCTGCCACCAGTCGTGGCCATGCAGGTCGGCATCGGCACGCAGCGTGATGGGCGTGGCACGCGCCAGCACCTTGCCGCCTTCGATATAGAGATCCCCTTGCAAGGTCACGCTCAGGCTATGCCCGCGTTTGACCAGCGCTCGCATCATGGCGACGGAACTGTCCTTGTACGCCTTCAACAGCGGCAAGGGATCGATAATGAACAAAACATGCATTGCGGCACCCACAGCGTGCGCCGCCCTCCCCAACGGGGAGGGCGGCGGTTTAATCACGGGAGAAGGACTGCGCGGGAGACAAGCTCAAGCCGCGGGAGCAGCCCCGGCTTCCTTGCCCGCCGGCGGCGCTTTCTTGCGCGGCGCCAACACCATGATCATTTGACGACCTTCCAGCTTGGGCATGGATTCGACCAAGGCCAGCTCGGTCAGGTCGTCGCGCACTCGCTCAAGCACCCGCATGCCGAGTTCCTGGTGAGCCATTTCCCGGCCCCGGAAGCGCAGCGTGACTTTCGCCTTGTCGCCTTCTTCCAGAAAGCGGCGCAGGTTGCGCAGCTTGACCTGGTAATCACCCTCGTCGGTCGCGGGACGGAACTTCACTTCCTTGACCTGGATGACTTTCTGCTTGGAACGGGCTTCGGCCTGGCGCTTCTGTTCCTGGTACTTGAACTTGCCATAGTCCATCAGGCGGCAGACCGGAGGATCGGCATTCGGGGCGATCTCTACCAGGTCTACGTCACTCTGCTCGGACAATCGGAACGCGTCGGCAATCTTCACGATGCCCAGCTGTTCCCCTTCCAGACCTATCAGGCGCACCTCGGGAACACGGATCTCACCGTTGATGCGATTGGCTTTTTCAGTGGCGATGTTGACAACTCCTAAAACGTTGAAAAACCTGCGAAAAATGAACCCTAAGCAGCTCGGGGGGCGACGTCGCGTCGTTCAGACACTTCGGTCGTCAGGCGGCTGATGAAATCGTCGAGCTTGATTGCGCCCAATTCCAAACCGCCCCGCCCGCGCACGGCAACCGTGCCGGCTTCCCGTTCTTTCTCGCCTACCACGAGAATATAGGGGATCTTTTGCAGACTGTGCTCACGGATTTTATAAGTGATTTTTTCACCACGCAAATCCGACTCTACCCTAAAGCCTTGTTTTTTCAGGCTTTGTGCAATTTGGGCCGCATATTCGGCCGAAGGTTCCGATATACAGCACACCACGGCCTGCACCGGCGCGAGCCACGGCGGCATGGCGCCGGCGTGGTTTTCAATCAACATTCCGATGAAACGCTCGAACGAACCCAGGATGGCCCGATGCAGCATGACCGGCGGTTTGCGCTGGTCGTCGGCGTCGACATATTCCGCGCCCAGGCGCACCGGCATCGAGAAATCGACCTGGATCGTGCCGCACTGCCAGTGGCGGCCGATGGCGTCCTTCAGCGTGTATTCGATCTTCGGACCATAGAACGCGCCCTCGCCCGGCGAGACTTCGAATTCGCAGCCGGTACGGTGCAGGCTGTCCATCAGCGCCTTTTCGGCGGCATCCCAGGTGGCATCCGAACCGATGCGCTTTTCCGGCCGCGTGGCGACCTTGTACAGCACTTCGGAGAAGCCGAAATCCTGGTAGACCTTCTGCAACAGGGCCGTGAAGTCGGCGCACTCGTCCTGCAGTTGATCTTCCGTGCAGAAAATGTGGCCGTCATCCTGGGTGAAACCACGCACGCGCATCATGCCGTGCAGCGAACCGGACGGCTCATTGCGGTGGCATTGGCCGAATTCGCCGTAGCGCAGCGGCAGGTCGCGATAGGAATGCAGGCCGGCGTTGTAAATCTGCACATGGCCCGGGCAATTCATCGGCTTCAGGCCGTAGACGCGGTTCTCGGACTCGGTCGTGAACATGTTTTCACGATAGTTGTCCCAGTGGCCCGTCTTCTTCCACAGGGACAGGTCCAGGATCTGCGGCGCCTTCACTTCCTGATAGCCGTTGTCGCGGTACACCGCGCGCATGTACTGCTCGACCTGCTGCCAGAGCTGCCAGCCCTTGGGGTGCCAGAAGATCAGGCCCGGCGCTTCGTCCTGGAAGTGGAACAGGTCCAGCTCGCGGCCCAGCTTGCGGTGGTCGCGCTTTTCGGCCTCTTCCAGCATGTGCAGGTAGGCATCCTGTTCCTCCTTGGAGGCCCAGGCCGTGCCGTAGATACGCTGCAGCATCTCGTTCTTGCTGTCGCCGCGCCAGTAGGCGCCGGCCACCTTCATCAGCTTGAAGACCTTCAGCTTGCCGGTCGACGGGACGTGCGGCCCGCGGCAAAGGTCGAGGAACTCGCCTTCGCGGTACAGGCTGAGCACTTCGTTCGACGGAATCGAGGCGATGATCTCGGCCTTGTAATGCTCGCCGATGCTCTTGAAATAGGCCACGGCGTCGTCGCGCGTCCATTCCTCGCGCGACACGGCTTCGTCCTTGCGCGCCAGCTCGGCCATCTTCTTTTCGATGGCTTGCAGGTCTTCCGGCGTGAACGGGCGCTTGTACGAGAAGTCGTAGTAGAAGCCGTTGTCGATGACCGGGCCGATGGTGACCTGGGCATCCGGGAACAGCGACTTGACCGCATAGGCCAGCAAGTGCGCGGTGGAGTGGCGGATCAGATCCAGGCCGTCGGCGTCCTTGGCCGTGACGATACCCAGGTCGGCATCGCTGTCGATGCGGAACGAGGTATCGACCAGGCGCGCCTGCTCGCCGTTGCGAGCGACACGTCCACCCAGGGCGGCCCGCGCCAGCCCGGCGCCGATCGACTGCGCGACCTCGGCCACCGTGACGGGTCCGGGAAACTCGCGGCGGGAACCGTCGGGCAAGGTAATCTGAACCATTTGAAGCTTCCTGATGTATGAAATGAAAAACGCGGCTAAGGGCCGCGTTTTCTTTGTCTGGCGCCGCCAACCCCGACCTTGCGGGCTGGCCACGAACCTACCTTAAGTCGCAGCGTTCAACGTGGACTCAAGGTCGTAGTTCGGGCGTAATGTGGGGACATTCAGCAACTCGTCAAGGGCAGGATCGGACGGGGGTTGCAGGATCACGCGGCAGGGTCGAAACGACAGCTCGCGGATTGGACAACGGTCAGACCCATTCAAGGGAATTTGCGAATTGTATCACCCTCGGCGCTTCCTTTGCACCGCGTCCCGGCGTAGGTGAAATGGAAGGCGCTTGTAGGACTGGTCTTATTTTTCGGCTCTGACCATCGAACCTCCCTGAAGGATCCTTACACTGCCGCGAAGACGAGCCCGCGGCACCCTCCCACGAGCATCCCTGACAGCGCCTTTTCGCGCTCGCGCCAGACCCCGCGCGCGCGGCAACGCCGTCACCCCACGCCAGGCAGCCTGCCTCGCCAAGCAAGGAAATGCATGACCATCGCGTACAGCCGCCCCGGTATCCGCACCGCCGTGCCCCGGGGCCTCCTCGGCGAAGGAGCAATTCGCCGATATATGCTCAGCGCCCGCCCCCGCCACCGCATCCGCATTGCCATCCTGGACGACCACCCCATCATTGGCTTGGGCATGGCATCGTTCCTGCACCATCAGGCCGACTTCGAAGTGGTCAAGACGGAAACCTCGGCGACACGTTTCCTGGATGCGTTGAGGGAACAGCCCTGCGATGTCGCCATTGTCGACTTCTACCTGCCGCGCCAGCCCTGGGACGGGGTCAATTTCATCAAACGGCTGCGCCGCCAGCACCCGCACATCATCGTCATCACCTTCTCCGGCGGCAAGGTGTCGGACACCGAGTACGCCGCCTATAAGGCCGGCGCCAATGGCTATGTGCCCAAGGGCGAACGGCTGCCTTGTATCGCCGACATCATCCGCAAGTCGCTCAGCACCCCTCGCGCCTTCTACACCTGCAGCCATGGAGAGTTGCACAGCCAGCCCCCCATGCGGCCGGACGAGCGGCTGACCAGCGCCGAAGCCGAGATCCTGCGCAATATCGCCCTGGGTCTCTCTGTTACGCAGATATCCCTGAAGCTGTTGCGCAGCAAGAAAACCATCAGTACGCACAAGCGCCGCGCCATGAAAAAACTGGCCTTGGCCGACGACCTGGCGCTGGCCATCTACGTGAAAGAGAAATTTGAACCGTCGAATGACGTCTGAGCACGCGGAGACCGCGGACAGGGTCCGGTCCACCTTCCTGGCCACGGTCAGCCATGAGATCCGCACGCCGCTCAACGGCGTGATCGGCGTACTGGACGTCCTTGGCGACACCCGGCTCGACTCCGAACAAAGGCATTACGTCGACATTGCCGCGCACTCTGCCCGGCTTCTGCTGCGTGTCATCAACGACATCCTGGATTACGCCAAGATCGAGTCCGGCGCCATGCCCCTGCACTGCGCGCCCTATGGCTTGTACCAGGCGGTGGAAAACATGGCCGACCTGTTCCTGCCGATGGCGCGCCGCAAGGGGCTGAACCTGACCGTGGCCATGATGCCGCATTTTGACCGCTGCCTGATCGGCGACGAGGTCCGCGTCGGACAGGTCATGGCCAATCTGTTGAACAACGCCGTCACCTTCACCGAGCGCGGCAGCATTGTGCTGTCCGCGCGACGCCGCGTGCGGCGCGGGGTGGACGACATGGAAATCACGGTGCGCGACTCGGGCCCGGGCATGTCGGCGGAATACCAGCAACGCCTGTTTTCCCCTTTCCAGCAGGAAGACAACTCCACGACCCGGCGCCATGGCGGCACGGGCCTGGGGCTGTCCATCGTCAAGCTTCTGCTCGACCTGATGGGCGGCACCATCCACATCAGCTCCAGCCCGGGGCGCGGCACGCGGGCGACGGTGCGCATTCCCGCCCAGTGGGGCGACCAGTCGGTGGGGTGGCCCTGCTACGCGGGCAGGCGCGCCACCCTGGCAGTACGCAGCCGCTTGCTGCGTCCGTCCATACGCGCCTGGTTGCGCAAGATGAAGATCCAGGAAGTCGCCGCCGGCACGCAAGCCGACCTGTGCATCGTGGACAGCAATGATGGCGGCTTCATCTGCCGCCATGACCAGCACGTCACGCCCAGCATCCACGCGCTGGCGCCCTTTCTCAAGACTCTGGCCCAAGCCTGGCGGGGCGAGCCGACCCTGATGCCTGGCGCGGCCCGTGCCGACGCGGCGGCCCAGGACACGGCCAGGTCCGAAGCGGCCGCTTTCGATGCGGCGGAACGCGCCGCGACTTCCCGGGAGGCCAGCCCCCTGAAGCAGTTTTCGCGCACGCTGGCCTGCTCGCTCGAATCGCGCAGCCATCCTCGCCATCCCCTTTTCCAATCGACGCGGGACCTGCTGCTGGTCGAGGACAACGAAATCAACCGTGACATCACGCTGCGCCAGCTCAATCGCCTGGGGGGCGAGGCGCGCGCCGCCGACGATGGCGAAAGCGGCTACATCCAATGGCTGCACGTCCGTCCACGCATCGTGCTCGTCGATTGCCACATGCCGCGGCTGGACGGCTATGCCCTGGCGCGGCGCATCCGCATTCACGAAATCACCCACGCCCTGCCTCGAACCAAATTGATCGGATTCAGCGCCAACGCCACGCCCTACGACGCCCAGGCCTGCCGTGCCGCGGGCATGGATGATTACGTTCCCAAACCTGCTTCGCGGGGCACGCTGGTGACCGCCTTGCGGCGCGCCGGACTGGCCTGGGCCTGGGACGCACAACCATGACGCCATGGCTGGATCTTGAACTCTTGTTCGACCTTTACCCCGATACGGCGACGCGCAACGACTTTCTGCGGCGCGCGTGGCAGGTCCTGTCCGCCGACCGGATGGCGCTAAGCGCGGCCCTGGAACGGCGCGATCATGGCGAGGCCAGACAGCTCGCCCACCGGATACAGGGCACCACCGCCTTCCTCAACGGCGCGCGCGAACGCACGGTAGAACTGTTTGGCGCCTTGAACCAGGGTCTCGCGCAAAGCGACGTGGACCAGATCACGGCCGCTTGCGGGCCCGTGCTGACCTATCTTTCCGGTCTGGAGACGGCGCTTTTAAGCGCGGCGGCGGCCCCCGGTGGCTGCCGAAATGCCTGGACGGAAGATGCCGGAACAAGACCGCAATAGACCGACGAAAAATTAGCGGATGACAGTTTGGCTGAACTTCGCTACAATAGCCGCCACGTTGTCATCTATTTCGCTTACGTTTACAAACTCGGTGTACAAAAACTCCTGGTAGACGTCGCCACGTACGGTTGACAGTCCCGACTATCGGCGGCGCATCAATTGCTTTTTTCTACTCGCGCTGCCACTTGGCCAAACAGCGGTTTATTCGCTCTGCGTTTCTAGCCCTGTCCTGCGCCTCCCCTCCGGAACACCCGGCTTCCTTGCCGCGTTTCCACCCTTAGGGTCCCGCCCACTTCGGTGATGCACGGACCCACCGCGCGTCCGCCGGCGATCCTGTCGGCCATGGCGTGCATACGCAATGCTTTTGCACTGTTGTGGGCTAGGCCTGGTGCCCTGCTGCTTCCGGCCTTTGCCCGCCTTGTCATTACCCGTGCTCGCACCGCCTTACCGCGTTGCGGACCCGGGCTGGGAGAGTCATGCTGAAAACCAACTCCATCATGCGTGCCGTGGCCGGAACGGCCTGCGTACTGGCGCTGCTCGCGGGCCTGATCATCTGGGTCGGACCGGACTTCATCCGCCAGCAGCAGGACCGTCTGCTGTACGACGCCGCTGACCATCTGCGCCTGGTCGCAATCTCGATGGCCTTGGCATTGGCGACCGGCCTGCCCGCCGGGGTCGCGCTGAGCCGGCCCTGCATGCGCCGCTGGTCCGACCGCTTGATGCAGATCTTCAACGTCGGCAATACCGTGCCGTCGCTGGCGGTACTGGCGCTGGCCCTGGCCGCCCTGGGCATCGGCGAGAAGCCCGCCATTCTGGCCTTGTGGCTGGCGTCCCTGCTGCCCATCGTGCGCAATACCACCGAAGGCCTGCGCAGCGTGTCGCCGGCGCTGCTGGAAGCGGCGCGCGGCATCGGCATGACGCCGGCACAGCGCCTGTTCCAGGTCGAACTGCCGAATGCCCTGCCCGTCATCCTGGCCGGGGGGCGCATCAGCCTGGTGATCAATGTGGGAACGGTGCCCCTGTCCTTCCTGATTGGCGCCAACAGCCTGGGCGAACTCATCTTCCCGGGAATTTATCTGAACGATCAACCGCTGCTCCTGCTCGGCGCCGCCGCCACCGCCGTCATGGCGCTGACCCTGGACGCCTTGTTGGCGGCGGGTGGCGCGGTTTACCTGCGCAAACGCGGCCTGGGCCGATGAGCCGCCGCGCCGCGGCCCCCCGCGCCACCGTGCCCGATCAGCCCGACACGCGCCTGCTGGCCGTTTCCGGCATTCGAATCAAGGAGACCCTATCCATGTTGAACAAGCGCTACGCCCCCCTGCGCCGGCTGCTGCCGCGCGCGGCGCTGCTGGCCGCGAGCCTGTTGTCCTTGCCGCTGATGGCAGGCCGCGTGGCCCAGGCCGCCGAGCCGATCCGCGTGGGCGGCAAGAATTTCACCGAGCAGCTGATCCTGTCCTCGATGACCGAACAGTATCTGCGCACCAAGGGCTACACGACCACCCTCACCACCGGCCTGGGCAGCACGCTCATGCGTCAGGCGCTGGAAAACAATCAGCTGGACGTGGTGTGGGACTACACCGGCACCGCGCTGGTCGTGTTCAACCACGTCAAGGAAAAGCTGGACGGCGAGCAGAGCTATGCGCGGGTCAAGGAACTCGACGCGAAGAAAGGCCTGGTCTGGCTGCAGGCGTCCACGGTCAACAACACCTATGCGCTGGCGATGCCGCATGATCGCGCGGTGGCCACCGGCATCACGACCCTGTCGCAGTACGCGAAGATGGTGCGCGACACGCCCAAGAAGCGCCACCCCTTTGCCGTCGACATGGAATTCGCCGCGCGTCCGGACGGCCTGGCGCCGCTGAAGGAAGCGTATCAGCTGCCGCTGACGCGGCGCGACGTCATCCAGCTCGATCCCGGACTGGTCTACACGGCCTTGAACAACAACCAGGTCGATACCGGGCTGGTCTACACCACGGATGGCCGCGTCAAGGGCTTCAATCTGGTGGTGCTGCGCGATGACCTGAACTACTTCCCCGCCTATAACGCGGTGCCGGTGGTGCGCGATGAAGTCCTGCGTGCCCACCCGGAACTGGCCGCCCAGTTGAACGCCCTGGCCGCGCAGCTGGACAACGAAGCCATGACCGAAATGAACTACCAGGTCGACATCGGGCAGCGTCCGGTGGACCAGGTGGCCACCGACTTCCTGCGCCAGCATGGCCTGATCTAAGGGAGCACCATGAGCATTCTCGATTATCTGATGCAAACCTGGCCGTCGCTGCTGGCCCTCGCCGGCCAGCATCTGGCCCTGGTGGGCGCGGCGGTAGGCTGCGCCATCCTCTGCGGCATTCCCCTTGGGGTGCTGATCGTGCGCGTGCGCTGGCTGGCCACCCCGCTGCTGGGCCTGGCCACCGTCATTCTGACGCTGCCTTCGATCGCGCTGTTCGGCCTGATGATTCCCATCTTCGGGCACTTCGGTCACGCCCTGGGCTATGTCCCGGCTGTCACCGCCGTCTTTCTTTATTCCCTGTTGCCCATCATGCGCAACACCTATGTTGCCCTGGCCAACGTCGATCCCGGCATCCGCGAAGCCGCGCGCGGCATCGGCATGACGCCGTGGCAACGCCTGCGCATGGTGGAACTGCCCCTGGCGACACCCGTCATCATCGGCGGCGTGCGTACCGCCGTGGTGATGAACATCGGGGTCGCCACGATTTCCGCGCTGATCGGCGCCGGCGGGCTTGGCGTGCTTATCCTGCAAGCCATCAGCCAAAGCAATATGACCAAGCTCGCCATCGGCGCCGTGCTGGTCAGCCTGCTCGCCATCGCCGCCGATTACTGCCTGCAATGGCTGCAGCGCGCCCTCACACCGAAAGGAGTCCGCACATGATAGAACTCGACCAACTCAGCAAATCCTTCACGCAGAAGGACGGTCACGTGGTCAAGGCGGTCGATCGCGTCAGCCTTACCGTGCCGCGCGGCGAAATCTGCGTCTTCCTGGGTCCTTCCGGCTGCGGCAAGACCACCACCCTGAAAATGATCAACCGCCTGATCGCCCCCACGTCGGGACGCGTGCTGATCGACGGCGAGGACACCACGTCGCTGGATGCCGTCACCCTGCGCCGCAAGATCGGCTATGTGATCCAGCAGATCGGCCTGTTCCCCAACATGACCATCGAGCAGAACATCATGGTGGTTCCGCGCCTGATGGGATGGGACAAGCAGCGCTGCCGCGACCGGGCGCGCGAACTGCTCGCCATGGTGAAGCTGGATCCGAACAAGATGATGAACCGCTACCCGCGTGAGCTGTCCGGTGGCCAGCAGCAGCGGGTCGGCGTGATTCGCGCCCTGGCCGCGGATGCGCCCCTGCTGTTGATGGACGAGCCCTTCGGCGCGGTCGATCCCATCAACCGGGAAAGCATCCAGAACGAATTCTTCCAGATGCAGCGGGAACTCAACAAGACCGTCATCATGGTCTCGCACGACATCGACGAAGCCATCAAACTGGGCGATCGCGTGGCGGTGTTCCGCGCCGGGCGCCTGGTGCAATTCGATCACCCCGACGCGCTGCTGGCGCGCCCGGCGGATGATTTCGTGCAGGCCTTCGTGGGCCATGACAACACGCTCAAGCGTTTGCTGCTGGTGCGTGCTGGCGACGCCGCCAGCCTGCCGCCCTGCGGCACGCCGGACATGAGCATGGCACAAGCCTATGGCGTGATGGACGAGGCCGATGTGCGCTATCTGCCCATCCTGGACACGGCCGGACGCGCCCTGGGTTACATCACCCGCCGCGATGCGCGCGAGGCGATGAAGACGGGCGACCGCCCCTGCGGCGAATCGCTGCGTACTTTCACGGTCACCGCGGCGGTGGACGAGCATCTGCGCATCGTGTTGTCGCGCATGTACCAGCACAACACCAGCTGGCTGCCGGTGCTCGATGCCGACGGTGTCTACCTGGGCGAAGTGACGCAGGAATCGATCGCGGGTTACCTGAGCTCGGGGAAGTCGCGCAGCTTCGGCACGCCGGCGCCGGCGCAGGCCGTCGCCGCCTGATCGAAACGGCATCCGCTGCAAACGCGGGAACGTGGTAAAGACCAAGGGCCCTCCAATCGAGGGCCCTTAAACTTTTTCTTACCAAGACATCAAGTTATAAAGCGTGGCTACAACTGTTCTGCACCAAAGGCCCGGTACAATCCGGCGCCATGAAACACGTTGTATTGCTGCGCATTGCTGCCCTGTCTTTTGCTGTCCTTTCCCTTCCCTCCCACGCTGCCGACTCCGACTTCGTCACGCGCAAGACCGCGACAGGCCATCGCGACTTTCGCAAGGCCAAGGAAGTCCTGCCTGCTGTCTACCAGGGGCATGAACACGAGTACTACTGCGGCTGTGCCTATTCCGGTAAAGACGTCGATCTTGCCTCCTGCGGCTACAAGACCCGCAAGAGCCTGACGCGTGCCGAGCGCATCGAATGGGAGCACATCGTGCCGGCCTGGACCCTGGGCCACCAGCGCCAGTGCTGGCAGGACAAGAGCGACAACGGCGGCGGCCGCAAGAACTGCACGAAGAGCGACGACGGCTACCGCAAAGCCGAAGGCGACCTCGTCAATCTGGTGCCCTCCGTCGGTGAAGTGAATGGCGACCGCCAGAACTTCCCGTACTCACAGTGGACGTCGGGCAAGGTCAGCATGTACGGCCAATGCCAGACCGCGGTGGACTTCAAGAATCGCGCCGTCCAGCCGCGTCCCGAAGTGCGGGGCGAGATTTCCCGCATCCAGATGTATATGGCCACCACGTATGACCTGAAACTGAGCAAGCAGGACAGGCAGCTGTTCTGCGCCTGGTCACGGCAGTATCCGGTGAGCAGCTGGGAGCAGGAACGCAATCGCCGCATCACGGGCCTGCAAGGCAGCGGCAACCGCTTTGTCACCGATGCCGCGGCGCGCGAGGCGTTCTGCCGCTAAAGGGCCTGCAGCAGGTCGTCGACCGAGACCTTCTGCAAATTCAATGCGGCCTGGAAGAACGCGTCACCGTGTTCATTCAGGCCGCCACCGAAACCACTGTAAGCCAGGCAGTCCTGCCATTTTTCGCGCAAGGCGTCGTCCGACAGCGGCAGGCTGCTTGAGCCGCGCAGTTCCGTCACGTGCCTGGTCAAGGTCTGGCCCGACGCCAGCGTGATCTCCACGGTATTCCAGCGCGGCGTCTCCGGCCCAGTGTCTTCCTCGCGGGTCGTGCTGTCGATCAGGCGCTGGATCTCGGGCCGCAATACCGCCGTGTCGGTGAAGCTCGACAGGCGCACATGGCCGTCGACCAAGGCCGCCGCCATCGCGTATTCCATGCTGAATTTGGCTTCCAGGCCCGTGCGCGGACGTTTGTGTATGAGCGGCACCATGGCGCGCCGGTTGGCCCGCACATGGACGTGCCGCACGTCTTGCGCGCGCAGGCCATGTTCGGCGCGTAGATCCAGCACGCCGTCGAGCGCCCGATGCGCGGCATAGCACATGGGATATTTCTTCACCTCGATGCCGCTGAGTTCCAGCTCGAAGCGTTCGCCGCCCGGCAACCCCACCGTTTCCAGCCCGGCCAGCGCGGCTGCCGGGTCCTCGCCCTGGCCATACAGACGCATGAAGCCCTGCTCGCCGTCCAGGGCGTCCGCGGCGGCATCGACGTCAAGTTCCGCGAGCAGCGCGGCCCTGACGGCGGACGCGGCGCAATGCCCGGCCTGGAAGGATTTCGCCATCGAGCCAAAATTCCCCCGCGTGCCCGCCGCCTGCGCCACGGCCAGCCCTATCGCATTGACGGTGCGGTCCGCCGACAGGCCCAACAGATGGCTGCACGCCACCGCGCCCCCTATCGTGCCCAAGGTCGTGGTCGCGTGCCAGCCCTTGGCATAGTGATCCCGCACCATCGCGCGCGCCAACCTGACCATGACTTCGAAGCCCACGACGTAGGCACTGGCCAGGCGCCCGCCATGCGCGCCACGCTGCTGGCCCAGGGACGCCAGTGCCGGTAGCAACGCAATGCTGGGATGGCCGCGCAAAGGGCTGTTGACGTCGTCGTAATCGAGTACATGGCCGGCCACGCCGTTGTAGAGGGCGGCGTCTTCCACGGCGCAATAGTCGGCGTGGCCCCAGGCCAGCGCCCCATCCCTGCCCTTGCCTGCGTCCCGCGCCGCGCGGTCGAATGGGCCGTGCCGACCAGCGTAGGCCAGCATCGCCCGGGACGCCGCCTCGTCGCATCCCGCCAGCGCCACGCCGACCGTATCGATCAGCGCGCGGCCCACTTGGTGGAATTCCGCGGTGCTTAGCAGCGCCGGCGCCATCTGGTGGGAGAACCGCGCGATGCGTTGAGAGGCGGTCAGGGTATTCACATCGCTCATGCTTCTGCCCCTATGGCGTCGGTCAGCATGGCCGCCAAGCGGTCTGCATGGCCAGCCAGTTCGCGCGTGCGGTCCGCATTGAAGTTGTAGAGCGCCGCTTCGAGCACGGCCGCGCGGGTCGCTGCATCGATAAAAGGCAAGCGCGCCGGCACGTCCAGGCCCGCGAAAATCGCCTCGACGGCATCCGCCACCGCCCGTTCCTTGTCGTGGGCGACGTCAGGCACACCCAGGGCTGCCCCCATCTGCATGACAGCGTCGGGACACAGCGCCCCGAAATGCAGGAGGGCCGGCGCGGTCAGCAGCGCATGCGTGCTGCCCTGGTCGAGCGCCGGCAGGCGATTGAATAACGCCGCCCCCAGTGCATAGACGGCACGCGCCACCCAGTGCACATCGAAGGGCCGCCCGCCATCGTCCTCGTCGCGATTCTGCAACAGGGCCGCCGCGCACATATCCACCCTGGCGCCGATGTCCTGCGGATCGGCCAGCCTGGGCAAGGCCGCATGAGCCAGGGTATAGGCATGCAGGCGCGACGCCTGCACCAAGGGATTGGCCTGACTCAGCGCGCCCCGGCTCATCAAGGCCCGCCAGAAGACGCCCAGGCCCGTGGACCGCGCCAAAGCGGGCGGCGCCGTCGCCAAGGCATCGCTATCCCAGAATATGGCTGCCGGGCGGGTCTTGGGATCGAAAAACTCCAGGCGGGGCCCGCCGTCCGCCCGGCGCAGCGCGGCGCCAGCCCGGTTCTGCGCTGAGGTCGCGGCGGTCAGCACATTGAAGATGGCCGGCTTGGCCGCCATCAACCGCGGGCTGACCGGCGACCCGTGCTCGGGATAGCGGGTCGCCAGTTCAACCAGCGGACGAGCTTCACCCAGCGCGATGGCCAGCACCCGGGTGGCCTTGAGCACGCTGCCCGCCCCTACCGCGATCAGCAGGTCGGCCTCGGCGGCGCGCGCGGATCGCGCGGCGTCCTCGACGTCTTCCAGCGGGGCATCCTTGCGCATCGCTTCATAGCCGCCGGCATAGCGGCTGCCCAGCACGTCGCGCAACTGGTCCAGCAGCCGTGTGCGCGTGGCCACGCTGTCGCCGCACACGATGAAGGCGCGCTGCGCGCCGACGCGGGTGGCCTCCGCCGACAACTGCCGCAACGCGCCATCGCCGGCGTGGATGCGCACTGCGCTGGAAACCGAGAGGAAACGTTCCATTTTTATTCCCGAACCTACGCCGACGGTCGGCCGTGCCGCAGGAGTTCACGGGCCAGCACCCAGCGATGCACCTCGCTAGGCCCTTCGACGATGCGCATGACGCGGCACATCCGCGAGATGTATTCCAATGGCAACTCCTTGGACACGCCCATGCCGCCGAACAGCTGGATAGCCCGATCGACCACGCGCGTGATCATTTCCGTTCCCTGCACTTTCACCATGGACCCGTCCAGGCGCACGTCCTGCCGGCCCTGGTCCATTTTCCACGCCATCTGGTAGACCAGCAGGCGCACCATCTCGATTTCCTGATAGCTGTCCGCGATCCACCACTGCACGGCCTGCCGGTCGGCCAGCGGCGCGCCGAAGGTCTGGCGCGTATTGGCCTGCTCCAGCATCATGGCCAGACAACGCTCGGCCAGGCCCAGGCAGCGAGAGGCGATCTCAAGCCGGCGCACGCCCAGCCGCTGCGACAGCGGCCCGAAGCCCGCGCCGACTTCGCCCAAGACCTGGGCATCGTCCAGCACCACGTTGTCCAACACGACTTCGTAGGGATGATACTCGCCGATCATGGGGAAAGAGGTCGGAATGGTAAGCCCTGGCGTGCCCTTGTCGACGAGGAAAGCGGTGAAGGCCGCTCGCTTGTCGGCGGCGGGGTCGGTCACCGCCATCACGATCATGAAATCCGCCTTGCGCGCATTGCTGATCCACAGCTTGGTGCCATTGAGCACCCACTTCCCGTCCTTGCGCTCCGCCCGCGTATTGATGGCGGCGGCGTCGGATCCCGCACCCGGCTCGGACAGCGCCAGGCAACTCTTCTTCTCACCGCTGGCGTATGGCAGCAGATAGCGGTCCACCTGAGCGCCCTTGCACAGCGTTTTCAGCAGGAACAGGTTCGGGCTTTCCGGCGGCAGGACGAAAGGCACGATGCTGTGCTTGAGCTGCTCGACGACCAGGCATTTGGTCAACATGCCCAGGTCCTGGCCGCCGTATTCCTCCGGTACGTCTATGCCCCACAGGCCGATGTCGCGGGCCTTTTGCTGCAGGGACGCTTCCAGCTCGGGAGGAATCAGGGGCTCATCGGTGTAGCCACGCTCGGCTTCGCGGCGGATGATGAGCGCCTCATTGGGAACCAGCGCTTCCTTGACGAAGCGCGCCACCGTGTCGCGCACCATGCGCGACGATTCGGGCAAATCGAAATCCATGCATTCTCCTTGGCGAGCCGGGCCGGGGCTCGTAATCGCTCGGGCTTAACTGAGGGCGCGGGGGCAGATCGGCGGCGAGTCTATTGCATCTGGTACACGCCCGCCTGCTGGGCCACCTCGCGCCACTTGGGGATGTTGGTCTCGATGTCCTTGCGCATATCGGCCGCCGAGCTGGCCACGACGGTGTAGCCCAGTTTCTCCAGCTGGTCCTCGCGCTTGCGCAGCGACTTGACGATGGAGGAATTCAACAAGGCGACGATCTTGGGATCGGCCTTGGCCGGCATCGCGAAGCCGTACCAGGTGTCCGAGTCGTAACCCGGCAGGCCGACCTCGGCGAAGGTGGGTACATCGGGCAGGTATTTATTTCGCTTCGGGCTGCCGATGGCCAGGATGCGCAGGTTGCCCTTGTCGGCCAGCTCTTTGGCCGAAGCCGACTGGACGAACATCATGTCGATGTGGCCGCCCAGCAGGTCCGTCATCGCCGGCGCGCCGCCCCGGTAAGGCACGTGCGTGATCTTCACGTGGGCCATGGACTTCATCAATTCACCCGCCATGTGCTGCGAACTGCCCAGGCCCGCCGATCCGTAGGTCAGCTTGTCGGGATTCGCGCGGGCATAGGCGATCAGCGCTTGCGCGGTCTTGTAGGGCGAGTCGCTGCGCACCGCCAGTACCAGGGGTGCCTTGACCGCGATCGACAGCGGCGTGAAGTCTTTCAAGGGGTCGTACGCCAGCTTCTTGTAGATGGACGGGTTCACCGCCTGGATGCCATCCGTGGTGAACATCAGGGTGTAGCCATCCGCCGGTTGCCGTTTGACGAAATCAGCCGCTATCGTCCCGCCCGCGCCGGCATGATTCTCCACGATGACCGTCTGCTTAAGATCCGTGGCGACGTCCTGTCCGACCATGCGAGCCAGGGCGTCCGTGCTGGCGCCAGGCACGTAGGGCACGATAAGTTTGATGGGTTGTTCGGGATAGCGGTCGGCGGCCTGGGCGCCTGCCGACGACATGACTGCCATTACCAACAAAGCACGACAAAGCTGTTGAACAAACATGGTTGTCTCCTCCATTGTCTGATGCTGCACTGCGAAGGCGCCCTTCTTTATCGGCGCTCTGTCTCGCGTGGCTGAGGCAGTATAGGAGTCAATATCTCGCGCAACGCCGTGCCTTAGCGAAGGAAACGTCCACAACATGAGAAACTTTCCAGCACTATGGATTTCGGAGCGCCGGCGCAGCTTGGCGACCAGCGATCCCGCGGGTTTCCCACTTGGTGGACCTCGGCCCCCGGCATGCTGGACACAGCCGCGCGTTCGCCGGCTATGTTCACTCCTGTGTAATAACTGGCAGGAGACAAAAATGCGCAGCCTTGTTGTGACCCTTTTTGCCGCAATGGCATTGGCCCCCGCCGCGCGGGCGGCCGACACTTATCCCAGCAAGCCCATTCATTTAGTCGTCCCCTATACCACCGGCGGCGGTAACGACACGGTGGCACGTGCGCTGGCAAAGTCGGTTTCTGAGTCGCTGCATGCCAACGTCATTGTCGAAAATCGACCCGGGGCGAACGGCGTCACGGCGTTTGAATATGTCGCGCGCTCCGAGCCGGATGGCTACACGCTTTTCATGGCCAACACCGGCAGCCACGCCATCAATCCTTCGCTGTATAAGCACCTGCGCTATAACGCGGTCAAAGACTTCACGCCGATTTCGGAAATCGCCATCCTTCCGAATGTGCTCGTCGTCTCGTCCAAATCGGGCATCCGT
The DNA here is from genome assembly GCF_001433395.1 of Bordetella sp. N. GTDB lineage: Bacteria > Pseudomonadota > Gammaproteobacteria > Burkholderiales > Burkholderiaceae_B > Bordetella_C. The sequence goes on from NZ_CP013111.1 coordinate 2,819,558, forward strand.
AGCCTATCGGAGCTAGAGAGTTATCTGCACGCGCACCCAGAATCCGCGATGTATGGATCCGCCGGCGTCGGAAGCACCCAGCATTTGTCGGGTGCCATGTTTTCCAGCGCGCTGAACATCAAGATGGAACATGTCCCGTATAAGGGCACGGCGCCCATCATGACGGACTTACTGGGTGGACGCCTGTTGATGAGCTTCGCCAACATCGTCGCGGTGCTGCCTCAAATCAAGAATGGCGAACTGGTCGCCTTGGCGGTGACCAGCGAGCAGCGGGTTTCGTCCCTGCCGAACGTGCCCACCGTCGGCGAAACGGTAAAGGGCTTTAACGCGCCCGTGTGGTTCGGTTTGGTCAGCAGCAAAGGGATTCCGGAGCCCATCGTCGCAAAACTCAACGAGGCCGTGCGGCAATTTGCCACCAATCCCGAGGGTAAGGCCCAGTTGGCTTTCATCGGTGCGGAGCCGAAATGGTCCACGCCTGCCGACTTCGGCGCTCTCATCAAATCAGATGGCGAGAAATGGGCCCAGGTCGTGAAGGCCAGCGGCGCTTCGGCTGAATAGGCACATCCATGCAGAATGCTTCAGATACACAGACCCCGGCCGCGACGCCACCGAGCCGGGAACACATCCATTCCCGCAACATAGCCGCCAACGCCTACCTGCGCTCGGATGGCCTTTGGGACATTGAGTGTGAACTGACGGACACGAAGTCCTACGCCTTCGAGAACGCTGACGGGAAGAAGCTGGAGGCAGGTCAGCCGGTACATCGTCTGTGGATTCGCCTGGCCGTTGACGATCAGCTGTTCGTGCGCGAGGCCACGGCGACAATGCCGGACACGCCCTTCCCTGAGTGTACGAAGGCGACGGCCCCCTTCACCCGCTTGATCGGTTTGCGCATTGCAACGGGCTGGCGCCGCGCCATAGAGGAAAGCATGGGCGGCGTCGAGGGCTGTACTCACCTGCGCGAGATGTTGGGCTTGCTGGGCACGGTGGCACTCCAAGCCACCAACGGCTACCGCAAACAGCAGCTGCGGCAGGCTGGCAAGCCTATCGTTCCCACAGATAAACCCGGCTACCAAATGGGAAAGTGCGTGGGTTGGGATTTCAACGGCCCGGTCGTCGCGCGCATTGCGCCGCAGTTCATCGGCTATGCCGGTGATTTACTGCGAGGCGGCCAGCGCAAGCTTCCGTAGCAGCGCCAGCTTCCGTAACAGCGCAAGGTGACGATGAGCGGCACGGGACTCCCCGGCCGCTCATCACTCTTCTGTGATGTTGGCCCGGGTGACGATATTACCCACCGCGACATAATCCTGTTCCAGCTTGGCCTTGAATGCCTCTCCCCCAAGAAACTCCGACGAGAAGCCCAATTCGGCGAGTTTCTCCTGAAACGACTTCTCGGCCATGATGTCCTTCACCGTGGCCTCGATCTTAGCCGTCACCCCAGCGGGCGTGCCCTTGGCGACAAACAGGCCCTGGAACGTCGCGTACTCGGGCCAGCCTTTGAGTGTCTCGCCCACCGACGGCGTGTCTTTCATCAACGGGAAACGCTGGGCGGTGGTGACGGCCAGGTTACGCGCCTTACCCGCTTTGACCAACGCTTCAACGCCCGTCGGCACGGCGTACAAAAGATCGATCTGCCCGCCCACCAAATCCGCCACAGCTTGAGACGTTCCTTTATACGGAACATGCGTCATCTTCACGCCGGCATCCAGGTCGAGCTGTTCGCCGGCCATGCGGTGCAAAGACGAAGTGCCGGGCGACCCGAACGTCAATTTTTCCGGATGGCTTTTCGCGTAGGCGATGAGTTCTGGAATCGTATGAAAAGGCGACGACGCGGGTACGGTAATGACCAGCGGACTAAGCCCGACCATCGCGACTGGCGTCAGATCCTTACGCGCGTTGATTTTTGCCTTCTTGTGTACGTGCGGATAGATCGAATAGATGGCATTCGGCCCGTAAACCATGGTGTAGCCATCGGCCGGGTTTTTAGCCGTGTAGTCGACGGCGATAGCGCCATCGGCGCCAGGACGATTGTCGACCACCACGGGCTGTTTCCAGCGCTTGGTCAGCTCAGCCGAAAGCGCGCGGGCGAGCACGTCCGCGGCACCGCCAGCCGTGTACGGCACCAGGATGTGGATGGCGTGATCGGGGTATGCGGTAGCGTCTTGCGCCTGGCATGACAAAGGGAGTATTGCGCCAGTCGTGCCGGCGATGACCGTGGACAGCGCCACGATTGTCATTCGTTTCTTCATGATCGTTGTCGTCTCCTGATCCACGACGGACGCGTCTCAGGCAAGGATCCTGATTGATCGACGGCGCCGGGGCACTTCTTCTCAATTACTGTGCTTTGATCTCCGCCCGCCTCGCGACATCACCCCACAGCGCGACGTCCTGCTTTACCTGGGCGCCAAACGCCTCCGGGGTGCCTGCAGCGGGGGTCGATCCCATCGTCTCCATCGTTTGCAACAACGCCGGCTGCTTCAGCGCGGCATGCAGCTCCTTATTCAAGCGCTGCACCACGGCGGCATCCATGTTCGCCGGCCCGAAGACTCCGATCCACGAGTTGGCGTGATAGCCGGGCACCCCTGCTTCCGCGAAGGTAGGGACGTCAGGCAAGGCGGCGAGCCGTTTGTCGCCGGTCACGGCGAGTCCGCGCACCGTCTCTTTCCTGACTTGCCCCGCCACGCTTGGCACACCCGAAATCATGACTTCGACCTGCCCGCTCAGCAGGCCCACCATCGTTTCTCCCGATCCCTTATAGGGAATGGCCGAGAACTTGGCGTTCACCTGCTGAGCAAAGCTTTCGAAGGCCAGGTGGAGTGACCCGCCGTATCCGCCGGCGCCATAGTTGATCGTGTCCGGCGCCTTCTGCGCGGCGGCGACCAAATCCTTGACGCTACGAAAAGGCGTGTCCTTGTTCACGACCAGAAGCACAGGCGTGGTCGCGACCAGCCCTATCGAGGTGAAGTCCTTGACCGGGTCGAACTTGGGCTTCTTGAAAATGGAGGGAGAGATGGCAACGGTCTGGTCCGTCAGCATCAGCGTGTAGCCGTCGGGGGCAGCACGAGCAACATCCAGAGCGCCGATGGTGCCCGTCCCGCCCGCCTTGTTCTCCACATAGACAGTCTGACCCAAGGACTTCGTCAGCTGTACTGCAAGTGCGCGTGCCATCTGGTCCGATGTCCCGCCAGCCGGGTAGGGCACGACCAAGCGGATGGAGCGCTGAGGATAGTCCCCCGCCGCGTGAGCTTGCCCGATGAACAGCGCCGCCGCACCGGCGCCGAGAATTGAAATTACGCGTGCCATTGACATCTTTGTCTCCGATGTCCGCTCCCATCATGGGGCGAATCTGTTTGAACGTTTCCTCTTATGCCAGCACCACCGGCCTTATATCGACCGGTGCACTTGCTCGGGTAAGGCAGTATAGGAGTGGCATCCACACATATCGCTGCGCAAGCCATCGTCAAACGTCCACGACTTGGGAAACTTCGATAGCCCTGTGCGCAGTTTCCCAAGCCATGAAATTCCGGCAATGCCTGAACGCAATCTGCCTAAGGCCGGACGTATACAGTGCACTGACGACCGACGCCGACGACGTCGCGCTTACCCGTTAAGGACACATATCAATGTTGCGAATCGCCATCCTCGATGACTACCAGGGCATTGCATTGCGCTGCGCGGACTGGGCGCCGCTGCGGGACCGCTGCGAGCTGGCGGCATTTTCCCGGCATCTCGATCCTCACTCCGCGGCGGAAGCGCTTCAAGATTTCGACGTCATCTGCCTGATGCGCGAACGCATGGCGGTCCCGGACAGCCTGCTCGCTCAGCTGCCACGCCTGCGCTGTATCGTGATGACCGGCACGCGCAACCCCACGCTGGACATCGAAAGCGCCGGCCGTCGTGGCATCGTCGTCACGCATACCACTCGCAGGGGCGTTGGATTATTCTCGACCGCCGAACTGGCCTGGGGATTGATCCTGGCCCTGGCCCGCCATATTCCGTATGAGAACGCCCGGATGCGGGAGGGCCACTGGCAAAGCAGCTGCGGCGTCGCGCTGGCCGGCCGGCGCCTCGGATTGCTCGGCCTGGGAAAGCTGGGGGCACATATGGTCCCGGTGGCCAAGGCGTTCCAGATGGAGGTCATCGCGTGGAGCCAGAACCTGACGGACGAGCGAGCGATGGAGCTCGGCGTGAAAAAAGTGACCAAGGCCGAGCTTTTTTCCACCAGCGATTTTCTTAGCCTGCATCTCGTCCTGAGCGAACGGACACGACACATCATCGGCGAACAGGAACTGCGGCTGATGCCGAAAAACAGCTACCTGATCAACACTTCACGCGGCGGCCTGGTCGATACCGCGGCACTGGTCGACACCCTGGAAAATTGCAGGATCGCCGGTGCCGCGCTGGACACTTTCGAACAGGAGCCTCTGCCCGCCGACAGCGAACTGCGCAAGCTGTCAAACGTCGTGCTCACCCCACACCTCGGCTATACCGTGGAAGAATTGCTGCGCGCCTACTACGAGGACTGCGTGGAGTGCGTCACACGGTGGCTGGACGGCGCCCCTGTCCGGGTGCTTACCTGAACGCCTGCGCCGCTCGGGCGGTAGCATCACTCATCGAGATGATGCGTCGCCAGCCTCTCGTTGGCCGCCAACTCGGCTTCGATAGACTTGATGGCATATTGCAGGAAGGTCACCACCTCGCCCACGCGCATCACGTCCAACCGCGACTCGATGGTGGAGACGCTGATAGCCGCGATAGGCTCTCTTGCGGCGTTGCGGATGCACATTCCCACGGAACGCACTCCCCGCGCTTCGATAACATCCGAAACGGTGTATCCCAACGCCTGAGTGCTGTATACGCGCTGGGTCAGTTCCTGGTCGGTGTAGTCAGGATAGCGCTCGCGCAGCCGGGGACGGTTGGCATTCCTGATACGCGTATATTCTTCGGGATTCAAGGCTGCGAGCATCGCAATATTGCCCGCGCCGACGCCTAATGGCCGGCGCCGCCCGGGCTCGAGCACAAAAACCTTGACGGGATGCGTGCCCTCCTTGCGGTCCACGCAAACCCCGTCGAAGCCCGAGCGCACCGACAAGAAAATCGTGTCCCCGGTCTGCTCGGCCAATGCGTTCATATAAGGCTGACAGATATCCCTCAGTTTCACGGGAGGTGCGACGGCCACGCCCATTTCGTACGCGCCCAGGCCCAAAAAATAACGCTTGGAATCCTGCTGCTGGGAAACCAGACGTTCGGATATCAAGGCTTGAAGGATACGATGAACGGTGGATCGCTCGATCCCCGAGGCCTTGCTGATGTCGACAAGGCGCAATCCCGTCCGGTTATTGGCCGTCAGCAACCTCAGCAGTTGCGCGACACGCCGGATCAACTGCGTGCCCGGAGCGACAAGGCCATCTGGTTCGCTGATGCCTGCCGGCGCAATAGCCGCAGGGCTGCTGCGATGAATGGGGTTGAGGTGCATGATCGTTCCACCGTATGGGAATAATTTTTTCAGGCGCATGCGGCACTGAGTCTCCTCCAGGAATTCTAGGGCATCCGGCGCCCATGCGCCGCACAAAGCGTCCACCATGTGGGAAACCCCTTAGACGCGCAGAACGTACGCCTCCGTCCGGGCGCGGATTCTGGCAGTCTTGCCCAAAGGCAAAGCGCCGTAACGGAGACTGCGATGCGATTTTTGACAGAAGAAGACGTGGGCACGCTGCTGCCCCTTGAGCGGGCCATCGACTGCGTCGAGCACGCATTCCGCGACCATGCCGCCGGCGCCGCCGTGGATGTACCGCGAGTGCGGACCAAGACACCAATGGGCACTCAACACATCCTTCAGGCGGCATCCACGTCACTGGACGTCATCGGCTTCAAGGCCTATTTCCCTGGCGCCGAACGTCGTCTGTTCCAGGCGCAGCTGGCTCAGTTGTCGACCGGGATCCCTCTAGCGTTTGTCGAAGCGGACGAGCTGGGCATACGCCGCACGGCCGCGGCCACGGCGGTGGCGACGCGCGCCCTTTCCCGCGAGGATTCCGCCACGGTGGCATGCTTCGGCACCGGCCGCCATGGTTTGATGCAGCTGCGCGCGGTCTGCGCGGTACGTGCCATCACTGCTGTGCGCATACACGGAAGGGATGCCGGACGGCTCGAACGGTTCGCGGCACAGGCAGGCGACGAACTGGGATTGCCCGTCACCATCGCGAGTAGCGCCGAGCAAGCTCTGGCTGGCGCCGACATCGTGAACATCGTGACGCGGGCTGACGCCCCGCTATTCGACGGCCGGCTGCTCAGCGAAGGGCAGCACATCAACGCTGTAGGGTCCAATGCCCTGAACCGACGCGAGATCGATCTGCAAACGATCCGGCGCGCGGATGTCCTGGTCGTCGATGCCGTGGAAGTCGCCCGGAACGAATGCGGCGACCTGTTGCCAGCCGTCGAGGCCGGGCTGCTGCAATGGCATCAGGTCGTAGAGCTTGGGCAGGTACTGACCGGCTGCCGGCCGGGACGCAGCGCGCCAGAACAGATCAGCCTCTTTGAGTCCCAAGGTATGGGTATCCTGGACCTTTACGCCGCCCATCACGTCTACCGCGCGGCGCTGGAGCTTCAGGCGGGCGCGCTATTGCCGGTTCGCGGCCATCCGGCCCGTGGCTAAAGGCCAGGAACCGGCGGCGCGGCATGTTCCGCTTCCGCCAGCACTTGCTTCATTGCGGTTCCAGCTTGGCCTCTTGGGCCACCTTGCGCCACTTCCGGACCTCGGCCTCGATGAAGGCTTGCAGCTCCGCGGGGCTGCTCCCACGCGGCGTCGCGCCCAACCGGGCCAACAGGTCGCGTGTCGCCGGCGCCTCAGTGAACGCACGCGCGGCCTGATTGAGCGTATTTTGGATATCCGCGGGCATGCGCGCCGGCCCCACCAGCGCCCACCACACGCCGGCGCTGAAACCGGGAGCCAGGGTTGCGACGGCCGGCACTTGCGGCAGCAAGGATAAGCGTGTCTCGTCCGCAATCGCGAGCGGCACCAGCTTTCCATCGCGCACATGCGGCATGATGGGCACGACATTGATGAAACTCATCTTGATCCGCCCGGCAAGCAGATCGGTCATCATCGGGCCCGTCCCTTTATAGGGCACGTGCAGCATGTCGAGATGAAACGCATGGGCGAACATCGCACCCGCCATCTGCTGCGAACTGCCGGTGCCGTTGGATCCATAGCTGAGGTCGCCCGGGTGGGCACGCCCATATGCAATCAGGCCCTTGAGATCGCGGATTCCGAGCGAGGCCGGCACCACGAGGACGTTCGGCGAACTCGCCACCATCGAGATCGGCGTGAAATCCTTGACAGCGTCGTAACGCAGCTCGCGATAGATCGCGGGATTGATGCCATGGCTGCCCACGTTGGCCATGAACAGCGTGTAGCCATCCGGCGCGGCACGGCTGACGAACTCTGCGGCCAGAATGCCGTTGGCGCCGGGCCGGTTCTCGACTATCACCGTCTGTCCCAGCCGTCGGGTCATGAATTCCGCGAGCGCCCGGGCCGTCGTGTCGTTCCCGCCTGCGGGCGGATACGGCACGATCAACCGGATCTGATGGTCGGGATAGGCTGCGGCGGCGTTGGAGGACGCCACCCCCAACGCCATGAGCATTATGACGAGCAAGACAACGGAAATACGCTGCATCCGGCGCTCCTTCTGTGCGGAGTGTTCACTCGGTCAGGCTGCGCTCGATCACGGAATCCCGCACATACACCGTACCTTCCATGATCCGGCGGGCCGTGCGGACGTAGGACACCTCTTCGATGTCGCCGTTCGGTGCAAGACCGATGCGCACTGGAAATACGCCGGTCGGGTGGCCGATGCGGACATAACCGTCGGTCGACGGCCGCGCCACCGAATGCACGATCGTGCCGGGAATATTGGCGGCCATTGCGGTGCATACCGCCCCCGTCGCGGCAAAAGCTTTGTGCAGCCGTGGCGGCGGGCCACCCACGCGCCGGGCGACGAAGCTGACGTCGGCAGCGGCGACGGTTTTCTTCGTCATGAAGTCCACGTAGTCGGTCGGCTCCAGCACCGACACCGGGTGCGGCAGACGCGACTCCGGCGCCAGTCCCACATGCGCGGCCGCTGCATTGCGGATCGCCCAGAAGCGATCGAGGATTTCCGGCGTGAATTCCTCGGGACTTTCCGTGCCGCGAATGCCGGCGTCCCGAGCATGGAAGAAGCACGTCGCCTTGGCCATATCGACGATGGAAACGGCGATCTTGCGGCCAAACTCGGGAATGTATATCTCGTCCACCGCATTGCCGCTGGGCAGCAGCTTGCCGGTACTGGCTCCCTTCGTGGCGGCGAAGTCCATGCGAATTTCGCCTGACGTGCCGGGCACGCCGGCGATGGCGCATTCGCCGTCGACGGCCGGCGCCCCATTGGCGTCGACCGGCACGTAGGACACCAGCAATTGCTGGGTATTGGTATTGAAAATGCGCACGCGCGTCACCGGATGAACCGGTTCGACCAGCCCTTCCTCGATGGCGAATACGCCGACCCCGGCGGACAGATTGCCGCAATTGGCCGAGTAGGACACGTAGGGAAGATCGATGCCAACCTGGCCGAAGGTGTAGTCCACGTCCGCACCGTCACGCTTGCTCTTGTCGACAATGACGATCTTGCTGGTGAGGTTGTCCGCGCCACCAAGGCCGTCGATCTGGCGCGGATCGGGGCTGCCCATGGCGGCAAGCAGGACTTTTTCCCGCTCCTTCACGTCGCGCGGCAGGTCTTGTTCGTGGAAGTAAATCCCCTTGCTGGTGCCGCCACGCAAAATGACACAGCGGACGCCACGTTGGCGTGAAGAGCGAAGTTGTCGGGTCGTCATGATGAAACGCTTCCTTTGTAAGATCGGCAAGCCGGCTTGCCAGGCGATGGGCTTACCAATCCAGGCGATAGCGGGCCAGCTTTTCCGGATCCACCTCAGCACCGATACCCGGCGCATCGAGCACATGAAGTTTGCCGTCGCGGATGTCTATAGGGCGGGCCAGCAGATCGTCTTCCTGCTTCAACGGTGTAGAAAGATCCGCCGGATAGGTGACGGCGCGAAACGCCGCCGCGAAGTGCGCGCTGGCAACCGCTCCCACACCCGATACGCCTTGAGAGCCAATCCAGCATGGCATGCCGTACCCCTCCGCCATGTGCACGATGCGTGTCGACTCATACATCCCGGTGCGCGCGATCTTGATCCCCATCACACCGATGGCGCCGTCCTGCAATTCGCGGCGCACGTCGGTCAGCGAGAACACGCTGTCATCAGCAAGAATGGGCACACTGGTCGCATCCGCGACTTTCTTGCGATAAGCACCCAACCCGATCGCCACCGGTTCTTCGGCCATTGCCAGACCGTATTGGGCCATGGCGTTGATCGTGCGGATGGCGACATCGGGCGTGTAAAGCTGGTTGGCGTCGATGAACAGGAGCGCCTTGTCCCCCAGGGTCTCACGCAGCATGCGCAAGCGCTGGATGTCGCCTTCGGGATCGGCGCCCGCCTTGATCTTGAACGCCTGGATTCCATACTGGTCGCGAATGCTGACCGCCTCTTGTACGAACTCCTCGTCGTTGTCGAAGTTCAGGCTTAGCATCCAGCTGACGTCGACCGGCTTGACCGTGCCGCCCAACAGACGGGCCAGGCTGACGCCCAGGCCCTGTGCCGCCACATCATGCAAGGCCGTATCGAGGGCCGCCTTGGCGGTCGGGTTCCAGGGGATGGCAGCGAGCGCCGCCTGATAGCCCTCGCGATCCAGGGCATCGCGGCCCACCAACATGGGGCCCAACACGTCGCGGACGATGTGGACGATCGACCGCTGCGTTTCACCATAGATGGTCGGACGGGCCGGCGCCTCGGCGGTACCGACCAGTCCATCCGCGTAGATCCGGATGAGCACATGGTCCTGCGCGTCACGCTTGCCGTGGGCGCCCCATCGGGAAGCTTTCTTCAAAGGGATGCGAAAAGGAATGGCTTCCACGCGTTCGATCTTCATGCGTTGTCTCCTGGCGGATTATTTGTTGCAGAGCGGCAAGGCCGCGCTCACCGACGTGTCGCGACTCGACATCGCGTGTCCTGTCTTCGATGCGTAGTCTAGCGGCAGGTCATCCGGACAACCCGGCCGGTACGCAATAGGAGTTCCATCATGTGGGAATCTCCATCGACAGCCTACAAATGGCTGACAGCCCCTGGTTCTTCTCACATGGTGGACTGCAACCCCGCTCCGCACGCGCGTTCGCAGAACGATCAAGGCCTATCATTTTGCCGAGCTGGCCAGCAGGCAAATAACGATGTGTCCGCAACATCAGTGACAGAGAGAGACAAATGACAGGACTGACTCAGACCATGGCGCGGGTGGTGACCCAGCGCCGCCTGGACGACTTCCCCCCGGAGACGATAGACAAGGCGAAGAAAGTCATCGTCGATACCTTCGCGGTCATCCTGGCGGGCGCGGACAGCGAAGTGGAAGAACCGCTGATGCGCTACCTGGACATGACCCCAGCGGCGGGGAAGGCACCGATCCTGGGAACGGATCGCCGCACGACGGCTGAAATGGCGGCACTGATCAACGGCACTTTCGGACACGCGTTGGACTTTGATGACGTGCTGTCCATGATGCCCGCGCATCCGAGCGCGATTATCGTCGCAGCCCTGCTCGCCGATCTGCCTGACCATCCTTTGACTGGCCGCGAGTTTATCGAAGCCTACGTCATCGGCATCGAGGTCGGCGCCCGCATCGCCCAGGGAATCACAGTGGGCCACTATAGCCGCGGTTATCACGGCACCGGCACCCTGGCGACGTTCTCCGGCGTGGCCGCCATGGCCAAGTCGCGCGGCCTGGATGAAGACCAGACCCGTACCGCCTTCGGTATCGCCGCATCCATGGCCAGCGGCTTGCGGCGCAACTTCGGCACCATGACCAAGCCACTGCATACCGGACTCGCAGCACGTAACGCCTTGCAGGCAGTGCGGCTGGCGCTGTGCGGATTCACTGCGGCGCCCGACATTCTGGAAGCCAAGGCGGGTTTCTATGCTGCCTACGGCGTGGAAGCCTCCGACCCGGAAGTGGCGATCGCGGCGCTGGACGGACCCGGCATCCTCGTCGACCCCGGCATCGCCCTGAAGAAATTTGCCTGCTGCTATGCCGCGCATCGCGGTATGGATGGCGTCCTGGCGTTGCGCGAGAAGCATGGGTTCACCGTCGAAGATGTGGTCAAACTCGAATGCCGGATGCCGCCGGGTGGGATGCTGGTCCTGACCTATCCGCAACCCGTCACGGGCTTGGAAGGGAAGTTCAGCCTGCAATACGCCCTTGCCGCCGGATTGGTGGACGGCCACTACACCGTCAGCACCTTCACCGACGCGGCCGTACAGCGACCCGAAATCCAGGAAGCGCTCAAGAAAATCTCTGCCTACGAGGACGAGTCGTGCCGCGATGACGATCCGCTGTTCGACACGCGCAGCTCCGGCGGGCGCGGCTTTGTCGACGTCGAGGTCACGCTCCGCAATGGCACGCGCGACACGATCCGGATACACAAAGCGCCTGGGCACCCGTCCCGGGAGCTGACCTGGACCGACATCGAAGCGAAATTCGACGATTGCGCGGACCACGCCAGCATCGAGCCGGCGACTGCCAGGCAGGCATTCAAGAACCTGCGCGAATTGGAGTCGACAGAGGATCTCGCCGCGCTCGTGAAGCTGCTGCACCACTGAAGAGGACGCACATGACCGATACCAACATCCGATCGACCAGCAAGGGCGCGCTGGACGGCCTGCGCGTGCTCGAAATCGCCGGCCCGGCAGTCCAGTACTGCGGCAAGATGTTCGCCGACCTGGGCGCGGAGGTCATCCTGATTGAACCGCCCGGCGGAGCAGCTACCCGCCAGGTCGGCCCATTTCTTCAGAATGCCACCCAGGCAGGCGCCCCAGTCGAGCGCAGCCTCTCCTTCGTGTACCTGAACAGCGGCAAGAAATCGATCACGCTTGACCTGGAAGCCGCTGACGGCCGCGACGCGTTGCATCGCCTGGTGGCCGGTGCCGATCTGCTGATCGAAGGCGAACGGCCCGGACGGCTCGAAACGCTGGGCTGCGGGTATGAAACCCTCGCGGCCTTGAATCCGGCGCTGGTGCTGACCAGCATCACCCCATACGGCCAAACAGGCCCCTACAGCGAACACGAAGCCGAAGATCTGGTGTGCATGGCGACCGGCGGCTTCCTGTACCTGGGCGGCTACCCCGACAGCGCTCCGATTGGCGCCTACGGCAACCAGGCCTGGTCATGTGGCAGCATGTTCGGCGCGGTCGCCAGCATGCTCGCGCTGACGCAAGCCGAGGCGGCTGGCCAGGGTGACCATGTTGACGTTTCCATCCAGGAGTGCATGGTCCTGGCAATGGAAAACGCCGTGCAGTTCTATGACCTGGAAGGCACGCTGCGCCGCCGTACCGCGGGCCTTCAGCGCTTCGCCGGCACCGGTGTCTATCAATGCGAGGATGGCCACGTCTACATGATGGCCGGCGGCATCGGCGCGAATCGGTTCTGGGATCGCACCGTCGACTGGCTCAAAGAGGAAGGCGTACCTGGCGTGGAGCGCCTGAGCGGTGACGAATGGCGCGAAACAACCTATCTGCAGTCGGACGAAGCCAAGCAGATCTTTATGGAAGTCTTTGGCGCCTGGGCGAAAACCAAAACCAAGGCTTACCTCTACGCGGCCGCACAGGATCGGCATGTACCCGCCGCGGCCATCAATTCCGTCGACGATCTGATCGCCAGTCCCCAACTGGCGTCCAGAGGGTATTTCGTCGAAGCCCGCCAGCCGGGTTGGCCGCAGGGCGTGAATATGCCAGGCGCCCCATATCGCCTGGAGCGCACCCCATGGTCCCGGCAGGGTCCGGCTCCCCTTCCCGGCGAGCACAACGCACTGATTGCAGGCTCGGCGAACGGCCGCCGCAACGCGCCGCGAGGCACTGAGGAGACGATCCGATGACGAAGCAATTGCCGCTCACCGGCGTACGTGTGACCGACTTCACCTGGATCGGCGCGGGATCCTACACCACCAAGATTCTCGCTGACGCCGGCGCCGAAGTGATCAAGATAGAAAGCGCGGACCGCGTCGATTCGCTGCGTCTTGCCGCCCCTTACAAGGACGGCGTCAAAGGGTTGAACCGTAGCGGCTACTTCGCCGACCGCAACTCCAGCAAGCGCAGCCTGACCTTGAACATGAAGCACCCCAAAGCGCTGGAGCTGGTCTTCCGCCTGATCCGCCAGAGCGACATCATCGCCAACAACTTCACGCCCGGCGTCATGGATCGCTTCGGTCTGGGCTATGACGCGGTGCGCGCGGTGAAGGAAGACATCATCTACCTGACGATGTCCATGCAGGGAGCATCCGGACCGCAAAAGCACTATCTGGGATACGGCGCGACGATGGCAGCCGTGACGGGGATCCAGCACCTGACCGGCATTCCCGGACGGGAACCGGCAGGCACGGGCACCAACTATCCCGATCATATTCCCAACCCTTGCCATGCGACATTTGCGGTGCTGGCCGCCCTGCGGCACAGGCGCCGCAGTGGCGAAGGGCAGCGTATCGACATGGCCCAAACCGAGCCCACCGTCGCCCTGCTCGGCCCTGCGGTGCTCGAATACACGGCCAACGGCCACGTCCCCCAGGCGCGCGGCAACCGCCATCCCCAGGCCGCGCCGCACGGTGTGTTTCGCTGCGCGGGTGAGGACAGATGGATAGCCGTGACGGTGATGAACGACCAGCAATGGCAAGGGCTGCGCACCGCCCTCGGCGCGCCCGCCTGGATGGACGACGCGCGGTTGGACTCGGTACAGGGCCGTCTTGCGCACGTCGAAGAAGTCGAGGAGAAGCTGACGACCGAGACCCAGCGCCAGCCCGTTGAAGCGCTTGTGCAGGTGCTACAGGAACACGGCGTTCCCGCCGGCCGCGTGAGTACCGCCGCCGACGTCATCGACGATCCGCAGTTGCGGCATCGCGGTCATTGGCTGACCCTGAATCATCCGGAGATGGGGCCATCCCTCTACAACGCCCAGCCTTTCCGCAATGCACGGAGCGCGACGGGACAGGCGCGGCCGGCACCCCTGCTGGGGCAACACACCCATGAGATATGCACCACCCTGCTGGGGCTGGACGACGCGGAGATCGCGCGCCTTGCCGAAGACGGTGCACTGCGTTGAAGACACTCCGGACATCGCCATAAGGAAAAGACCATGAGTTCCGTTGAAATCACCGTCGAGGAGCACATCGCCACCGTTGTGCTGAACCGGCCCGAGGCCATGAACGCCGTCGATCCCGAAATGCGCGGCCTGCTGCACGCCGCTTGGGACAGGATCCGCCACGACGACGACATCTGGGTGGTCATCATCACAGGCGCGGGCGACCGTTCCTTCTGCACGGGCTCCGACCTGAAGAAGACGCTGCCGTCCGGCGAGTCCGCCGCCCAGCAACTGCTGGCCGGCCCCCCGGGCGCCGGTTCACTGATTGCCAACCTGAACACCGACAAACCCCTGATCGCCGCCATCAACGGCTATGCGCTGGGCGGCGGCATGGAACTGGCGCTGGCTTGCGACATCCGCATCTGCGCGGATAACGCGCAATTCGCCCTGCCCGAGGTAAGGGTGGGCAGCATGCCCGGCGCTGGTGGCTCCGTGCGCCTGCCCCGCTACGTCGGCCGCTCCGACGCCATGCTGATGCTGCTGACCGGCGCGCGCACGGACGCCACGGAAGCCTTGCGCATAGGCCTCGTCAGCAAGGTCGTCGCGGCAGATCAGCTGCTGACCGAGGCGCGCGCCATCGCGCAGGCCATCGCCGCCAATGCGCCCTTGTCGGTGCGCGCGGTCAAGCGCATGGTCCGCCAGGGCGAGGACATGCCGCTGTCGCACGCCATCGACGTCGAGCGCAGCCTGTTCGGCCTGCTGTTCAACAGCGAAGACCGCATCGAAGGGCGCAAGGCATTCGCCGAGAAGCGCAAACCGGAATTCAAGAGCCGCTGAGGGTCCGGCAGGAGAGCATTCATGACCAAGGTACGCGTTGCCGTGCTGGACGATTATCAAAACCTGGCGTTGGAACTGGCGGATTGGGCGCCTGTGCGCAGGCAGGCCGATGTCGTCGTCTTCGATCGGCACTTGTCCGAAGACGAAGCCGTGGACGCCCTGCGGGACTTCGACGCCATCTGCCTTACACGCGAACGTATGGCTTTGCCCGGATCGCTACTGGAACGGCTGCCACGGCTCAAGTTCATCGCCGTGACCGGCCCGCACAATCGCACCCTGGACTTCGCCGCCGCCGATCGTCTTGGCATTACGGTGTCGTGCACGCAGCGGTCGGCCAAGGGTCAGTTCGCCACCGCGGAACTGGCCTGGGGCCTGATCCTGGCGCTCGCACGCAACCTGCCTGCTGAAGCCGCCGGCATGAAGGAAGGCCACTGGCAGCGGTCGGTCGGCATCGCGCTGGCAGGAAAGACCCTGGGCCTGATCGGACTCGGCCGCCTGGGCAGCCACATGGTGCCCATCGCCCGCGCTTTCGGCATGGATGTCATTGCGTGGAGCCAGAACCTGACCGACGACAAAGCGGCTGCCGCCGGCGCGCGCCGGGTCGACAAGGACGTGTTGTTCCGCGACAGCGATTTCGTCAGCCTGCATCTGGTGCTCAGCGAGCGCAGCCGGCACATCGTCGGCGCCGCCGACATCGCGGCCATGAAGCCTTCCGCCTTTCTGGTCAACACGGCGCGTGGCCCGCTGATCGAGCACGCGGCGTTGCTAAAGGCCCTGCAAGAAAGACGTATCGCCGGGGCTGCCCTGGACACGTTCGACGTCGAGCCCCTGCCGGCCGACGATGCGTTGCGCAAGCTGGACAACGTCATCCTGACACCGCATCTGGGCTACACCGTGCGCGAACTGCTGCAGCCCTTCTACGAGGCAACCGTCGAGAACCTGTTGGCCTGGCAAGCCGGCAGCCCGCTGCGCGTCCTGAGCGCCGCGCAACCGCATCTGGCGGGCAAGGTCGTGCAGTAACCGTCTGGCGACGATGGGCCTTGCTTACACGCAGGCCCGGACAAAAACAGACCGCGCCGTCACGACGCGCGGCTTTCAAGGAGGAGACTCACATGGACAAGCGCGCTTTCCTGGCGGCGATGGCCGCAACCTTGCCCGCATCCCTGGCCGCGGCCTGGCCGCAGCGGGTGTGGGCGCAAACCGCGGGCAAATTTCCGGACCATTCTCTTCGGCTGATCGTGCCGCTGGCGCCCGGCGGCGGCACGGACGCCGTCTCGCGCCTGGTCGCGCTGGAAGTCGGCAACACGCTGGGCCAGGCGGTGATCGTGGAAAACCAGAGCGGTGGCAGCGGCACCATAGGCATGATGACGGTAGTGCGCGCGGCGCCCGATGGCTACACCCTGCTGACCGGCACGCCGTCCCTGTCGATCGACCCGTCCCTGCGGCATGATATGAAGTTTGATCCGCTCAAGGACCTGCAGGCGGTCAGCCTGTTCAGCAAGGTGCCCTACGTGCTGGTGGCTTCAGATCACCTGGGCGGCATCACCGTGGCGCAATTGCTGGCCAAGGCCAAGGCGGCGCCCGGGTCCATCACCGTGGGATCCCCCGGCATCGGCAGCGGCGGCCATCTGGCGGCCGAACTGTTCCAGTTGATGGCGGGGGTCAAGTTCACCCATATCCCCTACAAAGGATCCAGCCTGGCGATGAACGACCTGCGCGGTGGCCGCATCGACCTGCTGTTCGGCACTACACCCGCCGTCGCGCAGCTGGTGCGCGGCGGCACCTTGCATGCCTTGGGCGTGTCCAGCCTGACCCGAACCCGCATCCTGCCGGAGGTGCCGCCGATATCCGACAGCGGTGTCCCGGGCTATACCACCTATTCCTGGTACGGCGCGTGGGTACCCGCCCACACACCGCGCCCTGTCGTCGATGCCTTGAACACCGCGATACGCAAGGCGCTGGCCAGCCCGAAAGTCGCGGCGGCAATCGAGAATGACGGGGGTGAGCCCGAGCCGACCTCACCCGAGGAGGCGGCCAAGTTCCTGAGCGACGAGATCGCCAAGTGGCGCGAAGTGATTACCCGTGCCGGGATCAAGCCGGAGTAGTCTGACTGGCCTGGCCACTGCTGCGCGGCCAGGCCATCCGCTTAGCCCGCGGTTCAATCCGCCAAGGTGAATTTCGGCACCTTATAGCCATCGGCGTGGTCCGCGTAGACCAGGTTGACCGGCGCATCCAGCCGGATGTGCTCTAGCTCGGCGTGGTCCATGTAAGAAACCATGATGGGCCCTTCACGCAAACGCACCGCCACAACGAGGTGAGGCGCCGGATAGGCGGGCAGGTACTGCCGGTGAAAGACCGTCCACGAAACGATGGACGCTTCCCCGGAGATGGGCACCCACTCGTATTCCATGCTCATGCTGACGGGACACATCGGCCCGGGCGGATAGCGGAACTCGCCCGATTCGGGGCAACGTTGCAGCTTCATTTCCCCGGTCTGGATGCTCTCCCACATCGGCGCATCGTAGGGTGAGTACAGGCGCGGCGACTTTTTCTTTTCGGCTTTGGCTTCGCTCATGGGTGACCTCCTCTTCAACGCCCGTAAATGATGGACATGGCTTTACCCGCCACGTCCGATACGTATTGCACATGACGGCAATCCGGCACCTGGCGCTCACCCAGGCCGCCGCGCAACTGGCGTATGGCTTCCACCTGATGGCTCCATCCCTGCATATAGGATTCCGACAGATGGCCGCCGTGCGTATTGACGGGCAGCTTGCCGCCCACGCCGATGCCGTTATCACGGATGAAGCGCGCCGCCTCGCCGGGACGGCAGTAGCCGAAGCCTTCCAACGAAAAGAAGATGTGCGGACTGAAGCTGTCGTAGACGAGCAGTGCATCGATATCTTCCGGACCGACGCCGGCCGCCGCATAGGACGAGGCGGCGGCACTCTGTTGAGCCGGCAGATAGAAGTCCACCAGGCGCGGACCCAGGCTGGTGGCGTGATGATTGAGGTCGCTGCGTCCCAGGCCCCTGATCGTCACGGCCCGGTCCGCGTGATGTTTGCGTGCGCGGCTGGCCTCCATGACGATGAGCGCGACGCCGCCGTCATTGATCAGGCAGTAGTCGTTCACGCGCAAGGGCTCGGCGACGTATTTCACCGCCAGGTAATCGTCCAGGGATAGCGGCTTGTCCCGCATGATGGCATTCGGGTTCAGGCTGGCCCATTGGCGCTGGCCCACGGCCACCTGCCCCAGATCGCGGTCCGAGAGACCGTGCAGTTCCTTGTAGCGCTGGAACATCAAGGCGTATAGCGCGCCTTGTGACGTCAGCCCCCAGGGGCTGTGATAGACATAAGACAGGAAAGAACCGCCGCCCATCGCTTCCGGCCCGCCGTATTGCACCGCGGCGGAACGCTGGTCATTGCCGTAGACCAGCGCTACTACTTCGGCCATGCCCGACTTGATGGCCATGACGGCCTGGAAGACGGCCTGCACGGCATCGGCCTGGCCGCCCCAGCGGGGATCGATATTGAGGATCTCGCCCATGCGCTCGTACGCCGTGGTCGGACCGACGATAAGTCCATCGATGTCTTCGCGTTTGAGCCCGGCATCGTCCAGCGCGCGCTTGAACGCCAGGGCCGCGTAGCCGTTCGAGTCGAACGGCTTCTCGCCATCGCGCACACGGCGATAGTCCTGCACCCAGTCGGTGTGGCCTATGCCGACCACGGCCGAGATTCCCGCCGTGCTCGTGTCCAAAGTTGTCGTCGTCACCGCATGCCTCTCCCATGTCGTGGACCTCGGCGCATCGATGCGCCGGCATCCCAATCATTATGGGATTGGCAGGAGCGGCGCCGCAGGATCGTGCGTCCAACAGGTGAAATTCCTGGCGCCTGGGACCGCCCTGACGGCTTCGCTCGCGTCCACGCGCCGGTAAGCGCCGCCCATTAGTGTCGACACATATTGGCGTTTACCCCGAGCCATCGCCCATTTACGCCACCAAGTGTTGACAGTTTTAGGCGGCTCGTCAAGAATCACCACCAGAGACAAACCTTGGGCTCCCCCCGGCCCAGGGACAGAAAACAAGAAGGACGACGATGAAAGTCTACGAAGCGGTCGCAGAGGCGCTGATCGCCGAAGGTGTCGACACCTTGTTCGGCTTGATGGGCGACGGCAATATGTCCATCTGGGCCGACCTGGTGCGCCGCGGCGGCGTCACCATGATCTCTTCCGGCCATGAGCAAGGCGCGGTGGCAATGGCGGACGGCTATGGCCGCGCGACCGCCAAGGTCGGCGTGGCGATGGTCACCCACGGGCCCGGCCTGACGCAGACAGGCACGTCGTTGACCGTCGCGGCGCGCGGCCGTTCCCCCCTGGTCCTGATCCTGGGCCAGGTCAGACGCGGCGCCCTGCACGGCACGCAACGCATGAACCAGCGCCCCTTCGCCGAAGCCTGCGGCGCCCACTTCGCAGACGTGACCACGCCAGAGAACCTGGCCGCCGAGGTCGCCAACGCTTTCTATATCGCCCGCGTCCGCCGCATGCCTGTGGTGCTGAACCTGGACGTGGCGTTGCAGGAACGGTCCTTCGACTGGGATTTCTTCTACCGGCCATCCGCCGAAAGTCTGCCCCCGCTGCCATCGACACCGAGCGAGCCGGTGCTTGCAGACCTGGTCGAGCGGCTGGCGCGGGCCGAACGCCCGGTCATCATCGCCGGCCTCGGCGCCATGCGTTCGGGCGCCAAGGACGCCTTGCTGCAATTGGGCGAACAGGTCGGCGCCTTGTTCGCGACTTCGCTGCAAGCCAAAGGCTATTTCGCGGGCGAAGCCTATGACGTGGGCATCAGCGGCAGCTTTGCCAGCGAGCCCACGGAACGCCTGCTGGGCGATGCGGATTTCGTGTTGGGTGTCGGTGCGGAGGTCGGTTACTACACGTCGGAAGGCGGGATGATGTTCCCCATGGCCGACATCGCGCGCATCGACCGCGAGCCTGTTCCCAACGATATCCCCGCCCTGCCCGGCCTGCATGCCTGCGGCGATGCGCGCGCCACCGTGGAGCTGCTGGTGGCGCGCCTGCGCGAACGTGGGGTGGCCAAGACCGGCTATCGCGATGACGAAACCCGTGCCGTCCTGGCCGCGCCGCCGCACACTTTCCCGGCAACGCAAGACGGCATCGAACCACGCGCCCTGGCCCATGCCATTGGCGCGGCCCTGCCGGAGAACAGCCTGGTCACCTGCGGCAACTGCCATTTCTGGGCCTTCCCGGCAATGTACATGCCCTTGCCGGCCGGCGCCACCTTGAACTTTTCCTATCAGTTCGGCTGCATAGGCCAGACCCTGCCGCTGGCCATCGGCATCGGCACCGCGCATCCGGATCGTCCGCACGTCATGCTGGAAGGCGATGGCGCCATGCTGATGAACATCCAGGAGCTGTTCACGGTGCAGCGCTTCAAGCGCAACCTGGTGGTGATCGTCTGGAACGATTGCGGCTTCGGCGCCGAAATGCACAAGCTGCGCGCGCACGGCTTCGACGCGTCGCTGGCGCAATGGGAGTCGGCTGACTTCGTCGCCATCGCGCGGGCGTTCGGGGGCGACGGCGTGCGCATCGAATCCGCCGAAGCGGTCGGAGATGCCATCAGACAAGGCGTGGCGCGTGGCGGACTGTTTTTGATCGACGCGCGCGTCTCGCCCAGCGTCGTCAGCGATCCCTACAACAAGCTGCACTTCGGCGTACCGAATCAGGCGCCCTTGCTGCGCCCCGTCACCGCAGGGAGCTGAGCCATGCGCTTCGAGGGAACATTTCGCGTTCCGGCCGAGCCGCGCCGGGTGCTGGACGCTTTCGCCGATATCGAACGCATGGTTCCCTGCATGCCGGGCGCCAGCCTGGAGGGACATGACGAAGAAGGCCTTTACCTGGGCACGATGACCGTCGCCTTTGGGCCGAAGAAGATCCGCTTCAAAGGCAAGGTCCGCAGCGCGGTGGACCCGCAGGCCCTACGCGGCACCCTGGACGTGCGGGGTGCTGCCGACATGCGCATGCCGGCGCCGGCGGCGGTGCATGTGGAATACACGGTGACGCCCGCGGCCGATGCGCCCGCCGCCAGCCCGGCAAGTGTGGTCACCCTGGTGTCCGAAGCCGAGTTGGGCGGCGTCCTGGCGGACTTCGCCCGCACTGGGGGTAATGCGGTGACGCAGGCTTTGATGGAGATGTTCGCCAGGAACCTGGCCGACGTGGTCGCCGTCCCACAGGCGGACGCAACCCCTGCACCGCCGGAGCCAGGCAAACCAGTACAGCCATCGCAGCCGCGGAAAACACAGGAACCATCGCGGCCATCGCAATCCTTATCGGCGTTCAGCCTGCTGTGGCTGCTGATCAAAGCGAAGTGCTCCACGGTGTTCGGCGCTAGACGACCGTAACACCCGCCACCGCGCCACGATTTTCTACAGAATGATGGAGTGCATTATGGCCATGACACGCCGACAGATGCTGGGCCTGATGACCGCCAGCGGGATCGCCGCCCTGCCCTTGCGGAGCCGCGCCGCCTATCCCGAACGGCCGGTAACCGTGGTGGTGCCCTACAGCGCCGGCGGCCCCGCCAGCCTGCTGGCCCGCTACATCGCCGCCGAAGTCCAACAATCCACAGGCAAACCCCTGGTCGTCGAAAACAAACCCGGCGCCGGCCTGAACGTGGGCGCGCAGGCGGTCGCCAACTCGGCGCCCGACGGCTATACGCTGTTGATCAACGCCTCGTCGATGTACGTGCCCACCCACTTCGGCGGCCGCACGCCGCAAGACAATCTGCGGGACTTCGCGCCCATCACCATTGTGGGCAGCTTCCCGCTGCTGCTGGTCTGCAATAGCGACCTGCCGGTGAAGAACGTGCCGGAACTCATCGCCTACGCCAAGAGCCATCCTGGCCAGGTGGCCTACGGCAGTTCGGGCAACGGCAGCCTGACGCATATGGGCGGCGCCATGTTCGCCCACATGGCCGGCGTCGACATGCTGCACGTGCCCTATCGCGGCATCAGTGAGGCCATGGTGGACATATCCGCCGGCCGCGTACAGCTGGCCTTCGGCGGCATACCGACCACCCTGCCGCTGGTGAAGAACGGCAAGCTGCGTCCGCTGGCGCTGACCAGCGCGCAGCGCAGCGCCGCGGCCCCCGAACTGCCCACCGTCGCGGAAGGCGGCCTGCCGGGATACGAAGTCAATCCCTGGTACGGCGCGGTGGCGCCGGCCAAGACGCCGCCCGCCATCGTCGACCAGATTCACGCTCAGCTCGCGGGCGTCATGCAATCACCGCGCGTACAGGCCCAGTGGAAGGAATGGGGCGCGGATCCCAGCTACAGCAAGACACCCGCGGATTTCCGCGCCCTGATGCAACGCGAAGCGGACAAATGGGCGGCCCTGGTCGCCGCGGCGGGCATCAAGCTCGAATGAACAGACGCCGTATCAAGCAAGGACACGCCATCATGCATAGCCTATCCCCCTCCCTCACCCGCCGCGCCCTGTTGCGCTCGGTCGCCGCGGCGCCCTTGCTGCTGAGCGGCCTCGCCCGCGCGGCGGATGACTTTCCCTCCCGTCCGCTGCGCCTCGTCGTGCCCTTCCCCGCCGGTGGCTCATCCGACGCCTTGGGCCGGGTCTTGGCCGCCGCGCTCGCCAAAACACTGGGGACGTCCGTCATCGTCGAGAACCGCGGCGGCGCGGGCGGCAACATCGCGGGCGACTATGCGGCCCGGGCCGCCGCCGACGGCTACACGCTGCTGATGGCCGGCCAGGGCATCCTTGCCATCAACCAGCCCCTGTACGGTCACCTCAGCTACGATCCGGCCGCGTTCGAATACATCGGCATGATGGGCGACAACGCCAACGTGTTACTGGCGAATCCGCAAACCCTGCCGGTCGCCAGTGTCGCGGCGCTGGTGGCGGAGGCGCGCAAACGCCCAGGTGAAATCGCCTACGGATCCAACGGCATCGGCTCGCTGAGCCACCTGACCGCGGAAATCTTCGCCAACGCCGCGCAGGTCAAATTCCTGCACGTGCCCTACCAGGGCGCCGCGCCCATGGCCACGGACCTGCGCGCGGGACGCATCGCGTTCTGCGTGACGGGATCGACCCTGGCGGTGTCCTTGTCCAAAGGGGGCGGTCTGCGGCCGCTGGCGGTCACCACTGGTGTACGCCTGCCGCAACTGCCCGATACACCCACGCTGGTGGAGAGCGGCTACCCCGCGCTGGAAGCGCCCTCGTGGTGGGCCACCATGGCGCCCGCCCACACACCTGCGCCCGTATTGGCACGCCTGCGCGAGGCCTTCGCGGCCGCGACGTCCACGCCTGAGTATCGCCACGCCCTGGAGCAGCAATCGACGCTGCCGCACCCCATGGATGCCGCGGCTGCAGGGCCTTTCCTGGCCAACGAACGGAAGAAGTGGGCCACGGCCGTGCAGTCGAGTGGCGCCAAGGCCTCGTAGGCAGAGGCTCCCCACGCGGGGAGCCTCCCGGTCCGCCCCCATCTAAGCAGGCGCTTGCAGCAGGCGGATCGGCGCCCCGTCCAGCCACGCCGCGATGTTCTCGATCGACAGACGGTAGAACCACGCGAAGGTTTCTTCGACGGTGTAGCCCAGATGCGGAGTCAACAGCAGTTTGGGCAGACGACGCAGGACGTGATCGGCGGGAAGTGGTTCGACCTCGAAAGTATCCAGCGCCGCGCCGCCCAGCGGCCCATCCTCCAAGGCGTCGACCAGAGCCTCTTGCTCGATCAAACCACCGCGCGCGGTGTTGACCAGATAAGCCCCTGGCTTCATCGCCTGCAACGCCGCACGATCGACGATGTGGCGGGTCCGCTCGCTCAAGACCAGATGCACACTGAGCACATCGCTACGCGCGAACAGCTCGTGCTTTCCTACCCGACGGGCGCCGGCGGCGCGCGCGGCCTCGTCCGTCAGGTTCTGGCTCCACGCGATCACATCCATGCCGAAGGCGCGCGCGACCGGCACCATGTGGGCGCCCAGGCGGCCCAGGCCCAGCAGGCCCAAGGTGCGACCATACAGCGCCTTGCCCACCGTGTGCTGCCAGCCACCGACACGCATGCCTTGCGTCTCTTGCGGAATATGCCGCGTCAGCGCCAGGATCAGTCCCCAAGCCAGTTCGGCGGTGGCGAACTGGCCGGTCTCCGGCCTGGGCGTGCAGGACACCGTGATGCCCAACCGGCGCGCGGCGGCCAGGTCCAAGGTCCGATGGTGCGGTCCCGTGACGGCGATGAACTTCAGCTTCGGCAGGCGTTCCAGCAAGCCCGCGGGTAGCGCCATGCGCTCGCGCATCGTGCAAAGCACGTCGAAATCCGTCAGGCGGGCGGGTGCCTCATCCGGCGGGATCGCCTCATGAAACACGTTCACGTCACAACGCTCGCGCAAGGCCGTCCAATCCGCCGAGGTAAGGGCCAGCCCCTGATAATCATCGAGAATGGCAACGCGGGCACGATGCTGGAATACCTTGCTCACGCCGCGATCTCCTGCTCCGCCAGCATGGTGGTCAACACGCGGGCCGGAATCCCGCCCGCGGCCATCAGCGTACGTTCGGCCTGCGTCAGCACCTGCGCCCGCACCTTGAAGCGCACCACCCGCTCGCCTTCCGTGGCGGTGACGGCGATGAGCGCGCCCTCCAATACACCCGCCTCGATGCCGTCGAAGCGATAACTTTCACTACCGGTCAGGCCCAGTTCGCGCCACCCCTGCCCGGGCTCGAAGGCCAGCGGCAAGACACCCATTCCGACCAGGTTGGCACGGTGTATCCGCTCATAGGACTCCGCGATCACCGCCTTTACGCCTAGCAGGGCCGAACCCTTGGCGGCCCAGTCGCGGCTGCTGCCCGTGCCGTATTCCTTGCCGGCCAGGATGATGCTGGACAGCCCCGCCGCGCGGTAAGCCATGGCCGCGTCGTAGATGGTCATCTCCGCGCCGTCCGGGAAGTGGCGCGTGACACCGCCTTCACTGCCTGGTATCAGCTCGTTGTGGACGCGCACGTTGGCGAAGGTGGCGCGCGTCATCACGTGGTAATTGCAGCGGCGGGCGACATAGCTGTTGAAATCCCGCTGCGCCACGCCGGCCTGCGTCAGATACTGCCCTGCCGGCGTTTCCAGGGGAATTTCCCCGCCCGGTGAGATATGGTCCGTGGTCAAAGAATCGCCGAACGCCGCCAGCACCCGGCAGTCGCCCAACGCAGCCTGCAGATTGGCCAGGGCATCGCCAGTGGACACATCGCGGAAGAACGGCGGCTCCACCAGGTACAGGGACTTGGGGTCCCATGCGAAACGCACGCCGCCCGACGCCGGCAGCGCGTCCCAATCCTGGCTCTCCACCTGTGCCGGATCGTAGACCGCTTCGTAGAGGGTCCGGTCGGCCGCCACCGGCAGCAAGGCGTCGATGTCTTCCTGCGCCGGCCAGATGTCGCGCAGATAGACCGGCGCGCCGGCGCCATCGTGTCCCAGCGGTTCCGTGTCGAAATCGATATCGATGCGCGCCGCCAGCGCGTAGGCGACCACCAACGGCGGCGAGCCGATGTAATTCGCACGCAGCAACTTGTGGATGCGGCCCTCGAAGTTGCGGTTGCCGGACAGCACGGCCACGGCGACGAGGCCGTCCTCGCCTATGCGTTCGGCGGCATCCGCATCCAGGGGCCCTGATTTGCCGCCGCAAGTCGTGCAGCCGTAGCCAATGACGTAGAAGCCCAGCGCCTCCAGCTCGGTGAGCAGGCCTGCCCGCTCCAGATAGCGCGTGACCGCGCGCGAACCGGGCGCCAGCGAACGCTTGACCCACGCGGGCGGCATCAGGCCTCGGCGCAGGGCATTGCGCGCGAGCAAGCCGGCCGCCAGCATCACCGCGGGGTTGGAGGTATTGGTACAGGAGGTGATCGCTGCCAGCGTCACCGCGCCATGCGTCAGCGCCGGCAGGTTCGGCGTGGCCGGCACAGCCTCGACCGCCGGCGCGGCTGCGTCGACCCGTTCGATCCCGAAGCCGCCCTCGGCCTTGGCACGCACCAGGCGGGCGCGGAAGTCCGCCGGCACCTCGTCCAAGGTCAGGCGGTCCTGCGGCCGGCGCGGCCCGGCGATGCTGGGCGTCGCCTCGCCAAGGTCTATGTCTATGATCCTGCCGTAGCGGGGCGTCACAGCGTCCGGCGCGCGGAAGAAGCCGTTCGCGTGGGCATAGGCCTGGATCAACGCCACTTGCGCATCGGCCCGGCCGCTGGCGCGCAGATAGTCCAGCGTCTTGTCATCGATGGGGAAGAAACCGCAGGTCGCCCCATATTCAGGCGCCATATTGGCCAAGGTGGCGCGCTCCGGCACGCTCAGCTGCGCCACGGCCGGACCGAAGAACTCGACCATGGCGCCGGCCACGCCGGCCTGCCTAAGCCTTTGGGTCACCAGCAGCGCCGCATCGGTGGTCAAGGCAGGCGACCGGATGGCGCCTGACAGGCGCACGCCGACCACTTCCGGCACCGGGAAGGTGTAAGCCTCGCCCAGCAGCGCTGCTTCGGCGTCGATGCCGCCGACACCCCAACCCAGCACGCCCAATGCGTTGATCATCGGCGTATGCGAATCGCCCCCGATGACGAAGTCGGGATAGGCCCACAAACCGTCAGGCCGCTGTGTCGTGGCGATGACGGGCGCCGCATATTCCAGATTGACCTGATGGATGATGCCGGTCCCGGGCGGAAACACCCGCACCCCGTGAAAAGCCTGCTGCGCCCACTTCAGGAAACGATAGCGTTCATCGTTGCGCTGATATTCGCGGCGCAGATTCAATGTCACCGCCTGGGCATCGCCCCAGTGGTCCACCTGCAGCGAATGATCGACGATCAGGTCGACCGGCACGTGCGCCTCGACTTTGGCGGGGTCGCCCCCCGCAAGCGCGACCGCGTCGCGCAACGCCGCCAGATCCTGCAACACGGGCAAACCGCTGGAGTCGGGAAGGATGACCCGCGCGACATACAGCGGCAAGTCGGCGCCGGTGTGCTCGGACCACCCCCACAAGGCATCGATCTCCGCGGCGGCGATGGCATCGCCCCAGGCCTGGTGACGCAGCAGGTTTTCCAGCAGCACGCGGATCACATAGGGGTATTCAGCCAGATCACGGCCGGCGGCGCGCGCTGCGCTGTCCAGATCGACATAGCGCACGGCGGATCCGGCAAGCGGAAGGTCGGCCACGGCCTTGGCCGATGCCGGCTCATTCGGTGTATTCATAAATGTCTTGTCTCAGCGGTTGGACTTATTACTGTCAACACTTCGACAAATTTATAGCAAAACTGCCAGCTTGTCAGCCTGCTTGGCGACTGCTCCCCGCGCCGCTCCGCGATCTCTATCGCGCGCACGAACTCTTGCTGAGAAGCCCCTGAATAAACGCCGCTAAAATGGCGGCAACCGTGTGCCGCCAGGCATTTCCCCTCTCGGTGTCAACCCTAGTTTTAATCTTAAAGTGTTGACACTTGAACAAACCCTTCGATATTGTGTCGACACTATGACCTCGCAAACCGAACTGACCATGCTGCGCGATGACACGACCGGCCCCTTGGCCGATCAAGTGTTCCAGCGCATCCTGGACGCCATCTATCAAGGCCAGCTGGCCCCCGGCGCGGTCATCAATGAACTTGCGCTGGCGCAGGAATTCGGTGTCAGCCGCGGGCCGGTGCGTGAGGCCGTCCGCCGCCTGCAAGGCATTCAACTGGTCACCCGCGAACCTTACGTCAAGGCCCGCGTGATGACGCTCACCGCCACCAGCGCGCTTGAACTGTTCCAGATGCGGATGGCCCTGGAAGGTGTGGCCTGCCATCTGGCGGCACGACGCATGTCGGATGCGGAGATCGACGACCTGTTCCGCGAACTGGAGCTGGACAAGGAACGCCGCAAGAACAAGGCCGCCGCACAGGACCGCGCTCCGCACAAAGCGCAGGCCAAGACGCAGGACCAGAACGCTGCTCCCCTGCCCGCCGTCTTCGACTTCCACGAACGCATCGTCCGCGCGAGCGGTAACAACCGCATCATCCACGCCCTGTGCGAAGACCTCTACCACCTGCTGCGCGTCTATCGGCGCCACTCGGGCACGGTGCTGGAACGCAAGGACGACGCTTACGACGAACACTGGCAGATCGCCCGCGCCATCCGCGCGCGCGACCCTGAGCTGGCTGAATCGCTGATGCGCGCGCACATCGAGCGTGCTGCCCGGCACCTGTTTTCCCATCTTGCCGAGGACGCATCCGACCCCCCGGATCGCGCCGCCGTCGGCTCGCGAGAGAGTTAATGGACAAGGAAACCCTGAATCCCCGCCGCCGCTTCCGCGACCTGCTCAACAACGAACCCTTCATCGTTTCACCCGGCGTCTACGACGGCTACAGCATCCGCCTCGTCGAAGCCGCCGGCTTCAAGACCGCCTGCACCAGCGGCGCCGCCGTGTCGAACGCCCTGCTGGGCATCCCGGACATCGGCGTACTGGGCCTGGCCGAGAACGTGGCGCACTGCCGCCACCTGGCCCGCTCGGTTTCCATCCCCATGACCGCCGACGCCGACACGGGCTACGGCAATCCCGTCAATGTCTTCCATACCGTGCGCCTGTTCGAGGAAGCCGGCGTGGCCGGCATCAATATCGAAGACCAGATCAGTCCCAAGCGCTGTGGCCACATGCCAGGCAAGGACGTCGTCGAAGAGATCGAAATGGTCAAGAAGATCGAAGCGGCCTGTCTGGCTCGCCGCGACGACGACTTCGTGATCATCGCCCGCACCGACAGCATCGCCGTCGAGGGCATGGAGGGCGCCATCCGCCGCGCCAAGGCCTACGCCCGCGCCGGCGCCGACATGCTGTTCCCCGACGCCGTGCGCACGGAAGACGACATCAAGCGCATCGTCGACGCGGCCGGCATCCCCGTCACCATCAATATGGGCTTCGGCATTCGCTCCCGCCCCACCACCCCGCTGGTGCCGCTGCCGCGCCTGAAGGCGATCGGCGTGAAGCGCATCAGCCTGCCGCGCATGCTGCCGGCGGCCGCCATCCACGGCATGCAGCAGGCGTTGGGGGTCATGAAGGAAGTGATCAGCACCGGCGTGCCCGTCGATCGTCCCGACCTGGTCGTCGGCATCGAGGACATCATGAATGTCATGGGCTACACCGAAATGCGGGCGCTGGAAAAGCAGCTGACGACGCTGGACACCTGATACCGGCTGGGCGCCGGCCTGCATCGCCGGGTTTCGCCTTGCCGCACGCTTACGTGCGACGCACACGAGAATAGCGAAAAAAATCATGAGACTGAAGGACAGAATCGCCATCGTCACCGGGGCCGCGGGCGGCCTGGGTCACGCCATCGCCACGCGCTTCGCCGAGGAAGGCGCCAGCCTTTGCCTGGTCGACCGGCTGGACCCCACGGCGCTGGTGCAGACACTGAAAGATGCCGGCCATCGCGCCATCGGCATCAACGCCGACCTCACTGACAGCGGCGCGGTGCAGTCCATCATGGACCGCGCCGTCCAGGAATACGGGCGCATCGACGTGCTGGTCAACCTGGCGGGCGTGGGCTCCCACGGCGCCTGCTGCGACGTCACCGACGACGAGTGGCGCCGCGTGATCGACTGCAATATGACCAGCGTCTTCTACTGCTGCCGGGCCGTGCTGCCGGTGATGCGGCAACAGGGCTATGGCCGCATCGTCAACATCGGCTCCGTGATCGGCAAGAACGGCGGCAACCCACGCCCATGGATAGACAAGGAAGAGCAGCGCCGCGCCAGCAACCTGGCCTATGGCGCGTCCAAGGCGGGGATCCACGCCATGACGTATTTCCTGGCCAAGGAAACCGCTCACGAGGGCATCACGGTGAATGCGGTTGCGCCGGGTCCCATCGCGTCCAACGAGCGCCTGACCAAGGTGTTCCCTCAGGTTCTCAAGGACCTGATCCCGGTCGGCCGCCTGGGCCGCCCCGAAGAGGTCGCCGATGCCGTGACCTTCCTGGCGGGTGAGCAGGCGTCCTTCGTTACCGGAGAGGTGTTGGACGTCAACGGCGGAATCTGGGTCGATTGAAGCCGAGGCGACTGAAGCTGGCTTGAGCACGACCACCGCGACAGACGGTGGCGCAAAAAGATAACCAGGAATCATCCTGCAAGGAGACAACGTTGAATACCAAGGTCAATGAGACGGCGCGTGCCTACGACGTCGTGGTGGTCGGTTGCGGCGTCGCCGGACTTTCCGCGGCGGTGGCCGCCGCCGAAGCCGGCGGGCGCGTGTGCGTGCTGGAGCGTGCCCCGCTGGAGGAGCGCGGTGGCAATACGCGCTACACGGGCGCCTATCTGCGCATGAAGTCGGTGACCGAAGTCACCGACGACTTCGAAGAGCATTTCGCCGCCAACTCAGGCGGCTATATGGACCCGACCCTGGTCGGCGACCTGGCGCTGGATCCGGCCACCTGGTCCCCCACCCTGCGGGCCTACAGCTTTACCGACCCCAACGTGGTGAGCACGCTGGCCGAACGGGCGCCGGACACCTTGGCCTGGATCAGCGGCTTCGGCGTGAAATTCATTCCGCTGGACGTACCGTTTCCGACATCCAGCCAGCCACGCATCGTGCCCAGCGGCGGCGGCCTGGCGTTGATCGACGCGCTGGCGGCGCAGTTCGAGAAGCTGGGCGGCACGATTTTCTACCGCACCGCGGCCCAGTCGCTCGTCACCGATGACGAAGGCCGCATCCAGGGCGTGGCGGCCGTGGTCGAGCCGCATCGGCGCGTGACGTTCCGCGCGCCTTCCGTGGTGTTGGCCAGCGGCGGTTTCCAGGGCAATGCCGAGATGATGACGCGCTACGTGGGCCCGCGATCCATCTACCTGCGCGGCATGTCGCTGGGCTGCAATTTCAACAAGGGCGAAGGCATACGCATGGCGCTGGACATCGGCGCGGCTCCCTGCGGCGACTTCGGCAGTTTTCACGCCTCGCCCATGGATCCCCGGTCCAACCGCGCGGGACCGTCGATGTACGTTTATCCCTACGGCATCCTGGTCAATGAGCAGGGCCGCCGTTTCGTCGACGAAGGGCCTGGGCATACCGACGAGACCTATGAGGACGTCACCCGCAATATCTCGGCGCAGCCGCATGGCATCGCCTATTGCATCCTGGATGCCAGGTCGGACGATCTGCCCAATCTCGCCGTCGCGGTGCGTACGGAACAACCGGCCGTTACGGCGGCCACGATTGCCGAACTAGCCGCCAAGCTGGGACTGCCCGCCGACGTGCTGGAAGCCACGGTGGCCGCCTACAACGCCGCCTGCCGCCCCGGCAATTTCAATCCCCGCGACACGGACGGCCTGGCGA
The DNA here is from genome assembly GCF_001433395.1 of Bordetella sp. N. GTDB lineage: Bacteria > Pseudomonadota > Gammaproteobacteria > Burkholderiales > Burkholderiaceae_B > Bordetella_C. Next base: position 2,850,926 of record NZ_CP013111.1, read on the forward strand.
CGGTGGGCCTGACGCCGCCGAAGTCGAACTGGTCGCGACCGCTGGATAAGGGCCCCTACAAGGCCTATCCCATCATTTCGTCCATCGTCTTCACGTTCGGCGGCCTGAAGGTTAATGCGCGCGCACAAGTGTTGAACCAGGAAGGCGATGCGATCCCGGGCCTGTATGCGGCCGGCGAGACGCAGGGCCTGTACTACGGCAGCTATACCGGCGCGACCTCCGTGCTAAAGGGCGCCGTATTCGGCCGGATCGCCGGCACCGATGCCGTTAGCCGCCGCCAACGATAAAACCAGGAGCAAGCATGTCCATGAAGATCTGGCACCAAAGTTTCACCACGCTGGCACGCGTGCCGGCCTATGTCGAATCGCTCAAGACCCACGTGCGTAAGGTGGTGCGCGCCGATACGGAAGTCGAAATCCATGGCAGCCATCCTGGCACGCACGGACACAAGCCTGGCGACGGCCCCAGCACGGACGTCGGCTACGCGTATCTGCAGTCCCTGCATATGCATCAGTTCGCGTATGCGGCGATCCTGGCCGAAGAACGTGGCTTCGATGCCTATGCCATCGCCACGCTGCCCGAGCCGGGTTTGCGCGAGATCCGCAGCCTGGTGTCGATACCCGTGGTCGGCTATGGCGAAGCCAGCATGCTCACCGCCTGCCAGCTGGGCTTGAAGTTCGGGGTGCTGTTGTTCATCAAGGAAATGATTCCGCAGATCCAGACCAATGTGCAGATGCATGGCTTGCAGCAGCGCTTTGCCGGCGCGCGCTACGTGGGCTTTCCCTCGGGTGACGTGCTGCCGAACTCCGGGATGCCCGAAGCGGTGAAGGAGAAGTTCTTTGCGTCGGCCCGGCAGATGATCGCCGAGGGTGCCGACGTGATCATCCCCGGCGAGGCGCCCTTGAGCGTGATGCTGAAGAAGGAAGGCATCAGCCGGGTGGATAACGTGCCGATCATCGACGGCATCGCCGCTACCTTGAAACAAGCCGAGGTGTTGGTAGATATGAAGCGGCAGCTGGGGATCACGCGTTCAACGCAAGGGTATTACCAGGCCCAGCCTCCCCGTGAACGGATCAAGGAACTCACTGAGCTCTACGGCATTACCCGCTTGTTCGAAAAAGACAATTGACCCCTGCCGCAGGGCGAAGCCGAGGACCGGGTTCCCCGATGGGGTGAGGTTCTTTAGAAAAGACATCAATTCAAGGGGACAGACATGAAGCGCCCACTGGAAGAATTCTCCCGCTTGCGCCGATGCCTGGCGCTGACCGCCCTCCTGGGAGCGACCCTGTCGGCCGCGCCCACCCACGCGGAAGACGCCGCCAAGGACTGGCCATCGAAGCCCATCCGCCTGGTCGTCGGCTACCCGCCTGGCGGCGCCAACGATCAGATGGCGCGACAGCTGGCCCCGCGCCTGGGCAAGGCTCTGGGCGCGTCCATCGTCGTGGAAAACCGCGCGGGCGCCGACGGGGTGATCGGTACCACCTTCGTCGCGCAGCAGCCTCCCGACGGCTACACCCTGGCCCTGGCGGGCATGAGCCCGCTCGTCCTCAGCGCCTTCACGTTCTCCCACGTGCCTTACGACGCCCACAAGGATCTCGTCGGCGCCTCCACCGTCGCCAGCTCGCCCATGCTGTTCGCCGTCAGCCCGTCGCTACCGGTCAAGACCTTCCAGGATCTGGTCGCGTACGCCAAGGCCCACCCCGGCAAGCTCAATTTCGCGACGGCCGGCTCGGGAGGCTCCACCCGGGTGATGCTGGAACTGTTCAAGCAGACCACCGGCGCGGATGTCCACTACATCAGCTACAAGGGCGCGTCCCAAGGCCTCACCGACCTGCTGGGCGGCCGCCTGGATGCCATGATCATCGACTTCTCGGTGTTGTATCCGCTGGTGCAGCAGGGCAAGCTGCGGGCCCTGGCCACGTCTGGCGCGCATCGCAGTCCCTTGCTGCCCGACGTTCCAACCGTCACCGAGCTGGGCTATCCCAAGCTGGCCGCCGGCAACTGGTACGCCGTTGTCGCGCCCGCCGGCACGCCGGCGCCCATCATGGACAAGCTCAACAAGGCCGTGGTGCAGATCGCCAACTCGGAAGACATGACCAAGGCTTTCGCCGGCATGAGCGTCGAAGCCATGACGCAAACCAACCGGGCGGACTTTGGCCGCTTCCTGCAATCCGAGTTCGACCGCTGGGGCCATGTGATCCAGGCGGCCGGCATCAAGGCGGAGTGAAGTGTGAGCCACGCTATCGATACCGCGGACAACGCCGGAGCCAAAATCGCCCGCTACGCCGCGAGCTACGCTGAACAGCGCTTGCCCGCGGATGCCCTGCATGCCGCGCGCCGTGCCTTGCTGGACACCCATGCCTGCGCGATTGCCGGCTTGCGGGAAGACGCCGTCCGCATCGCCACGCGCTATGTCGAGCCGCTTGCCGTCATGGTTTCCGCGACGGGGACGGCCAAAGGAGCGGCCAAGGGCATGGCCAAACTCTGGGGCCAGGACCGCTATCTGCCCGCGGAGGCGGCCGCCTTCTGCAATGGCGTCGCGGCCCACGTGCTGGACTACGACGACGTGATGACACCCATGCGGGCGCATGTCAGCGCCACGCTGGTGCCCGCGCTCGCCGCCCTGGCGCCCAGTGTCGATGCCGATATGACGCGCTTCGCGATCGCCTACGTGGCGGGCTTCGAAGTCATGGCCAAGTTCGCACGGGCCATGGCCTTGCCCCACTATACGAAGGGATGGCATTCAACATCGGCCCTGGGGGTGCTGGGCACGACGGTCGCCTGCGGCGTGCTGCTGGGTCTGGACACGTCCGCGCAGCAACATGCCTTGGGCCTGGCGGTCGCGCAGGCATCCGGCACGCGGCAGAATTTCGGCGCCATGGCCAAGTCCTTCCAGTCCGCGCATTGCGCGGCGGCCGCCGTACGCGCGGCCGTGCTGGCCAGCCTGGGCATGACCGCCGCGGACGATGCCATCGACGGCAAGTACGGCTATATGTCGCTCTACGCCGCCGGTGAGGACCTGACAAGCGTGCTCGACACCCTCGGCCGGGAACCGTTGGAAATCACGGCTATCGGCATCGACGTCAAGAAATACCCCTGCTGCTATGCCCTGCATCGCGGTATCGATGCCATGCTCGCGCTGCGCGCGGAGCACGGCCTGACGCCGGACCAGGTGGACCGCGTACACGTGCTCACCAGCACCGGTGGCCTGCAGGCCCTGATCACGGCGCTGCCCGAAGACGGCCTGCAAGCCAAGTTCAGCATGGAATACGGCATGGCTTGCGCCTTGCTGGACGGTTCCGTGGGGCTCGCCAGCTTCACGGACGACGCCATGCGGCGGCCGGCCATTCAAGCGCTGATGCCGCGCGTGTCGATCACGGAGGCAAGCGGATCTATCCTGCCGCGCTGGTCCGAAATCACGCTGACCCTGCGCGACGGCACTGAAGTCCGCCGCCGCGTGGTGATCGCGCGCGGCGATGCCGGTGATCCCCTGAGCGACGCTGAACTGGTCGACAAGGCCCGTGGCTGCTATGCCTACGGCGGCATCGCCATAGACGGAACCCGCCATGCCCAAGCCCTGCTGGGGCTGACTAACGAACCGATTGAACCATGGCTGAACGCGATCTAGCCGCGCCAGCTTCCCGTAACCACGCATCGCGCAGAATAGCCTCAAGGATCGGCGGCACCGCGGGCGGATGCCGTCGTCATCTCAACGCGCCTTTACCCGGCGCCTATCGCAACCGCAGAAGGGAGCACTCAACATGCCGCTAACCGCACTGGACCCCAAGACCGCGCTCGTCGCCATCGACCTGCAAAAAGGCATCGTCGCCATGCCGACGACACCGCCGTCGGCCGACGTCGTGAAGGCCGCCGCCCAACTGGCGAAAGCCTTCCGCAAACAAGGCCTGCCGGTGGTGTGGGTGAACGTCGCCGGCGGCGCGCCGGGCCGCACCGACACCCCTCGTCCCACCGGGGAACGTCCCGCCGACTGGGCCGAGCTGGTCACAGACTTGGGTGTCGAGCCGTCCGATCATCGCGTCACCAAGCAGCAGCTGGGCGGCTTCGCCGGCACCACGCTGGACCAATACCTGCGTCGCAAGGGCGTGACCCAGATCGTCCTGGTCGGCATTTCCACCAGCATCGGCGTAGAGTCGACGGCACGCGCCGCCTATGACATCGGCTACAACGTCACGCTGGTGACCGACGCCATGGCCGACCGCGACCCCGACATGCACCGCCACAGCATCGAAAAAGTCTTTCCCCGCCTGGGCGAGCGAACCACGGTGGCGGAGTTGACCGAAGCACTGGGCAAGCGCTGATCGGCAAGACCGCAAGACCCGCGCACAAGACACCGGCCGGGCCCACCCCGGACCGCTGCGGCGCATACATCCACACGGGCATGGCCCGGAGGAGACAACGTGGCTTCCATCCTGAAGGGGACCTCGATCCTCGTGTTGGCGGCAACCCTTGCCGCCCCCTGCCTGGCTTTGGCGGAGTCGGCGTATCCCGCCGGCCCCATCCGTCTTCTGGTGGGCTATACGCCCGGCGGGGCCAGCGATATCGTCACCCGTACCGTCGCCGCCGCGCTCGGCAAACAGCTGGGCCAATCGGTAGTGGTCGAGAACAAGCCTGGCGCCGCGTCAAATATCGCCAGCGCCTTCGTGGCCTCGTCCAAACCGGACGGCTATACCTTGCTGCTGGGCACGATCGCGATGTCGATCAATCCCAGCCTGTATAAAAACCTGACCTTCGATCCGGTCAAGGGCTTCGCGCCCATCAGCCAGGTCGCGTCTTCGCCCTTCATGCTGGTGGCCACGCGGCAGTCCGGCATCACGTCGGTGCCCGACCTGATCGACAAGGCCCGCAAAGCACAACCCAGCCTGACATATGCCAGCGCGGGCATCGGGTCCGGCGCCAACCTGTTCATGGAGTACTTCCGCTCCAAGGCCGGCATCCCGCTGGTCCACGTACCTTACAAAGGCACGGTGCCGGCGGTCACCGACATGCTGGGCGGCCGGGTACCGTTGACCTTCGACAACATCATGACCAACCTGCCCCTGGTCAAGGAAGGCAAGTTCGTGGCGCTTGCCGTCAGCACCAAAACACCCGCGGCTATCGCCCCCGACGTGCCGCCCCTGAGCCAGTTCGTGCCGGGTTTCGAAGCCACCGCGTGGTTCGGCCTGTTCGCGCCGGCGGGCACGCCGCGCGCGGTCATTGACAAGCTGAATGCCGCCACGGTCAAGGCCATGCAGGATCCGCAGGCACGCGACGCCCTGGACAAGATGGGTGCCCAGGCGGTGACATCGACGCCTGCTGCGTTCACGACGTTCTACAAAGCAGAGATCGACAAATGGGGCGCCGTGGTCAAGGCGGCGGACATCAAGCCTGAGTAAGCGCGGACCGGATTCGAAGCGAAGCATGTGACGAGGGCGCCGGCAGGGGCGCCCTCGTCACGTTGGGCAGTCGCTGCCGCGCAGCCGGCGACTGAGACCGGCCTTCCGCAACTGGCATTTCCGTCGCGATAAATTTCCATCTATTGGAAATTCATGGATGACGCCCCGCCGGTGCGACTCTATCCTGTCACCAGGCAAATCAAGACCTGCACACAAATACAGCGGGCCCCCACCCGCGTTCACGTACCGAAGGATCAGAGGAAGACTCGATGGACCAAGCACTTGAGCAAATCACCCAATTCACCGTCAGCGTGCGCCCCGAGGATGTCCCCGCGAACGTCATCGAACACGTGACCGGCATCTTCGTCGACTCCATCGCCTGCGCGATGGCCGCCCGCGACTGCCCCGGCGCGCGCGCGGCGCAAGCCATCGCCGACCTGCCCCGCGGCGCCGGCGGCACGGTGATTGGCAGCGCCGCGGTCGTCACGCAAGACATGGCGGCGTTCTGGAACACTTCCATGATCCGCTATCTGGACTACAACGATACGTTCACGGGCGGCCACCCCAGCGACATCCTGGGCGCACTGATCTCCATCGCGGGCGCGCGCCGCCTGCCCGGCCGCACCTTGCTGACCGGCATCGCCGTGTCCTACGAGGTCTTCCACCGCATCTCGCTGCGCCATCGCTCCTACCGCAAGGACCACGGGTCGCTGGTCGATTACCTGTCCATCGACCAGGGCTTCGCCGTGGCGATCGGCACCGCCGCCGGCATCGCCCACATGCTTGGCTACGACCACGCCCAGACCCGCACCGCGGTTTCCCTGGCCGCCACCAACGGCCTGCCCTTGCGCGCCGGCCGCGCAGGCGAACTGTCGCACTACAAGGGCGTGGCGACGGCGGTCAGCACCCGCAGCGCCGTGTTCGCCTGCCAGCTGGCCGAGAACGGCCTGACGGGTCCGTCCGACCCCTTCGAAGGCCGCCACGGCTTCATCGAAGTGATGGAAGGCAAGGCCGGCCCGATGAACCTGGAACCCTTCGGCGACTGGGCCGTGCTGCGCTCCGGCCTGAAGTACTTCCCGGCCACCGCCAACTGCCAGATCGGCATCTGGGCCGCGCTGCAACTGCGCGAAGGCCTGGACCTGGACCAGGTCACCGAAGTGAAGCTGCACACGTCGCGCTTCCTGCATCACGAGTCCGCCAGCGAGCCCGCCAAGTTCGCCCCCACCACACGCGAAACCGCCGACCACAGCCTGCCTTACGTCGTCGCCGTCGCGCTGCAGCAAGGCAGTGTCACCTTGGCCGCCTACACCGACGCGGCCCTGGCCGACACCAAGGTGCGCGAGCTGATCAAGAAGATCAAGGTGGTGGTCGACGACAAGATCGAAAGCGAATGGCCCGGCACCATCCAGATACGCGCGTCCGTCACGCTGAAGGACGGCACCACGCGCGAGGTACACGCCCAGAATCCCAAGGGCACCTACCGCAACCCGATGAACCGCGACGACATCAAGATCAAGTTCCATCACCTGGTGACGCCGGCCCTGGGCCAGGCCACCGACAGCGTGTTCGACCAGTTCTGGGCAATCGCCGACAGCGCCGACTGCACGCAGGTCCTGCAGCAACTGGTGACCGAGTAAGCGATGCCACACGATCACGATCTTCCCATCACGCGCGGCCTGGCGGAATACATCGCCGGCGCCGAATTCAACAGCCTGCCGGCGGCCGCGATCGACGCGGCCAAGGTGGCGATACTCGACGGACTCGGCTGCCTGGCGGCCGGCAGCCGCGAGCCGGCGCCCAGCATCGCCCGCGCGGCGCTGGGCGACGAGACCTCGGGGTCCTGCATGGTGGTCGGCACGACCATCCGCGCCAGCGCCGCCACCGCCGCGCTGCTGAACGGCATCGCGCTGCACGCCCTGGATTTCGAAGTGCAGGGCATGCCGCCGGCGCATGGCACGTCTTCCATCCTGCCGGGCGTGCTGGCGCTTTCCGAGCGCTTCGCCGTCGCGCCCGAACGGGCCGTGCTGGCCTACATCACCGGCTGGCAAGTACAGCAGCGGGTGCGCACCGCCGCGCGTGACTGCGCCTTCCGGGGCTTCCATCCGCCTGGCGTGGTGGGTCCCCTGGGCGCCGTGGCGGCATGCTCGGTGATCCTGAACCTGTCGGCGGACGAAGTCGCGGGCGCGATCGGCATGACCGCGTCGCGTACCGGCGGCCTGTTCGCCAACAACGGCAGCATGGCCAAGCCCACTCACCCGGGCAATGCGGCCCGGTCGGGTGTCGAGTCGGCCCTGTTGGCGGCCAAGGGAATGTCCGGCAACAAGCGCATCCTGGAAATGCCCGGCGGCCATTTCGAGAGTTTCTTCGACGACCGTTTCCGTCCGGAAGAAGTGCTGGGAGGACTGGACGAGTACGCGATCGTCACGCCAGGCTTCACGATCAAGCGCTATCCGTCCGAGATCTACATGCAGTGGGTCATCGAAGCCTGCCAGCAGTTGCGCCGCCATCCCAAATTCAAGCTCGCCGACGTGGAAGAAGTGATCGTCGAGCCGCCGGTCTATCGCACCACGCTGTCGCGCCCCAGCCCGGTGTCCGGCCTGGACGGGAAATTCAGCTATGAGTACGCCGCGTCGGTGGGCCTGAGCCAGGAAGAAGTGGTCATCGCCACGTTCGACGACCACATCGCGTTCAGCGAGCCCGTGCAGCGCCTGCTGCCGCGCGTGCGCCTGGTCCACAACACCGACATTCCGCAGACGCTGGCCACCATGTGGACCCGGGTCACCATCAAGCTGGCCGACGGCACCGAGCTGGTGGAGCGCTGCGACCGCTTCCCCGGCTGCCCGGAACGGCCCATGTCGCGCGAGCAACGCCACGGCAAGGTCACCGACTGCCTGGTGACGGGTGGCCTGTCGAACGCGGAAGCACAGAGTCTGATCGAACAAGTCGAGCATCTGGAAACGTTGCGGTCGTGGGAGCCGGTGCTGGGGCTGCTGGCGCGCGTCGCGCAGGCGGGCGGCCACGCGGGTCATGGTGGCGGCCACGGCGGCGGTCACCCGAAGTAGTCAGCGCCGGCCGGCCCAGTTGTGCTGGGTCGGCCGGTTGCAGGCGCAATGAATCATATGCGCCACAGGGGAATCCCCGGTGGCCGATAACAACCTGGAGACATCATGAATATCCTTCGCCCTCTGGCTCGCCCGCTGTTCCTTGCGCTCGCCTGCCTGGCCGCCGGCGCCGCGCACGCGGACGACTATCCGGCCAAACCCATCCGCATGTTCATACCGGCCGCGCCTGGCGGTGGCGTGGACTCCGCCGGCCGCATCCTGGCCACGTACCTGACGTCCAAGCTGGGCAAGTCCGTGGTGCCGGAAAACCGCGCCGGCGCGGGCACCATGCTGGCATCCGATGCCTTGGCCAAGGCCCCCGCGGATGGCTACACGATACTGTTGGTGACCACCAGCCACACGGTCAACGCGGCAGTGCGTACCAATCTGCCGTATGACCCGGTCAAGGATTTCGCGGCAGTCTCCGAAGTGGGCTACACCCCCGACGTGCTGGTGGTGAATGGCGCATCGCCCATCAAGTCCGTGGCCGACCTGGTGGCCGCCGCCAAGAAGACACCTGGCAAGCTGACCTTCGGGTCATCCGGTCCCGGCACGCTGTCGCAACTGGAGCCGGAAGTGCTGAAGGACGACGCGGGCATCGATCTGCTGCACGTGCCTTATCGGGGCGGCGTGCCGGCGGTCACCGCGGTGATCAGCAAGGAAGTGGACATGCTGTTCCTGGGCGTGGTCGCCGTGGCGCCGCACGTCAGCTCGGGCAAGCTGCGCGCCATCGCGACCACGGGCAAGGAGCGTATCGCCATGATGCCCAACGTGCCCACGATGGCGGAGCAAGGTTTCAAGGACTGGGACACCGGTATCTGGTACGGCGTGGTCGTGCCGGCGGGTACGCCGCCGACGGTGATCGCCACGCTCAACAAGGCCATCAACGAAGCGCTGAAGGACTCGGACGTCCGTCACAAACTGGCGACCGTCGGCATCGAGCCCAAGGCCAGCACGCCTGAACAGTTCAGCAAAACCATGACGGACGATATCGCCCGCTGGAAAAAGATCGTGGACAAGCTGCCGCAGCTCAAGAGCAACGATTGATAGCCGGCCATGAAAAATACCGCCCCGTGGGGCGGTATTTTTTTGCCGGTGGCGGCGTGCAGCCCAGTGCGGGTCCCGCCCAGCGGGGTGCCGCCCGAAGGAGCGCCCTCGGCGCGGACCTCAGGCAGCCGAACCCAGCTGCTTCGTCAACGCGGCCCGTTCCTTGGAGGCGTTGCCCAGCAAGGCGAAGCCAGCCAGGGTCCCATCAGTCGCTACATACAGGGCACGCACGCCCTCCTCCGTCACGCCGGCGTTCCACGCGCCCGCCACGCCCACGGGCGGCGTGGCCACGATAGTCGGGCAGGCCGGCGTCTTGATCATCACCGGCATGGGCGGGAAGACCGTCTGCGTGGGCGCGCCGGTCAACGTGGCCGCCAACGCGCGCGCCGAATGCATGATGGGCAGCACGTAGGGCATGACCAGCCCGTCGATCTCGGCGCAGTCGCCCAAGGCGTATACGTTCTCGGCACTGGTGCGCAGATGGCTGTCCACCACGATGCCGCGGTTGGTCACGATGCCGGCCGCGCTGGCCAGGGCGGTACGTGGCCGCAGCCCGACCGCGGACAGCACGACGTCGCTGGCGAATTCCTCGCCGCCGGCCAGGCGCACCCGCAAGCGTCCATCCGCCGCGCGGTCGACCGCGGCCACGGCATTGCTCAGGAACCAGTCGACACCCAGTCCCGCCAAGGCCTTCTGCCGGAAGGTACCGGCTTCCGCGGGAACCAGGCGCGACAGCGGCCAGTCGGCGGTATCCACCACGGCGACGCCATGGCCGCCGGCAATCAGGTCGTTGGCGAACTCGCAGCCGATCAGTCCGCCGCCGATGATGGTCACGTGGCGTGCCCCGTCGATCAGGCCGCGAAACTTGCCGTAGTCGGCCAGGTCGTTGACCGTGACGACCGCATCGGCGGCATCGCCACCGACAGGTATGGTGATCTGGTCCGCGCCCAAGGCCAGCACCAGGCTGGAATAACGCAAGGCCTCATCGCCCAGCTGCAGGGTGGCGCCTGCCGTGTCGATACCGGTGACGGTGACGTTCGCGCGTACCGGGGCGCCCAGCTGCGCGCTCATTTGTTCGGCGTCGGCCTGCGGCAGCTGCTCGGGCAGCTTCTTGGTGGCGAGCGCCGTGGAAAGCTGAGGCTTGGGATAGAAGTGGGCGCTGTCGGCAGCCACCAGTATCAGCGGGATCTCGCGATTCAGTTTGCGCATTTCCCTGGCAACGGTATACCCGGCAAGCCCCGCACCCACGACAACAACAGGTTCCATATCCCTCAACATTCCTAAAAAATGCCCCTCGGGGCAACCCTCCGGGCTGCCCGGTCCCCAAAGGGGACGCTTTTTGACTTGGGGCGGCCCGGCGTTAAAAAATGCCCCTCAGGGCAACCCTCCGGGCTGCCCGGTCCCCCAAGGGGACGCTTTTTGACTTGGGGCGGCCCGGCGTCAAAAAATCAGATTTCCGCCATGACAAAGTCGGACTTGGACGCCCCGCAGTCGGAACAGGTGAAGCTGTCAGGGACATCTTCCCAACGTGTGCCGGGTGCGATGCCCTCTTCTTCCAAGCCAGCGGCCTCATCATAAATGAAGGCGCATAAAACGCACTGCCAGACCTTGAAATCCGTCTTCGCCACCCTCTGGGCGCCCGTCGCCGCGGCCCCCTGGCGGGGCAGGCTCATGATCAGGGCATCCAGACCGTCGCCGCCCGCTTCGAGCTCAAACGCCGGATCGCCGGGCCGCAGGAAGACGATGGTGATGGCCTGGCGTTCCGCGCCCTCGTGGATCAGGCTGCCCCGCAGCACGACCAGGTACTGCCCGTCGGTATCCGCCGGCGACGGGGCCAGGAAGCGGGCGCCCGGGGCCAGGCGCAACGCCTGGGCATCCAGGCCATGATCGTCGTGGACACCCGCCAGTGGCTGCACCGCCGCGCCCTTGCCGACGTCGGTCAGGTCGGGGAACACGATATCCGCGCCGATCTGCCAGGGGTGGCGGTCCTGCACGCCATCCAGCTTGCCGCGGCTTTCGGGCATGAACTTGGCCCCATTGTCCGTGCGGCTGCGCAGGGTCAGGAACGCACAGCCCGCTTCCGATGCCACGATGGGCCCGTAAGGCGTGTGCTTGCGCGCGAAGTGCAGCTGGAAAGGCTTGATCGGATGTTTACCATTGGTTCCGCCCCCGGACACGAAGATCTGGAACTCGTCCTCGTCGTGATAATGGGTGCGCAGGTTGCGGTGTGGCCCTTCTTCCACGAGCATGGCCTGAGCATCGAGGCCCGTGGCGGGATCGGCGACGATGAAGTCCGTCAAAGCGACGAAAATGCCGTCCTCGTGGATGCGTGAGCGACGATTCGCCTTGACCTGATCGTGTGCGACAACGATAGCCATAGTGTTTTCCTGAACGGGTTTTGCTTCAGTTGGGTGGGTACGCGCCTGGCATCACGGGGGGTTGATGCCAGGCACGGATATCAAATAACGGCGTCTGGAACGATTTCGATCCAGCTTGGCCGCTTGCCGACGGGATAGCGTTCCACCAGCGTCAGCCCGCCCGTTGCCGGGTCGATGGCGTAGACGCTGATGCGGTTGCTGTTCTGCCCCGCGCAAATCAGGAAGCGGCCGCTCGGTGCGATGGAGAAACCACGCGGGTAATCCTCCACGTCGAAATCACCTGCGCGGGTCATCAGGCCGGTGACGGGATCGAGACGGAAGGCGGTGATCGTGTCGGTCTTGCGGACGCTGGCGTAGACATACGCGCCATCCGGCGTCAGATGGATGTCGGCGCCCATGGCACGGCCTGTGAAACCGGCAGGAACCAGCGACTCGTACTGCACTTCCTGCAACGCGCCTGTTTTGCGATCGATGCTGTAGGCCGCCAGCGAGCCAGCGTGCTCATTGACGCAATACAGCATGTCCAGGGTCGGATGGAAGACCAGATGCCGCGGACCGGAACCCGGGCGGGCCGGAACGACCGCGGCTTCAGTGAGCCGGCCCGACGCGACATCCAGCCGATAGACCAGAATGCAGTCGCCGTCGACCGATGTGGCGTAGACGAAACCACCTGACGAGCCACGGGATGGTTCACCGAACGGCGCCTCAACGATGCAGTGCGCCTTGGGCGGCGTGGCCACGGTCTGCTGGATCGGGAACGCGAGGCGCCCATCCGCCTCGATGCCATTCACCGTCAGCAGCGCTTGATCGTAGGACGCACCCATCAGAAACCTGCCGTCGCGGGTGGGCGCAAGGTAGGCCATGGGCGCGGGCATGGGATAAGTGTCGACCAGTCGCAAGCAGCCACTGGCCACATCGCGCGCGAACACGGACAAGGGAAACGGATCGATGCGGATCTGCGCATACAGCACCGACCTGTCGCGCGACCACGCCAGCGGGATATTGCCGCGCGTGGGCGCGCCGGTGCCCGGCACGTCCACGACCTCGATCAGATCCAGCTTGCCGCTGCCGTCATCCAGGCGGAAGGCGTGTATTTCCCGGCTTTCGGACGAAGAGACGTGAACCAGACAGGACATGGCATCCCCTCACGCCGCGGCGCCCAGCACCACGACGCCATCCGCCGCTCTCACCCCCTGGCCTTCGGGCAGTACGAACACTGGATTGATTTCTGCTTCGACCAGGCGGTCACCCAGCTGCGCCGTCATCCGCGCGAACGCCACGATGGCGGCGACCAAGGCCTGCACGTCCGCTTTCGGGCGGCCACGGTAGCCATCCAGCAGCGGCCAGGTCTTCAGCTCGCGCACCATCTCCAGCGCTTCCTCTGCGCTCAGGCCGCGGCCGTCGGCAGGCAACAGGCGCATGGTGGTGTCCTTGAACAGTTCCGCCGTGATGCCGCCCATGCCCAGCAAAATCGCCGTGCCCAGCGGATCGCGGTGCATGCCCAGGATCAGTTCCGTGCCGCCGGCGACCATCTCCTGCACCAGGAAGCGTTCGGGCAGGATGCCGGTCTTGTCCTTTACCTCGGCTTGCATGGCCGTCAGGCGCGCGCCCACCTGCTCCGGCGCCAGGTTGACCGCCACGCCGCCGACGTCGCTTTTATGGGTGATCGCGCCCGTAAGTATCTTCAGCACGACGCGACCGCCATAGGCACGCGCCGCGCGTTCGGCCTCTTCCGGGGTCGTCACGATGGTTTCGCCCGCGCAGGGCACGTCGAAGCGCGCGAACAGCTGCTTGGCCTCGGCCTCGTTCAAGGACACCGTCTCCTTGCCGGGGGCCATGGCAGGCAGCAGGTCCCGCACATCGACCGGCGCCGGGACGGCTGGACTCGAATGCGCCTTCCAATTGGCGTGCTGGAGCATGCCGGCCAGCGCCACGGTGCAGCTTTCCGCGGCGGCGAAGGCCGGCACGCCGCGTTGCGTCAGCAGCGCCCCGACGGCCGGGGCGTGCGGGCTGACGAAGGCGATCACGGGCTTGTCGCTTTCAGGCAGGCAGTCCTGGATGGCGCCCGCCATCAGCTCCGGCATGGCAAGGCTGGACGAACCGACGATGATGGTCAACGCGTCATAGCTGGGGCTGTCCAGCAGCGCGCGAATGGCGCCGCGCAGCAGGTCCGGCTGCAAGCCGGCCAGCGTGACGTCGATAGGATTACGATCCAGCGCGGCGTGGTCGCCGGTCTGCAGGGCCCGCAGGCGCGCACCGGTCTCGGCATCGGGCGGCGGCGTGTCGAAGCCCGACACCCCCAGACTGTCGGACACCAGCGTGCCGGCGCCGCCGGTCGACGTCAGGATGGCGACGCGGTTGCCGCGCAGCTTGCGATCGGTGGCCAGCGCCACGGGAATGTCGAGCAGGTCACCAAAGGTCTGCGCGCGGATCACGCCGACCTGCTTGAACAGGGCGTCATACATGCGGTCGGCACCGGCCAGGGCGCCGGTGTGTGACACGGCCGCCTTGGCGCCGGCTTCGGAACGGCCGATCTTGAAGGCCACCACGGGCTTGCCCGCCCGCGCGGCTTTCAGGGCCGCGGCGCGGAATTTCTCCGGATTGCGCACACTTTCGACGTACAGGGCGATGACCTTGGTCGCTTCATCGTCGGCCAGGTAGTCGACGAAGTCGGCCAGCTCCAGGTCCACTTCATTGCTGGTCGAAATCAGCTTGGACAGCCCGATGCCCCGCGCCGCGGCGCGCGACAGCAGCGCGCCCAGGATGCCGCCGCTTTGCGACACCACGCCGATCGAACCGACCGGGAAATGATCCATCTCCAAGGCACCGCTGGCCGACAGCACGATGCTGTCGGTCAGGTTGACCAGGCCGATGGTGTTGGGCCCCAGCAGACGCATGCTGCCGGCGGCTTCGCGCAATTCTTCCTGGCGGCGCGCGCCTTCCGCGCCGGTCTCGGTGTAGCCGCTGGCCAGGACGATGGCGGCCGCGGCGCCCCGCTCGGCCAATTCGCGCACCGCCAGATGCGCGCGCTCAGCGCCCAGCAGCACGATGCCGACGTCGGGCACCGCGGGCAGCGATGCGATGTCGGGATAGCAACGCAGGCCGGCGATACTGTCGGCGCGCGGGTTGACCGGATATATGTCGCCTGCGTAGCCGTGCTTGAGCAGATAGGCAACGGGCCGGCCGGCGGTCTTCTTCACATCGGCCGAAGCGCCGATCACGGCCACGCTACGCGGGTTGAGGAGTCGGTTAATGGCATCCATGGTCATCACGCCTTGTCCTTGCCCACGGCGGCCGCGTCTGGAGCCGTCTTGCCGCTCTTCTCCGCGGACTTGGCCAGGAAGGCCATCACCGAGTCCCGGTGTTCGGTGCTGGTGTAGCAGATCCCCTGCGCCTGGCTGCCTTGCGCGAACACCTGCTCGGCGGACATTTCGAATGTCTGGTTGATGATGGTCTTGCCCAGGGCCAGTGCCGTGGCCGAGCCCTTGCTCAGCTCGGCCGCCCAGGCCTGGGCGTCGGCCAACAGATTTTCCGCGGTCGCTTGCCGGTCCACGATGCCCAGGTGCAGGGCCTCTTCGGCATCCACCTTGCGGCCCGTGAAGATCAGTTCCTTGGCCTTGGCCAGGCCCACGCGGCGCGGCAGGAAATACATGCCCCCGCCATCCGGCACGATGCCGCGATTGATGTAGGACCAGGTGAAGCTGGCCGCATCGCTGGCGATGATGAAATCGCAGGCCAGCGCGGTGTCCGCGCCCAGGCCGGATGCCGCGCCGTTCACGGCCGCGATGGTCGGTTTGGGCATGGTGTGCAGCAGCGATTGCGTGTAGTGGACGCGCTGCTGCCGGTGCCAGCCGTTGAAGGCGATCTCGCCTGCCGGCGCGCTCATGCGGCGTTCCATGCCGGACACGTCGCCCCCGGCGCAGAAGCCCTTGCCATTGCCGCTTAGCACCAGCGCGCGGATCGCCTTGTCGGCGCTCACGCGCTCCAGCGCCTGGATGAACTCGGTGCGCATGTCATCGCTCATGGCATTGCGCTTGTCCGGGCGATTCAACAGCAGCGTGGCGATGCCGTCGGCAACGTGCAACTCGATCAAACTCGTGGTCATGTCTCTGATTTCCTCGATTCGGCTTGGCGGTGTCTTGTCATGGGATGGGCGCGGGTCGGATTCCCAGCCATCCTGTTCGGGTACCAGTGTAGGTTCCACGGCCCTCGAGCCGTAGCCCTGATTTCCACCAAATGGAAATGGTGATACGCTAGGCAGCGCTTAGTTCTCCAGGTTTTTGCACCGTCACCACCATGCCATCCGCCCCGCCCAAGCCGCCTCGCCGACAGCATCATGAAGATCCCGTCCTGAACCGTTCGCTGGTGCGTGGCGTGGAGATCCTGCGCGCGTTCCGACCCGGGGCGGACCAATTGGGCAACGGCGAAATCGCCGAGCGTACGCAGCTTTCACGCGCCACGGTCAGCCGCCTGACGCAGACCCTGGTCGACTGCGGCTTGCTGGAGCACGACCGTGGCCGTCGCACGTATCGCCTGGCCACGCCGGTGTTGAGCTTCGCGCATGCCATGCGCGCGGGGTCACCCGTTCTGGCCGTGGTGGCGCCCTTGATGCGCACGCTGGCCGAACAGCTGCGCATCAACGTGGGCCTGGCCACGGCGGACCGCGACGAGATGGTCTATCTGGAATCGTTTCGATTCAACCGCAAGGTGGCGCTGCGCAGCGTCGTGGCCGGCCAGCGGGTGCCCATGGAGCTGACCTCCCTGGGCCGCGCCTATCTGGCCGTCGTGGACAGCGCGCAGCGGGACGAGTTACTGGGCTTGCTGCGTGAACGCCGATCGACCGATTGGCCCAAGGTTCGCGCGGAAATCGATGCCGCCCGGCAAAGCGTCGCGGCGCACGGCTGGTGCGCCGCCTCGTGGCAGCCGGAAGTCGTCGCCATCGCGGCGCCGCTGGTCCTGCCCGACCGGCCGGTCTATGTCCTGAATGTCAGCGTCCGCACGACGGCGGGCATCGAGGCGACCGAGCGCCAGCTAAGCGGCCCCCTGCTGGGCTTGTGCGAGCAAGCCAGGGGGGCGCTGCTGGCGGCGGACGTCTAGGCACGCACCGCTACCATGCCGGCCCAGAACATCGTGTCCTTGCCCACATCCACGTCGTACTTGCGCACCAGCGTCAGCTTGCCGTCGGCGCCGATACGGAACACCGACAGGCCTGCCTGAACACGCCCGATCCCCTTGCCGTCACGGACGTCGAGGGGAATATTGTGCTCGGCCACGAGCAGGCTGCCGGTGGGATCGATATGGAAGGTGCGGGGATAGATTTTCTCCGTGTCGGCGAACTGGATCAACCGCGGCTCGCCCGTCTGCTGGTCGATCGAGTAAGCCGCGATCGAGTTCTCGCCGCCCTTGAAGACTTTCCTGCCCTGGTAGTCTTCCGTCCCGTCGGCGCGGTTGGCCACGTACACGAATTTGCCGTTGGGATGCACATGGATGGCCCCGGCCAGCTGGCGCGGATCGAAATCGCGCCGGTCCTTCAAGGTGTCGACGTCATAAGCGGCTTTCGACTCCAGCCGCCCTTGCGCCAGGCGGTACATGAACAGGCGGCTTTCCCGCTCCAGTGAGACATAGACCCACGGCCTGGTCGGATGGAAGTCCAGATGGCGCGGGCCGAAGCCGATACCGTGGTTGGGCGCGACCGAGTATTCATGCGACAGGTGTCCGTCCGCATAATCGAAGAACTTCAACGCGCCCGGGTCTTCCGCCTTGGTCGGCGTGGGGTCATTGCCCCGCGTCACCAGGATGGCATGGTGGTTGTCGTTGGTCACCCGGATCTGGTGGGCGTAGACACCGCCATCGAGCTTGCCCTGCGCGATTTCGCCACCCAGGGTCATGTCCGGCTTGATGCGGAACACCCGCACGCCGCTGGGCTGGTTGAAAGCCACCAGCAGGTTCTTTGAAGGGATGTCGGTACAGACGTTGATCGGCCGGTCCGGCAAGGCGACCGGTGTGCCCAGCAAGGCTGCGTCTCCATTCGCGTGATCCAGGCGCAGCACGGCAGCGTGATGGACCCCGCCCGCGCCCGCCTGGCCATTGCTGGACACGACATACAGCGCGCGCCCGGAATGATGCGGCCAGGCGTATTGCACACTGGCCGGCAGCTTGACCGAGCCACGGCGCGTCAGTTCGGCCGTGTCGATGTTCACGTCGTAGTGCCATAGCTCGGCGCCTACATTGGCGTAGAAAGCGAGTCGATAGGGCTTGTCAGCCGCGAACGACAGGCGCGGGGCCACGGCGGCGCCGGCCATCAAGGCCAGCATCGAACGGCGATTCATCATGTCTGCTCCTTTGGGTTTTCCTGCTTCTGGTTCTTATGTTCGCGGTTCTTATATTTTTTCGACCGCAGCAAGACACTACACCGGCCGCGCCAAATGTGCCAGATCCAGAAATTCCCTCAGCTTTGCAGTGCCTGCATCACCTGCCTGTGTACCTCGAACAGCGCGGGATCGTCGGGGTCGCGGGGGCGTGGCACGTCGACGTCGATGATGCGCACGATCTCCGCGGGCGATCCGCCCATGACGGCGATGCGGTCGGCCAGGAAGGCCGCTTCCAGCATGTTGTGAGTCACCAGCACGCCGGTGGGGCGCGGGCCCTCGCCCGACAGCCACATGGCCTGCAAGAGCTGCCGCAATCGGCGCGCGGTCAGTTCGTCCAGGGCGCTGAACGGTTCGTCCAGCAACAACACATCCGGCTGCACCGCGAAAGCACGCGCGATGGATACGCGCTGACGCTGGCCACCGGACAGGAATTGCGGAAAGGCGCCGGCGTGCTCCGGCAGCTCGACACGTTGCAGCAGCTGCCGCACAGTGCGCGCCACATCTTCCTTGTCCTTGTTGCGGCCGGCCAGCACGATGCCGATGTTCTCGGCCACGCTCAGCCAGTCCAGCAGCCGCGGCTGCTGAAACACCACGCCCAGGTTGATGCCCTGGAACGGCCGGTCGAACTTCACGTCCCCCTGCGTGGGCAGATCCAGCCCCGCGATGAGATTGAGCAGCGTGGACTTGCCGCAGCCCGACGGACCCACCAGCGCCAGCAGCTCGCCCGCGCGCACGTCCAGGTCCACCTTGGTCAAGACCGTGCGTTCCGGGGTGCTGCCCAAGGGCGGATAGCGCTTGGTGATGCCACGTAGTTGAATATTGCTGCTCATCGCGCATTCCCCCGCTTCCAGCGATTGGCATGAACTTCCAGCGGCCGGAAGATGCCATGCTCGACGGCCAGCATGGCGATCCAGAACGCCAGGGTCCAGGCGATCACGCCTTCCACATCCTGGGTGCTGAACTTCGAGTTCAACTGATACCCCACGCCGTCGGACATGCCGAAGATTTCCACCAGCACGATGACCTTCCACGCAATCGAGAAGCCGATGCGGCAACCCGATACGATGAAGCTGTAAAGCAGCGGCAGCCACACCTTGCGCAGCACCAGCACAGGCGGCAGACGGAAGACCCGCACCATCTCCACCCGCTCCTGCTCCAGCGAGCGCACACCTTGATGCACGGAAATCACCATGGCGGGCAGCACGCCCAGGGCTACCGCCACCACCGGCGACGCCAGCGACACACCGAACCAGATCACGCACAACAAGGCCCAGACCAGGCCCGGCACCGTCAGCCCCAGGATCACGCCCGGCTCGAAAAAGCGCTCGGCGTTGCGCGACACCGCGGTCAGGATGCCGACCGGCAAGGCGAACACCAACGCCAGCAGAAAGCCCAGCGACATGCGCAGGAAGGTGATGCCGATCTCGGTGAACGCGAAACCGCTGCGCACGATTTCCACCAGCTCGCGCACGATGGCGCCACAGCCCGGCACCAGGGGCGAATGCAGCCACACCGCCATCGCTTCCCAGCATGCGGTCAGCAGCACGAAGAACAGCACCGGCGGCCAGGCGCGCACCAGAAAGGCGCGCAGGCGCCACGTGGCGGCGCCGCGCACCTTGGGCGCCATCACGGGGGCCGGCGCAGGCGCGGCCTCGCCGCTTTGCAAAATGGCGTTATCGGAGCGCATTCAAGCCTTCACATAGAGTTTGCGCGACGGCACGGCGTCCAGCAGGCCGAGCTTCACCGCGGTTTCGACCTGCTTGTCTATGGTCGCGAAGACGCTGGCATCCCACTTGGTCGCATACGTCGGCGCCAGCCGCTGGGGCAGCAGCTCGATGGCCTGGGTCTCGTCGGCCTTCAGGCCCAATTCTGCGGCGATGGGCTTGAGGCTGTCGGGATGCTGGGCGATGGTGGCGCCGATACGTTCAAACAGCGTCGCCAGTTTGGCCGCGGTCGCCTGGTTTTGCTCATACCAGCCCTTGCTGGCCGCCAGCCCGACCAGGAACGGATCGTCCTTCTGGCCCGTGGCCTCCTTCCAGATATCGGCGACACGAGCGATCTCGCGCGCGCCACGGCCTACCAGGCGCGTGGCGGTGGGCTCCAGGGTGATGATGCCGTCCACATCGCCGCGCTCGAACAGCGCCAGGTTGGCCGTGGGCGAGCCGAAGATCACCTTCACGTCCTTCTTCAGGTCCAGGCCCGTCAGCGATGCAGCGATACGGGCCTGCTGATAGGTTTCGCTGGTTTCAGCGGTGGTGGCGATCCGCTTGCCGATCAGGTCCTTGGGCGATTTGTAGGGACTGTCGCCCTTCACGATCCAGCGGCCATGGTTGTTCAGCGCGGGGCCGAACAGCACGATGTCGCTGCCGCGGTTGGCCAGCGTGGCCAGGCCCACCGAGCCGAAGACACCGACGTCCAGGGAGCCGGCGCTCAACTGCACCTGCATCTTGCCTGGGTCGGCCGTCACCCAGTCGAGGGCGATGCCCAGGTCCTGATCCAGCTTGTACCGCTCGACCAGGGGCCGCCAGGCCGAACCCGCGCTGCCCGCCGACGGCAAGGTGATACGTACTTTCTTCTTGTCCTGCGCATCGGCGGCATACGTGGCGCCGGGCAACAGGCCGGCGGCCATCGCGCCGCCCGCCAGCTGTAGAAAATCTCTGCGATTCATTTCGTGTCTGCGTATAGGAAAAGTGATCTCAACTGGCCAGCACCAAAGCCCGATGCATGACCCGCTTCTGCGTGCCGAAATCCGGGACGCCGCGATGCTGCACGGTACGGTTGTCCCAGATCAGGGCGGTGCCGCTCTCCCAACGATGGCGCGTCTGCACCTCCGGTGAGCTCAGCGCGTCGAACAGGATGTCCAGCAACGCGGTGCTGGTGCGCCGGCTGACGCCCAGGATGCGATGCGTGTACAGTTCGTTGACGAAGATCTGCTTGCGGCCCGTCTCCGGATGCGTGCGGATCAACGGCACTTCGATGGGCGGATACTTGCGGCGCTGCTCGGCGCGCGCTTCCAGGTCGTGATAGGCCAGCGTCAGATAGCCCATGGTGTCGGCGTCATGAACCGCCGTCAGCGTTTCCAGGTAGGAAACCAGCAGCGGATCGAGCAGGTCATAGGCCGCCGTGCCATTGGCGAACAAGGTGTCGCCGCCAAGCGCGGGCATGGTCTCGCCCAACAGCGCCGTATAGGGTGGCGAGGTGGGCTGGAACACCTGGTCCATATGCCAGATGTAGTTCATGCGGGTTTTCTTGGTCGACGCGTCGATGGTGTTCAGCTCGCCGCTTTTACCTGTCTTGGGCGTGTAGGGCGTGTTCATCAGCTTGGCCTTGCCGAACAGCGAGACCAGCCGCTCGAAATGCTCTACGCCGACGGTGCCCGGCTCGAAGCTCAGGAAGCCATAGCGCAGCAAGGCGCCATACAGCAGCTTTTGCACACCCGGCGCGACGTCGCCGGCGCCGTCTATGCGCAGGCCGCTCACGCGCGCGCCCACCGTTGGCGAATAAGGTGTCACCGTGACGCCGTCCGCCTCGGAGGCGCTGGCCAGATAACGGGACATGTCCAGAATCTTCGGCTGGATCCGGTCGAGTCTGTCGTTGTCGACGACGATGCCGTTCATGATGTCTTGCTTCCCTTGCTTTATATGGGTTTTGCCCGGAAGGCGCGTGGTTGCCGCCTGGATGGCGATCAGGCCGCCGCGGATTCCACCGGAAATTTGTCGGAAGTGCCCCATTCATTCCAGGACGCGGGATAGACCGCGGCGCCCGTGTGGCCTGCCAGTTGCAGGGCGATGAAGGTCCTGGCCGCGCGTCCACCACCGCCGCAATAGACGATGGCGCGTTCATCGGCGGCCACGACGTCCTTGACCGCGGGCGCCAGTTGGGCGGCAGCCGCGAAACGGCCATCGGCCGCCAGCTCGCGGCTGGTGTCCCAGAAGCGCGCGCCCGGCACGCGGCCCGTGCGGCCGGCGTTGCTGCGCTGGCCGGAAAACTCTTCCCTGGAACGCGCGTCAATGACGCGCACGCCGGCGGGCTGGGCTTGCGCTTGCACGGCGGCCAGCACCTCATCCGCGGTCGCCAGATAGGCGGCCTGCGGCGTCACCGTGAAGGGCGTCGCGGCCACGGCGGGCGCGGCGGTCACCCGCTCGCCCGTCCAGGCGTCGACACCGCCATCCAGCAGGACGATGTGCTCGACCCCCGCGTACGCCAGCGCCCACGCCACCCGGGCGGCGTTGACCTCGTTCTGCGCACCGGCCACCACCACTCGCGACGTCGGTGCGATGCCCAGCGCCGACAAGCTCCACGTCAGCACCGCCTGCAGGCGGGCCAGCGCGGGACCATCGGTGCGCGTGACCGCGAACAGGGACGGCTCCAGGTGCCGCGCCCCGGGAATATGCCCCGCCCAATAGTCAGCCGCCGGTCGGGTGTCGACCAGAACGATGTCCTCTTGCCCGATGTGCCGCGCCAGCCAATCCGGCGTCGCCAGCTCGAAAGTTGCCATGACCCACTCCATGATGCAGACAGATATGCCAGGCATCGTATCGTCAGCACGCTAACTATCCAACGCACATTAATTTGTTAGCTTATTTACTATTGTCATTTCTGAGCGGTCGTCCGAGCGCGCAGAATGGCGGGCGATTCCCCTTTTCCGTGGCCTCCGATACATGTCTTCATCCCCCCGCGATACGGCTGCCGCCGCTCAACCGGCCGGCGCCGCCGCGACGCTCCCCAAGGACACCAGCTTCCGCCCCCTGTCCATCCTGGTCGGGTCGGCCTATTTCATGGAGCAGTTGGACGCGACCATCATCAGTCCTGTCATCCCGGACATCGCCCGCGACTTCGGCGTCGATCCGCTCAGCCTGAACCTGACGATGACCATCTACCTGCTGTGCTCCCTGGTATTCGTGCCCTTGAGCGGACTGGTGGCGGCGCGGCATGGCACGCGCACGGTGTTCTCCTGGGCGGTGGGGCTGTTCACCGTCAGCTCGGTGCTGTGCGCCATGGCCCCCAGCCTGGCCACCTTGGCCGTGTGCCGTGCATTGCAGGGCGTGGCGGCGGCCATGATGGTGCCGGTGGGCCGCACCGCCATCGTCCACACCACCAGCAAGGCGCAACTGGTCGAAGCGCTAGCCTGGTTCATCACGCCGGCCATGGTGGGCCCGATGCTGGGGCCGCCCCTGGGCGGTCTGTTCTCCGCCTACCTGTCCTGGCACTGGGTGTTCCTGATCAATGTGCCGGTGGGCCTGGCTGGCCTGTGGGCCGCGCGCAGCATCATGCCGCAGCTGCATCATCGGGCCGACCTCAGATTCGACGTGCGCGAATGGCTGTTGGCGGGCGCCGCGCTGGCCTTGCTGATCCTGTTGATCGAACGGGCGCGGCATGGCGCCAGCCTGCCGATGCTGGGCGTGCTGGCCCTGGCCTTCGGGCTATGTGTCTGGCTTTATGCACGCCGCTTCCGTGGCCTGGCGTCGCCCATGCTGGACTTTCGCCTGCTGCGCCTGCCGACCTTCGCCGCCGGTTTCTGGGGCGGGTCCCTGGTCCGCGTCGGCTACGGCGCCCTGCCCTTCCTGCTGCCGCTGATGCTGCAGCTGGGCTTGGGCTACACCGCCTTGCAAAGCGGCATCGTCCTGCTGATCAGCGGGTCGATTGCGTTCTTCACCAAGACCCAGACTACCCGGCTGTTGCGCCGCTGGGGTTTCCGGCGCGTGCTTTGCTATAACGGCGTGATGTGTGCCGCGGCCTTGGCCGGCTGCGCGCTTTTCTCGCTGCCGTATTGGGGTCTGGTGGGCATCACGGCATTCGTGTCCATGGCCAGCTTCTTCCGGGCGGTCCAGTTCAATGCCTTGACCGCCGTGTCCTACTCGGACCTGCCCCGCGAGAAAATCGCGTCGGCCACCACGCTCAACACCATGGCCTGGCAACTGGCCATCATGCTGGGCATCTCCCTGTCGGCGCTGGCTGTGCAGTGGTCTGCTAACCTAGGCGCCCGCAGCACGCCGGCCGACTCGGATTTCTCGGTGGCGTTCGTCCTTGTCGCGCTGTTCGCCTGCGCCGCGATGCCCTGCTATCGGGCCTTGTCCGCGCGGGCCGGGGCAGAGCTCAGCGGCCATCGTGCCCCCTAATTCATCCACATCCATGTCCGCTCAGCACGTCGAACGATTGTCCCAGCTTTACTCGCGTCCCGGTTTCCTGCTGCGGCGCGCGCACCAGATCTATGTTGCCATCTTCGAGGCGAATTTCGAGAAGCTGTCGCTGTCGCCAGCCCAGTACTCCGTCATGATCGCCTTGCATGACCTGCATGGCGTCAACCAGGGCGACCTGGCCAAGGCCATAGGCATGAACAAGGTCACTGTGTCGCAGATTGTCCAGGCGCTCGAAGCCCGCGGCTGGATTACCCGCAAGCAGTCGGAGAGCGACCGTCGCCAACGCACCTTGACCCTGACCGCCGCGGGCCGGCGCGCCCTGAACCAGACGGCGGAGATGGCCGAAGCCACCTACGCCGAACAGATGGCGCCTTTGACCGAGCCCGAGCGCCAGCGCCTGTTCACGCTGCTGCATCGCATCGTCGATGAGCTCGAACCACGCGCGCGCACACCGTTCGAGCCGATCAGCACCGCGGAGCAATGACCGCCAGGCACGGCACTTGCAACCACCTCGGTGCTCGCCGCTAATCGCGCTGTCCACTTCTTGATCGGGCAGCGCAAGCGCAGTCACACCGTGCAAATTTTCAAGGAGAAATCACGATGCTCGAATCCGTTGAAGGCAAAGCCCAAAAGTGGGCCGGCAAGGCACAAGATGCAGTCGGCGGCTTGACGGGTGATGCAGCGACCCAAGTCGAAGGCAAGGTACGCCAGGCAGCCGGCTACGCCCAGGAAACCTATGGCGAAGCGCTGGGCAGCCTGCGCGACAAGACCGCGGAGAATCCTATCTGGGCCGTGGCAATTGCCGCAGCGGCTGGCTACATCCTGGGCGCACTGTCGCGCAGGTAAGTAGCGCAGGTAAGCAACGCAGGTAAGCAACGCAGGTAAGCATCACTGGCAATCACGCAGCTCGATTGCCGCGCGGCCCTGGGAAGACCCGATCTTCCCAGGGCCGTAGTTTTTACACGCCCAGCAGCGCCTCTCCATCCCCTATCGGCACCACCGCTTCGGAATCGCTTTGGGCGAAGAAGGATGGCACGCTGCCGTTCAGCTGATATTCGCCCAGATGCCGATGGCGGTAGATCAAGGGGTTGTGGGAAGCCAGGGTCCTGACGTTGCGCCAGTGACGGTCCAGGTGCTTGTGCCGGTCGACCGCGGAAGAACCGCCCACTTCGAATATGTCCGAAGTCGTCTTCAGCGCCAGGTCGAGGGCTACCGTCTGCGCCCGATAGGCGTTCAGGCCGGCTTGGTGCTCAAGGCCCGGCACGCGTTCCGTAAGGGACGCGCGCAGCGCGGCGTCTTCAGGTTCCGTCCCCGGTGCCGACTTCAGGTACAAGTTCGCCGCGGATACCTCATCCAGCGATTCCGCCACCTGCAATACGATGGCCTTCAAAGCGTAGGCCGCGGCGTCGGCGCGGCCCACCACTGCTTGCACCAGGGGATCCTCGGCGGGAATGGCGGCGCTGGCCTGTTTATAGGTGCGATGCCGGGCCCGCACGAAATCGGTGATGTCGTCCGCGGCGCGCCGCACGATGCCGGCGGCGGTCGCCAGGTGGGAGAGCTGCACGTGCGCATAGCGGGATCCTGAAATCGGCGCCGGTGGCGAGACTTCCTCCGCTTCGACGGGGGCATTGTTGAACACCACCGTGCCGCTACTGCTGCTGCGTTGGCCGATGCCCGACCAGTCGTCGATGACCTCGACGCCGGGCGCGTCGGTGCGCACCAACAACGTCGCGACCTCGCCCGCTTCCGTCGTGCCGGTGACCGACAGGTAGTCCGCGTATAGCGATCCGGTGGTGTAGAACTTTTTACCCGTGACGAAGTACCGGCCCTTGTCTTTGGTGAGCGTGGTGGCCGGCTTGCCGTGCTCGCCCGTGCGCTCCGCGCTGCCGGCGGCGATCACGGTGCCCGCCGCGATCCGGCGCAACCAGTTGGCGCTATGCGGCTCGGCGCGACGCGCCCAGTGCCCTTCGGTGAAACGGAAATGCACCCGCAGCGCGTGCGACAGATTCGAATCGGCCGCCGCCAGTTCGATCAGCAGCAGATGCAGTTGCCGCAGCGTCGCGCCGCCACCACCGAATTCAATCGGTACCCGCACGGCGGTGAAGCCCGCGTCCTTGAGCCAACGCACTTCCTCGACGGGCCGCCGGCCTGTCTCTTCCCGCTCCAGCGCGCCCGCCGCGATTTTGCCGAACACCGGACGGAAGCGAGCCAGCAACGACTGATCGTCGGGCCCCTGCTCCCGCAGCCCGGCGCCGGCCTGCTTCGTGATTGCCAATTGCATCTCCCAGTTCAGACGAACCAACCGGGATCATCATAGAGACGGGCCTGCCCACCTTTAACGCATTTGTCCTTATTTACTCATAGCCTCGACCGCGACGCCTGCCATGCCCGATGCAGGCGTTCAACCGCCTGCACCAGTTCATCGGGCGACATGGACGCGAAGCCCAGGCGCAGGCCGTTGACGGGTTCGTCGAGCGGCGAGAATTGGCGGCCGCCGCGCACGAACAGATTGTCGGCCGCGGCATGCCGCAGCATGGCATCCACATCCACGTCGTCGCGGAACGTGACCCACAAGGCCAGGCCACCCTGGGGCGGACGGGTGGTCATCGCGTCGCCGAAGTGATGCCGCAGGCAATCCAGCAGGGTTTCCTGGCGCGCCCGGTAATGCTTGGCGCTACGCCGCACGTGCCGGCGCAACTCGCCGTTGGCGATCAGATCCGCCAGCATCTTCTGCATCACGGCATCACCATGGCTGGCCAGCAGCAGATACTTGCGCTCCAGGGTCTCGATCAGATTTTCAGGCGCGACAATGAAACCCGTGCGGAAGCTGGGACCCAGCAGCTTGGACAGGGAGCCGATGTAGATAACGTGGCGCTGGTGCGCATCGCTGGCCAAGGGGGCGTAGGGCCGTCCCGCGAAATGGTATTCGTGGTCGTAGTCTTCCTCGACGATCGAGAAGGAATGGCGCGCGGCAAGCGCCAATAATTGCGCGCGGCGATCCGCGCGCAGGCTGACCGTGGTCGGAAAGTGGTGATGCGGCGTCAGATAGATGAAACGCACAGGTCCGCGCTTGCATATGGCTTCCACCTGGTCGACCACGCAGCCGTCGGCATCGATATCGACCACTTCGATACGCGCACCCAGGGCGCGGAAGATGGTCCAGGCAGGCGGATAGCTCAGGCGCTCCACGATGACCACATCCCCGGGCTTGATCAAGGCGGCCGCCGTCAGATGCAAGGCCATCTGCGTGCCCTGCGTCAGGCAGATGCAAGACGGCGTGACCGCCAGCGCACGGGTGGCGCTGAGCATGCCCGCCAAGGCAAGCCGCAACTCCTGCGCCGACGCGATGTTGCCGTAACGCACCAGGTCGGACCGCAGCCCTTCGCGCAGCGCGACACGATAGTGGCGATGCAGGATGGCTTGCGGCAGCAGACGGTGGTCGGGCGACCCATTGTCGAAGTACATCGTGCGTGGGCCGCCGACATTGCCACCGCGGCCGCCGTTGGCGCGATCGCGTGCCAGCGGGCCCTCGAAGTATTCCGGCAGCGGCGTCGCATTGAATGCCGGCAGAAAGGCGCGCTCACCCTTTTCCGCCGGGCCGACATCAGCTGTTCGTGCCACGGCCGCCCCGCCGGGGCTGAACGCCGGATTGACGAAAGTCCCCCGTCTTTGCTCGCTGACCAGCCAGCCTTTGATCGCGGCCTCTTCATAAGCCAGGATCACCGTCTTGCGATTCACCGCCAGCATGCTGGCCATTTCCCGCGTGCCGGGTAGCGGCGCGCCAGGCGGCAAGCGCCCATCCTGAATGGCGCGTGCCAGCCCGTCCAGGATCTGGCGATATGACACGCTGCCCGCGGCGCCAGCCACTTCGAGCAGGACGCGCCAGTTTCTCATCTGGACCATGTGAAGTTTCAAAAACTGGAGGTTTCGGTAGTCCTAGTCTACCGTCACAATCTGCCGGTGCTCACATTCAGGATCGCCAACATGCAGGATAGACATCTCATCGAGATCGGCGCCGCCGGGCAGCATTTCCGCGCGGGGAACGAACTGCTGCTGGACGCTGCCCTTGCACAAGGCATGGCCGTCCCGTTTTCCTGTCGACGCGGAGAGTGCGGATGTTGCAAGGTGCGGGTGCTGCAAGGCACGCATGCCGTCGAGCCTTATGCGGCGCTGGGCACCCCATATCCGCTGGCGGACGGCGAACTGCTCTTGTGCCAGAGCCGCGCCTGCAGCGATCTGCGCATCGATATCCCGGGCTGGTCGATGCAGACTCCCGCCCTGCGCTTCGAGGCCATCGTGCAGGAAAAACGCGACCTGGCCGCGGGAATTACCCGTCTTGCGGTCAAGTCCGCGGACGGCAAGACGCCAGCAATCCAGCCCGGGCAATACATGAAGCTGTACCTGCCCGACGGCAGCAACCGCTGCTTTTCGGTGGCCAACATTCCTGCCGCGGAGGATGGCCAACTTGAGTTTCATATCCGGCGCGTGGCCGGAGGGCGCTTCTCCGAGGGCATGCTGGACACCCTGCGGCAGGGCGACCGGATCAGCCTGGAAGGCGGTTTCGGCGCCTGCACCTGGCAAGGTACTGGACACGCGCATCTGGTCCTGTTCGCGACGGGAACCGGTTACGCCGGCATCAAGCCGATCCTCCTGGCCGCATTGGCATCGAACACGGCGGCGGCTCCCCCGCTTCAGTCGATCACGCTGTATTGGGGTGGCAATGGCACCGACGACTTCTACGACCAGGCCTTCCTGGATACCCAGGCCGCGACCGATCCACGTTTCTAGTGGGTGGGCGTGATCGGCGCCAGCGGCCAGGATCATCCCGCCATAGCGCGGGGACACGTCCAGGATAGCGCGGGTGCGCACGGCCATGATTGGTCCGCGACCCAGGTCTACGCCTGCGGCAATCCCGCGATGATCGCCGCGGTGCGGGCGGCCTGCGAAGGCTGGGGCGTGCCCGCGCACGACATCATCGTCGAAGCCTTCGTGCCGTCTGGAACGAGTTCCATTCCTTTGGCGGAGGGCAGCCTGGATCCCCTGCTGGAGCGCGTCGGCCCGCGCTTTTCCCTGGATGGCATGTTGGCGGCACGCGCGCAATCCATACGCGCGGTCGCGCAGATCGCCGGCAAGCTGCGCGTGGGGATGACCACCGCGCAGGCTGTCGAGATGGCGGATCAGCACCTGCGGGACATGGGGTCTTCCAACACCTGGCACCCGACCTATATCAGGTTCGGGGACGACACCGTGCGCACGCCCCGCCAAGGCGTGCGCAGGCAACGGACGCTACAGCCTAGCGATATCGTCGTTGTCGATATCGGGCCGGTATGGAATGGCTACGAGGGCGATTTCGGCGACACCTTCGTCTTCGGCGACGACAATCTACATCGCTCATGTGCGCAGGCCGCGCGCGATGTGTTCAGCGCCGCGAAGGTGGCCTGGAAGACGGGCCTGACCGGCCGCAAGCTTTATGACTACGCCGAAGCGCAGGCCGAGCGCGGCGGCTGGAAGCTGGAGCGCAACCTGGCCGGCCATCGGGTTTCCGATTTTCCCCATGCCCTGTATGGCCCGGCCAAACTGGCCGAGATGGACATCGTCCCCAGTGATGCCGTCTGGGTGCTGGAGATCCAGCTGCGCCATCCGGAGCGCCCCGTGGGGGCATTCTACGAAGACATCCTGGTTGGACTGCCGGGTCAGTAGGCCGGAATTGACATTCCTGGCAGGGGCGCGCACTGTCGGGGACGGCTCATCAGGCGGTCGCGGGAAGGTGGGGCGTGCCCATGGACAACCTCGGGCACGATAACTGCAGAGCAGGCGGCAAAATCAATAAGGCCCGTCGCGGCGGAATCAGCAGTCAGGATGTCAGCCCGGGTCCGACCAGGAACGTCCATGAGCCAGCCAGCCCCACCCTCTTCGTCCGTGCAACCTCTGCAGATCGGCGACATTACCGTCATCGATAACGCCAAACTCAAGAAAGCCGTTACCGCCGCCGCGCTGGGCAACGCCATGGAGTGGTTCGACTTCGGCGTGTATGGTTTCGTCGCCGCGGCGCTGGGGAAGATCTTTTTTCCCGAAGCGTCCCCCGCGGTGCAAACCATCGCGGCCCTGGGCACGTTTTCCGTGCCTTTTCTGGTGCGGCCGCTGGGGGGCGTGTTCTTCGGTGTGATGGGAGACCGCTTCGGCCGGCAGAAAGTGCTGTCGCTGACCATCATCATCATGGCGATCAGCACGTTCTGCATCGGGCTGATTCCCTCCTATGCGTCCATCGGCCTGTGGGCGCCCGTGCTGTTGCTGCTCTGCAAGCTGGCACAGGGTTTCTCGGTGGGCGGTGAATATACGGGCGCGGCCATCTTCGTGGCCGAATATGCGCCGGATCGCCGCCGTGGTTTCCTGGGCAGCTGGCTCGATTTCGGGTCGATCGCGGGGTTCGTGCTGGGGGCGGGCCTGGTGGTATTGCTGCACTCCACGCTGGCGGAACAGGCTTTTCTGGATTGGGGCTGGCGCCTGCCCTTCTTCGTCGCGGGGCCATTGGGCTTGTTGGGCCTGTATCTGCGGCATGCCGCCGAGGAAACGCCGGCGTTCACGCAGCAGCTGGAAAAAATGGAGAAGGAAGACCGCGATGCCGTACAGGAACGGCCCACGGTTTCGTTCCGGGAGATCTTCTCCAAATACCGCAAGGCCTTGCTGGTTTGCATAGGCATGGTGCTGGTGACGAACATCACCTACTACATGCTGCTGACCTATATGCCTACCTATTTATCCAGCAGCCTGGGGTATTCGGAAGAGCACGGCGTGCTGATTATCGTCGTGGTGATGATAGGCATGCTGTTCGTGCAACCGTTGGTGGGTTTTCTCAGCGACAAGGTCGGGCGCAAGCCTTTCCTGCTGATAGGCAGCATAGGACTGTTGATCCTGGCCATCCCCGCGTTCCATTTCATCGGCAGTGACAATACCGGGCTAATCTTCGTGGGCCTGCTGCTTATCGCCGTCCTGTTGAACTGCATGACGGGTGTCATGGCGTCCACGCTGCCGGCCTTGTTCCCCACGCGCATTCGCTACAGCGCCCTGGCCAGCTCGTTCAATATCGCCATCATCGTCGCCGGCCTGACGCCCACCATCGCGGCATGGATGGTGGAAAGCACGAACAACGTGATGATGCCGGCCTATTACCTGCTCGTGGCGGCCATTATCGGGCTCGTGACGTCCTTCTACCTGCCCGAAACCGCCAACCGCCCGCTACGCGGCGACACACCTAACGCGGCCAACAAGCGTGAAGCCAAGGTGTTGCTGCAGCAGGCCTACGACCATATCGAGGAAACCGTGCAGGAAGTGGACGCCGAGATCGCCGAACTGGAAGAAAGGTTGGAGTCCCTGCGCCAACGCCGCCAACGCTTGGCGGATCGTCATCCGACGCTGGATTGATTCCTTGTGGCTGGCGCCGGCGAGGACCGAAACCGGACATACAGAGATTGCGGGCGCTCGACGATCACGACATCTGGATTCAGCGCCAGGCCTCTATGCAAGAGGTCCTTGCCTACTCGCCAGAGGACGTAAATCAAGTGCAGAGGTCCAGGCATGAACGATGAAACATCGTCCTGCCAAATGGGCCTGTTGTCATCGATGCGCCAGATCATCCCAAGCGATGCCACCGTAGTCGTGCAAATATCGACCGCGCCGTCCAGATCGCCAACGCTTTCGAGCACAAAGGACTCGCGCTTTTCGACCAGCGAAGCGAACTCCGCGCCCGTGATCCGGTTCTGGAAATACGTTTTTATCATGCGCTCACCAGGATGTAATCGACGCCGGGCTTTTCCTTGAACCGTCAGAGAACCCCGTTTTCGACGGCATCGCGCAAGACCTTGTTCACCCGCGTTTGCCAGCCTTTTCCAGAAGCCCGCAGATGCGCCATGACGTCGGCGTCTATACGCATGTTCAGCGTGGGGCGCTTGATCGCGACCGGCGGACGGCCCATCTTGGTGACCGTCACACGCCCTTCCGACCAAGCTTCCGCCACCATGGCTTCGTCGTCGGGATCGTAGAGATCGTCATCGGCGTCAAAGGGAACAGGCTTGCCCTTGGCTGCGGCACGGCGCAACGCATCCCAATCAGTTTGCTGCTTTTGCTTCTTCATAGAACCTCCGCTCGCCGGCATCAGCCTCATTTGCGGCCCGATAAAGATATGCTCCGATCAGACTTTTTGTCAATACATTTAGTCTTGCCGCCTGGCGACTTCCGGCGCTTCTGTTCACCGCCCGGCGCATCCAGTTCCTCGCGCCTGATCGGCAAGTAAGCGGTTCGTCACTCCTTTAAAATCCTGGTTCTGTCAGCGGCGCGCGGGGTGCGTGCGGGCTGCGGAAGTCTTCAGGAGAGAACATGAGTGCGGAATCAGTGCGTGCGTTTTTTGCGGAGCGCCATCCTCGAATCGAAATCGAAGAGTTCGACACGAGTACGGCGACCGTGGCGCTTGCGGCCGCGGCGCTGTCCGTGACCGAGGGGCAGATCGCGAAGACGCTGGCACTGCGACTCGAAGACCGCGTCATCCTGCTGGTCATGCGCGGCGACTCGCGCCTGGACAACAAGAAGTTCAAGACAGCCTTCGGCACGAAGGCGCGCATGGTCGGCACCGAAGACGTCGAACAACTGACGGGCCACCCCGTAGGCGGCGTCTGCCCCTTCGGCCTGGTCGCACCCCTGCAGGTTTATTGCGACGTGTCGCTGAAAGAGTTCGACGTGGTCTACCCCGCGGCCGGATCGAAGAACACGTCGGTCCGCATCGAACCTCAGCATATGGCCGCTTTGGTTGAAGCCGAGTGGGTGGATGTGGCGCAAGGGGCCGTGCTGGCGTAGAACAGTCCCACGTCCCTCGGAGCGGTCGGATGCGCACCCGACCCTCGTCGCCGACGAGCGTCACAACCCGGCGACAGCGCGCCAAAACGAAATAGAAAAAGCCCGGCAAGTCAGAGACTTAACCGGGCTTTATTGGCAACGCTAGGCGCTGCCTGGAATTCGTTTGGTAGGCGGTATTGGGTTCGAACCAACGACCTCCACGATGTCAACGTGGCGCTCTAACCAACTGAGCTAACCGCCTGCAAAGAAGAAGAATTATATGGGTGTTTTTTAGACCTGTCAAATCGGATCAAAATTTTTCGATCCGTTTAACTGCCCGAACGCTTCTTCAAATCCCGTCTGCGCGGCGCACCGCATCGACGAAGGCGCGCATCTTATCATGGACTTTGATTCCTGGCGCGCTCTCCACCCCACTGCTGATGTCGACGGCGAAAGGACGCACGGTCCGCACCGCGGCTTCGACGTTATCGGGCGTCAGTCCGCCGGAAAGTATCATCGGCACGGAGATGCGCCCGGCGGTACCCGCCGGCGTGCACGCAGCCGCCGCGGATGCCTTGCGCACGTCGTCCAGCAAGTGATGATCGAAGGCCAGGCCGCTGCCGCCGAAGCCCGCCGTGTAGCTGTCGAACAACCAGCCGGAAGCATCGTCATAGCTTGCGCAAGTGGCTGCGAGCGCGGCCGCCGTGTCCATGCCCGGGCCGCCGACGCGCAAGGCGCGCAGGTAGCGTTGCCCATACACGCGGCAATCGGCCGGCGTCTCGTCGCCGTGGAATTGCAGCAGGTCCGGCCCCACTTCGCCGACGATGCGGCGCACCTCTTCTTCCGTGGCATTGACGACCAGGGCTACTACGTCGACGAACGCCGGTACGGCGCGGCGCAGCCGCGCGGCCTGCGCGACGTCGATATAGCGCTTGCTCTCGGGATAGAAAATCATGCCGACGGCATCGGCGCCCGCGGCAACGGCGGCGGCGATGTCTTCGCTGCGGGTCATGCCGCAGAATTTGATGCGGGTACGCATGAAGGCGGAACCAGTAGTCG
Source organism: Bordetella sp. N (assembly GCF_001433395.1). Classification (GTDB taxonomy): domain Bacteria; phylum Pseudomonadota; class Gammaproteobacteria; order Burkholderiales; family Burkholderiaceae_B; genus Bordetella_C. The sequence continues at coordinate 2,885,241 of NZ_CP013111.1, forward strand.
AAATGGAAGCCGCTGCCGTGTGGAAAAACGCGCGGCGGAGCGGCCGAACAGCCCCATTTTATCGGCTTCAGCGGATCGGGTCTTGGCGGGACGGACGCTGCCCGCGCACGCGCGAGCCAACCTTGGCCTTACTCTGTTCCTTCCGCCAGCTTGCTGACTGACCGACAGTCAGTTTAGAATTTCGCCATCGCCGCTTTCCCCCTGCGCGGCGTTTCATTCGGAAGCTACCCAGTGATCCACTACGATTTCCACGACTGGCCCCTCGTCGTCGTCACCACCATCGGTTCAGTGACGATGCCTGAGCAGGCGGAATTCCTGCAACGCGCGGCGCGCTGCCTGTCCAGCGGGGACCGCATCGCCATCCTGTGCGTGCTGTCCGAAGGCGCGGCAGTGGACAGCGCGGAAGCGTCCTTGGCAATGGCGCGGGATTGGCTGCGGGCGCATGAAGCGCTGATCCGAAGCGGAATGATGGGCATTGCCCTGGTTGCGACTGTCGAGCAACGCGAGCGCATGTTGCACGTGGATCCCGAGCAGTTATCCGGCGTGCCCGCTCAGGTTTTCGGCGATACGAGCTCCGCCCTGGCCTTCCTGCGCTGGTTCATCTCTCCCCCAACGGGCGCCACGTGGGACGCCGGCGGTATCGACAAGCGCGTCCACGCAACGATGGCGGACACGAGACCCGTGGCGCATACTGCTACCCTGTAACCGCCTGCCCCCGCTCGCCAGCAGCCTGGCCCATCAATGACGGCTCAACTCGAAGACTCAAATTGAAGACTGAAAGCGAACCCAAGCGTCCGCGTACCAAGCCGGCCGAAACGCGCCGCGCTGAACTGATGGATGCTGCCCAGGCGGTTTTCCTTGAGCGCACATTCGACAGCGCGAGTATCGAGGAGATCGCGGCACGGGCCGGCGTCGCCAAAGGCACGTTCTACCTCTACTTCAAGACCAAGGACGAAGCGCTGCAGGCTTTGCGCGAGCGCTTCGTCGACAGGTTCCTTGTGCGATTGCAAATGGTCGTCGCCAAGCAGCCACTCGGCGCATGGGTGCAACGGCTGGACGCATGGGTGGGCGCGGCCGTGGAGATGTATCTCGACGAGTTCGCCCTGCACGACCTGGTGTTCCATGACGTCAGTCCCGCACAACGGAATATGCGCACGGAAAACATCGTCACCGTGAATCTGGCGGAACTCGTCGCGGACGGGGTCAAGGCCGGCGCCTTCATCAGCGGCAATCCCCGCCGCAGCGCGGTCATGCTGTTCGGCGCGGTCCACGAAGCCGTCGACGACGAAATCGCGGCGGCCAGCAAGAACGGCCGCAAGCGCCTGATCGGCGACGTGCGTACGTTCTGTAGAAGGGCTTTGGGCGTGGCGACCGATTAGGCTTGCGTCGGCGCCGCGTCGGGCATGATGCTCACATGCGCGGAGACGACCTTCCAACCTTCCGGAAACCTGGCCCAGGTCTGGCTCTGGCGCCCGCGCTTGCCGTTGCGCAGCAGCACATACTCGGTGTTCGCCACGGCGAAGTCCGTGCCGAAGGTGGTGACGATGGTGCGTTCCAGGCGGCGCGCCCGCTGATCCTTTTGCGTCGACGTGCGGGACGCACGGAACGCGGCGATTTCCGCATGGCCGTACAGGTTCTCCGCCACCCCGAAGCGCTGCGTCAGCGTGTGGTTCCAGAAGGTGTCGTCGAGCACGGCCACGTCGTTGTCTTCCAGGCCTAGCTCATAGCGATCGAAAGCCGCGCGAACTTCGGCGACGACGGAGGGGATGTTGATTTCGGGACCACTGGTCATACGAGTCTCACAGTAAAGGGGATCAAGAAAGCGCGCGGGCGATGCCTGCCAGCTTCGCGTCGCCGCCACGCCAGGCAATGATGGACAGCCCCACCGGTTTGCCGTCCACGGTCCCCAGCGGCAGGTTCATCTGCGGCAGGCCCGCCATGCCGGCGAAGGAGTTCAGCAAACCTATCCGCGCGGAATACGTGTCCAGTTCTTCCAGGGAACTATCCGTGGGCGGCGCCGGGAACGGCGTGGTCGGGATGCACAGGATCGCGCCATCTTCCAGCAGCAGGCGCGCGCGTTCGATGACACGCTGGCGCACCGAATTGCCGAGCGCGATCTGGGCCGGCGTGATGCTCGCGCCCGCGGCCATATTGCGCGCCACATTGAAAGCGAAAGCCGGATTGTGCTTGTCGACCCAGCCCGAAAACGTCTTCCAGCTCTCGGCCCTTTGCAGCAAGGCCCGCTGGTGGCCCCAGACTTCCATTTCACCTGGCGCGCCCAAGGCCATATCGGGCAGATCGCTGCCGAGCAGTTTGCGCAGCGCGGCAATGGCGGGATCCAGCGCGGCGCGGACGCCGGGATCGGCCAATGCGAAGGCGTCGGTGGCCACATGCAGCGGCGCGTGGACCGGAGCGGGAATCGCTTCGCCCAGCAGCACCTCGGCCACGCGTGCGAAAGTGTGGGCATCGCGGGCAAACCAGCCCAGCGTGTCGAACGTGGGGGCCTGCTTGCAGATGCCGTCGAACGGCAGCCGGCCGTGCGTGGGCCGCATGCCGTACAGCCCGCAGAGGCTGGAGGGAACGCGGACGGAGCCGCCTGAATCGGTGCCCAGGGCGAAGTCGCACAGTCCGGCGGCCACCGCGCTGGCGGACCCGCTCGACGAACCGCCTGGCAAGCAGCCCGGCGCGCGCGGATTCACCGGCGTGCCGAAGAAGGCGTTGAAGCCGAGGATGCCCAGCGAAATCTCGCAGGTGATGGTCTTGCCGGCCACGGACGCGCCGGCATCGAGCAACTTGGCCACACCCCATGCATGCGACGTGGGGACGGCATGGGTGCGCTCCCAGTCGGGATTGCCGCAGCCGGTCGGCACACCGGCGATGTCGATCAGGTCCTTGACCGCGAAAGTCAGACCCGAAAGCGGGCCATTGGACGCGCCGTCGAGTGTCGTACGGGGACCTGGCAGGAAACCGTCACTTGATGGGTACATGGTTTATCCCTGGAGAATCGGTGAACTTAAGCGTTCAGCTGGCATTGGCTTGCAGGCGTTCCTCAGCCAGCCGCGGCGGCGGCTGGTCGAGAGAAGACAAGGCCGCGCGAGCCGCCGTGTCCCGGCTCCACTGCGCGCCCGGTACTGCGTCGAACAGCGCCCGCGTGTATTCGTGCTTCGGCGCGGCGAAGATGTCGGCGGTGTTGCCGATCTCGACGATGCTGCCTTGCCGCATCACGGCGATACGGTCGCAGATCTGCAGCGCCACGCGCAGGTCGTGCGTGACGAACAGCATGCTCAGGCTAAGCTGCGACTTGATCTGGGCCAACAGAGCAAGCACCTGCTCCTGCACGGACACATCCAGCGCGGATACGGGCTCGTCCGCCACCAGGATCTGCGGGTCCAGCGCCAGTGCGCGCGCGATACCCACGCGCTGCCGCTGACCACCGGAGAACTCATGCGGATAGCGGTCGCCCGCCTTGGCGCCCAGACCCACCAGCTCCAGCAGTTCGCGGGCCTTGCGGTCTGCCTGCGCGGCCGGCATGCCGTGGATGATGGGCCCCTCCGCCACGATGTCGGCGATACGCAACTGCGGATTGAGCGATGCGTAGGGATCCTGAAAAATCATCTGTATGCGCTTGCGGTAAGGCTGCAGCTCCTTGCGCGTCAGCTGCGTGATGCCCTCGCCGTCGAGAATGATGTCGCCACGGTCCAGGGTGAGCAGGCGTGTCACGGCGCGCGCCAGGGTGGATTTGCCCGAACCCGACTCGCCCACCAGCCCCAGGGTCTCGCCGTGGCGCAGCTGGAAGTTGACCTCGTTGAGGGCCACGGTGGCGCGGCCCCGTCCGAACACGCCTTTGCCGGCATAGGCCTTGTAGGCGCCATTGGCTTCGAGTATCAGCCGTCCTGGCGGCGTGGCCGGCCGGTCGGGCACGGCCAGGCGCGGCACCGCGCTCAACAGCGCCCGCGTATAGGCATGCCGCGGATGGTCGAGGACCTGATCGCGCGGGCCGGACTCCACCAGCGTGCCTTTCTGCAGCACCGCGACGTGATCCGCGATGTCCGCCACCACGCCGAAGTCGTGCGTGATGAAGAGCACCGCCGTGCCGCGCTCCCGCTGCAGGTCGTGAATCAGCTTCAGTATCTGCGCCTGGGTCGTGACATCGAGCGCGGTGGTTGGCTCGTCCGCAATCAGCAGTTGCGGACGTAGCGCCAGGGCCATCGCGATCATGGCACGTTGGCGTTGGCCGCCGGACAATTCGTGCGGGTAGGACGCGGCGATACGCACCGGATCCGGCATATGCACGTCCGTCAGCAACTCCACCACGCGCGCCTTGCGCTCCGCCCGCGACATGGGCGTATGCAGCTTCAGCACTTCGGCGATCTGGCGTCCTATGGTGTGCAGGGGATTCAGCGCGGTCATCGGCTCCTGGAAGATCATGCCTATCCTGGCGCCGCGTATCGCGGACAGCGCCTTGGGCGACAGCTTCGTCAGGTCCTTGCCGTCGAAGGTGATGCTGCCCGCCGTGACGGACACGCGCGGCGCCGGCAACAAGCCCATGATGGCCCGCGCGACCATGGACTTGCCGGAGCCCGACTCGCCAACCAGGCAGGTCACCTGGCCCGCGTGCAGGGCCAGGTTGACGTCCTGCACCGCGCTGGCGCGATCGGCGCCCTTGGGCAGGCCGATGGTCAGTCCGGCTATGGATACGAGAACATTGCTCATCGCTCGCGCAACCTCGGATTGAATGCTTCGTTAAGGCCATCACCCACCAGGTTGATGGCCAATACCGTCAGCAGCAGCGCGATGCCTGGAAAGGTGCAGACCCACCAGGCCGTGCGCAGCGACGTCCGTCCCGCGCTGATCAACAGCCCCCAGCTCATCACGTTCGGATCGCCCAGCCCCAGGAAGGAAAGACCCGATTCGAGCAGAATGGCGTTCGCGACCAGGAGCGAGCCCACGGCGATGATGGGCGACAGGCAGTTGGGCAGCAGGTGGCGAAAGATGATGCGGCTGGGGCCGGCGCCCAGGCTGGTGCTGGCCAGCACGAATTCGCGTCCGCCCAGCGCCACGAATTCTCCGCGCACCAGCCGGGCGATGCCGGGCCAGGACACCGCCGCGATCGCCACGATGACGCTGGACACCGACGGCGACAGGATCACCACCAGCAGCATGGCCAGCAGGAAGGCAGGAATGGTCTGGAAGAACTCCGTGACGCGCATGAGCGCCACGTCGACGTTGCCACGGCAGTAGCCGGCGAACGCGCCGACCAGCGCGCCCAGCACCACGGCGGACAACGCGGCCAGCACGCCTATCATCAAGGACGCCCGCGCGCCGTAGGCCACGCCGGCGGCCACGTCGCGTCCAAGGCTGTCGGTGCCCAGCAGGAATGCATCTCCAGGCGGTTGCAGAGGCGGGCCGGACAGGCCGAACGCGCCTTTGGGATAGAGAAAGGCCGACGCGACGGTCAGGAACAGCATGAAGAGGAACACGACGGCGCCGAAGACGGCCATGCGGTTCCTGGCGAACAGCTTCAGTTTCGCGGTCATCGGATCTGTATCCTCGGGTCCAGCGTGATGTACATGAGATCGGTCAGCAGATTGATGACGACGACCAGGCAGGCGGAGACGAAGAAGATGCCCAGCAACAGGTTGAGGTCGCGCGATTGCAGCGCGTTGAACGCCAGCGTGCCGATGCCTGGCCAGCCGAACACGGTCTCCACCACCACCGAGCCGCCGATCAGGTTGCCGGCCTGCAGGCCCGCCATCGTGACGACCGGCAGCATGGCATTGCGCATGATGTGGCCGTAGACGATCCCTCGTTCCGAAAGTCCCTTGGCGCGGGCGGTGACGACATAATCCATGCCCGTCTGTTCCAGCATGGATGCCCGCATCAGCCTGCTATACAGCGCCAGATAGAACACCGCGAGCGTGCTGGCGGGCAGGATGAGATGCCGCCCGATGTCCCACACCCGGTCCCAGCCTTCATTGAACGCACCGATGTCCTCCAGGCCGCTGGTGGGCAGCCAGCCCAGGTTGATGGCGAAGACCACGATAAGCATCAATCCCAGCCAGAAGCCTGGTGTCGCGTAGCAAAGCAGGCTGAGGAAGGAGATCACGGCGTCGCGCAGCTTGTTGCGCGCGGACGCGGCCAGCAGGCCCAGGGTGATGCCGCCCGTCAGCGCCGCGACGAAGGCGGTGCCCATGAGCAACAAGGTAGGCCCGAGCCGGTCGAAGATCAGTTGCGCGACCGGCGCGTCGTTGCGGAAGGAATAGCCGAGATCCAGGCGCAGCGCATTGCCGATATAGGTCAGGAACTGCTCCATCAGGGACCGGTCCAGCCCGAACTTGGCGCGCAGCGCGGCCATGTATTCGGGCGTCGCCGCGCCGCCTTCGCCCGCCAGCACCGAAGCGGGGTCGCCGGGCGCCAGATGGATCAGGAAGAAATTGAGCACCAGGATGCCGAAGACGACCGGAATCGCCAGCAGCAGCAGGTACCCGAAGCGGCGCCACCGTTGCATGGTTCAGGTCTCCATCCAGGCACGTTCGAAGGCGCTGTAGGTGCCCAGCGGTCCTACCGTGTGGTCGTGCAGTTTCTTGTTGAAGATCGTCACGTAGGTGACCTCGGCGAGCCAGGCGCCGGGGCTGTCCTCGACGATGACCTTCTGCGCCTGCGCATACAGGGACGCGCGCTTGGCGGGATCCAGTTCGCGGGTGGCATCGCCCAGCAGCTTGTCGACGACAGGGCTGCGATAGTCCTTGTTGTTGACGAAAGTGGTGCCCTTGCGGATGGCGGACGACAGAAAATAGCGGTGCACGCCCACGACGGGATCGGCGCCGGCCGAATAGAAGGGCTCGTTGATGTCGAAGTCATAGTCCGTATAGCAGCGGCGCAGCCAGGTTGCCGTGTCTTCGCTGCGCAGGGTCAACTTGATGCCGATATCGTTCAACGCCTGCTTGAGGTACTCACCCTGGCGCTGCCATTGTTCGCCGAAGGGATTGATCTCCAGGGTCAGGCCGAAGCGCGATCCGTCGGCGCCGCGCTTCAGGCCGGCATCGTCCAGCAGCTTGTTGGCAATGGTCAGGCGGTCCGGCACGTCGAAATGACGTACGTCATCCGAGTACAGACCCTTGAACGAGGAGCACAGCGGGCCGGTGGCCGGCTTGCCGAAGCCGTACATGATGCGGTCGACGATCAACTTGCGGTCGATGGCGTAGGCGATGGCTTGGCGAACTTCCTTCTTGTTCAAAGGTTCGCGGCGCATATTGAATTCCAGATTGCTCATCGCCGCGGTCATGCCGTAGCCCTTCTCGGTGCTGCCGAGGATGGGGTTGGCCTGCAGGCGCTTGATGTCCGCCGGATTCACCGCGCTGTAGCCGGCATAGTGCGCCTCGCCGGCTTCCAGGGCGGCGGAACGCGTGGCGGCGTCCGGAATGAAACGCGCCACGATGCGGTTCAGGTAGGGCAGGCCCGGCTTCCAGTATTTCTCGTTCCGGTCCAGGCGCACGTAGCGGCCGCGTTCCCACTGGACGAACTTGAAGGGGCCCGTGCCGATCGGTTTGTTGCCGGTGGGATTGTTCAAGGGATCGGTATTGACGAACACCGACTTGCACACGATGGGCATGTCCTTGGAAGACAGCGATTTCATCAGGTACGGGGCGGGACGGGCCAGCCGGAAGATCGCCGTCATCGGGTCCGGTGTCTCGACCGCGGTCAGTTCGGCCAGGATGATGGGACCGTTGGGGTTGTACTTCTTCGCGATCTCCATGAACGTGTACTGCACGTCCGCGCTGGTGAACGGTTCGCCGTTGTGGAAGGTCACGCCTTCCTGCAAGTGGAAGGTGATCGTCAAACCGTCTGGGCTGATCTCCCAGGACTTGGCCAGGCTGGGAACGGGATTGATATCCCAGTCATAGCCCACGAGCCCTTCGTAGACCTGCGTCGTGATCATCGGCACGTTGCCCGCCGAGTTGGCATACGAGGCCAGCGTGGCGGGCTCCGGATGCACGATCATGATCATATTGCCGCCGCGCTTGGGCGTATCGGCTGCCATGGAAACCGCCGGCAATGTCGCCCCGACGGCCGCCATGGCGCTGGTGACGATAAATGCGCGGCGGTCCAACGAACGCGGATCCGAACCATCCTTGTGAGACATGAGATGCAGTCCTTGTGAGCGATTAAAGGGCGATTTCCGGCCAACGGCCGGCCCAGGGCTGGGCTTGTTCAAATTGGGTGGCAACGTTGAGCAACAGGTCGTCCGCGCCGAAGTCGCCGACCAGCTGGAAGCCGATGGGCAGACCTTGCCGCGATGGCGCCGCCGGCAAGGCGATGCCAGGATGGCCGCAGGCATTGACCCAGTTGGTGAACACGGCGTGGCCGCGCGGACCCACCTCCTGGCCGTCGATAACGGGCGGGTAGGCCTGGTCCTTGGGCCAGGGGTGGGCGGCCGACGTGGGCGTCATGATCAGGTCGACATGTTCGAAGGCGGCACCCACTTCCGTGCGGAAGGCATACAGGCTTTCGATGACCCGCATGAATTCCGCGCCCGCGATCCCCCCGCCCGTCCTGGCCTGCTCGGCAAAAGCGGGGGTAACACTGTCGAAGAAGGCGCTGTGTTGCTCGGCCAGCATGGCCAGGCCCGTATCGCCGATCTTCGACCATGAGCCGAGGATATGTTGGGTCTCGAAAGGCAGCGGCCCTTCGGTGACGGTGTGGCCCAGCGCGCGCAGCTGGTCGGCCGCCTGCCTGCAGGCGGCGTCGATCTCCGGATCGACCGGCGCGTCGTTCATGCGTGCCACGTACAGGATCCTGAGCGGCTGCACGGCTTGCGCGCGCTCGTGGATCCGAGCGAAACCGCGCGAACGCTGGTCGCGGCGGTCGGGACGCGCCATGACCGACATCATCAGGCGCACGTCGTCCACCGAACGGCCGATCGGCCCCACGATTTCGCAGTCATAGAGGATCTGGGGAAATCCATTGGCCCGGGGAACGCGCGACACGGTAGGCTTCAGGCCGACCAGTCCCGTGTAGCCGGCGGGACGCCGTATGGAACCACCGCCATCGGTGCCCAGTGCCAGCGGCACCAATCCCGCGGCCACGGCCGTTACCGAGCCGCCGCTCGATCCACCCGGGGTCAGGTCAGGATCCCACGCGTTGCCGGTGGGGCCGAACACGACGTTGTCGGTATAGCCCCGCATCGTGAATTCAGGCACGTTGGTCTTGCCGACCAATACCGCGCCGCCCCGGCGCAGCAGGTCGACCGGCACCTCATCGTGATCGGGCACATGCTGTTCGAACAGACGGGTGCCCCAGACGGCGCGCTGCCCCTTGACCAGGATGTTGTCTTTCACTGCGATGGGGATGCCGTCCATGGGGCCCAGGGCCGCGCCACGCCGCAGGCGTTCATCAGCGGCGAGCGCCGCCTGCCTGGCGCCCGCTTCATCGAGATCGATGAACGCGTTCAGGCGCGGATTCAGGGTCTCGATACGGCCCAGGTAGTGGTCGAGCAAATCGACCGCGGTCAAGGAGCCGGCGCGCAGGCTCGCGGCCAGTTCGCGCACGCCCAAACGATGTGGCAGTGTCATGGTTGCTGGATCCAGGTCAGTTGCTGGCCGGTCGCGCGATGAGCTTGCCGTTGGCGTGGTTCGCATCCAGCGCGCGGAATATGAAAGCCGAAAGCAGAGTGATGACGCCGACAACGACGAACGTGAGCCGGAACGCGCTGGCCGTCGTTTCGGCGCCGTGGGAGAACATGCTCACCAGGCCGCCGCCCAGGGTCACGCCAAGACTGACCGCCAGCATCTGGATCATCGAGAACAGGCCGTTGCCGCTGCCCGCGTCTTCGGTCCGCAAGCCTTTAAGCGTCACCGTGTTCATGGCGGCGAACTGCATCGAATTCGCCGCGCCGAAAATGACGAGCTGGATGACCTGCACGCTGACGGGCCATCCCGGCGCGACGCTGGCGAAGGCAATGATGCTGGCGCCGACGAGCAGCGTGTTCACCAGCAGGAAAGTCTCGTAGCCGTAGCGCTTGACCAGGGGCCCGACCGCGCGCTTGAGCCACATGCCCGCGAGCGCGGCCGGCAGCATCATCAAGCCGGATTGAATCGGGGAATAGCCCATCTGCAGTTGCAGCAGCAGGGGCAGCAGAAACGGCACGGCGCTGCAGCCGATGCGGCAGACGAGGTTGCCGAGCAGGCCGACGCTGAAATTCGATTCGCGGAACAGCCCCAGCCGGAACAGCGGCTTGGTCTTGCGGCGGGCGTGCAGGACGTAGAGCGCCACGGTGAGGACGCTGAGGCCCAACAGCATCCCGCTCCAGACGACGCGATTGGACACCTCCGGCATGTCCAGCGACATCGACAGCGCCACCATGCAGGTGGAAAGCAGGATGAAGCCGATGAAGTCGAAGGGCGGCGTGTCTTCCGTCTTGCCGACCGGCATATAGGTGCGCGCCGCCCACAGGCCTGCCAGGCAGATGGGCACGTTGATCAGGAAGATCCAGTGCCAGCTCAGGGCTTGGGACAGCCAACCGCCCAACAAGGGGCCCACGAGCTTGCCGGCCTCACCGGCCGAGCCGATCACGGTCAACGCCACGATATAGGCCTCGCCGCGCATGGCGCGCAAGGTTGCCAGGCGGGCAATGGGCAGCAGCATGGCGCCGCCGGCGCCCTGGATGACCCGCGCCACGATCAATTGATTCAGGCTGCTGGACAGGGCGCACAGCAGGGAGCCGATCGCGAAGATGGCGATGGCCCAGATGTAGACGCGGCGGGTACCGAATTTGTCGGCCAGCCAGCCGGATGCGGGGATGAGCATCGCCATCACCAGGGTGTAGGCGACGACCGCGGTTCGCATGGAGAGCGGATTTTCCCGCAGGCTGTCGGCCATGGGAGCCAACGCGGTGGTCACGATCGTGGTGTCGAGGGCTTGCATGAAAAAGCCGGCGGCACACACCCACAACATGCCGCGGTACATCGAATTGCCGTTCATTTCCCAGTCTCTGCACGACATTCCCACGGAATGCCTGCGGCGATTGTGGCATCGCAGCATATAAGCCAGAAATCACTTTTAATAATCCAGCCATAAGCGCGGACTTATAGTGGACTGAATGCGCGCTGGCTTGGTGCGCGATGCGCCGCGGCGGGGCGGGCAGCCCCCGATCAGGTGCGTTTTTCGGGGTTGGGAGGGCGTGGGTGAGGCCAGCCGGGCCGATTCGCGTGGATCAACGTGGCGTCGGGCTGTCTCCAATCGGCAACGGATGCGTGACTGCTTTTGCCGGCGCCCGGCTGGGTGCCAAGTCGTGCTGCTAGATCAGCATTTCGCAGTGGTAGCCACGGCCGTTCATCTGCTCGCAGAAATGCTGGAGGCTGTGCCGCAGGTATTTTTCGAAGCGGACGACCGACCTGGGCACCGGCCGATGCCGTGAATAGACCATGCCCAGGGTCTGGTAGATGGGCGGCTCCAGCGGCACGGCCGTGATGGCATAGTCTTCGAGGACGGCCAGCGACAGGGTCAAGGGGTGGACCAGCGCCACGCCCAGGCCGTGCCTGACCATATGCAGGGCGGGAATGGAGTGATTGGTGTCCAGGACCCGCGCGGTGAAGCCGCCGTCGCGGTCGAGCGATTCGTGCAGGACCATGCCGGGCGGGGTGTCGGCGTTCTGGATGATGACTTCCTGCTCGTTCAGGTCGCGGGCCGAGACGGATTTCTGGCGCGCCAGTTCATGCCCGTCAGGCACGGCGCACAGGACCTGCATGCGCAGCAGGGGTTGCACGGCCACGCCCATTTCGTCCACCGGCAGGAAGGCGAAGCCCACATCCGCGTGGTCCTGGCGGACTTGTTGGACGACCTCCGCGGCTGTGTAGGTGTCGGCGCGCAAATGGACCTTGTCGTGGTCCTTGCGGAAGCTCGCCATGGCGGCCGGCAGGATGTCGGTATAGAGCGTACTTACGCTGGCGATGGCGAGCTTGCCCGAACGGCCGTCGCGCAATTCGCTGGCGCGGCCGCGCAGCGTGGAGAATTGCGCGAGGACCCGTTCCACTTCCGTCAGCAGCGCGGTGGCTTCTGGCGTCAGATGCATCCTGCCTCCCACCCTGATGAACAGGGTGAAGCCGACCTGGTTCTCCATCTCCTTGAGCGTCTGGCTGACCGACGGCTGGGTCACGCGCAGCAGGCTGGCCGTTTCGGTGACGTTGCGCGTCTTGGAGAAAAGCCGGAAGACTTCCAGCTGACGGAGGCTGAGGTGCATAAGTCCTGGCTTATAGAGAGGGGGCGGGCCAGGTATCTTACTTTATGCACGCCGCAGCTCGCGCCGCGTGCATCAAGCCATGCGATCCGCGCGAAATCGAGCACACCCCCGTTTGACCTCATCAATGGCGAAGGCCCACAATGACGCCATGGACCGCCTTGATCACCTCGAAAAACGCGTAGACATCATCGACGACCGCCTGAGTCGGATCGAAGGCGATGTCGCGACCCTCAAGTCGGATGTTGCAACGCTCAAGTCGAACGTTGCAACGCTCCAATTAGACGTCGCCACCATCAAGGAGACGCTTTCGGAAGTCAAAATAAGCCTGGCCAGGATAAGTGCCATGCTGGATATCTCTGACATCCGCTCATTTGTAGAGAGAGCGCACACGGACATCTATAAGTGGACCGTCACTATCATTGCGGTGGTAGGCGCCATCTACTTCGGCATGCAGAAGGCCACGCCGGTCTTGCAATCTTCGCTCTCGACGGCGTTGTCTGCACCGCAACAGTCGGCTGCGGCCCCTGCCCCTCCAGCGCCTGCACCAAGGCAATAGTCCAAGCTCGCTAGCGCGAGCTTCTACGTCTCAAGCCAACCCAGGCAAAATCAACCGCGTCCCATCCAGCTCACCCAAGGTGAAATGCTCGGGATACTCGATGGCGGCCAGGTACAGCCCATCCGGCATGAACGTGGGCGCGCCCTGTTTGCGGTCGCGCGCGGCGAGCAGGTCGGCCATCCATGCCACCGGCTTGCGCCCCTGCCCTACTTGCAGCAATGCACCCATCAGGTTGCGCACCATGTGGTGCAGGAAAGCATTGGCGCGCAAGGTGACGACGATGAGGTCGCCATGCGTGGCGAAGTCCAGGCGATGCATGACGCGCACCGGATGCTTGGCCTGGCACTGCGATGAACGGAAACTGCTGAAGTCATGTTCACCCAGCAGGCAGGCCGCGGCCTCGCGCATCGCCTCGATGTCCAGCGGCTGGAAACACCAACCCGCGCGTCCCGCCCACATCGGCGTGCGCACACGATCGTTGAGCAGAAGATAAACGTACGTCCGGCTGCCCGCTGAAAAGCGCGCGTGGAAGTCATCCTGCACGACGCGCGCCCACCGTACCGCGATGCTGGCCGGCAGCAGCGCATTGACGCCGCGTACCCAGGATTCCTCGCGCCGCTCCGCGTCCGTGTCCAGGTGCACCACCTGCATGGCCGCGTGCACACCGGTGTCGGTACGGCCGGCGCAAATAGTCGCGACAGGACGGTCGGCGAATTGCGCCAACGCGGCCTCCAGCGTGTCCTGTACGGTCTTCCTATGTGGCTGGGTCTGCCAGCCATTCCAGGCGGACCCGTCGTACGCCACGCTCAATGCAATACGTGGCATCGATCAGGGCCGGGACGAGCCAGGCAGCGTGCCGCGAGGGCCGGCACCCGGCTCGCGCCGCACGGGCGTGTCGCCAGGCTGGGAATCGAGATCCAGGTCGATGCCGTCCAGGCGCCGATCGATCGCGGCGGGATCGATCTCGGTTGCGTAGAGGTCTTCGTCCATGTCTTCGTCTTCGTCATTGCGGCGAGCGCCGGCACGGCGCAGCAGCCAGGCGATGACAAAGGCGATCAGGGTCAGGACGACCGTCATGAAGATCAGCAGATTGTCCGACAGCCAACGCGGCAGCGAAGAGGTAGGCTGGGCCGCCTTGCCGCCCGCGGTCGCGCTGTTCGAACCGCTATTCGCGTTCGTATTCGCGCCCGAAGCGCTGTCGCTGTTGGCAGCACCGTTCGACGTGGCCGAGTTGGGGGTCGACGACGCAGCCGAAGTTCCTGGCGCCGGGGCGCCCGGTGTCGACGCAGCCGTGCCGGAGGGCGACGAGCTGGCGCCCGCACCCGCGGCACCGGGTGTGCCTGCATTGCTCGTATTGCCCGCGTTGCCGGCATTGCCCGCGGCTCCCGCGCCGGTACCGCCAGCCGAATCCGCCGGGGTGCCTGCGCCATTGCCTGCGTTGCCAGCGCCGCTACCTGTGCCGTTGCCCGCGCTACTGCCTGCATTGCTGCCAGCGGCAGCGCCTGCGTTGTTTCCGGCATTCGAGCCGGCGCTATCGCCCGCGGCAGCGTTGCCCGCTGCACCACTGCCGGACTGGCCAGCGCCACCTGCTTGACCGGCAGCGCCAGGCTGCCCTGCCGCGTCGTTCGCGGCACCGGCCTGACCGGCCCCGTTCGCCTGGGCATTCGGCGCGGACTGTCCGTTCGCAGGTTGTCCATTCGCAGGTTGCCCTTTCACACCCGCCTGACCACCGCCCTGCCCCGCGCCAGCGCCTTGACCTGCCGTCCCAGGCTGCCCACCGGCGCCCGTGGCTCCAGGCCCGCCAGCCGCAGTACTACCCTGGCCTTGACCCGACGCACCCGTCGGCGCATTCGCACCCGCCTGGGCAACCGCCCCCGGTCCGCCCGGCACGGTCACGCCGGGCACGGTCAAACCGGGCCCACTGGCGCCCGGAGAGCCCTGGCCGCCCTGCCCTTGGTTCGACGCCAGCGCGGCGTTCAAATCCTTGACGTTGCGTTCCAGCTCGTCGACGCGCGTCTTCGCATCCTGGTCCGCCTTGGCCTGTGAGACCTCGGCATCGCCGCGCGACTGGGCCGCGGCCTCGGCGCTCTGCCCGGCCTGGCCAGGCACGCCGCTGGACAAGCGCAGGCGATCCTGCGCACCCGAATCAGACTGCGCCGCCGGCGCGCCCGCACCGATCTGCCCCGACGTCGTGGGCGCCTGGGTCGCCGCCGCGCCGCGGCCGGCCGCACCCGCCAGCCCCGCACGGTAGCGCGCATAGGCTTCCGCCTGCTCCAGGAAAATACGCCGCGCCTCGCCCGGATCGATCGCGCGCACCGTGGACGCATCCGGCACGATCAAGCGCGCGCCGGCCTTCACACGGTTCATGTTGTTGCCGATGAAGGCTTGCGGGTTCGCGCGCCACAAGGCCACGAGCATCTGATAGATGGTGGCGTCGGCCAGCGCATGGCTCTGCGCGATGCCATACAGCGTATCGCCCTGGCGCACCGCCACGTTGCCACCGCCGGCGCCACCGGCGCGGCTCGGCGTACCCACCGTCGCCTGCGCGTTCAGCCCCGGAAAACCGCGTTCCGTCTGCATCACCGTCAACTGCACCAGCCGCTGGCCGGCACCGCTGCCGATATTCAGCAACACGTCCACGGCAGGATCCGCCGCGACTTCCGATGACGTCAGCCGCACATTCCGCTGCGAGGCATCGGCGCCGTTTTCCACCTTCAGGGTCAGGCTGGACAAGGACACCGGCGGCTTCAGCCCGGCCCGCTGCCAGGCATCGGCGCTGGCGACGCTGACCTGCAGGCTGGCGCGCTCGTCAGGCGTCAGATCGGTCAGGGGAATCAGCACCTGAAGAGGCGCGTTCTGCGCCGACACGACCCGGCTATGTCCCAGACGCGCCGCCCAGGCCGGTTGCACGGCCACGGCCGACGCCGTCAGCAACATCGCCACGGCGCAACGCGTCGCGGTGAAGGAAAAACGGGGGGACAGGCGCGGGGTGCTTGACGTCATAAGCCGATGGGATCCACGGTCGTAGGGCATGTAGCCGCGATGAAAAATTGTAACGTACCTGCCTTGCTGCTGAAATAACAAGGGCACCTTGGGTGCCCTTGTTCCTGCCTGGCACCGCACGCGACCAACCCCGACGGGCCGGCCGCCTTGCGGCTTAAGCCTCGGCCAGCGCGATACGCAGCATGCGGCGCAGAGGTTCGGCCGCGCCCCACAGCAGTTGGTCGCCCACGGTGAAGGCGCCCAGATACTGCGAACCCATCGACAGCTTGCGCAGACGGCCCACCGGAATATCCAGCGTGCCAGTCACGGCAACCGGCGTCAGATCGCGGATGGTCGCTTCCTTGGTATTGGGAACGACCTTCGCCCACTGCGTACCGTTGGCGATTATGTCCTGGATTTCGTCCAGCGGGACATCACGCTTAAGCTTGATGGTCAACGCCTGGCTGTGGCAACGCATGGCGCCGATGCGCACGCACAAGCCGTCGATCGGCGTGACCGGCGTGCCGAAGGCCTCGCCGCGACCCAGGATCTTGTTGGTTTCTGCCTCGCCCTTCCACTCTTCCTTGGACATCCCGTTGCCCAGATCCTTGTCGATCCAGGGAATCAGGTTGCCGGCCAGCGGCACCAGGAAGTTGTCGGTAGGCAGGTTCTCGTCCTTCTGCTTGGACAGCACGCCACGGTCGATGTCCAGAATGGCCGAGGCGGGATCGTCGAGCAAAGGCTTGACGGCATTATTCAACAGGCCGAACTGGGTCAGCAGTTCACGCATATGCTGCGCGCCGCCGCCCGAGGCCGCCTGATAGGTCATGGAGGTCATCCATTCCACCAGGTCGTTATTGAACAAGCCGGCCAGGCCCATCAGCATGCAGCTGACGGTGCAATTGCCGCCGACGAAATTGCGCACGCCGCGCTTGAGCGCCGCGTCGATCACCGGACGATTGACCGGATCCAGCACGATGATGGCGTCATCGGCCATGCGCAGGGTGCTGGCGGCATCGATCCAGAGACCTTGCCAGCCGGCGCCACGCAGCTTGGGATAGACCTCCGACGTGTAGTCCCCGCCTTGGCAGGTCACAATAATCGGCAGTTTTTTAAGAGCGTCAATGTCATAGGCGTCCTGCAGCGCGCCAGCGCCGTCCGCCCATGCGGGCGCAGCAGCGCCCGCGTTGCTAGTGGAGAAAAACACCGGTTCGATCAGCGCGAAGTCTTTCTCATCGCGCATGCGTTGCATCAAAACCGATCCGACCATGCCACGCCAACCGACGAGGCCCACTGCATTGCTCATTTCTGTACGCTCTTAAAGATTCATGGTTATTTGGGAAAAAACGGAATTCCGTCGGAATAGACGGGTTTTTTGCCGCGGAGCCGTCGTGCGACGGGCAGATGCGCCCCAGAAACGGGGCGGCGAACGAGATGCCCCGGAAGGGCATACCGCGCGGCGAGTCCGGTCTTTTTGGACCGAAACACTCCACAATTTAGCAGAAAGTGCCGATCTTCCCCGAACTGCCGGCGAGGCGCGCTGCCCCGCCGGAGCGGTTTGACGGTTTTTTACGACGCCAGCGCCTTGATCACGGCGTCACCCATCTGGGTGGTGCCGACCTTGGTGGTGCCTTCTTCGTAGATGTCAGCCGTACGCAGGCCCGCGGACAGCACGCTGCGCACGGCAGCTTCGATACGATCGGCCTGACCGGCCAGATCCAGCGAATAGCGCAGCATCATCGCGGCCGACAGGATGGTGGCCAGCGGATTGGCCACGCCCTTGCCGGCGATGTCCGGCGCCGAACCGTGGCTGGGCTCGTACAAACCTTGGTTGGACGAGTTCAGCGAGGCCGAGGGCAGCATGCCGATCGAACCGGTCAGCATCGCGGCTTCGTCCGACAGAATGTCGCCGAAGATGTTGCCGGTGACGATCACGTCGAACTCACGCGGCGCGCGCACCAATTGCATGGCGGCGTTGTCGACGTACATATGCGTCAGCTTCACATCCGGGAATTCGCGGCTGACGTCGATCACGATATCGCGCCAGAATTGCGACGTTTCCAGCACGTTGGCCTTGTCCACGCTGCACAGGCGCTTGCCGCGCTTGCGCGCGGCCTCGAAGCCCACGCGCGCGATGCGGCGCACTTCGGATTCGGCATAGCGCATGGTGTCGTAGCCTTCGCGCTCGCCGGCAAAAGCGCCATCGGGCGCGCTGCGCTGACCGCGCGGCTGGCCGAAGTAGATGTCGCCGGTCAGTTCACGAATGATCAGGATGTCCAGGCCCGAAACCACTTCAGGCTTCAGCGACGAGGCATTGGCCAGCTCGGGGTAGAGAATGGCCGGACGCAGGTTGGCGAACAGGCCCAGCGAGCGGCGCAGGCCCAGGATGGCCTGCTCGGGACGGAATTCGCGCGGCAGGCTGTCGTACTTCCAGTCGCCGACGGCGCCGAACAGCGTGGCCTGCGATTCCTGCGCCAGCTTCAGGGTGGCGGGCGGCAGCGGGTGCTCGAACTTGTCGAAGGCGGCGCCGCCCACGGGTTCTTCCTTCAGGTCGAACGACACGTCCAGCGCCTTGAGCACGCGCACGGCCTGCTCGACGATTTCCGGGCCGATACCGTCACCGGGGAGAACAGCGATCTTATGGGTCATTGCAAGATCCAGATTGGAGATGAAAACGTTGAAACGGCAGGCCGCGGGGCAGGCAATGCCCGCCCCCGGCCCTGCGTCAGACCAGCGGACGGCCGCTGGTCAACCACGGGTGACGCGCCAGGCGTTCGGCTTCGAACGCGCGGATCTTGTCGGACTGGCGCAAGGTCAGGCCGATGTCGTCGAAACCGTTGACCAGACAGTACTTGCGGAAGGGTTCGATGTCGAACCCGATCTCGCGGCCGTCAGCGGCGATGACGACCTGGCGTTCCAGGTCGATACGCAGCTTGTAGTTGGGGAAAGCCTTGACCTCGTCGAACAGGCGCGCCACTTCGAACTCGGACAGGCTCACCGGCAGCAGGCCGTTCTTGAAGCTGTTGTTGAAGAAGATGTCGGCATACGACGGCGCGATGATGGCGCGGAAGCCATATTGCGTGAGCGCCCACGGCGCGTGCTCGCGGCTGGAGCCGCAACCGAAGTTCTTGCGGGCCAGCAGGATGCTGGCGCCCTGGTAGCGCGGCTGGTTCAGCACGAAATCCGGGTTCAGCGGACGCTTGCTGTTGTCCATGCCGGGTTCGCCGTGATCCAGATAGCGCAGTTCGTCGAACAGGTTGGGGCCGAAGCCGCTGCGCTTGATCGACTTCAGGAATTGCTTCGGAATGATCAGGTCGGTGTCGACGTTCTCGCGGTCGAGCGGGGCCACCAGGCCTTCATGAGTGGTGAATGCTTGCATGATCTGTGTGCGCCTTAGCGAAGAGTGCGGACATCGACGAAGTGGCCGGCGACTGCCGCCGCGGCCGCCATGGCGGGGCTGACCAGGTGGGTACGGCCACCCTGGCCCTGCCGGCCTTCGAAGTTGCGGTTGGACGTGGACGCGCAACGCTCGCCCGGCTCCAGCCGGTCGGCGTTCATGGCCAGGCACATGGAGCAACCCGGTTCACGCCACTCGAAACCGGCGGCGATGAAGATCTTGTCCAGGCCTTCGCGCTCGGCCTGCTGCTTGACCAGGCCCGAGCCCGGCACCACCATGGCCTGCTTCACATTGGCGGCCACGCGGCGGCCACGCGCCACCACGGCGGCGGCGCGCAGATCTTCGATGCGCGAGTTGGTGCAGGAGCCGATGAACACGCGGTCGACGCGGATGTCGGCCAGCGGCGTATTGGGCTTCAGGCCCATGTACTCCAGGGCGCGCTCCATGCCGCTGCGGCGCACGTCGTCTTTTTCACGATCGGGATCCGGCACACGGTCCTCGATGGACAGCACCATCTCGGGCGAGGTACCCCAGGTCACCTGCGGACGGATGTCCTTGGCGTTGATTTCCACCACGCGGTCGAACTTGGCGCCGTCGTCGGTATGCAGGGTGCGCCAGTACTGGACGGCCTGGTCCCACAGCACGCCGGTCGGCGAGAAGGGCCGGCCGCGGAAATATTCGATGGTCTTGTCGTCGACCGCCACCATGCCCGAACGGGCGCCGGCTTCGATGGCCATATTGCAGACCGTCATGCGGCCTTCGACCGACAGCGCGCGGACGGTGCTGCCGCCGAACTCGATGGCGTGGCCCGTGCCGCCGGCGGTGCCGATGACACCGATCACGTGCAGCACCAGGTCCTTGGCCGTACAGCCGAAGGGCATTTCGCCTTCGACCTTGATCAGCATGCTCTTGTTCTTCTTCATCAGCAGCGTCTGGGTGGCGAGCACGTGCTCGACTTCCGACGTTCCGATGCCGAAGGCCAGGGTGCCGACCGCGCCGTGGGTGCTGGTGTGCGAATCGCCGCAGACCACCGTCATGCCGGGCAAGGTCGCGCCCTGCTCCGGTCCGATGACGTGCACGATGCCTTGGCGCAGGTCATTCATCTTGAATTCGGTGATGCCGTAGGCGTCGCAGTTCTTGTCCAGCGTATCGACCTGCAGGCGCGAAATGGGATCGCTGATGCCTTGGGCGCGATTGAGGGTCGGCACGTTGTGGTCCGCCACCGCCAGGTTGGCGTCGATGCGCCACGGCTTGCGGCCGGCGTTTTCCAGCCCTTCGAACGCCTGGGGGCTGGTCACTTCGTGGACCAGGTGGCGATCGATATAGAGCAAACAGGTGCCATCGGACTCTTGGTTGACGACGTGCGCGTCCCAGAGTTTGTCGTAGAGAGTTTGGGCCATGAGCTTCACCGGAATCGGGAATTACCAACTAGGGAAGCCGATTATGCCCGCGGGATTAAGCTAGTACAACGGCAGCATCAATACTAGTACAAGCAGTACCATGCAGGGGGGGGCGGTAGCCGAGGGCTGCGCCCTCCGCGCTCCGCGCGAGGATTTGGTTGAGGGGCTCCGCCCCTCAACACTCCCCCGAAGCAATGTGGCTAAAGTGCCCGCACCCGCTCGCGCGCGAATAAGGCCCCTTAAGGCAACCCTGCGGGTTGCCCGGTCCCCCAAGGGGCCGCTTTTTGACTCGGGGCGGCCCAGCGTCAAAAAAAAGGGTGGCGCTCACGCTCGCCACCCTGTTTCGTATTGCCCCGGCCGGCAGCCGGTCGTGGACTACGCGCCGCGTTGGCCGCGCTGCCGCAGGGCGTGATCGATCAGCACCAGGGCCAGCAGCGCCTCGGCGATCGGTGTCGCGCGGATGCCCACGCAGGGATCATGGCGGCCCTGGGTCTGCACCGAGGTCGGATTATTGGCCCGGTCGACGGAACGCCGTTCCACGCGGATGCTGGACGTCGGCTTGATCGCCAGCGATACGGTCACCGGCTGTCCCGAGGAAATGCCGCCCAGCACGCCACCGGCATTGTTGCCGAGGAAGCCGTCGGGCATGATCTCGTCGCCATGCTGCGAGCCGCGCTGTTCGATGCTTTCGAAACCGGAGCCCATGGAAACGCCCTTGACGGCATTCAATCCCATCATGGCGTGCGCGATATCGGCATCCAGACGATCGTAGACGGGTTCGCCCCAGCCGGCCGGGACGTTCTCGGCAACCACTTCGATGCGCGCGCCGATGGAGTCGCCGTCGCGGCGCAACGCATCCATGAACGCTTCCAGCTCAGGCACCACGCCGGCATTGGGCGCATAGAAGGCGTTGCGGCCGACTTCGTCCCAGGTCTCGAAGGGAATCTTGATGGGGCCCAGCTGGCTCATATAGCCGCGCACCCGCACGCCGTGCTGCTCCAGCAGCCATTTCTTGGCGATGGCGCCGGCAGCCACGGTGGGCGCCGTCAGACGGGCGGAAGACCGGCCGCCCCCGCGAGGATCGCGCACCCCATACTTCTTGAAGTAGCTGTAGTCGGCGTGCCCGGGACGGAAGGTGTCGACCAGGTTCGCGTAATCCTTGCTGCGGGCGTCCGTGTTGCGGATCAGCAGCCCGATGGGCGTGCCGGTGGTGACGCCTTCGAACACGCCGGACAGGATTTCCACCTGATCGGCCTCCTGGCGCTGCGTCACATGACGCGACGTGCCGGGGCGGCGGCGATCGAGCTCTGCCTGGATATCCGCGGCTTCCAGCGGCAATCCAGGGGGACAGCCGTCCACCACGCAGCCGATGGCCGGACCGTGCGACTCACCGAAATTCGTTACGCAAAAAAGAGTGCCTAAGGTATTGCCGGACATGGTGAAGAACTGGAGAATGCGTGACCCGCGGCCCCGGGAGGCTGCGGTAGGGAAGGATTAACGCGGATTATGACATTGCTGGCGTCCCAGCGGGCTTCAGCCGGCGCGCGAATGACCGCGGAGAATTCTGATGGAAAAATTGCATGCAAAGAAAAGATCGGCAATAAATTCTCATAATGCAGAGATTTGCCGATAATTTTCGTTGTTGATTGATAAGTGGGTCCCGCCCACAATGCTAACCCACTGATAACACTGGATGCTTTCTGTATCACAGACCAAGCGCGTTGGTCCGTGGCCGCCGAGCATCTCGATTATCCATACGCGTAGCCTCGCGCCGGGATGTCTGACGACGCCTTGGCTGGTTTGTCGTTTGCGCTGCGCTCGTCATCCTTGCCAATAGGAACAGAGACTGCATGTACGATCGCTTTCCTCATCTGCACGGCTCGCGCCCCGCAGCCGACACGCGCGGGCAGTTCTTCGTGACCCTGTCGCTGCACCGCCTTGGCGCCGCCCACCGGCACGGCGCGCGGGCGCCTTGAGCGCCCGTCCGCAAGTCTCCTCCCCCATGACGCTGCCGCCGCCCTCCCCGCCGCCGCCCGCACAGGCCCAGAGCCTGCCGCAGGACGACGCCTGGCAGGCGCCGGCGGACGTGCCGCGCCGGCGGGGTCTGGCGATCGCCCTGGCCGCGTTGCTGGGCGCCATGGTGCTGCTGATCATCATGGCAGGGGCCACCCTGTACCAGCAGACGCGTACCGCTTCGCAGCCCAATGGTGACGACGCCGCGTTCTACAGCTATCGCCTGATTTCCCAGGTGAACGGCCTGGCGACGTCCGCCAGCCGCGCGGCGGGTGGCAGCGATACCCGCGACTTCACGCAGCGGTTGCAGGCGCTGTCCACGTTCGTCAATCCCGGGACCGCCGAAAGCGCCGCCGGGCTGGCCCTCTTGCGCGCCATTCCCGCCGCCGACCGCGACCTGATCGGGCTGGACGATCAGTTGCGTACCTGGCACGACACCGCCGAGATCAAGGATCCGGTGCGCGTACGGCAGATCGCCGTCGAGGTTTCCGACCGGGCGGAGGAGTTGCGCGGCATCGCCGACCGCATCGCCAATACCGTGCAGCGCGAACAAAGCTCCATCACGCACGGCAACCGGGCTCAACTGGCGCAAGGCTTCCGCAATCTCGAATGGACGCTGGCCGGCCTGATCGCCGGCACGGTGATCCTGGCGATCTGGCTGCTGGTGCTGAACCGCCATGCGCGCCACTTCAACCAGCGCATGGCGCAAGCCAATGCCCGGCTGGAATCGGCAGTGGCGCACCGTACCCGCCAGTTGGTCTGGCTGGCCAATACCGATCCGCTGACCGGCCTGAAGAATCGCCGCGCGTTCATGGAAACCGCCGAGGCGCAGATCCTGCAATGCCGCCGTTATCCGCATCCGCTGGCGGCCTTGCTGATCGACATCGATCACTTCAAGTCCATCAACGACCGCTACGGCCATCATGTGGGCGACCAGGCCATACGCCGCGTCACCGACACCATCACCAATACGCTGCGCGACAGCGATATCGTCGGCCGCTTCGGCGGCGAGGAATTCGCCGCCTTGATGCCGCACACCGACCTGCCGGCCGCGCTGGTCGCCGCCGAACGCCTGCGCCAGGCCGTGGCGGGCATGAAAATCGGCTTGCTCGAAGGCGGTCCCTTGAGCATGACCATCTCCATCGGCCTGGCGCTGCACGAGCCGGGACTGTCGCTGGACACCTTGCTGATGCGTGCCGACATGGCCCTGTATCGCGCCAAGAGCGGCAGCCGCAACCGCGTCGAGATCTACGGACGCGAACGCGAAGAGATCGCGCAGTAGCTGCTTGCCTGGGCGGGCGGCCGCGCCGGGCCGGCCCGCGACATCCCCCTTGCCGAGTCTCGGGCCGCGGTCACCGCGGCCCGGCCTTGCCCTTTATCGCCCTCGCGCGACACCGTCCGCCCCTCGGCCGCTTTCCGCCCCCGCTCGGTTTTAGCCCTTACACTAGCGCGGCGATCGTCCGGCAACGATAATCACAACGTTACAACCGCCCGCCCCGTCCAGGCAGGCATGCAAGACGACTTCGAGTACATACCCCAGATCCATGTCCATACTGCGCACCACCCTGCTTGGCATCGCGGCCCTCACTGCCCTGCTGCTGATAGGTTCCCAGGCGCTCGGCATCCTCGTGGAGGCCAACGGTCCCGCCCGCATCGTCCTTGCGCTGACGGTAGCCGCGAGCGGCGTCTGTTGGGCGGCCAGTGCCGTCGCCTTGTGGCGCTGGCTGGACCGGCGCCTGCTGGCCGAATTAAGCCGCCGGCTGCGCACCCTCGGCGGTGTTGACACGGCACCCGGCGCACTGCCGGCCGTGAGTGAACTGGCGGAGGTGAATGACGCCCTGGCGCAGGCCCGCGAAATGTTTCGCGCGACGGCGGCGGAGAACACCGCGCGTATCGAGTCCATGCAATTGGAACTCAATCTCGACCCCGTCACGCGGCTGCCCAATCGCCGCTACTTCCACAATGAACTGCGCCGCGCGCTGAGCCAGGCCGGCTCGGAAGGCCCAGGCCACGTCTTGATGTTCCGCCAGCGCGACCTGATCGAGATCAATCGGCGCATGCCGCGCGACAACGCCGACCAGTGGCTGCGCTCGCTGGCGCATCGGCTCGACCAGTTGCTGGGCCGGCGCCACGCGCCCCCTTACCTGCTGGCCCGCCTGAACGGTTCGGATTTCGCCTTGCTGCTGCCGGCCACGACGCCGGCCCAAGCCGGCGTTGCCGGTGACAAACTGCGCCTGGAATTGCGCGCGCTGCGCCTGGCGCTGGGCGAGCAGCGCTGGTGCCGCTGGGCCCTGGCGCTTACCCCCTACGGCGCCGACGACCAGGCCAGCGACCTGCTGGCCCGTCTGGACCATGCCCTGATGCGTGCCGAAAGCAGCGACAACGATGCCATCGAACACGCCAATCACGAACCGCGCAGCGACAATGGCGGCGAGCATCAATGGCGCGACACCCTCATCGCCGGCCTCGACCAGCATCGCTTCTCGCTCGATGTACGCGGCCTGCGCGGCCCTGACGACGCCTTGCTGCGCAACGAGGCAACGCTGATCCTGCACGATGCCGAAACCCCCGCCCCCATCACCGCGGCGCGCTTCATGCCCGCCGCGATTCGCCTGGGCCTGAGCGCGGAATGCGACATCCAGGCGGTGCGTTTGGGCCTGGACTGGCTGGTGTCCCACGCCGGCCAGTTGGCCATCCGCCTGTCTCTGGCGTCCCTGGCTCAGCCGAATTTCCTGCCCCGCCTGGGGCAATTGCTGCGCGACCGCCCCACGCAGACGGTGCGCCTGGTGCTGGAAATCGACGCCCATGGCCTGGCCGAAAACTACAGCGTGGCGCGCACGCTTTGCGAGGTCGCCACCGACGCCGGCGCGCGGATCGGCATTCGCCGCCTGTCGCAGGACTTCGCCGCCATGACGCGCCTGCATCAGTTGCCCATCTTCTACGTCAAAGTGGGCGGCGATTTCGTCAGCGGCCTGGCGCAAAGCCCAGGCAGCCTCCATCTGGCGGGGTCCGTGAGCGAAACCGCGCGGCAGCTGAAGATCGACGCCTACGCCGAAGACGTGCCGGACGAGAAAACCGCGGCGCTTCTGCACGAATTGCACATCACCCCCGTTCACAGCGACGTCGCGGCGATCTAGCAGCGCCGCCAGATCCGACCCACGGTCGTCCACTCATCAGGCCTGTCCCATCGTGCAGAATCTCCTGAATACTTTCTCCTTCGCCACCACCGGCGCCTACTGCGCGCTCGGCGCCGCCGTCCTCGTCCTGCTGGTCAGCGGCGCCGCCTGGACGCGCCGGCGCTCGGCCGCCAGCGGTGGCAGCACCGTACTGGCCGCGCTGGCCATTGCCTTGCTGCTGAGCGGCAATATCGTGGCGGCCTATGCCGGCGCCTTGCTGACCCTGGTCCTGGCCATGGGCTTCGTGCTCATGGCCTCCGGCCAGCATGCCGCCGGGCACGCTGCCACCGCCACCGTTGAAGCTCGGTCCGTCGCCGGGGAAGCCAAGCCGCCCGGGAGGCCGCCCTCCGCCCCCGCCGACGACGGCTACGCGCTGATCGAAAAACGCCTGTCGGCGCTGGCCGATGCCCTGGAGCGCCAGCGCCAGATGCACTCCCTGATGTCGCACGAGATGCGCGCGCCGGTGTCCACCATCAGCATGGCGACCCAATCCCTGGAGATGGTGCTGGCCGGCAGCGGCGAGGAAGTCGACCGTCGCCTTGAACGCATCAGCCGCGCGGTGGGCCGCATCAACGAACTGATGGATCAGTTGCTGAGCCAGACGTCATTGGAAGACGATGCCATGGCGCCGGAACGCAGCCGCGTCGAACTCGGCGAACTGGCGCGCGCCATCGCCGCCAGCTTGCGCGGGGAAGCCGCCCACAAGCTGGAAGTCCTTGCGCCCACACCCGTCGAGGCCTGGTGCGACGGCCCGTTGAGCGGCGTGGTGCTGCGCAATCTTATCCACAACGCCATCAAATATTCGCCGGCCAACCAGCCCATAGAAATCGAAGTGCGCGCCGCTGCCGACGGCGCCATGGCCACGATCACCGTGACCGACCGCGGCCCGGGCATCGAGAAAGACGTACAGGAGAAGATTTTCGATCCGCACTTCCGCCGCGCCGCCCACCGGGAAACCAAGGGTCTGGGGCTAGGCCTGCATCTGGTGCGCAAGATCTGCGAACGCCAGGGCGGACGCCTGACGGTGGAAAGCGAGCCGGGGCACGGCGCGCGCTTCACGATGGCGCTGCCGACGCGGCAGGAAAGCTGAGAGCGTTGCACGCCCCGAGTACCTCGGGGGTGTGGAGCTAGCGCTTACAGGACGTCAAGCGCACTCAAGCCGCGAACACGTAGCCCTGGCCACGCACGGACAGCACGGGCAGCTTCATGCCGCTGGATTGCGCCTTGGCGCGCAAGCGGCTGACCAGCACGTCGATACGACGCAGCTCGAAATCGCTGGGGTTGGCCGGGTTGAACAGTTCCGACAGCGCCTGCCGGCTGACCACATTGCCGCTGGCCTCGATCAAGGCATTGAGGAACAGGCGTTCCTGCGAGCTCAGATGCAGCGACACGCCTTCCGGCGACACGAGTATCCAGCCGCCGTCCTGCAAAGACCAGGCTTGCGCCACGCCGCGATCGGCGCCCGGCGCCTGCGCGGGGCTGCGCGACAGGCGCATGCGTCGCGCCAGGCTGCGGATGACCGAGCTCAACTCAAGCAGATCGACCGGCTTGGTCATATAGATATCGGCGCCGCCTTCCAGACCGCGCACGCGATCTTCCAGGGCAGCCCGGCCCGTCAGCATGACGATGCCGACCGGATGCAGCGCACGCAGGCGCGTGGCTACGGAAAAACCGTCCTCGCCGCCCTGCACGTTCGCATCAAGGATGACGACGTCGCAAGGCTGGCTTTCCATCTGCCGATAGAAGTCTGCCGAATTCCCGCATGCGAAAGAGACCCGGAACCCGTAACCACCGAGTCCCAGCACCAACTCTTCACGAAAATCCGCATCATCCTCTAACAGACCGATACACAGGACCCCGTCTGCGGCTTGCGTTTGCACGATACATATTCCTTCGGGAATTGCGCCCAGTCACGCAGGAGGTTTTTTCGGGCGAAAAAATGCGTGACCCCTCAACGCCAGTACCCTGCAACGGCCCTGGCAACAATGCGAAAAGCCGGACAAAAGATCGAAAATATGAGTCTTTTTATCTCTTATTTACAAATCCTTCCCGTAGTGCGGAGAATGCACCAAAAGCGAATACATTGCAATAAAGGATGCCGCCTTCCGGATGACTCGCAGAATACTTTCGACAAGTGTGCGTCATTTTCACGACGAACAACTTACCTCCAAATCACTAGCCCAGTCCGGGGGCAGGCTGGCATATGTTTCAGCGTTTGGATATTTAAGGAAAGGATTCTTAAGGATCCGCAAGAGTTCGATAATAACTGAAGCATCGCCCTGCTTGGCGGCACGAATTGCATTTTCAGCCAGGTGATTTCGTAACACGTAGAGCGGATTAACCTGATCCATTCCATCCGCTCTGCTTGCCCTGTCACCGCCCATCGCATCCTGCCGAGCCGCCCACTTGTCCAACCAGACCTTCGCGCCGTCCCGATCCATGTATAAATCCAAAAAAGGCTGGGATTGGCCGCGCAAGGCGTCACTCAAATACCGGAAGGTCAGGGTGAAATCCGCGCGCTGGTCGTGCATCAGTTTCAACAGTTCGTCGAGCAGCGCCTCGTCATCCGGGCGCCACGGGGCGATCCCCAGTTTGGCCGCCATTCCGTTATGGAATGCCGAAGTGAACTCGGCTTCATAGGCTTCCAGTTCGGCTTTGACCGCATCGACGTCATTAATCAAAACATTCAACGCGCCGCCCAGGCGATACAGATTCCACAAGGCGACGGAAGGCTGCCGATTCCAAGCGTAGCGGCCCTGGTTGTCGGAATGATTGCAGATATGGTCGAGCCGGAAGGCATCCATGAAACCGTACGGCCCATAATCCAGGGTCAGGCCCAATATCGACATATTGTCGGTATTCATCACGCCATGACAAAAGCCCACGCACTGCCATTGCGCCATCAGGCGCGCGGTACGGCCGATGACTTCGCGCAACAGCGCCAGATACGGGGCGCCGCCCTCGCCCGCCGTCCGGCAAGCGGGGTAAAAGCCGTCGATCACATAGTCGGCCAATTGGCGCAACTGCTCCGGCTGCCGCCGCGACGCCCAATGCTCGAATGAACCGAAGCGCACGAAGCTGGGCGCCATGCGGGTGACGATGGCGGCGGTTTCCACCGTCTCGCGGACCACGGGGTCATCGGACACGACCAGGGCCAAAGCGCGGGTGGTCGGGATACCCAGGCCATGCATGGCCTCGCTGGCCAGGTATTCGCGCACCGACGATCGCAATACGGCCCGGCCGTCGCCCATGCGGGAATAAGGCGTCAGGCCGGCGCCCTTGAGCTGCAACTCCCAGGGGCCGTCCGGCCCGGCCACCTCGCCGAGCAGGTGGGCACGGCCATCACCCAGCTGGCCCGCCCAGACACCGAACTGGTGCCCGCTATACACGGCCGCCAGCGGATCGCCGCCGGGCAGCGGATCCACACCGGCGAAAACGCGCAAGAAGGCGTCACTCCCCAGCACCTTGGGATCCAGCCCCAACAGGGCCGCCGCGTCCTCGTTGGCGTGCAGCAGGCGGGGGGCGGTGAGGCCGCGGGGCTGCAGACGGGTATAGAAATCCGGCGGCAGGGCCGCGAAGGAATTGCTCAGGGACAGTTCGTCCAGGGAGGTAGCCAGGGACATGATCGGAGCCGGTCAGGGTTGAGACAGGAAGGCGCAAGCGCGGAATTCAGGCGCGGCTGGCCAGCTTGCGCCGCCGCGCGGCCCGCTTGGCCGGGTACACATACATGATGGCGCTGATGAAAAACACCAGGGCCAGCGCAAGCTCCAGGCCCGCCAGCGCCGCCGACACGGGCGCCACGTCGGACATGACCCGGGTCGCCCCTTCCATTACATATAGCAGCGACAGCATGCTGGCCCACTGATAGGTATAGAGGTTGCCCCGCACGATGCCCCCAAGGGGCACCGCCAGGGGCAAGGCTTTGAGCAACATCCAGGAGCCGCCCGGACGCAACGGCGACAGGACGGTTTCCCAAAGGACGCACAGGACCAGCAGGGCTACCAGCGCAACTGTCGCAATGCCGCGCAGCCAGGAGTTGAGTTGAGGACCATTCATACTGCTATTATCGCCTGATGAATTCGCCAGTACAGTCGGCTGCCGCAACGCCGGCAGGGCCCGCAGCGCCGCCACAGCGAACCTCCTGGACAGGTCGCACGGTCAAACTTTTGCGTTTCGCCGGGCGCCGCACCGCCGAAGCAGAGTTGCTTCAGGTCGCGTCCAGCCTGACCTTCACCACCGTCCTGGCCATCGTCCCCATGCTGACGGTGGTGCTGTCCTTGTTCACCGCCTTCCCGGTCTTTCAGGAATTCCGCATCGCGCTGGAAAACTTCCTGTCGACCAGCCTGATGCCGCCGGCGGTGTCGGACAACATCATGAACTACCTCAACCAGTTCGCCCGTCAGGCCTCGCGGCTCACGGCGATCGGGGGCGCGATCCTGGTAGTGACGTCGATCATGCTCATCATGATGATCGACAAGACCTTCAACGATATCTGGCACGTCACGCGCCAGCGGCCGCTGGCCCAGCGCGCGCTGATCTACTGGGCGGCCGTGACCCTGGGCCCCGTGGTGGCGGGCGCCAGCCTGTGGGCCACCTCGTTCCTGGCGCGGGAATCCATGGGCCTGGTCAAGGACGTGCCCAACCTGATCGGCCTGACGGTATCGGTGCTGCCGCTGGCCGTCACCGGCCTGGGTTTCGCCGCCCTGTTCTTCGTGGTGCCGAACCGCCGGGTCTACTGGCGCGATGCGCTGGCGGGCGGCATCGGTACCGCCATCGTGCTGGAAATCATGAAGGCGGCCTTCGCCTTCTACCTGACCCGCTTTCCCACCTACACAGTGATCTACGGGGCCTTCGCCACCCTGCCGATCTTCCTGCTGTGGATCTATCTGTCGTGGCTGGCCATCCTGTTCGGCGCCACCGTCGCCGCCAGCCTGCCGTTGTTGCGACTGGGGCGCTGGGAAGTCAACCGCGAACCGGGCGCCACCTTCATCGACGCCATCGCCGTGCTGCGCGCGCTCCACGCCGCGCTGGGCCAGACACCGGCAGGCCGCGGCACCAGCGATCTGGCGTCCGACCTGCATCTGCACCAGGACGAGCTGAATTCCGTGCTGGAAACCTTGAGCGATCTCGGCATGGTCACGCGCACCCAGGAACAGCAATGGATCCTGTCCTGCGACCCGCAGCGCACCCGCCTGGACGCCGTGATCGACCGTTTCCTGCTCGATCGGGGTCAGCCACGCCTCAAGGAATACCCCGAAGCCTATGCCATCGCCCTGGCCGCCCTGCAAGGCCATGCCGCGCCCACGCTGGAAGAACTCATGCAGGAAGCGCAAAATACGGGCACGGAGTCGGCGGACATCCTCAGAATCGAAGCACTCAAGAAATAATCCCGGGTTCGCCCTAGGAGGAACTCATCATGTTGAAAGTCAGTGAAATCCTGCGCGTCAAGGGCGATACGCTCTTTACCGCCACGCCCGACACGCCGGTGGCGCGCGCGGTCGAAATCATGGCCGAGCAGGACATCGGCTCCGTGGTCATCATGGAATCCGGCCAGCTCTGTGGCATGCTCACCTTCCGTGAAATCATGCGCCATGTGCATGCCAGCGGCGGCAATGTGGGCAATGCCACCATCCGCAGCATCATGGACGACGCGCCTGTCAGCGTCACGCCCAACACCAGCGCGGACGAAGTCCAGCGCCTGATGCTCGAACGGCACGCCCGCTACATCCCCGTCATGGACGGCCCGATGCTGATGGGCGTGATCTCCTTCTACGACATGGCCCAGGCCATCGTGGCGGCCCAGCAATTCGAAAACAATATGCTGAAGGCCTATATACGCGACTGGCCCATGGACGAAGAAAACGCGGCCGCGCCCAAAGCCTGAAAATCCTGCTCGTCGTCCTCGACGGTTTCCGTCGCCATGCCGCCGCGCTGGCGCGGATCGTGCAGGGTGCGCCAGGCTTCGTAGATCAGGCCGGGATCTTCGTCGCGCAGACGCGCCGCGTCGGACAGGATGCGGCGCCAGCGGCGCGCGCCGGATTGGCCATTGACCAGCCCCAGCAGCGGCCGCACCAGGATGCGCAGGGGCACGCCCTTGGCGACCTGGCTGGCGGCGTAGCGGGTCATCGCGTCCACCACCTGGGCATCGCCCGGCAGGGGCAGTGACGGCCACAGCTGGTGCGAGATTTCCGAAAGCACGCGCGGGGTGTGCCAGGCCGCGCGGCCCAGCATCACGCCGTCGAAGCCGTCCAGCGCCTCCAGGGAAGGCTGGGCCTGGTCCAGGCCGCCGTTCAGCACGATGGTGCAGTCGGGGAAGTCCTGTTTCAGGCGCAGGGCGTCGTCATAGCGCAGCGGCGGAATCTGGCGGTTGTCCTTGGGCGACAGGCCCTTGAGCACCGCA
Organism: Bordetella sp. N; assembly: GCF_001433395.1. Taxonomy (GTDB): domain Bacteria; phylum Pseudomonadota; class Gammaproteobacteria; order Burkholderiales; family Burkholderiaceae_B; genus Bordetella_C. The sequence continues at coordinate 2,917,403 of NZ_CP013111.1, forward strand.
TTGCGGGCGTGCACGATGAACACCCGGCAGCCGATGTCATAGAGCTTGCCGACGAAATCCCGCGTAAAACCATACGACTCGTCATAATCCAGGCCCAGCCGGTGCTTGACGGTCACCGGCACATCCACGGCGTCCTGCATGGCCTTCATGCAATCGGCCACCAGATCCGGCTCGGCCATCAGGCAGGCGCCAAACGCCCCGCGCTGAACCCGTTCGGACGGACAGCCGCAATTCAGATTGATTTCGTCGTAGCCCCATTGACGCCCCAGGCGGGCGGCCTGGGCCAAAGCTTCCGGTTCGCTGCCGCCCAGCTGCAGGGCCACCGGATGCTCGGTTTCGTCAAAATCCAGATGACGCGACACGTCCCCGTGCAGCAAAGCACCGGTGGTGATCATCTCGGTATAGAGGCGCGCCCGCGGCGCCAGCAGTCGGTGGAAATAGCGGCAATGCCTATCCGTGACATCGATCATCGGAGCAACGCACAGCCGCCAGTCGGGAGCAGACACAGGAAATCATCCAGTAAAAATATGGGTGTATTTTACGGCCTGGGCCGGCGCCCGGGTCGACGAGGGTGCGCGGTAGTCTAAAATTGCGCCGCCTGCCCTGCCACCATGGGCGTTTCCTCACCCTCATACCTGATCCGATGGCTGTATTCACGACCGTAACCGACAACGACGCCCGCGACCTTTTGCAGGGCTACGACCTGGGCGAATTGGTATCGCTGCGCGGCATTACGGCAGGCATCGAAAACACGAATTACTTCCTCACCACCACTGGCGGGGAATACGTGCTGACGATTTTCGAGGTGCTCACCTACGAGCAGTTGCCGTTCTACATAGAACTGATGCACCTGCTGGCCGAGCGTGGCGTACCGGTGCCGCAGCCGCAGACGCGGCATGACGGCACGCGCATGACCCGCCTGCACGGCAAGCCCTGCTCCATCGTCAGCCGGCTGGACGGCGGCTATGAGCCCGCCCCCGGCGTCGAACACTGCCGCCTGACAGGCGCCACCCTGGCGCGCGCGCACCTGGCGTCGCGCGACTTTTCCATGCGCCAGCCCAATCTGCGCGGCCTGCCCTGGCAACTGCAGACGGCGCCTACGGTCCGTCCCTTCCTGGACGCGGAGCAGGACACCCTGCTTACCCAGACCCTGGACGAACTACAGCAATTGTCGACAACACCGGCCTGGCAGGCCCTGCCGGTCGGGCCGTCCCACTGCGACCTGTTCCGCGACAACGTGCTGTTCACCGGCACGTTCGAGGCGCCCCGCATGGGCGGTTTCATCGATTTTTACTTCGCCGGTTGCGAAAGCTGGCTGTTCGACGTGGCGGTCAGCGTCAACGACTGGTGCATCGACCGCGCCAGCGGCGCCATCGTGCCGGAACTGGCGCGAGCCTGGTTGCAGGCCTACGCGGAAGTCCGGCCCTTCACCGATGAAGAGCGCCAGCTCTGGCCCACCATGCTGCGCGCCGCCGCCGTGCGCTTCTGGCTGTCGCGTCTTTTTGATTTCTATCTGCCCCGCCCGGCCCAGACCCTCAAACCGCACGACCCGCGCCACTTCGAAAGAGTGTTGCAGTTGCGCCACCGCGTTGCTCCCGAGGCCTTGCCCATCAGCGGCGTGGCCCCATAATTAAGCTACGTATATCTTCTGGCAGCGTAAGTAAGACACATGCAAGCAGCATCCCTTCCCGCGACCGCAGGCTGGCATTGGGCCCGTGACGGGTTCCGCCTGTTCATGCGACAACCGCTACCCTTGTTCGCATGGGCGCTGTTCATCAGCCTGATGGTCCTGTTCGCGACCTACACCCCGCCCGTGGGCCCCTTGTTTTTTGTCGCCCTGATGCCGGTGGTGACGCTGGTGACGTTGTCGGCCTGCAAGCACATCGAGGCGGACCGCACCATGCTGCCGTCGATGTGGCTCAAGCCCTTGCTGAAGCCGGGCGTGTTCAAGAAGCTCATGATCATGGGCCTGAGCTATGCCGTCCTGTGCCTGCTGGCGGGCCTCCTCGCTTTCATGCCCTTCGCCAGCGCGCTGACCGACGGCATACGAGCGGCATCCGTGACGCAGGACCTGACCCCTTTCCTGATGGCGGTGCGCGGGCCCTTGCTGGTGTTCGCGACGCTGTACGTCATCATCGCGGCCATGTTCTGGCACGCGCCGGTGCTGGTTGCCTGGCATGGGGTGCGCCTGGGCCAGTCGCTGTTCTTTTCGGGCATCGCCTGCTGGCGCAACAAGTGGGCCTTCCTGGTCTACGGCTTGACGTGGGTGGCGGCTTTTCTGGCCATCAGCTATTGCTCCGACCTGCTGGTTGCCCTGGGCTTACCGAAGCAAATGGTCGGCATCCTGCAGATTCCCGTCAATATCGTGGCGGGCGGCGTGCTTTACAGCAGCTTCTACCCGGCCTATACCTCCGTCTTCAATATCAATAACGCCAGCCTGCAGTTCGACGACGGAGAGCGCACGGAGGCATAAGGCCAGCCGGCGCGGTGGCAGGCCCGCCACGACCTTGATCACCCGATTGGCGCGGTCAAGGAAAAACAGGTCCAGCGGATAGCGCATGCCCAGCGTATGCACCGCCCGGCACGGGTAGATCCACACCCCCAGTGCCCGGCGCGGCGGCGGCCGTCCGGCCAGGCCGCGCAGGCGGGCGCACCAGCGCCGCAGGGGCCACAAGCGCAAACGCCCTGGTGCTTGCCTCATTGCAGCGCGTCCCGCAATTGCACGAAGATAGGAAAGCCCAGCACGACGAAGGTGCAGGGAAAGATGCATGCCAGCAGCGGCAGCAGCATCTTCACGGGTGCCCGCATCGCCAGGCGCTCGGCGCGCTGGAATCGCTCCTCGCGCCGCTGTTGCGCCTGCGTGCGCAGGATCGGCCCCAGGCTCATGCCGAGGCTGTCGGCCTGCGCCAGCGCGGCGACCAGGATACGCACGCCGTGGATGTCCGTGCGCAAGGCCCACGCGCGCATGGTGTCCAGCCGCCCCATGCCGGCACGCATGTCGCCCAGGGCCCTTTGCAATTCATCGCGCAGCGGACCCGCCGGCCCATACTCCACGGCCTGCTGCAAGGCCCCCTGCAGATTCAGGCCGGCTTCGACGCACAAGGTGGTCATGTCGAGCAGGAAAGGCAATTCCTTTTCCATATGACGCGCGCGGTCGCTGGCGCGGACCCGCAAGGCGCGGGTCGGCAACCAGGCGCCCAGGGTGGCCCCCAGCAGACCGGCGCCGGCCACGGTCCACCCGCGCGCGGCCCCTGAAACGGACGCCGCCGCCAGCCAGAAGTCGGCCAGCAACAACGCACACACGCTTATGGCGGCCGCGCTCAGATGGCGGGCCGCGGCCACGTGCGCGGGCGTCAGCAGGCGATGCAGCCCCGTGCGCTCCAGCACCTTGCGCAAGCGGCTCCGGCTGCGCCAGGACAGATATAGCCAACCTCCACGCGCGACCCGGTCCAGCCAGGGCCAGACGGCACGCCATAGCGGCGGCAGCGGCGGGCGCTCAGCCTCCCTCCCCCACAGCAACACCAGCCAGCCGCGCGCCAGCAGCGCCAGGCAAGCGACACACACCGCGGCCAGCAGCGCGGCAATCAGCAGCATGCGGTCCTCCGTGAAGGTCGAGTCATGGCATCCTCCTTCAGATATCGATATCCACGATGCGCCGTATCCACCACACGCCCACGACTTCGAGCACCGCCACGACCGCCAGGACGGACCAGCCGAGCGCCGTGTGCCACAGCGGCTGCATGGACGCGGGGTCCAGGCAGGCCAGGATCACGGCCATCCCCGGCGCCAGCAGTCCGACCACCCAGGCTTGCAGGCGGCCTTGCGCCGTCAGGGTCTGGACGCGCGCACGCAGCTGCTGCCTGGCCCGCAACATGGCGCCGATACGCTCCAGGGTTTCGGCCAGGTTGCCGCCGCTATGCGAAGCGACGCGCAGCGCCGACACCAGCAGTCCCGTCGCTTCAGACGGCAGGCGTGCCTGCAGATTGCCGAGGGCGGCATCGAAGGACAGGCCCAGCCGCTGCTCGCGCAACATCAGGCCGAACTCCTGCGCCAGTGGCGGCGCCGACTGTTCGACGATATGGCGCAAGGCGGCAGGCACGCTGGCGCCGGCGCGCAGGCCGCCGGCCAGGGCCTGCAAGGTGTCCGGCAGTTGCGCATCGAAGCGCGCATGACGCTGCCTGCGCAGGCGGCCGATAAGCAGATGGGTCGCGCGGATGGGGGCGATCCCGCCCGCCAGGGCCAGTACCACGCTGCCGGTCAGGGCATAGAGCAGCCCCGCGGACATCACGCACAACAGGACGTTGGCGGTCCACAGCTGGCGCGCGTCGACGAACAGGAATACTTCGCTGAGCCGCAGGCCGGCCTCGTCGGTGTATATCCGCCGATAGCGCGTGAGCGCCGCGGCGAACCAGCCGTAGCTCAGGCTGCATGCCAGCATGGCCGACAGCGCCGCGCCTGCCGCGATGAGCCACGTCATGACGCCAGCCTCTGGCCCGGCACCAGCGGCGGCCGGGCGTTGCGACGATCGAACAGGCAGGCCTGCGGCGCGCGGCCTTCTTCGCGCCAGCGGTCCACCACGCGCGGCGCCAGCGCGCAGCCCTGGAAATAGCCCGGCCCGCTGCGGTCGAACTGGAAGATCTCCTGTGTCTGGATGCAGCCGCTTTCCATGCCCGTGATCTCCGTGATGGAAGTGATTACGCGGCGCCCATCCACCAGCCGCGCCTGCTGCACGATGATGTGGATGCTGGAGGCGATGTGTTCGCGCACCGCCGCCAGCGGCAGGTCCATGCCCGCCATCAGGATCATGATTTCCAGGCGCGCCAGGGCGTCGCGGGGACTGTTGGCGTGCAGCGTGGTCATCGACCCTTCGTGGCCGGTATTCATCGCCGCCAGCATGTCGAAGGCTTCGGCGCCGCGGCACTCACCGACGACGATACGGTCCGGACGCATGCGCAACGCATTGCGCACCAGGTCGCGGATCTCGACGCGTCCGCGCCCTTCCTGGTTGGCGGGGCGGGCCTCCAGGCTGACCAGGTGGGCGTGATGCAGGCGCAGCTCGGCGGCATCCTCGATGGTCACGATGCGCTCATCATCGGGAATGGCATTCGACAGGATGTTTAACAGGGTGGTCTTGCCGGAGCCGGTGCCGCCCGCCACCAGCAGGTTCACTTTCTCGCGCACGCATTGGGACAGGAACGCCGTCATCGCATCGTCCAGCGACCCGATCCGTTGCAGGTCGTCCATCGTCAAGGCGTGGCGTGGAAACTTGCGTATGGTCAGGCAGGCGCCTTTCAGGGCGATGGGCGCCACCACCGCATTGACCCGCGAACCATCGGGCAGACGGGCATCCACCATGGGCGCGCTTTCGTCGATACGCCGGCCGATCGGCGCGACGATTCTTTCGATCACGCCCAGCACCGCCTGCTCGCTGCTGAAGACGGCGCCGTGGCGCAGCAGGCGGCCCTGGCTTTCGATATAGATCTCATCGTGACGGTTGACCATGATTTCACTGATCGCGGGATCTTCCAGCAAAGGCGACAGCGGACCCAGTCCCACCGCTTCATCCAGCACCTGGCGCAGCAAGGCCCGCCGGTCGGCCTGCGGCGGCAGGCGGGTGTCGTCACGCACCAGGTCTTCCAACAGGCGTTGCGCTTCGCTGCGCAGCATCGCGTCGCTCATCCTGGCGACGTCCCGGCGGCGCAGATCGAGCGCGTCCAGCAGGGCCGCATGCAGGCGGCGGCGGTGCGGCAGCATGTCGGTCGCCACGTGATCGGGCGCGTGGTCCTCTTCGTCCTGGCTGCCGGCATCGTCCAGCGCCCGTCCCATGACGGGCACCAGGCGGACGACCGCGCCGCCCTCGGAGGGCGAAGGCTCGCCTTGCACGACCGGCTGGCCGAGCAGGCGCACACGGATCAGGCAGGGTCCCACCAGGATCTCGTCCGTGGGTCCCAGCGGACCGTGCTGGGCTATCCGTTGACCGTTGACCAAAGTGCCCGCCAGCGAACCCAGGTCGTCGATCATGATCCCCATCGCCACTACCGACAGGCGCGCGTGCTCACGGCCCACGCGCCAGTGCCGCAAACGTACGTCGCAGTGGGCGCCACGGCCCAGCAAGACCGGCGGAGCCAGCCGCACCAGGCGATTCGCGCCATCATCGAAATGCAAGTCCAGTTCCAGCATGGCATCCTCAAGGCAAGTCGGCCAGGGCCGCGTCGGTTTCCGTGTCGGTTTCCGTGTCCTTGTCCGTGGCCCATTGGGAGCCCTGGCCGCCATAGGGGTCCCAATGTGTCGCCGCGGCAGCGGCGGCGCTGGCGGGCGCCAGCAAGCGGGGCACGGTATCGAATGCCTCCCGCAGCAAGGCCTGGCCGCGCCTGACCGTCTCCCGCATGGACGGATCGTGGCGCGCCACCACCGTCGGCGTGACGAAGATGGCCAGCTCCGTTTCCTGCAGTTCGTCACGGCGGCTGCCGAACAGACCGCCGATCCAGGGCAGGTCGCTCAGCACCGGCAAGCCCGACTTCGCGCGCACTTTGCGGCGGGACAGGAAGCCGCCGATGACCAAGGTGTGGCCGGAACGCACGTTGAACTCGGTGACGGCCCGGCGGGTTTTCAGCGCCGGCCCCGCTGCCGACAACAGCGTAGCGTCCACCGAACTGGCTTCGACTTCGATGCGGGAGCGCACGGCGCCGCTGGCGGCGATGGAGGGCGTGACCCGCAGTGACACGCCATAGGGCTTGAATATCGTCTTCGCCTGCCCGTCGCGGCCTGTCGTGGCGTAGGGAACCTCACCGCCCGCCAGGAACTCCGCCGTCGCGCCGCTGCGCGCCAACAGCCGGGGCTGGGCCAGGACCACGGCGTCGCCGGACTGGGCCAACAGGTTCAGGCGTGCGCCCAACACGGCGTTCAGCCCCAGATACCCAGCCATGGGCGCGGCGCGCAAAGGCGTGGCGAGGGGCGCGCTGCCCGGCCGGTCCTGCAGCCTGCTGCTCGACACGGCATCCAGGCTTAAGCCCGTGTACAAACCGCCTTCGGTGACGCTATCCCAGCGCATGCCCAGCTCGGACAAGCGTCCCCGTGGCAGTTCGACCACTTGCACATCCAGCTGGACCATGCGGTCCCAGCCGACCTTGCCGGTAAAGTCGAGCACCTGCGGGTAGCGTTCCGCCAACGCCGCCACCCGCGCCTGATCGGCGTCGCTCAGGTCGTTGCCCTCGATCACGACGTGCTCACCCACCGCGACCGCGCGCGCGCCGGGAATGCGCGCGAGCAAGGTGTCGATTTCCGCGCGGGCGCTGTGCGTACCGGCGGGCAGAACACGTAACCGATAGGCGGTGCGCCGGCCTGCCGCCCAGATATGCAGCGCGGACTCGCCCGCCGTCCTGGCGAACACGATGACGTCGCGGCCATCCGCCGCCAGGGCCTGGAGCACGCGCCCGTCACCTACCGCCACCCGGCTGACACCTTTATGCGACAACACGCGCGTATCGCCGACGAGCATGGTGAGGGTCTGCGTGCGCTCGGCCGCCGGGGCCTGGACGCCTTCGCCGACAGCGCTAAGGCTGATGCCTCCTGCGATGCAGAAGATCGCAAGCCGCAGGCTTGGGAATCTCATGGCCGGCCTCCAGTGGCAGTTTGTGTCTTGGAATGCGGATCGGGGTGCGTCCGGCTGACCAGGCCTTGGGGCAGCGGCGCGTCGAACAGGCCCGCCGGCGCTGCCCGCGCCTTGTCCTCATCGTCCGTGCCGTCGCCGCCCATCTGATCGCCATACAGAATGGCCACGACTGGCGCGGGCCGCTCCACCTCCACGCCAAGCAAGCCGGCAAGATCGCCACGCGCGGCGACGGTGGTCGCCTGTTCATCGCGGTGATGTCGAAGAATGGCGGTAATGGTGCCGTCCTGCCGCGCGGCCACGAGTTTCACGGCATCCTCGGGCCCTGCATCCAGCGTGATGGTCGAGAACGCCGCGCCGTCAGCGCCGCCGGCCTGCTGGCCCAGCGCCTCCCCTTCCCGCCCCGCCTGGCGACCCGTGGCCAGCACGCGCACGCCCTGCAGCAAAGGCGCGGTAATACGGCGGCGTTGGTGTTCGAAGGACACGTACAGATCCAGCAGGTCACCCGCCTGCAGCATGCCTGACAAGGAATTGATGTCGTCCACCGGTATCGTGATGGCACGCCGCCCCGTCGCCACCCGGCGCGACAACGCCTGCGGCCCGGCGCTGGCCAGATGCGCCGCGAGCAGCGGTTCGCCGGCACGCAGGCCATGGGTCAACACGCTGCCGCTGATGCCGTCCGCGTACTCCGGCGGCACGCTGCCGCTGACGGCCCAGGTCTGCGGTATCTCCCGTACGGCCAGATGGCCATCCTGGATCACCAGGCCGGCGTCAAGATCGACGGCGGCCACCACCCGCGGCACCGTGGGCACGCGCAGCTCGGCTTCGATCTGCGCGATACGGCCCTGGATGTGATGGCGGGCCGCCCAGGCCGATGCCATGCCCGTCATCACGGCGATGGTGATCATCGCCCAGCGCTGTTCCGGCATTAAGTACGCCATGATCGCTTACTCCAGCCAGTCCAGCACGGTGACGATGCCGCTGCCGCCGCCTTGCTCGACGACGACAATGGAGAGGTGCGTAGCTGCCTTGACCCAACGCGCGGGCAGAGCCGCATCGGGGTCGCCGGCCTGCCAGCCATCGCCTTGCAGCGTCGCCCGCAGGCGCACGCGCAGTTCAGCGGGCGGGGTGCCATGCGACCAGACCTGCTGGCTGCCGCTCAGCCGCGCTTCACGCCAGCGGACATCGAAATGCAGCCGGGCGCCGTCGGGTTGCCACGGCACCGCCGTCGGCGATGGCGCGGTGCGCTCCAGCGATAGACGGGACAAGGTGCCGTGCGTCCAGCCGTCACCGTTGTCCCTCATGCGTGCCGCCCAATGCGATGCCCCATCATTGCCCGACAGGATCACCAGCCCGGGCGCCACCAGCAGATCGCGCAGTACCGGTTTGTGCCTGGAAAGCCATTTCGCGATTTCACGTACGTCGCCCGGCGCCTCGAACAGCCATCCGGTCATTGTCTGTCCTTGCACCTGCAACTCGTCGCCGGTCGACACGTAACGTCCCCCAGGAGGCAAGGGAGGCAACGGCGGCAATGAAGGCGGCGGCGCTGCCCACGCTGAGCCCGTCGCGATCGACATTCCTGCTGCCAAGGCCACAGTGAACGATGGCTTCATGTCATTCCCCCGCCCTGGCGTAGGCGTCACGCCAGGATGCCTGCCTGGTCCGGCGGGCCGCACGCAAGCGCTCCGCGGGCACGAGGTCAGCCCACCGCGTCAGCCAGTCGAATTCGGGCGCTGAACGCCCCCACCCCGCATCGATGCGATTCAAGGCCAGTGCCACGCGCCGGCCTGCACGGCGCGTCCGGTCCGCCGCTTGGCGCCAGGCCGCCCGGTGACCGGCGATGCGGGCCTGCGCCGCGCGATCGCCGGTGGCGTGCCCCGCACCGCTGATCAGCGCCGTATGCCGGCGCAGGACGCCCGCGCCCGTCGCCTCGCCTTGCCGGACGGCATGCGCGCCGGCATGGACCGCCAGCAAGCCATCGTGCGCCATATTCCAATCGCGCCGCAGGTCCGCGGTGACAGCGCCGCCCGGCATTGAAAACCCGGACGCCACTGAGGGCAGCGCCGTGTCTCGAAACAGATCCATGGCAGCCGCATTGTCGACGTCATCGGGTGACCCGCCAGCGTGCTCCCTGGCCCCTTGCGCGGCGTGAAAGGCCTGCGCGCGGCTGGCATGCGCGGCGCGCAAACCCAGGCCGTGCCATTCACCCAATAAAGCGCCACCGGCCGCCAGCGCCAGCAGTAGGCCCATGACCAGCCAGGTTTCCAGCAATCCAAAGCCGCGTTGCTTACGACGCCTTGCGTGCCGGATACCGTTGCGGGAGCCGTTGTGAAAGCCCTCTCCGCAATCGCTCTGGCAACGGTCGCGGCGTTGCCGTTGCCGGCGCGCGCCTGATGGACGCCTTGCGCTCTGCCGGCCCTGGCCACGAACCGCCACAAGATGCGCCTGCCAATAAGGACGGAACAGGGTCGCAATTTCTTCGCGGCCGTCGTCGCGCGGCTGAGGGCGCACGAAATACGTCTCCGCCGCGCTGGTCACCGTGACGTGTTCGTCGGCGTCCAGTCCGGCATAGGCGTAGCGCCCGCGCGGATGGACAGCGGGAATGACCGGATCGCCTGAGGCCCGGCCTGGCTGCAAACTCGGCTGCGAACTTGCCTGCGAATCCCGCTGCGAACCGGCCTGCAAACCGGCCTGCAAGGCAGGCAACAAAACCGCCGGCTGCCGCAACACGATCTCGAAGCCCGCGGGCCGGGCCGCCCGCTGCAAGGGCACTTCCGCGTAAGCCGCCATCCCACGGCCATGCCAGCGCTGCCGCTGCAGGCGGGCATAGGCGTGCGCCAGCGGATTATTGTGGCCATTCAACAGATCCCAACCGGCGTTTTCCTGGACCCAGCGCCAGAAACTCTGGCGCGAGAAATCCGCCGGCGCGTGCGGCGCGGTTTCATCGGCAACCTGCTTGCCGGGGTTGCGCACCTTGCCCCAGCCCATTGCGTACTCTCTGTAGTAGCAGCCGATGTACTTGTTGGAACGCAAGGCATGATGCGATTGCGTATCGACGGACTCCCACGTTCCTTCACGCGTCAGGGAGGTGCCGCCCATGCGCCGCAGTTGATGTCGCAGCGTCGGACAGAGGTAGCTGACCGGCCAGGGATTCATGGCCAGGCCCCTGCGCGGCCCCAGGAAAGCGTAGCGGTCGGTCGCGCGCAAGACCAGGGGCCGAAACGTCCCGTCCCGCCGCCCGGAATAGCGCTGCACGAATCCCGGCCAATGATCGTCGGTGAAAGCCAGCGCCAGACGATCGCGCTGGATGGCGGCGCCCAAGGCGGGGCGGGGCCACTCCGGATAGTTTGCCTGCAACACCGTGCGCATGGTCCGTTGCCGCGCATCCGGCAAGTCCCGCAGCACGGCCTGCGCGGCGCGCGACAACACATCGTGCACCAATGCATCGTGACGCGCGTGGGCCTCGGCGAAACGATCCAGCGCCCCCGCCACGCCATCGATGCGGACCGCGCTGGCATAGGCCATGGCGTGCGTCGGTCCATAGAACATGGCGATCAACATGCCCGGCGGATTGCCACGGCGAAAGCGTGCTGACTCGTTCCGCGCGAACTGCGCCCAGCTGGCCAGGGTGGCGATGTGGGCCAATGCGATCTGATGCGCGGCCTGGGTGCGATTGATGTACGCCAACAGATTCAAGGCGCGCGCCTGCACCAGCGCGCCGCTGTATGCGGCCGCGTCTGCCGCGTGCGTCAGGCGCACGCGGGCAGCCACGGTATTGCCATGGTCGTGCAAGGCCACCAGCGCCATGACCCCGACTGACACGAGGCCCAGCGCCAGCGGAATGGCATAACCGCGCGCCCGCGTTTTCACTTGCCGCCTCCCGCCGCGGCGTTATTGGTGAAAGACTTGAGCGATTTTTCCTTGAGCTGGCCAGTGGTCTTGGCGGCGGCCGCCCTTGCCCGCTTGCTGGCCTCGGTCCCATCCTCGCCCGCCAGTTCGCGGGCCATCGCGGCGGTCTGGGTACGGACGACTTGCCCGAAGAGCTGATAGACCGCGATGGCAGCGACCGCCACCAGGGCCACGACGACGACATACTCCGTCATGCCCTGGCCCAACTGCGAGAGTCGTCCCAGCAACGTCGTGGAGCGCCGTGGCACCGGCAAGACCGGCGCGCAAGCCGCGGGCAAGGGTTGGAGAAACGCACCTCGTACCGCCAGGAACAAGGCGGTGAAAGCGGGCGGATAAGGTGGTCCGGAGCGACACCTTGGCGCGTGTCCCGGAGGAAAGCGATCGGCCGGCGTCCGAGCTATGGTCTGAGCTGGTCCCCACATGAAAGTCCCCAAAAGAAATGGAAGGGACTTCAGTGTGGGCGCGTCCTCCGCGGCCCGCTATCCGCAAATTCCGACGTGGGCAAAAGCATCCAGACGGAGAACGCCGCTGGACGACGTCAATGCGCGCTGGACCGACGCAGCCTGACCGGTATGGATTTCGACGTGGGCGTATTCGATACATCGCCGACGCTGTTGAGCGGCACCAGCGGATTGGTCTCGGGATAATAAGCGCCCAGGCAGCCTTGCGGAATGTCGTACTCGACCAGCAGGAAGCCGTCGGCGCGACGTTCCACGTCATCGTCCCACACGGTGAAGAGGTCGACTCGCTCACCGGCCTGCAGGCCCATGCGCGCCAGATCCGCCTGGTTGATGAACAAGACCCGGCGCTGGCCGAACACACCGCGATAACGATCGTCCAGCGCGTAGATCGTGGTGTTGTACTGGTCGTGCGAACGCGTGGTCATCAACACCATCACTTCATCGCCGAAACGCTGGCGCGCGCGATGGATAGGCGTATCCGTTTCGATCTGCGCCACGATGAAATTGGCCTTGCCGCTGGCGGTCTTCCAATCGCGCTCGCGCGAGGCCACGCGCAGATGGAACCCCCCCGGCTGCGCCACGCGCTTGTTGTAATTCTCGAAACCGTCGAACACGGCTTCGATGGCATCGCGCACGCTGGCGTAGTCATCCGCGTAATAGAGCCAATCCACCTTGCCGCTGCCCAGCGTGGCGTGCGCCATGTGCGCGACGATGGCCATTTCCGACATCAGGTTGGGCGATGCCGGCTTGTTCATGCCGTAGGAGATATGCACCATGCTCATCGAATCTTCCACGGTGACCCCTTGCGCCACGCCACCGCGCATATCGATCTCGGTGCGCCCCAAGGTAGGCAGGATCAAGGCTTCCTTGCCGTGTATCAGATGGCTGCGATTCAACTTGGTGGTGATATGCACCGACAGATCGCAGCGGCGCAAGGCTTCCCACGTCCGCGGCGTATCCGGCGTGGCCATGGCGAAGTTGCCGCCCAGGCCGATCAGCACCTTGACGTGCCCTTTTTCCATCTCCTCGATGGTTTCCACCACGTCGTAACCATGTTCGCGTGGCGGTTCGAAGTCGAACACGCGGCCCAGCCGGTCGAGAAAGGCCTGGGTCGGCTTGTCCTCGATGCCCACCGTGCGATTGCCCTGCACGTTGGAGTGCCCGCGCACGGGACACAGGCCCGCGCCTTCGCGGCCGATATTGCCCCGCATCATCATCAGATTGGACAGCATCTGCACGGCAGCCACCGAATTCTTGTGCTGCGTCAGCCCCATGCCCCAGGTGGCGATCACCCGCTTGCCGCCCACATAGATACGCGCGAGGTTCTCGATCGCGTCGCGGGTCAGCCCCGACTCCTGCTCCAGGGGGGCCCAGTCCTGCGCCCGCAGATCCGCGGCGAAAGCGTCGAAGCCGGCGGTGTGCGCCAGGATGAAATCGATGTCCAGCACCCGCTCGGTGCCCGCTGCCGACGCTTCGTCGTCCAGTTCAAGCACCCGCTTGGCCACGCCCTTGATCAAGGCGAAGTCCCCGCCCAGGCGCGGCTGCACGAACGTCGTGGCGATGCGCGTGCCTTTCATGGTCAGCATCTCGACCGGGCTCTGCGGATCGGCGAAGCGCTCCAGGCCACGCTCGCGCAGCGGATTGATGGACACGATGGTCGCGCCGCGGCGCGCGCACTCGCGCAGCTCGCCCATCATGCGCGGGTGATTGGTGGCCGGGTTCTGGCCGAAGATCAGCAAGGTATCCGCGTGCTCGAAATCATCCAGCGTCACCGTGCCCTTGCCGATGCCAACCGTGCCGGGCAGGCCACGGCTGGTGGCCTCATGGCACATATTCGAGCAGTCGGGAAAATTGTTGGTCCCGTACATGCGGACCATCAATTGATAAAGGAAAGCCGCTTCGTTACCGGTCCGGCCCGAGGTATAGAACGACGCCTGGTCGGGATCGGGTAGCCGCTTGAGATGGCTGCCAATCAGCTCGAAGGCCTGCTCCCAGGCGATGGGCACATAGCGATCGGACGCCGCGTCGTAGACCATGGGATCGGTCAGGCGGCCATGCTGTTCCAGCTCGTATTCGCTTTGGGCCATCAGCTCGGTGACCGTATGGCGCGCGAAGAAATCCGGCGTCACGCGCTTGGTCGTCGCTTCCGCCGCCACCGCCTTGACGCCGTTTTCACAGAACTCGAACGTCGACGCATGTTGCCGGTCCGGCCAGGCGCAACCCGGGCAGTCGAAACCGTCAGGCTGGTTCTGCCGCAGCAACGTGCGGTAATTGCCGCCCGACACCTTCTCCTTGATCAGGTTCACGGCAACCGCTTTCAGCGCCCCCCAACCGGCGGCCGGATGGTGGTAGGGCTCGATGCGCGTCTTCTTGCTCGGGGTATCCATGCGTATTTCCTGGGGACGCCGCCATACGGGATCGCGTGCGGACGTCTGATGGGGCAAGATTACGCGCGCGCCCGGCGCGCAAGGTGTACACCTGCACGCGCAAAAAAAGAGCACAGTTGGAAAATTGAGCCTAGAATCTTGAAACTGTGCTCTGAATCAATTGCTCTGAGTCAATTCCTTTGGCGGCAATCCCCCTGGGTGATCCGCCTTATCGTGCCCGTTGTGACCCGCTCATGAAGCTGTACCAGAAGCTCGCCGCCGAACTTGAACATCAGATCGGCAGTGGTGTCCTGCATGCCGGCGACAAACTTCCGTCGATCCGCCAGACTCACCAGCAACACGGCCTGAGCGTCACCACCGTGGTCCGCGCCTATTCCCTGCTGGAAAGCCAGGGCCTGATCGAAGGGCGCCCCCAATCAGGCTATTTCGTGCGCCATCGCGACGCGACCACGCCGGTCCCCGATGCCGGCCTGGCGCCGTCCCGGTCGCAGCCCGCGTCCGCGCCCGTCGACGTCAGCCGGCTGGTGCTGACCACCTTGCGCGCCATCGGCAGCGGTAGCGCGGTGCCGCTGGGTTCGCCCTACCCCGATCCGCGCCTGTTTCCCTTCCAGCGCCTTAGCCGTCATGCCCACGCGATCAGCCGCCAGTCCCCGGCGCTGGGCGTGCCCGACGAACTGCCGCCCGGCAACCCGGACCTGATACGCCAGATCGCCCGCCGCTACCTGGAAACCGGCGCCCGCGTCGATCCCCGCGAAATCATCGTCACTCTGGGCGCCACCGAAGCGATCAATCTCTGTTTGCAGGCCGTGGCCAAGCCGGGCGACACCATCGCGGTGGAATCGCCCACCTACTACGCCATGCTGCATGCGATCGAACGCCTGGGCATGCGCGCGCTGGAAGTCGCCACCGACCCCGAAACGGGTATCGACGTGGACGCGCTTGCCGACATCCTGGGCCGCCAGCGCGTGGCGGCCTGCATGGTGATGCCCAATTTCCAGAACCCGTTGGGTTGCCAGATGCCTGACGCGAACAAGCGGGCCCTGGTCGAACTGGCCACGCGCCATGACATGCCCATCATCGAAAGCGATGTCTACCAGGAACTGCATTACGGCCCCACCCATCCCGGTTCGCTGAAGATGCACGACCGGCGCGGGCTGGTGCTGCACTGCGCGTCCTTTTCCAAAAGCCTGGCGCCTGCCTACCGCATCGGCTGGGCGATGCCGGGACGCTACCGCGACCAGGTCGAAAAACTGAAGTTTCTGAATACGCTGACGACGCCATCGATCCCGCAACGCGCCATCGCCGAGTATCTGCAGCATGACGGCTACGAACGCCATCTGCGCCGCATGCGCAAGATGCTGGCGCAGCAGGCGCGCATGATGATGGCCGCGGTGCAGCGCTTCTTCCCGGCGGGCACGCGCACGTCCCATCCGCGCGGCGGCTATGTCCTGTGGGTGCGCCTGCCGCCGCCCCTGGACGCCATGCGGCTATACCGCCTGGCGCTGGCCCGGGGCATCACCGTAGGCCCCGGTCATATGTTTTCCATCGGCGACGGTTACCATAACTTCATCCGGCTGAACTATAGCTACGCATGGTCACCGGAAATCGAAAAAGCGCTGGTAACCTTAGGCAAACTGGCCGCGTCCTGCCTACGCGAGGAAACGGCCACTGCAAGACCACCGAAACGCTGAAATGGCCCCCTTCGGTGCACCAGGAGTCGATCTTGAACGGCCCACAAGATACCCCCTCGGACCGCAAGGATGGCGATGTGCCGAGCCTGCCCCCGTCGATGCCGCCGGCCCTGGCCACGGGCGCTGACGGCGACAATCTGGATCCCGCCCTTGCCGCCCTGCTGCAAGCCTTCTGGGACACCCACCAGGAAGCGCCCGGCAAGCGCCTGTCGCTCGCGCGTTTGAGCAAGCGGGCCGACCTTCCCATGAGTACCTTGCGCCGCATGCTAACGGAGCTGGAAGACGCGGGCCTGCTGACCGTAGCCACGGACGAGGATGGCACCGGCAGCGTCGTGCCCAGCCCCGAATTGCTGGGGCTGATCGAAGACGTGTTTGGTTAAGCCCCGGCTTGGTCTATCCCATTCGAGTGCTTCTTACCGAGTCGCCAGGCGGCCCCGGGCACCGATTCGGGTCCTGAGCCTGGGCGCCACCAGGCATCCTCCGCCCAAGAAAATGCCACCCGTCAGGGTGGCATTTTCAAAACACCCGGCGAAAGGATCGCCGCTTATTTTTCCGCGGCATTGCTGATGGCACTGCCGGCACGGCTGATATCCCTGCCAGCGCCCGCGACTGTATTGCAGCCGGTCAGCACCAACGCGAAGACCACGGAAACGGCCATGATGATTTTCGAACGCATTATGCGATCTCCTAGCAATAGAATGCGCCGGCGCCCGCAACACCGCCGCGCCAGCGCCTGAATCATACGATTTCACGCGCCATCCGCCCAGCAAAAAACCGCAAGGCCGGAACGGCGCCTTGCGGTTTGTGGCTTGCGGGCCAGGCGCCAGGCGCCTGCGGCTTACTTCTCGCCCTTGTTGTAGCGCTCGACGCTGGAGACGATCTCCTGGTGCGCGGCGTCCACGCCCTTCCAGCCCTTGACCTTCACCCACTTGCCCTTTTCCAGGTCCTTGTAGTGTTCGAAGAAGTGCTGGATGCGGCTGACGTCCTCGACCGGCAGGTCTTCATAGGACTTGATGTTGCGGTAAGGGGGATAGAGCTTTTCCACCGGCACGGCCAGCAGCTTGGCGTCACCACCGGACTCGTCGTCCATTTCCAGCACGCCGATGGCGCGGCACTTGACCACGGCGCCGATCTGGATCGGGAACGGCGTGAGCACCAGCACGTCGGCCGGGTCACCGTCTTCCGACAGCGTCTGGGGGATGTAGCCGTAGTTGCACGGATAGTGCATGGCGGTAAGCATGAAGCGGTCCACGAAGATCGCGCCCGTGTCCTTGTCGACCTCGTACTTGACGGGATCGGCGTTCATGGGGATTTCGATGATGACGTGGAACTCTTCCGGCAGCTTCTTGCCGGGGCTAACGCGATCGAGGCTCATGGTTCTAACCTTTGGTCTGATTGATCTGAAGACGGTTTCGAAAAAATACGTGCGGTGGTTTCAAGGCAGCGGATGGCGGCGGGTCACGGTGCGGCGCGCTCAGACGCCACCCGTCGTACCGCCACCGGATTTGTCACCGCGGGGCTTGTCATTGGCGGCCCCGGCCTGGCCGCTGGACCGGTCGCCGTGGTCGCTGCGGTCTCGGACAGCGCTGCTGCCTGATGGCGATTCACGGGTCTCCGGCGGAACTTCGTCCAGCCCCGCCACCGGCAGCGGCGCGCTGTCGAAATAATCGTCCAGTTCGGCGGGCGGCTCAACGTCGACCGCGTAGGGATCGGGCGGCAGGACCGTCGGATCGGCCAAACCTATCTCGGTCAAGGACCGGGCGTCGGGATCCAGCACGTAATCCGCTGCCGGAGCAAAGTCGGGCACGGGATCGTGCACCACGCCGGCTACCGGCGCCGGGGCTTCGGACGCTTCCGACAGGAAACCGCTTTCGGCGTCCAGATGGCGCGGATCGTCGTGCATGTCGGCCGCCGGCAAGGCCTCGTCCACCGCCAGCACGGGCAAGGCCACGCCCATGGCGACGGCGGTCGCCAGACGCCAGTGGCGGGCGGCGTCCGTCGGACGGTCCAGGCGGTCGTAGAGACTGCCCAACAGCGCATGCGTGCCCGGCGAGGCGCGGCGGCTGACGCTGCGCAGAAGATAGCGTTCGGCCTGCCCCCACAACTGGCCGACCAGGCACAGGGTACCCAGCGCGGTCAACAGGTCAGGATCGGTAGGACGTTGCTGCAACCACGTCTCGGCGCGCTGCAGGCGACGCGGCACCTGCAAGGCATCGCAGCGGGCATAAGCCGCCACCAGACGGGGATCGAACTTGCGCGCGATGGCCGCGTCCAGGATGCGGGCGGCCTCGTCGCCCTCGCCCGCCGCCTCGAATACAGACGCGGCCGCCAAAGCGATTTCCGGCAGCACGCGCTCGTCGGTCTTCATGTCCTTCCAGATAGCGCGCCAGCCGTCGCCACCGGCGGCGGCCGTCAGGCGCGCCGCGCCGGCCAGATCGATCACGTGCAGCGCTTCGTCCTTGTCCATGGCGCCGCGCCGCAACAGCCCGCGCGCCAGCGTGAACACGCGGTCATGATGGTTCAGCGCGCGCTCCGCGCGCAGCAACAGGCGCAAGGTGTGCAGATGGCGGGCGCCGCCGTCCTGCAGGGGCTCCAGCACCTGCAAGGCCTGTTGCGGCCGGCCCTGTTCCAGCAGCATGTCGGCGCTGACCGTGGCCACGGCTTCGATCAGGCCGGGATCGGTGCCGGCGTGCTCGCGCGCGCGGTCCAGCATCACGTCACGTCGGACGAACTCGCCCAGGCCCTGGGCCGCGCGGGCGGCTGACAACGCCGCCAGCACCCGGCGATTGCGCGCGCGGGTCTGGTCCAGCAGTTTGGTGAGATCTTTTTCAGCATGGGCGAAGCGGCCTTCCAGCAAGCCGATCCAGCCGCGCTCCAGCAATTCGTGGTCACGCGCCTGCGCGCGTCGTCCGCGCCAGGCCCGCACCCGCTCCGGGATCGCCAGCAGCCACGCCAGCAAGCGCAGGCCGACATAGATGGCGAGGAACAGGCCGACCAGCAGCAGTACCGCCAATGTCAGCGACATCTCGATGCGGTAAGGCCAGACCAGGATCAATACGTTGCCCGGGTGTGCGCGCAGCACCACCGCCACGGCAACCGCGACAACCGCCAGCAATAACGTCCAGAACCAGGCGCGCATGGATCAGTCCCGTCCGCGCGAGTTGGCGCCGGCCGCACCGGCCGCACGCAAGGCGGCGACGGCGCTCAGGCTGTCACTGACGTCAGGAACCGGAACGGAGATTTCCGTCTGCATCAGCTCGCGGGTCAGGTTCAACGCCGCCAGCGTATCGGCGGAGCGGCGGTCGAAATACGTGTCCAGCGTGCGGTTGACCGTCTCCAGCTCGCCCTTCCAGATGGCCGGCTGACGCATCAGCAGGGACAGCTGGACGGACAGCAGGCGTTGGCGCAAGGTCGAGCGCAACTGCAGCGCCTGTTCCGGCGACAGCAGCAAGGCCGACGGCTCGTCGACGCGCTGCACGCGGATCAGGTCGCCCAGTTCGCGCACCAGCGCCGAGCCACCGCGGGCCGGCCAGGAGGCGATTTCGGCGCGCCAGCGCTGCCACCAGGCGGCGTCGGCAGGCAGGGTCTCGGCTTCCGGCGCCGCGGCCACGGGTGCCGCGGCAGGCGAGCCAACGGCCGCCAGGCCAGGCGCGAGCATCCCGGGAGCCACCGCGTCGGGGGCCAGCAAAGGCGCTTTGCCGACCAGGGTCACCAGGCGTTCGATACGGGACGACTGCGCCGGAATGTCGACGGTCGGCACGGCGCGCAGGCGGTCGAGGTCGCCATTGATGGTCTGCTGCAGGCTGGCGAAGCGCGGCCGGTCGGCGCGCGCCAGGCGCGCTTGCGCGGTTTCCAGGGCGACGATGGCGTTGCTGACATTGCCCGCCAGGCGCAATTGCTGGTTGGCGATGGTCAACGTGCGCTCGACGTCATTGGCCAGCACGTCGTCGCTGGAGGTGTCGTTGAAGGCCTGCCAGGCCTGCTCGAGGGACGCATATTGGCTCTGCGTTTCCTTGAGCGTGTTTTCCAGGGCGGCGGCCCTGCCCGCCTGCGCCTGCGCCAAGGCCAGGGCTTGCCGGGTGTCGGCGCGCGTCTGGGTCAGCGCGCTGTTCAAGTTGTCGATGCGGGTGGCGACTTCACGGCCGGCGGCCAGGAATTCGCGGCGTTGCATATATAGCGCTGCCGCCAGCACGATCGCCAGCACAATGACGACGACCAGGGCGGATACGGCGGGGGAGACACCGCTCTTGCGCGCTGGGCGCGACGGCGGAGCGGCTGCGGGCTTGCCCGCGGAAGGCGGCGTGTTGCCGGCGGCGGCAGGAGGCACGACCGGCTCGGTGGCAGGGGTATTGTCTGTCATGGGGACGATTGTATTCGCTCGGAATGCGAAACGTGCATGTAGCGGGCTTTCAGGCGGAAACAAAAGCTTCAAAGAGTGCATCATTGGACGAAACCTGCACGCTTATGGCATTCAAAGCAATCCCCTCCTGGCGCTCCAGGCGTTGCGCCAGGACGGGATGGGTGACGATGAAACGGCCGCCGCGCCACCAGGGCAGGACGCCGGCCCGGACGACATTGGCCAAAACGGCGGCTATGCCCTCCCCGCTGGTAAGCAGCCAGACCGGCATGGCATCCGTGTCACGCCAGTCCTGCAACTGGGCCAGCGCGGCATCGTCCCATTGCGCGGGGGTGCGGCGATAGGCCGCGTGCGCCAGCACTTCCGCGCCGGCTTCGCGCAACCGGTCCGCCAGCCAGTCCCGCCCCTCCGTACCGCGCACGATCAGCACGCGGCGCGGCAATGGACCGCGCCGGCGCAGTTCTTCCCACAGGGCTTCGGAATCATGGCTGGGGGCATCGGGACCGGGGTGGATGACCGTGGCGGCATCGAAGCAGCCGGTGGCGCGCAGCGCGGCGGCGCTGCTCGGCCCGACCGTGGCGGCGAGGCAGGACGCCGGCCAGGACGGCACGCCGGCGGGATCGGCCCGGTGCAGCTGCTCCAGATAATGCCGCGCGGCATTGCCGCTGACGAATACCGCCAGATCGTAATCCTGGGGGCGCGGCAGGCGCTCGGGCGGGCAGGCCTCGGTCGTCAAGGCCAGCGCGGGCCAGTCGCGCACCTGCCAGCCGGCAGCCGTCAGGCGTTGCGCCAGTGCTTGGTTGCTGCCCTCGGGCCGCGTCAGGACTGCGATATCGGACATGGCTGAAGCATAAACGCAATGGACAAGCACGGCTTGAATCCACGCTTGTCCATAGAAAAGGCCGGCGCGGGGTTGCCCCCGTCCGGCCTCGGGTACCAGCAATCAGGAGAAGCTGGCGGCAACCACCGTCGCGATCACGCCCAGAATGGCGAGGACGAACAACCCTTGCAGCAGGCTCAAGCCGCTTTCGGATTGTTGGAGGTTGGTGGATCTACGCAGACTCATTGCAGGGCTTCCTTGGAGACGACCTTACGGCTGGCAAGCCAGCGTCCCAACAGGACAACCAGCAGCGCGCCGACGATTTCAGCCCCCAATTTAACCATACCGGGCTGCTCCCCGAAGTTGCGCGTGATCAAAACATCGGTGACCAGCATGCCGCCGGCGATCCAGCCCAGCAAGGCCGCGCCCAGGGTGATGACCAGCGGATAGCGGTCGATCAGCTTCAGCACCAGGGTCGAGCCCCAGATGATGATGGGAACGCTGACCAGCAGGCCGAACACGACCAGGCCGATCTGGTGGTCGGCATGGGCGCCCTGCGCCGCGCCGGCGATGGCGATGACGTTGTCCAGGCTCATGACGAAGTCGGCAATGATGATGGTCTTGATCGCCGTCATGATGGACGTGCCGCCCTTGACCTTGTCATGGGCATCGTCTTCCGGGATGAGCAGCTTGACGCCGATCCACACCAGCAGCAGGCCGCCGACGATCTTCAAGGCAGGGATGTTGAG
Source organism: Bordetella sp. N (assembly GCF_001433395.1). Lineage (GTDB taxonomy): Bacteria > Pseudomonadota > Gammaproteobacteria > Burkholderiales > Burkholderiaceae_B > Bordetella_C. The sequence goes on from NZ_CP013111.1 coordinate 2,939,386, forward strand.
CAGGGTCAGCGCGAAGGCGATGAGCACGACGCGCAGGATGATGGCGCCGGCCGTACCCCAAAGAATGCCCTGCATGCGCTGTTTGGGCGCCAGGTTGCGACAAGCCAGCGCGATGACAACGGCGTTGTCACCCCCCAGCAGGATGTCGATCATGATGATCTGGAAAACTGCCGCCCAACTGAGCGTTTGGAAAAATTCAAGCACGTTACTACCCCCGAAACATGATGCGTTGCTGCCAGGACGGCGAAGCCGTCACCCCGTCGTTTTGCTAACGACGGGGTTGGACCACGAATCAGGATTGTAGTTCAGCTTTCAGTCAGCTTTGCGTCGGGCGATAAGGATTTTCCCTAGGGCCAGCACCAACAACGCACCCGCCACACCAACCATAGTGGCGAAATTGTGCTGTGTCACGCCCAGCGCCGAGTCGATCCGGGCTATCGGTTCCTGCAAAGCGGGATCCCCTACCAGCAGTTCGCCGGCAATGAAGCCCAACAGCGCCGCGCCCACCCAGACGATCAGGGGGAAGCGTTCGATGACCTTCAACAGCAGCGTGCTGCCGAAAATCACCAGCGGGATGCTGATGGCCAGGCCCAGCACCAGCAAGGTCGTATCGCCCATGGCGGCGGCGGCCACGGCCACCACGTTGTCCAGGCTCATGACCAGATCGGCGATCATGATGGTGCGGATCGCCGTCATCAACGAGCCGTGCGCCTTGCCGTCACCTTCATCTTCGTCTTCCGGCAGCAGCAGGGTGACGCCGATGTAGACCAGCAGCACCGCGCCGATCAGCTTCAGCCAGGGCAACAACAGGAGCTTGGCGGCGACCAGGGTCAGCACGATACGCATGACGATCGCGGCGGCGGAGCCGATCGCGATGGCCCTTTTCTGCTGCTCGGGCGGCAAAGACCGCGCCGCCAGTGCGATAACGACGGCGTTATCGCCCGACAGAAGAATGTTTACCCAGATGATTTGCAGCAATGCGAGCCAGAATGCAGCTTGTGTTAATTCCATACCCCTCTTTCCTCGGATCCCCCGAAGTTGTTAATGCCGATAAATGTGATTGAAGTGCGCTGACCGCCTTGTGCGAGCAATAGCAGGTTCTTTATAGGTGCGCGATTGTGCCGGCATTATAGAGAGCTGAAAGCAAATATTCAGCTGATTGTCGGCTATATGGAGGGTAAACGTGGGGTTTTTGCGGGAGTTGACGGAAGGAAAACGACTTTTCCTTTCATTATGCTGAACCAAAGCTTAAAAATCCTGTCGACCGCATCCATAATATGGACAGAAATTCCAAGTCTTCGATGATGATGCATGCGGAATAATTCCACCACGCGAAAAAAAACCCGCCACCAGGGCGGGTTTTGCATGAAGGCCGATCGCGGACCGGCCTTCATTCGACAAGGCGTCGTTCGGCTTACAGCACCGACTTCAGCAGCTTGCCCATTTCCGACGGGTTGCGGGTGGTGCGAATGCCGCAGCTTTCCATCACTTCCAGCTTGGCGTCGGCGGTATCGGCACCGCCCGAGATCAGCGCGCCGGCGTGGCCCATGCGCTTTCCCGGAGGAGCGGTAACGCCGGCGATGAAGCCGACCACCGGTTTCTTCATGTTGTCCTTCGCCCACAGCGCGGCGTTGACTTCATCCGGACCGCCGATTTCGCCGATCATGATGACGGCGTCGGTGTCGGGATCGTCATTGAACAACTTGAGCACGTCGATGTGCTTCAGGCCGTTGATGGGATCGCCACCGATACCGACGGCGCTGGATTGGCCCAGGCCCAGTTCGGTAACCTGACCCACGGCTTCGTACGTCAGCGTGCCGGAGCGGCTGACGATGCCGATGCGGCCCTTGCGGTGGATGTGGCCGGGCATGATGCCGATTTTGATTTCATCGGGCGTGATCAGGCCGGGGCAGTTCGGGCCCAGCAGCAGCGTCTTGCTGTTGATGGCCTTCATGCGGTTGCGCACTTCCAGCATGTCGCGGACGGGGATGCCTTCGGTAATGCAGATGGCCAGGTCCAGTTCGGCTTCAACAGCTTCCCAGATCGCGGCGGCGGCGCCGGCGGGCGGCACGTAGATCACCGAAACGGTGGCGCCGGTGTCGGCCTTCGCTTCCTTGACCGAAGCGAAGATGGGGATACCTTCAAAGTCCTCACCCGCCTTCTTCGGGTTCACGCCGGCCACGAAGGCGGCTTTACCGTTGGCGTAGTCGCGGCACATGCGGGTGTGGAACTGACCCGTCTTGCCCGTGATGCCTTGGGTGATGACTTTGGTGTCCTTGTTGATCAAGATCGACATTTATGAATCCTTGGCTATATCTTATTTGACGGCGGCAACGACTTTGGTGGCCGCTTCGGCCATGGTGTCGGCGCTGATAATGGGCAATCCAGAGTCGGCGAGCATCTTCTTGCCGAGTTCTTCGTTGGTGCCCTTCATGCGGACGACCAGCGGAACGCTCAGGTTGACGGCCTTGCACGCGGTGATCACGCCTTCGGCGATCACGTCGCAGCGCATGATGCCGCCGAAGATGTTGACCAGAATGGCCTTCACGCCCTTGTTCTTGAGCATGATCTTGAAGGCTTCGGTGACCTTCTCGGCCGTGGCGCCGCCGCCGACGTCCAGGAAGTTGGCCGGCTCGCCGCCGAACAGCTTGATGGTGTCCATGGTGGCCATGGCCAGACCGGCGCCGTTCACCAGGCAGCCGATGTTGCCGTCGAGCTGGATGTAGGCCAGGTCGAACTTGCTGGCTTCCACTTCAGCGGGATCTTCTTCGTCCAGGTCGCGGTAGGCGACGATTTCCGGATGACGGAACAGGGCGTTCGGGTCGAAGTTGAACTTGGCGTCCAGGGCGATGACGTTGCCCTTGCTGTCGCGGTTCAGCGGGTTGATTTCGACCAGCGAGGCATCCGTTTCCATGTAGCACTGATACAGCTTCTGGAGGATGTCCACGGTCTGGGCGGTCGAGTCGGCGGGCATGCCGATGGCGTCAGCCACCTTCTTGCCCTGCTCGGCGGTCAGGCCGGCCAGCGGATCGATGTATTCGGTGACGATTTTTTCCGGCGAGGAGTGAGCCACTTCCTCGATGTCCATGCCGCCTTCGCTCGAAGCGATCAGGGCGACCTTCTGCGTGGCGCGGTCGGTGACCAGCGACACGTAGTATTCCTTCTGGATGTCGGCGCCGTCTTCGATGTACAGGCGATTGACCTTCTGGCCTTCCGGGCCGGTCTGGTGCGTCTTGAGCTGCATGCCCAGGATTTCGCCGGCCAGCTTGCGCACGTCATCGAGCGAACGGGCCAGCTTCACGCCACCGCCCTTGCCGCGGCCACCCGCGTGAATCTGCGCCTTGACGACCCAGACCGGTCCTCCCAACTTCTCCGCGGCTGCCACGGCTTCGTCGACGGAGAGAGCGGGAATACCGCGCGGCACGGGGACGCCAAATTTCTTCAGCAGTTCCTTGCCTTGATACTCATGGATTTTCATGTGTTACCTGTCAGGTCGTATGGGATAAAAAAGTAGGGTCTGAGGTGGCTTGGTCGGCGTTGTCATCGCCAACGTACCACTTCGGGTAATGCGTCTGGACCACGGGGCCCGTGACGTCGAGCGCATGGCAGCCATCCAGCTGGAACGGCCGCTTCTGCGATGTCTGGGCGTGCTCACGGCGCCGGCCGGCCATGGCCTGCACCGCGGCGGTGGGCAGAACCAGGGACAACTCGGACATGTGAGTACAGCCCTGCACGCGGCCAAACCTTTCCTTGACGCTCTGACGAAAATTTTTCACCAGATTCATGCCCACCAAGTCCTGGTAGGCCGCTTCGATGCAGGTGCAATGCTCGCCATAGGGGGCGGCATCGTAGGCAGCCTGCGCCGCGACGATGGTATATCCGCCGTCGATGGTAATACGCAGGTGCATGTGGTGTATAGGGCGACCGGCGGGCATGACCGAGCCGTCGCTCCTCTTGAAATCGTAATCCTTGACGTCGATGAGCTCCGCTTCGATATCCCAAAGGCTATCGTCACGCGCATAGCCCTGCACACGGATGGACCGTGTATGCAGCGGGGTGCGCGAGGTATCCGGAGGCGGCAAAGGCATGCGGTTCGACCAAGGTCAGGTTGTTGCAAGGCAACAAAACCTGAAAAGTATAACGCAGGGCGCATTGCATAAAAAATGGGGCGGAACCTGCCGGTTTCCGCCCCTCGGAATTAAGGGTGAATCAGGCGCCGACGCCCGGCTCAGGCCGCCTCGCGCAGCTTGCGCGCCGCGTCGACCATGCTCAGCAGCGCGGCCTCGGTTTCCGGCCAGGCGCGCGTCTTCAAGCCGCAGTCCGGATTGACCCACAGGCGCTCCTTGGGCAGGCGCGCGGCCGCCTTGCGCATCAGGTCGACCATCCAGGCCACTTCCGGCACGTTGGGCGAGTGGATGTCATAGACGCCGGGGCCGATGTCGTTCGGGTAGCGATAGTCCTCGAAGGCCTTGAGCAGCTCCATGTTGGAACGCGAGGTCTCGATGGTGATCACGTCCGCGTCCATCGCGCCGATCGATTCAATGATGTCATTGAACTCCGAGTAGCACATATGGGTGTGGATCTGCGTATCGGCCCGCACGCCGCTGGTGGACAGGCGGAAACAATCCACCGCCCAGTCCAGGTAGGCGCCCCAGTCGGCGCGGCGCAGCGGCAGGCCCTCCCGGATGGCCGGCTCGTCGATCTGGATCACGCGGATGCCGGCCTGCTCCAGGTCGACCACTTCGTCGCGCAAGGCCAGCGCCAGCTGGCGGCACGTTTGCGCGCGCGGCTGGTCGTCGCGCACGAAGGACCACTGCAGGATGGTGACGGGGCCCGTCAGCATCCCCTTGACGGGCTTGTCGGTCAGCGATTGCGCGTAGGCCGACCAGGCCACCGTCATCGGCGCGGGACGGGCCACGTCGCCGAAGATCACCGGCGGCTTGACGCAGCGCGAGCCGTAGCTCTGGACCCAGCCATTCCTGGTGAAGGCAAAACCGGCCAGCAGTTCACCGAAGTACTCGACCATGTCGTTGCGCTCGGGCTCGCCATGCACCAGCACGTCCAGGCCGACCTTCTCCTGGAAGCGGATGACCGTCTCGATTTCCTTGCGGATGGCCGTTTCATAGGCCGAGTCGCCAAGGGCGCCGGCCTTCCAGTCGCGCCGCAGCGCGCGGATTTCCGGGGTTTGCGGGAAAGAGCCGATGGTGGTGGTCGGATAGGCCGGCAGCTTCAATTCGGCTTGCTGCCGGGCGATGCGGTCGCTGAAGGCCTCCCGTTCCAGCTTGACCGTGGCCGACGCGGCCAGACGTTCGCCGACGGCGGGGTTGTGGATGCGCGGCGACGCAGCGCGCGCCTGCAAGGCGGCGCGCTGGCCGGCCAGCTTTTCGCGCACGGCGGTGTCGTTGTTGCCGTCCAGGGCGCGGCCCAGCACGCTCAGTTCATCCAGCTTCTGTACGGCGAAGGACAACCAGCTCTTCAGTTCGGCATCCAGTTCCGTTTCGAAGGCCAGGTCGACCGGTACGTGCAGCAGCGAGCACGACGGCGCCAACCACAGGCGCTCGCCCAGCCGTTCGCGCACGGGCGCCAGCGTCTGCAGGGCCGCGTCAAGGTTGGTACGCCAGATGTTGCGGCCATTGATCACGCCGGCCGACAGCACCTGGTCGGCGCGCAGGACGCCAGCCACGGCGGCCAGCTGCTCAGGGGCGCGGACCAGATCCACGTGCAGGCCCGCGACGGGCAAGGCGGCGACGGTCGGCAGATTGTCCTGGACGCCATCGAAGTAGGTCGCCAGCAGCAGCTTGACCGGCGCCTTGGCCAGTTCGGCGTAGACGCGACCATAGGCGGCGCGCCAGGCGTCCGGCAGGTCCAGGGCCAGGATCGGTTCGTCGATCTGCACCCATTCAACGCTCAGCTCGGCCAGGCGCTCCAGCACGTCCGCGTAGACGGGCAACAAGGCGTCCAGCAAGGCCAGCTTGCCCGCATCGCCGGCACCGGCGCCAAAGGCGTCGCCCTTGCCCAGCCACAACCAGGTCAGCGGACCCGGAATCACCACCTTGGCGGCGTGGCCCAGCGACTGGGCCTCGCGCACTTGATCGAACAGCGCGGTGCGCGCCACGCGGAAGGTCTGCTTCGGGGTCAGTTCCGGGACGATGTAGTGGTAGTTGGTGTCGAACCACTTGGTCATCTCGCAGGCGGCGGCGGGTGCACCGGTCGGCGCGCGGCCACGGCCCATGCGGAACAGGGTATCCAGGGTGACGGGCTGGTCATCGTTCTGCGCGAAGCGCGCGGGGACGGCGCCCAGCAACGTGGTCCATTCCAGGATGTGGTCGTACCAGGCGAAATCGCCCACCGGCACGAAGGCCAGGCCGGCGGCGGCTTGCAGCTTCCAATGACGGGCGCGCAGCTCACGGCCCGTGCTTTCCAGTTCTTCCTGAGTCGACTTGCCGGCCCAATAGGCCTCGACCGCACGTTTCAGTTCGCGTTGGGCACCGATACGCGGGAAACCCAGATTATGAATGATCGTCATGATTTCCAGAAATAAAGAGAGGCCCGTTCAAGTTCAGGTATTGTGCGCCCGATGCAACTTGAGGCAAAATCAATCTCTGCATTAATTTCATGAAATCAGTTCATATAAATCCATGCTCGAAATTCGCCACCTGGAAACCCTGGCCGCCATCCGCGACGGCGGCAGCCTGCTGGAAGCCGCCGAGCGCCTGCACCTGACGCAATCCGCCCTGTCGCATCAGCTGCGTGAGCTGGAAGCCCGCCTGGGCACGCCCTTGCTGAACCGCCGCACCCGGCCCGCGCGCCTGACCACGGCGGGACTGCGCGTTCTGGCCTTGGCCGACGACGTGCTGCCGCGGATGCGCGCCACCGAGCGCGAGCTGCAACGGCTGGCGGCCGGACGCACGGGCCGCCTGCATATCGCCATCGACTGCCATTCCTGCTTCCAATGGTTGATGCCGGCCCTGGATGCTTTCCGCCTGCAATGGCCGGAGGTGGCGCTGGACCTGTCGGCGGCGTTCTCGTTCGCTCCCCTGCCCGCTCTGGTGCGCGGCGACCTGGACCTGGTGATCACGTCGGACCCGCAACCACTGGAAGCGCTCGAATACGAGCCGCTGTTCACGTATGAAGTGGTGCTGGCCATGTCGGAAGCCAACCCCCTGGCTAACGCGCGCTATGTGCAGCCGGAACAACTGGCTGATCAGATCCTGGTCACGTATCCGGTGGACAAGCAGCGGCTGGACGTGTTCACCCGTTTTCTCGACCCCGCCGATGTTGAACCGGCCGGGGTGCGCAAGGCGGAACTGACGCCCATCATCGTGCAATTGGTAGCCAGCAACCGTGGCGTGGCGGCCTTGCCGAACTGGGCTTTGACCGAATACCTGGACCAGGGCTGGCTGCGCGTGAAACCGCTGGGGCCGCAAGGGGTCTGGAGCACGCTTTCAGCGGCCGTGCGTTCCGAGGATATGGATGCGCCCTATATCAGGGACTTCTTGAAGATCGCGCGCGATGTGTGCTTCCGCAATTTGACGGGCATCAAGGCCGCGCCGCGGGATAACAAGGGCTGAGGGCGAGGGCTAAGCGCTGCGCGCTTGCGGCTGCCGCTGCGGTTGTAGTTGTAGTTGTAGTTGTAGTTGTAGCTGCCGCTGTGGCGGCTTATCTACTCTTCATCATCACCATCGCCCAGGATGCGGCGTATGACATCGTGGGCGAAGCCACGGCTGGCCAGGAAGCGGGCCTGCTTGGCATAGGCGGCGCGGTCGGCCGGCCGCTCGCCGAAGCGCTTGTCCCACACGGCGCGGGCACGTTCGTATTCGGTGGCGCGCAGGTTGTCGCGCAACTCGCTGACCTGATTTTCGTCCACGCCTTTGGCGCGCAGTTCCTGCACGATAAGCGCGGCGCCTTGGCGGCCGGCACGCCGATGGACCAGACTGTGCGCAAAGCGCTCGGTGGACAACCACCCTTCCCGCTCCAGATCGTCGAGCGTCTTTTCCAGGTCGTCATCGGCCTCGACATACGAGGCCAGCTTGCGCGCCAGTTCCGTGCGGGCGTATTCACGGCGGGACAGAAACCCGACCGCACGTGCCTTCAGGCTGGGGCCACGGCGCGTTTGAGCGCCAGCAGCCTGCGTGGGCGCAGCCTTGCCGTCCACGGGCACAACGGTTTCGAATTGATCGTCTTCGGCTGAATCAGCACGAGCGGATGTGCTGCGCGACGCGGATCGCGTCCGTGACCGCGAGCGTAGCTCAGACGTGCGGGTATAGGTCTCGCCGGCATCGGCGTCTTCAGCACCACCGGCGCCGGAGGACTTCCCCCGGGCCAACTGCTCGAAGCCGCCGTCATCGTCGTCATCAAAACCGCCGGACCGCCCGGCCCGGCGCGGGCGTGAAGGTCCGGCGCCCCAGCTCATGCTGGATCAATCCTCTTCGGCTTCCGCCTCGCTGGCGGCGAAGGTATTGGCACGAGCGACGATGCCCTGGTTCTCGCGCACACGGTTTTCGATTTCGAAAGCCATTTCCTTGTGCTCTTTCAGGTACTCGCGCACATTGTCCTTGCCCTGGCCGATGCGTTCGCCGCTGTAGCTGTACCAGGCACCCGACTTGTCCACCACGCCGGCTTGCACGCCCAGGTCGATGATTTCGCCTTCGCGCGAAATACCCGTGCCGTACATGATGTCGAATTCGGCCTGCTTGAACGGCGGCGCAACCTTGTTCTTGACGACCTTGACGCGGGTTTCGTTGCCGATGACCTCGTCGCCCTTCTTGATGGAGCCGATACGACGGATGTCCAGACGGACCGACGAATAGAACTTCAGCGCGTTACCGCCGGTGGTGGTTTCGGGGTTGCCGAACATCACGCCGATCTTCATACGGATCTGGTTGATGAAGATCACCATGCAGTTGGTGCGCTTGATGGTGGCGGTGAGCTTGCGCAGTGCCTGGCTCATCAGGCGGGCCTGCAGGCCGGGCAGCGAATCGCCCATTTCGCCTTCGATTTCCGCCTTGGGCACCAGGGCCGCCACCGAGTCGATGACGATCAGGTCGACCGAACCGGAACGCACCAGCGCGTCGGTGATTTCCAGCGCCTGTTCACCGGTGTCGGGCTGCGAGATCAGCAGGTCCGTCAGGTTCACGCCCAGCTTGGAGGCGTACTGCACGTCGAGCGCGTGTTCCGCGTCGACGAAGGCGCAGGTGCCGCCGATTTTTTGCATTTCAGCAACGACCTGCAGGGTCAGCGTGGTCTTGCCCGACGATTCCGGACCGTAGATTTCCACGACACGGCCACGCGGCAGACCACCGACGCCCAGGGCGATGTCCAGGCCCAGCGAACCGGTGGAGACGACCTGGATATCGTGCGATACCTCGTTGTCGCCGTAACGCATGATCGAACCCTTGCCGAACTGCTTTTCGATCTGCGAGAGCGCGGCGGCCAATGCCTTGGCTTTTTCGGCGGCGGCGCCCTTGCTGTTTTTGTCGTCCATTAGGTGTCCTGTCTGAGTCCGGATGGTGATTTGCGAGCTGGCGGGCGGTGGAGGCCCGTTTGGCGAATGCTGGATTATGGCATTGGATTCTACTGGACAAAAACCCAGTGTAGCAAGTCCATCCTGCCTTGCCCGCCAGGGTGTTGCCTCCATGTCACCCCTGTATTGCTCGCGTATTCCCGATATGGGCAAGCCCGGCGCCCCATGCCAGAATCAGCCTACCCCCAGGCTGCAACCTCCAATAACCAACACCTGCGAGCCCGGTTCATGCGTATTTTGATTGCTGAAGACGACAGCATCCTGGCTGATGGACTGTCGCGCTCATTGCGCCATGGCGGCTACGCCGTGGATGCGGTACGGGACGGCATGGCCGCCGACCTGGCGCTGAGCGCCCAGGCCTTCGACCTGCTGATACTCGATCTAGGCCTGCCCCAGTTGGCCGGCCTGGAAGTGCTGCGCCGGCTGCGTTCGCGCAATTCCCATCTGCCGGTGCTGATCCTGACCGCCGCGGACAGCGTCGAACAGCGCGTCAAGGGCCTGGACCTGGGCGCCGACGACTATATGGCCAAGCCTTTCGCCTTGTCCGAGCTGGAGGCGCGTGTCCGCGCCCTGACCCGGCGCGGCGCCGGCGGCGGCGCCACGCTGGTGCGGCACGGCCGCCTGGTGTTCGACCAGACTGGCCGCGTGGCCATGGTCGACGACCAGACGCTGGACCTGTCGGCGCGCGAAGTCAGCCTGCTGGAAATCCTGCTGATGCGCAGCGGCCGCATGGTCAGCAAGAACCAGCTGGTGGATCACCTGTGCGAATGGGGCGAGGAAGTCAGCACCAATGCCATCGAGGTCTACGTGCACCGCCTGCGCAAGAAGCTCGAACCCAGCGGCGTCAAGATCATGACGGTGCGGGGCCTGGGCTATTGCCTCGAACGGGAACCCGGTGCGAGCTTTCTCCCGAACTGACCGCGCCGCGCGCAAAGCCGCACAAGCTGACGCGACACCCGCGCCGGCGTTGAACCAGGAGGCGCTGGAGGTCCTGCGCGCCGGCGCGCGCGGCCCCAGCTTTCGGCCGCCGCGCCGCTCCCTGCTGGGCGAAATTCTCGACTGGATGTTGGCGCCGCTGTTCCTTCTATGGCCCATGAGCGTCGCCATCACCTATGTGGTGGCCCAGCACATCGCCGACGTGCCTTACGACCGGTCCCTGGCCAACACCGTGAATCTGCTGGCGCACCAGGTGCGCGTGGTGGACGGCAAACCGGCCTTGCCCATGAACGACACGCTGCGGCAGGCTTTGCGGGCCGACGAGACCGCCAGCCTGTTCTGGCTGGTGGTCGACGGCCAAGGCCGCTATGTGGCGGGTGACCGTGGCCTGCCCCTGCCCAAGGGCGTGGGCACGGGTGAACCCGGCGCTGTGCGTTTCGACGACGACAGCTTGCGCGGTTTCGCCATCCGGGTCGCCTACACGCGCGTCGACACCGGCGCCGGGCAAACGACGGTGCTGGTGGCCGAGACCGGGGAAAAACGCGCGCAACTGGCCAACGAAATCATCAAGGGCGTGATCATCCCGCAGTTCGTGGTGCTGCCCATTGCCGTGCTGCTGGTGTGGTTCGGGCTGTCGCGCGGCGTCGCTCCGTTGAACGCCCTGCAGCAGCGGCTGCGCGCGCGCCGGCCCGACGACCTGTCACCTATCGACGACCGCGCCGCGCCGACCGAAATCGCGCCCCTGGTCGGCGCCATCAACGATCTGCTCGATCGATTGTCGGCCACGGTGCAGACCCAGCGCCGCTTCGTCGCCGACGCCGCGCACCAGTTGAAGACGCCGCTGGCGGGCCTGCGTACGCAGGCCGAATTGGCGCTGCGCGATGCCAGCGCCGATGAAATGCAGGCCAGCCTGCGCCAGCTGGTGACCGGCTCCGAACGCGCGACCCGGCTGGTGAATCAACTGTTGCTTCTGGCCCACGCCGAGAACCCGGCCGCGGTGGGCATGACGCCCCTCGACCTGGCCGACCTCGCACGCGAACACACGACGCAATGGACGCCGCAGGCGCTGTCCCTGCGCACCGATCTGGGCTTCGAGGATCCCGATGGCAGGGTCTTGATCAGCGGCAATCCCATTCTGCTGGGGGAGCTGCTGAACAACCTGCTGGACAACGCGCTGCGCTACACGCCGCGCGGCGGCCGCATCACTGTCCGGGTGCGGCACCAGGGCGAATTCGCGCTGCTGGAAGTGGAAGATTCCGGCCCTGGCATCCCGGTGGCCGAGCGCGAACGCGTCTTCGACCGTTTCTACCGCGTGCTGGGCACACCGGCCGACGGCAGTGGCCTGGGCCTGGCCATCGTCCGCGAGATCGCCAGCAAACATGACGCGTCCGTGACCATCACGGACAACCCCGACGGAACCGTCGCCAGCGTCGGCACACGCTTCACCGTCACCTTTCCGCTACCCCAGTAAGCGCGCCGTCCCATCGTTCGGGCGGCTGGACGCGGAGCGCATCTGCAACATCTCGGGGAAGCTGAATTACATAAAGAAACATTTTTAATATGACGTCTTACAAAAACGTCAGTCCCCCGTCAGTCTCGAGTCCTAAGGTCCAGCCTAACCCGGATTGATAACCGTTGACCGGGAAAGAGCACGGCGCTTGAGCGCCGGCCATCCTTCGAGGAGACATCATGAGCACCGCATCCATGCCGCGCACAGGGCGAGGGGTCGCGTCCCCGCCAGCCATGACCAGCAAAGAACGCAAGGTGATCTTCGCGTCGTCGCTGGGGACCGTATTCGAGTGGTACGACTTTTATCTCTACGGCTCGCTGGCGCCCATCATTGCCTTGCACTTCTTTTCGGGGGTCAATCCCACGGCCGGCTTCATCTTCGCGCTGCTGGCCTTCGCCGCGGGCTTTGCCGTGCGGCCGTTCGGTGCGTTGGTGTTCGGCCGGCTGGGCGACCTGGTCGGACGTAAATACACCTTCCTGGTCACCATCGTGATCATGGGCCTGTCCACGTTCCTGGTGGGCCTGCTGCCCAGCTACGGCTCCATCGGCATCCTCGCTCCCATCTGCCTGATCGTGCTGCGCCTGCTGCAAGGCCTGGCGCTGGGCGGCGAGTACGGCGGCGCGGCCACCTACGTGGCCGAGCACGCGCCGATGGGACGGCGCGGTTTCTACACCAGCTGGATCCAGACCACCGCCACCTTGGGGCTGTTCCTGTCCCTGCTGGTGATCCTCGGTGTACGCAGCTATGCGGGCGAAGAGGCCTTCCGCGATTCGTGGGGCTGGTGGCGCGCGCCGTTCCTGCTGTCCTTCGTCCTGCTGGCGATCTCGGTGTGGATCCGTATGCAGCTGAGCGAATCGCCGACCTTCCAGCGTATGAAGGACGAAGGCAAGGGCTCGAAGGCGCCGCTGACCGAATCGTTCGGCCAATGGAAGAACCTGAAAGTGGTGATCCTGGCTTTGCTGGGCCTGACCGCCGGGCAAGCCGTGGTCTGGTACACGGGGCAGTTCTACTCGCTGTTCTTCCTGACGCAGACGCTGAAGGTCGATGCCAACACGGCCAACATCATGATCGCGATCGCGTTGTTGATCGCCACGCCCTTCTTCGTGATCTTCGGGGCACTGTCCGACCGCATCGGCCGCAAGCCCATCATCCTGGCGGGCTGCCTGATCGCGGCATTGACCTACTTCCCCATCTTCCAGGGCATCACGCACTTCGCCAATCCGGCGCTGGAGAAGGCCCAGGCCAATGCCCCGGTGACGGTATTCGCTGACCCGGCCACCTGCTCCTTCCAGTTCAATCCGGTGGGCACATCGTCGTTCACCAGCTCTTGCGACGTGATCAAGTCTTTCCTGGCGCGCAATTCGGTCAACTACAAGAACGAGGCCGCGCCCGCGGGCTCGGTGGCCAAGGTGCGCATCGGCAACGACGAGTTCACGTCCTTCGAGGGAGCCGGCGTGCCGGCGGCGGACTTCAAGGCCAAGGTCGCCGACATGGACAAGACGTTGACCACGGCGATTCGTGCACACGGCTATCCGGCCAAGGCGGATCCGGCCCAGTCGAACAACGTGATGGTGGTGGTGTTGCTGACCATCCTGGTGATCTACGTCACCATGGTGTACGGCCCCATCGCCGCCATGCTGGTCGAAATGTTCCCGACCCGTATCCGCTATACGTCGATGAGCTTGCCGTATCACATCGGCAATGGCTGGTTCGGCGGCTTCCTGCCCCCCTTGGCCTTCGCCATCGTGGCGGCGACCGGGAACATCTATGACGGCCTCTGGTACCCGATCGTCATCGCCGCCATGACCCTGGTCATCGGCGCCCTGTTCGTCCGCGAAACCAAGGATGTCGACCTGAACGACTGATCATCGGGCGCGCGTTAACCGCGCGCCCGCATTCCCCTGCCGGGCAGGATGCTGCACCTGCCTGGCCTTGGAAGCTCCCTTTGGGGAGCTTTTTTTTGAGTAGAGGCCCCCCGTACCGCGCTAAGCGCGGCCCCCCAGGGGGCGGCACTGGCGGACCGGAGGGAAGCCCCTCCCCCAGGCGCTGCGCGCCTCCCCCTCAAGGGGGCGGCACTGGCGGACCGGAGGGTAGACCCTCCCCCAGGCGCTGCGCGCCCCCCCTCAAGGGGGCGGCACTGGCGGACCGGCAAAGCCGGCTCCGCTGTGCCCCGGGTGGGGCGGAGTTCTTGTGGAGTAGGGCTAAAAAAAACGGCCCGCCTATTACGAGGCAGGGCCGTTACGGGAGCACACGATGTCGCGCTGTTTAAGGCTCGCGGGGAGCGCGGCATCGGTGTCAGAGGGCGCCTATGCTGCCAGTGAACAGGGGGATCAATCGTCCACTGACGGAACGCATAACCGTCATCTGAGCCCGCAGTCTAGTGGGCCACCTCTGACACCGTCCTGAAAAAACACCGCCACCAACGCCAGAATTCAGCTAAAGGACCCGGGCCCTATCCGGGGCACAGCGGAGCCGGCTTTGCCGGTCCGCCAGTGCCGCCCCCTTGAGGGGGGCGCGCAGCGCCTGGGGGAGGGTCTACCCTCCGGTCCGCCAGTGCCGCCCCCTTGAGGGGGAGGCGCGCAGCGACTGGGAGGGGCTTCCCTCCGGGCCGCCAGTGCCGCCCCCCCGGGGGCCGCGCTCCGCGCGGTACGGGGGGGCCTATTTGCGCATGCCGGCGCCGACTACGACCACGCCGACGACGATGGCGGCGATGCCGGCCCAGCCCGGGATGGGCACCGACTTCTCCGTTTCAGCGGTCGCCTTGACCGACCCGATCTGCAGCACGGTGTCTTCCGACTTGTAGCTGAACCCCCGGTAAACCAGGGCGGCGATACCCAGCACGATCAACAGGGCGCCAATAATGGTCGTGGATTTCATGATGGTCCTCTACAGGATGGAAATGGATGCGGCGGAAGATACCGCGCGCTCCCCTGCTCGTCAGTGACAGAACGTGTCCAGTGTCATGATCGGCGACAGCGCCCATGTCGTATAGAATCCACCCTTTTGCCCCGACGCCATGTGGTTCAAGAATCTAAAGATCTACCGTCTCTCCGCGCCCTGGACTGTCTTGGGCGACGCACTGGAAGACGCACTCGCCAAACACGCCTACAAGGGCGGCAATAATCTGGAAATGCAAAGCCTGGGCTGGATCGCCCCGCGCGAAAACGGCGGTTTGGCGCATGTCGTCAACGGCCAGATCCTGCTATCGCTGCGCGCCGAGAAGAAATTGCTGCCCGCCACCGTGGTTAACCAGGTGACCAAGGCCCGCGCGCAGGAAATCGAGGAACAGCAAGGCTACAAGCCTGGCCGCAAGCAGATGAAGGAAATCAAGGAGCGCGTCACCGACGAACTTCTCCCCAAGGCCTTCAGCATCTATCGCGACACCCGCGTCTGGATCGACCCGAAGAATCACTGGCTGGTGATCGACGCCGCCGCCTCGGCGAAGGCCGACGAGGTGCTTGGCCTGCTGGCCAAGAGCATCGATCCCTTCCCCGTCGAGGGCCTTTACGTCAACCAGTCGCCCGCCTCGGCCATGACCGGCTGGCTGGCGTCTGACGAAGCCCCGTCGAACTTCAGCATCGACCAGGACACCGAACTGAAATCGTCCGGTGACAGCGGCGCGGCCATCCGCTACGTCAAGCACTCCATCGACACCGACGACGTGCGCCGGCATATCCAGAACGGCAAGCAGTGCACACGCCTGGCCATGACGTGGTCCGACCGCATTTCCTTCGTCCTGACCGAAGGCCTGGACGTCAAACGCGTATCGCCGCTGGATGTGCTCAAGGAGAACACCGACGCGATGGCGCAGAACGACGACGAGAAGTTCGACTCCGACATGGCCTTGATGACGGGCGAACTGGCCAAGCTGATGACCGAAATGGTCGAAGCCTTAGGCGGCGAAAAGAAAGGGATATAGCCCCCCGTACCGCGCGGAGCGCGGAAGGAAGGCCCTCCCCCAGGCGCTCCGCGCCCCCCCCTCAAGGGGGCGACACCGGCGGACCGGGGGACCCGGCTCCGCGGTGCCCCCGATCTATGGGTTCTTAAGCCGCAATCAATAGCCTGTCATTTCTAGGTAGCCCGTGCCGCCTGGCGACAGGCGCACCGGCCCTTCCCAGTAGGGAAACGACGTGCCCATCCAGGCCTTGGCCTGCAAAGCCTCGACGGTGACGTCCACGTCACCGCCAGCGACCCCGGAAACCCGCACCCGCCAGCGGGTGGGCACTTCGCGCCCGTCATCCAGGCGACTGCGCGCCAGGGGATCCAGCTGGATCTGCTCACCCCGCAAGCTCGTCGCGCGGCCATCGGCGCCGATGAAGGTACCGGCCCGATAAGGCGCCCCACTTGCCTGGCGCACCTGGAACAGCATCAGCTTGGCGCCCGACGCAAGATGCAGCGAAAACCAGTCCCAGCCCCGTTGATCGGCGGACAAGGGTTGGCTGCTCCACTCCCGATCCAGCCACGCCGTGCCCTGCACGTGATGCATCTTGCCATCCCGCTCGACCTCGCCACTCACACGGTAGAACGGCTGGCTGTAGTAATACGAAGCCTGCCCCTGCCCCGATTTCTCGCTATAGCCCGCGTCGCCATGCAATACCAGCGGACCATCGGCGGCAAGCGTCAGGCGATAGCGAAAATCCTTGCCCCCCGCCTGCATCGTCAGGTGGGCTATGTCCTGCCCCCGCAGTGACCAATCGTCGATCCAGGCGTTGAAAGGCGCCGGCTGTACACCTGCCTGCCCGATGCCGCCGCGCGCGAACTTCTCGGCAAACTGGTGCGCGCGCGCATCGGTGAGCGCCGCGTGCGCCATCCACACATTGGGACTTTCCCAGCCGGACTGCTCGGCGCCTGGACGCAAGGCGGACCGGAACAAGGTCCACTGGACGCCCCAGTCATGCCCCTCCTCGTCCTTCAGATCCGCCGTCACGTACCACCACTCGATGCGATAGCCGTCATGCGGCCCGTGATCCGCCGGGAACACCAGGGGCCGCCCACGCGTCACGCGCGCATAGTCGCCGGCGTCACGCCCCAACCCCGCATAGCCCGCACTGGACGCGGGCGGTGGCGCGGCATCGTCGCAACCGCTCAGCAGCAGTAGCAGTGCCAACAGCGGCGCCAGAAGCGCTGGCAAAAACGGTGGCAAAAGCCGCGCTGTCCACGCAGCGGCCACCCGGGATGGCAAGGGATCACGTTTCATCTGCGAACTGCCTGATCAATTCCGCCGGCTGCCGGCGCCGCAACTGCCACATCGGCCAGGCGGCCGCGAGCAGGCTGGTCAGCAAGCCCAACAGCCCAAGGCCCAGCAACTGCCCGGGGAAAACGTACAAAGGCAGCCGCCAGCCGAAGGCCTGCACATTCACCACCGCCACCAGCGTCCAGGCCAGGAGCACGCCCAGGGGCATGGCGAACAGCACCGTCAGCGCGGACAGGGTCAGCACCTGCCCCAAGGCCAGGCCGGCCAGATGACGGCGCGGCACGCCCAGCGCCCACAGCGGCGCCAGTTGCGCCAGGCGTCCCTGGCCCAGGGTCAGCAGGCTGATGAACAAGGCCATCCCCGCCACGCCCAAGGTCAGCGTATTGAGCGCGCCCGTCGCGGCAAACGTGCGTTCGAACACCTGGGTGGACCACAGCTTGATCGTCGCCTGCTCCACCACCTGCATGCCGTCGCCGCCATAGCGCTGCTCCAGCGCCGCGCGCAGTGCCGCGACGGGGGTCCGGCCGTCCGGGGTCCGGCCGTCCGCGCTGCCGCCGGCAGGCCCCGACCCAAGCGCATAGACATTCACGCTACGCAGCACCGCGTCCGGATGCAGGCGTCGCAACACAGCGGCATCCATCAGAACGTGTCCGCGCGGATTGCCATAATCCGCATAGCGCGCTACCACCGTGAACGTTGCCGCCGCAGCACCGCCCCTACCTTCGCCAAGGCCCACCGTGTCTCCAACATGCAGTTTCAGGTGATTGGCCATCTGCTCGCTGACCATCACGCCGCGGCCGTCCGCGACCTGGCGCCAGGCATCGGAAGACTGCTCAAGCAGCGGCCACTGCCTAACCGTTTCGGGATCGTCGACCACGCCTTGCAGTTCCACCGGCCAACCCCGCACGGTCGTGAACGCGCGCCACTGCGGCAGCACGGCGCGTGCATCGGCGCGCGCGCGCAGCCACCTGACGGCGTCTTCTCCTTGCGTGCTGTCGCGCGGATTCAGATAGATGTCCGCGGACAGCCGTTGGTCCAGCCACCCTGTGAAGGTCTTGCGAAAGCCCTCGGTCATGCTGCCCACGCCCACGCTGGCCCCCAGGGCCAGCAGCAAGGCCATCAAGGCCAGGCTCAAGGCCGGCAACTGCTGCCGGCTATCAGCCACGAACCATGACGCCAAAGGTCCGCGGGCGTAACGCGCGCTCCAGGCCAGCAGCGCATCCAGCAGCGCGGGCAGCAACAGGGCCGCACCCAACAGGATCGCCGCCTGCATCGCGAAAGCGCTGGCCAGGCTGTCGCCCAGCACGCCGCAGCCGGTCGCGACGAGCGCCAGCAGGACGGCGCCGGCCACTTGCACGCGCTGGCGCGCCACCTGCGCCCCGCGCCAGGCTTGTGGCCGCGCGATGGCCAGCAGAGGCAAGCGAGCCGCGCGCAACAGGCTGCCCGCCCCCGCCGCCAAAGCGCCCAGCAAGGTCATGCCTATGCCCGCGCCCCACCACCAGGTGGGCAGGCTCAGGTGGCTCGCCACTTCGGCGCCATACAAACCCCGCAAGCTGGCGGCCAAATCGCCCAGCAACAGCCCCGCCAGCAGATAGCCGCTGGCGACGCCGGCCAGGCCGCCCACCAACGCGAACAAGCCCAACTCCAGCCCCAGGGCGACCATCAGCGCGCGCAAACTCACACCGCAAGCCCGCAAGGTGCGCAACAGGCCCCGCCTTTGCTCCAGGGCCAGACCGATGGACGCATGCACGATGAACAGGCCCACGATGAACGCCAGCATGCCCAGGGCGGTGAGATTGAGATGGAAGCTTTCGGTCAGGCGCCCCAGATCGTCGCTATCGTCAGAGCGCGCCAACGTGAGCACGTCAGCCCAGGGTGCGGGCGGCGCAAGTTGCGCCGCGCGTGACGTCGGCGCGGACAACGGTTCCGCTGCGCCGGCCACCAGCAAGCGCGACAGCTTGCCCGGCTGCCGCAACAGCTGCTGCGCATGGCCGATATCCATGACCAGCACGCCCGGCGCCAGGTCGGGCTGCAAGCGCAGCACCGGCAACGTTTCGCCATCCTGGGTGACGGGCCTGGCGCCCTCTTGCAGATTCAATCGCCGCAGCGTGTCGGGACCGGCCCAGACCTCGCCCGGTTCGCCGATGAAGCTGCCCATGTCGAAAGCCCTGGCGACCTGCCCGGCCACCGCCGTCCCCTTCGGCAAGCTGAGCGGCTCGATGCCCATCACGCGCAGGGAAAAGCCCGGACTGCCGGTGAAGCGCAAGGTTCCTTCAAGAACGGGCGACACCTGCCAGCCGGCACGGCGCAGTTCCACATAGACATTCTGGTCCAGCAAGCCACCCTGGCGTGGCAGCCACTGCGCCTGCGCCGGCCCCAGCAGCACGGCACTCGCACGCGCATAGTCGGCACGTGCCTGCGTATTCAGCGCCTGGACGCCGCTCCACAACGCGGTCGCCAACCACAAGCCACAAAGGATGCTGGCGCATTGCAAGGGATGGCGGCGCCAATGTCCCGTCAGCGCCCGCAGGCAGGACAGCAATACGCGCATCACCGGCCAGCCGTCGCGGCGGCAACGCCACGTTGCAGCCTGACCTGGCGCCCCAGGCGCGCCGCCATGCGCGCGCTGTGCGTCACCATCAGCAGGCTGCTGCCCGCATCGCGCACCAGGGTCAGCAGCAGTTCAAGGACCGCATCGCTGCTGGCCTCGTCCAGGCTGCCGGTCGGCTCATCGGCCAGAACCAAACCCGGCCGGCTGGCCAGGGCCCGCCCGATGGCGACGCGCTGCTGCTGCCCGCCCGACAGCTGTTCCGGATAGCGCGTCAGCAGGGACGCCAGCCCCAGGCGCTGTGCAAGTTGATCCGTCCACGCGGGGTCGTGCCGTCCCGCCAGCCGCGCCTGGAATGACAGATTGGCGGCCACGTCGAGGCTGCCGATCAGGTTGTATTGCTGGAACACCAGGCCGATGCCGGTCCTGCGCCATTGCGCGAGCCCCGCTTCGCCGCGCGCGTGCAGCACCTCGCCATCGATCAGCACCTGTCCACCATCGGGATAGTCCAGGCCGGCGATCAGATGCAGCAAAGTGCTCTTGCCGCTGCCGGATTCGCCGGTCAAAGCCAGACTTTCCCCCGCGTCCAGGCGCAAATCCACGCCACGCAATACCGGTAGCGCACCCTGCGCGGTGATGAAGGATTTATGCAGATCCTCGACGACAAGCACGCAAGCTCCCCCAATCCAACCGACCAACAAAAAAGGCACTCCGCCCACGAGCGAGAGTGCCTTCGCAGACCACGTCACGCGTGGTACCGGGGAGCTTACTCCAAACCGTGGAACACCGAATCGTCGGGTCCGACGTGCGACGGATGCTGCCACGTGACGTCGCGCATGGAATGCTGCACCAGCCCTTCCACGCCCAGCAACACGGCGAAAATGGCCATGCGGATGGGAATCCCGTTATCGGTCTGACGGAAGATGGCCAGGCGCGGATCGTGGTTGAGGTCCACGCTCAGATCGTTGGCACCCGGCCGGCTGTCGCGCGGCAGGGGATGCATGACGATGGTGTCGGGACCGCAGTACGCATCGATAGTGGCGCGGTTGATCTGGAAATCCGGCGTGTAGCCTTCCTGCGCTTCGTCGACGAAACGCTCCTTCTGCACCCGCGTCGCGTAGATCACATCCGCGCCCGACAAGCCGTCGGCCAGGGACGTCTTCTGCTCGATCACATTACCGTTGCGCGAAGCCGTGTCGACGATATAGGACGGCATTTCCAGCCCGGGCGGCGACACCAGCGTGAACTTCACGCCGCGATACAGCGCCAGCAGCTTGATCAGGGAGTGCACGGTGCGGCCGTATTTCAGGTCGCCGACCATGGCGATGTGCGCGCCGTCCAGCAGCTTGCCCAGGCGCGAGAACTCGGTAAGGATGGTGTACAGGTCCAGCAAGGCCTGGCTGGGATGCTCGCCGGGGCCGTCGCCGCCGTTGACCACGGGGATATTGGTCGCGCGCGCGAATTCCGCCACCGAGCCCTGCTCCGGATGGCGGATCACCATCGCGTCGACATAGCCGCTCATGACGCGGCTGGTGTCATAGATGGATTCGCCCTTGGCCATCGACGAGAACGTGAAACCGGTGGTGTCGCACACCGAGCCGCCCAGGCGGCAGAACGCCGACCCGAAGCTCACCCGGGTGCGCGTGCTGGCCTCGAAGAACAGATTGCCCAGCACCGCGCCTTCCAGCACGCGCGAGATTTTCTGACGTCGCGCAATGGGTTGCATCATGTCGGCGACGCGGAACAGGTCTTCCACCGACTCACGGGTGAACTGGTCGACCGACAGCAACTGCGGCCGGCCTTCGACGCTGATGCGGTCGCGCAAGGGACCCGACTGCGCGCTTTGCGTATATTTTTCCAGCAGAACATTGTTCTGCACGATTTCCGACACGAAACGCTCGACCACCTCCGGCATGGTGCGGAATTCCTGCGAGCCTTCCGGCAGCAGCCAGGTATCGAGAGCGCGGCGTTTGACGCCAATACGCGTGGCGAAGACGTCGCGCGTCAGATTGAGGCGGCGCATGGCGTCGCGCAGGAATGCTTGCTGGGAGATGGACATGGTCGGTCCTGGCGGGGGGTTGATTACGCAAGGTCGCGTACGGGCATATGTACGCGTTGCGTATATTAATCCTCACCAAAAAACATGTCCATCACTTCAAGCCGACGGTTGTGGCGCCGGCGTACCCGCCTTGCGGGCGTTGCGTACCTGCAAGGCGATCAGGGCCGCGACGATGCCGGTGGCGCCGGAAATCAGGAAGGCATTCAGATAGCTGCCTTGCGACGTGCGGATGGCCCCCGCCATGAAAGCAGCGCTGGCGGCGCCCAGTTGGTGGCCGGCGACGATCCAGCCAAACACGATGGGCGCGTCGCGCTCGCCGAAGGACTCCACGGTCAGGCGCAGGGTCGGCGGCACCGTCGCGATCCAGTCCAGGCCGTAGAACACCGCGAAGATGCCGAGGCTGTAAATGGAGAAGTCGGAAAACGGCAGGAACATCAGCGACAAGCCGCGCAGCCCGTAGTAGACGAACAGCAGCTTGCGGGGATCGTAGCGGTCCGTCAGCCAGCCGGACGCCGTCGTGCCGACCAGGTCGAACAGACCCATCGCGGCCAGCAGCCCGGCAGCCCGCACCTCGGCGATGCCCTGGTCATTGCACAGCGCGATGAAGTGCGTGCCGATCAAGCCATTGGTCGTGAACCCGCAAACGAAGAAGGTGGCGAACAGGAACCAGAAGTTGCGCATGCGCACCGCCCGCCCCAGCACCGCGAACGCCGCCTTCAGGGGATTGGCGTGGACGGGCGCGGGCGCCTTGTAGTCCGCATCGGCGCCATAAGGCACCATGCCGACATCGGCTGGCCGCTCCGGCAGGATCAGCCAGGCCAGGGGCAACAGGCAGAAACACACGGCGGAGATCGTCAGCACCACGGGCCGCCAGCCACCGCTTTCAGCCAGCGCCGCCAGGCCCGGGAGGAAGATCAGCGTGCCGGTGGCGGTACTCGCCGTCAGCAGCCCCATCATCAGGCCACGGTGCTTGACGAACCAGCGGTTGACCACGGTCGCGCCGAAGACGATGGCGACGCAGCCGGTACCGATGCCGGACAACACGCCCCAGCTGGCGATCAACTGCCAGGGTTCCGTCATCCACGCGCTGGCGCCGGTGGCGACGGCCATCAGGGTCAAGGCCCACAGCAGGGTGCGGCGCACGCCGACGCTCTGCATCAAGGCCGCCGCGAAAGGCCCGACCAGGCCGTAAAGGAAGATGCCGATCGCCGCCGACAGGGACGTGATGTCGCGGTCCCAGCCAAAGGCCTTTTCCAGCGGCACGATCAGTACGCCGGGGGCGGAGCGCTGGCCCGCGCCCGCCAGCAATGCCAGAAAGGCGATGGCGACGACGACGAAGGCATACTTCTGCCCCAACCTTTGGCTGAACGGATGCCGACGGCTCGATGAATTCATAGCAGGGTCCATGGGAAAACCAATGTTACTGACCGGTACGTGTCAGATTGGCGCATAATACGGATCTGGCAGCAGCCATGTCAAGGAAATCGTGACCATGAAAACGCCCTCTTCGGCACCTGTCCCGACGCCCGCTTCCGAGGCGCCGGCCGCCGCCTCCGCCAAGCCCGTGCGGGCGGCGGAACGCATCCAACGCACCGCGGCGGATCTGTTCTATCGCGAGGGTATACGCGCGGTCGGCGTGGACGAGATCGTCAATCGCGCGGGCGTGACCAAACCCAGCCTGTACCGCAGCTTCGGCTCCAAGGACGAGCTGGCGGCCGCTTACCTGCGCGATTACGAATGCCGCTTCTTCGAACGCTTCGAGGAAGCCATCGCGGCTGACGAAGGCGACCCGCGCGCGCAGCTCATCACCTATTTCACCGGGGTGGCCAATCGCTGCGCGGCGCCTAACTATCGCGGCTGCGGCATGAGCAACGCCGCGGTGGAATATCCCCGCGGCACGGACGATTCCGCGCCCCACCCCGCGCGCCGCGTGGCAGAGGACAACAAGCGCGAGATGCGCCGCCGTTTTCGTGAAATGGCCGCCGCGGCCGGCGTGCGCGACGCCGACGGCCTGGGCGACGCGCTGCTGCTGATGCTGGAAGGTTGTTTCGTGACGGGGCAATTGTTCGAAGCCGACAGCGGCGACGAACGTCCGTCCCGGGCCGCGCCCGCCGCCGTGCGCCGCTTGATCGACGCTTATCTGGCCGACAGCGGCACCGCTGATTAACAGGTCAGCCTGTCCTGTCGACCGCGGTCAGCACCGCGCTGCTGTTCTGATAGGAGGCATCGTCGCGCAACATGCTTGAACTGGCGGCGATGGCGCTCCAGCACCCCAGGACGAAAGCCGCCACGGCGCAGCCATAGGCCACGATGCTGATCAACATGGGCAGCCAGTGTCCGCGCCCCACGCGGCCTGCGGCGATCTGGCGGAACAGGCTGAAGTGGGACAGATAAGAAAACAACAGGCCTGTCGCGCTGCAGGCCAGCCCTGCCGTGTACGCCAAGGTCGCCTCTTGCAGGTCCGGCGGATCGATGTCCGCCCCCACGATACCGAGCGCGAAGGACAACACCAGCAGCAGCGCGATGCCATTGGCCATGCCCAACAGCCGGAATCCCGCCAGGGCGTGCTGCGTCAATGCGTGATAAGCGTTCGCGGGTCGGGGGTTCTCTGGCAAATCCATGGGATGTGAAACTCTAGGGCCGTGTTGCATAAAGCCGGCGATCGTGGCGCTGACATGCAGCGCTCGACCTGGCCGGCCAACCAGGCCCACAGCATAGCGGGGAAACGTTGTCGCGGGAACGAGCCTTGCGGCGTCGTACAGGCTTCCGTATCAAGGAACCTGACGATGAATAAACGATCTGGCAAAGCCCCTGTCACCGAAAACTCGACCGACGCGCCGCGCGGGACCAGCCTGAACGCGCGGATATTTCCTCCCGCGACGCCCGTCGATGTCCCTAACCTGCCGCCCAAGAAAGCCAAGGCGGCGGAGCTGACGCCGGACGGCGCCAAACCCTTGGGTCCCTCGGTAGAGACAGACGCCGAGCACAATTGGGCCGATAGTACCCAACCCGCCCCCTACAAGAAGAAAGCCCGGACCTCGATATTCTGACCCACGCAACATCGGAGACGATCATGCCCACTACCGCTCGCACACTCGACCCCGCCGACAGCAAGTCGCGCGATTACCAGACCCACGCGGACACGATGACGGGTACGCGCATTTTGCCCATGCCAGACCAGCAGGCCGTGGTTGCCGGCGTCCAGCGCAAGGACCGGTCACTGACCGATCCCGGCGATCCGGGCATTCCCCGTCCGGAAGACGATGTCTACGGCAATGAGGCGTCGGACCTTTCCGAGAAACCCTGATCAGTTGCCCGCATCGGGCAGCGGCACGCCTTGCAGCCTTGGCGCCGTTCTTTGCAGCAAGGGCAGTTTGTTATTTCCCTCACCTTCGCGGCAGCTCGGTGTGGCCGACTCGATCGACTTACGCGCCGCGGCGATTTCATTCTGGTCGAATGGCACATCCCCGAACACCGTGACGGTAACGGTGGCATAGCGCGCGGTATTCAGCGGACCATCGGGCTGAACCTTGATGACTTCCAGCAGCTTGGCAGGTTCCGTGCGCTTGTAGACGGTCAACGTGCCCGTCGCGGTCCGTTCGTCGTAGGAGTTATTGGAAAGGTAGTTCAAGCCATAGGCATACTGCACGCCCGTATGGCAGACACGGATGAACTCGCTGGCGCGCCGTGAAGCGGCCTGGTAATCGGTCTGAACGGGAAACGTCAGCGTGGGAAAGTTGCCGTCGGACTTGACGCCCTCGGCGGCGCAGCCGCCAAGAAAAACAAGGGCGCTCGCCAAGAGAGGCCGGAAAACGGACATGGATGCTCCAGGGCAGAAATAGGCTCTAAACCCCGGGATTATGCAGCAGCAGCGTCCCATGCGGCCAGCAGAGCGATCCGCCCTGCCCTGTACCCGCCGCGCCGGGTCGCGTCAAATCCCGCCCGGGCAGGCATCCTGGCCGTACTTTGGGAGTTCTATCGGGCCGACATCGGGGCCACGTAGGCGCCCAGCGCGCTGACACCAGGACGGGTCACCGCCGTCTTGCCGGCACGCTGTTCGATGTAATTCAAAGCTTCCAGCTGCCCCCGCACGGGCTGAGGAATATTGAAACCGATCAGCGAGGCCTGTGTCCGCAATTCTTTCAGCCAGCGAAACTGTTCGGGCGTCAATGTGGGCGTTGTTCTAAACATTTTTGTGCCTTTGATTCAAGCTTCGTGAAACCTGAATGACGGGAAGCGCGGCTTTTGTCACCGGCTTCCCGTTCCGACCAACCTGCCCGCCTGCACCGGCCTGGCCGGGCATGGCGGGCATCCCCTGCTATCAATTACTTATTGCGATCGGCCGCGCCCTGGATCTTTTCGCCGCCGCGTTCAATGTCCTGGCCCGCGCCATGGACGGTGTTGCACCCAGCAACCAGGGCGCTGAAAGCAAGCATCACAACGAGAAGGGCTTTGTTCTTCATGGTCTTTCCTTTGATAGGCGATAAAGAAAAATCGAGGAATACATCGATTCCCGCTGCCCATCAGCAAAATGCGTGCCCGTGAAAGTTCCCTGAAATCGGAGTTTCCTGAAATAGCGGGCATGACGCATGCTTTCTCTACTGGCAAGTCCAACCGATACATGGAGGTTCATCATGTCCGACATCGCTCCCAATACCCTCAACCCTCGTACACCGGACTCCGCCGATATTGCCGAGGAGCTCGCCCGCAACGCCGTGCCCGCCGGCCACCGTGAACCCGCTCCCGGCGAACCGCCCTTGCCCGACCAGCCGCCCCTGCCGGGTGATCCCCCGCTGCCCGGCGACCCACCGGGAGCGCCGCCAGCGCCCCAAGCCCAAGGGTGAATTACACTTGCGCCTGCGGCCGCATGACGCGGCCGCCATGCATTGCGCCATAAGCGGCGCCGGACACCACCATGTTGCGCATTTCAGAAATCAAAACGCCCCTCGATCATGCCGAGGAGGCGCTCCCGCTCGCCATCGTCCAAAAGCTGGAGATCGCGGCTGAGGACCTTCTCTCTTACTCCATCTATCGCCGCGGCTACGACGCGCGCAAGCAGACCAACATCCTGCTCGTGTACTCCGTCGACGTCACCTTGCGCGACGAAGCCGCCGTGCTTGCCCGCCATGCCGGGTCGCCCCATGTGGCGCCGACCCCCGACATGACCTACCGCTTCGTGGCGAACGCCAGCACCGCGCCCGCCGCGGCGCGCCCGGTGGTGGTGGGCATGGGGCCCTGCGGCCTGTTTGCCGGCCTGATCCTGGCGCAGATGGGCTACCGCCCCATCATTCTTGAACGCGGCAAGGCCGTGCGTGAACGCACCAAGGACACCTGGGGCCTGTGGCGCAAGGAAGTGCTGCACCCGGAGTCCAACGTGCAGTTCGGCGAAGGCGGCGCCGGCACATTTTCCGATGGCAAGCTCTACAGCCAGATCAAGGATCCCCGCCATCTCGGCCGCAAGGTGCTGGACGAATTCGTGCTGGCCGGCGCGCCCGAGGAAATCCTGTTCGTCAGCAAGCCCCACATCGGTACGTTCCGCCTGGTCAGCATGGTGGAAAAGATGCGCGCGACCATCGAGTCGCTGGGCGGCGAGGTGCGCTTCGAACAGCGCGTGACCGACCTCGACCTGAATCACGGCGAGCTGCGCGGCCTGACCCTGGCCAGCGGCGAATACCTGCCCTGTACCCATATGGTGCTGGCCATCGGCCACAGCGCGCGCGATACCTTCGCCATGCTGCATGAGCGTGGCGTCTTCATGGAAGCCAAGCCTTTGTCGATCGGCTTTCGCATCGAACATCCGCAGTCGCTCATCGACCAGGCGCGGTTCGGCAAGTTCGTGCGCCATCCCGTCCTGGGCGCGGCCGACTACAAACTGGTGCATCACGCCAACAATGGCCGCTCGGTCTACAGCTTCTGCATGTGCCCTGGCGGCACGGTGGTAGCCGCGACGTCGGAGCCGAATCGCGTCGTCACCAATGGCATGAGCCAGTACTCGCGGGCGGAACGCAATGCCAACGCCGGCATCGTGGTTGGCGTCACGCCGGAGGACTTCCCCGGCACGGGTCCGTTGGCGGGCATCGATTTCCAAAGACAGTGGGAATCGCGCGCCTATGAATTGGGCGGCGGTGGCTATCATGCGCCGGCGCAGACCGTCGGTGACTTCATCGCGGGACGGGCGTCCGTGGAATTGGGTTCCGTACAGCCTTCCTACAAACCTGGCGTCACGCCGACGGATCTGTCCACGGCGCTGCCGGACTACGCGGTGGAGGCTATCCGCGAGGCCCTGCCGGCCTTCGATCGCAAGATCAAGGGCTATGCCATGCATGATGCCGTGTTGACCGCGGTGGAAACCCGCACCTCGTCACCGTTGCGCATCACGCGCAACAACGACGATTACCAGAGCGTCAACACCGCCGGCCTGTTCCCGGCGGGAGAAGGCGCGGGGTACGCCGGCGGCATCTATTCAGCCGCCATCGACGGCATCGAAATCGCGGAAGCCGTCGGCCGCGATATCGCGGCGCGCCACGCGAAGGCTGCCTGAGGCGTAGTGCCCAAAGGTCTGGCCTCAAGGGTCAGGCCCGCAGCAGCGGGATGCGGGCCCGGCACCGCGCTGGCAATGGCCGGGTGCGGCGGCTACGTCCTAAGCGGTTTGGGCTAGCCCCAGGTGCGCGGCCGCGCCCGCGCCGGCGACTTTGCCGGCGGCGAAGCACGCCGTCAGCAGATATCCCCCCGTCGGTGCGTCCCAGTCCAGCATTTCGCCGGTGCAAAAAACGCCTGGCAAACGGCGCAGTTGCAAATCATCGCCCACTTCATCCAGCCGCAAGCCGCCCGCGCTGCTGATCGCCTCGTCGATCGGCCTGGGCCCCGTCAGCCGTAGCGGCAGGTCCTTGATGCAACGCGCGAGCCATGCCGGATCCTGGAAGGCCTCGGCCGGCGCGCATTCCCGCAGCAAGGCCGTCTTCACGCCTTTCAGGTTCAAGCGGCTTTGCAGATGGCTGGACCAGGAGCGCGCGCCGCGTGGATGCGCCACTTCCAGCGCGACGCGTTCAGCCGGCATTTGCGGTAACAGATCCACCCGCATCTCGGCATGTCCTTGCGCGCGCCATTGTTCGCGCAGGCCGGCGGACAAGGCATAGACCAGGCCCCCTTCCACGCCGGTGGCGGTAAGGATGAACTCACCTCGCCGCGGGTCGCCGCGGAGGGCGGCCTCCTGCCCGACCCGCGCCGCCACCGCCTTGACCGGTTCGCCCGCATGGCGCTCACGCAGGATCGGCGTCCAGTCCGCATCGAAACCGCAGTTCGACGGCGCCAGGTCCTCGACCCCCACGCCACGTTCGCGCAGCGCCGGCACCCAGGCCCCATCCGATCCCAGGCGCGCCCAGCTGGCGCCGCCCAAGGCCAGTACCACCGCATCGGCGGACACCAGGACCTCGCCGTCCGGACCGGAGAAACGTAGCCCCGCCGAGGCCGTATCCGTATCCGCCTGCCACCCCAGCCAGCGATGCCGCATATGGAATTGCACGCCGTCCGCGCGCAGGCGGGCCAGCCAGGCCCGCAGCAACGGCGCGGCCTTCATTTCCTGGGGAAATACGCGGCCCGACGTGCCGATGAAGGTTTCAACGCCCAGCCCGGCAGCCCAGTCGCGCAGGGCTTGGGGCGACAGCGCCCGCAGCCAGCGCTCGACCTGAGGCCGCGCAGCCGCGTCGTAACGGCCCAGAAACGCCGGCGCCGGCTCGCTATGTGTGAGGTTCAAGCCGCCCCGTCCCGCCAACAGAAATTTCCTGCCGGCCGAGGGCATCGCATCGTAGACGTGGACGTGCGCGCCGGCGGCGGCCAGCACCTGCGCCGCCATCAAGCCGGCAGGACCGGCGCCGATAACGATGACCTTGGGGAGGGAAACTGACGAGCGGACCATGAAAAAGGCGTACAGACTGGGAAAGGCTCAATACTACCCAATCCGCTCACCGGAGCGCGGCGCGTCGGTTAGCATCGGGGCTAGCGCCGTTTCGCGCGCGCAGCACAGGATGCCACCATGAGCAATACGCCGCAGGCCGCAAAGCCTGGTTCGACCAATCAACCGCAGTGGGGCTATGAACGCGCCGACTGCCGGGGCGCCAACGCACTTGGCCTTTTCATCGACGATCTGCAACGGGTGCTGGATACGCATGAAGCCGACATCGCCGCGCAGCCGGCCCAGCTGTACGAAGCCCAGGCCCAGGCCAATGAACTTGTGCGCCGTTACGCGGCGCTGGACGGGGTGCCCGCTGCCTTCAGCGGCCAGTCCGTCACCTTGCGCGCGGCGCGTAACAGCGCGGGAACGGTACAGTTGGTGCCCTTGTTCTCCGCCGCGCTCAAGCAGGCCCTGATAAGCCTCTTGAATGCCGGCGGATCCAGGCAATGACGGCGCGGCCGTGCGACGTCAGATAAACGGCGGCGCGCACGAACAGGGGGGCCTGCTCGACCACGCGCAGGCTTGCCGGTCCACTTTCGGCGCATAACAGCACGCGGCCGCCGTACGCCATTGAATAGGCCTGCCCTGGCGCCACGGGCATGCGGATGGAGAATGAGGAATCCCCCAACGGCACCCATTCCTGCACCATGATGCGGCTGCCATGTACACCCACGATCGTGCTGTTCGCACGGACGAACATCATGCGGGTTTCTCCCCCCGCCAAGCTGATATCGCGAGTGCGTTCGATTTCCATGTCCATTTGACGGCTCCGACGATCGAAATTGATCTGCCGCCAGATTAGATTTCACGCAACTTCTCTGGCAGGTACACAGTCTGTTTATCTTCATCAAATCAGACATCCAAACCAGGCTCTGTTATCGTTGATTTCCAGATAATCTGTATCTATCCTGCCCATCCGGGCGACCGCATGATTCGGCCATGGAACCACTGTATCAACGCTTGGCCGATCACTATCGGCAAGCCATTCGTTCTGGCGTATTGGCACCCACGGCACGCATGCCGTCCGTCCGTAACCTGGTAAGACTGCACCACGTCAGTCTTTCCACCGCGCTGCAGGCCTGCCGCCGCCTGGAAGACGACGGCCTCATCGAAGCACGCCCCCGCTCCGGCTATTTCGTCGTCAAGCGCAAACGGGCGACGCTGCCCCCTATCGATGAACCCGATACGGACAAGGTGCTGGACCCGGCGTCCTATGTCGGCATCCACGACCGCGTGTCGGACTTCATCGCCAAGTGCGAGATTCATCCGAATAAATTCAATTTCGCCACCGCGGTGGCCACGCCGGACGCCTATCCCACTGACGCGTTGAAGCAGTCGATGCTGCGCATGGTGCGGCGTCATCCGCAATTGCTCACCAGCACCGTGCCGCACGGCGGCCATCCCTGCCTGCAAGCGGCGCTGGCGCGGCGCGCGCTGGATAGTGGCGTGAACGCGGCGCCGGACGACATCCTGGTCACGCATGGCTGCATCGAAGCGCTGAATCTGGCGCTGCGCGCGGTCGCCAGTCCGGGCGACACCATAGCCGTGGAGTCGCCCGCCTATTTCGGCCTGCTGCAGATTCTGGAAAGCCTGGGCATGCGCGCGCTGGAAATTCCCACCAGCCCGCACACGGGCATTTCCATCGAAGCGCTGGACCTGGCGTTTCAAACGCACGCCGACATCAAGGCCGTGGTGGCGGTGCCCAATCTGCACAATCCCCTGGGCAGCATCATGAGCGATACCGACAAGGCCAGGCTGGTGGAATTGTGCGAACGCCAGCATGTGCCGCTCATCGAAGACGATACCTATGGCGCTCTGGCGGATGGCGACGAACCCTTGCGCGCCGCCAAGGCCTGGGACCGCGAAGGCAACGTCATCTATTGCGCGTCCCTGCACAAGACGCTGGCGCCCGGCTCGCGCCTGGGTTGGCTTATCGGCGGCCGCTGGAAGGCTCGCATCGCGATGTTGAAGTTCGTGCAAAGCCGTCCCAACGAACCGCTGATGCAGCTCGCGGTTTCGGACGTGCTGGGCGCCAAGGCTTACGACCGCCATCTGGTACGGCTGCGCAGCCGCCTGAAGGCGCAACGTGAACGCATGGCCCAGGCCATCGCCGATTACTTCCCGCCGGGTACGCGCCTTAGCATCCCGCGTGGCGGCATGCTGCTGTGGGTGGAGATGCCGGATGGCCGGTCGTCCAAGTCGGTGTTCGAAACCGCGCTGCCCTTAGGCATCCGGGTGGCGCCCGGCCGGATGTTCTCCAACTCCGACCGCTATGAACATTTTCTGCGGATCAGCTGCGGCGCGGCTTTCACGGCTGACGTGGAAGCGGCCATACGCACGCTTGGTCGCATCGTGGCGGGAAGAACTTCCTGATTGGAAGGCGCGTTAGCGGCCCGCCAACGCGCTGGGAAAATCCGCCGAGCTCAGCAGCACCGGCAAAGGGTGGCTCTCGCGGAACTTGCGCTCCGCCAGCGCGTGCAGGGTACGCCGATGCCCGTGATACGCATCCAGCAGGCTGGCTTCCTCGACACCCGCGCCGAAGCGCGCGCGCAAGACTTCCCAGGAAACGCCTGCCTGTATGGTTCGTTCGCCGGCAGCGGCTTCGAACCAGATGACATGGGCGGAACGATCGTTGACGGCATTGTCGTTTATGACATTGTTGTTCTTTGACATAAAACTCTCCGTGACGATCCTGGTCTTGCATAGCGGGTATGGGTCAGGCAATCCTATCGGACACCGGCCTCACCGTCTGTAACGTCTACATGGTCTACCCGCATGCGACGTATTTGGACAACATCATCCAAAAGAAGATTTGATTTTTCTTGCGGCGCCTGAGTTTTCTTACGGCCCCCGATGCGCTTTTGATTCATTCTCGGGCTCGCTTCTTGCTCAAGCATGATCAACGGTATGGCGCCCCGCCACCGGAGCGATTCGCCACGGTTCGTATTTGTCCCGGCGGATATAAGGAGAAAACAATGACTCTCGGCACCATTCTTTTGATCATCCTGATCCTATTGCTCGTCGGCGCCTTGCCCAGTTGGCCGCATAGCCGCAGTTGGGGCTACTACCCGAGCGGCGGCCTCGGCCTGGTACTGGTCATCGTCATCGTCCTCCTGCTCATGGGAATGATCTAGATCGGAGACACCCGCGGACCTGCGGTCCGCGGGTGTCTGCCTATGCATTCCGCGTTGCGTACCAGCAGAGCAGGGATCCCGCGCACACCATGGCGGCGCCTTGCCAGAAGGTGAAAGATAATGGCGCGGACAGAATCAAGGCTGCCAGAGCGGCAGACAATAAAGGCGTGAAATAGGACGCGGCGGCCATCAAGGTCACGTTTCCACGCAAGATGCCGACGTTCCAGGCGGCATAGCCGCCGCCCATGGCGCCAGTCGCCAGCAACACTTGCACCAAAGCCATGCCGGTCACCTTCACCGAGGCATTCGCCACGGAAATATCCGGCGCGGTAAAGCGCACAAAGAATTGAATCCAGAACGCCACCGCGGTCATCGCGAAAAAGAAAGTGATGCCGTTGCGCCCCGCCGCCATGCGCGTCGTCACCGTGCAATACGCCGCCCACAACACCGCGCCCAATAAGGCCAAGCCATAGCTCAAAGGGTTGTTGCCGATATGCGCCATCAGCGTAGCGGGCGCGACAGCATCGGCGCCTTGCGCCCACACCACACCCAATAAAGCCAGCAACAGCCCCGGCCACACAAGCCAGCGGGCGCGCTGGCCATTGAAAAAAATCGAGAACGCGACAGTCAAACTTGGCCAAAGGTAATTGACCATGCTGACTTCGATCGCCTGCTGCCCGCTGTGCGCATAACCCAGCGACAAGGCAAGACACGTCTCGTACGCGACAAACAGCAGCGTGCCCCAATAAAGATAACGCCGCGGAAAATCGCGCAAGGACGGCCAGCCGGCCACGAAGTACAGAAAGAATGTACCCACGGAATAAATGGCCGCAGCCCCAAGAACCGGCCCCAGGCTTTCCGTGACGCTACGGACCAGGCCTACCATCGCCCCCCACAAGACGATCGCGGATAGGCCAATCAACGTTGCTTTGCTGCGGGTCATAGGTCCGGCGGTTGTTGCTCTGTATCAAAACAGGGAAAATACAAAAAAATCAAAATACGACCAAATAAATCACTGGTGTGGCAACACGCCGATAGCAGCTTCGTCCGGTCTTGCGGCGGCACGCGGCAAACTGGAGTAGGTAAGCATGCAGTTGCAGGGCCGGGGATTCAGATGGGGCGTTTATGGCCTGCTAACACTGGTAATCGTGGCGGGGCTGGGCCTGTCGGCCTTCATGGCGAACAAGGCGGAAAATCTGGGCAATGCCTTGCGGCCTTTGCTCAATGAAAGCCTGCCGGCCTACGAGCACTTGGCGGAATTCGAACACGCGGTGCTACTTTACCAGTTGGCCCTGAACAAATATGCGACGCAGTCGATTGACCATGACCGCTTTCTGACGCTCACGGCGGGCCAGCGCGATGACATGACGCGCGGCATGGATATTCTGCTGCGCGACTTCCCGAAGCACGCCGACGTGGCGCCCATCGGCATCGCCAGCCGCGCCCTGCTGCCCCTGGCCGGGCAACTGGAAGGGATACTCGCGAACGAGACCAATGGCAGCATGAACAGCTACGCCACGCGCAGCCTGCTGCGCCTGGCCAACGGCTATACCAACGACATTCGCGGGCAGCTGGTCCGACTGAAGCAAGGCGCGACGACGGGCCTGCAAGAAGCGCAAGCCCTGACCCATACCAACATCGATTCGATGTCGCGGCTGGTGCATGCGTACACCCTGCTTACCCTGGTTGCATCGCTGTTCATGATGTACCACGTGCGCGCGCGGATGCGCAGCGAACGCCAGCTGGCCTTCCAGGCCTCGCACGATCCCTTGACTGATCTGGCCAATCGCCGCTCTTTCGAGCGCCGATTGCGTGAGATAAAGGGCCGCTCGCATACGCTGGCGCTGGGCATGATAGACCGCTTCGACCGCGTGGTCGGCGGCCTGGGCTATACCTTCGCTGACCGGCTGATGCGCGAAATTGCCCAAAGGGTGCGTACGGCCGCGGAGCAGCACGGCGGGGAAGTGTTCAGACTGGATGGCGCCACGCTGGCCATCCTGTATCGCGGCCATCGACCTGTTCAAGCCAGCCTGACCGACACAGTGGCGGCGCCACCCGGCGCCCTGGAAGCCGTGCGCGAGGCCATGCGTCGTCCGTTCCGCTTCGGCCAGCACGAAGTCTTCCCCAGCCTGAGCCTGGGCAGCGCCAACTATCCGCAGCAATGCGGCGATGTCAGCCAGCTGCTGACCCACGCCGACGCGGCGTTGCGCACCGCGCGCGAATCCGGCGGTGACATTCTTATCCCCTACTCCGACACCATCAGCGAGCAGACGCGGCACAATCTGCACCGCGAGGCCCAACTCGCGCATGCCCTGGAGCGCGACGAGCTGGTGCTGTACTACCAGCCGCAGGAACACCTGGACAGCGGCGGCTTGGCGGGCTTTGAAGCCTTGCTGCGCTGGCGCCATGGCGACGACCTGATTTCGCCCGCTGAATTCATCCCCATCGCGGAAGAGTCCGGGCTCATTATTCCGATAGGCGCGTGGGTGTTGGAGCAGGCCTGCCGCCAGGCGCGCCTTTGGCAGGAACAGGCGCCTGAGCAGGACCTGGTGGTCGCCGTCAATATTTCGCCGCGCCAATTCGGTCATCCTGATTTTCTTCACACCGTGGCCCGCATCCTGGCCGAGACCGGCGTCGATCCAGCCCGGATCGAACTGGAAATCACCGAAAGCATGCTGATGCAGGACCACGGCCGCAGCGAACGGCTGCTGCGGGCGCTGCGCGAGCAAGGTCTGAGATTGGCCATCGACGATTTCGGCACGGGTTATTCCAGCCTGGCCTACCTCAAACGCTTCCCGGTGGACAAGCTGAAAATAGACCAATCCTTCATCCGTTCGTTGCGACCCGACGGCAATGACGCGGCCATCGTGCGCGCCATGATCAACATGGCACACCACCTGGGCCTGCGTGTGATCGCCGAAGGCGTGGAAACGACCGCGCAACGGGCATGGTTGCGCGATTGGGGCTGCGATGAGATCCAGGGGTTTTGGTACGGCAAACCTATGCCGGCGGCCGTGGCGGCGGTCTATATCACTACGAAGCCGACTGCTGCGCCGCCTGCTGGGCGGTTTTGAAATTCTCTTCCAGCGTGGCCAGCACCTGGTAGAAGACATCCATCTGTTTGGTCGACAGACCGTCCAGGGCATGTTCGAAAAATTCGGCGCGGCGCGGTAGCGCTTCGTCCACCACGCGCTTGCCCTGCGCCGTCAACGTGGCGTTGATCAGGCGATTGTCCTGCTCGTCGATGCTGCGGCTGATCCAGCCCAGGCCTTCCATGGCCTGCAGCTGCCGCGTCAGCGACGCCGGATCCAGGCGGCAGCGCTCGGCCAGGAATTTCTGCGAGCAGCGCCCCTCTTCATGCAGCGCCAATAGGATGCGCCAGCGCGGCAGGGCGTGCCCCACCTGGGCGCTGAAGGCAGTCATCATGACGCGATAGGTCTGGCCTAGCTGCTGGACGGTGCGCAGGCCCTGTTGTTCTTTCGGCATGGCGCTATTCTGCCACGGGTGCGCTCGCCGGTTTGTTCACCGCGCGCGCCAGCTTGATGGGCGGCACCCGCCGCACGAGCCACAGGGTCAGGATGGCAACGACCAGCACCACGCTCTGGCCATCATGAATCGCGCTGACCAGCGATTCGCGCGCGACCTCCAGCAGGGACGAGCCATTGCTACCGGAGGCCGCCACCTGGCTCATGAAATCCGCCTGGGCCTGCGGATTGACCAGGATCTGCGGATCATCCAGCTGCGCCAGCCAATGTCCCGCCTGGCTGGCCGCCAGCGAGGACTCGACGCCGCTGACATAGCTGTGATTGACCATGGTGCCGACCACCGCCGTCCCTATCATGCCGCCGATCATGCGCAGCGACTGCAACAGCGCCGTGGCGATACCCAGATGGGCCCGGCCTGCGGTCTGCTGGGCGAACACCGTCAGGTTGGGCATGACGAAACCCAGGCCCAGGCCGGCCATCAACATATAGGCGGCGATGGCGAAGCGCGGCGTGTAGTGATGCGTGGTGATCACCCCGGCGGTGGCCAGGCAGAGCAGGAAGCAGCCCACGTACAACATGTTGTTGGGATTCTTGATGCGCGTGACGATACGGCCGTTGGTGATGCTGCCCACGGTGATGAAGGCGACCATGGGCGTGATCAGCAGCCCCGCATCCTTGGGCGACAGGCCGAAACCGCCTTGCAGCAGCAGCGGGGCATAGAACAGGAACGAGAACATGGTCACGCCCAGCAGCAAGGCCAAGGTGAACAGCGCGGCCAGGCTGGGATTGCGGAACATGTCGAGGGGCAGCAAGGGTTGCGGGCAACGCCGCTCCCAATAAAGCAGGGCGATGAAGGCAAGCACGCTGGCCCCGGCCAGGCCGAATGTCGTCGCGCTGGCACCTTGGCCCGGCAACAACTCGACCATCAACTGCAGCCCGCCCAGCGCGATGGCGATCAGCAAGGCGCCGGGCCAGTCCAGCCGGATCTTGCCAGGACGCTCGCCCTGCCGCAGATGCGGCAGATGGCGCACCACGAACCACAGCCCCAGCAGGCCGACCGGCAGGTTGACGTAGAACACCGAGCGCCAGCCATAGTATTCCGTGAGATAGCCGCCCAGGGTGGGGCCCACCGCGTTGGCGATACCGAAGGCGGAGCTGAACATCACCTGCCAGCGCAGACGGACGTGCGAATCGGGAAACAGATCGGGAATACACGCGAAGGCGGTGCCCACCAGCATGCCGCCGCCGATACCCTGCAACGCGCGCGCCAGCACCAGGAACAACATGCTGTTGGCCGCCCCGCACAACACCGACGCCAAGGTGAAGACCACGATGGCGCCCACCACGAAGGGCTTGCGGCCGTAGTAATCCCCAAGCCGGCCGAAGATGGGAATGGTCACCACCGACGTCAGCAGATACGACGTGGCCACCCACGCGTAAAGATCAAAACCCTTGAGTTCGGCCACCACCGTCGGCAGCGCGGTACCGACCACGGTCTGGTCGACCGCCACCAGCATGACGACGAAGCACATGCCCAGCATGGCCATCAAGGATTGGCGGAAAGGCAGGACCTGACCGGCCGAATGAGGGGTTTCCGGAGCACGAGGCGCCATTTGTGGACTCATCAATAATTGATCTATCAAGAATTTTAGCGCAAGCGCGCGGTGGCGGCATAAGCATTCAACCGAAATAGGCGGTCGTTGCGCCGGTGGTACAGTGAGTGCCCCTCTCTGCCCAACGTCGAAGGGCTTGCCAGCGGCAGGCATTCCGGCGTACGCGAGCACACATGCTAGACACGCTGGACGATCTCGATCACCGCCTTATCGCCTTGCTGCGCGATGATGGCCGCCTGCCCACCGCCACCCTGGCGAAGAAACTGTCGGTGTCGCGCGGCACGGTGCAGAACCGCATCGACCGCCTGCTGCGCAGCGGACTGCTGCTGGGCTTCACCATCCGCCTGCGCAGCGAAGTGGAGATACCGGTGGTGCGCGCGATGACCCTGGTCGAGGTGCGCGGCAACGAGACGGACGCGGTGGTCGGCGCCCTGCGGCGGCTGCCGGAAGTGGTCGAGGTCCACTCCACCAGCGGGCGCTGGGACCTGATGGTGGAGATACGCGTGCAGGACCTGCCGACCTTCGACCGCGTGTTGCGCGACCTGCGCAGCATCAAGGGCATCGCGAATTCCGAAACCAATCTGATGCTCGCGCCGTATAAGTAAGCAAAGTAAGCAGGCCAAAAGTCAGCAGGCCAGGTGAGCGGGCCAGGTAAGCAGGCAAAGTGAGCAAAGCAGGCGCGCCATTACCAGGCATTGCGTTGACGCTTGATCGAGGCGACGCTTAGAATCGATTTTCGTCCGAACATTTGTTCGGATTCCGATCATTTGAATTTAGCGATGCCCACCCTAGAGCCCAAGAACCAGGTCAATTCCGTCGGCAAGGCTTTCGCCGTCATCAAGGCCTTCGACACCACCCTGCCGGAACTGACCATTTCCGAAATCGCCGTGCGCGCCGGGCTCGACCGCGGCACGACTTTCCGCCTGATTCACACCCTTGAATCGCTGGGTTATGTCCATGCGGTGCCGGACAGCAAGCGCTTCCGGCTCGGCCTCAAATGCCTGGAGTTGGGCTACGCCGCCCTGTCCAGCCGGCAGGAGCTGGCCGACCACGCGGAGCCTTTGCTGCGCGCCACGGTGCCGGCCATCGCCGACGCCGCGTCCCTGGGCACCCTGGACAAGGGCGAAGTGGTGTACCTGCGGCGCGTCCAGGCCGGCCTCGGCCGCCACAATATGCAGCGCGGACCGGGCACGCGCATCGGCGCCTATGCGTCCGCCTTGGGCCACGCGATGCTGGCCTGGCTGCCTGCCGAACAGAAAGTGGCGGCCTTGGAAGGCACGCCGCGCATCAAGCTGTCCGAACACACGCTGATCGACCTGGATGCCCTGCTGGCACGGCTGGACGAAGTGCGGGCCCGCGGCTACGCGCTATCCGATGGCGAAAACGCCTATGGCCTGCGCACGTTAGCCGCCGCGGTGCTGAGCGCCGACGGTCTGCCCTTGGCGGGTATCAGCCTGACCATCGACGCCGGCCGCATGACCATGGCCGACTTCGTCGCGCACGCGGCCCCGCGCGTACAGGAAATCGCCAAGGTGTTGACCGACGCCACGCGCCTGTCGGGTGGCGCGATCCGCGCGGGCCGACCGCCCGGCGCGGCAGGAACTTGAACCAGGCCGGCGGTGTCCGCGCAAGGACGTGGACGGCAGGCGCCCAGCATTCCAACACGTTGTACCCCTGAGTTTTTCCACCGCGAGGATAGACATGGAATTGCGTACCAACCGCTTCAAACGAGACCTGGGCCAGCGCCAGCAGATCGGCATGTTTTCCACCCTGGGCGGCGCCGTCACGACGGAGGTCTTCGGCGCGTGCGGCTTCGACTGGATCCTGCTCGACACCGAACATTCACCCAATGAGCTGCCCGACCTGATCCACCAGATGCAGGCCTTGGCGGCCTTGGACGTCAACGCCATCGTGCGGCCGGCCTGGTCGGACATGGTGCTGGTCAAGCGCATCCTCGACGCGGGGGCGCAGACCCTGTTGTTCCCTTACATCCAGAACGCGGAGGAAGCGGCTGCCGCCGTCAGCTTCACGCGCTATCCGCCCCACGGCGTGCGCGGCGTGTCGGGCAGCTCGCGCGCCGCGGCCTACGGCTTGATTCCGGGCTATTTCAACAAGATCGCCAATGAAATCTGCGTGCTGGTGCAGATCGAGACGGCCGAAGGCTTGAAGAACCTGGAAGCGATCGCCGACGTTCCCGGCGTCGACGGCGTATTCATCGGACCGGCCGACCTGTCGGCGTCGCTGGGCCATCTGGGCAATGCCCAGCATCCGGAAGTGCAGGCCGCCCTGGATGATGCCTTCGCGCGCCTGAAGGCCAAGGGCAAGCCGTCGGGCTACCTGACCACGCGCGAAGACGATGCGGCACGCCGCATCGCCCAGGGCGTGAGCTTCGTCGGCGCCGCCACCGACACTTCCATCATCACCAATGCGACCACCAGCCTGCTGGGTCGTCTACGCGAGCGTTGAACCCACCATGAAAGATGCCTCCGTGTCCTATCCCGAACTGGCCCTGCTGATCGACGGGGAGTGGCTAAGCAGCGCGGGCCGTCCCGGCCGCACGATTTCCAATCCCGCTACCGGCGCGGCGCTGGGCCCCCTGCCCTATGCCAGCGAAGCCGACCTGGCCCGCGCGCTGACCGCCGCCGAACGGGCGCAGGCCAGCTGGCGCGCGGTGCCGGCCTACGACCGCGCCATCATCCTGAACCGCACCGCGACCTTGCTGCGCGAACGCTGTGAGGCCATCGCCACGGCGCTGACCCTGGAACAGGGCAAGCCGCTGGCCGAAGCGCGCGGCGAAATCCAGACGGCCGCCGACATCTTCGCGTGGAATGCCGACGAAGGCCGGCGCGCGTATGGCCGCATCGTGCCGTCGCGTACGCCGCGGCAACGCAATATGGTGGTCAAGGAGCCGATCGGTGTGGTGGCGGCCTTCGCGCCCTGGAACTTCCCCGCGGCGACCGCGGCGCGCAAGATCGCCGGGTCCCTGGCGGCGGGTTGCGCCTGCATCATCAAGCCGGCCGAGGAAACGCCCGCCACCGCCCTGGCATTGGCGCGGGCACTGGTGGACGCGGGCCTGCCGGCCGGTGTCTTGAACGTCGTGTTCGGCGAGCCGGCGACGGTGTCCGGCTATCTGCTGCGTTCACCGGTGGTGCGCAAGGTGTCTTTCACGGGATCGACGGCCGTGGGTATCCAGCTGTCTACCCTG
This sequence comes from Bordetella sp. N, assembly GCF_001433395.1. GTDB lineage: Bacteria > Pseudomonadota > Gammaproteobacteria > Burkholderiales > Burkholderiaceae_B > Bordetella_C. The sequence continues at coordinate 2,980,544 of NZ_CP013111.1, forward strand.
GCCGCCGCCGACGTCAAGCGTTGCACCATGGAGCTGGGCGGCCATGCGCCGGTGATTGTTTGCGATGACGTCGATGCGGGCGCCGCGGCACAGCTGGCGGTGGCGGCCAAGTACCGCAATGCCGGACAGATCTGCGTGGCGCCGACCCGCTTCTATGTGCAGGACGGGATCTTCGATGCCTTCGCCGAGGCGTTCGCGCAGGCCGCGGCCGGCCTGGTGGTGGGCAACGGCCTGGACGCTTCGACGCAGATGGGGCCTTTGGCGAACCCACGCCGCATCGACGCCATGGAGACCCTGACGGCGGAAGCGGTGGCTTTGGGCGGCAGGTTGCTGACCGGGGGCAAGCGCCTGCCTGGCGCCGGCTATTTTTATCAGCCGACGGTGCTGGCCGACGTGCCTGAACAGGCGCGCATCATGAATGAAGAGCCGTTCGGGCCGGTCGCCATCCTCAACCGTTTTGCCGAGTTGCCCGATGCGCTACGGGCAGCGAACCGTTTGCGCTATGGGCTGGCGGCCTATGCGCACACGCACGATGCGCGCCGTGCGCAGCAGATCGCGGATGGCGTGCAAGCCGGCACCATAGGCTTGAACACCTATGCGGTGACGCAGACCGAAATGCCCTTCGGCGGCATCGACCACAGCGGTGACGGGAAGGAAGGCGGCATCGAAGGGCTCGACGGCTATCTCGTCACCAAGATGGTGATGCATCTGCCTTGATGTGCTGCTGCACGTGGGCCCACGGGCGGCGCCATCGGCATCCCGATCGGCGCCGGCGTGCCGGCCCTGCCCGCTTACGCAGGCTCAGGGATGCGTCGCTGCGTCTTCGGCGCGATCGCGCTTGCCGGCGGGTGTGCCAGCGTGGCGCCGAACAGGTCCTTGGGCTCGCCGGCCAGGGGCACCAGCCGCACCAGGGTGCCCACGTCGTGGGCCTGGACCAGCCGATCCAGATAGCACAGCGCGGAATAGTCTTCGAGCGCGAAGCCCACGGAATCGAAGACCGTGACCTGGTCGTCCGATTCGCGGCCGGCCACGCTGCCGTTCAATACCTGCCATAACTCGACCACGGGGAAGTCCGCGGGCATCTGCTGGATCTCGCCTTCGATACGGGATTGGGGCTCGTACTCCACTACGACTCGCGCCGCGCGCAGGATGTCGGCGTGCAGTTCGGTCTTCCCAGGGCAGTCGCCGCCGACGGCATTGATATGCATGCCGGGTTCGATCATGTCGGGCGTGAGGATGGTGGCGTAGGCCTTGTCGGCGGTGACCGTGGTGACGATGTCGCTGCCGCGCACGGCTTGCTCGGTGGAGGCGGCGACGGACACCTTCAGCGTTGGGGCCGCCACGGCAAGATTGCGTTGCAGCTTGGCGGTGGCGGCGGGATCGATGTCGTACAGGATGACTTCGGCGATGCCTGCCAGGGTGTGGAAGGCGATGGCCTGGAACTCGCTTTGCGCGCCGTTGCCGATCAGCGCCATGCGGCGGGATTGGGGGCGTGCCAGCGCCTGCGCCACCATGGCCGAGGTGGCGGCGGTGCGCAGCGCGGTCATCAGGGTGAGTTCGGACAGCAGGCGTGGATAGCCGGTGTCGACGTCGGCCAGGGCGCCGAAGGCCATCACGGTAGGCAGGCCGGCGGCGGTGTTCGAGGGGTGGCCGTTGACGTACTTGAAGGTATAGCGGAAGGCGTCGGCGACCGGCATCAGTTCGATGACGCCGCGGGTGGAATGCGTGGCGACGCGGGGGGTTTTGTCGAAGTCCTTCCAGCGGAGGTAGTCGGCCTTGATGACGGTGGCGAGTTCGGTCATGAAGCGGCCGGGGCCTATGTGGTGGACCAGGGAGGCAAGTTGAGGCACATCGATGAAGCGGGTCATTTTTGGCTCTGGTTTGCTTTGGCTTAGGGGTGTGGCTCCATGATGCTTGAGGTCAGGATTAACGAATAGACAGAGAAGTGACTATTTATGAGGACTGGGCTGGCATATTGCTTATGCAGATTAGCGATTTGCTTTCTTTTTCAGACCTGGAGGGGAGCCGCCGGGGTAAACCCCGGCGGCCTTTGTGTTGGCCAGAGGCCTGCGGCCGGGGCCGGGCCGGGCCGGGCCGGGCCGGGCCGAGCCGGGCCGAGCCGGGCCGGGCCGAGCCGGGCCGAGCCGGGCCGAGCCGGGCCGGGCCGAGCCACGGCGGCCGAGCCGCGGCCCGGGCCGTGGGCGGCGCGGTGGCTGACGCCGCAACGGAAAACGCCGCCGGGGTTGCCCGCGGCGGCGTTCAGGGCTTCAAGCCTCAGGCTTGGTGACTCAGGCGGCGGGTTTGTCGCCGCCCATCAGTTCGTGCACCCACAGCTTCATGCCATCCCAGCTGCGGCCGAAGAAGCCGGCTTCTTCCACCGGCTCCAGGGCGAGCACCGGGAAGTTGGCGACCGGCTTGTCGTCCAGCATGACGTTGACCTTGCCCACGGTGGCGTCTTGCGCCAAGGGAGCAACCAGCGGCTGCTCCTGGCGTGCCAGGGTAGGCTTCAACTTGCTGGCCCAGGCGCGCGGCACGGTCACGAACACATCCCGCTCGAAACCGATCTTCACCGCATCCTGCTTGCCCTTCCACACCTGCGGCGTACCCAGCACCTGCCCCTTGGTGTACAGCTTCAAGGTTTCGAAGTTGCCGTAGCCCCAATTCAACAGCTGGCCCGTGTCAGCCACCCGTGCTCTTTCCGAAGGCGCGCCCATCACCACCGAAATAAGCCGACGCGGGCCCGATGCGCCAGGCCGCAGCGCGGACACGATCATGCAATAGCCGGCCGCGTTGGTATGCCCGGTCTTCCCCCCCTCGACGGAAGGATCGAGCCACAGCATACGATTGCGATTGGGCTGGGTGATGTTGTTGTAGCGGAAGGACTTCTGCTGATCGTAGTGAACGTACAGATCGGGAAAGTCCGTCATCAGGCGCGCCGCCATCCTGGCCAGATCCGAGGCGGTCGAGTACGTCTGCGGGTCGGGCAAGCCGTGCGGACTGTTGAAGTGGGTGTTCTTAAGACCCATGGCCTGCGCCTGTTCGTTCATCTTCTGCACGAAGGCGCCTTCGGAACCGGCAGCCGCTTCGGCCAGCGCCACCGCCGCGTCATTGCCGGACTGAATCAACAAGCCCGACAACAGATCGTCGATGCTGACCTGCTTGTTCGGCTCGATGAACATCTTGGAACTGCCCGGGGCCACCTTCCATGCTTCCACCGAGACCGTGACCTCCTGGTCCAGCTTCAGCGTCTTGTCGCGCAGCGCGCTGAAGATCAGGTAGGCCGTCATGATCTTGGTCAGGGAAGCAGGCTCGACACGCTCATCCGCATTACGCGACGCGATGACGGCACCGCTGGTCTGATCCAGCAACAGCCAGGCCTTGGCATCCAGCGTGGGCAGCGGTGCGGTGTTGGCATCGTTCGGAATGCCGAAGACGGGCGGCGGGCCGTTGTCGGCAACCGGTTCCTCAGCGGCTGGCGCCGACTTCGGCGCGGGCTTCGTTGCGGCCTTCGACTTCTCGTTCTTGTGCGTTGGATGCGTCGACGTCGCGGCTGTGGCCTGCGCCGGCAAAGCGAGCGAGACGGAAATACAGATGGCGTTCAGGGAAAAAAAGGCTGCGGCAGTACGTTTATTCATAAGGGTGTCGGGCGTCTCTATCTCTATGTGTCCAGGCTTGCGAACAGCGAGCCGCCTTGGCGTGCGTATGGCGATTCGCCAGCCGCATGGGGTCGGGCGTGCTCGTTAGGCCATGAAATGAGCCATGAGTTCACATGATCGGATGCAGCATCATACCTGCGCCTTAGTACGCCCACCGGATAGGCGTGCACGCACGGTGCCGACTAGACTGTTCGTACACAAGATGCCGGCACAACCGGACTAAGCCAGAGAGCATTGGATACCGGCTGTCAGCTACGCGAAAGCTCAAGGCAGCTGCCCTGACACCAATAGCGGGATGGTATAGGAGACACCATGACTGCGGCCATGTGGGAAATCTCAGTTTGCGCGAACGGCGCCAAGTTCTGGCTGGAGGACGGCCCGCGCTACGTCGCCTGTACCTGCAGCGCGGACGTCATGCGCAAAGTCGAGGCCCACACCGGCCTGACGGGCAGCGCCGCCCTGCGCGCGGCGCAGAACGAGCTGATCCAGGAAGCGCATCAACGCCTGGTCGATCTGGAACCGCCGCCACTGCGCCTGCAATATCACGATTAGGCGTCAGCCGCGGTCTACCTTGGGCGGCCTCAGCCGCGGTCAACCTTGGGTGGCGGCGGCCCGAACGCCGAGCGCCAGCTGGACACCAGCAACCACCACGCGCCCCAGGCCAGCAACAGGCCGGCGGCGATGCCCCATACATTTTGCTGTTCCACGGGTCGTATCAGTTGCGACCATGCGCTGGTGCCCGCCCAAACGGCCAGCACCAAAGCGACGACACCTGCCAGCAGCCGCAACGTCCGTATGAAGACGCGCATACCCATCCCCCTTGAAAGGACTTGCATACGCAACACCATAAAACGTTAATGCGCTGCCGTATACCTTTCGGGCCCGTCCTGATGTAAGCAAGCCACAGGACCCAAGGCGCTCTTCAGCCCAAAGGCTGCGCGCGCACGGTACGACCCGCGCAGACGAACACGCCCGCGCCAAGGTGATGCAGCGTGTGCAGATCGGCGTTGTTTTCGTTGAATTCCCAGTGTCCTTGCGCGAAGACACGGGGGTCGGCCGCGGCGCTGACCACTTCGACGAAGAAGGTGTCGTAAGCCGCTTCCGTGTGGCGTTCAGGAATGACACGGCATTCCAGCCAGGCGGCCACGCCCTCTTCCACCAGCGGCAAGCCGAGCACCGGCCCGGTCACGGTAGAAATGGCGTAGGTCGCGAATTTGTCCTGCTCGGACAGATCGCGGCCCGACGTGCTGCCGACGGCGTAGGCCTTGTCGGCAAAGGCCGCGCCCGGAACGCAAAGGCCCAGGTGCCCGCTGGCCAGGACCAGCTCGCGCGTGTACGTGCTTTTGTCGATGACCACCGCGATGCGCGGCGGGGTGAACTCGACCGGCGTCGACCAGGCGGCGGACATGATGTCGCGCTTGCCGCCGGCCGCGCTGGTGACCAATACGGTAGGACCGTGATTGAGCAGGCGGCTGGCGTGTTCCAGGGCGACGGGCGTGAAACGGCTGGGGCGGCTGGGCGTGTCTGGCATGCCCGCCAGCTTACTCGATACGCGCGCCGGCCGCCTTGACCACCGCGCCGGCGTTCTTGTTGTCTTCGCTCAAGAGCGCCTGGAATTGCGCCACCGGCAGCGAGCCGGCTTCCACGCCCAGACTGGCCAGGCGCTTCTGCACCGCCGGGTCCTTGAGCACTTTCGTCACGGCTGCGTTCAGGCGTTCCACTTCGTCGGGCGGCGTGCCCTTGGGCGCCAGCAGGCCCAGCCAGGAATCGAACTTGAAGCCAGGCAAGCCTGCTTCGGCCACCGTGGGCAGGTCGGGCAGGAACTGACTGCGTTGCTCGCCCGAATAGGCCAGCAGCGTGACGCGCGGGTCATTGCGATAAGCGAGCATGCCGATGGTGGCGCCGGTGACCACCTCGACACGGCCTGCCAGCAGTTCCGTGACGGCATCGCCCGTCGATTTGGTGGGGATGTGCTGCAAGGTCACGCCAGCCTGGGCCGCCAGCAGCGCGGTCGCCAGGTGCGAGGCACTGCCGTTGCCGGCCGACGCGTAATTGAGCTTGCCCGGTTCAGCCTTGGCGCGCGCGATCAGCGTCTTCAGGCTGTCGATGCCGGACGGCTTCGATACGCCGACCACATAGCCGGTCAGCCCCAGGTACGACACGCCGACGAAATCATCTGCCGGATCGTAAGGCAGCTTGGCATACAGATGGCCGGCCAGGTAATGGCTGGCCGCCGCCAGCACCAGGGTATTGCCATCGGGGGCGGAGCGGGCCACTTGCGCCGTACCCAAAGTACCGCCAGCGCCGGCGCGGTTGTCCACGACGACCGTCGCCTTCAGTTCCTGCGCGAGCTCGTTACTAAAGGTTCGCGCGACGGCGTCCTGGGTGGCGCCAGGGCCATACGGCACCACGATGTGGATCACACGATCGGCGTGTGCGGGCGCCGTGATGCCCAGGCACAGGGCGACAGCGGCCACGGCGCCGGCCCGGCGAAAAACGGGAAAACCAAGAGAAAACTTCATGCGTGCTTCCAGATGATCAAGGCTGCGACGCCCCGGGGCGGCCGGGGACATGAGGGACGCGCGATGGTAGCGACACGCGCGGCCCCGGCCAAAGACCGTATCGCTATAAGCAAAGTTCCCGGCGACTTTTCGTGTGCAGGTGCGGCGTAGGCTTGGCCTAATCCTTACGACCCATTACTCGTACAGTTGGGGGAAATCCTCGGTTCTGTGAGTTGTGCAGACGCAACAATAGCGTTGCCCTTGCTCGTCACCATTTGCAAACGGCGTGCAACGGCATCTTTCAACGCAAACCACAGCTACACAGGAAGCAACCATGCATCTGAAAAATCACCCCAATTGCCGCCCGTTCCACGAAGCCGGTGACATGCCGCAACTGGCCGCGTATTACGAAGAAGGCCGGAATGTAATGTGGATGATGCTCCGCTCCGAACCACGCCCTTGCTTCAACCTGGGGGTGCTTTCGAACATCATCCATCTTGCCCGGGTCGCGCGCGAATCCGGCCTGCCCATCGACTTCTGGGTCACGGGTTCGGAGATTCCAGAACTGTTTAACGTCGGTGGCGACCTGAGCTTCTTCGTGGACGCGATCCGCTCCGGACAGCGCGACACCTTGATGGCGTACGCACGTGCGTGCATCGATTGCATCTGGGAGATGTACAACGGCTACGGCACCGGCGCGATCTCGATCGCAATGGTGGAAGGCAGCGCGCTTGGCGGCGGTCTTGAAGCCGCGCTGGCGCACCACTATGTCCTGGCGCAGAACGGCGTGAAACTGGGTTTCCCGGAAGTCGCGTTCAATCTGTATCCCGGCATGGGCGGCTATTCCCTGGTCGCGCGCCGATCCGGGATGCTGGTGGCCGAGGAGCTGATCAGCACCGGAGAATCGCATTCCGCCGAGTGGTTCGCCGACAAGGGGCTGGTCGACCAGTTGTTCGAGCCGGGCGATGGCTTCATGGCCACGCGCACCTTCATCGACGTCATGCGGCCCAAGCTGAACGCCATGCGTGCGCTGATCCGCACGCGTCAGCGGGTCTACCCGCTGTCGCGCGCGGAACTGATGGACATCACCGAAGATTGGGTGCGTTCGACGTTCACGATAGAGAGCAAGGACCTCGCCTACATGGAACGTCTGGTGATGATGCAAAATCGCCGCGTCTCCAGACTGCGCGCGGTGGGTTGAGCACCATCAACCGTATGCTGACGTAGGGAACCGGGAAAGCTCAGGCGATCAGTCTGAGCTTTTTCTTTTCGCTCATCCAGGCTTCCAGATCATGCGCCGGCATCGGCCTGGCGTAGAGATAGCCTTGCGCGCACCCGATGCCCGTCTTCTCGATATACGCGGCTTCCGCGGGTGTTTCGACCCCTTCCGCCACCATCGAAAAGCCCAGCGCCCGTGCGAGCGTCACGACGGATCCCACCAATGCCTGCGCATTGGTATCGGTGTCGACACCAGTGACGAAACTGCGGTCCAGCTTGATCACATCGAAAGGCAGTCTTGCGAGCTGCGCCAGCGACGAATAGCCGGTGCCGAAATCGTCCAGATAGATACGCGCACCCAGGGTACGGAACTGTTCCATCAGCTTGCGGACACGGCCTTCGTCTTCGATGAAGCAACTTTCGGTCAGCTCGATATCGAGCAAGCCGGGATTGAGTCCGGCGCGGTCACACGCCTCGCCAAAATAATTCGCGACATTGGCGTCGCTCAGCTGGCGCGCGGAGACGTTGATCGACACACGCAGGTCCAATCCCTTGGACCGCCAATCCATGGCCTGGCGGGCGGCTTCGCCCATCACCCAACGTCCGATCGGACCGATCAGGCCGGAATCCTCGGCATGGCCGATGAACTCGCCCGGATCGACCCGGCCGCGATCCGGAGATTGCCAGCGGATCAGGGCTTCGGCGCTCAGGATATCGCCGGTCGCCAGGTCGATCAGCGGCTGGTAATGCAGCACGAACTGCCCTTCCTGGATCGCCTTGCGCAGGTTCGTGTCCAGCCACATCGCCTTGGCGACCTTCTGGTTCATCTCCTGCGTGAACACCCGATACGTATGCTTGCCCGCGTCCTTGGCCGCGTACATGGCGGTGTCGGCATTGCGGATCAGCGTGTCCATGGAGTCGCCGTGCTGCGGATGCATGGTGATGCCGATCGAGCAGCTCGTGTAGATCTCCATCAGCTCCATGCGCACCGGCGTGGAGAAATTGTCGATGATGGTCTGCGCGGATTCTTCCAGCAGCGGCAAGGTGGCGTTCTTGAAGAACACCAGGAACTCGTCGCCGCCCAGACGCGCCAGGGTCGCGTCTTCAGGCAGGCAGCGCTTGACGATGGTGGACACTTCGGTCAACAGCCGGTCGCCGGTCACGTGACCATAGTGATCGTTCACATGCTTGAAGTTATCAAGGTCGAGGAACAGGATGCCGAGCTGGGATGGCTTCCCGTCCGCGTCTTCAGCAAGCGCGGCGCGTATCGTCTCCGTGATCGAGTGCCGGTTGGGCAGCCCGGTCAGGACGTCGGTGTTCGCCAACTCGGTCAGCCGCTTCTGCGCATTGCGCTCTTCGGTGATATCGACGCCGGAGCAGATCAGGAAACGCTCGTCGGCCCCGCTGCCGCTCTGCACGAACTTGTTGCGGAACTGATAAAGGCGCGGGCCATTGACCGTATTGATGTAGCGCTCGACGGCGAAGGGCTTGTCGTTCTCGAAAAAACTGGAGATATTGCTGCTCGACTGCGCGCCCTGGTCTTCCGACATGAACAGCGCGAACGCGCTCTTGCCGATGACGTCTTCTTCGCGCTTGCCCAGGACTTCTTCGGCCAGGCGATTGAAGCGCTGGAATATACCGTGCCGATTCAGCACCACCACCAGCGAATTGACCTCGGACACGACCTGCTCGGCAAAGGCCAGGCCCTGCGAAAGATCGCGCGCGACGGAACGGGTGTCGGTGAAAGCGGACGCGGTGCCTGCCCAACTGTTCGCATCGAGCTTGCGGCCGACCATATGCAGACGGACGGCTTCGCCATACAGCGAAATCTCGATCTCAAGCGAGGAAGTGATCCCGGTCAGGGTTCGGATCTGCGCGGCCTGTTTCGCGTCGAGCGCGACGCTGAGATTCGTCAGGCCACGGACAGCAGCCAGTTCCAACGCATTGCTATCGCCGCCCAGGCGCCAGTGCGGGCTACTTGTGCCGAGGTTAAGCTCCAGGAGCTCACCATCATTGTCGTGGTACATGGGCGCGTCCCACCAATTGAACACATATGGCTTTGTATCTTATCAAAGTATATCTATGGGTTTCAATGTCTAAACATGACGAGAAATGTCCAGCCATGACAGTGTGAAGATACAAAACCAATATCCAAAAAAACAGCCGCCATTGCTGGCGGCTGTCTTCTTACCTGAAAAACCAGGAAGTCTTTGGTAGGCCCCCCGAGAGTCGAACTCGGCACCAACGGATTATGAGTCCGCTGCTCTAACCAGGCATGAGCTAGAGGCCCTTAAAAATCGATGCCGGCCCCGGCCTTTGCCTTACTGACCTTCGAGGAAGCTCTTGAGCTTATCGGCCCGGCTGGGGTGACGCAGCTTGCGCAGCGCCTTGGCTTCTATTTGACGAATACGCTCACGCGTCACGTCGAACTGCTTACCCACTTCTTCGAGCGTCTGGTCCGTGCTCATTTCGATACCGAAACGCATGCGCAGGACCTTGGCTTCGCGAGGAGTGAGCGAGTCTAACACTTCTTTGACCACGTCGCGCATGGAACCATGCAGGGCCGCGTCCGAGGGTGCCAGGGTCGCCGTATCCTCGATGAAGTCGCCCAGATGGGAATCGTCGTCGTCGCCGATCGGCGTTTCCATCGAGATCGGTTCCTTGGCGATTTTCAAGATCTTGCGGATCTTGTCCTCGGGCATGTCCATCTTCTGCGCCAGGGTCGCGGGATCGGGTTCCGCACCCGTTTCCTGCAGAATCTGACGGCTGATCCGGTTCATCTTGTTGATCGTTTCGATCATGTGGACCGGAATACGGATGGTGCGCGCCTGGTCGGCGATCGAACGCGTGATGGCCTGACGGATCCACCACGTGGCGTACGTGGAGAACTTGTAGCCACGACGGTATTCGAATTTGTCCACCGCCTTCATCAAGCCGATGTTGCCTTCCTGGATCAGATCCAGGAACTGCAAGCCACGGTTGGTGTACTTCTTGGCGATGGAGATCACCAGACGCAGGTTGGCCTCGGTCATTTCGCGCTTGGCCTTGCGGGCCTTCGCTTCGCCGGTGGCCATGCGCTTGTTGACTTCCTTCAGGTCCTTCAAGGGCAACACGACGCGCGCCTGCAGGTCGATCAGCTTCTGCTGCAGTTCCTGAACGGCGGGCACCTGGCGCTCCAGGGTCTCGGCGTAGGGATGACCGGCGGCCACTTCCTCGACCACCCAGCTCAGGTTGGTTTCGTTGCCCGGGAACACCTTGATGAAATGCGTACGCGGCATGCCCGCGCGGTCCACGCAGGTGTGCAGGACGGCACGTTCCAGCTGGCGCACTTCCTCGACCTGGTTGCGCAGCGTGTCCGCCAGGCGCTCGACCATCTTGGCGGTGAAGCGGATACCCATCAGCTCGTTCTGGATGACTTCCTGCGCCTTGATGTAGACCTCGGACTTGTAGCCATCGGTCTCATAGGAGTTGTGCATCGTCTCGAACTGGCGCGCCACTTCGTCGAACTTGGCCAAGGCCTTGACGCGCAGGTCTTCCAGCTGCTTGCTGCTCATGCCGCCGGCCGGGCCGTCGTCATTCTCGTCTTCGTCGGCGGTCACGCCGGCACCGGCGTATTCCTCGCCATTTTCCGCGTCGACCAGGCCGTCGACCACTTCGTCGATCTGCGCCTGGCCTTCACGCACGCGGGTGACGTGGGCGATGATTTCGTTGATGGTGGTCGGACATGCCGAGATCGCCATCACCATGTGCTTGAGACCGTCTTCGATACGCTTGGCGATTTCGATTTCGCCTTCCCGCGTCAGCAGCTCGACCGAACCCATTTCACGCATATACATGCGGACGGGGTCGGTGGTGCGGCCGAAATCGGAATCCACCGTGGTCAACGCGGCTTCGGCTTCGTCTTCGACGTCGTCGTCCGTGGAGGCGACAGGCGCGTTTTCGCTCATCAGCAGCGTTTCGGCATCGGGCGCCTGGTCGTAGACCGAGATGCCCATGTCGCTGAACGTGCTGATGATGCCGTCGATGGCTTCGGCGTCGACCAGATCATCAGGCAGATGGTCGTTGATTTCGCCGTAGGTCAGGTAGCCGCGGTCCTTGCCCAGCTTGATCAGCTGCTTCAAGCGGTTGCGGCGGGCTTCGTATTCCTCGGGCGTCACCGGACCGCGCGCGATCAGGTCCTTGGCATCGCCCTTGCCGCGCTTGCCGCCACGCTTGACGGGCTTCAGGTCGGGCAGGACTTCGCCTTCGCCGTCGCCGGCGTCATCGAAATCACCCGAATCGTTGTTCGGGTTCTTGGAAGGCCGGCCCGGACGACGGCCGCTGGGCACCGAGGCCGGACGGCCAACCAGTTCGGCCAGCTTGTCTTCCGCCTTCTTGGCCTTGGCCGCCTTGGCGGCGGGCGGCTCGCCTGCTGTCTTGGCGGCCCGCTTGACCGCCGTCTTGACAGCGGCGGCCTTCGACGCCACCTTCACGGCCGCCTTGGCCGTGGTCTTCTCCGCCGCCTTGCTCGTCACGCGCTTCGCGCGCGGCGCGCTGGCGCCGTCTTCGGGCTTTTCAACTGCAGGAGAGGTTATGCCGGTGGATTTGGTCATGGTCGCTTCCGTGGACGTTACAGGCCGCAAAGCCTGCCGCACCGCTATCGTCGGCCGCTGCTGTATGCCGGGGCCGAGTCAAGTCGCGTACTTTTAAAACTGCGTTGCAAAACTGCGCTAATAAAACAGCAGAACAGAATTACCGCTATCGCCAATACGGCCGGCCCCGGTATCGCTGACGTTGGGCGGGAGTGCTGGCGGGCCCCAAAGGGCGGATCTGCAGGCACGTCGGCCATTTGCAGTAAAGGTTCGCTCTAGCACTTACACCGGCCAACGGCCGAAATACCGGGGATGGGCCCCAGACTGGTGTCGCGCAGGAGAGCCATCCTGGCCCCCGGCCGCGACACCGGCCTTATTCGTTTACAGTCCGAAACCGCCATTGCCAGCGCATTCGTCCTGCTTTACTCTTTCCCTTCACTACCTGCAGGCGGCAGTGCATCGCCTGCCCGCCGCGGACTGTCTGATTAGACCGTGCCGCACACTTCAAGTTCAGGCCAGGCATCCGCGCTGCGCGACTGGCAAATTCTGACCCGCGGGGTCGGTTGATGTATCGGTTGATGAGCGTTAAAAATTCAACGAGTCATCGCCCGTTTACCAAACTCACCGCGATCGCGAAACTGCCGCGCTGCATGCGATCATCACCCTCGCCGCCTGCTTCGCCCCATGAAAATGGGCGGAGAAAACTCTCGATTTTACCGTAAATCGCCCTATCAAGCACGCTTTAATACTGCGCAACGTTGCGCCAATTCTTGATAGCGCTCCCGGTCCGACGCCTCGGCCAGGCCGCCTTTCACCAGCTCAGCCATCTCGGCGCGCAAGGAATCGAACTCGATCCGGTGCAAGGCATCCTCCCACTCGGCCTGGGGATGCGGCAGCTCATCCTGCCCCAGGACCTCGGCGCTCATGCTGCGCAGCACCAGGTGGATGTCGGACTCAGGATCGGCGGCTTCCAAAAGCGCCCCCAAATGGCGGGCGCCGCTGCTTTGTGCCAAAACGATCAAATCCCTCACCATACCCAGGTGGGGCCCATGGTCGATAACTTCAAGCTGCTGATCGCCCATGGTGTCCACCAGTTCCGGGTGGGACAGCAATAACTGCAGCAGGCGCTTGGCCAAGGTGGGCACGGGACGGCGCGGTTCGATGACCCCGCCGACTTCGTTCTTGCCACGCCAGGCGCCCTTGCCCTTGCCCTGCCATTGGCCGGAGCCACCGCCCCCGCCGCCCTGCTTGTTGCGCGGCTGCCACCCCTGCTGCTTGCCCCCCTGGCCGCCAGGACCCGGCCCCATGCCCACGTCGGGTATGGGCTCGTAGTCCTGCGACGCGCCGTCGAAATCGCCATCCAGATAGCCGGGCACATCGAACGACGGCATCCAGTCTTCCATGGGCGCTCCGCCCTCGCCTGGCGGCCCCGCATCCGCTGCCTGCGGAGCAGCGCCCGACGGGGCACCGCCCGCGGCCGCCCCACGGGCAGCAGGCGCGGCATTGGCCCTTGGGCCGGACTCCAGCGCGGCGCCATAAGGCGCCGGCTTGGCCTGCTGCGCCATGATCTGCGTCATTTCCTCGGGCGTCAGCTGCACCTGGCGCGCCAGCTCACGCTCGATCTGTATGCGCAGGGCGCATGGCGGGATCGCGGCGATCAAGGGCATGGCTTCGTGCAGGCAGGCCGCCCGCCCTTCGGCCTCGCCCAGGTTGTGGCGCTGCCCCAGCTCATCGAGCAGGAAACGCGACAAGGCCGGCGCTTCCGCCATGCTCGCCCGAAAAGCCTCGGCCCCGAACTCCCGCACGTAGGAGTCTGGATCGTGCTCATCCGGCAGGAAAAGGAAGCGCAAGGTGATGTCGTCGCGCAGCAGCGGCAGGCAGGCCTGCAAGGCCCGCCATGCCGCCCGCCGCCCGGCCTTGTCACCGTCGAAGCTGAACACCACCTTGTCGCTGGCGCGCAGCAGCTTCTTCACATGATCCGGGGTCGTCGCCGTACCCAGGGTGGCGACGGCATTGCCTATCCCCAGCTGGGCCAGGCCGACCACGTCCATATAGCCTTCGACGACGATGACCTGGCCTTCCAGGCGGATCGCCTGGCGGGCTTCCCATAGGCCGTACAGCTCCTGGCCCTTGATGAAGACCGGAGTTTCAGGCGAATTCAGGTACTTGGGCTCGCCTTTGCCGATGATGCGGCCGCCGAAACCGATCAGCGCCCCCCGCGCATTGCGGATGGGAAACATGATGCGCTCGCGGAAGCGATCGTACCGGCGGCCGTCTTCCGACTCGATGACGAGCCCGGACTCGACCAGCACGGGGTCGTCATAGCGGGGAAAAACCTGCATCAAGCCCTGGCGGTCCGTGCCGGACCACCCCAATCCGAATTGCGCGGCGATCTCGCCCGTCAATCCGCGTTGCTTCAAATAGCGGATGGCCGGCGCGGAAGCGCGCAATTGCTTGAGGTAGTGGACTTGGGCAGCATCCAGGGCCTGGGTGTGGCGCGAGACTTCTTCTTTACGCCGCGCCGATTCGGCGCGCTGCTGCGGACTACGACGGTCTTCCTCGGGCACCGACAGCCCCACCGAGCCGGCGAGCGTGCGCACGGCCTCGGGGAAACTGGCACCGGTGTGTTCGATCAGGAAAGTGATCGCACTGCCATGCGCGCCACAACCGAAGCAATGGTAGAACTGCTTGGTTGGACTGACAGTAAAGGAGGGACTTTTTTCGTTGTGGAAAGGGCAAAGGCCAAGCAGGTTGGCACCGCCCTTCCGCAGCTGCACATATCGCCCGACTACGTCGACGACGTCGACCCGGGCGAGCAGATCCTGTATGAATGATTCAGGAATCAATCAGATTCAAGGAATCAAAAATACAGCTTAGTACAGACGGGGGGGCAGTTGCTGGCTACGAATGCGCTTGTAGTGGCGCTTGACCGCGGCGGCGTGCTTGCGCTTGCGCTCGGCGGTGGGCTTTTCGTAGAACTCGCGCGAGCGCAGTTCGGTCAGCAGACCCGTTTTTTCGATGGTGCGCTTGAAGCGACGCAGCGCGGCTTCAAACGGCTCATTTTCTTTCAGACGAACGATGGGCATAAATCGACTCAGTGATTCCACTGCAGTTAGCCGGCTTGGGCCACCCACAGGGAGGTAGAGGGTAAGTGACAACCTGCAATTCTAGCACGAAATCACTGGTCACTAGAGCCTTTTCGCGCCCAGGCTTCCAGCTGATGGGGCCGGAGACTGTCGTAATCCTCGAAAGGCTGGTGGATCCAGGGATTGGTCGGCAACTTGTCGACGTAGAAGTCAGGCTGCACGTGGGAGTGCCCCTTCCACCACAGGACGGCGCTGCGCAGTTCCGTAATGGCGGAGAATTGCTGCTTCAGGTGCTCTTGCACCCGATTGAACGTCAGGCCGGTATCGACCATGTCGTCCACCAGCAAGACCCGGCCGGACAGGCTGCCGCGCGTGATGGTGATGAATTGGGCGATATCCAGGCTGCCCTGCTTGGTCCCGGCGGCTTCGCGATAGCTGCTGGTCGCCAGGATACCCAGGGGAACGTCGTAAATACGCGACAGGATGTCGCCCACCCGCACACCGCCCCGAGCCAGACAAAGAATCTGGTCGAACTTCCACCCGGAACGGTGCACCTGCAACGCCAGGCGTTCGATCAACCGGTGATAGTCATCCCAGCTGACCCAGAGGTCTTTGTCGGTACTCGGCGGCAGGCTCATGGGCGGCGGCTCCCTGCTTAACCCTTCAACGGGTTGCGCAGAACGATGGTTTCGTTACGGTCGGGACCGGTGGAAACCAGGTCCACGGGCACTTCGCAGACTTCGGCCACGCGTTCCAGGTAGGCACGGGCGGCGGCAGGCAGCTTGTCGTATTCGGTGATGCCGACAGTCGAATCCGTCCAGCCAGGCAGCTCTTCGAACACCGGCTCGGCCATTGCCACGGCGTGGGCGCCGTAGGGCAGCACGTCGCGGAATTCGCCGTTGACGCGGTAGCCGACGCCCAGGCGGATGGTTTCCAGGCCGTCCAGCACGTCCAGCTTGGTGATGCACAGGCCGCTGATGCCGTTCAGGCGCACCGAGCGCTTCAGAGCGGCGCCGTCGAACCAGCCGCAACGGCGCGGGCGACCCGTCACCGAGCCGAATTCCTTGCCGACATTGGCCAGGCGGGCGCCGATCTCGTCCATCAGTTCCGTGGGGAACGGACCCGAGCCGACACGCGTGGTGTAAGCCTTGGTGATGCCCAGGACGTAATCCAGCGATTGCGGGCCCACACCGGCGCCGGCCGCGGCCGCACCGGCCACGCAGTTGCTGCTGGTGACGAAGGGGTAGGTACCGTGGTCGACGTCCAGCAGCGCGCCCTGCGCGCCCTCGAACAGCAGGCGCTTGCCGGCCTTCTGGGCGGCGAACAGGTTGCTCGACACGTCCTGCACCATGGGGGCGATCTTGGGCGCCAGGGCCATGGCCTGGTCGCGCACTTCAGCGGCGGAAACCGCCGGCGCGCCCAGATACTGGGTCAGCACGAAGTTGTGGTATTCGAGCACTTCGCCCAGTTTCTCGTCGAACACGGCCGGATTGAACAGATCCTGCACGCGTAGCGCGCGGCGGGCGATCTTGTCCTCGTAAGCCGGACCGATGCCGCGACCGGTCGTGCCGATCTTGCCTTCGCCCTTGCGCGCTTCGCGGGCCTGGTCGATGGCGACGTGGTAGGGCAGGATCAGGGGGCAGATTTCGGAAATCTGCAGGCGCGAGCGCACGTCCAGGCCGGCGGCCTCCAGTTCCTCGATTTCCTTGAGCAGGGCCTCGGGCGACAGCACCACACCGTTGCCGATGTAGCAGGTCACGCCCGGATGCATGATGCCCGAGGGAATCAGACGCAGAATCGTCTTCTTGCCGTTGATCCACAGCGTGTGGCCAGCATTGTGACCGCCTTGGAAACGGACGACGCCATGGACGGACTCGGCCAGCCAATCGACGATTTTGCCCTTGCCTTCGTCACCCCATTGGGTACCGATGATGACTACGTTCTTGCTCATGATCGAAATGAAAGTCGAGTTTGAATAGGAAATCAGGCGATTTCCGGGACCTCCCGATGACGGGAGGCGTGAGTCAAATCTTCTGAACCGTCCAGGCGCCGCCTTGCAGCGCCAGTTCGCGGTCGAAAATGAATTCGTCCTGGTCGTGCTCATGACCAGGCAGGTTCTGAATGACGATTTCGCCGGCTTGGCGCAAATCGCGTACTGCCTGCGCCAGGGCGGCGTCTTGCCCCCAAGGCGCCCGCACCGCACGGGCCGGTTCGGCGGGAGCCAGACCAGCCGCCAGGCGGCGCAAGTCCAGGCTGAAGCCGGTAGCCGGGCGGGCCCGGCCGAAGGCGCGACTGACATTGTCGTAGCGCCCACCCGTGACCAGGGCATTGTGCCAACCTTCCGCGTACAACGCGAAGGTCACGCCAGAATGATAACCATACCCGCCCACGTCGCCCAGGTCGATACTTACGGGCAAATCCGGCAGGTAGCTCAGCAGTGCTTCCAGCGCGTCCAGGGCCTGACCGATGCCCGGCAGCGCCGGCAGCTCGCGGCGGGCGCGCGCCAGCACGCTGCCGTCACCGTAGAGCGTGGTCAGCGTGCGCAGCGCATCGATGGTGGCCGCGGACGGCGCATCGGGACGCTGGGCCAGGTCGCCTAGGCCCGGGATATCCTTTTCGCGCAGCAGGCCCATGATGGTTTCAACATGGGGTTGCGCGGCAGGGTCGGCGTCGACGATGGCACGCACCACGCCGGGCTGGCACAGGTCCAGGCGCGGCCGGACCACGCCGGCGACACGCACGGTTTCCAGCACCAGGCGAATGATTTCCAGGTCGGCTTCGACGCCGGCATGGCCGTATATCTCGGCGCCGATCTGCAGCAACTCGCGGCTGGACAGCAGGTCGACCGGCCTGGCATGCAGCACGGTGCCGCAATAACAGAGCCGCGTCACGCCGGGGCGGTTCAGCAGATGCGCGTCGATGCGCGACACTTGGGGGGTCATGTCGGCACGTACGCCTAGCGTACGACCGGACAACTGGTCGATCAGTTTGCAGGTGCGCAGATTCAGTTCTGTGCCGGTGCCCGACAGCAGGGAATCGATGTATTCGACCAGGGGCGGCGCGACCAGCTCGTAACCGTACGTGCGGTACAGATCGAGCAGTTCGCGGCGCAGTTCCTCGATGCGCCGGGCCTCGGCCGGAAGTATGTCAGCCAGGCTCTCGGGCAGCAGCCAGTTACCCATAATGATGGTTACCTGATAACGCCTTTGATTCATCCATGGGCGCCACGTCGGTGAGACGGGTAAGCGACGCCCAAACGAAAAGCGGCTGAGGGGCGTAAGCCCGCTCAGCCGCGCGGAATTTTTGAATAGCTTACGGGTTATTGTACATGAAGAATGAGGCTCCCCCCTACCCGCTTACGCGGGCCCCCCAGGGGGCGAAACCAGCGGACCGGGAAACCCGGATCCGCGGTTTCCGCGATTAAGCAGCTTCTTGCCGCGGGCGTGCCATGTCGCCCCAATGAAAAAGGCGCGCCAATGGCGCGCCTTTTATCAACCCTTCACCGCTGGTTAGCGGGCAGGTGCCGGTGCCCCGGCCGGGCTGCCGGGCAGGCCGCCCTGCGCCGCGGTGGGCGCGGCGGACGCGCCCATGGAGGACTTGAAGAACTGGAAGAATTCCGAGCTCGGGTCCACCACCAGCAGGTCGCCAGGCTTGGAGAACGCCGTCCGGTAGGCTTCCAGGCTCTTGTAGAACGTGTAGAAGACCGGATCCTTGCCGTAGGCCGCGGCGTACACGCTGCTGGCCTGGGCATCGCCCTCACCCATGGTGGCTTGCGCCTTGGCATAGGCTTCGGCCAGGATCACCTCGCGGCGACGATCGGCTTCGGCGCGGATCTTCTCGCCTTCGGCGGCGCCGATGGAACGCAGCTCGTTGGCCACACGCGTACGCTCGGCCTCCATGCGGCGATACACCGACTCCGAAATCTCCGGCGCGAATTCGATACGACGCAGGCGCACGTCGACGATCTGCACGCCCAGGGGCTCAGCGCGCTTGGCGACGTTGGCCAGGATTTCAGCCATGACCTTTTCACGCTCGGCCGAGACCACGTCCTTGACGGTACGCACGTTGACGGCAGCGTTCAGGGCGTCACGAATCTGCGCCTGCAGGCGTTCCTGCGCGGCACGCTCGTTACCACCGAACGTCACGTAGTACAGACGCGGATCGGCGATGCGCCACTTCACGTACGAGTCGATCAGCAGGTTCTTCTTTTCCGAAGTCTGGATGCGCTCGGCATCGGTCGATTCGATGGTCAGCGTGCGGCGGTCCAGCGTCACCACGTTCTGGAACGGCGGCGGCGCCTTGAAGTACAGGCCAGGCTCACTGATGACCCGGCGCACTTCACCGAGCGTGAACACCAGGGCGTAATCGCGCTCACGCACGACGAACACACAAGACGAGGCGGCCGCGAGGACGATCAGCAGGCCAACCAGGATGGGCAAAAGACGTTGCATATTGAGTAGCTCCTCCGGTTAGCGCGACAGACGGTCGCGAGGCAGCGTGTTGCTGTTGCTGCCGGTGTTGCCGGATTGCTGCCCGGAAGTACGCGGAGGCTGGGGTATCGACGGCTGGTTGGCGCCCGGCAGGCTGCCGGCCGTGGCAGGAGCCGGCTTGCCGGCGTCCTGCGCCGTTTGCTGGATGATCTTGTCGATAGGCAGGTACAGCATATTGTTGCCGTCCTTGGTATCGATCATGACCTTGCCCGAACGCGAGTAGATCTCCTGCATGGTCTCCAGGTACATGCGCTCGCGCATCACGGCGGGCGCCTTGCGGTACTCGCTGACGATGCTGTTGAAGCGCGCGGTATTACCCTCGGCGTCGCCGATGACCTTGGCCTTGTAGCCTTCGGCCTGCTCCGTCATGCGCGACGCCTGGCCGGCGGCCAGCGGCACGACCTGATTGGCATAGGCCTGGCCTTCGTTGATCTGGCGCTCGCGGTCCTGGCCCGCCTTGACGGCGTCGTCGAACGCGGCTTGCACCTGCTCCGGCGGCTGCACGTTCTGGATGGCCACGGTGCTGACCTGGATGCCGGTGTTGTAGCGATCCAGGATCTGCTGCATCAAGGCCTGCACTTCCGTCGCCACGTTGGTACGGCCTTCATACAGCACGTAGTCCATGGGCTTCTTGCCGACGATTTCGCGCATGGCGGTTTCAGCCGCCTGGCGCACCGACTCGTCCGGATCACGCGTGCGGAACAGGTAGTCCGGCGCGCCATCGGCGCGCAGGCGGTACTGCACCACGAATTGCATGTCGACGATGTTCTCGTCGGTGGTCAGCATCAGCGCTTCAGGCAGGACCTTGTTGCGCGAGCTGCCGCGGAAACCCACTTCAAACGTGCGCAGCTGCGACACGTTGACAGTTTCCTGGTTCTGGAAGGGATACGGCAGGCGCCATTGGAAGCCGGCCTGCGACGTACTCTTGTACTTGCCGAACTGGGTGACGACCGCCACCTGGCCTTCCTGCACGATGTAGAAACCGCTGGCCAGCCACAAGCCCACCAGGACCAGGACAATCAAGCCCAGCCCGATGCGCGCATTGCGCGGCGACGACGGCGCACCGCCGGTGCCGGTCGGGCGATTGCCGCGACCCCCACCCTTGCGGCCGAAGATGGCGCCGATACGGTTATTGAAATCGCGCCAGACCTCATCGAGATCCGGCGGACCATCTCCATTGCCCTGTGGGCGGCGCGGCGGCTCGTTGCCGTTTTGATTACCACGCCCCCAACCGGGGTCATTCAGATTGAACAGTTTGGATATTAGACGCATTGTTTCCCGCAATCTGACCAGCCTCTGCAATTGCCCCGCGCAACGCATCCAGACCGGCGCGCTCGGCGGCGCTTACAAACACCCGCGCAATCGTACCATGCGCGTTCCGGTCGACCCGGGGAGCCATGTCCACCCGATCGATCTTGTTATAGACCATGATGACAGGGATGGTTCCCGCACCGATCTCATTAAGCACTTTTTCAACTTCAAGAATCTGCTCGTCACGCTGGGGGCTGGCGGCATCGACCACATGCAGGAGCAGGTCGGCGTGCACGGTTTCTTCCAGGGTGGCGCGGAACGCGGCGATCAGGGTCGGCGGCAGGTCGCGGATGAAACCCACGGTGTCGGAAAGGACGACCGAGCCTGCCCCTTCGATCCAGATCTTTCGGGTGGTGGTATCCAGGGTGGCGAACAACTGGTCGGCGGCGTACGCGTCGGCGCGGGTCACCGCATTGAACAAGGTGGACTTGCCCGCGTTGGTGTAGCCGACCAGGGACACCGACAGCACGCCGCCGCGGGCACGGGCGCGGCGCTGGGTCACGCGCTGGCGCTCGACCTTGTCGAGCCGCTCGCGCAGCAGCTTGACCTTGGCGCCGATCATGCGCTTGTCCATTTCCAGCTGCGATTCGCCAGGGCCGCGCATGCCGATACCGCCCCGTTGCCGCTCCAAGTGACTCCACATGCGCGTCAGGCGCGTGGTCAGATGCTGCAGCTGGGCCAGCTCGACCTGCAGCTTGCCTTCATGACTCTTGGCGCGCAGCGCGAAGATGTCGAGGATCAAGGCGACGCGGTCGACCACGCGCAGCAGGAACTCACGCTCCAGGTTGCGCTGTTGGGCCGGCGACAGCGGATGGTCGAACAGCACGATGTCGGCGTCATGCGCCTTGGCCAGCGCCACGGCTTCTTCGACCTTGCCCGAACCGATGAAGTACTTCGCGTCGGGACGATCGCGGCGCGCCTTGATCGTATCGACGATCTCCGCGCCGGCGCCGCGCGCGAGCATGGCGAATTCCTCCGCATGCGCGACGTAGTCGGGATTACCCAAGTCGACACTGATGATCAGGGCTCGCATATAGCGCTACACCTCAAAGCTTTGGAACACGGTACAGCCGCTTGCTTCGATGAAGCCACGGACCGCGACCGTTTTAAAACTGGCGCCCCAGCGAAAATGCCCGCCGACACGAAACGTGCGGCGGGCAAAGGAACTGCGTTGGCCGGAGCGAAAATTACTCAGCGGGGATTTCCACCTGGAAGTTGACCGGACGGGCCGGCACGACGGTCGAGATCGCATGCTTGTAAACCATTTGGGTCACGGTATTGCGCAGCAGCACCACGTATTGATCGAAGGATTCGATTTGCCCTTGCAGCTTGATGCCGTTCACGAGATAGATAGACACCGGCACATGATCTTTGCGCAGCGTGTTCAGAAACGGATCTTGCAAGGTTTGCCCTTTATTGCTCATTGGCCAGGCTCCATTGTGTTGTTTTGAGGTGGTGGCAAACGCCGAAAACGTTACTCTACAGGGTTTTCCCGGGCGGTGCCACTGAAGATGGGACCCAAGATGACACCAGAAATTTCAGGCAAAAATGCCCTTTAATGCGTGCACCAAGCTGTCGCATTCGGCATCTGTTCCAACCGAAATTCTGAGGAACTGATCGATGCGCGCGTGCCGGAAATGACGCACGATGATGCCCTCTTCCCGCAGTGCAGCAGCCATCTGCGCGGCATCGCGAGCAGGGTGGCGCGCGAACACGAAGTTGGCCGCCGACGGCAATACCTCAAACCCAAGAGCGTGCAAATTGGCCGTCAACGCATCGCGCGTACGCACCACTGCGGCGCATGTCTGCTGGAAATAAGCCTCGTCTTCGATCGCCGCAAGCGCGCCCGCGGCCGCAAGACGATCGATGGGATAGGAATTAAAGCTGTTTTTCACCCGATCCAGGCCGTCGATCAGGGCTTTGGAACCCATCGCATAGCCGACACGCAAGCCCGCCAATGACCGCGATTTCGACAAGGTCTGGACCACCAGCAGATTGTCGTAACGCGCGATCAGGGACACGGCCGACTCGCCGCCGAAATCGATGTAGGCCTCGTCCACCACCACCACGACGTCGGGATTGGCGGCGACGATGCGTTCGATATCGTCCAGCGCCAGCGGCCGGCCGGTGGGTGCGTTCGGATTGGGCAGGATGATGGGACCCGCGCCCTTGCCTGCCGTCGGCAGATAGTCGGCGGGATCGATGCGGAAGTCTTCCGTCAGCGCCACGGTCTGGTGACGGATGCCGTAAAGCCCGCAGTAGACCGGGTAGAAGCTGTAGGTGATGTCTGGATAGCGCAGCGGCTCGCTCTGGTTGAGCAAGGCCTGGAACGCCAGGGCCAGGACCTCATCCGAACCGTTGCCGACGAACACCTGGGCGGGCTCGACGGCGTAGCGCTTGCCGATGGCCTGGCGCAGCAGATCCGCGCCGGGATCCGGATACAGGCGCAGGCTGTCGTCACAGGCGGCGCGGATGGCGTCCAGCACCTTGGGCGACGGGCCGTAGGGATTTTCGTTGGTGTTCAGCTTGATCAGGTTGCGCAGCTTGGGCTGCTCGCCCGGAACATAAGGGCTGAGACCGGCAACCACCGGGCTCCAGAAGCGGCTCATGGACCTATCCTTGAGGAATTATTTGCCCTTGTCCTGCGCGTACGGATTGTGCGAGGACTTGAATTCGATGCGCAGCGGCGTGCCGCCCAGGTCGAAGGCGTTGCGGAAACGGGTTTCCAGGTAGCGCCGGTAGGAATCCGGAATGGCATCCAGCGCATTGCCGTGCACGATGACCAGGGGCGGATTCTGGCCGCCTTGGTGGGCGTAGCGCATCTTCGGGCGGAAGATGCCCTTGCGCGGCGGTTGCTGCTGTTCAATGGCGGCTTGCAGCTCGCGCGTCAGCTTGGGCGTCGACAGCTTGGCGAAGGCGGCGGCATGCGCGGCATTCACCGACTTCAGCAAGGCTTTCACGCCGACACCCTTGAGCGCCGAAATCGTGTGCATGCGGGCGAAGGACAGGAAACGCAGCTTGCGGTCGAATTCGCGTTGAATGCGTTCGCGCTGGTCGGCGTCCAGGCCATCCCACTTGTTGATGCCCACGACCAAAGCGCGGCCCGTCTCCAGCACGAAGCCGGCGATGTGGGCGTCCTGCTCGGAAATTTCGGTTTGCGCGTCGAGCATCAGCAGGACCACGTTGCAGGCCTCGATGGCTTGAAGGGTCTTGATGACGGAGAATTTTTCCACCGCTTCGAACACCTTGCCACGCTTGCGCAGGCCGGCGGTGTCGATCAACGTATACCGCTTGCCGTCGCGCTCGAATTCGATTTCGATGGCGTCGCGGGTGGTGCCGGGCATATCGAAGGCAATGACGCGTTCTTCGCCCAGCAGCGTGTTGATCAGGGTCGACTTGCCCACGTTGGGGCGGCCGACGATGGCCAGCTTGATGCGGTGATCGACCGGCAGGTCGCGGAACTTGCCTTCCGGCAAGGGCGCGTTCTCGTCGTCCGCGTCGTAGTCGTCGGGGAAATCGTCGAAGCCGTCGTCTTCCACCACTTCGGGTTCCGGGTCGACCAGGTCTTGCAGCGCCAGCTCGATCAGGTCGACGATACCGTCGCCATGCGCGGCCGAGATCGGTCGCGGCTGGCCCAGGCCCAGTTCGTGGAAGTCGGACGTGGCGGCCATGCCCATCCCTTCGGCCTTGTTGACCGCCAGGATGATGCGGCGCTGGCCCGAACGGCGCAGCAGATCCGCGATTTCATGGTCATGCGCATTGACGCCGGCACGGCCGTCGACCAGGAAGATGACGACGTCGGACTCGGCGATGGCCTGCTTGGTCTGGCGCGCCATTTCCAGCAGGATGCCGTCCTTGGCCACGGGCTCGAAGCCGCCCGTATCGATGGCGATGAACGGATACTCCCCCACCCTGCCCTCGCCGTAGTGACGATCGCGCGTAAGGCCGGAGAAGTCCGCGACCAGGGCCGCACGCGAACGCGTCAGGCGGTTGAAGAGGGTGGACTTTCCCACATTGGGACGGCCCACCAGGGCGACGACAGGTTTAAAAGGCACGGAAGAGGAAGTATCAGGTTCGAGAAATAACGCCGCAATGGCGCGAAAACGCTCAGTTGGTGCTGAGCATCACCAGGTTGCCGTTACCCGTTTGCACCAGCACGCCTTGCGTGGTGGTGGTCAGGGGCGACAACACGGCATCGCCGCCCACCGAGATGCGCGCCAGCAGTTCACCGCTGTCGCGCGACACGAAATGCACATAGCCATCATAGTCGCCTACCGCGACCGCGCTACCGATGACGGTAGGCGCCGTGAGGCGACGGTTCTTCAGGCTGTCCAGCTTCCAGAGCTGCTGGCCGCTGCGCACATCGAAACCATACAACAGGCTGTTCTGGTCCGGCGTATAAACGCCATGGTCATCCACGGCCAGACCGACGGTGCTGGAGAAATCCTTGGTCCAGATCGGCCGGCCACCCTGCGACACGTCGAAGCACACCACGCGGCCCTGGTAGGCGACAGCGCACATCAGCGGGCCCAGCAGCCTGGGCGAACCGACCACGTCGGTCAGGCGTTCCAGGTCGCTGCCGCCCTTGGGCGTCGCGACGGTGCCTTCCCACTGCACGTCACCGGTGCTGACGTTGATGGCCATCAACTTGCCGCCCGGCAGGCCCGTCAGGACCAGGCCCTGGGCAATCACCATCTGGGCGTTGGAACGCAGGGCCAGCGCCGGACCGGGGCGTTGAACGCTCCAGACGCGGTCGCCGCTGTTCACGTCGAAGGCCTGGATGCGATAGTCGCTGCTGCGCACCACCGCCACGCCATTGCCGACCACGGGCGGAATATTGACTTCGCTGGTGGCTTGCGCCTTCCACTTCACCTTGCCGCTGTCATCGTAAGCGATGACCTTACCCGAGGGCGTGGCGACCACCGTGGTGGAGCCGTCGCTGCCGGCGCCCGCCGACAGGTCGTCGGTGGAGGCGGTCCAGATGGCGCGGCCGCTCAGCAGGTCGTACTTGCCGACCTTGCCGTTGGGCGCCGCGGCATACACGGCGTCGCCGACGACGGTAGGCAGGAAACCCAGGCCGCTGCCGCTGCCGATGGACACCGACCAGAGCTGACGCACCGACATGCCCGCCTTGTATTCGGTCAGGGGCGCCGGGTCATAGCGCTTGTCGTCCTTGGAGAACAGCGAGCAGGCGCTCAGGGCGACGGCGGCGGTCAGGCAGGCAGCCAGCGCGAGGGAACGGCGGATAACAGGCTTGAACATCGAAATCAGGCTCCGGCGAGGGCATCGAGTTTGAGTTGCACGACCGGCACCAGGGCATTCGATTGCCCCAGGCCGTCAATGGCGGTCTTGTACGCGGCGCGTGCTTCCTGGGTCTTGCCCTGGGCTGCCAGCACATCGCCGCGGCGATCGGCGAACAGCGCGGCGAAAGCCGGCGGCGCGTCGTTCAACTGCGCCAAGGCATCGTCGTATTTCTTCTGGTCCAGCAGGATGCCAGCCAGGCGCAGCTTGGCGACCGGCTGCAAGGCGGCCTGGCGCTTCTGTCCCGCCAGCCATTCGAGCTGTTCGCGCGCGCCGTCGACGTCGTTCTGGGCCTGCAGGGCCTGCGCGGCCACCAGCACGCCACGGCCGGCATAGCCGGTCTTGGGATAGTCGCTGCGCAAGGTGCCGGCGGCGGCCTTGATACGGGCGCTGGCATCGGCGCCACCCAGGCGCGCGGCATCTTCCAGCGCTTCAAAATAGCCCATGGCCTGGCGGCTGACGTGGCCTTGATAGGCGCGCCAACCGTTCCAACCGCCCCAGGACAAGGCCGCGACCGCCAAAACGATACCTACCAGCAGGCCATATTTGGCCCACCACGCTTTCAGCGCGTCCAGCTTTTCCTGTTCTTCGAGATCGTATGCCATGCCCTAACCCTTCGATTTCAAAACCTGCGCCAGCTCGGCCAGAGGGACCTGTTGCTGCGCTTCGCTTTGCGCGCCATCGGCACGCAGATACTTGATGCTGGCCACCTGGGCGGCCACTTCGTCGGCGCCAAGGATAACCGCAACCCGGGCACCGCTGTCGTCGGCGCGCTTGAATTGCGCCTTGAAGCCGGTGGGGCCGGCGTGCACGATAACGGAAAGACCGGCATCGCGCAGGTTTTCGCCAACGCGGGCGGCCAGGCGCTGGGCGGCTTCGCCCTGGTGCACCACATAAACTTCACATTCGGGCACGGCCTGCGCGGGCACCGTTTGGTCCCACAGGTCGAGCAGCCGTTCCATGCCGATGGCGAAACCGACCGCGGGCGCAGCCTTGCCGCCCAGCAACTGGATCAGGCCGTCGTAGCGGCCGCCACCGCACACGGTGCCCTGGGCGCCGAGGCGGTCCGTGACCCACTCGAAGACGGTCAGGTTGTAGTAGTCCAGGCCGCGCACCAGACGGGGGTTCAGCCGATAGGCGATGCCGGCATCGTCCAGCAGCGCGCACATGCCGTCGAAGTGGGCGCGCGATTCCGCGCCCAGGAAGTCGAACAGCTTGGGCGCGCTGTCGGCCATTTCCTGCATGGCGGGATTTTTCGTATCCAGCACGCGCAGCGGATTGCTGTACATGCGGCGCTGGCCGTCCTCGTCAAGCACGTCGCGATGCTTTTCCAGATGCTCGATGAGCGCGGCGCGATGCGCGGCGCGTTCTTCGGTCTGGCCCAGCGAATTCAGCTCCAGCCGGATGTCGGTCAGGCCCAGGCGCTTCCACAGGCGCGCCAGCATGATGATCAACTCTGCATCGACATCCGGACCCGCGAAGCCCAGGGCTTCGACGTCGATCTGGTGGAACTGGCGATAGCGGCCCCGTTGCGGACGTTCGCGGCGGAACACCGGACCCAGCGAATAGACGCGGTGCGGGCGGTCGTACAGCATGTTGTGTTCGATGGTCGCGCGCACGATGCCGGCGGTCATCTCGGGCCGCATGGTCAGCAGCTCGCCCTTGTTGCCGTCGGGAAAGGTGTACATCTCTTTTTCGACGATGTCGGTGACTTCGCCGATCCCGCGCGCGAACAGGCGGGTCTGCTCCAGCACCGGCATGCGCAGATTGCGGTAGCCGTAGGCATGCAGCCACTCGCGGATGATTTCCTCGAACTGTTCCCAGCGGGCGCCCACGCCGGGCAGTATGTCATTCATGCCGCGTACGGCGGCGACTTTCTGGAACGCTTTCGTCATGTCCTTGGGCGTGGCGGCCGCCTGCCGGCGGGCGCGCACTCCACCTTTGCTTATTGTGAGACCGGCGCGCCATAGCGGCGCGCCACGTAGTTTTCGACGATGGTCTGGAATTCCTCGGCGATATGGTCGCCCTTGAGGGTGACCGTACGTTCGCCATCGATGAACACCGGGGCCGCCGGCACCTCGCCGGTGCCGGGCAGACTGATTCCGATGTCGGCATGACGGCTTTCGCCGGGCCCGTTGACCACACAGCCCATGACGGCCACGTTCATGCTTTCCACGCCGGGATACTGGCCGCGCCAGACCGGCATCTGACGGCGCAGATACGACTGGATGCTGTCGGCCAGCTCCTGGAACACGGTGCTGCTGGTGCGGCCGCAGCCGGGGCAAGCCACCACCATGGGGGTGAAGGCGCGCAAGCCCATGGTCTGCAGGATTTCCTGCGCCACCACGACTTCGCGGGCGCGATCGCCGCCCGGCTCCGGCGTAAGGGAGATGCGGATAGTGTCGCCGATGCCTTGCTGCAGCAGCACGGCCAGCGCGGCGGTGGACGCCACGATGCCCTTGCTGCCCATGCCCGCTTCGGTCAAGCCCAGATGCGCGGGATAGTCGCAACGCGCGGCCAGGTCGCGGTAGACCGCGATCAGGTCCTGCACATGGCTGACCTTGCACGACAGCACGATCTTGTCGCCGGGCAGGCCCAGTTCCTCGGCCCGCTGGGCGTTGCTGATGGCGGACACCACCAGGGCGTCGCGCATCACGGCCTGCGCTTCCCAAGGCTGGGCGCGGCGGCTGTTTTCATCCATCTTGCGCGCCATCAGCTCGTGATCCAGGCTGCCCCAGTTCACGCCGATGCGCACGGGCTTGTCGTGCCGGCAAGCCACTTCGATCATCTGCGCGAAGTTGTCGTCGCGCCGCTTGCCGCCGCCCATATTGCCGGGGTTGATGCGGTATTTGGACAGGGCTTGCGCGCAGTCCGGATACTGCGTCAACAGCTTGTGGCCGTTGTAGTGGAAGTCACCGACGAGCGGTGTGGATACGCCCATGCGGTCCAGCTGTTCGCGAATGGCGATGACCTCGCGCGCGGCTTCCGGCGTGTTGACGGTGATGCGCACGAGTTCCGACCCGGCCTGCGCCAGATCGCGCACCTGGATGGCGGTGGCGATGGCATCGGCCGTATCGGTATTGGTCATGGACTGCACCACCACCGGCGCGTCGCCGCCGATGGTGACCACGCGGTCGCCCCAACGGACGGCCACGGCGCGCGTCCGATGACGTGCCGCCGCGCCCACCATGGGGGGAGGATTATCCTGGCAGGGCAGCGAGCCCTCGGGCAAAGTCGATTCTTCCATGTCTGGCGTCGTAATCTGAACGCGGCGGACCGCGGCGCTGGCGCCGGCTCAGCCCGCCTGCTTGGATAACCAAGCGGGAACCCAGTGTTGGGGCAGCCAGCCCTGCCAGTAGGCATAGGCCAGGCCGGCAGCCACCACCACGAGGATGACAATCAGCCAGCCCCACGACGAGGAACCACTGCGTTCTTCGTCGACATGGGCGCCGCCGGTGGCCGAATGCAGAGGCCCCTGCACCAGGCTGGCCGCCTGGGGAGCACGCATATTCGGTTCCAGCGAGGCGATGATGGCCTGCGGATCGGCGCCCAGCAGGCGCGCATAGCTGCGGATCAGGCCGCGCAGCGAAATGCCCTTGGGCAGGTCGCCCCACTGCTCGTTTTCCAGCGCCTCGATCTGGCGCGGCGAGAACTTGATGCGGCTGGCCACTTCTTCCAGCGACCAGCCTTTGCTGGTGCGCAATGTACGCAATGCCGCCCCGACGGACGCGTTCCCCGCCTGCGCGGTGGAGTCGGATACGAGTTGAGCGGCTTCTTGCGTCATGCATGCACCTGTTTGATCGGAATTTCCCGGCGTTGCGCGGCGATGCGTTCCGTGATCTTGGTTCGATCGCGCACTTCGCCCGCCAGCTGGCCACAGGCGGCGTCGATATCGTCGCCACGGGTCTTGCGTACCGTGGTGATGACGCCGGCATCCATGAGCCGCTGCGCGAACAGGCGCACGCGCGCCATCGGCGAACGCTTCAGGCCGGATTGCGGGAAGGGATTGAAGGGAATCAGGTTGAGCTTGCAGCGCACCTGGCGCGCGATCTCGACGAGTTCCCGGGCATGCTGGTCGGAGTCGTTGACACCATCCAGCATCACATATTCGAAGGTAATGAAATCGCGCGGCGCATGCACCAGATAGCGATTGCATGCCGCCAGCAATTCAGCCAGCGGATACTTGCGGTTCAGCGGCACCAGTTCATCGCGCAGCGCGTCATTGGGCGCGTGCAGCGAGACAGCCAGGGCCACCGGACAATCCTGCGACAGACGGTCCATCATGGGCACGACACCCGACGTGGACACGGTGACGCGGCGGCGCGACAGGCCATAGGCATTGTCGTCAAGCATCAGGCGCAGCGACGTCAACACCTGGTCGTAATTGAGCAAGGGTTCGCCCATGCCCATCATGACCACGTTGCTGACCACGCGGTGGTCGGCCGGCGCCACGGAGGAAGCGCCTTCGGCGGCAGGCAGACGCGCACTGGCCAGGTCCTCTTCGAGCACCTTGCGCGCCCACCACAACTGGCCAACGATTTCGCTGGCGTGCAGGTTGCGGTTGAAGCCTTGGTGCCCGGTCGAACAGAAGCGGCAATTGACCGTGCAGCCGGCCTGGCTGGAAATGCACAGCGTGCCGCGATCATCCTCGGGGATGAACACGGTTTCGATGGCATTGCCCTGGCCGACGTCGAACAGCCACTTGCGGGTACCGTCGGACGAACGCTGCTGGGTCATGACCGGCGGTGCCTGGATCAGGCAGTTCTCCGCCAACTGGCCGCGAAAATCGCGCGCCAGGTCGGTCATGGCGTCGAACGAATCGGCGCCGCGCTGGTGGACCCAGCGTTGCAGCTGCTTGGCACGAAAAGGCTTGCCGCCCCAGCGCGCCACGAGCCCGGCCAGCTCATCGCCGTCCAGGCCCAGCAGATTGATACGTTCAACGGTTTCCATGATTTGCGTTTCGCCCCAGCCCGAATTAACGGCTGTGGATATTGATTTCGGGGAAGAAGAAAGCGATTTCGACGGCGGCGGTTTCGGGAGCATCCGAACCGTGCACGGCGTTGGCATCGATGCTTTCGGCGAAGTCGGCGCGGATGGTGCCCTTCTCGGCCTTCTTGGGATCGGTGGCGCCCATCAGGTCGCGGTTCTTGATGATGGCGTCTTCGCCTTCCAGGGCTTGGACGAACACCGGGCCCGAGATCATGAAGTCGACCAGGTCCTTGAAGAAGGGACGGGCAGCGTGCACAGCGTAGAAACGTTCGGCGTCAGCACGCGACAGCTGCTGCAGACGGGCAGCGATCACCTTCAGGCCGGCCTGCTCGAAACGGGCCACGATCTGGCCGATAACGTTCTTCGCCACGGCATCGGGCTTGATAATCGAGAGGGTGCGTTGAACAGACATGAAAACTCCAATAAAAACAGGGACTTCTAACAGGTTTACAGTAACCGGGCATTCTAACATGCCTATAAGAGCCGTCTACATCATAAAATTACGGATTAGACCCGCCGACGTTGGATCGGTCGGGCGATCTGTCCCCGGAAAAGTGTAATGAATAAAGCCGTGAACGACGCTGCGCAATCAGCCGCGTCCCCCGCCGCCCCTGCCGAGACACAGGAACTTGCCAAAAGCTTCGAGCCAGCCGACCTGGAAGGCCGCTGGTACGCCGAATGGAAACGGCGCGGTTACTTCGAGGGCGGCCGCCACGTCGACACTGGTACTGGGGACAAACGTTACGCCATTCAGTTCCCGCCGCCCAATGTAACGGGCACCCTGCACATGGGTCACGCCTTCAACCAGACCATCATGGATGGGCTGGCGCGCTATCGCCGCATGTCGGGCGACGACACCGTGCTGATCCCCGGCACCGACCACGCCGGCATCGCCACGCAGATCGTGGTGCAGCGCCAGCTGGATGCACAGAATGTGTCGCGCCATGACCTGGGCCGCGAGAAGTTCGTCGAGAAAGTCTGGGAGTGGAAGGAGCAATCCGGCAGCACCATCACGAACCAGATGCGCCGGCTGGGCGCTTCGGCCGACTGGCACCGTGAATACTTCACCATGGATGAGCGCATGTCGCGCGGCGTGGTGGAAACTTTCGTGCGCCTCTACCGCCAGGGCCTGATCTACCGCGGCAAGCGCCTGGTCAACTGGGACCCCAAGCTGCTCACCGCAGTGTCGGACCTGGAAGTGGTGTCGGAGGAAGCCGAAGGCTTCATGTGGCACATCACCTACCCCTTCGTCGACGGGCCCCAGACCATCGTCGACAAGGAAGGCCAGACGGTCACCCTGCGCGGCCTGACCATCGCCACCACGCGCCCGGAAACCATGCTGGCCGACGGCGCGCTGTGCGTGCACCCGGACGACGAGCGTTATCGCCACCTGGTCGGCAAGCTGGTCGAACTGCCCCTGTGCGATCGCAACATCCCCATCATCGCCGACGATTTCGTCGACCCCGAATTCGGCACCGGTTGCGTCAAGATCACGGGCGCGCATGACTTCAACGACTACGCGTGCGCGCTGCGCCACGACCTGCCGCTGATCGTCATCTTCACGCCTGACGCGCATATCAACGAAAACGGCCCGGCCCAGTTCCGCGGCCTGGAGCGCTACGAGGCCCGCAAGGCCGTCGTCGCCGAGCTGGAAGAGAAAGGCTTCCTGGTCAAGGCCGAGCCGCACAAGATGATGCAGCCCAAGGGCGACCGCACCGGCGTGGTGCTGGAACCCATGCTGACCGACCAGTGGTTCATGGCCATGAGCAAGCCGGCGCCGGAAGGCACCTTGAACCCCGGCAAGAGCATCACCGAAGTGGCGCTGGAAGTGGTGGCCGACGGCCGCGTGTCCTTCTATCCCGACAACTGGACCACCATCTACAAGCAGTGGCTGGACAACATCCAGGACTGGTGCATTTCGCGCCAGCTGTGGTGGGGCCACCAGATCCCGGCCTGGTATGCCGAAGACGGTTCCATCTTCGTCGCGCACACCGAGGAAGACGCCCTCGCGCAAGCGCGCGAAGCCGGCGTGCAGGGCGCGCTGCAACGCGACCCGGACGTGCTGGACACGTGGTTCTCGTCGGCCCTGGTGCCCTTCACCGACCTGGGCTGGCCCGAGCAGACACCCGACCTGGAGCGCTACCTGCCGTCCAGCGTGCTGGTGACCGGCTTCGACATCATCTTCTTCTGGGTGGCCCGCATGGTCATGATGACCACCCACCTGACCGGCCAGATCCCGTTCAAGCACGTCTACATGCACGGCCTGATCCGCGACGCCGACGGCCAGAAGATGAGCAAATCCAAGGGCAACACGCTGGACCCGATCGACCTGATCGACGGCGTGGACCTGGAAACGCTGGTGAGCAAGCGCACCTACGGCCTGATGAATCCCAAGCAGGCGGGCCAGATCGAAAAGGCCACGCGCCGCCAGTATCCCGACGGCATCCCGGCCTTCGGCGCCGACGCGCTGCGCTTCACCATGTCGGCTTATGCGACCCTGGGCCGCAACATCAACTTCGACCTGAAACGCTGCGAGGGCTATCGCAACTTCTGCAACAAGCTGTGGAACGCCACGCGCTTCGTGCTGATGAACACCGAGGGCCACGACCTGAGCCAGGCCGCTACCGCCGGCGAGACGTCCTTCGTGGACCGCTGGATCGTCAGCCAGCTGCAGGAACTGGAAGCCGAAGTCGCGCGCGGTTTCGACGACTATCGTTTCGACAACATCGCCAACGCGCTCTACCGCTTCGTGTGGGATGAGTACTGCGACTGGTACGTCGAACTGGCCAAGGTGCAGATCCAGAACGGCACGCCGGCCCAACAACTGGGCACGCGCGCCACACTGATCCGCGTCCTGGAAGTGGTGCTGCGCCTGGCGCACCCCATCATCCCCTTCATCACGGAAGAACTGTGGCAGAAGGTGTCGCTGGTGGCCGGCAAGCGCACCGCCGACGAGGCCACCAGCGTCAGCGTGCAGCCCTACCCCGTCGCCAATCCGGCTGCCATCGACAAGGCGGCGGAAGCCGAGGTCGCGACCCTGAAGGCGCAAGTGGACGCCGTGCGTACCTTGCGTGGCGACATGAACCTGTCGCCGGCGCAGAAAGTGCCGCTGGTGGCTGAAGGCGAACGCGCTGAACTGGACCGCAACGGCCCGTACCTGGCCGCCCTGGCGCGCCTGAGCGAAGTCGAAACGGTGGCCCAGCTGCCCGACGTCGGCGCGCCGGTGCAAGTGGTGGGCAAGGCCCGCCTGATGCTGCGCGTTGAAATCGACGTGGCCGCCGAGACCGCGCGCCTGGACAAGGAAATCGCGCGCCTGGAAGGCGAGATCACCAAGGCCAACGGCAAGCTGTCGAACGCCAGCTTCGTCGAACGTGCCCCGGCGGCGGTAGTCGAGCAGGAAAAGGCTCGGATGGCCCAGTTCGGCGAAACGCTGGCCAAAGTGCGCGAGCAGCGAAGCAAGCTGGTTGCATGATGATCCAGGCCGGGACTCTCCCGGCCTTGGATAAGAAAAACGGGCGCCGCGGCGCCCGTTTTTCTTGCCTGCTGCTCTTACGGCAGCGCTCAGCCCTTGCTGACGGGCTTGCTCAACACGCTGAGAAAGCGCTCGTCGGCAGGCGTCAGCAGACCCTGGCGACGCGCGGCGTCGAGCAGATCCGGACGGCGCTGCAGGGTCAGGCGCAGCGATTGCTCGCGGCGCCAGCGGGCGATATTGGCGTGATGACCGGACATGAGTTCGGGCGGCACCGACACGCCTTCGTAGACTTCCGGACGGGTGTAGTGCGGACTGTCCAGCAAACCCGAAAGCGCGGGATTAAAAGAATCCTGCAGCGCGGACGCGTCGTCGTTGAGCACACCCGGCATCAGGCGGATGGTGGCATCGATGATGGTCAGCGCGGCCAATTCGCCGCCGGACAGGACGAAATCGCCCAGCGAGATTTCATCGGTCACGCAGCGGTCGATGAAGCGTTGATCCAGGCCTTCGTAACGGCCGCAGATCAATACCGCCCCAGGGCTGGCAGCCAGCTGCTGCGCGGCCGCCTGGTCGAAACGGCGCCCCGTGGGCGACATCAGAATGACCGGAGCGGGCTCCAGGCCGCCGGCGACGCGTTGCGCCTGGGCAGCCTGCAAGGTGGC
The DNA here is from genome assembly GCF_001433395.1 of Bordetella sp. N. Classification (GTDB taxonomy): domain Bacteria; phylum Pseudomonadota; class Gammaproteobacteria; order Burkholderiales; family Burkholderiaceae_B; genus Bordetella_C. Next base: position 3,015,801 of record NZ_CP013111.1, read on the forward strand.
CTCAAGAGGCCCGGGCAGCATGACCATGCCGGGACCACCACCATAAGGGCGGTCGTCCACGGTACGGTGCACGTCATGGGTGTAGTCGCGCGGATTCCACGCTTGCAAGGCCCAGCGGCCCTGCGTATGGGCGCGGCCCGTCACCCCCAGATCCCGGACCACGCTGAACATGTCGGGAAACAGGGTGAGGACATCGAAACGCATCAGTATTCCAATGGCCAGTCGCTGTCGATGCGGCGATTGGCAATATCGACGGTATGGACGTGAGCCTGGACGAAAGGCACCAGAACTTCGGCCGGACGCCCCTTGGCATCCAGAACCACTTCCGGAGCACCCGCATCGTTCAGATCCTGCCGGGTGACGCGCAACACCGAATGCGCGCCATTATCCAGCACGCCTTCGACCACACCCAGCAATATGGGGGCGCCATCCTGCTCGCCATACAGCGTGCAGCCGATGAGATCGACCCAATAGAACTCGCCTTCTTCCGGCTCAGGAAAAGACGAACGCGATGCGTAGATCGCCATGCCGCGCATGACTTCAGCCTGATCGCGGTCAGCAACACCCACCAACTGCGCGACAACGGTCGAGCCCTGGGGCCGTGAGGCCTGGACTTTGTAAACCGACATCGAGGAAGGGGAAGGCTGCGACGACCTGCTGGACGCGGTGTCCTGCCCCGCTTTCGCGGGTGCGGCAGGACGCGCCATGCGCCATTCGGAGAGGGAGAGCAGCACATCAGCTTGCGCCGAATGCGGCTGCACCTTGACCCAGCCCCGCACGCCATAAGCGCCGCTGATACGGCCCAGTTCTATCAAATCATCCGCGTCCGCCGAGGTGGCGGCCGGGACTTTCGTGTAATCAGGCATGCTCAGCGTTGCGGATAAATACCCGCTCAGGCCGCGGCGGAAACTTTTTCCGAGTACGTCTTGACCAGACGCTCAACGGCGGGCGACAGTTGCGCGCCATTGTCGGTCCAGTGCTTCACGCGATCCAGCGAGATGCGCAGATTTTCGGTGCTTTCGCCGCCGACGGGATTGTAGAAACCGACGCGTTCGATAAAGCGGCCGTCGCGACGGTTGCGCGAATCGGTGGCCACCAGGTTATAGAACGGACGCTTTTTCGACCCGCCGCGGGCCAGACGAATCACCACCATAGGTAATCCCTTGAATTGGTTATGGAGAACAGTAGATTCTAGCATCGTTCCGGAAGTCCCGGCAAATCGATGCTGAGATGTTGTATTTCTGGCGCGCTGGGAAAACCGGGGGCGTAACGCCCCTGCCCCCTCAGCCTATGTAGCGCGTTTCCTCGATGATGGTCTGCGCGCCCAGTGCGTTCAGGCGTGCGCCTGCCCTGGTGCCCAGGGCCAGCGGGTCGGCGTACTGGCTTTCGTCATAGACCTCGACGGCGCTGCGTCCGTCCAGGGCGATCACGATGCCGCGCAGCTTGAGCTTGCCGCCGTCGACCCAGGCATAGGCGCCGATAGGCGAATCGCAGTGGCCATTCACGGCTTTCAGCAAGGCGCGCTCGGCCTGGTAGCAGAACATGGTCTGGGTGTCGTTGATGGCCGCCAGCACGGCGCGGGCTTCGTCGTTGCCGGTGGCGTATTCCGCCACCACCACGCCCTGCCCCACGGCCGGGCACATCTCGTCGACCGAGAACACCCGGCTGATGCGGGCGTCCAGGCCGATGCGTTCCAGGCCGTTCTTCGCCAGCAACAGGGCGTCCACCGGCGGCGTGGCGCCGCCGTAGTTGAACGTCATCGGAACACCGTCGTCCATGCGGCCAATGCGCTTGTCGGCAGCGCCACGGAACGGCACGACCTGGCTGTCCGGGAACAGGCGGCGCAGGAAGGCGGCGCGCCGCACCGACGCCGTGCCGATCACACCAGGCACCGCGTCGGGCGCCAGGCCCTGCTTGAGCACCATGCAATCGCGCGCATCGCTGCGCGGCAGGCAGGCGCCGATGGAAAACCGCGTGTCCGCGTAGTACTCGTCGTTGCCGGGCAAGTCCTTGAGCGAGTGCATCACCATGTCGGCTTCGCCGCGCAACATCATGTCGTGCATGGCGGTGATGAACGCCCCACCCTTGCCGCCCATCCCGCCCAGGCGGGTCTTCAGGTCAAGGTCGGCGGCAGCGGGCCGCGTCACCATCTGGAAGGTGTGCTCGGGGAAACGCAGGCTGAGCGCCTGGATGAGGGCTTCGGTCTGCCGTACCGCCATCAGGCTGGCGCGGGTACCGATCTTGAAAGTCTTGGCCATGTGGAATTCCAGCGCGGCGGCTTCAACGCCGCCGCAAATAATGCACGCCCACGCCACCGTCTTCCTGCTGCGCGAGCAGGGCATTGCCGGTCTGCTTGCAGAAAGCCTGGAAATCGCGGATGGCGTTACGGTCCGTGGTCAGCACCTTGAGCACCTGGCCGCTTTGCAGCTGGGCCAGGGCTTTCTTGGCGCGCAGGATGGGCAAGGGGCAATTCAAGCCCTTGGCATCGATTTCCAGGTCGGCTTGCGGGGCCGATTGCGTGACGGCTTGGGTCGCTGCTTGTGCATTGGCATCCGCGGGCTTATCCGCGGATGCCGACGAAGCCGCCGCGGCCGGCACGGGCGTATCGGCGGCGGTCATCAGAGGCGCTCTTCCACCCACTGGCGGACGCTGGCGATGGCGTCCGGCAAGGCGTCGGCATCGCTGCCGCCACCCATGGCCATATCCGGCCGGCCGCCGCCCTTGCCGCCGATCTGCGACGAGACGAAGCCGACCAGTTCGCCGGCCTTGACCCGACCCGTCAGGTCGGCGGTAACGCCGCCCACGACGCTGATCTTGCCGTCCTGCGAGCCGGCCAGCAGCACCACGGCGGACTTCAGCTTGTCCTTGAGCTGGTCGACCATGCCGCGCAGGGCCTTGGGATCGACCGCGCCGATACCGGCGGCCAGCACCTTCACGCCCTTGACGTCGATGGTGGCCGTGGCCGCGAGGTCATTGCCGGCGCTGGAGGCCAGCTTGCTGCGGGCCTGGTCCAGTTCCTTTTCCAGAACCTTGACCTGGTCCTGCACCTGCGCGATGCGCTCGGGCAGGTCGGCGGCGGGCGTACGCAGCACGCCGGCGGCACGATTCAGCAACGCCGTCTGCGCCTGCACCCAGGCCACGGTGTTGTCACCCGTGATGGCTTCGATACGGCGCACGCCGGCGGCCACGCCGGTTTCAGCGACGATCTTGAACATGCCGATGTCGCCGGTGCGCGTCACATGCGTACCGCCGCACAATTCACGCGAAAAGCCGATGTCCAGCACCCGCACGGTATCGCCGTACTTCTCGCCGAACAGCGCCATGGCGCCGCCCTTGACGGCGTCGTCATAGGCCATGACCTGGGCCTGCGTGGCGTGGTTGGCCAGCACTTCGGCATTGACGATGGCCTCGACGCGCGCGATCTGCGCGGCGGTCATGGGGGCGTCCTGCGCGAAGTCGAAACGGGTCTTGTCGGGGTCCACCAGGGAGCCGCGCTGCTGCACGTGCGCGCCCAGCACTTCGCGCAAGGCCTTGTGCATCAGGTGGGTGGCGGAGTGGTTGCGCACGGTGCGCGCGCGGCGCACGCCGTCGACACGGGCCAACAGGGTGTCGCCGACCGCCAGATGGCCGGCTTCCAGCTTGCCGTGATGGCCGAACACGCCGGCCTGCACCTTCAGCGTATCGGCAACGGCGAAGCGCATGCCATCGGCCTGCAGCAGGCCGGTGTCACCCACCTGGCCGCCGGACTCGGCATAGAACGGCGTGGCGTCCAGCACCACCACCGCATCCTGGCCTTCCTCGATGCGCGGCACCGACGTGCCGTTGGCGTACAGGGCGACGACCTTGACGTCGTCCAGCTCCAGGCGCTCGTAGCCTTCGAAGCGCGTCGTGGCGCCTTCGTAGCTCAGGCCTTCGGCCATCTTGAACTTGCCGGCGGCACGGGCCTGCTCGCGCTGGCGCGCCATGGCGGTGTCGAAACCGGCCAGGTCGACCTCGACCTTGCGCTCACGGCAGATGTCGGCCGTCAGGTCGACGGGGAATCCGTAGGTGTCGTACAGCGTGAACAGCGTGGTGCCGTCCAGCTGGCCGCCCGCCGGCACATTGGCCAGGGCGCCTTCCAGGATCTTCATGCCGTTTTCGAGGGTTTCGCCGAAGCGTTCCTCTTCCTGCTTCAGCACCTGGGCCACGCGCTCGGCCGTGTTGGCCAGCTCCGGGTAGGCTTCGCCCATTTCGCCGACCAGGTCGGGCACCAGGCGGTGGAAGAAAGGCTTGGTCTGGCCCAGCTTGTAACCGTGGCGCAGCGCGCGGCGGATGATACGGCGCAGCACGTAGCCACGGCCTTCATTGCTGGGAATGACGCCGTCGACGATCAGGAAGGAACAGGCACGGATGTGGTCCGCGATGACCTTCAGCGAATTGTCGTTCAGGTCCTTGACGCCGGTTTCGCGCGCGGCGGCGGCGATGAGCGTCTGGAACAGATCGATTTCGTAGTTCGAGTGGACGTGCTGCAGGACGGCCGCGATGCGCTCCAGGCCCATGCCGGTGTCGACGCAGGGCTTGGGCAGGCGCGGCATGTTGCCGGCGGCATCCCGCTCGAACTGCATGAACACCAGGTTCCAGATTTCGATATAGCGGTCGCCGTCTTCCTCGGGCGATCCCGGGGGGCCGCCCCAGATTTCCGGGCCGTGATCGAAGAAGATTTCCGAGCAGGGGCCGCAGGGGCCGGTGTCGGCCATCTGCCAGAAGTTGTCCGATGCGTAGCGCGCGCCCTTGTTGTCGCCGATGCGGATGATGCGCTCGGTGGGCACGCCCACTTCCTTGGCCCAGATGTCATAGGCCTCGTCGTCTTCCTGGTAGACCGTCACCCACAGCTTTTCAGCCGGCAGCTTGTAGACCTGGGTCAACAACTCCCACGCGTACTGGATGGCGTCGCGCTTGAAGTAATCGCCGAAGCTGAAGTTGCCCAGCATTTCGAAGAACGTGTGGTGGCGGGCCGTGTAGCCGACGTTTTCCAGGTCATTGTGCTTGCCGCCGGCACGCACGCTGCGCTGCGACGAGGTGGCGCGGGTATAGGCGCGCGGTTCCTTGCCGGTGAAGACGTCCTTGAACTGGACCATGCCCGAGTTCGTGAACAGCAGCGTCGGGTCGTTGCCCGGGACGAGCGACGACGAAGGGACGATGGTGTGTCCCTTGGACTGGAAGAACTGCAGGAATTTCTGGCGAATCTCGGAGGATTTCATCTTGGATGAAGCAGCATCGGCAATTTGGGCAATCTTCGATTATATGCAATTGGTTGCGGGTTCCCGGGAAAGCGGGTTTGGCTACCGGACGCAGAGGTAACTGGTCGTCGTTCCCTCGCCACTGATCCAGTAATCGCGGATCTGGGAAAGTTCGAGGGCGTCGTAGCCCGGTGGACAGGTGCAATCGCCTGTCCGGGGGTTGGCGGTGGGCGCCAGCGAGAAGGTTTTGCAGCCATAGATGGAGTTGTAGGAAAAGGCGCCGCCGAAGCCACCCGGGATGGTCCAGCGGCCACCGACACAGGACAGGGCGGCGCCATCGTCGGCGCGCGCCAGCAGACCGTCGGGCGCGCAGGCGTCGCCGACGCGGGCACGGCCACCCAGATACAGGTGCCCGTCGGTGCTCAGCCTGGCCGCGGCGTGGACCGCGGCGCCGTGGATGGCGCCGGCGGCGGTCAAGTCGCCCTGGAAATCGGGATTACGGGGGTCGCGCAGGCGCAGGTAGCGCCAGCTGTCGGCCGGGTCGAGGCCGGCCCAGACGGCGACCGTGCCCGCAGGCAGGCGAGGCACGTCCGGCGCCGGCGGGTTGGGAAAACGGAAATTGGGGCCACGGATGAGGTCGGGCGCCTGTCCGTCGACGTGGCCGCCGTAGCCTTCGGTGGCGGCCAGGATCGCCGCGAGCAGGGACGGGTCGACGCCGGGACCGTCGAGCGCCCCTGGAGCCGCCGTGGACCCTGGCGCTGCCATTGCCCCCGGCGCTCCCATTGCCCCCGGCGGCGCCACACTGTAAGCCAGCGCATCCAGCCGGCACCCTGCCCCGGGGCAGGACGGATACCGCAGGATGCGCAAGGCGACGCGCATCCCCCCAGCCCCCACTTCCGGGAAACCCACCGGCAGATGCCCGTGGCGGATCAACTCATCCAGCCGCGGCGCGCGCGGGTCGGCGTAGGCGGGGCCGCCCGCCGCGGCCTGGGGCGGCAGGCCCTGGACCAGGTCGTCCTGATGCCGCGCCATCATGCGCGCCAGCGCGCCACGGATTTCCAGCAACCAGGCCCCGGCTGCCCGTCCCGCGACGGCGTCCGCCTCCCGGCGCCAGGCGTCGGCCCCCCACACCGCCGCCAGGCAGCCGATGGCCAGCACGACGAGGAGTTCGAACAGCAGGTAACCGCGCTGCATGGCATCACCGCGAGACGAAAACGAAGGTTCTGGGCTGCATGACATCACCGCAAGGCGAAAACGAAGGTTTTGCGCTGTTTCACATCACCGCAAGGCCAAAACGAGGTTTTGGGCTGCATCACATCACCGCACGGTAAAGACGAAGGTATTCGCGTCGCCCGCGCTGCATTGCTCCTGGGCGCGGGCGGCGTCGTAGGGCTGGGCGGGAATGCTGGTGGCATCCTTCACCACGACACTGCCGCCTTTGCCTTCGACCGCAATGATGTCGGCCATGCGCTGCATGACGGCCGCCAGCGTCGGGCAGGCCGCGTCGTTGACCTGGGTGGCCGAGATGGTGAAGGCGGAACCCGCGCCCCCCTCACCCACCGCCGCCGGCGCCAGCGTAAGCGTGCCGTGGCCGGCCTGCCCCTTCCCGCCCAGGCCATGGGCCACCGAGGCCGACGCGCCCTCGCCCGTCACCGCGATCACCGACGAGCCGCGCAAGGCCTGCGCCAGCAGGCCGGTGTGTACGCTTGCGTAAGGCGTGGGACCGCTGCCCTGCGCATTGGTCTTTGCATGCGTGATGTAGCGCTGCAGCGCTTCGCCCACCTTGGGCACCTTGTTCTCGATGACAAAGGAACCGATGGCGGGCACGCCGATGATGGCGATCAGCAACACGATGGCCGTGACGATGGAGACTTCGATCAGGGAGAAGCCGCCGTGCAGGCGTGGCGGCCAGGGCGGCGTGTTGCGGCATGGGAATGGGTGTGTCATGGCGAAAATTCCTTTGAATACGACTTCTATAAACAGGAGTAAAAACCGGCCAGCGCCGCGCACTAACCACCGTGCATCCCGGTCAGCGCATGGCGCATCTCGTTGATGACGGCGTAGTGCCAGAAGGCCAGCCCCAGCACCGTCGCCAGCCCGCAGATCAGCAGGCACCAGCGCAGCACGGTGGCCTGGGTGCGCAGGCGCGGCAGGAAGCGGATATCCAGACGCTGTCGCGTGCGGGCAATGCCGCCCTCGACTCCGTGCGCGGCCATCATGTCGGCGAGATACCCGTTCGTCTCCGCATCGATCAGGCCGGTGTCGAAGGTGTCGCCGCCGACCAGCCCGGCATCGATGCGCGCGATCATGGCGGCGATGTGGGCGGCGAACCAGGGCGGCGCCTCGCGGCCCAGCATGAATAGCGCCTCGCGCAGCCGCGTATCGACATTGCCCCGCTGGCGCAACAGCACGGCCAGCAGGGCCAGGAAGCGGACACAGTGGAAATCCCGGTACAGGCGCCAGACCGGCCGGCGGTCGAGCCAGTCACGCAGACGGCCCGTCTGGCGCGGCAAGGCCGCCAGGAACCCCCACAAGCCCGCCACGGCGGCCGCGACTGACAAGGGCAAGCCCACGCGCAACCATTCCGCCGCGCCGAACAGGGCACGGGTCCAGCCGCCTTGCCATTCTCGCGGCACCGTCTGGAAGACTGTCTGCAATCGCGGCACCGTCCACAGCGGCACGCTGCCCGCCAGCAAGAGCGCCACCAGCAACGCCGCCACCCCCACCGTGCAACTGGCCAGCAGGATGCCGCGCGCTTGCTCGATCAAGGTCACGGCGCGCGCCAGTTCACGCAAGGTTTCGGCCAGGGCGCTGCCACCGGCGTCCTGCGCCACCCGCAGCAAAGCCAGTTCGCCCGCCGGCAACGTCCCGGCCCAGGCCTCGGCCGCGTCGCCCGCGCAACGCTCGTACGCCGACGACCAGTGACGGGCCAGACGCCCACGCGCGGTCTGGCGGCCATGCCGCCGCGCATCGTCGTCGAAGATGTCGTGCAGGGTCTTGCGGCCTTGCAGGCCGTCCAGCAGGTCGGCCAGGTATTCGTAGTAAGCGGCTCGATGCCTGGCGAAAGCCGCCGCATCGAGCTTCAGGCAAACGCGCTGCCAGCAGGCGCGCAGACGGGAAAGATCAATCATCCTGCTGCTCCCGCCACGCCGCGCGCTCCAAAGCCACGGTTTCAAAGCAGCGAAAACGACGTTCGATGTCGCGCGGATCGATCTGGCCCAAGGACGCTTTGTAGAGCGCGCAATCCATGGCGGTCTTGCCGCGCATATCGGGATCCGTGACGGGCGTGGTGGCGCGGTCACGCCATTGCCGGCGCAGCCGTACGTAATCGCGCTTGCGCACGCTGTGGAGAAACGCTTCGTCCAGCCCGGGCTCTATCATTTCCGCCACGACGGTGCGACCTTTCAGGCCAAGCAATTGCGGCAGGTCCGCCCGTTCGCATTGCGGGCAGCCACCGGGATTGCGTACGCGCAGCGACGCCGCGTCCAGGGCATACAGGTCCAGCAGCCTTGCCGTCCACGCGCGCTGAAGCGCGCTGTCGGCGCCGCGATACAGCGCGTCCAGCGGCAGCGCGCAGGCCGGGCATAAGCGGGGCAGCAGCGCTTGCCAGACCAGCAGCTTGAGCACGCCGGGAATCGCCAGGAAATCGCGCGAGATGCCGATGAAGTCGGACGCCAGGCGCTCGGGAATCATCCAGGCCGCGGCGGCATGCGTGGTGGTGTAGAGGTTGACGCCGGAACCTGCCAGGTCCATGAAGGCGCGGCCGGTTTCCGCATCGCGTATTTCGCCGACCAGCAGGTCATGCATGGCGCAACGCTTGATGGTGCGCAGCTTGGCATCGAACACCGACGCCACGGACTCGTCCAGGCTGCGCCCCACGGTGTTTTGCAGCGCGTTGCCGATGAGGTATTCGACCGGATCTTCCAAGGTGATGATCTTGCGCGTGTCCGGTAGCGCCCGTATCAATGCAGCGATGGTGGTCGACTTGCCGGAGCCCACCGCGCCGGCCAGGATCACCGCGCCGCCCTCCGCCAGGCAGGCCCGTTGCAACATGCCGACCTGAGTGTCCAGGTAGCCCAGCGCCTGCAGGGAGTCTGCCGCGCCATCGAGCTGCGGCCGCAGCACCCGCAGGCAGACGGCCGGCCCCCTGTCCGTGGCCAGCGATGCCCAGCGCAGCAGGACCGGCTGACCATCCACTTCGATATCCAGGCGCCCTTGCTGCTCGACGCGGGGATCGAACACCGCGCCGTTGCCGCCGCGCACGTCCATCCACGCCACGGCCAGCATCTCCATCAGGGTCGCGGTAGGCATGTGGCGGAAGCGCGGCGGCGCCACATAGTTGCCGCCCAAGGTGTAGCGCACCTCCGATTCGGCGCGTTGCAGGAACACGTTGAAATGCACGTCGCTGGCATCCTGCCTGACGCCCCACGCGACCAGGTCGACGAAGGCCGCCGCCAGCGCCGACTTGTGCCGGTCAGCCAGGACCGCGCGGCGATTACGCAACTGGGCGGCGCCCAACTGGCCCCGCGCGACCGCCAGCAACAAAGGCGCGGGCAGCAGGTAGCGCGCGGGTCGTCCCATGCGGTAGCCCCGGCGCACGATCAGGCGTTCGAGCTCGTCGACCTGATCGCCGGCGGCGTAATCCGCCAACAGGAAGATCGCCGCGGAGCCGTCCCGCAGCAACACCGGACAGAGGTGCCCCGCCAGCGCGGCAAGGTCGAACTCATCGTTCAAGGCCCGCTGGAAGGCGGGGGACAAACGGGCGATGTCGTCCTGGCTCGCCAGATGCGGCAGGCTGACCGCTTCGGCGCGCGCTCCGGTCCCGGCAGCCGCGACGTTCGAAAGTGCCGTATGGCGCAAAAACATGATCATCTCCGCCTGGCATCCGCCGTTGCGTCGCTGTCCAGGCAGGCGACACGCGCAACCGCGCCACTCCGCAGGCGCACGCATTCGCCCTGGACGGCAGCCAAGGCGTAGATGCCGGCGCCGCCTTTGGGTGCATGCTCGGGCCAGCGTCGGCCATTGCGGTAGCGGGCGATCTGGCCGTTGATGCGCACGTCGACATGCAGGCGTCTTCCGACCCCGTAGATCGCGGCGACGGCGACATGGTCGGGTTTGCCTGGGCCTGGGTCTGTCTCAGGCCCAGGCCCAGGCCGCATGCCTCCACGCGAGGACGACGTTTGATGCTTGAACACGCCGGGACGCGCTTGCAGTACCGCCTCGGTTTCGGCCTGCAGCAGGGCTTCCACGCTACCGGCGATGGGCCACGCGCAGCCGGCCGGGGTGGGCCCGTCCTCGGGCGAGGCCTGTGCCACAGCCTCTGGAGAAGCCACCGCACAGGCAAGCAACGCGCAAGCTCCCCTGCGCCGCAAACGTTCACTCCCTTTCATAGACCACTCCGTCCAACTGCGCCATCAGCGCACTGCCGTTGGCTTCGGCACGACGCCCGGGGGTCAGGGTCAGCGATAGTTCGCGCCAGGAGGTTCCTGCCGGCGGCGACTGGAACAAGGCGTAGGAACGTAAAGGGCCATGCATGGACAAAGGACGCGCATAAAGCACAGGCAGGTCCGCCGGCCGCGGCAAAGCGCGGCCCTCTTTGTCCAAGGGCGCGGCCAGCGGCAACGCAGCCGCGGTGCCCAGGGCAATGCGGCCGAAGGCAGGCAACAGCCTTTGCAGGGCGCTGCCCAGGTGAAGGTTGCCTGCATCCCTGCCATGCAGGGGCGTTTCCGCTACGACAGCGCCGCCACCCGCGGCTTTCCACGACACCCGTGCAAGATCCAGGCCCTCGAAGCGCGGGCCGGCGAATCCCGCCTGGTCGCCGGCCGGCGGCGCGGCGGCGAAACCGCGATTGCTGCCGGCGGGGCTGACGCGCCGGTAACTCGCCTGGCAAACCCACTCCCGCGTCTGCGCGGCGCAGCGCGCGGAATCCAGGGCCCAACCGCGTGTCTCGACGGGCAATTGCCGCAGGGACAGGAAGACGCCGCGCAAGACCGCGGCGTCATGCAGGCGCAGTCCGGCGGCTTGACGCGCGAACGCCGCGTGCCAGGCGTCCACGGCAACCGTGGACCGCGCGACCGGCGGCGTGGGGCGCATCCAATGACGCCAGGCCTGCCACGCCCCACCGCCGGCCAAGCCCGCCATCAACAGCATGCCCGCAACACGTGCGCCGGAGGTGGGCAGCCCCAGCCAGGGACTGAGACGCCAGATCGTGGTGGATAGCCCAAGCCGGTCCGCCAGCATCGCCAGGTCGAGATCGTGGACGGCCGCGGCCAAGCCTGGATAGAACTGCTCCAGTTCGCCGAGCCCGGCCAGGGCATGATCCCGGTCCGCGTAGATGCGGTCGGTGCGCGCCATCACCGCGCCATCCTGCGTCGCCACCAGCCATGCCCGGCCTTCGTCCATCATCAGCATCCCGGCCGCGGTTCCCTGCGGATAAGACTGCGCGAAGGCCTGTGCCGCGCTATGGCAAGGCCGAGGGCGGCCCCGCAAACGCGTACAGCCGACAGCGGCGGCGCGCGTCCCGCCGTGCACGTAATGCGTGGCGCGCACGTCACGCGCGCGGCGCCGCGCCAGCGCATCCGGGCGGCTGCCCACCAGGGGGAACCAACGCATGCCGAACACCAGCAAGGCGCCCCCTTCCAGTTCCATCGTCAATGCTTCATCGACCGCTTCCACATTCCTCTCCTTGATCCCGCGACTGCCCGGGCGCTCAGCCCTCTTCGACCTGCGCCGTGACGATGACCACGGTGGTGCTGCGTTCGCTCGCCACCTGGTCGGCGCCGCCCAGCAGCAGCGGCGCGCGTGGCGCCAGGCGGCGCCGGTCGTACTCTTCCTGCCGACGATCGAAGCCCGAAATGACCATGGGCTCGCCGGGCCGCAAGGACACCTGCTGCACCATGCCGCTGCCGTCGATGGTGATCTGCTGCAATTCGATCTGGTGCTCGCGCCGTCCGAAGGTCAGTGTCTTGAGCGGCTGCGCCACGGTGTTGTCGTAGGCGATGGACAGCTGGATGCTGCCGTCGTCCTGCGCGTCGGGCACCAGCGTCAGGAAAGAACCCACGGTTTCCTGCTTCTGGCTTACCGACACGGCCGGCAGCATGGCCTCGTAGCCCTTGCGGCCGGGTTCGCCGCTGGTTCCCTGCACCTGGTCCACGTAGGAGAAAGTCGTGCGCACGGCGTGCGTGACGGGCCGTCGGTTCAGCGTGAGCACCGGCACGCTGCTATGGCGCACCACCGTGCCGGTGGCGCTCAAGGCGCTGACCAGCGCTTGCGAGGTGGCATAAGGGCCGCGTCTCACACCCAGCGCCAGTTGGCCGCTGGACAGGGCATCGCTGGCGCTGGCCGCGGCAGCGGCGGCTGGCGCGGTGGCGGACACCGCGGCACGCGCGCTGGTGAAGACGGCGGTCCAGTCGATGCCCGTGCGCGCCTGATCCTGCATGACGATGGTGATTTCCTCGAAGACCAGGCGTATGCGCCGGGTCAGCGCGCGGTTTTCGCCGTCCAGGAAACGTGCGATGCGATCGAGGGCCTCCGGGGTGTCGGTGACGACGATGGACGCCGCCGCGCCGGGGACCGCCGCCAGTACGCCGGCCCGGGTGAGGAAGGGTTCCAGGCGTTGCCGCAGGGCGGCAAGGGTGTCCTGTTCGCCCACTGACAAGGTGGTGTGCGAGGCGTTGTCGAAGCCCGCGCCGCGGCCTTGTCCGGTGCGTCCCAGGCGTGCTTCGGATTGCGCCGCGGGGGTCAGCGCGTGGATGTTGAACACGCGCGTTTCGGTGCGGAAGAATTCGATGGCGTCGTCCTGGTAGCGCCAGAACACGCCCAGGTGCCAGGCCAATGCGTCCAGCGTGCGGGCCAGCGGCTGGGGCCCGCGGGGCGGCTCGGCGCGCGCCGGCAGGTCGGCGGTCAGCGCGTTGGCGACCTGGCTCAAGCGGGGCAGGAATAGCGCCTGCGGCAGCAGGGCTTCCGGCCTGACCCGCACCGGCAGGCCGGTCACGTGCGCGATACGTTGCGCGAGGACGGCCAGGTCGGCCGCGCCGCCGGCGAACATCAAGGTGGTGTCGACGTCGCGGCGTAGCGCGGGGGGCAGTTTGGCGTCGCGGGCCAGTGGGCGCGACCGGCCGGCCAGCCAGGGCTTGGCCACGTCCTGCATGGCCTGGCGCCGGCTGGTGTCGTTGAGGGCCGCCTGGATGGCCGCGGCGCTTGCCGCCGGCGCCACGCCCGTGCCCGCATCCAGCCCGGCCCGCGCGTGGCTCTGGCGGGCGTGTTCGCGGATCGCGTCTATGCGAGCTTGGGGGACGCAGGCTGTCAGCGTGAGCAGGAAGATCACGGGGACTATCCAGCGCGGGAGTGCCGGGCCTGTAAGCGGCCCGGCTGCGGCGATCAAGGATTTTTGCGGGCTCATGGCGCGGCCCTTCGGGTGGCGCTGCGGTCGCAGGCCTGGGCGATGGGGACCACTCGGAGCACGCGATTGGCGTAGAAGCAGGGTTGCAGCGGGCGCTCGGCCATCTCGGTGGCGCCGACCAGTGCGCGCACCGCGTGTTTGAAGTCATCGCCGAAAACGGCGTTGCCGGCCAGGGGAATTTCCACGTCGACGTCCCAATGTTCGGGGCCGAACGTCCAGCCTGCCTGGCTTGCCCAGCGGGTGAGTACGCGCCGCAGGTTGCCATCCGCGAGTTCGGCGCGGAATGGGGGCGTGTTGCTTGGAGTGGACTGCGGGGCGCTTGAAGGCGTGTGTGGAGACGCTGCTGGCGTTGCTGTGGCGACTGTTTGCGCGCTGGGGGCGGCCGACGCCGTCGGGCTTTGGGCGGGCAGCGGTTGGGCGGACAAAGCGTCGGGCTTAGCTGTGGAATTGGCTGTGGGAGTGGCTACGGGAATGGCTGCGTCGGCGGCGGTGTTCGCGTCATCGAACGCGGGGCCGGCTTGCCGGCGGGCGACTGCCCGCAGGTTGCCGCCGCGCATGATCAGGGCGGGCCAGACGCCGTCGACGATGACGTAGGGGTCGCGGCGTTGGTAGGCAACGGGGCGTTCGCCTTCGCGTGCCACCGCGAAGATGGCCGGCAGTGGTTGTTCTGGGGCGAAGTGCAGCCAGGTACGGTGGCCGTCGTCGAAGACCTGTAGCGGTGCTACCGCGCGTTGCCCTGACAGGCGCCAGTTGAAGTCATATCGGGCGCCTGGCGTGATGACGTCTTGCGGCTTCCAGGCTGAAGGCGCGCATGCGGTCACGCATGGCAGGACCGCCAGACAGCCTGAGATTCGATGCACTGCGCGCTGCATGATGCCTCCACGCGATGCGCACCGGAGTGGCGCGCGACAGATGCATGGTGGTCTTGGCGCTTATGCCCCACAAGATCGACATATACGCATGGCCGGAAATGCCCCTGCACCGCGCTCCGCGCGGTGGGGGCATTTCTGTTTAAGGGAGACCTGTGCTTCGCACAGGTCTCCCTTGTCGAGGGCGTTGAGGGGCTTTGCTAACCGGGCAGTGCCCCGGCGAGGGACCGCGCCCCACGCAGCGCGGAGAAAAAAAAGACCTGTGCATTGCACAGGTCTTCCTGATCGCAGACACCGCGGAGCTGGCTTTGCCAGTCCGCTGGGGTCGCCCCCTAGGGGGCCACGCAAAGCGTGGTACGGGGGGGCCATCCTCAGCCACAGCGGAGCTGGCTTTGCCAGTCCGCCAGTGGCGCCCCCTGGGGGGCCACGCGAAGCGTGGTACGGGGGGGCTAACCTCCACCGCGGAACTGGCTTTGCCAGTCCGCTGGGGTCGCCCCCTGGGGGGGCCGCGCTCCGCGCGGTAGGGGGGGCCCGCCCCTTTATTTTTGTTCTGCGATCACCTTCGCTTGCGCGGCGGCCTTGTTCAGCGCGGACATCGGCGGGGTCTTGCCGTCGATGGCGTCGTCCAGCTCACGGCTCAGCACCGGTTCGATGCGGCTGTAGTTGTTCATGCGGAAACCGCGCCCGGTCGGCGCCGGCTGGGTCCGCATCGCGGTGACGAACTGCTGCGCGCCCGGGATCTTGCTGTAGTACGACACATCCGATGCCCGGAACGCGGCTTCGGTCAGCGGCAGATAACCCGTCGCCTGATGCCATTCGGCAGCGACCACCGGCTTGGACAACCATGCCAGGAACGCCGCGGTGGCCTTGTCGGACGCGGCCGGATGACCTTCCATGGCCCACAACGCACCACCCGTCACGAACGGACGGCCAGCCGTCGGCGTAGCTTGCGGATAGTACGGCAGCGGCGCCACGCCAAAGGTCAGACCCTTGGTCGCGGAGAAGTTGCCGATCGCGCCCGAACCCGACGTCAGCACGCCGCAAGTGCCCTTGGCGAACAACTGGTCGGCCTGATCGTCTTCGCTATGGTTGGTGAACAGCAAGGAACGCTTCCAGCTGGCCATCAGCGAAATATGGCGCATGTACAGGATGTCGAATTGCAGCTGCGGCGCGACCTTGGACTTGGTCACTTCCAGCCCGTTGTTGTTGCTGGCATAAAGCTGGCCATTGACCGGCGCCAGGCTTTCCAGGTGAACAGCCACCTGGTCGCTGGTGGCATACGGACAATCCATATCGGCCTTGTCACGCAACTTCAGCAACTGATCCTGCAGCTCGGCCCAGGTACGCGCCGGCGCGTTGGGATCCAGGCCCGCCTTCTTGTAGGCCGCGATGTTGTAGAACATCACCGGCACTTCGGCCATCAGGGGGAAAGCCAGCAGGCGGCCCTTGGCGTCGCGCGTGAAGCTCGTGGTGGCCGGCAGGAACCAGGCCAGATCCTTGATCGGATACTTGGCCAGCAGCTCGTACAGCGGCTTGATAGCCTTGAACTCCGCCACGGCTTCAGGCGAACGGTCGTCGTCCAGCTGGATCAGGTTGGGCTGGCGCTTGGCCTTCACCGCGGCGCTGGCCTCCTGCTTCAGGGCTTGCGAGGTAGCAAAGCCGCGCAGCTTGACCTCCACATCGCCCTGCTCCTTGTTGTACTGCTTGACCAGCTTGTCCAGCTCGGCCTGGTTCGCATTCGTCAGGGTATGCCAGACTTCGACCTGTACGGGCGCGGCATGCGCCACGCCGCCGATCAGCAGCGCGGCCCCGAATACCCACGCACGGCCCGTGACACGCATGGCGCGGGCGGAACTCATCTGTTGCAGTGTCTTCATAGATCTAGATACCAAGAAAAGGAAACTCCGGCTCGGGCTTTGATCCGTTGATCAGATCCGCCAAAGCCCGGCCCGAACCCACCCCCATGGTCCAACCCAATGTTCCATGGCCCGTATTCAAATACAGGTTGGGGACGCGGGTTCGACCGATCAGGGGCACGTTCGACGGGGTGGACGGGCGCAAGCCCGACCAATAGCTGACGCGCTCGAAATCGAGCGCGTCGGGAAAGAGGTCACGCGCAAGGCTCGTCATGGCCTCGCAACGCGCCGGATTCAGAGCGCGGTCATAGCCGGAAAGTTCCGCCGTGCCGGCCATGCGCAAGCGATCGCCCAGGCGGGAAAAGACCACCTTGTGGCTGCTGTCGGTCAGGCTGACGGAAGGCGCGCCGGCGGCATCCAGCACCGGGAAGGTCGCCGAATAGCCTTTGGCCGGATAAACGTTGCAAGGGATGCCCAGCGGGCGCACCAGCAAAGGCGTGAAGCTGCCCATGGCCACCACGAACGCGTCGGCGTCGATGCGGCCATAGGCGCCATCGGGCGCGATGGTTTCCACGCCGGACACCACGCCACCAACGGTCAGCAGGCGGGTGACGGCCGTGGACCAGCGAAACTCCACCCCCGCGCTTTCGCACTGGCGGGCCAGCGCCCTGGTGAACAAATAAACGTCGCCGCTTTCGTCTTCCGGGGTGTAATCGCCGCCCACGATATTGTTGCGCTGGTGCGCCAGCGCGGGCTCGATGGCGACGACTTCGTCGCCGCTGAGGATGCGCCGCTCCACGCCGAAATCGCGCATGACGCCAGCCGCCTTCTGCGACAGCTCGAATTCCTCGCTGTCGCGATAGAAGTTCAGGATGCCGCGTTCAAGATGGTCGTACTGGATGCCCAGCTCGGCGCGCATGCCGCGCAAGGTGGCGCGGCTGTACTCAGCCATGCGCACCATGGCGCGGATATTGGGCGCCAGGCGTCCGGGCAGGCATTGACGCAGGAAAGACAGGCCCCAGGCCCACTGATGCAGGTCCAGTCGCGGCCGGAACAACAACGGCGCGTCATCGCGCAACATCCACTTGATCAGCTTGAGCGGCGCCTGGGGATTGGCCCAGGGCTCGGCGTAGGAGACGGAAATCTGGCAACCGTTGGCGAAGCTGGTTTCCTGGGCAGGACCGGTCTGGCGATCGACCACCACGACGTCGTGGCCAAGGCGACGAAGCCACCAGGCGGTGGACGTGCCGATGATGCCACTACCCAACACCGCAATTTTCATTCGCTTAGGGCCTTTGATACTGAAATCGCATGGAATGCGGCCAGCGGCGGCCGCGAGGCGAATCGCTTGATTCCGGAATCGCGATTCTACCCCGGCGGACCAGGGCCGCCAGCCCTGTCCCGCCGGTGGACACTTACCTTGTTACACAAGTCATAGAAGGGCCCACACAGGGAAAAGCCTGACGCTTCGCGTAACGCCTTTCTGCTGCCTGAACCTAGTTGCGCGGCTGTGCCAGATCGGCTTCGGACGTGAACGCGTCGGCCAGGAACTCGTCTTCCGGCAAGCCGCATTGCGAGCTGAACTGGCGGCGCGCGGCATCGACCATGGGAGGCGCGCCACACGCGTAGACCTGGTGCCCGGACAGATCAGGCAAGTCGTGCATGACGGCTTCGTGGACGAAGCCCGTGCGGCCGGTCCAGCCGTCCTCCGGCAAAGCGTCGGAAATGACCGGAATGAATTGGAAATCCGGCATGCTGGCGGCCCAGGCGGCGGCGGCTTCGCTCATGTAGAGATCACGCGGACGACGGCCGCCCCAGTACAGGCGCACCGGCCGCTTGATTTCCTTGTGTTGCATGTGCTCGACCATGGCCTTGATGGGCGCGAAGCCCGTGCCGCTGGCCAGGAAGATGATGGGTTTGGCGCTGTCCTCGCGCAGAAAGAAGGAGCCGAACGGGCCTTCGATCCGCAGGATTTCACGTTCCTTCATCTGGGTGGCGCCCGCGCCAAACACATGGTCGGTGAAGTGGCCGCCCGGCATATGGCGGATATGCAGTTCCAACGGGCTGCCCGCGTGGGGCGGCGTGGCCATGGAGTAGCTGCGGCGCCGCCCTTCCTTGAGGATCAATTCGATGTACTGGCCGGCGTAGAAGCGGAAATCCTCGGCCGCCGGCAATTGCAGCTTGAGCACGGCCACGTCTTCACCCAAGCGCTGGATGGACGTCACCCGCGACGGCAGCTTGCGGATCTGGATGTCGCTGGCAAGGCGCACCTCGGCCGATTCGACCAGCATGTCGGACGTCGGCCGCACCTGGCACAGCAGGGTATAACCGGCCGCCATTTCCTCGGGCGCCAGCACCTGGGCGGGATACGGACCCGCGTCGTACTCGCCAGAGACCACTTTGCCCTTGCAGGTCGAACACGCGCCGCTGCGGCAGCTGTAGGGAAGCACGATGCCGGCCGCCAGCGCGGCGTCGAGCACGGTCTGACCGCTTTCGACGGGGAATTGATGCTGGCTGGGCGTGAGGGTGACCTGGAAACTCATGGTGGAAGTTCTGCCTATGGACAAAGCTGGCCGGTGTCGGGGCGACCCTGATCGCCCGCACGCCGGAATGTAATCGCCCATTTTAGTGGTTTTGGCAGTGAGGACCACCCACCCGCCCGGGACAGGCAGGCAACAGCAGGCAGGTCAGGTGGACCAGCCAGGCGTCCCGCCCAGCGAAGGCTAGAAGTCGAACTCGGCCTCGACGGCGTCGCCGACCCGCAGCACGGCACCGGCCGGGGCGGCGACGATGGCGTTCTGGCCGAAGATCACGCCCAGATCCATCCGGTGGGTGGCGGCCAGGGTCAAGCCGGGCTCGTCATGGCGCTCCCCCGTGGCCTGGTCGACGTCCGGAATGCTGCAGCGCGTGCAAGGCTTGACCAGCGCCATGCGGACGTCGCCCACGCAAAGAGAC
Organism: Bordetella sp. N; assembly: GCF_001433395.1. GTDB lineage: Bacteria > Pseudomonadota > Gammaproteobacteria > Burkholderiales > Burkholderiaceae_B > Bordetella_C. The sequence continues at coordinate 3,035,101 of NZ_CP013111.1, forward strand.
GCCAGATGGTCCTCGTCATACGCGTCCAGCTCGCCTTCGATGACGATATTGGCGCGGAAGCGGTCCATCGGTACGGGCGCCCTGCCCTTGGCGGCGAGTTGCGCGTTGAGCAGGTCCAGCGATGCCTGGTTGGCGATCAACAGGGGAAAGCCGTCCGCGAAACCGAACAGGTTGCGCGCGGCGTAATGCCCGGCGTCGTCCGGATGGCGTTCAAGCCATCCGCCTACCCACTCGGCGCTGGCAGAGCGCTGCGCGCTAGACACGTCGATGCGCAGGAACTCGCACGGACGCTGCAGATAGCGGCTGAACCATGCCGCCGCCTCGGCGCTATCGCGCCGCGCGGGCATGGTGTCGCGCCACACCGTCACCGCCTGCGGGTCGCCCTGCAATCCGCTGCCATCGAGCGCTACCGCCAGGTCCGGCATGGCCGGCGCGGACAGGTGCAGATGCGTGTCGTCCAGGGCGGTACGCACCAGCGCCATGGCGGGCAACTGCCGTTGCGTCAGGAACTGGCCGTCCGACACCACCATCCAGCGCCGGTCGTAGGCCAGGCCGGCCTGATCGACGGGCGACGCGGACAGGTCGATGCCCGCACAGGACTTCACGGGATAAATATGCAGACTGCGGATGCGGAGGGACATGATGGCGATCGTCCGTGCCAGAGAAGGAGGGGCCATGGCGCCACCGCACTGAACAGCAGGCGGCGCGCATGCAGAATAGCAGCAAAAGCCGGCCGCGCCACGAGGCCGAATGCTTAAAGCCAAACGAAAACGGCGCGTGCAAGCACGCGCCGTCCGGCACTGCGAAGGGCAGCCCTCGCGGGCCGGCCTTCCTAATCCACCAGCTTCAGCTTGTCCAGGGGCTTCAGGGCCTTGATCCCGGCACGCGTGGCAATGTGCTCGGGACGCGGCGCCAGGCCGTACTTGGGCGGCTGCACGGCATTCTCGATACTGTTGTAGACCGTGAACACGTTCGCGCGGGGCCACGGCGAGATATTGCTGTTCGACCCGTGCATGGTGTTGCAGTCGAAGAAGATCACCGATCCGGCCTTGCCGGTCATGGGCCGTATGCCGCCCTGCTCCACCAGCAGTTGCAGGCTGACCGGATCCGGCACGCCGTATTCCTGCCTCTTCAGCGACTTCTTGTAGTGGTCCTGCGGGGTTTCGCCCACGCAAGAAATGAAGTGACGGTGCGAGCCCGGCACCAGCATCAAGGGGCCATTGCACGCATTGTTGTCGCTCAACAGCACTGTGCAGCTGAGCGCGCGCATGGCGGGCATGCCGTCTTCAACGTGCCAGGTCTCGAAGTCCGAGTGCCAATAGAATTCCTTGCCCTTGAAACCGGGCTTCATATTGGCGCGGGACTGGTGCACGTAGACCTCGGATCCAAGGATCTGCCGTGCCACGTTGACCATCCGCGGATCACGCACCAGGCGCGAGATCATCGCGCTGAGCGTGTGCACCATGAAGATCGAGCGCACCGCATCGCTGCCGGGTTCGGTGATCGACTCTTCCCGGCGGATGATGGCGGGATCACGCGACATGCGCCCGATCTCGGCCAGGATGGCGGCCACTTCGTTTTCCGGCAACAGGTTTTCCAGCATCAGAAAACCGTCGCGGTCGTAGTCCTGCAACTGCTGTTCGGACAGCGCGTCGGCATAGCGCCCGTCGCCGTAGATAACGGGATCGTGGCGCGCCACGATCGCCGACATCCGATCATTGCGTGAAGCGTATCTGTCTTTCGCGGGTAAATTCATCCAGCGTCCTCCAGTTCGTTAACGGGGCGCTCAAGCGGCCTCGGCCACCGGCAGCGGATAGACGCCCGAGGCGTCATGCACTTCCTGGCCGGTCAGCGGCGGGTTGAACACGCAGATCACGCGGCAGGGCTTTTCACCGCCGCACAGCCAGTGCTCGTCGTTCTGATCCAGGGCGTAGACCACGCCCGGCGCCAGCGCGTACTTCTTGCCGTCGGCGATGGTTTCAACATGGCCGTCGCCCTCGATCACCCACACCGCTTCAAGATGGTTCTTGTAGTGGATGTGCGTGCGCGTATGCGGAAAGATGGTGGTCTCGTGAAAGGAAAAGCCCATCCCGTCTTTCTTCAGCAACACGCGGCGGCTCATCCAGGTGTCGGTACGAATTTCGTCCTTGGTACCGATGACATCTTTGACGTTGCGAACGATCATTAGCGTTTTCCTCCAAATTTCAGGATGCGGGCGGAATGCCCGGATTCGGTCAGCGCGTCGGCCACGCTGGCCTCGATGGCATCGAGGCCGCGCTGCAGCAGGTCGTCCTCGATGGTCAGTGCCGGCAGGAACTTGAGCACTTCGTCATGCGCCCCGGAGGTCTCGATGACGATGTTGCGCTCGAAGGCCTTGCGGGCAATGGCATTGGCCAATTCAGGATTGGCGGTGGACACCAGGCCCTGGATCAGGCCACGGCCGCGCACCGCCAGACCCGAACCGGGATAGCTGTGAGCCACGTTTTCCAGCCAGTCGCGCACCAGGCGTTCCTTGCGCTGAACGTCCTTGGTGAAGGCGTCGTCGCTCCAGTAGGTGCGCAGCGCGGACGCGGCGGTGACGAAGGCCAAGTTGTTGCCACGGAACGTGCCGCTGTGCGCGCCCGGCTTCCAGATATCCAGCTCCGGCTTCATCAGCACCAGGGACATGGGCAACCCGAAGCCCGACAGCGACTTCGACAGCGTGATGATGTCCGGCTGGATGCCGGCGCTTTCGAAACTGAAGAAGCTGCCGGTACGGCCGCAGCCTACCTGGATGTCATCGACGATCAACAGCATGTCGTGACGACGGCAGACTTTTTCCAGTTCCTTGAGCCAGCGCAGCGTGGCGACGTTGACACCGCCCTCGCCTTGCACCGTCTCGACGATCACCGCGGCCGGCTTGTCCAGGCCGCTGCTGGGATCATCCAGCATCTTTTCCATGTAGGCCATGGTGTCGACGTCGGGACCGAAGTAGCCGTCATAGGGCATGAAGGTGGTGTTGCCAAGGGCGTAGCCCGCGGCATCACGGAACTTGGCATTGGCCGTCGCGCCCAGCGAACCGCCGCTGACGCCGTGGAAACCGTGGGTGAAGGAGATGATGTTCGAGCGGCCCTTGACCTGGCGCGCGATCTTCAGCGCGGCTTCCACGGCATTGGTGCCGGTGGGGCCGGTGAACTGCAGCGTGTAGCGCCACTTGCGCGGCTTCAGCAGGACTTCGTCGACGGTTTCCAGGAAACGCTTCTTGGCGCTGGTGGCCATATCCAGACCATGCACCACGCCATCGGCGGCGAGGTATTCCAGCAGTTCGGACTTGAACAGGGGATTGTTATGGCCGTAGTTCAACGTGCCCGCGCCGCTGAAGAAATCGATATATTCGGTCCCGGCTTCATCGATCAGCAATGAGCCGCGTGCCTGGCTGAAAATCACCGGAAAGGAGCGGATGTAGCCGCGCACCTCGGATTCCATGCGATCAAAGATTTTCAAGTCCATATATGTTTCTCCCTCAATGTGGTTGACAGGGACCAGCCACGTCCCGCGGCTGGTCTTGGCATCATCGAAGGACCGCTGGCGCGGCCCGTTCAAATGGGTCGGTAAACCCGGTCAAGAAACCCGGCAAGCGCGGGTTTCACGGCGGCTTCGGCGCGGACACCCGGTCCGGACCGCAAGCCGTGCGTCACTAAGCCGCGACGGGGACGGACGCGAAAGGTCCGATCCGCAACAGCATTTCGTCGTCGTGGTCGTCGCCATGGCCGAACAGCTGCTTGCCAAACAAGGGCTGTTCCGCGATATGGGCGCCAAGGCTGGAAGCCAGGCCCGAAAAGGTGCGGCGCGACGGCTGATTGTCGGGACCCACGGTGGTCTCCAGCTGGCGGATATGAACCAGTCCGGGACGGCCGAGCAGGTGGCGCAACATGGCGCCCGCAAGGCCATGGCCGCGCGCACGCTCGTGCACGGCGACCTGCCAGATGAACAAGGTATCTGGCGACGCGGGGGGGATGTAGGCGGAGATGAATCCATCGATACTGCCGCCGGCGCTTTCAGCCACCACGCAGGTATCGGGGAAGTGCTCGCAGAGGAGCAAATAGGCATAGACCGAGTTCAGGTCCAGCGGGGGACATTCGGCAATCAGGCGGTGCAGGGCCGCGCCATCGGCGGGGCGGGGACGTCGCAAATTATGCGTCGCCGATTGCTGGGTGAGATGGGTATTTTCAGTGGAAGCGATAACGTGGTTCCTTGCTTTTTTCTGGGGCGGCCCTGCGCCGCGAAGGGCTCAAGACCGCCGATTAATGCGGATATTCGGATGACTCGTTCAAACCACCAGCCCGGATTCCGGCGCGGGCCCCGTCGTGGGGACCTCCAGAATGGCCGTGCCGCCTTCGGCATGCGGCTCGGGTGGCGCGGCCTGCCCGCCCTGCTCCATCAGCGCGACGATGCGCTCAAGCGACAGGGTGATGGTGGCCTGTTCCAGTTCGGGCAAGGCATTCAATGCCTCGGCCAGATGTTTTTGCAGCGGCGACGGCGCCTCCTCGGCCACGGCCACGCCTTCCGGCGTCACCGTCACGAACACCGTGCGGCGGTCTTCACGGCTACGCTCGCGGCGCACCAGACCCTTGTCTTCCAGACGGTCCAGGATGCCGACCACCGTGCTGGGGCTGACATGGATCTCCCGGCTGATCGCCGTGGCCGTGATCGGCCCCGAAGCGATGACCGTACGCAAGCACATCAATTGCGGCGCCGTGATGTGGCTGACTGCCGCCAACTGTCGTGAATGCAGCGCGATCGACCGCGTGATCCGGCGCAAAGCGCGCAGGATGCGCAAATCGTATTGCTGTGCGTTGACCGTTTCAGGAGTGTTCATAAAGGCTTGGGCTCGCAGGCGTGACCGCCAAGAAAGTACGCCAATAAAAGATCGCTAGTGAAATCTGTTTTGCTGAATTGATTTCAGTACGAATTATATCGGCGCGAGGAATCAGAAGGAAGAGAAAATGTAAAACTCAGTCGTAAATGCGGAAGAGCATGCGCAGATCGCCTGGATTATTTGCCGAAATTGAACGAATTTACGAGAAATAGACGACAAAAAAGCCCGGGCGATGCGCAATGCGTCACATCGACCGGGCTTTTTGTTCCGTTGCAGGCCGTTACAACACCGGCGACAGCACCGGCTGCTTCGGCCGCACTTCCAGCTGGCGGCCCTTGCGAGCGCGCTTGCCGACGTACGGTTGCAGGCTGGCGCCCACCAGGATGTCTTCGGTCTGCTTGTTGCGGTACATCCCTACCGCGCGCAGACCGCCCGCGCCCAGCGGGACGACCTGGGCCAGCTTGTCGTTGCCGTCCAGCCCCATCAGGATGGTGCCGCGGCCACCGCCTGCCAGCACCTTGACCTCGTCCAGGCTGAACACCAGGAACTTGCCCTTGGTCGACAGCAGCGCCAGTTGCGTGGCGCCGGCGAACACCGGTACCGGATGCAGCAGCGTATCGCCCGCTTCCAGCGTGATGAACTGCTTGCCGGCACGCTGGCGGCTGCTCATGTCGCCCAGCTTGGCGACGAAGCCGAAGCCGCCCTCGCTGGCGAACAGCCAGCGGCTGTCCGCCGCCGCGGCGATCATGTGCGTGATGCGGGTGCCGCTGGCCAGGTCGATCATGGTCGTCACCGGCTGCCCGTCGCCCCGCGCCGACGGCAACGCCGACACCGCCACGCTGTAGGCGCGGCCGTTATCGCCCAGGGCGATCAGCGTGTCCGTGGTGCGGCACTCGAAGGCCCCATAGAGCCCGTCGCCCTGCTTGAAGGTGAACTGCCCGACGTCATGGCCATGGCCTTGACGCGCGCGCAGCCAGCCCTTCTGCGACACGATGACCGTGACCGGCTCGTCGACCACGCGGGTTTCCACCACGGCGCGCTCGGCCACTTCGATCAAGGTACGGCGATCGTCGCCGTATTGCTTGGCGTCGGCCTCGATCTCGCGCACGATGGTGCGCTTCAAGGAGGACGGGTTGTCCAGCAACTCCTGCAGCTTGATCTGCTCTTCGCGCTTGTCGGCGAGTTCCTGCTCGACCTTGATGCCATCCAGGCGGGCCAGCTGGCGCAAGCGCATTTCCAGGATGTCTTCGGCCTGGCGTTCGCTCAGCTTGAAGCGTTCCATCAAGGCCGCGCGCGGCTCGTCGGCTTCGCGGATGGTCTTGATGACTTCGTCCACGTTCAGGTAGACGACCATGCGCCCTTCCAGCACATGGATGCGATCGATGACCTTGTCCAGGCGATGGCGCGTGCGCCGCGTCACCGTATCCGTGCGGAAGGCCAGCCACTCGACCAGGATGTCGCGCAGCGGTTTCTGGCGCGGCCGGCCGTCGGTGCCGATGCACACCAGGTTGATCGCGACACTGCCTTCCATGCTGGTCTGCGCCAGCAGGATCTTGACGAACTCGTCACGGTCGACGCGCGACGTCTTGGGCTCGAACACCAGGCGCACCGGCGCGTCCTTGCCCGATTCGTCGCGCACGGCATCCAGCAGGCCCAGCATGAGGGCCTTGCCCTGCTGCTGCTCCGGCGTCAGGCTCTTCTTGCCGGCCTTGACCTTGGGATTGGTGATTTCCTCGATTTCTTCCAGCACGCGTTGGCCGGAAGCGCCGGGAGGCAGCTCGGTGACCACCAGTTGCCACTGGCCGCGGGCCATTTCCTCGAACGTCCAGCGGGCGCGCGCTTTCAGCGAACCGCGTCCCACGCTGTAGATCTGCGCGATGTCCTGCGGCGACGTGATGATCTGGCCGCCGCCGGCGAAGTCGGGACCCGGCAGCAGAGCGTGCAGGTCTTCATTCGACAGCGCGGGATTCTTCAACAGCGCCACGCAGGCCTGCGCCACTTCGCGCAGGTTGTGCGACGGAATTTCCGTGGCCATGCCCACCGCGATGCCGGACGCGCCGTTGAGCAGCATGAACGGCAGGCGCGCGGGCAGCATCTGCGGTTCCGACTGGCTGCCGTCGTAGTTGGGGATGAAATCGACGGTGCCTTCGTCCAGCTCGTCCAGCAACAGGCGCGAGATGGGCGTCAGACGTGCTTCGGTGTACCGCATCGCGGCGGCGTTGTCGCCGTCGCGCGAACCGAAGTTGCCCTGGCCGTCGACCAGGGGGTAGCGCAGGGAGAAATTCTGCGCCATGCGCACCATGGCGTCGTAGGCCGCCTGGTCGCCGTGCGGGTGGTACTTACCCAGCACGTCGCCGACCACCCGGGCCGACTTGACGTGCTTGGCGGTGGGGCCCAGGCCCATGGCCTGCATCGCGTAGAGAATACGGCGCTGCACCGGCTTCTGGCCATCGCCGACGTCGGGCAGCGCGCGGCCGCGCACCACGGAAACGGCGTAGTCCAGGTAGGCCTGTTCGGCGTACAGGCCCAGGGTGATGGCGCTGTCGCCCGAGGGGGGCTCGAACAAGCCAGGTTGATTGCTATCGGTCATAACGGGAAGAGAGAGAATTCGTCACGAAGAGGCAAGAGGCTCCGGGGCCGATGGGCCGCGGGAGCGATGGTGCCGCGCGCCTTGCGGGCGCGCGGCGGCCGGCGTCAGATATCGAGTTCGGCAAGGTTGCCTTTCTCTTCGATCCAGGTCCGGCGGGACGATGACTCGCCCTTGCCCATGAGCATATCGAACATGCGGGTGGTGTCCTCGGCGGTCAACGCGCCATAGGCCACCGGCAGCAGGCGCCGGGTATCCGGGTTCATCGTGGTTTCCCACAACTGTTCCGCGTTCATTTCACCCAGGCCCTTGAAGCGGCTGATGCTCCATGCGCCTTCGCGCACGCCTTCCTTGCGCAGCTTGTCCTGCACGGCTTCCAGCTCGCCGGCGTCCAGGCAATAGACCTTGCGGGCCGGGCGCTTGCCCTGGGCCGGCACGTCCACGCGGAACAGCGGCGGCTTGGCGATATAGACGTTGCCGGCTTCGACCAGCTTGGGGAAATGCTTGTAGAACAGGGTCAGCAAAAGCACCTGGATGTGCGAGCCGTCGACGTCCGCGTCGGAGAGGATGCAGATGCGGCCGTAGCGCAGGCCGGACAGGTCCGGCGTGTCGTTGGGCCCGTGCGGATCGACGCCGATCGCCACCGAAATATCGTGGATTTCGTTGTTGGCGAACAGGCGGTCACGCTCGACTTCCCAGGAATTCAACACCTTGCCGCGCAAGGGCAGCACGGCCTGGAACTCCTTGTCGCGCCCCATCTTGGCGGAACCGCCGGCGGAGTCGCCCTCCACCAGGAAGACTTCGGTGCGGGTGGCATCGCTCGATTCGCAGTCGGTCAGCTTGCCGGGCAGCACCGCCACGCCGGAGCTCTTGCGCTTTTCCACCTTTTGCGCCGACCGGGCGCGCGCCTGGGCCTGGCGGATCGCCAGCTCGGCCAGCTTTTTGCCGTATTCGACATTGCTGTGCAGCCACAGGTCCAGCGCGCTCTTGGCGAAACCGCCCACCAGGCGGACCGCGTCGCGGCTGTTCAGGCGTTCCTTGATCTGGCCCTGGAACTGGGGGTCCAGCACCTTGGCCGACAGCACGAAGCTGGCGCGGGCGAACACGTCTTCCGGCAGCAGCTTCACGCCCTTGGGCAGCAGGCTGTGCAGTTCGGCGAAGCTCTTGACGGCGCTGAACAGGCCTTCGCGCAGGCCCGATTCGTGGGTGCCGCCGGCTGGTGTGGGAATCAGGTTGACGTAGGACTCACGCACCACGTTGCTGTCCTCGGCCCAGGCCACGGCCCATTGGGCGCCCTCGCCTTCGGCGAAGTTCTCGTGGTCGCGGCCCGCGTACTGGGCGCCCTCGAACATGGGGACCATCAGTTCGGCGCCGTTCAAGGCTTCGGTGAGGTAGCCGCGCAGGCCGTCCTCGTACAGCCAGGTCTTGACCTCGCCGGACTTTTCCGTGGTCAAGGTGACCTTGACCCCGGGCAACAGCACAGCCTTGCTGCGCAGCAGATGAGTCAGTTCGCCCAGCGGAATATTGGCCGAATCGAAATATTTGGCATCGGGCCAGACACGCACCCGGGTGCCGGACTTCTTGCGGGCGGCGCCGGTGAAGGGCGCCAGCGGCTCGATGACGTCGCCGCCGCTGAAAACCATGCGGTGGATGCCGCCATCGCGCCAGACCGTGACTTCCAGGCGCGTGGCCAGGGCGTTGGTGACGGAAACCCCGACGCCGTGCAGGCCGCCGGAGAAGGCGTACGCGCCGCCGCCCTGCTTGTCGAACTTGCCCCCGGCGTGCAGCCGGGTGAAGACCAGTTCGACCACGGGCGCGTGCTCTTCCGGGTGCAGACCGACCGGGATGCCACGGCCGTCGTCCTCCACGGAGACGCTGCCGTCAGTGTGCAGAGTGACCTGAATATGTTTGCCGTTGCCGGCCAGGGCTTCATCGGCAGCGTTGTCGATGACTTCCTGCACGATGTGCAGGGGATTTTCGGTGCGGGTGTACATGCCCGGGCGTTGCCGCACGGGCTCCAGGCCCTTCAGGACCCGGATCGACGACTCGGTGTAACGTGGTGTGGCCAAGTTATCCCCAACATCTGTGGAAAAAAACCGACATTTTACGGAAAGGCTCAAGATTGGCGCGGCTTCCAGTGGAATGCGCACAGTCTGCCCAGTGCCGTTATGACGGTGGTAACGAAAGGCCCGGAGGAATCCGGTCCGGGGCGCGATTTTAGCCATGGGGACCCTGGTCCCGGGCCGGATTGCGTGCCGGACCAGCGGCCAACCGGACCGCGAGGCCGTTCATGCTACACAAAACCGGTGAAGCCTGTTCGTATCGACAGTGGTATGCTTTAATCCTGTCAACTCAAAAACGCCGGGTTAGCGCTCAGGCAGTGCGGCAGACGTCTGTCGCAGGCGACATGAAGGTTGGGGAACCCCCGGCCATTCATCGGTGTCCTAGCCAACAGGCCTCAGGGATTACCACCTGTTCAGCCACCCGCAGCACGTCATCGCCGGTTTTACCGGCCGCCTAGCGCAAAAAACCTAACGAGAAACCGCCATGAGCGACCAAATCAAGCATGTAAGCGACGCCAGCTTTGAAGCCGATGTCCTGAAGTCCGACGTCCCCGTTTTGGTGGACTACTGGGCTGCCTGGTGCGGCCCCTGCAAAATGATTGCCCCCATCCTGGAAGAAGTGGCCAAGGAATACAATGGCCGCCTGGTTATCGCCAAGATCAATGTGGACGAGAACCAGGACACGCCGGCCAAGTACGGCATCCGCGGCATTCCGACGCTGATGTTGTTCAAGGACGGCCAGGCTGCCGCCACCAAGGTGGGTGCTTTGTCGAAGTCCCAACTGACGGCTTTCCTGGATAGCTCCCTGGCCTGACACCGGCCCTTTTCTCGCGCGGGCCCGTCCGTGGCCCGCCGCCCCACTCCCCTCTCATTTCTCCCCCAACACCACCGCAATGCACCTGAATGAACTAAAGGCGCAGCACGTCTCACAACTGCTCGAGCAGGCCGCCAAACTCGAAATCGAAAACGCCAACCGCCTGCGCAAGCAGGAGTTGATGTTCGCCATCATGAAGAAGCGCGCCAAGCAAGGCGAGCAGATCTTCGGTGATGGCGTGCTCGAAGTACTTCCGGACGGCTTCGGTTTCCTGCGTTCGCCGGAAACCTCCTACTTGGCCAGCACGGACGATATCTACATTTCGCCGTCACAGATCCGCCGCTTCAACCTGCACACCGGCGACTCGATCGAAGGTGAAGTGCGTACGCCCAAGGATGGCGAGCGCTATTTCGCGCTGGTCAAAGTGGACAAGGTCAACGGTCTGGCGCCTGAAGCGATCAAGCATCGCATCATGTTCGAGAACCTGACGCCGCTGCACCCGAACCGGGTGATGCGTCTGGAACGGGAAATCAAGAGCGAAGAGAACTTCACCGGCCGCATTCTGGACATCTTCGCGCCTTTGGGCGCCGGCCAGCGCGCGCTGATCGTCGCGCCGCCGAAGTCGGGCAAGACGGTGATGATGCAGCACATCGCGCATGCCATCACCACGAATTTCCCGGAAGCGGTGATGATCGTCCTGCTGGTGGATGAGCGTCCCGAGGAAGTGACGGAAATGCAGCGCACGGTGCGCGGCGAAGTGGTGGCGTCGACGTTTGACGAACCTGCCACGCGTCACGTGCAGGTCGCGGAAATGGTCATCGAGAAGGCCAAGCGTCTGGTCGAGCTGAAGAAGGACGTGGTGATCCTGCTGGATTCGATCACGCGTCTGGCGCGTGCCTACAACACCGTGGTGCCGGCTTCGGGCAAGGTGCTGACGGGTGGTGTGGATGCCAACGCCCTGCAGCGTCCGAAGCGTTTCTTCGGCGCGGCGCGGAACATGGAAGAAGGCGGCTCGTTGACGATCATCGGCACGGCCCTGATCGAAACGGGCAGCCGGATGGATGAAGTCATCTACGAAGAGTTCAAGGGCACGGGTAACTCCGAAGTGCATCTGGAACGTCGCCTGGCGGAGAAGCGCGTTTATCCGGCCATCAACCTGAACAAGTCGGGCACCCGTCGTGAAGAGCTGCTGATTCGTCCGGAATTGCTGCAGAAGACGTGGGTACTGCGGAAGTTCATCCATGACATGGATGAGATTCAGGCGATGGAGTTCATCATGGACAAGATGCGTGCAACGAAGACCAATGACCAGTTCTTCGACATGATGAAAAAGTAATGGTTTGGGGAAACCGGTCTTGGCCGGTTCCGCAATGCCTGTTTGGCGAAGGGGCCTGTGCAAATGCACAGGCCTTTTTGTTTTGGGTGTGGCGCGGAGCGCCACACCCAGTGGGCCGGGGGGCGGGCTACGCCGCGCCTGCCATGCGCTCTGTGCGCGGCACGGCGGCTCCACGAAGTGGTGCACGCCACCGGGCCGGGAGGTGGTGGAGCGCAGCTCCACCGAGAAACCCGCGGGGTTGCCGCAAAAGAACGCTATCGATCACCCCGAAAACATCAGTTTTCGATGAACTCGCGGGCCTTGGCGGCGGAGTCGGCTTTGTTGTTGTTGATGGGCGCGACCTTCGGGTCGTTCCAGCTGCCCGTGACCGCATATTCGCTGGTCAGCGCGCTGGCCAAAGGATGTTTCAGGATCAGCTGACCAAGAAAGGCTCCCAATCCCAGCAAGGGATTGACGAAAGCCGTGGCCACGGCGGCACCGCTGGCGTCAAGATTCGGCACTACCACAGCCTTCAAATTCCAGGTCTCATCCACGATATTCGTGTCGCCAGCCAGAATGATGCTGGCCACCGGCCCGGCCACCTTGTAATCCTCCGTGTGCGCGATGCCCTTGGACAAGGTGACATGGCCACGGATGGTGTCGAACGGGAAACCATCTTTCAAGAGATTCGCAGGATTGAAATCCAGCCTGGCCAACCGGCCCACCGATTGCAGCGACAACAACTCCAGCAGCCGCGCGGTACGGGAATTGACATGGACGAAGCGCCCCTTGTCCAGGCTGAACTCCAGCTTGCCTTCGACCTTGCCCAGGTCATGCGTCCAAGGCAGATCGTTCCAGGTCAGGCTGGCCGACGCCGTACCCGCCCCATTGGCCATGGTGTCCGGCTTGCCCAGACGCCCCAGCAACTGGCCGAAATCCTTGAACTGCGATGAGGCCTCCACCGTCAGCCCCCGATCCGCGCCACTAAGCCGCCAGATCCCCTTGGCATCCAGCGAGGCGTCCTGGCTGGTGATACGCAGCTTGTCCAGCTGCCAACGACGGCCCCGCTCCAGATTGGTCCCCAGCACCTGCAAGGTGCCGACGTCCTTGCCATACAGCCGCAAGGAATCGGCATGCAGATCGACCGCGGGGATATCCGACAATTCATCGGTCTTCGACAAGGCTTCGCTAGCCGTATTGGTGTCGCTGGCATCGCCAAAGGCCAGGTACTTGAACCGCCCGGTCACCTTACCGGCGACATTGCCCGCGCCTTCGCGCCAGGACAGGGATCCGGCCGCCTGGCGCGACTGGATATCCACCCGCCACTGCATGTCGATGGGCCGTTCCGCGGTCAGGGTCAGATCGTTCAACGTCAGGCCCGACATACGCAATTGCGGGGTCTTGATGCTGACCAGACTGATCGGCGGCAACAGCGGCTGCGCCGGCCCACTCGCCGACCCGCTCGCCGGCCGACGCGCGGCCGTCTTCGCCGCCGAAGATGCCGGCGCCGGCGTGGGCGTGGGCGAAAAACCGTCGATCAAGGTCTCCCACGCATCGGCATCCAGCTCCGGCAGGTCCAGCTTGAGCGTGAAGCCCTTGTCCGGCAGGCTCGCCGGCTGATTGGCGCCGACCGCGCCCCGCGCGAAAAACGCCCGCCGGTCCGCGGGGTCGCGCTCCAGCAGCACATTGATGTTCTGCCCCACGCTGCCGGTCAACCACACGCGGTTGCGCGCGCCTGGTGTCTGCGCCGGACTCCACTGCACCTTCACCGGCATGGCCGTGGCGGCTGGCTTGCCGATGGGCGCCGGCATGTCCAGCGCCAGCCCCATCAGGTCGGACTCCAGCGTCGCATCGATGTTGCCGCCTTTCAAATACAGCAGACGGGCGTGGTAGTTGGTCTTGCCGCTGATGCGCGCCATCGATTTGGCGCGGAACAGTTGCGGCAAGGCAGCGCCATTGACCGTGCCATCGAAGCGCAAGCCGTTGCGGCTGTCCAACAAGCTGCCGTCCACCCGCAACGGACCACCCAGGAACTGACCCTCCAGCCCGCGGGCGCTGACATCCTGTTCCGTGAAGGCCAGTTGCCCGCGCAACTGCTGCACCGGCGGCAATTGCGGAAACAGGGCGAATTCGTTGTTGTCGAAGCTGACCGTGCCATCGACCTTGGTGGCGTCAGGATCGAGCAAGGGCACGCGCAAGGCCAGGGCCAGGTTGGCGTTGCCGGTGCCCCGCGCGTCGTCCAGCAGGTTATCCAGCAGTCCGCCCAGAGGCGAGGTCTTGCTGGTCGCCAGATACGTACCGATGGGACCGCTGGACTCGGCGGAGAGCAGCAGCTCGGCCTTGTGCTCCATATTGGGAATGGTCGCCTTGATACCGTTCAGGGCGACCGGCACAGTCCCGGGAGCGGGCGCCTGCAGTTCTCCGCCAGGCGCCGCTTCCAGGGTCAAGGCCGCGCCGTCGATGGCGAAAGTGCCCTTCAGGCCCGTCACCGCCGGCCAGCCTTTGTGCTTGCTGTCCAGGGCCGGTGCATAGTCCACGGTCGCGCCGTCATAGGCGCCGCCGATATGGAACTTGCCCCGCCCGGTGTCCTGCGTAAAAGGAAAATCGTCCAGATCACCCTGGACCACGATGCCGGCATCCCGCACGTCGCCCGCCTTCAAACCGCGTTGCAGCCAGTCGCGCGCCTCGGCGGTAACCGTCTGGGGCAGATAGCCATGCAGCGTACTCATACGCAGGCGCGCCAGCTTGCCGGTCATGTCCGCGGTGCCGGCCAGGGTCTTGCCCGTTTCGCGCCAGCGTCCCTGCAAGGTCAGGTCCAGGTCGGCATTGCGCAAGGATGCCTGGCGCAGCTCCACGCCCAGCACGCCGTCGTCGCCGCGGCGCCCCACCCCATCCAGGGTGAGCTGGTCCAGCGTGATGTTCGGATCCTGCAGTACGCCGGGAAGGTTGGCGCTGACATCCTGGGCCTGCATCTGCAAAGTCAGGCCCTTCGGCGTGGCCGCGACGGCGCCCATGGGCGTCGCGCGTTGCGCGGGCGCGCCACTGCTCTGGGTCAGCGCCAGCCCGCCCAGGCTGTCCCAGACGTCGCCCGGCAAACCATCGACATGCAGGCGCACGTTGCTCGCGGCCAGCCTGGAGCGGACGGCCGCCCCGCCATCCTGCCACTGCCAGCCGACACCGCGCGCGAACAGATCGGCCGTCACCGCGCCGATGCGCTTGCCGTCCACCTGCATCCAGGCGCGCGCCGCCAGGCGGCCGCCCATGGGCGGCAGTTGCACCCACGGCGTCCAGGCCGCCGGATCCACGTCGACCACTTCGCCGTAGACCTGACCATGCCAGTTGGCCGGGTTGCGCGGGTCACGGGTGAACAGGGAGCGCTCGACCTCGCCGCGCAAGTCCAGGCTGCGGCCCAGGGCGGGCGGCAGCTTCGCGCGTAAGGCAAAGCGGTGCGTGAGCACGCCGTTCAGCAAAGCCAGGCTGGCATCGTCGATGACCAGGTCCGGGGTGCCGCGCAGTTCGTCCTGCCAGCGCACGGTGACGTGCTTCAAGGCGATCTCGCGCTGGCGCGCCAGCCAACGGACGGCGGCGGTGTCTAGCCAAGGCCCGTCATTGCCGGTGTCCAGCGCGATGGCCTGCCCGGCCACCCACAGGCGATTGTCGCGATCGCGCCGCAAGGTGATGTCCAGGCCATCCGCCCGCAGGTTGACCAGACGCGGCACGCGGTCGAACAGGCTGCGCCAGGCCACCACGGCCTGCACGTTGGGCAGGCTCAGAACCGGCGTCGCGGGCGCGGACATGACGGGGCCAGTGGGCGGTAGTGTCGCGTCGGCGTTCGTGGCGCCGGCACTGCCCGGCACCGGGGCGGCACTCGCGGGCGCCGCGGCGGCATTGGCCGGGGCGGCGGCCGATGCCGAGCCCGCCGTATCCGGCGTTTCGTAGACGCGCACATCGCTCAGGTGCAGACGCGGATTCAGCCCATACCAATCCGCCGATATCTTGCCGATCTCGACGCGGGCGCCGATGGCCTGACTGGTGTAGTCCTCGATCTGCGGCCGCCACTGATCGATGCGCGGAAGCACCAGGTAACGCATGCCGAGCAAGGTCACGGCCGCGACAAAATACACGGCCCAGACGACCCACATCAGGATGCGCAGGATTTTGAAGGAGAAATGCACAGGAAAATGAGCGAGAGCGATAGTCTTGCGGTATCGTCCCCTTATACATGAAATGCCTATCGGCGTCTGCGTATCCAAATTACCAACTATGTCCGCCGCTGCCCCATTCGACCCCGCTTCCGATTCGCTGTTGTCCACCGCCTATGCCTGGTCTGGCTATCTAAGGCGGCGGCTGCAGGCTTATCCGGATCTGGCGCAATGGCTGACGGAGCATGCCCGGCGGCCCGTCGATCAGGACGCCTTGACGCGCTGGTGCGATGAGCTGATCGCCGCCACGGGCGCGCCAATCAGGAGCCTGCCTGCTCTGCCCGCTGCTGGTGCTGGTGCTGGTGCTGGCGCTGGCGCCGGCGCCACGGCCGCGGCACCGCCAGCGGGCAGTGCCCGGACCAGGGACTTCGTCCTGCCGGTGCCGGCCTGCCGCGCCGTGTTGCGTCAGCTGCGCGAGCGTGTGTTCTGCGCGCTCATCGTGCGCGACCTGGCCGGCCTGGCGCCCCTGGAGGAAGTGGTCGGCGCCATGACCGGCCTGGCCGACCTGGCCATCGCGGCGGCTTACCGCAGCGTGTCGGCCGACCTCGCGGAGACGCATGGCATCCCGGTCGATCCCGCCAGCGGCAAGCCCCAGGAAATGCTCATCATGGGCATGGGCAAGCTGGGCGGCGGAGAGTTGAACGTGTCCTCCGACATCGACCTGGTGATGCTCTATGGCGAGGAAGGCGAAACGCCTGGACCGCGCAAGCTCAGCTATCACGAGTTCTACGGCCGCCTGACCCAGCGCATGATGCCGGTGCTGTCGGAAATAGATGCGCATGGTCACGTTTTCCGTACTGACCTGCGTTTACGGCCCGATGGCGACGGCAGCCCCCTCGCATGGAGCCTGGACGCCTTTGAGCATTATCTGGTGGGCCAGGGCCGCGAGTGGGAGCGTTATGCCTGGTTGAAGGCGCGCGCCATCCCGGCCCAGGCTTTCGCCGACAGCGACAGCGAAGCCCAGCTGCGCCAGATGGAAAGCCTGCGCATCCCCTTTGTCTATCGCAAGTATTTCGACTTCGACGCACTGGCCGCGCTGCGCGCCCTGCGCGAACGCATCCGCCTGGACTGGCAGCGGCGCGCGCTGGGGCGCAACGGCATGGACAGCGCCCTGAACATCAAGCTGGGCGACGGCGGCATCCGTGAAATCGAATTCGTGGTGCAGCTGTCGCAATTGATCCGTGGGGGCCGCATGCCGGCCCTGCGCGATCGCGGACTGCTGGCCGCCCTGCACGCGCAGCGCGATGCCGGCATCCTGCCCGCGGCCGACGTCGAGCGGCTGGAGGCGGCCTACCGCTTCCTGCGCCGTACCGAACACGCCCTGCAATACCGCGAGGACGAACAGACCCACCTGCTGCCCGCCGACCCCGAGCCGCGCGCCGCCCTGGCGCGGGCACTAAGCATGACCCCGGCGGATTTCGAGCAGAGCCTGACCGCCCATCGTGCCTTCGTCGCCGACACCTTCCGCAATGCCTTCGGCATGGCCGGCATGGATGATCCCGGCCACAGCGACAGCGGCCGTCCCGCCTCCACCGCCTCCGGCACGGACATGGAAAGCACGCTGCTGGACCAGATCCATGAGCTGTTCGGCGAACAGGGCCCGGAACTGGCGGCGCGCGCCACGTCGCTGCTGGGCAGCCATCGCGTGCGCAGCCTGCCGGAGACCAGCCGGCGCCGCCTGGAAACCCTATTGCCGGCGGCCGTGCAGGCGGCGGCCCGGACCGAAGCGCCCGCGGCGGCCACCGTGCGCCTGTTCGACCTGATCGAACAGGTGGCCCAGCGCAGCGCCTATCTGGCGCTGCTGGCCGAGTACCCGGACACCTTGGCGCGCGTGGCCCGCATGATGGCCGCCAGCCCCTGGGCCGCCCAATACCTGACGCAGCATCCCTTGCTGCTGGACAGCCTGATCGACTGGCGCACGCTGTTCGAACCCCTGGACTTCCGCCAGATCGGCACGCAACTGGCCGCCGACCTCGACGCCTGCGTGCTGCCCGACGGCAGCGCCGACGTCGAGCGCCAGATGAACCTGATGCGCGACGTCCAGCGCCAGGCCAGCTTCCAGCTGCTGGCGCAGGATCTGGAAGGCGAGCTGACGGTGGAAAAGCTGGCCGACCAGTTGTCGGCCCTGGCCGACATGCTGCTGGCCGAGACCATCAAGCGGATCTGGCCGCTGGTGAATCGCCAGCCGGGCGCGCAACCACATTTCGCGGTGGTGGCGTATGGCAAGCTGGGCGGCAAGGAATTGGGCTATTCGTCCGACCTGGACCTGGTGTTCCTGTTCGACGATCCGCGCGACGATGCCCCGGAAATCTACGCCAAGCTGGGCCGGCGCATGAGTTCCTGGCTGTCGACCATGACGTCATCGGGCCGGCTGTACGAGGTCGACCTGCGCCTGCGGCCGGACGGCGACGCAGGGCTGCTGGCGGTGTCGATCGAGGCTTTTGCCGAATACCAGAGCAAGCATGCCTGGTCCTGGGAGCACCAGGCCCTGACCCGCGCGCGCTTCGCCGCGGGCGATGCCGACCTGGGCGCGCGCTTCGAGGACGTACGGCGCGACATCATGCTGGCGCCGCGCGATGTCGCCGCCCTGCGCACCGACGTCCGCGCCATGCGGGAGAAGATCAGCGCCGGCCATCCGAATACCAGCGGCAAGTTCGACGTCAAGCACGACCGCGGCGGCATGGTGGACGTCGAGTTCGTCACCCAATACCTGGTGCTTACGCAGGCGGCGTCACACCCGGTTCTGGTGAAGAATCTGGGCAATATCACCCTGCTGCGCCTGGCCGCCGAGGCCGGTCTGCTGGACCCTGGCCTGGCCACGCGTGCCGGCGATGCTTATCGCACCTTGCGCCGGGTTCAGCACGCGATGCGGCTGCAAGGGCAGGAAAAGGCGCGAGTGGCGCCCGCTACCCTGCCGGCGGAGCGCGAGGCGGTCACGGAGCTCTGGAATACGGTTCTGGGCGACGGGGCGTAAAATACGGGATTCGGCGCTGGCCGGCGCGGGAATCTTTCCCCGGCCCCGCCCTGCTCCATCTTTCCCCGGTATTGCCATGTCTGAATACGTTCGCCCGAAACTCGAACTGCCCGAAGGGCGCCGCAAGGTGCTCATGCACTCCTGCTGCGCGCCCTGTTCGGGTGAAGTGATGGAAGCCATGCAGGCCTCCGGCATCGACTACGCCATCTACTTCTACAACCCGAATATCCATCCGGTGAAGGAATACGAGATCCGCAAGCAGGAGAACATCCGCTTCGCCGAGCAGCATGGCATCGAGTTTATCGACGCCGACTACGACATGGACAACTGGTTCGATCGCATCAAGGGCATGGAAGACGCGCCCGAACGCGGCGAGCGCTGCACCGCCTGTTTCGACATGCGCTTCGAGCGCACCGCCCTGTACGCGCACGAACATGGCTTCGACACCATTACCAGCTCGCTGGGCATCTCGCGCTGGAAGGACATGAACCAGATCAACGGCTGCGGCGAACGCGCCGCCGCCCGCTATCCCGAGCTGACGTACTGGACCTACAACTGGCGCAAGGGTGGCGGCTCGCAACGCATGATCGAAATCAGCAAACGCGAGAACTTCTATCAGCAGGAATATTGCGGCTGCGTCTACTCGCTGCGCGATACCAACCGCCATCGCCGCTCCCAGGGCCGCGATCGCATCTACATCGGCGTGAAGTTCTATGGCCGCGACGGCCTGGTGAACGAAGAAGACATTCAGGATCAAGGGTAAACCCCGACGGATGGCACTTACGCGGCGGATCTGTTCCCCATCTGCCCGTATCTGACGTCTTTTTGCGCCGCATCCTCGTCGCTGTTCGTCCCGTGCGCCTCGTCCAAGACGATGGCGCGTAAAACCGGGGCGTACACTCTGGCTGGTTTTTTATGCCACATTGACGATGAGGAAAGAATGAACGGCGCCGAGAGTCTGGTCCACACGCTGCTCAAGAGCGGCATCGATACGTGCTTTGCCAACCCCGGCACGAGTGAAATGCACTTCGTGTCCGCGCTCGACCGCATTCCCGGCATGCGCTGCGTGCTGGCGCTGGCGGAGACCGTGGTCACCGGCGCCGCCGACGGCTACGCCCGCATGGCGGACCGCCCCGCCGCCACCCTGCTGCATTGCGGCCCGGGTCTGGCCAACGGTCTGGCCAATCTGCACAACGCACGCCGCGCCAACTCGGCCATCGTCAATATCGTGGGCGACCAGGCCACGCATCACCGCCCCCTGGACGCACCGCTGACCGCCGACACCGAAGGGTGGGCCCGGCCGGTGTCGGGCTGGACCCGCACGTCCAGCACCGCCGAAACGATAGGCCGCGATGCCGCCGCCGCGGTGCAGGCCGCGCGCACCTCGCCCGGCCAGATCGCCACCTTGATCGCGCCGTCCGACACCTGCTGGAATCCCGGCGGCGTGGTCGTCGACGCGCTGGACGTGCCGCCCGCCCCCACGGTGGATGAGGGCGTGCTGAGCGCCGTCGCGCGCATTCTGCGCACCGGCGAACCGGCCGTGCTGTTCATGGCCAATGACGCGCTGCGCGAAACGCCGCTGGCCGTGGCCGGCCGCATCTCGCAGAAGACGGGTGCGCGCCTGTTCGCGCCGACGTCCAACCGCCGTATCGAACGCGGCGCCGGTCGTCAGCCCGTCACCCGCCTGCCATATGCCATCGAACCAGCCCTGGCCGCGCTCAAGGGCACCAAGCATCTGATCCTGGTCGGCGCCAAGGCGCCGGTGGGTTTCTTCGCCTATCCCGACAAGCCGGCGCTGCTGTATCCCGAGGATTGCCAGATCCACGTTCTGAGCCGTCCCGAACAGGACCAGGGCGATGCGCTGGCCCGTCTCGCCGACATGCTGGCCGCGCACGAAGCCGCGCCGGTGGCGCAACGCGTGGTGGGCGAACCGGCCCGCGGCGCCGTCACGTCGGAAGCCGTGGCGCAGACCGTCACGGCCTTGCTGCCAGATAACGCCATCGTCGTCGATGAAAGCGTGAGCTTTGGCCGCGCCTTCTTCTCCGGCACGGTCAACGCCGCGCCGCATGACTGGTTGCAGATCACCGGCGGCGCCATCGGCAATGGCCTGCCGCTGGCCACGGGCGCCGCGATCGGCGCGCCGGGCCGACGCGTCGTGTCGCTGCAGGCCGACGGCTCGGCCATGTATTCGCTGCAATCCTTGTGGACGCAGGCGCGCGAGCAGCTGGACGTCACCACGGTGATCCTGGCTAATCGCAAGTACGCCATCCTGATCGGCGAACTGGCCGGTGTGGGCGCCGAAGCGGGCAAGACCGCGATGAACATGCTGGACTTGACCCGCCCTACCCTGGATTGGGTCAAGCTGGCCAATGGCATGGGGGTGGAAGCGGCGCAGGCGCAGAACATGGAACAGTTCGCGGATCTGCTTGCGGCGGCGAACAAGCGCAAGGGGCCGTTCGTTATCGAATTGGTGATTTGATTCGATAGCCCGGCCTGTTGCAGGAAAGCCCCCACGCTGGCGCGTGGGGGCTTTTTTTTGGCGCCGGGCCGCCCCAAGCCAAAAAAGCGTCCCCTCGGCGGCGCGCGCAAAGCGATCAGTTGCCGGTCTTCTGCATCTCACTGACGAAGCCGCTCAAGTCGCTGGCGCCGGCGTCGGTGATGGCCCAGTAGTTCATGCCCGCCGCGCGCCAATGCGCGATGTGATAGCCCAGGCGTTCCTCGAAGCGCGGCGCCGCCGGCTCCCCCGCGCCCGGCCAGACGAACAGGCTGATCGGATGCAGCTTGTCGCGATAGACCAGGACCGCCACCCGCTGGCCGGCCAGATAGTCCACCCGCCCGCCCTTCAGCGGATATCCCTGCGCGGCCAGGTCGACCACCGGCGGGGCGAAGTCCAGCTTGCCGCCGAACCACGGCTTGACCGTATGCTGGTCAGTCGAGGCCACATCGAACAGATGATCGACCTGCAACGAACGGATGTTGTTGTTCACCAGCTCCTGCGCCAGGCGCTGCTCGTCGGACGGCAGCCGCAGAAACAGTCCCAGGCTCACGGCCAGCGCGGCCAGGCTGGCCAGGGCCAGGCCCAATGGCGCCCGGGCCGACGTCTGGCCGGAGGATCCTGCCGCCGAACCAGCACCCAGCAGGCGCCGCCAGAGTGGCTTGCGGCCCGGCAGCGCGGCAGTGATGCGCTTGACCAGCTCGGCGGGCGCCGCGACGCGCAGATCGGCCTGGCGCAGTTGTGCGCTGGCAGCGCGCTGGCGCGCCAGTTCCAGCCGGCAAGCGTCGCATTGCGCCATATGTTGGTCCAGCGCCAGGGACTCAGACAGGCTGAGTTCCCCGTCCAGATAGCCCGGCAGCAGGGCCGATGCCTGTTCGTGGTCCATCATGCCTCCCCCCCGGTCGGCGCCAGGAGCGCGGCAAGCTGCTGGCGGCCCCGGCCCAGCCTGGACATGACGGTGCCCATGGGGATATCCAGAATCATGGCAATCTCTTTATACGACAGCTCTTCAAGCTCGCGCAGCACAAGTACCTCGCGGAACTCCAGCCGTAGAAGGCCCAGCGCCTGGTGCACGCGCCTCTGGTTCTGAGCGCGGATATACATGGCCTCGGGGCCATCATCTTCGGCCGCCTGATCAGCCGCCACACCGTGTTCCTCATCCTCGAATTCCGTCGTTTCCCTGGCTTGCTTGCGGTTCTCGGCGTACCAGGTGTGGAAAGTATTGCGCACGATGCTCAGCAGCCAGGCGCGGCCGTCGTCGCCACGCAAGCCGCCGGAGAAGCGCAGCGCGCGCAGGCATGCCTCCTGGACCACGTCCTGTGCGTCCTGGTCGTTACGGGTCAGCCAACGTGCCACGTTGTAGGCCGAATCGATGTGCGGCAGCACGAGCCTTTCGAAGCGCTGCGCATTGGCGGCATCGGTACTTGCAACTCCTGCTCTGTGGGCCATGCGTGCTTATCCCTCTACAGACCGGATTCCCCCACGTTCTCAACCCTGACGTTCAAAACGTTTTGAACGTCTCGAACGTTGCATACGTGCCAGGCGGGCCCATCCCTCAAGCAGACCGGAATTTGCCGCGTTTTATTCCCGCTTCGGCGTATTTATTTTTTCGCGCCCCGTCGATGATAAATCGGGAATAAAGCCTCTTGCAGCCCGGTCTTTTGATCGAGACCAGGACGTAGCGTATTGGATAGGCCGACATGCCGTCGCTGGAATCGAACGTGGAGTTCTCATGGACACCGATCTCCCAGACCATCCCGCGCGCCGCGACGCCCTGAAGTGTCTTGCGTTCGGCGGCGCCGGCACCCTGTTCGCGCTGGCCGGCGGCGTGCTTGCGCCCATCGACCTGGCGCTGGCCGCGGCGCAGCCTGACAGCGCCGGCGTACCGCTGTTCCTGCAGATCAGCGACACCCATATCGGCTTCGGCCAGGCGGCCAACAAGAATGTGGCCGGCACGCTGCAACAGACCATAGACCTCGTCAATGCGATGCCGGTCAAGCCCGCGCTGACGATACATACCGGCGACATCACCCACTTGGCCAAGCCCGAACAATTCGATCAGGCCGCGCAGTTGATGAAGGGTTTGAGCATTACCGAATTGCACACCGTTCCAGGCGAACACGACGTCTCGGACGCGGGCGGGGTGGAATATTTCAGGCGCTTCGGCAATGCGTCGAACAGCCAGGGCTATTACAGCTTCGATCACCAGGGCGTACATTTCGTCGCGCTGATCAATGTGCTGAACTTCACGCCGAACGGGCTGGGTGGGTTGGGGCAGGAACAGCTCGACTGGTTGAAGGCCGACCTGCAAGGCCGTTCATCCAGCACGCCTGTCGTGGTGTTCGCGCACATGCCCTTGTGGACGATTTATGCGCCGTGGGGCTGGGGCACCGGGGATGCCGACGTGGCCATGGGTTATCTGCGGCGTTTCGGGTCCGTGACCGTGCTGAACGGCCACATCCACCAGATCGTTTCCAAGGTCGAAGGCAATATCACTTTCCACACGGCGCGTTCGACCGCGTTTCCGCAACCGACGGCGGGGAATGGGCCGGGGCCATCGCCGCTCACGGTGCCGGGAGAGCAGCTCGCCAGCATGCTGGGGGTGACCACCTTGCGGATCACGCAGCATCCGGCCGTTGCGTCCCTTACCGATACCACTTTGGGCTGAGTTGGCCATTTTTTAGCGTGAGGACCAGATCATGATTCCGCATTTTTCCCGCGCGCTTGGGCTTTCCCGTGCGTTTGGGCTTTCCCGTGCGTTTGGGCTTTCCCGCGCATTTGCGCTTTCCCGAGCGTTTGGGCTTTCCCGTGCCTGGCCGCTGGCCGCCGTGCTGGCGCTGGGCCTGTACGTATCGCAGGCCGTCGCCCAGGAGTCGCCGGTCGTCTCCATCAAGGAGTTCATGTTCGTACCCATGTCGACCACCATCAAGGCCGGCTCGACCGTGACATGGAAAAACCTGGACGACGAAGCCCATTCGATCATCGCCGAAGGAGGCCTGTTCCGTTCCGACGCCCTGGACCAGAACGGCACGTTTTCCTTTCGATTCGACAAACCGGGTGTGTACAAGGTGGTCTGTGGCCTGCACCCGAACATGAAGGAGACCATCACGGTTGAGTAGCCTGAAGCGATACGGCAGCGGGACTGACACCACTACCGATTATCGGTCTGACGAGCGAGCAAGGAGAAATCAGCACCCAGTTCCTGCGCGATCGTTTCTTCCGGTTTTTGGGACAACGCCGTACGCTCGTACAACATCGATTCGATGCGCTCGCGCAGCGTGCGAACGCTCCAGCGCTCCACGCTGGCCATCTGGGCGTAGTAGTCTCGTTGGTGAGGATCTTTCAGCGGAATCAGGGCGATAAAGTGCGTCCAGCTCAATTGTCGTATCAGCGATACGACAATCTGCTCGTCAGGGAAAGTGACCGCGAACTGCACCATGCGCCGCAGGTTTTTCACCGAGAAGCTACCGCCGTACTCCTGCGCCAACTGCGCTGCCAAGTTCAGTACGACTTCCTCGCCGTAGCCGGCCCGTCGTCCCGCCAAGACCTGCGTATGGATACGCTGACCAATACGCCAGTAGAGCATTGTGAGCTCGCTATTCACTGACGCTGCAGCACGTTGACGCGCTGCCTGGATCAGTTCACGAATGTCTGACAACAGCGCCGTCGGCGTCGATGGGAGCTTAACGGTTGGCTTGCGCTCGTTCATGTCTACACATCCGAAGGTGCCCCGCGCCCGGCGATCCCCCGACACCCGCTCGCCATTGGGCCACCGTAAGACAAGAGCCCCTTCAGGTCACCCAGAAGGGACGCCTTTTCCGGCTTGGGGTCATAGGCAAAAAAAACCCCGGGGTGAGGGGCCCCCGGGGACACAGGAGAGCCGCGTTGCTGCCGCAGCAGCAGGACAACGCAGCTGCGATTCATGACCGGGCTACGGAGGAGAGCAAGTCGCCATGAATCGCGTGACGTCATAAGACCATGCGTGATGCGTGGGACACATGAGAATTTTCTTGGTTGGTGGACGCTCGTCGGACCCAAGTTCTGAATCGAGGCGAGGAAATTTCTTACGTCGGAAGGGAAGATTAATAAGCGTCCCCCAAGGGGGACGCTTATCGGGCTTGGCCAGGGACCGGTAAAACGTCTCGTGCGGGAGGACGCTTGACGATCCTGCAGGCGCAAAAAAAACGTCCCCTTTCGGGGGACGCTTTGGGACTTACCAAACCGCGGCGTCGCATGACGCCGCGGCCTGCTCTCTTACTGCAGGGTGCGTTCGAACACCAGCTTGCCATCCCGCACATCCACCGGCACCACATCGCGGGGACCGAAGCGGCCTTCCAGGATCAGGCGGGCCACCGGGTTCTCGATCTGCTGCTGGATGGCGCGCTTCAGCGGACGCGCACCGAATACCGGATCGAACCCCGCACGCGAAATCTCCTTCAACGCGGCATCGCTGATTTCCAGACGCATTTCCTGCTTCTCCAGACGATCGGCCAGCCGCTTGAGCTGAATGCGCGCGATCGACTCGATGTGCTGCTCGGCCAAGCCGTGGAACACCACCACTTCGTCGATGCGGTTGAGGAACTCAGGTCGGAACGACTGCTTGAGCTCATCCCACACCACTTCCTTGATGACTTCGTAAGGCTGCCCCGCCATCGACTGGATATGCTGCGAACCCAGGTTGGAGGTCATCACCACCACCGTGTTGCGGAAATCCACCGTGCGACCCTGGCCATCGGTCAGGCGACCATCATCCAGGACCTGCAGCAGAACGTTGAACACGTCCGGATGCGCCTTCTCGACTTCGTCGAGCAGGATAACGCTGTAAGGCTTGCGCCGCACCGCTTCGGTCAGATAACCGCCTTCCTCGTAGCCCACATACCCCGGCGGCGCGCCGATCAGACGAGCCACGGAGTGCTTCTCCATGAACTCGCTCATGTCGATGCGGATCAGATGTTCTTCCGAATCGAACAGGAACTCAGCCAAAGCCCGCGTCAGCTCGGTCTTGCCCACGCCCGTCGGGCCCAGGAACAGGAAGGAACCGTACGGCCGCGACGGATCGGACAAGCCGGCCCGCGAACGACGGATGGCATCGGACACAAGGCGTACCGCCTCGTCCTGGCCAACCACGCGCCGGTGCAGGAAATCTTCCATGCCGAGCAGCTTTTCACGCTCGCCCGTCATCATCTTCGACACGGGAATCCCGGTAGCACGCGACACGACTTCGGCGATTTCCTCCGCGCCCACTTGCGTGCGCAACAGACGCGGCCGGCCCGGCTCGACTTCAGCCTCGGCCTTCTCCGCGCCGCTTTCGGCGGACTTCAAGCGCGCTTCCAGTTCAGGCAGCTTGCCGTACTGCAGCTCCGCCAGCTTGTCGAACTGGCCCTTGCGTTGCAGCTCGGCCATCTCGGCGCGAACCTGATCGATCTCTTCCTTGATGGCCTGGCTGCCCTGCACGGCGGCTTTCTCGGCCTTCCAGATTTCCTCGTAGTCGTTGTACTCGCGTTGCAGCTTTTCCAGTTCTTCCTCGATCACGTGCAGGCGGCGCTTGGAGGCGTCATCCGACTCCCGCTTCACCGCTTCGCGTTCGATCTTCAACTGGATGATGCGGCGGTCCAGGCGGTCCATCACCTCCGGCTTGGAATCGATTTCCATGCGGATGCGGGCCGCTGCCTCATCGATCAGGTCGATCGCCTTGTCGGGCAGGAAACGGTCGGTGATGTAGCGGTTGGACAGCTCCGCCGCGGCGACGATGGCCGGGTCGGTGATGTCCACGCCGTGGTGCAGTTCATAGCGTTCCTGCAAACCGCGCAGGATGGCTATGGTCGACTCGACGTTCGGCTCGCCCACGAGCACCTTCTGGAAGCGGCGCTCCAGCGCGGCATCCTTTTCCAGGTACTTGCGGTATTCGTCCAAGGTGGTCGCGCCGATGCAATGCAACTCGCCACGCGCCAGCGCGGGCTTGAGCATATTGCCTGCATCCATCGCGCCTTCCGCCTTGCCGGCACCTACCATGGTGTGCAGCTCGTCGATGAAGACGATGTTGCTGCCGTCGTCCTGCGACAGTTCCTTGAGGACGGCCTTCAGGCGTTCCTCGAACTCGCCGCGGAACTTGGCGCCCGCCACCAGGGCGGCCATGTCCAGCGACAGCACGCGCTTGCCACGCAGGCTTTCCGGCACTTCGTCATTGACGATGCGCTGAGCCAGGCCTTCGACGATGGCGGTCTTGCCGACGCCGGGTTCGCCGATCAGCACGGGGTTGTTCTTGGTGCGACGCTGCAGGATCTGGATGGTGCGGCGAATTTCATCGTCGCGGCCGATGACGGGATCCAGCTTGCCTTCGCGGGCGCGCTGGGTCAGGTCCAGGGTGTACTTGGCCAGGGCCTGGCGATTGGATTCGCCTTCGGCGCCCTGCACGCTTTCGCCGCCGCGCACGGCGTCGACCGCGGATTCAAGCGCCTTCTTCTGCAGGCCCGCTTCACGCAGGATGCGGCCGGCCTCGCCCTTGTCGTCGGCCAGGGCCAGCAGGAACAATTCGCTGGCGATATAGGTGTCGCCGCGGCGGGAGGCTTCCTTGTCGGTGCGGGTCAGCACCCCTTGCAGGTCGCGGCCGACCTGGACGTTGCCTTCGCCCTGCACTTGGGGCAGCTTCTGCAGTGCCTGGTCGATGGCCGGTTGCAGCCGGTTGACGGCCACGCCGGCGCGCGCCAGCAGGCTGGTGGCGCCGCTGTCGGCGTCCGCCAGCAACGCCGACAGGACGTGCAGAGGCTCGATATATTGGTTGTCGTTGCGCGCCGCCAGGCTTTGTGCGTCGCCCAGGGCTTGCTGAAATTTGGTGGTCAGCTTGTCGAATCGCATAGTTTTCGCTTTGGCCCCAGGACACGGATTGCTCGTGACGGCGGGCGCTAAAGATGGATTTGAAATCCGGCCTGGGACGGCCGGCTCCGATGATCAACAAATGCGGGCTGGACGACGAATTTCAAGACCCTGAGTAAGCCAGGGGCATTGCGTGAGCATAGTCTTTTTTGGTGAACGCAATGGAGGGGGGAGTACGGGCGAGAAAAAGGGGGATTTCCTCAGAAATCCCCCTTTGCCTTCCTGGATGCCGCGCGGAGCGCGGGCGCGCCTTACGTCCTGCGGACTTAGACCTCTTCGTACAGGGGCAGGGTCAGGAACTCGGCAAAATCGTCCTGGGTGCTCATTTGTTCGAAGATCTGGGCGGCGCGGTCGTAGGCCTTGCTGGGGCCGGCGACCTCATGGACCTTGGCCAGCTCTTCAGGAATGAGCTTGCGCACCAGGTCGGCCGTGACCTTGCCGCCCCCTTCCAGCACGCCCTTGGGCGAGCGGATCCATTGCCAGACCTGGGAGCGGGAGATTTCCGCCGTGGCGGCGTCTTCCATCAGGTTGTTGATCGGCACGCAGCCATTGCCGTCCAGCCACGAGCCCAGGTAATGGATGCCGACGTTGATGTTGGCGCGCAGGCCCGCCTCGGTGATCGGGGCTTCCGGCTGGAAGGCGAGCAGATCGGCGGCCGCGACGGCGACGTCCGGGCGTTGCTTGCCGATCTGGTTGGGCGCGTCGCCCAGCACTTTGCGGAATTCCTCCATGGCCACGTCGACCAGGCCCGGGTGGGCGACCCAGCCGCCGTCATAGCCGTCGGTGGCGTCACGGGCCTTGTCGGAGCGGATGCCGGCCATGGCCTGGTCGTTCTTGACGGGATCATTCTTGATCGGGATCAAGGCGCTCATGCCGCCGATGGCGGGGGCATTGCGACGGTGGCAGGTCTTGAGCAGCAGCAGCGCGTAGGCGCGCATGAAGGGCGAGGTCATGGTGACCTTGACCCGGTCGGCCAGGCAGAAATCACGCTCGACCTTGAACTTCTTGATGCAGCTGAAGATGTAGTCCCAACGGCCGGCGTTCAGGCCGGCGCTGTGTTCGCGCAGTTCGTAGAGGATTTCGTCCATCTCGAAGGCGGCGAGGATGGTTTCGATCAGCACGGTGGCCTTGATGGTGCCTTGCTCGATGCCCACGGCGCGCTGGGCTTGGACGAAGATGTCGTTCCACAGGCGGGCTTCCAGATGGCTTTCCATCTTGGGCAGGTAGAAGTACGGGCCGGAGCCGCGGGCCAGCAGTTCTTTGGCGTTGTGGAAGAAGTACAGGGCGAAGTCGAAGATGCCGCCGGACACGCGCTGGCCGTCGACGGTCACATGCTTTTCGTCCAGATGCCAGCCGCGCGGGCGCACCAGCAGCACGGCGGTCTTGTCGTTGAGCTTGTAGGACTTGCCGTTCTGCTCCAGGGCAATGGTGCGGCGGATGGCGGCCATCAGGTTGATCTGGCCGTTGATCTGGTTGTGCCAGTTGGGGGTGTTGGAGTCCTCGAAGTCGGTCATGTAGCTGTCGGCGCCGGAATTCAGGGCGTTGATGACCATCTTGCGTTCGACCGGGCCGGTGATCTCCACGCGGCGGCAGAGGAGGTCCTTGGGCAAGGGAGCGATGGTCCAGTCGCCTTCGCGGACGGCGCGGGTATCGGCCAGGAAGTCCGGCTTTTCGCCTTGGTCGAGGCGCTGGACGCGGGCGGCGCGGGCGGCCAGCAGTTCCTGGCGACGGGCTTCGAAGGTGCGGTGCAGGTCGGCCACCAGGGCCAGGGCGTCATGGGTGAGGACGGTGTCGAAGCCGGCTTCGATGGGTGCGTCGATGGCGACGCCGGCGGGGAGGTGCAGGCTCATGATGGCTCCGGGGTGGTGGATGGGGTGTTGGGGGACAGTTTACGGAGGGGATCTTGAATTAAAAAGCGTATAAAAGTAGATTCATCTTTTAGTTAAAGTATCGAATCTGATGGGGTGGGCTTTCGCCCTGGCGGAGAGTGATGGTGTCCCCGGGCCAGGGCCCGGGGACTTTTGGGTGAGGCCGGGCCCAAGCCCGAGGGCCGGGCCCAAGCCCGAGGGCCGGGCCCAAGCCCGGGGCCGGGCCCAAGCCCGAGGGCCGGGCCCAAGCCCGGGGCCGGGCCCAAGCCCGAGGGCCGGGCCCAAGCCCGGGGCCGGGCCCAAGCCCGAGGGCCGGGCCCAAGCCCGGGGCTGGGCCCAAGCCCGAGGGCCGGGCCCAAGCCCGGGGCTGGGCCCAAGCCCGGGGCCGGGCCCAAGTCCGAGGGCCGGGCCCAAGCCCGGGGCTGGGCCCAAGCCCGAGGGCCGGGCCCAAGCCCGGGGCCGGGCCCAAGCCCGGGGCCGGGCCCAAGCCCGGGGCCGGGCCCAAGCCCGGGGCCGGGCGCAAGCCCGAGGGCCGGGCCAAGCCCCAGGGGCAAGGATGCTGGGTGGTGGTGAACTCTTAGGGAACGGATTTGGACCGGTTCAAGCAATTGCAGACGTTTGTGGACGTGGCTACCTTGGGGAGTCTGTCGGCGGCGGCGCGGGCGGAAGGGGTTACGGCGGCGATGGTGGGGCGGCGGATTGACGCCCTGGAGGCGCGGCTGAGCGTGAAGCTGCTGGTGCGCTCCACCCGCAGGCTGTCCCTCACCGCCGAAGGTAGCGCGCTGCTGGAATACGCCCAGCGCATCCTGCGTGACCTCGACGACAGCGAAAACCTGATCGCCTCGGGCAGCGCGCGCCCCAGCGGCCACCTGCGCATCAGCGCGCCAGCCGGCTTCGGCCGCCGCCACGTCGCCCCCCTGCTGCCGGCCTACACCGCGGAACACCCCGACGTCAGCGTCACCCTGGACCTCAGCGACCGCCTGGTCGACCTGATCGAAGAACGCTTCGACTGCGCCATCCGCATCGGCGACCTGCACGACTCCAACCTGGTCGGCATCCGCCTGGCCGACAATCGCCGCGTGGTCGTCGCGGCGCCCGCCTACCTGGCCAGGCGCGGCACCCCCGCCACGCCGGCCGACCTGACCCGCCACGAATGCCTCTCTTTCGGCAACCAGGCCAATCAATCGCGCGGCTGGCTGTTCACGATCGCCGGCCAGGTGCAGGCCCAGCGGGTGGCAGGCCGGCTGGAATGCAGCGACGGCAGCGTGCTGCACGAATGGACCCTCGCGGGATGCGGCCTGGCGTGGCGGTCCATGTGGGAAGTGCGCCATGACCTGGAACGCGGCCGCTTGCGCACCGTCCTCGACGACTACGCTGCGCCGCCCAACGGCATCTACGCCGTGCTGCCCGAACGCCGCCACTCCCCCGCGCGAGTAAGAGTCTTCGTCGACTTGCTGCGACGTACCTACGCGTCAGCGGATTATTGGGATAACCCAAGCGCGTGAGCCGCGGCACATACGATCGAAATCCGTTGAAACCAGACGCGCGCGACCGGCTGTTGAAAAGCCGCCGCCGGCGAGCCCACGGCATACAATCCGACAACGCCAAAATGTCGGGTCGTGCCATGCCTCTACGCTTCTTGTCCGCCCCTGCCCGCGCCACCGCGCATGCGCTGCTAAGCGCGGCGCCGCTGTGCGCGCTGGCGCTGCCGGCACACGCGGCCCCCGCCTCGCACGGCCCCGTGCCCTCCTGGCAGACCGTGGAACTGGGCCGGACCGGACATCACTATCCTTTCCCGGTCTATGCCAACGTCGACCTGGCGCACGCGCACCTGGACAAGATCCGCCACGTCCTGATCATCATCCACGGGCTCAACCGCGACGGCGACAACTACTTCCAGACCGGGGTCAACATCCTGGCCCTGAAGCCGGGCGCCGACGCCGACACCCTGCTGATCGCCCCCAAATTCCCCGCCGCCCTCGACCGCGGCTTCGACAAGATGCCGGTCTGGAGCCACGGCCGCTGGTCCGCCGGCGAAGCCAGCATCAAGTCCGCCCGCCGGCCCGCGCCGGTCAGCTCCTTCGACGTCCTCGACGACCTGCTGGCGCGCGTGGCCGACACGCGCCGCCTGCCCCTGCTGCAGGACGTGGTGATCGCCGGCCACTCCGCCGGCGCGCAACTGGTGCAGCGCTATGCCGTTTTCAATTCCGTGGACGAGCGCATCAAGCGCGGCGGCGTCAATCTGCGCTATGTCATCGCCAATCCCTCGTCCTATGTGTATTTTTCCAAGGACCGCCCCAAGGGCGACGGCAGCAGCTTCGCGCCCTTCAACCCGGGCCAGTGCCCCGAGTACAACGTCTACAAATACGGCCTCGACCGCATTCCCGCCGAGCTGCCCGCCAGCGGTGTCGGGCCGGCCACCCCCGCCCAGGAAGCCGTGCGCCTGGCGCGCCGCTATGCCGGCCGGTCGGTGACCTATCTGCTGGGCGGCGCCGACACCAATCCCGAACATCGCCTGCTGGACAAGACCTGCGCCGCCGAAGCCCAGGGGGCGACACGCCTGGCGCGCGGCAAGTCCTACGTGAAGTACGAACAGTGGTTGCCCGCCAACCACAAGCTGAACATCGAGCATCAGGCCTACGAAGTCACCGGCGTGGGACACGACAGCCGCCGCATGTTCAATTCGGAATGCGGCGTGCGGGAACTGGCCGGCAAGGACACCCAGGCCGTCACGGGCGCGGCCGCCTGCACGCCGCTACGCTAGCGTCAGCGGCCGGCATCGGCCCCCTCCGGGCCTCCCCTCGCCGCCCGCCCCCGTTAATGCCCCTGCGTCCCCAGCAGGTTCAGCGCAGCGACGCCGCCGGTTTGTTATCGTAGCGGCACGCCACACACGCCGGTACGCCACTGCCGCCGGCCGAACACTCGCGGGGACGCGCCGGCCCAGGCCGTGCGGACCCGTCGCATCGACTCACACAGGTAAATAGCACCATGTCCTTGGACTCCAACTACCACGCCATCCTGCAATCGCTGGGAGAGGATCCCGACCGCGAAGGCCTGCGCGACACGCCCAAGCGCGCCGCCAAGGCCATGAAGTATCTTTGCCAGGGCTATCACCAGTCGCTGGAAGAAATCGTCAACGGCGCGCTGTTTACTTCGGAAAGCAGCGAGATGGTGCTGGTCAAGAACATCGAGCTGTACTCCCTGTGCGAACACCACATCCTGCCTTTCATCGGCAAGGCGCACGTAGCTTATCTGCCCAAGGGCAAAGTGCTGGGCCTGTCCAAGGTCGCGCGCATCGTCGACATGTTCGCCCGCCGCCTGCAGATCCAGGAAAACCTCGGCCGCCAGATCGCCGATGCCGTGCAACAGGTCACCGGAGCATCCGGTGTGGCGGTGGTCATCGAAGCGCAACACATGTGCATGATGATGCGCGGCGTCGAGAAGCAGAACTCGTCCATGGTGACGTCGGTGATGCTGGGCGAATTCCACGACAATCCCGCCACCCGCGCGGAATTCCTCACCTTGGTGCGTTGATACGACCTGCCCCGCTCGCGCGGCAACGGACGGCCGGCACGCAGCACGCTATGAAATCGCCCCGCCAGTGCGCAACTGGCATTGTTTATCCAGGACCTTTGATGAAAACATCCCGTCTTCTTTTCGCCGCAGCCGCCCTGGCCTTCGCCGCCACGGGCCATGCCCAGTCCAACGCCGTCCAGACCCTGCCGTCCGGCGTGCGCGTTGAAACGGTCACCGCCGGCAAGGGTATCAACCCGACGGCCGACAGCACCGTGACGGTGAACTACCGCGGCACCCTGACCAACGGCACGGAATTCGACAGCTCGTACAAGCGCAACGAGCCGATCTCCTTCAGCCTGCGCCAGGTGATCCCCTGCTGGACCGAAGGCATCCAGAAAATGGCGGTCGGCGGCAAGGCCGTTCTGTTCTGTCCGGCAAAGACGGCCTACGGCTCGCGCGGCGCTGGCGGCGTGATTCCGCCGAACGCCGACCTGAAGTTCGAAGTGGAACTGCTCGGCGTCCGCTGATCCCCGCGCGGCCCATCCGCAATGAAAAACGCCCGCATCCTTGCAAGGATGCGGGCGTTTCTATTTCCAGCGCCGCAAGGGCTTACTTGCGTTTAGCCGCCAGCAATTCGAAATTCGCCGCCTTCACGTCAACCGAATCCAGCCCGATGTAGACGTTGAAGCGCCCCGGCTCCACCACGCGCTTCAGGTCGTTGTCGAAGAAGGACAGATCGTCCTGCTTGATGGTGAAGCTGACCTCTTTCTGCTCGCCCGGCTTCAGCATGACCTTCTGAAAGCCCTTGAGCTCCTTGACCGGCCGGCTGATCGACGCCACCGGATCCTGCAGATAGAGCTGCACCACCGTGGCCCCCTCGCGCGACCCGGTATTGCGCACCGTGACGCTGGCGCGCACCGTCCCGCCCATGGGCACGGTCGCCGCCGACAACTTGACGTCGGACACATCGAAGGTGGTGTAGCTGAGCCCGAAGCCGAAGGGGAACAAGGGACCGTTGGGCGCATCGAAATAGCGCGACGTGTACTTGTCCGGATGCTCGGGGTCGAAGGGCCGCCCGGTGTTCAGATGGTTGTAGTACAGCGGAATCTGCCCCACTGAACGAGGGAAGGTCATGGGCAGCTTGCCCGACGGATTGACGTCGCCGAACAGCACGTCCGCCACCGCGTGGCCGCCTTCGGTGCCGGCGAACCAGGCTTCCAGCATGGCGTCGGCGTTGTCCTTTTCCCAGCCCAGCGCCAGGGGCCGGCCGTTCATCAGCACCACCACCAGCGGCTTGCCGGTGGCCTTCAGCGCCTTCAGCATTTCTTCCTGGCCACCCAGCAGGGTGATGTCCGAACGGCTGGACGCCTCATGGGCCATGCCCTGCGTCTCGCCCACCACGGCCACCACCACATCCGCCTTCTTCGCCGTCTCGACCGCCTCGTCGATCAGCTGCTGGCGCGTACGCGGATCGTCCTCGACATCCTTTTCGTAGATGTTCAGGTACTTGATGATCTCCGGATCGTCGACCACATTGGTGCCGCGCGCATACAGCAGCGTGCCCTTGTCGCCCATGGCATCGGCCACACCCTGGTACAGCGACACCACCTGCCCGGGCACACCGGCCGCGGACCAGTTGCCCATCATGTCGCGCTGGCTCTTGGCCAAGGCGCCGATCACGGCAATGGTGCCTTCCTTCTTCAGCGGCAAGGTCTGCTTGTCGTTTTTCAGCAGCACCAGGCTCTGCCGCGCCACTTCACGCGCCGCCTGGCGGTGCATGCGGCTTTCGGCATTGGTGTCGGCCGGATCGTCAGCCGCCACGCCGACATGGCGATAGGCGTTCTGGAACAGGCCCAGGTCGTACTTGACCCGCAGCACGTCGCGCACGGCGCGGTCGATGTCGGCCTGCTTGATCCGGCCCGCCTGCAACAGCGGCTTCAGATTCTGGCCATACATGGTGTCGCTCATGCTCAGGTCGGCGCCGGCCGAGATGGCCAGACGCGACGCGTCCGCGCCGTCGGCGGCCACGCCGTGCTTGATCATCTCCATGATGGCGCCGTGATCGCTGATGGTCACGCCCTTGAAGCCCCACTGCTTGCGCAGGATGTCCTGCAGCAGCCATTTGCTGGCCGTGGCCGGCACGCTGTTGACGGCGTTCAGCGAAATCATCACGCCGGCCGCGCCCGCGTCGATGGCGGCCTTGTAGGGCGGCAGATAGTCCTGGAACAGCTTCTGCGGACTCATGTCCACGGTGTTGTAGTCGCGGCCGCCTTCGATGGCGCCATACGCCGCGAAGTGCTTGACCGCCGCCAGGATGTTGCCGGGCGCGGCGGGATCCGTGCCCTGATAGGCATGGACCAGGGTCGCGCCGATGCGCGAGACCAGATAGGTGTCTTCGCCGAAGCCTTCCGAATTGCGGCCCCAGCGCGGATCGCGCGAAATATCCACCATGGGCGAGAACGTCATGTTCAGGCCGTCCGCGCTGGCTTCCACGGCGGAAATGCGGCCGCTCAGGGCAATCGCGTCCATATCCCAGGTCGACGCCAGGCCCAGGCCAATGGGGAATATGGTGCGGTGGCCGTGCAGCACGTCATAGGCGAAGAACAAGGGGATCTTCAGGCGGCTGCGCACCGCGGCATCCTGCAGCACGCGTATGTCCGGCCGCACCACGGTATTGAAGATACCGCCGACCTTGCCGGCCTCGATATCGCGAATCAGCACATCCTTGTGCGCATCCGGGCCCGCGTCGACGCTGACCAGGCGCAGCTGGCCGATCTTCTCGTCCAGCGTCATCTTCTGCATCAGGCGGGTGATATAGGTCTCACGGTCCTCGCCCGTCACCGGGCGGTGCGTGTCGCCGCCTTGCGCGAAGGCAGGCGCGCTGGCCAGGCTCAGTAACAACAGCCCCAGCATGCGGATTTTTTTCATTGAGTCGACGTTCCAGCTTATGGGCGGCCACGTCTCCACGCTGCCAGCCCTTTGTCAGTTGAGGGTCGAGTGTGCCACAGGATAAGAAAAATCCTGGTCTGCATCCGGGTTTTCCTGAATATGGCCATGGCAGCCTATTAAGTAGGATGTCCAACATCCTACTGCGTGTTACCTGCATGTCCATTGCAGCACGCCATAACAATCAGGAGACAGAACGGCCATGGCTGTACCTTATCTGCCGCTCAAGCGGTTCGTCGTCCTCGACCTTTCCCGTGTGCGTTCCGGCCCCGCCGCCGTGCGCCAGTTCGCCGACTGGGGCGCCGACATCATCAAGGTCGAGGAACCCAGCGAGGTCAAGGACGACAAGCCGGGCGGCGCCGCCAAGTTCAGCGACTACCAGAACACCCATCGCAACAAGCGCAGCCTGACCCTGAACCTGAAGGATCCGCGCGGCAAGGCGCTGTTCCTGGAGCTGGTGAAGCGGGCCGACGTGCTGGTGGAAAACTACCGCCCTTCCGTCAAGAAGAAGCTGGGCATCGATTATGAATCGCTGCGCAAGATCAACCCGCGCCTGGTGTATGGCAGCATCTCCGGCTTCGGCCAGGACGGCCCTTATGCCGACCGCCCCGGCCTGGACCAGATCGCCCAGGGCCTGGGCGGCATCATGTCGGTGACGGGTGAAGCCGGCCACCCGATGCGCGCCGGCATCCCCATCGCGGATCTCAGCGCGGGACTGTTCGCCGCCATCGGCATCCTGATCGCGCTGCTGGAACGGGAGCAAAGCGGCCAGGGCCGCTGGGTGCAGACCTCGCTGCTGCAGGCCCAGGTGTGGATGATGGACTTCCAGGCCACCCGCTGGCTGATCGACGGCGAAGTGCCGGGCCAGTCCGGCAACGACCATCCGACCAGCGCGCCGACCGGCGTGTACCCCACCGCCGACGGCTATATCAATATCGCGGCCATGGGCTCGACCATGTTCAACCGACTGTGCGAAGTGCTGGGCATGCCGGAGATGGCCAAGGACCCGCGTTTCCTGGAAGCCGGCCTGCGAGTGGAAAATCGCGGCGACCTGAATCGCGAGATCATTGCCCGCACCCGTACCCGCGACAGCGCCGACTGGATCGCCGCCTTGAACGCCGCCGGCGTGCCTTGCGGCCCCATCCTGTCCATGGACGGCACCTTCGCCAACGAACAGGTGCAGCACCTGCGCATGACCCGTCAGGTGGAGCATCCGCGCAAGGGGCCTATCACCATCATGGCCCAGCCCGTGAATTTCAGCGAAGGCGAGTTGCCCGATCCGCGGCCCGCGCCTGAAACGGGGGCGGATACGGCGGAAATCCTGGCGTGGCTGGGCATCGACGCGGCGGAGCTCGAACGTTTGCGCGGCGCCGGCGTGGTGTGACACCATCAGGCCCCTTAGCAAGCATCCTGGAATGAACCATGGCAGTCTCCGATCTCGCCACTGACCTGCCCTTCGGCAACCTGGCCCGGCCCGATAACCTGCCTGACGAAATCGCCCTGCAAATCCGCGGCAAGATCGTCAGCAAGGCGTTCGAGCCTGGTCAGCGCCTGCCGACGGAACTGGAGCTGTCGCAGATCTTCGGCGTCAGCCGCAATGTGGTGCGCGAGGCCATCGCCCGGCTCAAGCTGTCCGGCTATATCGAAACCCGCCGGGGCGTGGGCAGCTTCGTCGCCACGGATGCCGGCCAACAACATTTCGCGTTGACCCCGCAGGAGTTGCTGCGCGCCGATGCGCTGGAGCAGGTCTACGAGCTGCGCGTGGAAATCGAGGCTGGCGCGGCGGCATTGGCGGCACGTCATCGCACCGACGCCCAGCTGACCAAGCTGCGCGAGGCGCTGGCCAAGGTGGATGCGTCGACGGACGACTGGCGCGTCGGCGCGGACCGCGCCATCGACTTCCACATGGCCGTCGGGGAAGCGACCAACAATCCGTATTTCGTACGGCTGCTGGGGCATTTCGCCCGCGTCATCGGCGATGCGGTGCGCACGCTGCGGTACAGCAGCACGGGCACCGATCGCATGGACCAGATCGAACGCGAACACCATCAGATCTTCGATGCCATCGCCGCGGGCGACGCCGACGCGGCGCGGCACGCGATGCGCCAGCATCTGGAGCACGGGATGGAGCGCCGCAAGGCCATCCTGGAAAAGAAACAAAAGCAAGGCGACACCTTGCCTTGACCAAAGGAAAAGCGGCACGCAGACACGTGCCGCGTGGAAGACAACGAGGACTCACCCATGACCGTCGAACGCTTACTGCAGGACAGCATCACCGAAAACATCATCGTGGAAAAGCGCGGCAATGCCGGCTGGATCACGTTCAACGACCCCGGCCGCCACAACGCCGTGTCCTATGCGATGTGGGAAGCCATTCCCCCTGCCCTGCAGGCCTTCCAGGACGATCCGGACATCCGCGTGGTGGTGCTGACGGGTGCGGGCGAAAAGTCCTTCGTCAGCGGCGCCAACATCTCGCAATTCGACCAGCTGCGTTCCGGTGAGGAAGCGGTGCAGGCCTACGAACGCGTGGCCGAGGCCGCCCAGTTGGCGCTGTACGACTACGACAAGCCCACCATCGCGCGTATTCGCGGCTACTGCATCGGTGGCGGCCTGAACATCGCGCTGTGCTGCGACCTGCGCGTGGCGTCCGACGACAGTTCGTTTTCCATCCCGGCCGGCAAGCTGGGCCTGGGCTACCGCATGACGGCCATCCGCAACCTGGTGACGGCGGTGGGTCCCGCCAATGCCCTGGAAATCTTCCTGACGGCCAATCGCTTCAAGGCGGCACAGGCGCGTGAGCTGGGCCTGCTGCACAAGGTGACGGCGGCCGCGGAACTGGATGCCGCGCTGGAAACCTACATCAGCCAGATCGCCGCCAACGCGCCGCTGACCCTGCGCGCCGGCAAGAAGATGATTCGCCAAATGCAGCAGCTGGGACCGGAAGTGGACCAGGACGCCATGACGCGCCTGGTGCTGCAGTGCTTCGAAAGCAATGACTATCGCGAAGGCCGCAAGGCGTTCGCCGAGAAACGGACGCCGGTGTTCAACGGGACCTGATACCCGGCCCCGCCCCACGACGCTTCAGACGTAAACGCAGTAGCAGCACCGATGCCAGGCCGCCTTGCGGCCCGGCAGGGGGAAGGCTTGCCCGCGGCAAGCGCCCGCAAGGCTTTATCCGGATGGGCGGTCAAGCGGCAGTGATTAGCCGCAAGGCCATCCGGCATCCGATGACCTTCATCGACAACAACGGAGACAACGATGAAATCGAGCATGGCCAGCATGATCCTGGCGGCGAGCGCCGCCTTCGCGGTGGTGCCGGGCGCCGCCCGGGCCGCCTATCCCGAGCAGCCCATACGCCTTGTCATCGGCTATGCCGCGGGCGGCACCACCGACATCCTGGCGCGCGCCCTTGGCGAGCAGTTGGGCAAGGCGCTGAACCAGGCCGTCATCATCGAGAACAAGCCGGGCGCGGCGGGCAACCTGGCGGCTTCCTATGTGTCGCAAGCGAAACCGGACGGCTATACCTTGTTCATGGCCACCGTCGCCAGCCATGGCATCAACCCGGCTTTGTACAAGAACCTGGGGTATGAGCCGGTCAAGGGCTTCGCGCCAGTGGGCATGGTGGCGTCGATACCCTTGGTGCTGATCGCCAATCCCAAGCTGCCGGCGAAGAGTGTCGAGGAACTGGCGGCCTTGTGCCGGGAGAAGCCGGGCACGATGAACTATGCGTCCAGCGGCAATGGCTCGCCCGTGCATCTGGCCGGCGCCATGTTCGCGCAGGCGGCGCATGTGAACATCGTTCATGTGCCTTATCGCGGTGGGGCGTTGGCGAACACGTCGGTGATGACGGGCGAAACGCAGTTCAGTTTCGCCACCTTGCCGGCCGCGTTGCCGCAGGTGAAGGCGGGGACCTTGAAAGCCCTGGCCGTGACCACCAAGGAAAGGTCGGATCAATTGCCGGATGTGCCCACGGTGGGGGAGACCAAGGGGTTTAACGGGTATGAGATCAATACCTGGAACGCCATCATGGCGCCCGCCGGCACGCCGCCGGCCGTGGTCGAGAAGTTGAATCAGGCCATCAAGCAGGCGATGACTTCGCCTGAGCTGGTGAAGCGCTTCCAGGGGGAAGGGGCGACGCCCAAGACCAGCACGCCGAAGGAGCTGTCCGCGTTCGTCGATGCTGAGTTGCAGAAGTGGGCGGAAGTGGTCAAGAGCGTGAATATCAAGCTGGATTGAAAGGCCCTCCCCGAGGCGCTTCGCGCCTCCCCCTCAAGGGGGCGGCACTGGCGGACCGGAGAGTAGGCCCTCCCCCAGGCGCTTCGCGCCTCCCCCTCAAGGGGGCGGCACTGGCGGACCGGCAAAGCCGGCTCCGCTGTGCCCCTGATTGAAAAGAAAGGCCTGTGCAATGCACAGGCCTTTCTTTGATGGCGAAACGCAGCCACGCGCGGAGCGCTATTCGTTGCGCTGCCACTCCAGCGGCCAGGCGCCGCTCAGGACGTTCTGCAGCCACAGGGTGCACGTAAGCGTTTTCGAATCGGTCACGCGACCATCCCGGCAGGCTTCGTAGAGTTCTTCCACATCCATGGCGTGGACGTCGAGGAATTCGTCCGGGTCCAGCTCGGCGGCCCCTGCCTGCAGGTTGCGGGCGAAGTAGATGTGGATGATTTCGGTGGAATACGCGATCGCCAGATGTAGCGCACCCGCGTACGCCCATTCACCGCCGCGATAACCGGTTTCTTCCAGCAGCTCGCGCCGGCCGCAGTCGTAAGGATCCTCACCTGGGTCCAGCTTGCCGGCGGGGAATTCGATCATCACGCGGCCGACGGGATAGCGGAACTGACGTTCGACCAGCACGCGGCGGCCGTCGTCCAGCAAGGGGATGACCACGACAGCGCCCGGATGCACCACGTATTCACGCGTGGACGTGTTGCCATTCGGCAGGCGCACCGTGTCGCGGCGAGCTTCCAGGAAACCACCTTTGAACAGCGTCTCGCGACCGACGAGGGTTTCGACCAGATGGGATTCGTCGGCAAGCGCGGCGGCGGAGTGTTTGTCGTCGGGAGCAGTCACGATATTTGGGAGGATGGGGGAAAGCGCTTACTGTAGCAGCAACGCGTGACAGATCCCGGCGGCGGATAAGCGTTGCCGCCCGCGACAGGCGCCGGCAAGACGCGTCGCTGATGTGCGGCCGGCCGCTCGGCCTAGCCCGTCCGGCGGCGTTTTCCAGCCAGGGCCAGTTGTACGAAGGCCTGGACCAATTGGGCGCGCACCGAAGAGGGTTGCCACAGGACGCCGACGGTGCGAGTGGGCCGTGGTGCAGGCAGCGTCCATTTCTTCAACGCGGGATCGGCCGGGCCGATGACCGGCCAGTCCGGCAGCACCGACACGCCCAGCCCTTCCGACACCAGCTTGGCGATCGACTCGATGCCGTCCAGCTCGAAGCGCACGTGCGGGCGGATGCCGCGTTCGCGCAGGTAGTCATCGGCAAGCCGTCCGCCGACGACGCTGCGGTCATAGCGGATGAAGGGTTCGCGCGCCGCGATGGCCAGGGCGTCACGGCCGGAGACGTCGTGGCGGGTCAGCAGAATCAGGGGCTCTTCGCGCAAGGGGCACCAGGCGTAGCCCTTGGGCAGGTCGAACAGCGGATGGACCAGCACCGCGGCATCCAGTTCGCCGGCCAGCACGCGGCTGTACAGCCTTACCGTGGAGCCGGGGTCGATGTAGATCTCGATGTCGGGGTGACGGGCCACCCATTGTTTGAGGACGGTGGGCACGATGCCGGTCAAGGCGGTGGGCGTGGCGCCCAGGCGCAGGGGGCCGGCCGGCATATCCGTGCCCGAAGCGGCTGATTTGAGGTCGCGCACTTCGTCGACCAGGCGCCGGGCGCGTTCCATGATGCGATTGCCGGCGACGGTGGGCCGCACGTTGCGGCCGGAGCGGGCGACCAGCTTGCTGCCGACGGAGGCTTCCAGCGCTTTCAGCCGTTGCGCGACGGAGGCCGGCGTCAGGTCCAGCCGGCGGGCGGCTTCGGCGATGGAACCGGACTCGACCACATGGATGAAGCTCTGCAGGAATCGGGTGTCCATGACGGTCTCGGAAATCAGTTTTCCGGGCAACCCGGAGGTTATTAGGTTGAGGGGCTCCGCCCCTCAACGCTCCTCGCGCGGGTTACGCGCCGCCTCGGCCCGTGCTGACGGGGCGTATTGAGGGGCGGAGCCCCTCAAGGAATCCCTCCCGTGCAATGGGAAAAACATCCATCCCGGAAGATGGATATTACATCTTCACAAGATGCCAAACCGCTATTTTTCTTTTTCCTGGCATCCCCAAGAATGACCCTCATCAACACCCGCCTATAAGCCAATCATCAAAGGAGCCACCCCGTGCCCCGTATCGCTTCGGTCCAGTTCTGCCACGCCGCCGTCCCCCTCGACAAGGTGACGTCGTTCTCCACCCGCACCGTCAGTACCCGCCACTACGGCCTGGTCAAGGTGCGTAGCAGCGACGGTGTCGAAGGCATCGGCTTCTGCTACGTCGGTAGCGCCGCCGGTCAGCTCTTTTCGGTGGCGGTGGAACAATTGCTGGCCCCCCTGCTGGTGGGCGAAGACAGCAGCGCGGTCGAAGCCCTGTGGGCAAAGATGTACAACGACTCCTTGCTGCAAGGCCGCGCCGGCACCGTCATGCGCGCCATCAGCGCGCTGGACACCGCCCTGTGGGACCTGAACGCCCGCAGCGCCAAGCTGCCCTTGCACCGCTACCTGGGCGCGTCCGCGCTGGACAGCGTGCCGGCCTACGCCAGCGGCGGCTATTACCTGGAAGGCAAGACCCCGGCCAAGCTGGGCGAAGAAATGGCCAGCTACGTCGCCAAGGGCTTCAAGGCCGTCAAGATGAAAGCTGGTCGCCTCAGCCCCAAGGAAGAAGAAGCCCGCCTGCGCGCGGCCCGCGAAGCCATCGGCCCCGACGTCGAACTGATGATGGACATGAACAATGCGTGGTCCGACGTCACGCAAGCCATGCAGTACGTCCAGCGCTTCGAACAATACAACCCCTACTTCCTGGAAGAACCCTTCTCCCCGGACGACATCGACAGCCACGCCAAGCTGGCGCGCCTGACCCGCGTGCCCGTGGCGACCGGCGAAATCGGCTACGGCCGCTGGTACCACAAGGAACTGCTGGACAAGGCCGGCGCCTCCATCCTGCAGACCGACGCGCTGGTGTGCGGTGGCATCACCGAATGGAAGCGCATCGCGGCCACGGCCGCCAGCTATGGCGTGGTGGTGTGCCCGCACTGGTTCCACGACGTCCACGCCCCGCTGGTGGCGGCCACGCCCAACGCCCGTTACGTCGAATTCTTCTGGGACGACCAGGTGCTCAACTTCCGCCGCCTGGTCGACCGCCAGCTGGAGCATCGCGACGGCCATGTCATCCTGCACCAGGAACCCGGCCTGGGCTTCAACTTCGATGAAAAAGCCGTGACGCGCTATGGCCAGTGGGGCACCGTCAACGAAAAATAATCCGCGCCCCGTGGAGTCCGCAGTCTAAAAACAAAACACCCTGGTACCAGGACGCCGGCGGCGCAAGCCGCCGGCACCACAGCCGCGGCACAGCGGCACCCTGGACACGAGGAGGAGACATACATGCACCGCAAGGAATTCCTGCGTTCCACCCTCGCCGCCATGGCGGCCCTGGCCTTGCCGCGCATCAGCGCGGCCGCCGGCGCGTGGCCCGACCGGCCCATCAACTACGTCGTGGCCTTTCCGCCCGGCAGCAACACCGACGTGCTGGGCCGTATCGTCGCCCAGCACCTGGGCGACGCGCTGCACACGTCGGTGGTGGTCGACAACCGACCCGGCGCCACCGGCATGATAGGTTCGGCCTACGTCGCCAAAGCCCCGCCGGACGGCTATACCCTGCTGGGCGCCAGCATCGCGTCGCACGCCATCAATCCCAGCCTGTTCCGCAACATGCAGTACGACCCGGTGCGTTCGTTCCAGCCCGTCACCATCATCGGCATGAACGGCAACACCCTGGTGGTGCGGCAGGACAGTCCCTATAAAAGCGTCGCCGACCTCATCGCGGACGCGCGCAAGCGGCCCGGCACCGTGTCCTTCGCGTCGTCGGGCATCGGCACCACGCAACACCTCTCCGGCGTGCTGCTCGAACAGCTGGCAGGCATCAAGATGGTCCACGTGCCCTACTCCAGCCGCTCGGCCCTGCCCGATGTGATCGGCGGCCAGGTCGACTTCATGTTCGAAGGGCCCACCGTGATCTCGCACGTCAAGGGCGGCAAGCTGCGGGCGCTGGCGGTGACTTCGCCAAAACGCCTGGACAGCCTGCCGGACGTGCCCACCATGATGGAAGCGGGTGTGGCCGGCTATCAGGTGCAGGCCTGGCAGGCGATCTTCGCGCCGGCGGGTCTGCCGCCGGCCATCCTCGACAAGCTTTATCACGCCATTGC
This sequence comes from Bordetella sp. N, assembly GCF_001433395.1. Lineage (GTDB taxonomy): Bacteria > Pseudomonadota > Gammaproteobacteria > Burkholderiales > Burkholderiaceae_B > Bordetella_C. The sequence goes on from NZ_CP013111.1 coordinate 3,080,066, forward strand.
CGACGTCTTGAAGCAGCCCAAGGTGCTGGCGCAGCTGCGCGACATGGGCGTCGAGCCTTCCGGCATCACACCACGCGACTTCGCGCAGTTCCAGCAAACGGAGATCCATCGCTGGGCTGAAGTGGTCGGCAAGGCGGGGATCAAAGCCGACGGTTGATCGGCGGATTCCGGCGCGCCGTCGGCTGCCGCCTGGCAGCCCGGCTGTCCAACGCCCGGGATTTGGAGCATGGCCGCGCCCTGCTCCGTGCCGTATATTGCCTCCATAAAGAAGATTCAGCGTTCCGGGCCCAACGCCTTCACGGCGATGGGCCCGCGCCACACGAATCCCGCGACCCTGCGGAAAAACGAGGAGGAAGACAATGACAAGCAGTCCCGCTATCACCCTGCGTCGGCGCATCGCCACCGGAGCCCTGCTGGCAAGCACCTTGATGGGCAGCCTGGCGTTCACCAGCGCGGCGCGCGCGGACGAGTATCCCGACAAACCCGTCAAGGTAGTCGTGGCCTTCACGGCCGGCGGCACCACCGACATCCTTACCCGCAGCGTCTCCAACCTGCTCGGCCAGCGCTTCAAGCAATCCTTCATCGTCGAGAACAAGCCCGGCGCCGGCGGCAATATCGGCACTGAATATGTCGCGCGCTCCGCACCGGACGGCTATACCCTGATCGTCGACTCCGTCGGTCCGATCGCGGTGAACTCCAGCCTCAACAAGCTGAACTACGACCCCCTGGTGGACCTGGTGCCCGTCATCCAGATCGCCGACGTGCCCAATGTGCTGGTGGTGCCGCCCGATCTGCCCATCCACAACATGAAGGAATTCCTGGCCTACGCCAAGACTCACTCGGGCAAGCTGAACTACAGCTCGACCGGCATCGGCACGTCCTCGCACCTGTCCAGCTACATGCTGATGCAGCTCAACAATGTGCAGGCCACGCACGTGCCCTACAAGGGCGCGGACGCGCTCAACGACCTGCTCACAGGCCGCGTGCAATTCATGTTCGCCACCATTCCGTCGGTGATCGGCCAGATCAAGGCAGGCAAGCTGCGCGCCATCGCGGTCAGCAGCGTGCGCCGCTCGGCGTCCATGCCCGATATCCCCAGCGTGGCCGAGAGCGGCTTTCCCGGCTTTGAAGCGGGCTCCTGGTTCGGCATGTTCGCGCCTAAGGGCACCCCGCCGGCCGTGATCGCCAAGCTCAACACGTCCATCAATGCCGTCCTGCCGGAACTCAAGGACAAGATGATCGCCGAGGGCGCCGATCCCGTGGGCGGCAGCGCCGCCGACTTCGGCAAGTTCACTCAAGCCGAACAGCGCAAATGGAGCGCGCTGATCAAGCAGATGAACACCAAGGCGGAATAGATCGGGGCGCCGCTCAGACCCGCGTATGGCGGCGCAGCCGCCATTGCAGCGCTTCGAACAACAGCTCGCTGACCAGGGCCAGGGCGGCCGCGGGCGCGGCGCCGGCCAGCATCAAGGCACGGTCGTTCAAGGCCAGGCCGGTGACGATGCGTTCGCCGTAACCACCGGCACCGATGAAGGCCGCGATGGTGGCGGTGCCGATGGCGATCGACGTCGCCGTCCGCACCCCCGCGATGATGGTGGGCCGCGCCAGCGGAAACTGCACCAGCCGCAAAGCCTGGCCGGACGTCATCCCCAGGGCGATGGCCGCCTGCCGCATCGAGCCCGATACTTCGCCCAGGCCGGCGCAGGTATTGCTGAAGATGGGCAAGAGCGCGTACAGCATCAGGGCCGTCAGCGCCGGCAGCGCGCCGATCGCGCCGGTCAGGGAAATCAATACCGCCAGCAAGGCCAGCGAGGGAATGGTCTGCAACAGACCGGCCACGCCCAGCGCCAAGGCCCGCAGCCGGGGCCGCGCATGCACCAGGATGCCGGCCGGCACCGCGATCATGCAGGCCACCAGCACCGCCACGCCGACCAGCAGCAGGTGCTGCGCGGTCAAGCGTCCCAAATCCGGGCCGAACAGCTTGGCCAGGAAGCCGCGCGCTTCGCGGCCGGGCTCGGGCGGCGCTTCGCCACGCTGGCGCGCCGCCAGCCATTCCTGGGCGATGGTCTGGAAGGGCACGCCATCCAGTTCGGCGCGCGCGTTCATGGTGATCATCGCGTTCTCGTCGATGCTGCCGGCCAGCGCCTGCATGGCCGCCCATGCCTGCGGGTGCCGTTGCGGCAGGTCCAGGCGATGCAGCACCACCGCGTCATAGCGGGGGAAATAGCCAAGATCGTCACGCAACACGCGCAGGCCCAGGGCCTTGATCTTGGCGTCCGTGGTGTAGATGTCGATGACGTCGACCTGCCCTTTGCCCAAGGCGTCATAGGCCAGGCCATGATCCAGGCCGATCGGCGCCTGCCGGTAGCCATAGCGCTGCGCGAGCCCGCGCCAACCGTCGGCGCGGCCGATGAACTCGTTGGACAGGCCCAGGTGCAGTTCAGGATGGCGCGCCAGGTCGCTGAGGGTGGCGATACCCAGGCGGTCAGCATCGGCCGCGCGCATGGCCAACGCATAGCCGTCGTTGAAGCCCAGCGGGATATCGACACCCAGGCCCAGCTTGGCCAGTTCAGGCCGCATCTGCGCCAGGGTCAAGGGACGATCGCTGCGCAGGATTTCCTGCACGATGGTGCCTTCGTATTCGGGGTACAGGTCGATGCCGCCGGTCTGCAAGGCCTGATAGACGATGGCGGTATTGCCCAGGCCCTGGCGCACGACGGGACTGGTCCCGGTGCGCGCCGCGACGGCCTGGGCCAGCACTTCGGCAAGGATGTAGGACTCGGTAAAGCGCTTGGAACCGATGTGCAGCACCGTGTCGCCGGCGTTGCCTTGCGCATGCGCCGGAACCGCTGACAGACCCAGGAGCACTGCCACGCAGCACGCCAGCGCGGCCATGGCGCTGCGTGCCGGGAGTATTTTGAATGCTGCCATTGCGCGGCAGAAAAGCCTGTTCAAGCGGCGGGTCAGGCCAGGCATCTGGTCGTCTACTCCGTGGTTGCCGACGATGTGAAGGACCCGGCCGGCGCCGATCGGACGTCGCGGCCAGCCAGGGCAAACAGGCCTACATAGCTTATCATCGACCCATGGCTTCGATTCCCCTCTTTCCGCTCGGTAACGCCGTCTTCCCGGCCGGTGTGCTGCGCCTGCGCATCTTCGAGGTGCGCTACCTGAGCCTGATCGAACGATGCATCGCGGAAGGCACGCCTTTCGGCGTGGTTCCGCTGCTCGCGGGCAGCGAGGTGCGCAAGCCGGAAGGCGGCGAAGTGCTGGCGCAGGCCGGCACCCTGGTGCGGGTGGAAGAGCGCACCACGCCCATGCCCGGCCTGATGCAGATCACCTGTAGCGCCACGCAGCGTTTCCTTCTGCGCGACAGCGAACAGGGCCAATACGGTTTATGGCACGGCACGGCCGACCTGCTGGACGACGATCCCGTCCTTCCCGTGCCGCAACGCCTGCAGAGCTGTGCCAATGCGCTGGGGGCACTGATCGCGCAATTGCAAAAGAGCGGCACGCCGGCTCATCTGATGCCGCTGGTACCGCCCTTCCGCCTGGACGAATGCGGCTGGGTGGCCGACCGCTGGACCGAGCTGCTGCCCCTGCCCATCGAAGAGAAAGCGGCCTTGCTGCTGTCCACTGATCCACTGCATCGGCTCGCGCTGATTCATAACGCGCTGGGCGACAGGCAGTTGCTGCCGCCGGACGATGCACAGGACGATCCACTGCGGCCTGACAACTGACCCAGGTTCTTGCGGTTCCAAAGCGTGCCCCCGAAGGGAAAGGGCCCAATGGCCCACATCGGCGCCGCCTCAATCTTCCCTGAGGTCGATCCCCTCCCCATCATCCGGCACGTCCCCATGCGTGTCGCCGCCGGTTCGCTGTATCAGCAAAGCCACCAGGCTGGTCCAGCCGGTCTGATGCGATGCCCCCATCCCCCGCCCGTCGTCGCCATGGAAGTATTCGTGGAACAGCACCATGTCGCGGCTGGCGGGATCGCCCTGCAAGGACGGGTAGCTGGCCATGGAAGGCCTGCGGCCGGAGCCGTCCTTGAGGAACAGCCCGATCACCCGCGCGGACAAGGCATCGGCGATTTCGCGCAGCGTGAGCAGCTTCCCCGAACCGGTGGGATATTCAACACGGAAGTCGTCACCGTAATAGCGGTGGAATTCGTACAGCGATTCGATCAGCAGATAATTCACCGGCAGCCATACCGGCCCGCGCCAATTGGAATTGCCGCCGAACACGCGGCCTTCGGATTCGCCAGGCAGGTAGCGGATGCCGAAGCTGTCGCCGCCGTGCTGGTAGACGAAGGGATGATCGCGGTGGTAACGCGACAGCGCCCGCACGCCGTGGTCGGAAAGGAACTCTTCGGTGTCCAGGGCGCGGCGCAGCAAGGCTTTGGTACGGTGGCCCCGCAGCAGGGACAGCAGCACGGAATTGCCCACGCCTTGTTCGGTCCAGCGCGAGACCAGCTTCGCCAGGTCCGGACGATGCCGCAGGAACCAGCGCAGGCGTTCCTTGAAACCAGGCAGGCGGCCATGCACGCGTTCTTCCAGCACGTGCACCGCGAATAAGGGAATCAGGCCGACGATGGACCGGACCCGCATGGGTTGGCTGCTGCCATCCGGCAAGTGCAGCGCGTCGTAGAAGAACTCGTCTTCGTCGTCCCACAAGCCGCGCTCGTCCTCATCGCCGCTATTGACCGCCCCGGCGATGTAAAGAAAGTGCTCGAAGAACTTCACGCCGATGTCGACGAAGGTCTTGTTGACGGTGGCCAGTTCCAGGGCGATGCGCATCATGTCCAGCGCATAGGCCGCCATCCACGCCGTGCCGTCGGCCTGATCGATATGGCCGCCGGTGGGCAGCGGCGCCGAACGGTCGAAGATGCCGATATTGTCCAGACCCAGGAAACCACCCTGGAAGATATTGTGGCCGTCGGCATCGCGGCGGTTGACCCACCAGCCGAAATTCAACAGCAGCTTGTGGAAGATCAGCTCCAGGAACTCATGGTCGGGCCGCCCGGACCACGCACGATCGATCTCGTAGACGCGCCAGGCCGCCCACGCATGCACGGGCGGATTGCCGTCGCCGAAGGCCCATTCGTAGGCGGGCAACTGGCCGTTGGGATGCTGATAGCGGTCCTTGACCAGCAACAGCAGCTGCTGCTTGGCGAAGGCCGGGTCGACCAGCGCAAAGGCGGCGGCCTGGAAGGCCAGGTCCCATGACGCGTACCAGGGGTACTCCCATTTATCCGGCATGGAAATCACTTCCCCATTGGCCAGATGGCGCCAGTCGGCGTTGCGGCCGCGCTTGCGGCGCGCGGACGGCTTGGGTTGCGCCGCGTCGCCATCGAGCCAGCGGCTGACGTCGAACTCGTAGTACTGCTTGGACCACAGCAGGCCGGCCAGGGCCTGGCGCTGCACCAGGCGGGCGTCGGGATCGGGCAGCGCCTGCTGCAGGCAGGCATAGAAGGCGTCGGCTTCCGCGCGGCGCTGCGTGAACAAGGAGTCGACGTCATAGGGCGCGGGCCTGTGCGCCTGGCCATGGCTGTCCGTGGGCGCAGGGCCGCCAGCCGCAGCGGCATCGTTGCCGGTCGCCGGCCGCGGTCCGCCAGCCGTCACCCCGTTCGCGGCATCGCTCCCTGTCAAAGGCCGCCAGCGTAAGGTCATCACCGTGCTGCCGCCCGCGGCCAGGGTCAGCTTGACGTAGGCCGCCGCGCGCGTGCCCGCGTCGTGGCGTACCGCCTGCGCGTCGCCATGCACCACGTAGTCGTTGAAGCCGTCCTTGAACGGACCCGCGCCGTCGTTGCCGAACAGGCGGCGCACGTTGGTTTCGTTTTCGCAAAACAACCACTGCACCGGCATAGCGGCCTGTGCGGTGACCAACATCGGTTCGTGGGCGCCATGGCGCGCGATGACCTCCTCACCTGCGGCGCCTGTCCTGTGCCGCAGCGAAGGCTTGTTCGTATCGCCATCCCAGGACCAGGTATTGCGCGCCCAGAATTGCGGCAACAGATGCAGCTCGGCGGCTTCGTCCGCGCGGTTATGAACCGTGATGCGCATGGTGACGTCGTCATACGCGTGCTTGGCGTATTCCACGAAGACATCGAAATAGCGCTGGTCGTCGAAGACACCGGTGTCGAGGATTTCGTATTCCGCCTGATCGGGCCCGCGCCGCCCGTTCTCCGCCACCAGGTCTGCGTAGGGAAAGGCCGCGTGCGGATACCGGTACATCATGCGCATATAGGAATGCGTGGGCGTGGCGTCCAGGTGGAAGTACAACTCCTTGACGTCTTCGCCGTGATTGCCTTCGGCGTTGTTCAGGCCGAACAGGCGTTCCTTGATGATGGGATCGCGGCCATTCCACAGGGCCAGCCCCACGCACCAGCGCAGCTTCTCGTCGCCGAAACCGGCGATGCCGTCCTCGCCCCAGCGATAGGCGCGGCTGCGTGCGTGATCGTGCGGGAAATAATCCCAGGCCGTGCCGAACTCGCTGTAGTCCTCGCGCACGGTGCCCCATTGGCGGTCGCTCAGATAAGGCCCCCAGCGGCGCCAAGGCGTTTTATCCGCGGCATGCAGGCGGTGGCCTTCGGCGGTATCGAACAAGCCGGGGGGCAGTTTGAATGGCATTCACGCTTCCAATCCACGTCTGCCAGGCGCAGGCGCGGCTATTCGTTCATATTGTCGAGGTCCGCTACGCGGAAGTCTCCGCTGCGTAGACTACCGCGGTTCAGATGACCGTGGTTCAGCTGACCGGGGTTCAGCTGAATTTACCGCGCTCCGCTTACAAAGGCCCGACGATGCCGCGGCCAGCCGGGGCGGACGGGTCCAGCCAGGAGGCGATGCGCAGGGTTTCGCCCAGGGACCATGCCTGGCAAGGCGCGCCGCCCCAGGCGTGCGGCGCGTCGCCGTCGGCGACTTCGGCGATATGGTCCAGGCCGCCCTCATCCAGCTGCTGCAGCAAGGGCGTCAGAAAACGCCGCCGCGCGTCCTCGCGCACGCCGGGCAGGTCGCCATGCACCCGCAAGCATGCCTGCACGAAGGGGCCCATGAGCCAGGGCCATACCGTGCCCTGGTGATACGCGGCGTCGCGGTGTGCGGGGCTGCCCGCGTACCGGCCGACATAGGCGGGTTCGGTGGGCGCCAGGGTGCGCAAGCCCAGCGGTGTCCACAGATGCAGCTGGACGGTTTCCAAAACATGGCGGGCGGCCATGCCGGTCAAAACGGGGTACGGCAAGCCGCCCACGGCGAAGATCTGATTCGGGCGGATGGCCGCATCGACTTGGCCGGCGACGTGATCCGAGTCGATGACGTCGTACAGGCCACCGCGCGGGCTCGTGAAGCGTGCTTCGAACGTGCGCTGGCCACGGTCCAGACGCGGTTTCAGCCCGTCATCCCATGCCGTCGCGATCCGCAGCGCGTTGAGCCACAAGGCCTGGATTTCCACCGGCTTGCCGATGCGGGGCGTGACTTCGCGGCCGTCCACGCGCGCGTCCATCCACGTCAGTTGCTGGCCGGGCTCGCCGGCGCGCAGCAGCCCGTCGTCATCGACGGCGATACCGTAGCGTGTGCCCTGGATATGGCCCTGCAGGATGGCGTCGACAGCGTCGCGCAACTTGCGCTGACGCGCTGGCGTGACATGGCCGGTCGCCAGATATTCATGGACCGCGACGATGAACCACAGGGACGCGTCGGCGGTGTTGTATTCAGCCGCGCCGCCGTCATCGGGGAAGCGATTGGGCAGCATGCCGGCGGAGACATAGCCGGTCCAGGCGGCCAGCAGATCGCCCGCCTCGGCGACCCGACCCGTTGCCAGCAGCAGACCGCGCATGGCGATGAAGGTGTCTCGGCCCCAGTCCGTGAACCAGGGATACCCCGCCAGCAAGGTGGGACCGCTGTCCCGGGGCACGATGTACGCCGCCGCCGAACGGGCGAGGCGATCCGGAAAAGCGGCACGGCGCGTCTTCTCGGCGGCGAAGATGGCGTCGGCGTCGGCGTCGGCGTCGGCGTCGGCGTCGGCATCGGCATCGGCTGCGGCCATGCCCGAGGCAGCAGCATCGGAGGAGCCTGCCGCACGGTCCGCCAGGCGCCCGTCGGCCTGCGCGCTCAAGATCAACACCGCCGGGCCGGCCGTCAGGTCGAAGGAGAAAACGCCCGGCGTGGCAAGGTCTTCACCATCGTCCAGGCCACGTTCGCGCTCGCGCGCATAGCTGAAGTTGCGGTACCAGTCGGGCTCATGCCGGTAAGCACCGTTGCTGCGCGCCTCGATCGCCGGCAGCTGCGCGTAGGGCTGCCAAACCACGCGCCCTCCATCGGCCACCGCCGTGAAATCGAATGCGGAATTCTCGTGATGCAAAGCGTGATAGTCGCGCCCCGACAGCAGCGGCCTGACACAGAGGCGCCACGCATTGCGCGAGTCACTGCCCACGTCACCGCCCGAGCCACTACCCGCGCCACTGCCCGTTTCGACTCGTGCCGCATCGGGCGCGGCCGCAGCCTCAAGGTCGGCAGCGACCAGAGACCACCGCAGCACCGTCCGCCCGCCCTCGCGCTCAACCAGGCACTCGTGCAGCAGATCATGGTCGTCGTCGACATGCAGCCGCCAGGTCGGCCAGAGCTGCGTGTCGAAGCCCACGCGAGGCGCCGTCGCCGCGGGCACTTCGATATCCGGCAGATAGCGCTGGCTGGTCAGCGGGACGCGGCGGCCGCCACACTCCAGCCATGCCTCCATGCCATTGACCAGGACCACGCGGCCCGCCGGCGGCCGTGTCGCCACCAGCAGCAAGGCGTGATAGCGCCGGGTGCGCGGCCCCAGCACCGTGCCGCTGGCATAACCACCCCGGCCGTCTGGTTCCAGCCACTCGTCGTCCCGCCGCGCTACCGCGTCCATGCCCGCCGTCTCCCGGTCAGGCCGGCGTCCCCGCGCCCTGCAAGTCATGCAGGAACCGGTCACGCCAGTGCGAGAGATTATTGTCGTTCAAGCGGCGCAGCATGTGCTCGTAACGCTCCAGCCGCTCCGGCAGCGACATGACCAGGGCCCGGTGCAGGGTTTCTGCCATGCCGTCGGCGTCGTAGGGATTGACCAGCAAAGCCCCTTCCGCCAATTCCTCGGCGGCCCCGGCAAATTCCGACAGCACCAGCACGCCGGGATCATCCGGCGGCTGCGCCGCCACGTACTCCTTGGCCACCAGATTCATCCCGTCGCGCAGCGGCGTCACATAGCCCACCTGAGACGCGCGAAACAGCGACATCAGCAGCGACCGGTCGTAGGACTTGTTGATGTAGCGCAGCGGCGTCCAGGACAGGTCCGAAAAGCGCCCGTTGATGCGCCCCGCCGCGCTTTCCAGCTGGCGGCGGATATGCCGGTACTGCTCGACGTCCGAGCGCGACGGCGGCGCGATCTGGATGAAGCTGACCTGCCCCCGATGTTCCGCCTTGGTTTCCAGCAGGCGTTCGAACGCGGCAAAGCGTTCGACCAGGCCCTTGCTGTAATCCAGCCGGTCCACGCTCACCATCAGGCGGCGTTGCAGCAGCCCCTGCTTGAGATTGGTGATCTGCTTCGAGCGGCTGTGCTTGAGCGACAGGCTCTGAATCTCTTCGGGATAGATGCCGATGGGGTACGCATCGACCCCGATGCGTTTGCCTTCCAGCTCGATGGCCCGGTCCACCACGCGCGAACCGCCCAGGCGGCGCCTCACGTAGTCCGTAAAAGCGCGGCGATCGCCATCCGACTGGAAACCCAGCTGGTCGTATTCGCACATGGCCTCCACCAGTTCCTGGTGCGGCGGCACGGTGGCCATGACCTGCTCGGCCGGAAAGGGAATATGCAGGAAAAACCCGATGCGATTCTGTATGCCCGCGCGCCGGCAGGCCTGCGCGAAGGGCAGCAGGTGGTAGTCATGAACCCAGATGCGATCGTCCGGCTTGAGCAAGGGCTTGAGCCGCGCCACCAGCCATTCATTGACCTTCTTGTAGCCGGCGTACTCGCGCCGGTCGTAGCTGCTCAGGTCGGGACGGTAGTGGAACACCGGCCACAGCGTGCCGTTGGAGAAGCCACGGTAGTAAAGGTCGTAATCGCTGCGCGACAAGCCCACCGTCGCATAGGTGATGTTGTCGCGCGCTTCCAGATGCACGTCTTCCGGCGCCGTGTCGCCTTCGGTGATTTCGCCACTCCACCCGAACCAGATGCCGCCTGCCTGCTTCAGGGCATCGAACACCCCTACCGCCAGACCACCGGCGGTGGGCTTACCTTCGGCAATCGGGGCGACCCGATTTGAAACCACGATCAATCTGCTCACGGCTGAACTCCTTGTAATGCTGGTCATCGCCGGACACAACGCACGGCGCGTGCCGCATCGGCCGGGATGCCTCGCCAGCCGTCGCGAGGCACCGCAGGCGTTCAGCGGCTGTTCAAGTTCAATAAAGCAAGGCGAGCCAGCCCGCCAGGGCGGCCGGCGTGGGCATGCGCCACTCGGCGCGCGTGTCGCCTTCACCTATCTTGATCGACACGCCGCCCATCTGGCGGGCCATGTCGAAGCCGGCTTCGTCGGTCAGGTCGTCACCCGCGAACAAGGGTAGACGCCCCGCGAACGGCGGAGTTTCCATCAAACGGCTGATGGCCCCTGCCTTGCTGGCGCCGCGCGGCTTGATTTCCAACACCATCTTGCCGGGCTGCAAGACGAACGCGTCGGTATGCGGAAGCAGTACCGCGTTGACGGCCTCGCTGGCCAGGGCCTGCAAGTCGGGCGCATTACGGTAGTGCAGCGCCAGGGACAAGCCTTTGTCTTCCAGCTGCAGGCCGGCATGGGCCTGCACCAGGGGCAGCAGCGCGCGCACCATGGCGCCGACCGCATCGCTGTCGACGGTGAGCTGGGTCTGCCGCCCGTCCGGGCCGCGCACTTGTGCGCCATGCAGGCCGGCCGCGCAATAGACTTGCGGCGCGACCAGGTGGTCGATTTCGCTGATGGGGCGGCCGGAGACGATGGCAAGCGCGCCGCCGCAGGCCTCATGCAATTCTTTCAGCGCCGCGCGGGTCGCGTCAGGCACCATGGCCTGTTCCGGCGAGGCGGCAATCGGCGCCAGCGTTCCATCCATGTCGAACAGGAAGGCGTAGCCGGTGATATTGTTCTTGGTGACCGGTAGGGGTGGGCTCTGCAAAATGAATATGCCACTTGCTGGGTGGACAGGTTTTTTTGGATAAATTGTTATACCGCGTGCCCTCGGAGGGATTACGATTCTGGAAGTTACAAAACGAGAGCAAACCCGGCGGGAGCGCTCGCGGCCAGCCCAAGCCCGCCGTGAGCAAACCCCGCGCGGTATGGGAGTCGTCCTATGCGTGTCCTGCTGATAGAAGACGACAAGATGATAGGCGAGAGCGTGCGGGACGGCCTGCGCGCCGAGGCCTACGCGGTGGACTGGGAAAAGCAGGTCCGCGGCGCCGATCTGGCTTTGCGGACTACGCCATACGATGCCGTCCTGCTCGACCTCGGCCTGCCCGACGGCAACGGCCTGGCCTTGCTGCGCGACCTGCGCGCCCGCAACAACCGCGTGCCGGTCCTGATCGCCACGGCGCGCGATGCCGTGGCGGACCGCATCGCCGGCCTGGATGCTGGCGCCGACGATTATGTGGTCAAACCCTATGACCTGGACGAACTGCTGGCACGGCTGCGCGCCCTGCTGCGGCGTAGCGCGGGCCGGGCCGAACCCATATTCGAGCACGACGGCGTCACCATCGATCCCCGCGATCACACCGCCACGGTCAACGGCGAACCCGTCATGCTGACGGCGCGAGAATGGGCGGTGCTGCAACCCCTGATCGCGCGTCCCGGCATGATCTACTCGCGCGCCCAGCTGGAAGAAAAACTGTACAGCTGGCAGGACGAGATCAGCAGCAACGCGGTCGAAGTCTACATACACGGCCTGCGCAAGAAGCTGGGCCAACGCTTCATCCAGAACGTGCGTGGCGTCGGCTACGTCATCCCCAAGACATGACATTCCCCCTGGGTCATTCCCTGCGCGCGCGCCTGCTGTTCTTCCTGCTGGCGTCCATCCTGATCGCGGCTCTGGTGCAAGGCGTGTTCGCCTATCGCAGCACCCTGCAGCAGACCGACCAGATCTTCGACGCCCAGCTGGTCAGCACGGCGACGTCGCTGACGGCCGGCGACGGCCTGCTCAGCGCCACGCCCATGCCGGCGCCCAGCGCGGCTCCGGCCGATGACCTGATCATCCAGATATGGACGGCCAGCGGCGCGCGCCTGTTCAAATCCCGTACCGGCAAATTGCTGCCGGACCCCGTGGTGCTGGGCTTTTCCGACGTGCGCGTGGATACGTCGACCTACCGCGTCTATGCCGTGGCGTCGCCTTTCCAGGTCACCCAGGTGGCGCAGGACATGAAGGTGCGCCAGGACACCGCGCGCGCCCTCGCCCTGCGCACGGTGGGACCGATCGCCGCCGCCGCGCCCTTGCTGATGCTGGTGGTCTGGTTCGTGGTGGGCGCGTCGCTGCGGCCGCTGCGCCGCACCCGCGCCGAACTGGCGGCGCGCCAGCCCGAAGCCCTGGAGCCGGTGGACGAACAGGGCCTGCCCGATGAAATCCTGCCGCTCGTGCGCGAGCTGAACCTGCTGCTCGACCGCACCCGCCACGCCTTTGCCCTGCAAAAGCGCTTCGTCGGCGACGCCGCCCATGAGCTGCGCTCGCCGCTGGCCGCGCTGCGCCTGCAGTTGCAGGCGCTGGCCCGGCCCGGCGACGAGCAGGCCCATCAGCTGGCGTTGCAACGCCTGGGCAGCGGCATCGAACGGGCCAGCCGCCTGATCGAACAGCTGCTTTCCATGGCGCGCCACGATGTGGCCGTCGACACCCTGCCGGCGCAGCAGGTGGACCTGGGCGACGTGGCCCGCCAGGCCATCGCCGATGTCCTCGCCGAGGCCAATGCGCGCGCCATGGACATCGGCATGGACGGCGCCGCCCACGCCTGGGTGCGCGGCAACAGCGATGCCCTGGCGCTGCTGCTGCGCAACCTGCTGGACAACGCCATCAAGTACACGCCCCCCGGCGGCCGCATCGACATCATCCTTGAACCCGGCCCCGGTACCGGCGGCGCGCGGCTCTTGGTCGACGACAGCGGCCCGGGCGTGCCCGAGGAGGAACGCGAACGGGTGTTCGACCGCTTCTACCGCCTGGCCAATCACGACGAAGTGGGCAGCGGCCTGGGGCTGTCCATCGTGCGGGCCATCGCCGAACGGCACGGCGCCACGGTGCGGCTGGAGCAGGCGCCGGGATTGGGCGGCCTGCGCGTCGAGGTGGTGTTTCCGGCTTGATCTCCGTCTTAAGTTTGGCCTAAGACTGCTGTCGCACCATGGCGCCGTGTTCCCAGAACCCGCTAAAGGATGCGACATGAAAACCAGGACTCTCTACCCCACCCGTCTCGCCTTGGCCTTGCTGGCGGCGGGCGCCATCGGCGGCGCCGGCGCCAGTGCCGTGGTCGGCTCGGCCCATGCGCAAAGCGCGCCGCCGGCAGCCCAGCAACCCGCCAATCCCCAGGCGGCGGTTGGCACCGTCACCCCGCCGAATTTCGCCCAGATCACCCGTCAATACGGCCCCGCGGTGGTCAACATCAGCGTCAGCGGGCTGCGTAAGGTGTCGGCCGCCGACGATGACGACAATCCCCTGGCGCAGTTCTTCGGCGGCCAGTTTCCCGGCATGATGCCCTATGGCCCCAACGCCACCCGCGAGGTTCCCATCCGCGGCGAAGGCTCGGGCTTCATCATCAGCCCGGACGGCGTGATCCTGACCAACGCGCACGTGGTCAAGGACGCCAAGGAAGTCGTCGTCAAGCTGACTGATCGCCGTGAATTCCATGCCAAGGTGCTGGGCGCCGACCCGCAGACCGACGTCGCCGTGATCAAGATCGAGGCCAAGAACCTGCCCGTGGTGCAGGTGGGCGACGTGGGCGCGCTGTCGGTGGGCGACTGGGTGCTGGCCATCGGCTCGCCGTACGGCCTGGAAAACACCGCCACCGCCGGCATCGTCAGCGCCAAGGGCCGGTCATTGCCGGACGACACCTCGGTGCCCTTCATCCAGACCGACGTGGCCGTCAACCCCGGCAACTCGGGCGGCCCGCTGTTCAACGACCGTGGCCAGGTGGTCGGCATCAATTCGCAGATCTACACCCGCACCGGCGGGTTCCAGGGCCTGTCTTTCTCCATTCCCATCGACGTCGCGTACAAGATCAAGGATCAGATCCTGGCGCACGGCAAGGTCGAACACGCCAAGCTGGGCGTGATGGCGCAGGAGGTCAATCAGGACCTGGCCGACTCGTTCAAGCTGGATACGCCCACCGGCGCGCTGATCGCCAATGTGGAAAAAGGCAGCGCCGCGGACAAGGCCGGCGTGAAGACGGGCGACATCATCCGCGCCATCGACGGCCGCGACATCGTCTCGTCGGGCGATCTGTCGTCGGTGATCAACCTGGCCGCGCCCGGGCAGCAGGTCAAGCTGGATATCTGGCGCGACGGCAAGCACGAGACCCTGACCGCCACCCTGGGCGCGCTCGGCAAAGGCGACGCGGTAGCCGGCAACGGCGACCAGGGCGCCACGCACGGCAAGCTGGGCCTGGCACTGCGGCCGCTGACGCCGGATGAACGCGAACAGGCGGATACCGACGGCCTGCTGGTGCAGCAAGCCAGCGGGCCGGCCGCCAAGGCAGGCATCCAGCGCGGCGACGTCATCCTGTCGGTGAACGGCGTGCCGGCGCACAGCGTGCAGCAACTGCGCGACATGCTGACCAAGTCCGGCAAGACGGTGGCCTTGCTGGTCCAGCGCGGCGACGACAAGATCTTCGTGCCCGTGCAAATCGGCTGAGGAAGCGCCGCCCAGCGCATGTGTCGGAATTTCTTGGTACCCTTCGGACTCCCAGGGGCGGCTTGCGCCGCCCCTATGACCCTCAGGAATTCCGACGCATTCCAGTGCCTGTTTTCTCCGCAACCGACCTTCGTCCTTCGTTCTCACGCTGGTTTTCCAGCACGCCGCGCGGCCATGCGCGCCAGCCCTGGGCCGCGCGCCTGGCCGCCGTCGCCATGGTGCTGATGCTGGCCGCCTGCGCTTCTTCGACGGGCCCCGTCGGTCCCGGCTTTTACCGGGTGCAGTCAGGCGACACCCTGACCCAGATCGCGCGCGACCACGGCCGCAGCGTCAGCGAGCTGATGCGTTGGAACAGTCTGTCCAGCGCCAATCGCATCGACAAGGGCCAGGTGTTGCGCGTCGATCCGCCGGGCGGATCGGCCGCCAGCAGCTCGGGTGGCAGCAGCGCGCCTGCCAGGCATTCCAGCAAGAGCAGCGGCTCCAGCACGCCGGCGCCGCCCAAGCTGGCGCCGGGCGCGCCCATCACCGACATCAAGCTGATCTGGCCGGCCCCCGGCACGGTGGCCCGCGGCTTCGACGGCGGCGCATCGCGCGGCGTCAGCATCGTGAACAAGCCCGGCACGCCCATCATCGCGGCGGCCGCCGGCACGGTCGCCTATGCCAGCAACGGGCTGCGCGGCTACGGCAACCTGATCATCGTGCGCCACGGGTCGACCTACCTGACCATCTACGCCCACAACCGCAAGCTGCTGGTCAAGCAAGGCCAGTCGGTCAAACAGGGCCAGACCATCGCCGAAATGGGCGATAGCGACAGCAAGCGCGTCGAACTCTACTTCGAGCTGCGCCGAGGCGGCACCGCCGTCGACCCCACCCGCGCCCTGCCGCCGCGTTGACGTCGGCGGCAAGCGCGGGTCCGGCCGGCCAACATGTGCTATGTTGAGCGGTTTTCCCCGCTCGCCTGCTCTCTGATGGCCCTGGTTCTGGCTCGTTTCGCTTTTGGTTTTTCCCTTACCTGGATCATTGCCGGCGTGCTGCTGCTGGCGACGCTGCTATGCATCCGGCTGGTAGGTATCGCTGTCGTTGCCTTCGTCGATGAACGGCGTGGCAATGTGGCCGGCGCCGCCGTCGTAGCCCTGCTGGTGATCGGCGCGCTGGCGCTGATCTATTTCCTGGGGGACAGGCTGCATGCCGCCCTGGGGGCCTCCATGCTGTCCGACGCCGCCGCCAACTGGGTCGCTGGCGGCAATCATCTTTCCGCCGCCGCGGTGTTCGGCGCCATGAGCGGCATCGCCGCGCTGGCCGCCATCCCCGCCTGGCTGAACCGGCCACGCCTGTCGCCGGAGGAAAAGGCCGCGCGCGCCGAGGCCACCCAAGCCTTGAAGGAAAAGCTGCGGCAGGAACGGGCCAAGGCCAAGGAAAAAGCGGAAAAGGAACATGCCAAGGCAGTGAAGGCCGAAGCCAAGGCGGGCGCCGCCGCGGCCAAGGAAGCCAAGGCGGCCGCCAAAGCGGCGGGCGCCAGCACCGGCAGCAAGCGGGCAAAGGCCGCCGACACGGCCCCGCGCGGACCGCGCCGGGCCGGGCTGGGCTGGACTGCCCTGTTCATGCTGCTATTGGGTGCCGCGATGCTGGCCTTCGCGTTCAGCGTGGCGCCGCTGTCGCCTCCCCGCAATGCCAATGCGGCGTCGATCGGCTATTACCAGACGCTGGCCGAACGGGCCCGGCCGATCTATATCGCGGGCGGCGGCCTGGTGGGCGCAGGCTTGCTGTTGCTGATTCTGTGGCAGGCCTGGCGCCGGCCGGAATAACCTTAGCCGCGGCCCGAGCGGCCCATGATGCGGGGCCGGGCCTCGTTCAGCCAGCGCGACCACGCGCCGGAACGGCGCCCGCATGGCACCCGGTCACCGGACTCCACACCGTCGGTTTCGACACCCAGGCGGCCGGGACTCCACATCGCCGAGGACGGCGGCTCGTCGGTCGATTCGCCGGCGAACGCCATGAAGATTTCCTGGGCGGCGCGCTTCACCAGCTGGATGATCTCCGTCAGCGGGATCTCATAACCATTCTTCGCGCCATCGGGCCGGTAGCCGGCCTCCATCAAAAGCACATGCGCCAGTTGCTCGGTGGCGAAGCCGCGCATCACGGTCTCGCAATGGGCGATCGTGTAGCCCGCCGGAGGCGACTCTTCCTGTCCGCCATCACGTTCCATCGGCGACCGTGCCGAACGAAGCAGCCATGCCTTGCCCGGGCTATCCACTCGGGTCAGAACGTACAGATATTGGGACATGCGCGACTCCTATCCTGAGTACGACCGACCAACTGATAACGATTCTTAATATAATCAGGCGAAACTGACAATAAGAGGAACCGGACCGAATGGCCGCATCGCACAATTTTTGGTTTGTCTGGCGGGTACCTATCCTCCTGGGCCTGCTAACCGTCTTTGGACTGCTGGCCGCCCTGCTGGGCACGGGCGCCTGGCATTGGGCTTCCTGGCTGGCCATGACGCTGCCGCTCGGAGTAGTCGCACTATGCCTGATCCGCCCCTCAAAACGCCAGCGCCCGTAGGATCTACATACGAAGCATTACTTGCGCCTACGAAGAGGGGGAGACTGCCAACAAGTTTGCGCCCATGTCGTAGCAAAATGACGTTTCGTTGATCTAAAGCCCGCTTTATAACGCCCGGAACAGGGCCTTTTCGGAACGCCCTGTTACACCCCTTCCGGGCCTTTTTCCCGCAACGCAGCATCCGGATCCCGGAAACTGGCGGGTACGCCTGATGCTCCTCTCCGCGGCCGCCGCGCTCTTGAAACCAGCCCGGGCGTCGCCATCTACGTCGCATACCAGAGAGGCATGCCATCATGAGATCCCGTGATTTGTCATCCTGGATGTGGGGTGACGCCCTGTCGATGCTGGAGCAGGCCGAACGCCTGCAACGGCAGTTCTTCAAGGCGTGCGCCGCCGACCCGCAACGTTGGGAACCTCCCATCGACGTGATCGAAACCGCGGATGCGGTCATCGTTTACGTCGCCCTCCCGGGCGTTCCTGCAGCGGCGGTCACCGTCGGCTTCGAAGCCGGCGGCATTACGGTTGCCGGCGCACGACGTCTGCCGGCAACGCAAGCCGCCCACATCCATCGCGTCGAAATCCCCTATGGCCGCTTCGAGCGGCGCATCGCCCTGCCCTTGCACTCGCTCGAACCCGAACCGCCGGTCATGGCGGACGGCTGCCTCGTTCTTACCCTCGTCAAGAGAAAGGAAACGCCATGAAGTTCTGGCCCACGATGCAAGTGCGGTCCGGCGACGATGCGCCCCGGACCAGTGGCGGCCCCACGAACGCCGCCGCGCCGGCCGGTAGCGCCCTCAAGCGCCTGCCGCAGGATGCGATCATCCTTGTGCCGCTGCGCGAAGCGGTGTTGTTCCCCGGCGTCCTTTCACCGGTGACGCTGCGCCGGCAGGCGACCGTGGCGGCGGTGCAGGAAGCCGTCAAGAGCGAATTGCCGCTCGGTTTTCTCCTGCAGCGCGATCCCAAGAAAGACGACGTCGGTCCCGACGATCTCTATTGGGTCGGCACGCAAGGCCCGGTGGTGCGCTACATCACCGGCCAGGACGATACCCACCACGTCGTGGTGCAGGGCGAGTCGCGTTTCCGCGTGCTTGAATTCCTTGAAGGCTGGCCCTTCATGGTGGCGCGCGTCGCCCTCATCGAGCAGGAAGAGCCCAAGACCCAGGGTATCGAAGCGCGCGCCTTGCAGTTGAAGGAGCAGGCGGTCGAAGCCATCAAGCTGCTGCCGCACGTGCCGGACGAGCTGACCACGGTGGTGGAAGCCATCGAGTCGCCCGCCGTGCTGGCCGACATGGTCGCCAACCTGGTGGACGTGAAGGTCGAGGAAAAACAGGACATCCTAGAAACCTTCGATCTGTCGCGCCGCCTGGACAAGGTCATCGACCTGCTGGCCGCGCGCGTCCAGGTGCTCAAGCTGTCCCGCGAGATCGGTGAAAAGACCAAGGCGCAATTCGACGAACGCCAGCGCGAACATGTGCTGCGCGAACAGCTGCGCCAGATCCAGAAGGAGCTGGGCGAAGGCGACGACACCGCCGCCGAAGTCGAAGAGCTGAAGACGGCGATCGACAAGGCCGGCATGCCGGAAGACGTGTTGAAGCACGCCACCAAGGAGTTCAAGCGCCTGCAGCGCATGAGCGAAGGCGGCGGCGAATACGCCATGCTGCGCACCTATCTGGAATGGCTGACGGAATTGCCGTGGCAGCGGACGCCGCAAGCGCCGATCGACATCGCTGAAGCCCGCCGCGTGCTGGACAACGATCACTTCGGCCTGGACAAGATCAAGCGCCGCATCCTGGAATACCTGGCCGTGCGCAAGCTCAACCCCACGGGCAAGAGCCCGGTGTTGTGCTTCTCCGGACCACCGGGGGTGGGCAAGACTTCGCTGGGGCAGTCCATCGCGCGCGCCACGGGACGCGAGTTCCAGCGCGTGGCCCTGGGCGGCGTGCATGACGAAGCAGAGATCCGTGGCCACCGGCGCACCTATCTGGGCGCGCTGCCGGGCAACATCATCCAGGCGATGCGCCGCGCCGGCACGAATAACGTCGTGCTGATGCTCGACGAGATCGACAAGCTGGGCGCCGGCGGTTTCCATGGCGATCCGGGCAGCGCGCTGCTGGAGGTGCTGGATCCCGAACAGAACAACAAGTTCCGCGACAACTACCTTGGCGTGGACTTCGATCTGTCGCGGGTCATGTTCATCTGCACGGCCAACGTGCTGGACACCATCCCCGGCCCCTTGCGCGACCGCATGGAGATCATCCAGCTGCCGGGCTATACCGAGGAAGAGAAGATCCAGATCGCCCGCCGTTATCTGGTGCAGCGCCAGCTGGAATCCAACGGGCTGCAAGCGGACCAGGCCGTCATTACCGACGCGGCCCTGGCCACCATCGTGGGCGATTACACCCGCGAGGCCGGCGTGCGCAGCCTGGAACGGGAGTTGGGTGCCGTGTTGCGCCACGCCGCCATGCAGATCGCGGAGGGCACGACACCGCCCATCACAATAGACGTGGCCGACCTGGCGGAGTCCCTGGGGCCGCGCCGCTTCGAGAACGAAGTGAAGCTGCGCACCAGCGTGCCGGGTGTGGCCACGGGCCTGGCCTGGACGCCGGTGGGTGGCGACATCCTCTTCATCGAGGCCAGCAAGGTGCCGGGCGGGGGCCGCCTGATCCTCACCGGGCAGTTGGGTGACGTGATGAAGGAATCGGCGCAGGCCGCGCTGACCCTGGCCAAGACGTGGAGCGGCGACGCGATGGACAAGATCGACGTCCACGTCCACGTGCCGGCCGGCGCCACGCCCAAGGACGGTCCCAGCGCGGGGGTGGCGATGTTCGTCGCCTTGGCTTCCCTGCTCAAGGGGCGGCCGGTGCGGTCGGACGTCGCCATGACCGGCGAAGTCAGCCTGCGCGGGCTGGTGCTGCCCATCGGCGGCGTGAAGGAAAAGACGCTGGCGGCGTTACGCGCCGGCATCAGCACCGTCATGCTGCCGCGGCGCAATGAGAAGGATCTGGAAGACGTGCCCAAGGAAGCGCGCGAAAAGCTCAAGTTCGTGCTGCTGGACAACGTCGAGGATGCCTTGAAGTACGCGCTGGAGGAATACCCGGTGGTGCCTAGCGCCGCGGCGGGAGTGAGCGAGGCGGCCGTCGCCTGATAGGCTACATCTGTTAGGCCGTACAATGGGGGGCCGGCACTGCGCCGGTCCCCCATTCCTTTTCCGAATCCGTACCCGCGTCACCCGCGCGCGGGGCGCGGCGCATTACTCTTCATGACTGCATCCTCTCCCGCGACTGCCTGCGGTGTCGACTTCGGCACTTCCAACTCCACCGTCGGCTGGCTCCGCCCCGGCCAGCATTCGCTTCTGATGCTGGAAGACGGCCGCCCCACCCTGCCGTCGGCGATCTTCTTCCATGACGAAGACGAGACCGTCAGCTATGGCCGCGGCGCCCTCACGGACTACCTGGCCGGTTACGAAGGGCGGCTGATGCGTGCCATGAAGAATCTGCTGGGCAGCCCGCTGATCGACGGCCACACGGAAATCCGTGGCCGCGGCGTGCCGTTCCGGGTGCTGCTGACGCGCTTCATCCAGCAGCTGCGCGAACGCGCGCAACAGACCGCGGGCCGCGAGTTCACGTCCGTCGTCATGGGCCGCCCCGCCTTCTTCGTCGACGACGATCCCGCGGCCGACAAGCTGGCCCAGGATACCTTGGGTGAAATCGCCGCGGCCGTCGGCTTCAAGCACGTCGAATTCCAGTTCGAACCGCTGGCGGCGGCATTCGACTACGAGTCGGCGCTGGACCACGAGGAACTGGTGCTGGTGGTCGACATCGGCGGGGGTACCTCCGACTTCTCGCTGATCCGCCTGGGTCCGGACCGCGCGCAGGCGCTGGACCGGCGCGCCGACATCCTGGCGCACGGCGGCGTCCACGTCGGCGGTGGCGACTTCGACCGGCAGCTGAACCTGAAGACCGCCATGCCCCTGCTGGGCCTGGGCAGCCAGTTGCGCAGCGGCAAGGACGTGCCGTCCACCGTGTTCGGCAACCTGGCTTCATGGCACACCATCAACTTCGTCTATGCGCCCAAGGCGCGCGAGCAACTGGCCTACATCCGCGCCAACGCCGCCGAACGCGACAAGATCGACCTGCTGTTCCGCCTGATCGAGCAACGCGAAGGCCATTGGCTGGCCCTGCAGATCGAAGAGGCCAAGATCGCCCTGTCCGAGGCGCCTGAAACGCGCCTGGTCCTGGACCGGATCAAGGCCGACCTGGACCTGACGGTCGACCGCCCGGTGCTGGACACCGCCACGGCGCCCCTGATCGCCCGCATCGAAACCACCGTCGCGGCGCTGCTGCGGGACGCCGGCGCGGCCGCCAGCAAGGTCGATACGGTGTTCTTCACCGGCGGTTCGAGCCGCCTGCCGCTGCTGCGCGAACGCGTGGCGGCCCTGCTGCCGGACGCCCGCGCGGTGGAAGGCGACCTGTTCGGCAGCATCGGCGCCGGCCTGGCCCTGGACGCGGCGCGCCGCTTCGGCTGAGACAGGTACTATTCAGGCCCGCGCCGCTACATTGCGGCGGCACCGGCCGCCATGCCTGGGGGCCGCCGGCCCGCCATCACGTACCGGCCCTCTCTCTATCACCGCCGCCCGCCGCATGTCCGCCACGCCTGATTCCCATATCGCCCCCGCCCCATCCATGACCGGGGAGGAATGGCTGGCCCTGGGCCGTCTTCTGCAGGACACGGGCCGCCATGCCGAGGCCGTTCCCGCCCTGCAACAGGCCGCCTCGCGCCTGCCGCTCAACGCGGACGTCTACCTGGCCCTGGTCGTTTCCCTGGATGCCACCGAACAGAAGGCCGATGCCGCCTCGGCCCGCCTGGGCGCCGACGCCATCGCGCGCCGCCGCGCCAGCGACATCTTCGACATCGGGCGCGTCTACGCCAAGCACAAGCAATGGGAAGCGGCCGCGCACTGGCTGGAAAAAGCCCTGCTGATCGAACCCGGCCTGGCCCCGGCCCACATCTGCCTGGCCTGGGCCCTGCGTCAGATGGGCCGGCGCGAGCAGGCGGGACAGATCGATCCGCGCCGGCGCCGCTTGTACCTGAACTATCGGCATCAGCCCGCGTTCAGCGCCGCCAAGGCGACCCGCCGCCGCAGCGTACTGATCATGTGCTCAAGCCAGGTCGCCAACCTGCCCTTCGGCCATCTGCTGCCGCCCGCCCATAACCGCACCTTCAAGTGGGTGATGGACGAGGGCGAGGCAGGCATGCTGCGGGGGCGCTCCAAGCGCTTGCCGCCCTACGACGTCATTTTCAACGTGATCTCGGATGCCGACCGCGGCGCGTCCTGCCGCGAGGCGCAGGCGCGCTTCATGGCGGCCGATCATGGGCCGATACTGAACCCGCCCGAACGCATCGACCGCACCTACCGCGAATACACGGGGGCGCTGCTGGCAGGGGTGCCGGACATTCTGGTGCCCACCACGATGCGCTGGGACCGCCAGTCCAATCCGGCCTTCGTCATCCACGCCGCGCTCGAGCGGGGCGGTGTCGGTTACCCCGCCCTGGTGCGCCCGGTCGGGGAACATGGCGGCGACGGCATCGTGCTGCTGGCATCGCGCTCGGATCCCACCGATCCGCCGACCCAGGGCGAGATGTACCTGACCCGGTATCACGAATACCGTTCGCCCGATGGCTACTTCCGCAAGTACCGCGTGATCTTCATCGACCGGGTGCCCTATCCGTATCACCTGGCCATCGGCAGCCAATGGCTGCTGCATTATTTCTCGGCCGACATGCTTTCCGACCAGTGGAAGCTGGACGAGGAACGGCGCTTCCTGGACGATCCCGCGCAGGCGCTGGGCGCCAAGGCCTGGGCCGCGCTGCATGCCATCGCGCAGCGCATGGACCTGGACTATTGCGGTATCGATTTCTCGCTGCTGCCGGATGGGCGGGTGCTGGTGTTCGAGACCAACGCCAGCATGCTGGTGCATCCCGAGGCCGAGCAGGACAGGCTGCGCTTCAAGAACGTGTACATCGATCGTATTTTCGACGCCTTCGACGCGTTGCTGGCGCGGCACGCGGCATCGGCGCAGTAACGGCTTGGCCGCGGCCCCGGGTCACGGCCCCGGTCGCGGGCCACGCCCCTTCGCGCGCCGGCCGCTACATCAACGCAGCGCCATGGTCGCGGCGATCATGCGGAAGGTCGGCATGAGCTGGCGCCAGGCTTCCTTGGCCAGCGTGTCCGGCCGCAGGATGGCATCGGCGCGCAGCCTGGCGCCCAGGTCGGCGGCGCTGGCGTAGACGATGCTGTTGGCGAGGTCCTCGTCGGCCACTTCCAGCAGCCCCGATGGAAACAGTGCCATCAGGTCATGCAGGCACGGCGCATAGTCCGCCGCCTGCCGGTGCAGATTGGCGACCAGCACGCCCCGGTGCCGCAGGCAGCGCCGGCAATCCTCGAAGAACTCACGGCCGCGCAAACGCGCCGGCAGGCCGTTGTCGTCGTAGCCATCCAGCAGCAGCACGTCAGCGGTCTGCGGGTGCGCCTTGACGTAGTCGGCGCCGTCGCCCTGCACCACGGTCAGACGCGCATCGTCCGGGGGCACCCTGAATTCGTCCCGCAGGGCGATGACGCGGGGATCGATCTCCACCACGGTCACCCGGGCGCGCGGCAGGTAGCGGTGGCAGAACTTGGCCAGCGAACCGCCGCCCAGGCCGATCTGCACGATATGGACGGGTTCCGGCTCGAACAGCAGGAAGCCCATCATCAGGCGGGTGTATTCCAGGTCCAGCGCGTCGGGCTGCCGCAGCGACATGCGGCTTTGCACCGCCCCGCCCGGCCGCAGCCGCAGGGTCAACGCTTCCGCATCGCGCCCGAGGGCCGGCTCCCGGTCCGCGCTCATGCCTTCAACCGGTAGCCAGTTTTGAAGATCCAGTGCACCGCGGTCAGGCACAGGAGCAGGAACACCAGGGTCATGCCCACGCTGATGCCCACCGTCACATCGGACACGCCGTAGAAGCTCCAGCGGAACCCGCTGATCAGGTAGACCACCGGATTGAACAGGGTGACGGTGCGCCAGAACGGCGGCAGCATATTGATCGAATAGAAGCTGCCGCCCAGGAAGGTCAGCGGCGTGATGATCATCAGCGGAATCACCTGCAGCTTTTCAAAGCCGTCGGCCCAGATCCCGATGATGAAACCGAACAGGCTGAACGTGATGCAGGTCAGCAGCAGGAAGCTCACCATCCACACCGGATGGGCCACCTCGAAAGGCACGAACAGCCGCGCCGTCACCAGCATGATGGTGCCCAGGATCACCGACTTGCTCGCCGCCGCTCCCACGTAGCCCACCACGATCTCCACGTAGGAAATCGGCGCTGAGTGGATCTCGTAGATGGTCCCGCTGAAGCGCGGCATATAGATGCCGAAAGACGCATTGGAGATGCTCTGCGTCAGCAATGCCAGCATCACCATGCCCGGCACGATGTAGGCGCCGTAGCTGACGCCGTCGATGTCGACCATGTGCGAACCGATGGCCGACCCGAACACGATGAAATACAAAGAGGTGGAAATGACCGGCGACGCGACGCTCTGCATGAGCGTGCGCCACATGCGGGCCATTTCAAACAGATAGATGGCGCGGATGGCGTATACGTTCATGATTCGTGGACCAGGCTGACGAAGATATCTTCCAGGGAGCTTTCCGACGTGCGGATATCGGAGAACACCACCCCCGCCTCGGCCAGCTGCCGCAGCAGCGTGGCGATGTCGGCGCCGCTCTCCTGGTTGTCGTAGGTGTAGACGATTTGCTGGCCGTCCTCGGCCAGCGCCACGTCGTGCCCCGCCAGTGCGTCCAGCGGGGGCAGCGCGGCGAGGGGCTGCTTCAGCGAAAGGGTCAGCTGGCGCTTGCCCAGCTTGCGCAGCAGCGCGGCGGTCTGTTCCACCAGGATGATGCGGCCCTTGCGGATGACGCCGATGCGGTCGGCCATCTCCTGCGCTTCTTCGATGTAGTGCGTGGTCAGGATCACCGTGACCCCACGCTCGCGCAGGCGTCGCACCATGTCCCACATGCCGCGGCGCAGCTCCACGTCGACGCCGGCTGTCGGTTCGTCCAGGAACAGGATATCCGGCTCATGCGACAGCGCCTTGGCGATCATCACACGGCGCTTCATGCCGCCCGACAGGGTCATGATGCGCGACGCGCGTTTGTCCCAGAGCGACAGGTCGCGCAGCACCTGCTCGACATAGGCGGGATTGGCCGGCTTGCCGAACAGGCCGCGGCTGAAGGTGACGGTGTTCCAGACGCTTTCGAAGGCGTCGGTGTTCAGTTCCTGCGGTACCAGCCCGATCTTGGCGCGCGCCGCCCGGAAGTCGGTACGGATGTCGTGGCCGTCGGCCAGCACGGTGCCGCTGCTGGCGTTGACGATGCCGCAGATGATGCTGATGAGGGTGGTCTTGCCGGCGCCGTTGGGGCCCAGCAGAGCAAATATTTCGCCACGTCGAATTTCCAGGTCGATGCCTTGCAGCGCCTGGAAACCCGACGCGTAGGTTTTGGATAAACCTTGGATCGAGATGACGCTATCCACACATGCCTCATGATAGGTAAGGATCCGGGGATTCTACCTGCCGCATATGTGACGACGGCGACCCTGGGTGGTAATTACTGTTTCCGGCTACGCCGAACAATAGAATTGATTGTCCGCTCCGGCTGACGCCGGAGCGGACTTTTGGCCGGGTCTACCGCGGGTCATCAGCCCGCGCAGCACGTATCAATATAGATGCCGCCCCCGCTTGCCGCGCAATCGACGCCCAGGCGCGCCGGGCCGGAGGCGGCCCAGCCGGCCCGCGGGCCGGCTTATACCGGCGGGAGGGCGGCGCGTTTGTCGTGGCGGGCCAGGCGTGTCAGCAGATGTTCAACTTCGGCGCGGGCGGTGGCTGACATGGGGCTGGCCGGGCGGCGTTGCGCGGCCGACGTCAGGATGCCCCGGCGCATCATGATGTACTTGCGCACGGCCAGGCCGGCGCCAGGCTGCTGCTCATAGCGCAGCAGCGGCAGATGCGCGTCGAACAGGTCATGCGCGGCCTCGCGCTCGCCGGCGGCATTCAGGCGCACGACATCGCACAACATGTCGGGGAAGCAATAACCCGTATTCGCACCGTCGGCGCCGCGTTCCACCTCGTAGTCCAGGAACAGGCCATTGTTGCCGCACAGAATCGAGATGTGCCGCATGGAGCCGTCCTTCTCGAACCCACGCAAGGTGGAAATCTTCTCCAGCCCCGGCCAGTCCTCGTGCTTGAGCATGACGCAAGACGGCAGCTCCTGCACGATGCGGCGGATCACCGCCGGCGTCATCTGCACCGAAAACGTCAGCGGATAGTCCTGCAGCACGAAAGGCACGTCAGCGCCGATTGCCTCCACCGCCTGGCGGTAGTAATTGACGATCTGGTCATCGGTACGCAAGGTGTTGGGCGGCGCGATCATCACGCCGGCCGCGCCCTGCCCCATCACCTCATGCGTCAGCGCGCGCATGGCGGCGAAGCCCGGCGCCGACACGCCCACCACCACCGGCAGACGCGCGGCGCGGCGGATGACCTGGCCGGCCACCGCCACGGACTCCGCATGTTCCAGCTTGGGCGCTTCGCCCAATTGCCCGAGCACGGTCAGACCGGTGGAACCGCATTCAAGATAGAAATCCGTCATGCGATCCACCGAAGCGGTATCGATGGCGCCGTCATCGAAAAACGGCGTGGGGGCAATGGGAAAAACGCCTTTGGCGTCTGCGGTGAGCAACATGCTGCGACTCCCTCGATGGGTGGTGGGACGGGACGATCCGTTCGATCTTAACCGCAGGACCCTGCCGCCACCTGACGCAGCGCAACATTCACCGCTGCCGCCCCATATCCGGCCAATCGGTGATGCCGGGGTAAGGAAGATTGCCCATGGACTGGATCTGCCGCAGGAAGGCATTCACCAGCTTCTCGTCCAGCAGGCGCCGCGGCAGTTCGCCGAACAGCTCCCGCAGCGCGCCCATATTGTCCGCGCCGGGGCGCAAGGTGGCCCGCGCGCTGAGCATGTCCGGCAGCACCCGGTCGCAGCACCAGGCAATGTAGTCGGCCACCTTGCCCGTGTGGGCGCCGGCGGCCACATGGAAACTGGGCATGCCTTCCTGCGGCAAGGTTTCATGCCACCACCCGCGCGGGATGTACAGCAGGTCGCCCGCTTCCAGCCAGACATCGAGCACGGGCCGCGCCGGGCAATCCTCTTCCCGCGTCATGCTGTTCTGTTCAGGCATGGGCAGGGGAAAGGTGGGCGGGTACAAACGCCAGCGCTTGCGCCCCAGCAGTTGCACCGCGTAGACGTCGTGGGTGTCCCAGTGCCTGCCGAAGGCGCCCTCGCCCCGCATCGACACATAGCCGTTGGCCACCAGGCGATGGCCGGTGTACGCCGCGATGCTGTCGCACAGGCGCGCCACGTCGCGGCAGCGCAGGTCCAGGCGGCTCATGATCAGCGTGGCGCCTTCCTCGATATAGCGGCGCACTTCGGCCGCCTGCAGCCGCAGCCGCCGGTCGTCGATGTCCTGATAGGACTGGACGTACAGCTCGGGTGGAATCAACTCCCCCCTGCGCAACTGGATGTCGGCCTCGGCCAGATTCCAGGCATGCAGGATATCGTCGACGTCACTCCAGGTGAATGGCGGCGCGCCACCCAGCGCGTCGCGCACCAGCAGATGGGTACGCTCGAAGTAGGTTGAAAAAAACTCGGTGCGAGACAGGCCGAAATCCAGCATTGCAATCTCCAGTTTGCGAGAGGACTAACGAGACCGACGGATAAATCGGTCCCGGTCGTACCAACGACGCTCTGGATTCTGAACACACTGGAGAGATTTCAAGCAAAGTGACGCAGAAATAGGACTAGTCCGACATTTTTATCGGTCTGCCGGTTCATTTTTCACGTCACGCGGCACTTCCGGACGACCTCAATGGCTGATCATCCATGGCCTGCTGTTGGCGAAAGTCTTGCCGCCGTCGGCCGTCTTGCGCGTCTTGCCGGGCAGTTTGCCACCGCCGCAGCAACCGCAGTTCATGCCGTGGCCGCCGCGTGAACTGCGCGGCTCGTTGGCATTGCGCTCGTTCATCGCATGGGCCCGGTTCACCGCCGACGACAAGGCGCCCAGCGCCGGCGCGCCGCCGATGATGCGGGGCGACTCGCCCCCGCATTCGGGGCAGGCCGCCGGATCGCGCCACGCCGCCAACGGACGCATTACCGCGAACTCCCCGCAGACGGGGCAGCTGTAGTCGTATAGAGGCATGGCTTGATCTCCTTACAGGTCCGGCGACAGCGGCATGTCGACGCCGCCGCTGATGGCCTTGATCGGTCCGCTGACCGACGGCTGGATGTCGAAGTCGAAGATCTCGGTCGGCAGCCACAGCGTGGCGCAGGCATTGGGAATGTCGACCACCCCGCTGATATGCCCCTGCACCGGCGCCGTGCCCAGGATGGAATACGCCTGCGCGCCGGAGTAGCCGAACTTCTTCAGGTATTCGATGGCGTTGAGGCAAGCCTGGCGATAGGCGATATGCACATCGAGGTAATGCTGGCTGCCCTTTTCATCAACGGAAATGCCTTCGAAGATCAGGTAATCCTTGTAATTCGGCGTAATGGGGCTGGGCTTGAAGATGGGGTTCTTGATGGCGTACTTTTCCATCCCGCCCTTGATCAGGCTGACGCGCATATGGATCCAGCCCGCCATCTCGATGGCGCCGCAGAACGTGATCTCGCCGTCGCCTTGGGAGAAGTGCAGGTCGCCCACCGACAGGCCGCCGCCCTTCACGTACACCGGGAAGAACACGCGCGACCCGCGCGACAGATCCTTGATGTCGCAGTTGCCGCCGTGTTCGCGCGGTGGTACCGTGCGCGCGCCTTCGGCCGCGGCCTTGTCGCGCGCGGCGCCCGTCAGCTTGCCCATGTGGGCGGTCTTGGGCGCGGGCGGGTTGGCCAGCGGCGGCACGCGATTGGGGTTGGTATCGATCAGCGCCTGTTCACGCTTGTTCCAGGTATCGAGCATGGCCTGGTCGGGCAGGCAGCCGATCAGGCCGGGGTGGATCAGGCCCGCGAAGTTGACGCCGGGAATGTGGCGCGAACTGGTGAACATGCCATGGAAATCCCAGATGGATTTCTGCGCCTGCGGGAAATGCTCGGTCAGGAAGCCACCGCCGTTCTTCTTGCTGAAGAAGCCGTTGAAGCCCCACAGGCTGTCCGGCTTGGCGCCGATATCGAGGAAGTCGACCACCAGCAGATCGCCCGGCTCCGCGCCCTCCACGCCCACCGGGCCGGACAGGAAATGCACCGTCGACAGATCGACGTCGCGCACGTCGTCGGCGCTGTCGTCGTTCTTGATCGCGCCGCCGGTCCAGTCGTAGGTTTCCAGCACGAAGTCGTCGCCCGGCTTCACCCACACCGAGATCGGAATGTCGGGATGCCAGCGATTGTGGATATTTTCGTTCTCGTAGGGCGACTGGGCCAGATCGACTTTGATCAGGGTATCGGGCATGACTTGCTCCTTTGTTGGACTAGGCGGGCACTAAGCGTTGCGGGGCAGCGAAGAAGAGACGTAAACGAAGAGACGTAAACGCGGAAAGAGGCGGGCAAGCGACCACCCGAATACAAGGAAAACTACACGGACAGATAGCGGCTGATGGTCTGTTCGTCGACCTCGTCGCGTTTGTTCTCGTGGACGAAGCGGCCCTTGTCGATGACGATCAGCCGGTCCGCAATCTGCATGGTGAAGCTCAGCACCTGCTCGGACACGATGATCGCCAGGTCCTTCAGCTTGCGGATCTCCAGCAGCGTGCGGGCGATGTCCTTGATGATGGACGGCTGTATGCCCTCGGTGGGCTCATCCAGCATCAGCACCTTGGGGCCGGTCACCAGCGCGCGCGCGATGGCCAGCTGCTGCTGCTGGCCGCCGGACAGGTCGCCGCCGCGCCGGCGCCGCATTTCATGCAGCACGGGGAACAGGGAGAAAATCTCCTCCGGCAACGGGTCGCGCAAGGCGGCGCCGCGCAGGCCGGTGCGGATGTTCTCTTCCACCGTCAAGGTGGGGAAGATCATGCGTCCCTGCGGCACATAGGCCACGCCGGAGCGCACGCGCTGGAAGCTTTCCATGGCGGTGATGTCCACGCCGTCCACTTCCACCTTGCCGCCCATGGTGGGCAGCACGCCCATCATGGTTTTGAACAGCGTGGTCTTGCCCATGCCGTTACGGCCCATCACGGCCACGATTTCGCCCTTGGCGATGTTGAGGTCGACACCGTGGATCACACGGCTCTGGCCATACCCGGATTGCAGTCCCGATACGTTGAACATGGATGTTTTCTCCAAGGAGAGCCCAAGGCCAGCCTGTTGCTGGTACTTAGTCTATGGCGTGTTTGCCTGCTTGAGCCGGAACCCGTCTCAATGGCCTAGATACACTTCGATCACGCGCGGGTCGTTCTGCACCTTGTCCATCGACCCTTCAGCCAGGACCTTGCCCTGGTGCAGCACGGTCACCTTGTGCGCGATGTTCTTGACGAATTCCATGTCGTGCTCGATGACGATCATCGACCGGTTCTTGCTGATGCGGTTAAGCAATTCCGCGGTCTTCTCGCGTTCCGACACGCTCATGCCCGCCACCGGCTCGTCCAGCATCATCAATTCCGGCTCCTGCATAAGCAGCATGCCGATTTCCAGCCACTGCTTCTGGCCGTGCGACAGCAACTCCGCCGACTTGTCCAGCATGTCCTGGAGGAAGATTTCCTCCGCCACCTGCTCCACCCGTTCGACGACATCGGCGGTCAGGCGGAAGGTCATCGCGCCGAACACGCTGCGGCCGCGCGGGAACGACACTTCCAGGTTCTCGCGCACTGTCAGGGTTTCGTAGATCGACGGCGTCTGGAACTTGCGGCCGACACCGGCGCGCACGATGCGGTGCTCGGCCATCTTGGTCAGTTCGACGTCCTTGAAACGGATCGAGCCCGACGTTGCCTTGGTCCTTCCGCAGATCAGGTCGAGCAGCGTGGTCTTGCCGGCGCCGTTGGGACCGATCACCACGCGCAGCTCGCCCTTGTCGACGTAGAGGTTCAAGTCGTTGACGGCGACGAAGCCGCCGAAGGCCACGGTCAAGCCTTCCACGTAGAGGGCGAATTCCTGCGCGGGGGTGACCGTCGTATTCAGGATGGGCGGATTCATGCGGCCTCCGTATTGCTGGGGGCGGGTTTGGCGGGGCTTGCAGGGTTGATGTCGACGGCGCTGGTGGCGGCCTGGGCCTTACCTGCGCCCTGACGCCCGAGACGGGGCTTGACGTACTGCGTATACAGGCCGGCCAGGCCATTCGGAAAAGCCATCACCACCGCGATGAACAGGCCGCCCATCAGGAACAGCCACAACTGGGGGAAGCTTTCCGAAAAATAGCTTTTGCCGAAGTTCACCAGCAAGGTGCCGTAGACGGCGCCGAGCAGGGACAAGCGGCCGCCGACCGCGGCGAAGATCACCATTTCGATGGAGGGCACGATGCCGACGAAGGACGGCGACATGAAGCCGACCTGCAAGGTGAACATGGCGCCGCCGATGGCCGAGAACACCGCGGCCACGCAGAACACGAACACCTTGAAGCTGGACACGTCGTAGCCGGAGAAGCGCACGCGCTCTTCCTTGTCGCGCATCGCCATCAACAGCTTGCCCAGTTTGGACGACAGCAGGAAGCGGCCGAACAGGATGCAGGCGAACAGCAGCGCCGCCGTGACGAAATACAGGATGACGCGTGCCGAGTCGGTACGGATATCCCAGCCCAGCAAGGTGCGCAGGTCGGTGATGCCGTTGACGCCGCCGGTGAAACCCTGCTGGCCGATGATCAGCACCGACAGAATCAGGGCCACGGCCTGCGTCACGATGGCGAAGTAGGTATCGCCCACGCGCCGCTTGAACATGGCCACGCCCAGCACCAGGGCCAGCAGCGCCGGCACGATGGGCACCGCGAACAGCGTGAAGATGAAGCTCTTGAAGGGCACCCAGAACCACGGCAACGAGGTGATCTGGTTCCAGTCCATGAAGTCCGGGATGCCGGGCGTGGACTGGATCTTGGTGGCTTCCACGCTGGAGGCTTCCAGCTTGAGGAACATGGCCATGCAATAGCCGCCCAGGCCGAAGAACACGCCCTGCCCCAGGCTGAGGATGCCGCCGTAGCCCCAGCACAACACCAGGCCCAGCGCCACGAAGGCATAGGTCAGGTATTTGCCCACCAGGTTCAGCCGGAAGCCGTCCAGCACCAGCGGAAAGACGACGAAGATCAGCGCCGCCAGGATGGCGATCCCGATCATGCCTTGACGGCCGCCCAAAACGTTTTTGTACAGGGTTTTCACGTTCGTGCTCCCACCGACTACTTGCGGACCTTGATTGAGAACAACCCTTGCGGGCGCAGCATCAGGATGATGACCACCGCGGACAGGGTCAGCACCTTGGCCATGGAACCGGTCAGGAAGAACTCCGACACGGATTGGGTCTGGGCGATCAGGAAGGCCGACGCGATGGTGCCGTACAGGCTGGCCGCGCCACCGAACACCACGGTCAGGAACGTATCGACGATGTATAGCGAGCCGCTGGTCGGACCGGTCGACCCTATCGTGGTGAAGGCCGCGCCCGCGATGCCGGCGATGCCGCAGCCCAGCGCGAAGGTGACGCGGTCGACCCGCTTGGTATCGATGCCCACCGAACCGCTCATCACCCGGTTCTGCACCGTGGCGCGCACATGCAGCCCCCAGGTGGAGCGGAACAAGGCCAGCAGAAGGCCGCAGGTAAGGAACAGGGTGATGATCATCACCACCAGGCCATTGACCGGAATGTCGACG
Source organism: Bordetella sp. N (assembly GCF_001433395.1). Taxonomy (GTDB): domain Bacteria; phylum Pseudomonadota; class Gammaproteobacteria; order Burkholderiales; family Burkholderiaceae_B; genus Bordetella_C. The sequence continues at coordinate 3,113,354 of NZ_CP013111.1, forward strand.
CCGGGCAGCGGCTGTACCGAACCCATCAGCCATTCGGGCAGCGCCGGGCTGACCTCACGCGGACCGAAGATGGAACGCAGCGCCTGTTGCATCACCAGCGACAGGCCCCAGGTGGCCAGCAGCGTGTCCAGGGGGCGGCGGTACAGATGGCGGATCATCAGCCATTCCACCAGCCAGCCCAGCACGAAGGTGACGGCGAAGGCCGCCACGATGGCGCAGAAAAAGTAGTAAGGCATGAGCGACGGCAGGTACTGCTGCGTCAGCTCGGAAAAGAGATACGTCGTATAGGCGCCGACGGCGAGAAATTCCCCGTGCGCCATGTTGATGACCCCCATCTGGCCGAAAATGATGGCCAGGCCCAGGGCCATGAGCAGCAGGACGCTGAAGACGGACAGGCCATTGAAGCCCTGCATCAGGAGAATGGCGCCCAGATCTGAGAAGGATTCCATGGCTGGCCTCGGGGATGGATGTTGATGGGGTCGCGCGGCCGGCGACCGGGTGTGACTTCATGCCTGGCGCTGCATGCGCAGCCGCGGACACCTTGTGGGCCCGCGGCGTGCCTGCTCGCTTACTGATAACCGGCGGGGAAGGGATCCGGCTTGATCAGGTCCTTGGTTTCATAAACCACGTCGAACTGACCATCCTTGCGGATCTGGCCCACGCGCGTGCGGCTCCACAAGTGGTGGTTGGGGTCGACCTTCACATAGCCTTCGGGCGCTTCCTTGAATTCCTGGTTGGGCGCTGCCGCCACCACCTTGTCGACGTCGAAACTGCCGGCCTTCTCGACCGCCATCTTCCACAGCCACGGTCCCAGGTAAGCGGCCTGGGTGACGTCGCCGATCACCGCGTTGGCGCCGTACTTGGCCTTGAAGGCCGCCACGAACTTCTTGTTGTTGGGGTTGTCCAGGCTCTGGAAATACTTCATGCACGAATAGAAGCCTTCGGCGTTCTCACCGCCGATACCCAGCAGTTCGTCCTCGGTCACGGAGATCGTCAGCAGCTTCTGCTTTTCGGCGGTGACACCGGCGGCCTTCAACTGCTTGTAGAAGGACACGTTGCTGCCGCCGACCACGTCGGCGAACACGACGTCCGGCTTCTTCAGCTTGACCTTGTTGATCAGCGAACCGAATTGCGTGTGGCCCAGCGGGAAGTAGTCCTCGCCCACCACTTCGCCCTTGAGCACGTTTTCGATGTGCTTGCGGGCGATCTTGTTCGACGTGCGCGGCCAGATGTAGTCGGAGCCCACCAGGTAGAAGGTCTTGGCTTTCTTCGTCTCGGCCAGCCAGTTCAGGCTCGCCAGAATCTGCTGGGTGGCTTCCTGGCCCGTGTAGAACACGTTCTTGGATTGCTCCAGGCCTTCGTAGAAGGTCGGGTAGTAGAGCAGGCCGTTTTCCTTTTCGAACACCGGCAGCACCGCCTTGCGCGAGGCCGAGGTCCAGCAGCCGAACACGGTGGCGACCTTGTCGCTGACCAGCAGCTTGCGCGCCTTTTCGGCGAAGGTGGGCCAGTCGGACGCGCCGTCTTCCTGGATGATCTTGATCTGGCGGCCGAGGATGCCGCCGGCGGCGTTGATCTGCTCGATGGCCAGGCGTTCGGCCTGGATCGAACCGGTCTCGCTGATGGCCATGGTGCCGGTGGCCGAGTGCAATTGGCCGACGGTCACTTCGGTGTCGGTCACCGCCCGCCCCGTGGTGTTGACGACGGACGTGGCGGGTCCGGCAGCGCGGCTGAAAGCGGGCATGCCCAGCAGCGGCAGCGAGGCCAGCGTCAGTGCCGCGCGCCGGCGAGAAGGCGACGCGAGTTCGTTTTGGAAGGGGGGTTTGCGAGACATCGAACGCTCCTTGCGGATGAGACGCTTTAGGGGAAACCCGATGTCGCGGCGATGTTTTAATGTGCGCCGTACCCGGGGGTTCGATGCAATACTAGGAACGCATGACGCGGCGCAACATACGTTGATTGACGTAGTGGCCGCCCCGCCCCCAGCGAGTACAAAGCAGACATACGTCAATCGACGCATATAACAAGGGACAGTCAAGCGTGGACGCCAGCGCATCTCAACGCATCGTCAAGGTCCGGCGCGACTACAACACGTGGGTCGCCAACGAGACATTGGAGGACTACGCGCTGCGTTTCACGCCGCACTCCTTCCGCAAGTGGTCAGAGTTCCGCGTTGCCAACACGGCGGTGGGCGCCCTATCCTTCCTGGCGCTGGAAGCCATCGGCGGTGCGCTGGCGCTGAACTACGGATTCATCAACGCCTTCTGGTCCATCATGGCCGTGTCGGTGTTGATTTTTTTCACCGGCCTGCCCATCGCCTACTACGCCGCGCGGCATGGCCTGGACATGGACCTGCTGACGCGCGGCGCCGGCTTCGGCTACATCGGCTCGACCATCACGTCGCTGATCTACGCGTCCTTCACCTTCATCTTCTTCGCGCTGGAAGCCGCCATCATGGCCCTGGCGATAGAGTTATGCACCGGCCTGCCGCTATCGCTGGGGTATCTGGTGTGCGCGGTGGTCATCATCCCTTTTGTCACCTACGGGATTACGCTGGTCAATCGTTTGCAGGCCTGGACCCAGCCGGTGTGGCTGGTGCTGCTGGTGCTGCCCTATGCCTTCATCCTGCTGAAAGATCCCGGCGCGCTGGCCGGCCTGTTCAACTATCCGGGACGGGCCGGTGGCGGCGCGCCCGGCACGGGTGGCGGGCATTTCGACCTGCTGATGTTCGGCGCCGGCGTGGCGGTGGGCGCGTCGCTCATCACGCAGATCGGCGAACAGGTCGACTTCCTGCGCTTCCTGCCGGCCAAGACGGCCGCCAATCGCAAGCGCTGGTGGCTGGCGCTGCTGTGCGCCGGACCGGGCTGGATCATCCCCGGCGCGGCCAAGATGCTGGCAGGCGCCTTCCTGGCCTACCTGGCCTTGCGGCATGGCGTGCCGGCGGTCAAGGCGGCGGATCCGACCAAGATGTACCTGGTGGCCTTCGGCTATGTGTTCAGCCATCCGGCCTGGGCGCTGGGGGCGATGACCCTGTTCGTGGTGATCTCCCAGGTCAAGATCAACGTGACCAATGCCTATGCCGGTTCGCTGGCGTGGTCGAATTTCTTCGCCCGCGTCACGCATAGCCATCCGGGCCGCGTGGTGTGGCTGGTGTTCAACGTGTTGATCGCCATCGGCCTGATGGAGATGGGCGTGTTCGACGCGCTCGAACATGTGCTGGCCATCTTCGCCCACGTGGCCATCGCGTGGATAGGCTCGCTGGTGGCGGACCTGGTGATCAACAAGCCGCTGGGACTCAGCCCGCGCGGCATCGAGTTCCGCCGCGCCTATCTGTACGACATCAACCCGGTGGGCGTGGGCAGCATGGTGGTGTCGCTGGTGTTGTCCCTGGTGGCCTATGCGGGCGTGTTCGGCGCGGTGGCGCAGGCGCTGTCGCCCTTCATCGCCCTGCTCGCCGCCTTCGTCACCGCGCCGGCCATCGCGCGCGCCACGCGGGGGCGGTATTACCTGGCGCGGCAGCCGCATGACCTGGCGCCGGCCGCGCGGGCCGCACGCGCCGCCGCGACTGGCGGGGAGGCTTGCGGCGCGGGGTGCGCGGACAGCGCCGGGCGCATGTGCGGCGCGGGCTGCGGTGCTGCTGCCGAGGCGGGGACCGGGGCCGCGGGGGGTGCGGGGGATGCAGGGAGTGCTACCGCCGACGCGGGCACGTACGCCTACACCTTGCGCTGTGTCATCTGCGCCAATGCGTTCGAGATCCAGGACATGGCGCACTGCCCTGCCTACAGCGGCGCCATCTGCTCCCTGTGCTGCACCTTGGACGCGCGCTGCCAGGACCGCTGCAAGACCGACTCGCGCCTGCAGGACCAGCTGGGCGCCGCCCTGCGCCGCGTCCTGCCCGGCGCGGCCACGCCGCTGTTCCATACGCGGCTGGCCCACTACCTGGTGACGATAGGCATGATGGGCGGCCTGCTCGCCGCCATCCTGGCGCTGATCTACTACCAGGAGGCCGTCACCTTCGCGCAGGTCGGCGCCGACACGTCGGCCCTGCGCGCGACCTTCCTCAAGCTGTTCGCCGCGCTGCTGCTGATCGGCGGCGTGGCGGCGTGGTGGCTGGTGCTGACCAATGAAAGCCGCCAGGTCGCGCAGGAAGAATCCGACCGCCAGACCAATCTGTTGTTGAAGGAAATCGACGCCCACAACGAGACCGATGCGCAATTGCAGAAGGCCAAGGAAGCGGCCGAGTCCGCCAACCTGGCCAAGAGCCGTTTCATGGGCGGAATGAGCCACGAGCTGCGCGCCCCGCTCAACAGCATCCTGGGCTATGCGCAGATCCTGCAGCGCGACGCCGCCATGCCCGCCGGGCGGCGCGAGGCCATCGACGTCATCCATCGCAGCGGCAAGCATCTGATCGGGCTGATCGACGGCCTGCTCGACATCGCCCGCATCGAAGCGGGCAAGCTGCGGCTGGAAACCGCGGACCTGCGCATGCCGGAATTCCTCGACCAGATCGTCAGGATGTTCCAGCCGCAAACCGCGCTCAAGGGCCTGGACTTCATCTACGAGCCCGCGCCCAATCTGCCCAAGATCGTCCACATCGACGAGAAGCGCCTGCGCCAGATCCTCATCAACCTGATGAGCAATGCCGTCAAGTTCACCCGCGGCGGTCATGTGGCCTTGCGCGTGCGCTATGCCTCGAACATGGTGCAGATCGAGGTCGAGGACAGCGGCGCCGGCATTCCCGCGCAGGACCTGGAACGCATCTTCATGCCCTTCGAGCGTAGCTGGGCGGCCACCGAGCAGGCCGATACCGGCACCGGCCTGGGCCTGACCATCTGCCGCATGCTCACCGGCATCATGGGGGGCGAGCTGACCGTGCGCAGCGAGGTCGGCAAAGGCAGCGCCTTCACGCTCAAGCTGTTCCTGCCGGAAGTGCGTTCACCGCGCAGCGACCTGCGGCCCAGCGGGCCGGTGGTGGGCTATGCCGGCGAGCGCCGCAGCGTGCTGCTGGTCGACGACCAACCCTCGCAGCGCCGCATTCTGCGCGACATGCTGGAGCCTTTGGGCTTCGTGATCCACGAAGCGCGTGACGGTCAGGACTGCCTGGCCCAGGTCCATACGCTGCGGCCGGCGCTGATCCTGCTGGACATCTCCATGCCTGGCCTGCCTGGCCCGGAAGTCTGCCGCGTGCTGCGCGATCAAGGTGTGGCCGTGCCGGTGATCATCGTGTCGGCCAATGCCTATGGCCTGGATCCCAAGGAGGCCGTTGAAGCGGGCCTGACCGACTGGATGATGAAACCCGTCAACCTGGACGATCTGCTCAGCAAGATCGGCCTGCATCTGAAGCTGGAGTGGGTGGTGCGGGCCCTGCCGCCCGAGCCCGCCGCGCCCGACGAAGCACGCCTGCGCGAAGTGGCGCTGGAACGGGAGGATGCCGAGTCCCTGCTGGAGCTGGGCGCCATGGGTTATATCAAGGGCATCTTCGCCCGGCTGGACGAGATCCGCGCCCGCGCTCCGCACACCGCGCCGTTGATCGACCATCTGGCCTTGCTGGCCAAGGATTTCCGGCTCACCGAATACAACACGCTATTGAAGGAATACGTACAGCACCATGCCGCAAGCCTCCGATAACAAACTGGTGATGCTGGTCGACGATACACCCGACAACCTGAAAATGCTGTCGGACGCGCTGGACGAAGCTGGCTATATGGTGGTCGTCGCCACGGACGGGGCGTCGGCCCTGGAACGCCTGGACTTCGTGGTGCCGGACATCGTGCTGATGGATGCGCTGATGCCCGTGATGGACGGCTTCGAGGCCTGCCGCCGCATCAAGGCGCATCCGGTGGCGGCGCATGTGCCGGTGGTCTTCATGACCGGGCTGACCGAGCCCGAGCATGTGGTGCGCGGGTTTCAGGCGGGCGGTATCGATTACGTCACCAAGCCGCTGGATACCGACGTGGTGCTGGCGCGACTGGACGCGCATCTGCGTAATGCACGAATCATGTCGGTGGCCATGAATGCCATGGACGCGGTGGCCAATGCGGTGGTGGTGCTGGATGCGCAGGGCCAGGTCACGTGGAAGACCAGCAAGGCGCGGCTGTGGCTGAGCGAGTATTTCGGCCATCCGGAAGACAGCGCGGGGCTGGCGCCGGTGCTGACAACCTGGATCGCCCAGCAACTGGAGCGGCCGCAGAGCCAGGAAGCCGCGGTGCTGACGACCACCCGCGCTGCCGGCATGGACGCGGCGGCGGGTCAGCGTGAGTTGCGCTTGCGCCTGACCGCTTCGCGCAAGGCGGGCGAGTATGTGTTGCTGATGGACGAGCGCGAACTGCCTGCCGATGCGTCCGACACCTTGGCGGCGGCATATCAGCTGACCACGCGCGAGCGTGAAGTGCTGCTGTGGTTGGCCAAGGGCAAGACCAATCGGGATATCGGCGAGATCCTGGGGATGGCGCCGCGCACGGTCAACAAGCATCTTGAGCATGTGTACGTGAAGCTGGGGGTGGAGACGCGCGCGGCGGCCACGGCCTTGGTACTGACGCATATGCACAAAGGCGCCGGGTAGGCGCCTTCTTGGGCTGAGTGGTGCTAGCCGGTATTGCGGATCATTGTGCGACCACGGCCCGTGGCCATGGCCGCTGTGCTGCTGCGCTGGCTTAGCCCGTGGCGCGCATCTCCAGGCCCCCTGCCACGGCCAGGCGCAAGGCTTCGCGGCGCGAGTCATGGTCGAATTGCGCTTCCTCCGTCGACCCATGCAAGGCGGTGGTGGACGAGCGGCCGCCTTCGATGGCTTGCGTGACCGCATCGAAGTAGCCGGTGCCGACCTCGCGTTGGTGGCGCACCGCGGTGAATCCCAGCGTCGCCGCCGCGAACTCCTTTTCCTGCAGCTCGACGAAGGCGCTCATCTGACGGCGTGCGTAGCCGTGCGCCAGTTCGAACATGCCGTAGTTGAGCGAATGGAAGCCCGCCAGCGTGATGAACTGGAATTTGTAGCCCATGGCGCCCAGCTCGCGCTGGAATTTGGCGATGACCGAGTCGTCCAGGTTCTTTTTCCAGTTGAAGGACGGCGAGCAGTTATAGGCCAGCATCTTGCCCGGATGTTCCTTTTGCAGGGCCTCGGCGAAGCGGCGCGCGTATTCCAGGTTGGGGGTGCCCGTCTCGCACCACACCAGGTCGGCGTAGGGCGCGTAGGCCAGGCCGCGCGAGATGGCCTGGTCGAGGCCGGGGCGGGTGCGGTAGAAACCTTCGACGGTGCGTTCGCCAGTGACGAAAGGCTTGTCGTTCTCGTCGACGTCGCTGGTGACCAAGTCGGCGGCATCGGCGTCGGTGCGGGCCAGCAGCAGGGTCGGCACGCCCAGCACGTCGGCGGCCAGCCGGGCCGAAATCAGTTTGGAGACGGCTTCACGGGTAGGCACCAGCACCTTGCCGCCCATGTGGCCGCATTTCTTCACCGAGGCCAGTTGATCCTCGAAGTGCACGCCGGCCGCGCCCGCTTCGATCATGCCCTTCATCAGTTCGAAGGCGTTGAGGACGCCGCCGAAGCCGGCCTCCGCGTCGGCCACGATGGGCGCGAAGTAGTCCACGTAGCCGCACTGCCCTGCTTCCTTGCCTTCCATCCACTGGATCTGGTCGCAGCGCGTCAGCGTGTTGTTGATGCGGCGGACGGCGGCGGGAACGGAATCGGCGGGGTACAGGGACTGGTCGGGGTACATCTGTCCCGCCAGGTTGGCGTCGCCGGCGACCTGCCAGCCGGACAGGTAGATGGCTTTCAGACCGGCCTTGACCTGCTGCATGGCCTGGTTGCCGGACAGCGCGCCCAGCGAGTTGACGAAAGGTTCGTCGTGCAGCAACTGCCAGAGTCTTGCGGCGCCTTGCTGGGCCAGGCTGTATTCCGGCACGCGCGAGCCGCGCAGCTTGACGACCTCGGCGGCGTCATACCCACGCTTGATACCGGCCCAGCGGGGGTTATCGGTCCATTCCTGTTGCAGACGTTGAATATCGGTTTCCCGGTGCGTCATGGTCTTGCTCCTTGAAGGTTTTGAGTGGAAATGCCGAACTGCATGGCTGCCTGTTCCTACTGGCCGCCGATTCACCGAACCCCTGTCGCGCGCCTTGCATCTGTTGCTCGCTTCGTCGGTTCGTTGGATAACAGTCTAGGTTTTTGCTGCGAGGCAAAATCACTCAAAGACTTCTACAAGACAAATTATTTTAGTTATATATATCAATGGACTAAAAAACTCATTCCGGATTACGAAATGAAATCCATCGCCATGAAATCCGCTCCTGTCGCGACGCGGCAGCCCGTTTCACGCGGTTCCACTCGCGTTTCGCAATGTGGAAAAACACCGGTGACTCCGGGGGAACAATCGGGAAGCAGCACGGAACGAAATTCCGCAACTCAGCGACGAACTCCCGCACAGCGGTCGGTTGAGCACATAGTGTGGGCCGCGACCGCCTCGACCTTTCAACTTCAAAGAGGAATGGCCATGAAGCCAACGGCGACCGCCCACAGCGATGTTCTTGAGTCATTAGGCGACTCCGTCCACCACTACACCGATCACTTCGCAGCTGTCGGGGAGGACGACTGGAAGCCGACGCAAGACCCAGATGGGCTTGTCGAAATGCCTGATTTGAAAGGTATTGAACCGCTCAATGCCTAAAATATCAGGCAACTTGCGACTTACACGCTTGATCCGCGACCGAAGACGGTCGAGCCGGCGCAGCCTAAAATGGCGGTCTGACTGAATTTTGTGTACCGCCATGACTTTGCAAGATGCGCCCCTGGGGCACGAGGTCGCTTATCCCGACCGCTACGATGCCACCCTGCTGTTTCCCATCGACCGCGCGCCCAATCGGGCGGCGTTGGGTATCACGGCGGACAGCCTGCCCTTCGATGAAGGCGTGGACATCTGGAATGCTTATGAAGTGTCCTGGCTGGACCCGCGCGGCAAACCGCGCGTGGCGCTGGCCAGCTTCACCGTGCCTGCCACCACGCCATGCATCATCGAATCCAAGTCATTCAAGCTCTACCTGAACTCCTTTAACCAGGAGCGCATGGCGGACATGGCGACGGTGGCTGCGCGCATCGAGCAGGACCTGAGCGCGGCGGCGGGCGGCCCCGTGGGCGTGCGCCTGATTGCGCCTGAAGAATTCAATATGCAGCGGGTCGCCGAATTGGACGGCGTCTGCCTGGACGACCTGGATATCGACATCGAAGCCTACACGCCCGCACCGCACTTGCTGCGCGTCGCGGACCAGGTCGCGGGTCAAGCTGAAATCGTGGAAGAAACACTGACGTCACGCCTGCTGAAATCGAACTGCCCGGTCACCGGGCAACCCGACTGGGGCAGCGTGCGCATCCACTACCGCGGCCCGCGCATCGACCACGCCGGCCTGCTGGCCTACATCGTGTCCTTCCGCCAGCACGCCGATTTCCACGAGCACTGCGTCGAACGCATGTTCACGGACATCCTGCAAACATGTCGGCCCGAAACGCTGTCGGTCTATGCGCGCTACACCCGGCGCGGCGGACTGGACATCAACCCGTGGCGGGCAACGAAGGGCATGCCGGCGCCAGCGGATACGCGCACGGCGCGGCAATAAACGCCAAGGAGCACCCTACGGTAGTGCGCCAGCCAGCGGTGCTTGCTAGCGCACTCGAAAGCGTCCGACATGGGCGCCGGACCGCGGAGCCTACCGGCTCTTTTCCCGAATCGCCGGCGCGGCCCGCTGCAAGTAATACAGCATCGACCACACAGTCAGGACGGCGGCGACAAGAATCAGGATGTCGCCCGCCACGCGCGTGCTGACGCCGTGAATGGGCTGGTTGTACAGCAGGCACGGAATGGCGATCATCTGGGCCGCCGTCTTGAACTTGCCCAGACGGTGGACCGCCACGCTGGCGCTGGCGCCGATCTTGGCCATCCACTCGCGCAGCGCCGAGATGGTGATCTCACGGCCGATGATGATCAGGGAAATGAACGCATCCACACGCCCCAGGTCCAGCAGGACGATGAGCGCCGCGCAGACCATCAGCTTGTCCGCGACCGGATCCAGGAACGCGCCAAACGACGACGTCTGGTTCCAGCGGCGCGCCAGCCAGCCGTCGAACCAGTCGGTCAATGCCGCGATGATGAAAGACACCGCGGCCAGCATGTCGCGGTTACTTTCGCTTAGCCAACTGCCGGGTAGATAGAACAGGCCCACCACCAGCGGAATCATGGCGATGCGCAGCCAGGTCAGAATGATCGGTACGTTTAGGGGCATGATGACGCGTATGCTACATCAGCCAGCGCTACAAGATTTGTCATAAGGGCCGTGAACGGCGATCCCCCGCCAACTTCGGGCAAAAACCCGGCAACCAATCGCAAACTGGCGATGAATCCACGGCGTCAACCGCCCCCCCGCGGCGGTCTGTTTGTCCTATATAAATGACATTTAGGTGCCCCTCGCAGTCGCTCGGGCGTCCCTCACCTACCTTAAGAACCCGATCGACCGGGGCCACCGCGGAGCTGGCTCCGCCAGTCCGCCGGTGGCGCTCCCTGGGGGGCCACGCGTACCGTGGTACGGGGGGCTCAATGTAATGATTCGTAGATTCGCTCAGCCAACGCCTGCGAAATCCCTTCCACCGAAGCCAGCTCCTCGATACTCGCCCGCGACACCCCGGAGAATCCACCAAACCGCGCCAGCAGCCGCTGTCGCCGCCGCGCCCCCACGCCTTCGATCTCCTCCAGCCGGGACACATTGCGCGTCTTGGCGCGGCGTGCCCGCATGCCGGTGATGGCGAAGCGGTGCGCCTCGTCGCGCACCTGGGCGATCAGCATCAGGGCGGCGGACTCGCCTCCCAACGCCACTGGCGGCCGCTCGTCGGGGAAGACCAGGGTTTCCAGGCCCACCTTGCGCCCTTCCCCCTTGGCCACGCCGACCAGCACGGAAATATCCAGTCCCAGTTCGACGAACACCTGGCGCGCGACTTCGACCTGGCCCTTGCCACCGTCGATCAGCACAATCCCGGGAAGCTCGGCATCCCCGTCGGCGACCTTGGCAAAGCGGCGCGTCAGCACCTGGCGCATCGCGGCGTAGTCGTCCCCCGGGGTGATGCCGGCGATGTTGTAGCGGCGATAGAGCGACGGCTGCATCTCGTGATGCTCGAACACCACGCAGGATGCCTGGGTCGCCTCACCCGCCGTATGGCTGATATCGAAACACTCGATGCGCAAGGCATCCAGGGCCGCTTCGTCGGTATCCAGGTCCAGGGCCTCGGCCAGGGCCAGCGTGCGTGCCGCGCGCGCCCCTGACTCGGTCAGCGCACGCGCCAACGCCATTTCCGCGTTGCGTTGCGCCTGCTCCAGCCAGGACCGGCGTACCCCTTGCGGCCGGGTCAGCACCCGTACCCGGATGCCGGCCTGCTCCGCCAGCAAATCGACCAGCTCGGCGTCCGGCAGCGCATGCGAACAGACCAGCACCGGCGGCAGCTTGTTGTCCGTGTAATGCTGGCCGACGAAAGCTTCCAGCACGTCGCCCGCCGCCTCGCCTTCCGCATGGGTCGGGAAAAAAGGCTTGTCGCCCAGGTGGCGACCGCCCCGCACCATCGCCAGGTTGACGCACACCCGCCCGCCGGCCACCGCCACGGCGACGATGTCGCTGTCCTCGCCGCCGACGTCTTCCATGGTCTGCTGATGCAGCACCCGGGCCAGCGAACCCATCTGGTCGCGCAAGGCGGCGGCACGTTCGAACTCCAGCGATTCCGACGCGCGCAGCATGCGCACCTCGATCTCGCCCATCACTTCCTTGGCCTGCCCATTGAGAAACCGCCCCGCCCGATCGACGTCGCGCGCGTACTCCTCGGCCGGCACCGCGTCCACACAGGGCGCCGAACAGCGCCCGATCTGATGCAGCAGGCAGGGCCGCGAGCGGTTGGCGAAGACCGTGTCCTCACAGGTGCGCAGACGGAACACCTTCTGCAGGATCTGGATGGTCTCGCGCACGGCCCAGGCATTGGGAAATGGGCCGAAGAACTGCCCGCGCTTATTGGTCGAGCCGCGGTAGTAGGCGATGCGCGGCCAGTCGTGCCCCGTGATCCACAGATAGGGATAGGACTTGTCGTCGCGGAACAGGATGTTGTAGCGCGGCCGCAGGCTCTTGATGAGGTTGTTTTCGAGCAGCAGCGCCTCGGCCTCGGAACGGGTCACCGTCACCTCGACCAGCGCCACCTTGGACACCATCTGGGCGATGCGGGGGCTGCTCAGCGTTTTCTGGAAATACGACGAGACGCGCTTCTTCAGGTCGCGCGCCTTGCCGACATACATGACCTGCCCTTCCGCATCGATATGCCGGTACACGCCCGGCAGATGCGGCAGGTCAGCCAGAAACGATTTCAGATTGAAGACTGCTTCGGGCATGCTGATAACGGCGTTCGGCTTGCAAGGCGTCCCAACGCGGGGCGCGGAAACGGGGCATGAGGCGGCGGATGCGTTCGACGGACAGCTCATCCAGCTGCCATTTCAGGCGATCCAGCAATTCATCGGCCAGGTCGGGCCGGTTGCACACGAGCACCATGTCGCAACCGGCGTGCAGAGCGGCCTCGGCGCGGGCCAGGATGTCGCCCGCCACCGACGCGCCTTCCATGGTCAGGTCGTCGGAAAACACCACGCCGTCGTAATGCAGGCGGTCGCGCAGGATCTCGCTGACCCAGCGGCGCGAGAACCCGGCGGGATGCTTGTCCACCTTGGGATAGATGACGTGGGCCGGCATCACCGAACTCAAGACGTTGTCGCCCAGCCAGCCATAGGGCGCCGCGTCCTCGTGCAAGATGCGTTCCAGGCTGCGCGGATCGACGGGAATGTCATGGTGCGAATCGGCGCTGACGAAGCCATGCCCGGGGAAATGCTTGCCGCAGGACGACATGCCGGCCAGGCCCAGGCCCTGGATCACGGCGCGCGACAGCATGGTCACCACGCGCGGATCGCGGTGGAAAGCGCGATCGCCGATCACCTTGCTGACGCCGTAGTCCAGGTCCAGCACCGGCGTGAAGCTCAGGTCCACCCCGCAGGCGCGCAACTCGGCGGCCAGCACGTAGCCGACATCGGTGGCCGCCCGCATGGCCACCAGCGGATCGCGATTCCAGATCTCGCCCAGCCGGCGCATGGGCGGCAGCACCGTGAAACCGTCGCTGCGGAAGCGCTGCACGCGGCCGCCTTCGTGGTCCACCGCGATCAGCAGCCGTTCGTCGCGCGCATCATGGATGTCGGCGGTGAGTTCGGCCAGTTGGCGGCGATCGTGGAAATTGCGGGCGAACAAGATGACGCCGCCGACCAGGGGATCGCGCAGGCGTTTCTTTTCCTGTTTGGTCAGCGTGGTGCCCGCCACATCCACCATGACGGGACCAGGGGGCAGCGATTTATCTTTTTTGGACATGTTTGAATTGAACTCCGATAAGCAGTGGCGGGCGGCTCAGCGCCGCGTCTCCACCACGACGTAGGCGGCCGCCATGTCGGACTCGTCCGTCAGCGAGACATGCGCGGCGCCGAAGCGAGTGTCATACCAGGCCTGCAGTTCCGGCGCGAGCACCAGGATGGGCCGGCCGCTGGGCGCGTTCAGCGTCTGCACGCGGCGCCACGTCATGGGCATGCGCATGCCCAGCCCGATCGCCTTGGAAAAGGCCTCCTTGACGGCGAAGCGCGTGGCCAGGAACAGCACGCCCCGGCGCGGATCGCGCTTGCGCCGGGCCTGGAATTTGAGAATTTCCTGCGGGCCGAGGATTTTTTCCGCGAAGCGATCCCCGTGACGCTCCAGCGCCCGGGCAATACGGTCGACCCGGATCAGGTCCATGCCGATGCCGGCGATGGCGGGGGCCGGCCCTTCAGGAAGCGGGTTCGAAGACTGCGTGGTCATGATGGATACGATGGATGGCTGATCTGCGTGGCAGGTTGCGGCACCAGGCTACACCCTGCGGCGCGGACACGGCCGTCCATCATACGCCGACACGGCACCGCCTTAAGCGGGCGTGAATACCTTGCCGCGCGCCGCTTCCACGCGCGCCGTCACCATCAGGGCCTTCATGTCGCGCACGGCCTTGTCCCAGCCGTCAAAAACCGCCTGGGCGACGATGGCATGGCCGATATTCAGTTCGGCCAGGCCATCCAGCGCGGCCACGGGCTGGACATTGCCGTAATGCAGGCCATGGCCGGCATTGACCCGCAGCCCATGGCGCAGGCCTTCGGCGATGGCCGCCTTGATGCGGGCCAGCTCGGCCACGGCCTGGGCGCCCTGCGCTTCGGCATAGGCGCCGGTATGCAGCTCGATGACCGTGGCGCCGGCGCGGGCGGCGGCTTCGATTTGCGTGGCTTCGGGGTCGATGAACAGGGACACCCGGATGCCCGCTTCGCGCAGCTGCGTGACCGCGGCGGTGACCGCGGCCTGCCCGCCGATCACGTCCAGGCCGCCTTCAGTGGTGAGCTCGGCGCGCTTTTCCGGCACCAGGCACACGTCGTTGGGACGCACCTGGCAGGCGATGTCCAGCATTTCCGCCGTCACCGCGCATTCCAGGTTCATGCGGGTGCGCAATTGCGGCCGCAGCACATGGACGTCGGCATCCTGGATATGGCGCCGGTCTTCCCGCAGATGCAGGGTGATCAGATCGGCCCCCGCATCCTCGGCGCGCAGCGCGGCGAGGATGGGGTCCGGGTACCCAGCGTGGCGCTGCTGCCGAAGCGTCGCCACGTGATCGATATTTACACCTAGTTCTATCATTGCGCTGCCATCTTGGTCGTTTCTTCCCAGCCTCCGCCCAGCGCCTTGTAGAGCTGTACCCGGTTGACCAGCGAAGCCAGCCGGGTCTGTACGACTCCCAGCTGGGCGTTGAAATAATCCACCTGGGCGTTCTGCACCTGCAGATAACTGTCGATGCCGCCCGTGTAGCGCAGGTTCGATAACTCCAGGCTGCGCGCGGACGACTGCTGGAACGCCTGCTGCGCCTGCAGCTGCGCGCCATAAGTCGCTTCGCCCGCCAGCGCGTCCGAGACTTCCTGGAACGCGGTCTGTATGGTTTTTTCGTACTGCGCCACCGCGATATTATCGCGCGCCTTGGCCAGGTCCAGGCCGGCGCGGATGCTGCCGCCGGCAAAGATGGGCGTGGTGATGGACGGCGAGAAGCTCCAGTAGCCGTTGCCGCCCTTGAAAAGGTCGGACAGCGACGGGCTGGCCACGCCGAACAGACCGGTCAGGCTCAGGGTCGGGAAAAAGGCCGCGCGGGCCGCGCCGATATTGGCGTTGGCCGACTGCAGGCTGTTCTCCGCGGACAGGATGTCCGGCCGCCGCTCCAGCAGGTCCGAGGGCAGGCCGGCGGGTACCGCCGCCATGACACGGTCCATCTCGAACGGCGCGGGCGCCGGCAGGTCCGCCGGCAGCGGTGCGCCGGTCAGCACCACCAGGGCGTTGAGCGACTGGGCCTTGGCGCGGGCCAGCTGCGCCAGGTCGGCCGACGCCGTGTCCAGCAGCGACTTGGATTGATTCAGATCCAGCTCGGACGCCACGCCGCCGTCGAAGCGGCGCTTGACCAGGTCGTAGGACTGCTGGCGCGAGTCCAGCGTCTTGCGGGTCAGATCCAGCTGGACATCGGCCGCGCGCAGGTTCAGGTAGGCCTGGGCCACCTCCCCGATCAGGGTGATCTGCACGCTGCGCTGCGCCTGCTCGGTGGACAGGAAGTTCTGGTAAGCCGCTTCGGAGAGGCTGCGCAGGCGGCCGAATACATCGATCTCGAAGGTGGTCAGCCCGATGCCGGCCTGGTACTGGCTGGAAATCGAAGGACTGTCCGTGCCCCCTACCCGCAACTTGGGCGGCAGCCGCTGGCGCGTGCCCTGGACACCGGCGCCGATCGACGGCCACAGCTCGCCGCGCTGCTGGCCCCATTGCGCGCGGGCTTCCTCGACGCGCTGTACCGCCACGCGCAGGTCGCGGTTGTTGGCCAGCGACAGGGCGATCAGCGAACGCAGCTGCTCGTCGCGGAAGAATTCGCGCCAGCCCAGGTCGGCGGCGGCGGTGCCGCCGGCCGGGGTGACCGCGGTCGCGGGCTGGGTCCCGGCCGTGGCGGCCTTGTCATAGCCGTCGTAGACCACCTTGGGCTGGTCCGGCCAATCGGCCTGGACCGGCGCGGCCGGCCGGTGATAGTCGGGGGCCAAAGTGCAGGCGGACAACAGGCCGGCCAGCAGGCATACGGACAGGGCCGGCACGGCGCGCGGCACGCGCGTCCCGGCCAGCGATTGGGCAGCGCGGCTCATGGCCTGCCGCGCAGGGATGCGGGCCGTGCTCATGGTTGCTCCTTGTCGTCGGTGGACGACGGCCCCGGCGCCGCCATGGGCGGGATCGGTGGACCGTCGGCGGCGGCGCGCGCGCGTTTCTCGGCCTGTTCAGCCTCGAACCGGCGGGCTTCAGCGCCCAGCAGGCGCGGCTTGGTCTTGAACAAGCCCAGCACCACCACGAAGAACGTCGGCACGAAGATCACGGCGAAAGGCGTGGCGGCCAGCATGCCGCCCAGCACGCCCAGACCCACCGCGCGCTGGCTGGCGGCGCCGGCGCCGCTGGCGATGGCCAGCGGGATCACGCCCAGGATGAAGGCCAGCGACGTCATCAGGATGGGGCGGAAGCGCAGCCGCGCCGCGTCCACCGTCGCCTCCATCAGGCCTTTGCCGCGGGCATATTCATCCTTGGCGAACTCGACGATCAGGATGGCGTTCTTGGCCGCCAGCCCGATCACCGTCACCATGCCGACCTGGAAGTACACGTCGTTCGACATCCCCAGGGCGCTCACCAGGCCGACCGCACCCAGCATGCCCAGGGGCACCACCAGCATCACCGAAATCGGAATGGCCCAGCTTTCATACAGGGCAGCCAGCACCAGGAAGACCACCAGCAGCGACAACCCCATCAGGATGGGCGCCTGATTGCCCGCCTGCCGTTCCTGATAGGACAGGCCGTTCCACTCGTAGCCGAAGCCCTGTGGCAGCTTGTTCATCAGGTTTTCCATCTCCACCATGGCTTCGCCCGTGGTGTGACCCGGCTGGGCGTCGCCGCTGATGCGGATGGACTCGTAGCTGTTGTAGCGCACGATCTGCACGGGGCCCTGTTTCCAGTGCGGCGTGACGAAGGTCGACAGGGGCACCATGCCGCCATCGCTGTTGCGCGCGTTCAGCTTGAGCACGTCCTCCACCTGCATGCGGTACTGCTGGTCGGCCTGCACCCAGACGTTCTGCATGCGCCCGAAGTTCGGGAACTTGTTGATGAAGGCGCTGCCCACCGCGGTGGAGATCAGGCTGGCTGCCTCGGAGAAGTCCACGCCCAGGGCAGCGGCCTTGTCGCGGTCGATGTCCAGGCTCAGTTGCGCGCCCGGCCCCAGGCCGGAGATACGCACCTGCGACAGGATGGGGCTTTGCATCGCCATCCCCATCAGTTCCCCGGTGGCCTGGCCCAGCGCTTCGGTGCCGGCGTTGGCGCGGTCCTGCAAGCGGAAATCGAAGCCGGTGGCATTACCCAGGGACGAGATCGCCGGCGGCACCACGGTGAAGACCATGGCGTCATGGATGCCCATGAGCAGCTTGTTCAAGGCCCGGAAAGACACCGCCTGCGCCGAATTGGGCCTGCCCTTGCGCTCCTCGAAATCCTTCAGGGTGGTGAAGGCGATGGCGGCGTTCAGGCCGTTGCCGTTGAAGCTGAAGCCCTGCACCGCGATGATGTTCTGGACTTGCGGTTCGGCCAGGAAATATTTCTCGACCTGCTGCAGCACTTCCACCGCGCGATTGGCGCTGGACCCCGTGGGCAGTTCGATGTTGCTGATGACGTAGCCCTGGTCTTCTTCCGGCAGGAAGGACGACGGCAGGCGCAGATACAGCCAACCCAGCGCCACGACCAGCACCAGGTAGATCAGCATCATGCGGCCACCCTTGTGCAGCATGCGCGAGACCCAGTTCTGGTAGCCGGTGGTGGTGGCGTCGAAATGACGGTTGAACCAGCCGAAGAAGCCCCGCTTGCCGTGATGGTGGTCGGCCGACACCGGCTTCAGGATGGTCGAGCACAGCGCTGGCGTGAAGGTCAGCGCCAGCAGGGCCGAGAAGAAAATGGACACAGCCATGGCCACCGAGAACTGACGGTAGATGACCCCCACCGATCCGCCCATGAAGGCCAGGGGCAGGAACACGCTGACCAGCACCAGGGTGATACCGGTGATGGCGCCCGTGATCTGCGGCATGGCTCGTGACGTGGCCTCCTTGGGCCCCAGGCCCTCGGTGGCCATGATCCGCTCGACGTTCTCCACCACCACGATGGCGTCATCCACCAGGATGCCGATGGCCAGCACCATGGCGAACATGGTCAACACGTTGATGGAAAAGCCCAGCGCCAGCATCACCGCGAAGGCGCCCATCATCGCCACCGGCACCACCAGGGCGGGGATCACGGTATAGCGGACGTTTTGCAGGAACAGGTACATCACCAGGAAGACCAGCACCATGGCCTCGCCCAGGGTCTTGACCACGTCCAGGATGGATACTTTGACGTAGGGCGCGGTGTCGTAGGGGATGTCGTACTTGATGTTGGCGGGGAAATAGCGCGACAGCTGCTCCATCTGCGTGCGCACGCCACCGGCGGTCTGCAAGGCATTGGCGTCGGGCGACAGCACGATGGCGAATGCCGCGGTCGGCTTGCCGTTCAGGCGGGCGCCGAAGAAGTAGTTGTCGGCGCCGATCTCCACGCGGCCCACGTCGCGCACCCGCACTACCGAGCCGTCGGTATTGGCGCGCAGCACGATATTGCCGAAGCCTTCCACCGTCGCAAGCTGGCCGTTGGCCACCACCGTGGCGGTGGTGCGCTGGCTGTCGGGGTTGGGCGGCCCGCCCAGGTTGCCGCCCGATATCAGCACGTTCTGCTGGGAGATGGCCTGGTTGACCTGGGCCATGCTCAGGTTGAGGCCCACCAGTTTTTGCGGATCGATCCACACGCGCATGGCGCGCGGTGCCGCGAACAGCTGGAACTGGCCCACGCCGGGCACGCGCGACACGGGGTTCTTGATATTGCGCGTGACGTAGTCGGCCAGCGCGGTCTGGTCCAGCGTGCCATCGGTCGACGACAGCGTGACGATCATCAGGAAGCCGGTGCTGGTCTGCTGGAATTGCAGGCCCTGCTGCGTGACCGCCGCCGGCAATTGGGCGGTGACGTTGGCCACGCGGTTCTGCACGTCCACCTGCGCCAGGTCGGGGTCGCGGCCCGGCTCGAACGTGGCGGTAATGGTGGACTGGCCGTTGGAGTCGCTGACCGACTCGTAATACAGCAGGCCCTTGGCGCCGTTGAGCTGATCCTCGATCAAACTGGTGACCGAATCGGCCACTTCCTTGGCCGAGGCGCCCGGGTAGGTGGCGGTGATCTCGATCGCGGGCGGCGCGACGTTGGGATACTGCGAGATGGGCATATTGGGGATGGCCAATATGCCCGCCAGCAGGATGAACAAGGCGACGACCCAGGCAAAGATCGGTCTATCGATAAAAAATTGCGGCATGTGTCAGGTGTCCTGGGGACAGGTACTGCTAACCGTAAGGGGGCGCAGAGCGGCCCTGCGTCAGGATTTCTTTTCCGCGGCGGGCGCGGCGGCCGGGGCAGGCGCCGCACCCTTGGCGGCGTCACCGCCCGGGGTGGGCGCCTGGGCGGGCTGACCCGGCGTCCATTGCGACACCTGCACCGGGGCGCCGGGCCGAATTTTCTGGAAGCCTTCGACGATCACCACGTCGCCGGCCTTCAGCCCGCTGGTGACGATCCAGCGGCCGTTATTGACACCTGCCGTGGTGACGTTGATGGAGGCCACCTTGTTGTCGCGCACCAGCATCAGGCTTTGCAAGCCGTCCGGCGTGCGCTGCAAGGCTTGTTGCGGCACCAGCAGGGCCTGGTTGTCGACACCTTGGGTCAGTCTCACCCGCACGTACATGCCGGGCAAGAGGTCATGATCGGGATTGGGGAACTGGGCCCGCAGGTTGACCTGGCCGGTGGCGGGATCCACCGTGATGCCGGTGAACAGCAGCTTGCCCGCGTGCTTGTATTCGGACCCGTCTTCCAGCACCACCTTGGCTTGGGCGCCGTCGTCGCCGAACTTCTGCAACTGGCCGCTGGCCAGCGCCCTGCGCAGCTGGGCCAGCTCGCCGGTGGTCTGGGTGAAATCCACATAGACCGGGTCCAGTTGCTGCACCAGCGCCATCTGCGTGGCCGAGGAGCCCTCGACCAGCGCGCCTTCGGTCACCAGCGGCTTGCCGATGCGGCCCGCGATGGGGGACGTGACATCGGTGTAGCCAAGGTTGATGGCCGCCGTCTGCAGGCTGGCGCGCGCGGCCGCGACCGCGGCGTCGGCCTGGCGGTAGCCGGCGACGGCATTGTCATATTCCTGTTTGCTGACGGCGTTGGCCTTCACCAGCGGCGCATAGCGGTCGGCCAGGGCCTTGGTGCTGTACAGGTCGGCCTGGGACTGCTTGAGCTGCGCGGCTGCCTGATCGTAGGCGGCCTTGTAAGGCGCCGGATCGATTTTGAACAGCAGCTGGTTTTCCTTGACGTCGCCGCCCTGCTCAAAGGCGACCTTCTGCACGATGCCCGTGACGCGGGCGCGAATCTGGGCGTCGCGCACCGCGTCAACGCGGCCGGGCAGTTCGGTGATGCTGGGGGTGCGCTCGGGCTGTACGGTGACCACGCCGACTTGGGGCGGGCCGGGATTCAATTGTGGACGTTCGCCGCAGGCGGCGAGCATCAGGGCCAGGACAGCGCCGGCATAGACCGGCTTCGTGACACGCGTAAAGCGGAGACCCATGTAACCCTCACGTAAAAACCGCGCGCGGCCGAAGTGGTGGGGCGTACGCTTCCGCGCTTATTCAGCTTTATGTTTGCGCGGAAGCTTACCGATTTCTGGCGGTTTCGGCATGAACTGTAACCCAATTTTTTGTAAGGATACTTTTTCGTTATTGTGTCTTCACAAGTTCGTGGGCGGTAGCCGGTCGATCTGGACCGGACCAACCTCCGCGTAGAACTCCGAGAACACCTCAATCGGTGCAGAAACGCTAAGCGGCTGAAGCGCGAAGCATTGTTCGAGGCCATCCATGGTCGTCTGATCGGCAATCCGTCGCATGAACGCGTTTACCGTATCCTTTCTGACGCCACCATAGCGATTCAAGAATTGCCCCCAAAGAGGCATGTTGCGGAATTATTTTTTGCCACGCTAGCCGAAGCGACATACCGTTCGGGGAATAGGCGTCTGTAGGCGGGCAGATTGTAGAGCCACGAAACACCAACCACATCCTTCGCGGCCTCCCCTTGGACGGAGCGGACATGGTGGAATAAGGATGCCAGCTCGGATGTCCGCAACGCCGAGCGCTCGACGCTTAATGGCCCGTGCAGATGCATGTCCGCATTCTGAAAATGCAAGCGGATTTGACCTGCCTTCCCTCGCGCATACGAAAAGCACCCAAACGTCGCGATTGCCAGCTCCGGCCTCGGTTGATGCAGTCGATCGAGGTAAAAACGATAGGTCCAATCGCCGGGATCGACTTCGCCTTTTAACGATGCCAGGTATGCCAACCAGACCGGATTGCTGCAATCGTAGTGTCGATCGCCAACAAACCTTACGTAGAGATTTGTGTAGTCCAGGAGAGCCATTACCAACGGCATCGTGCCTATTTCGGAAACTCTTCGAGCGAACTGTAGTTGAAGATCAAAGAATTCTTTGACGTAGGCCATCCGGGAAACTCCGGGGTATATCTTCCGACCAGACCCGCATCACATACTCTGCCCATTGATAAATGAGCGGATGCGGCCAGCACTTTCCTCGGGACTGCAGGTCGAAGTATCGATGTCCATCGCATAGGGCCAAGAATAAGCAGGGTCACCGAATTGAGATCGTGCCATTCCATTGCCGCGGTCAGATCTACCTCGCTCGCGATTTTCCAATACATCCAACGGGCATTTAACGCCAATGACGTAAGTGCTACGCGGCGCCAGGGCGGCAATACATTCCTTTAAAACGGGTATATCCCGCAGCACAAGATCCAGGACGATTTCGAAGTGGCTGGCCGCTGCGCGCTTTAGAGTGGCTTGCCGGTTAAGGTAATGAAGCCTGAGGGCCGCACGCAGCTCGCATTCTGATCGCATGTCTCGCCTTCGGGACATTTCGACGAAGGCGTCGAGCGAGATGTGGAGCATGGAAATCTCCGAACTATCTTGGAGTGCCTTTGCCAAGCTGCTCTTTCCTGCACTGGTCGGACCGTGCAACACGATTGCTGTCGACGTCATGTGTTCCTCGCTGCACGGCAGTTCATCGCGCGAGACCGCGCTCAGCCTATGTATGGTTCCGACTCAGAGCGGTCGGTCGAGTATGCTGCTTCAGGGTATCCAGGCGGACGACGGTCTTAAAAAGCAGATGGATCTACCAGCATCGGCTTTGCTATGTTCGAGGTTAAGTAAGTATTGGTTGTCTGGCATTGACGGGCTGTACTTAAGCCGAAAAGCTCCGCGGGAGCAAACAAGCCTGCTGCATTGCTTCCTTGGCGGGCCTGAGTCCTATGCCGACTTGGCAATCACAAAGAGGTTCGAAGCTGGATGGGAATAGACGATCGAGGTCGGTTCATTCCATATCTGTGCTTGGTCTACGCCGGTTTCAAGGCATTAAGATGCTCCTCAATTTGACGTCAAGGTACCTCGCTATCAGATTTTGACTCGATAGGCGGTAATGGTGGGCGAACCTTGGCTTGTTCATTCGAGTATGGTCGTTGCAATTCGCTCAGGGGCTTAATGCGGGTACCTAAGAACGATGGGGCGGAATATGTAATATTATGTTGTCACCACTAGGGGAATGAAATGCCGAAATTAAAGGGGGCAGGTACCTCTCGCGAACGACGAAAAACTGAAGTGCCGGGCCAAGCATTAGGCATCGGGCTCCAATACACCCGGCTCGTTCAACTTCTTTTGTTGGCCCCTCCCGGTAGTGCTTGCAGTATGGAGTACTTGGACGACCTCGCTCAGGAAGACAATAAGGGAGTCAAACTGGGTCAGAGCAAGAGTGCGCTCACCGCTAATCCGGTGGCCGACCGGGCCAAACCACTGTGGAAAACCTTGTCGAATTGGGTGACCCTAGCTACTCAAGGCGGTTGTAATCCGGCACGCACTACATTTGAACTGTATGTGTCGCGCCCAGTATCAGGGACATTGGTCGACGCCCTTCACGGTGCTGTTTCGGAAGATTCTGCGCAGGCAGCTATTTTGCTAGCGCGCGATACCTTGTGGGGGGAAGCTCCGAGCTATGTAAAGCGCGATGAGGTGGCTGCGGAGATTGCACCCTATGTCGAGAATGTCCTCAGCGCCGATTTAGCCATCGTGGCGCAGGTGGTCAGGAATTTCAACTTGACGTGTGGCTCTGGCAGCCCCCAGGCCGATGTTGAAGCCTTACTCCGAACCCATCCGATTTCTCAGAGCAAAATCCAAGATATCGCGGACCATATGTCTGGTGTCGTGAAGCGGCGCATCGACGAGCTGTTGGAGGCGCGCAAGCCCGCCATTATTTCACGCGACGATTTCCATACTTGGTATGGGGCTTATGTCCGTAAGATTGACCGGGATACTGTACTGCAGACTCGCGCAAAGAGGCCTAGTAATGAGGAGGCCAAGGGCCACCTACCCCGGCTATTTGTGCAGCAGCTCGATCTGATCGGGATGCCATTCGAAGACAAGCTTGAGGCAGTGGGCGACTATCTGATGGCAGCTGCGGACCGTACTGCATGGGCTGCGAGTGGTGAGGTGGATGCCTCCTCTTTCGAAGAACTCGATGGCAACCTCAAGCGCAGTTGGAGAAACAAGCGGCTCGCCTGCGAGGTAGCTCATAGTGGTAAATCTGGCGACGTTCAAGGAAAGGCACTGTATGCGGACTGTATGCAGGTCAGCGTTGCGGTGCAAGAGAAGGGCACGCCTGATCACTTCGTTCCCGGTTGTCTACACCGGCTAGCCGACGACCTGACCATCGGCTGGCATCCCGACTTCGCGATTCAGCTTAAGCCGAAGAGGGCAGCATGACGATGCTGGCCAGAGAAGCACAGAACGTACAGAATCCTGCACTCGGTGCGGCCCTCGTCTGGCGTTTCTGCTGCGCCTATGTCGCGGCTCATCCAACCGCTGGTGCTCCCCCCCTGCCTACCCTGTTCTTGGTATTACCCATCGTGCTGCATCAGGCAACAGTGGAGCTTTTGCGCCGTACTTGGCTTAGCTCAGGATTACGGGCTTTCGCCGGCAAATTTGGGGATAGCAGAGTGTCTAAGCAGGATCTTCTTCTTCAAATCCACGATCGGTCGCTACGCTGGCGTACTCTGACGCTGCAGTCGATTGAGCTGGCTGCTGCCGGGCACTTAATCCATGTGACAGAATCAGGCCAAGTCATGCCACTGTCAAAGACTAAGGCACGGGGCCTGCCCGAGGAAGTCAAACAACTAATGAATGACGCTGAGAAGCTGGGCAGCTGGTGCGGGCAATTGACCCTACATGAGATAACCACAACATTGAAGGTGAGGCTCTGATGTTCCTCCAGATCCGTTCTGTCGTGCTCTGGCCTCGCAATCCGGTCTTCAGTCCGCGTCGGCTACGATTTGATTTGGGAAAGGTCAATGTGATCAGCGGGGCTTCTCGTACCGGGAAGTCCGCGGTCATCCCCATTATTGACTACTGTTTAGGCTCTGCTACCTGCTCGATTCCTGTTAATACTATTCGCAAGCATTGTGAATGGTTTGGTGTAATAGTCGCCACATCCCAGGGGGATAAGCTGCTGGCTCGCCGCGAGCCGGGTTCGCAACGTAGCACTGACGATATGTTCTTAATAGAGGGGGACAATATTGTCGACATTCCGCAGCGTATCACCAAAAATACCAATGCCGATACGGTAAAGCGATTGCTCGATGATCTGGCAGGTCTTTCGAAGCTAGATTTTACGGGCGGAGATGAGTCGACTGGCTTCGACGGCAGGCCAAGTTTTCGCGATTTGGCGGCATTTACGTTCCAGCCTCAGAACATCGTGGCCAATCCGGACGTGCTGTTTTTTAAAACTAACACCTACGAGCATCGGGAGAAGCTGCGCAAGATTTTTCCGTACGTACTGGGTGCCGTGACGCCTGCTTTGATGGCGAAACAATTCGAATTGGCGCGAACTAAGTTAGAACTGCGGCGCAAGGAGCGCGAACTCAAGGATGCCGAGCAGGTGTCTGCCCATTGGCTGGCTGATCTCACTTCCAAATTCAGCGAAGCCCAGGAGCTTGGGCTGGCGCCAAAGCTTGAGCTTCCCCCTACACGTGGGCAGATAATCGAGTTGCTGGAAGAGGTTGTATCCCGCACGGATTTAACTATTTCAGTCAGTACGGCGACGATCTCCGACGCGCTGAGCGAACTACAGGGCCTTGAGTCCGAGGAGCGAGAGGTATCGCGCGAGCTTACGTCGCTGAGGCACCGACTGGAAGAGATGAACCGCATGCTCACCGGTGTAGAACAGTACGATGCGGCCATCGGATTACAGCGCGGCCGTCTGCAGCTTTCCAGTTGGCTTATCGGTCACGTCGATGGAGAGGTGGATTGCCCCATTTGTGGCAGCCACACGGCATCGGCGCGCGGCAAGCTTGAGGTGCTCGCTGCCCGTCTTGAGGAAGTTGAGGCGGAGGCTGGTGTTGACAAGGAGGTGCCAGCAGCCTTTGATCGTGAACTACAGCGAGTGACGACCGAAGTCGACCAGGCAACCGAGCGTCTCCGCTCAGTTCAGATTCGCAAACGGGCGCTGTCGAGCCGATCGAAGGAGGCAAGTGAGCGCCAGTTCGCCGCGAAAAATGCCGAGCGCTTCGTGGGAAATCTTGAAGCTGCACTGGATCTACATCGGCGGTTAGGCGGCGATGGCGGCCTAGTCGAAGAGGTGAACAAGCTGCGTCAAACGGTTCAAGCGTTGGACGCCGAGTTACGAGTCCAGGACGTTGAGTCTCGCAAACGCCGCGCCTTGGCCGCCGTCAATACGCGTGCTGGCCGCCTGCTCCCCTTCCTGGACGTGGAAAACTCCGACGACCCGATCTCGCTGGAAATCAATGACTTAACAATCAAGGTCCGCGGCACGGATCGTGACGATTATTTATCCGAGATCGGTAGCGGCTCAAATTGGCTCTCCTATCACTTGGCTATGCTGCTTGCTTTGCATCAATTCTACATATCCCAACCTAACAGTCCGGTTCCAGGGTTCTTAGTTCTAGACCAGCCTAGTCAGGTCTACTTTCCCAAGAGTCTAGTACGGCGCCAAGACGAGGAGGAGGAGCAAGAGCCGCGTCTGCGCGACGAAGATGTCGATGCGGTACACAAAGCTTTCGAGGTATTAAGCAAGGTTGTATTGGCCGCCAAGGGTAAGCTTCAGGTCATTGTTCTGGACCATGCGTCTCGTGACATTTGGGGCGATATCCCGGGAATCGTTGGCCTGAAGGAATGGCGGGATGGCACCAAGCTCGTGCCAATGACGTGGCTATCAAACAGCAAGGATAGTTCGCCCCAATAGGGAGCTTATTCATTGGCGCTGCGGGCCTGCGGCTTGGCAATAGTGGCTTGTGTGTACGACATCACGCAGTGACGAGGTCCAATTTAGTTGCAGGCGCGTCGGATGTGACCTGCTCCCCGTGGTTAGTACGAAATCGATGTAGAGTCCGTTCACAAAGGAACGGCAATGAAGAAACGATTTACGGAAGAACAGATCATCGGGGTGCTGAAGGAGGCCGAGGCGGGGGCCAAGGTGGTCGAACTGTGCCGCAAGCACGGGATCTCGGAGGCCACCTACTACAACTGGAAGGCGAAGTTCGGCGGTATGACCGTCTCGGACGCCCAGCGACTGAAGGAACTGGAGCAAGAGAACAACAAGCTCAAGAAGCTGTTGGCTGAATCGATGCTGGACAAGGCTGCGCTTCAGGACCTTTTGAGCCGAAAGTAGCAAGCCCGCAGGCCAAACGCGAAGCGGTCAGAACGTTGATGACCGAGCGCGGCATGGGTATCACCCGGGCCTGCGGGCTGGTAGGCATTTCCCGGTCGCTATTCGCTTATGAAAGCAAGCGTACGGGCGATGTGGCATTGACCGAGCGCATGAAGGAGATGGCAGCGCTCAAGCGACGCTACGGCTATCGGCGCATCCATATTCTGCTGCGCCGTGAAGGATGGAAGACGAATCACAAGCGGGTCTGGCGGCTTTACAGCCAAGCCGGCTTGAGCGTTCGTAAGCGTCGCCGCAAGCGCATCGCTCCCGCAGAACGGGTAGTTCGTCCCGTCGCGACGGCGCCGAATCAGAGCTGGTCGATGGACTTCGTGTCCGACGGCCTGGCCTATGGCCGCAGGTTCCGGTGCTTGAACATCGTCGATGACTACACGCGCGAGTGTCTTGCCATCGAGGTCGATACCTCACTGCCGGGATTGCGGGTGGCGCAGGTGCTGCAACGGCTTGCGGAACTGCATGGGCTGCCCAAATCCATCACCGTGGACAACGGCCCAGAGTTTGCCGGCAGGGCCTTGGACGCTTGGGCCTATCAGGTCGGCGTGAAGCTGTCGTTCATCAGACCAGGCAAACCCGTGGAGAATGCATACATCGAGAGCTTCAACGGAAAATTCCACGATGAATGCCTGAATGAGCATTGGTTCATGTCGCTGCGCCAAGCCAAATCCTTGATCGAAGACTGGCGCGTCGAGTACAACACCGAACGCCCGCATAGCGCGCTGGGATACTTAACGCCGGAGCAGTTTGCTCAGGCGCATCGGCAACAACGGTTTTTAACCCTGGACTCTATGTCGGTGCCGTACTAAGTCTGGGGGCAGGTCAGATGCACTATAGATCGGTCAGAAGAATTGGGAGGTAGTTGGAATGGCTCGGAGATCCAACATTGCGAGTCGAAAGGCTATTGCTCAGGCCCCTGCCTCATATGCGGCGAAAATGGCTGATACCGTCCTAAATTTGCCTGTGCTAGGCGCAGATGAAATAGCTGGCAGCTCTTCTCGGACGAACATGTCTCAGCTCAAGATGCCAGCCAATTCCCATTAAAGTCGGCTGAACAGAACCAATCGTTCTCGTATAAGGCGAGGTACATCGTACGTTTCCAACCATTAAGCAGTAGGTGATGATCCGCTGCAACGACGTGCAGATGCGCTTTGAATTGAGCCGATGAGAACACGGCAAGACTTGACTTACGCTGAAGAATCAGCGGACTGATCTCACCCGCGACCTGACTGGAAAACCGATCTTTCAGACCGCAGTCCGCAAAGTGCTGCCTTGCCCGCTGTTGGTCGACCGCTGGCCAATGCCCTGGCGGATTCGCAAAAAAACGTATTGCAACCGGTTCGCAGCGAATGACTTCTGCGTAAACCCAGCGCTCCAAGAAAAAACAATCCTTATCTAGATAGGGGTGAATCGGTTGCAGCTCAGGTGCCGCCGGAAAGCCCGCCCCAGCATCCGTGTTGCAATCTCGGCAGGCCGGAACAAGGTTGTGCGGATGAACCGAAAGCGCCGGAAACTTGGCCTTTGGCAAATAATGATCGAGTGTTCGAGCAGTGCCAATTCCCGCGCAGTAGGGACATTGACCCTGTGCAGCGACTAGAATCTGATCGTGAATGTCACGCGGGCGCCCTTTTGATCCTATGACACCTTTGTCATACAAATCCATCAGGTCTCCCTTAGATAGTCCACCCGCGATGATGTCCTCCCGATGCCCATGTCTTGCCCGCGGCAGGTGGCACCAGGCCTGTGTACCCGATTGGGCTGAAAATGCATATGCGGCGGCTTGGATATCAAGTCGACTTGCAGTGAATATTGTCCTTGCACCATTGTCCATCTCATCGGCGCAGGCATCGAATATATCCAGCTCTTGAAAAGCTGGAGCGGTTAATTTCTTCATCTATCAAACTATTCAGAATCGCGATTGATGGTCATTGCGCGCAGAATCCCCCGCGCCTCAAATCCAAGGTTGCCTTGAAAACGAGATAGAATTTCATCGTACGTCTCCCCTGAGGCAACAGCTTCCCGCAATAAAGTATGAAATCCCGACTTTTCGACCTCAAGGCGGAATACATCTCTGGTGAGAGCCCCAACATTCTCACCAAATGTTTCCACCTCTGGCCTGAATTTTTCAGATGACGTCCTTTCTCGATAAAGCTTCCACACACAAGACTTTGGAATCTCCTGAAGGACAACAGGGGAGTGAGTAGCAATGATTGCAACCCCATTTTGTTTGTATAAAAGCTGGCTAAGACTTCTTACAAGAGCTGATAGAAGAGGTGGGTGGAGGTGACTCTCAGGCTCATCAATTAGTACTAGAGTTTTCTCCTCTACCTTCGCGACAAGCTGCGTTACCATAAGAATGGCAATAGCGTGCCCAGAACTCATCTTGGCAATACGATGTCCAGCTGGTTCAGAGATTGTGTCCAGGTCATAGTGAAGCAGATCAAGGAGCTGCATTTCAGCAAAGTTGCTATCACTCTGCAGGACGGAAATGGTATCGGCCCAACGCTGTCTCCGTGGCAATTCGCTCAGGCAAAATTTTAGCGATTCAACAAACTCCTCATGCAGCTGCGCGCGGGATTTGAGTATTGCACCATCATCCCCGGAATAGTCGGTCAATCCGATATAGCTATACGGAGTGCCATCAGATGGGTTCTCATTAGCTGCTGGAAGGTCGAACGGGTCAAAGGCACTGAATGCTATTGACACAAGATTGGCAAAAAAATCTTTACCTAGCCTCTTCCTTGAATCGGCAAAAAATTGCTTCTGATAGAACTCTGCTCCGTTTTCAGAGTGGCCAGAAATTGCTTTGACCATGTGTTTCAAAATGGTCGTTTTCCCGACGCCGTTTCTGCCGATGAGTGCGTGGATGTTTGTACTTGGCAACGATCCTGCCTCGACGTTAAATCCGAGATCGAAACCCGCGAAGGTTGGCGAGCTTGGAAGAAAAAAGTGGAAATTAAAATCAGTTGGCGGGGAATCACCAGCTAATACTCTCTTAAACTGAGTCCTAATCGCGTTAATACTAACACTGCGAAGATGAGATACCTTAAACACCTCCTCATCTTTAGCAAAATCGAGTATTGAGGGAGTCTTTACAACATCTCTCAATTTAACGAGAAAGGTATCACGCCAGTCTGGCGAAAAGTCTTTCCACAGTTTTCTGTAGAAGTCGACATCCGTGGCCACAGAGAAATAATTGGAAGAAAGCTCCGCAAAGCCTTTATCCAGAGTGCTGAAGGTGCTTGTTGCGGTCGTTTGACCCACAAATCCAATTTTGATGTTTGGCAGACTGTGTCCTCTGCCATTTTCATCATAGACATAAACCTCAAACATTGTAACAAAAGAGAAATCATTCCAATTATCAATTTTGAGATAAACGGTATTTGAGCCCCCCTCTTGAGGCCGCTCCATTCTGGTGATTACTCTAAATTGAATTTGCATAATTTCCCTAGTTTTTATCTGCAATAGCCGAAATAGAGGGCCAAATGCCTATTATTAATTAAAGAGGAATGACACTTACTACAGCAACCTCATCTTTCTCGATGGCTCGCATGCTAGAAATTTGTTTGTGCACCAATGCCGAGGTGGAAGGCCTCGAACAGCCACGACGCAATGATCTCGGCAAACTTGGTGTTTATAGCGCGACTCCAATCGACAATGGCGATCTTGCGGTTTCAGCCTGTGCGGAGGACATGAGTGAATCCGTCGATGCACCGGCACTTGGAATAACCGTGCAGTCGTGTAAGGTTTATGATGCCAACGTCCGCTCTTGGCCAATTCTGTTGAAAAACTCGCCACGGTACCGTTCGTCTGGCAGAATTTGCAAAGCGCCAATGGGTTCGGAGAGCACCGACATGATGGGTCACCAGGCGAGCGGGCAAGAGCGATTGTTTTATTCCTTCAATCTTGAAGACCTCATTCCGCCGACTCACCTTCTGAGGGCCATTGATCGCTGTTTAGATCTGAGTGAACTCCATCGACACCTGGCAGAGCACTACAGCCATACTGGCCGCCCCTCCATTGATCCCGAACTCATGATCCGGATGTTGATCGTTGGGTATTGCTACGGCATCCGCTCCGAGCGACGTCTGTGCGAAGAGGTTCAACTGAATCTTGCATATCGATGGTTCTGTCGTCTCAGCCTCGAGGATGCAGTGCCCGATCACTCGACCTTCTCCAAGAACCGACATGGACGTTTCCGCGCCAGCGATACCTTCCGCTGGTTGTTCGATGAAGTGGTCCGTCGTTGCATGGCTGCGGGCCTAGTCAAAGGCGAAGGCTTCGCTGTCGACGCCAGCGTCGTGGCCGCTGATGCGAGCCGCCAGCGCGGTGTTCCTGCCAGTGAGGTCACCGACTGGTCGAACCCCGCACTCAGCACGCGTGCCGTGCGCGAGTATCTCGAAGCGCTCAACGACGAAGCGTTCGAACAAGCCGTTCCCCGGCGAATCTCGCTGACCGATCCGCAGTCACGGTGGACGGCCGCCCCTGGCGGTCCCGCATTCTTCGCCTATTCGACAAACTATCTGATCGATACCGAGCATGGCGTGATCCTCGACGTCGAAGCCACCCCTGCACATCGCACCGCAGAAGTGGACTCTACCAAGACGATGGTAGATCGTGTCGAGGAACGATTCGACGTCACCCCTGAACGGCTCATCGGCGATACCGCTTACGGCACGGCTCACATGCTGGCGTGGATGGTGCAAGACAAGGGGATCGAGCCGCACGTGCCCGTCTGGGATAAAACCCAGCGCAAGGACGACAGTCTATCGAGCAGCGACTTCGAATGGGATGGCGGGGCTAACGAATATCGTTGCCCCGAGGGGCATGCACTGCGCAGCGAGCGGCGCATATTCAAGATCGAACGCACTCACGTCACCAAGGCGGGCACCGTAATCTACCGGGCCAGCAACACTGACTGCGGTAAGTGCGCGATGAAGCCGCGATGCTGCCCCAATACGCCGATGCGCAAGATCGCTCGCAGCATTCACGAGGATGCACGCGATGTAGCCAGGCGTATCGGCGCCACCGTGCAATACCAGCGCTCACGTCACGAACGAAAGAAAGTCGAGGTGCTGTTTGCGCACCTCAAACGTATTTTGAAGATCGACCGCTTGCGGTTGCGCGGACTTACTGGTGCAGCAGACGAATTCACGCTTGCAGCAGCCGTTCAGAACCTCCGTCGTCTTGCGATGCTTACCTCTCAGGGGCCACCGGTTCAGGGCACAGGTGCGCCTAGTTGAGGCGAAACCCACCGATTAACAAGGCAACCGGGCATCAGTACCCGGTTCCAATCGAAAAAAGGCGAAAGCCGCCCGGTCATCGGGCTTGTAAGCGCGACCAATCGCGACCAGCAATCGAGTTTTTCAACAGAATCGGTCCGGAAACCGACATTCGCCAGGGCATCGCCAGCTGGGCCTTCGCAAGGGTCTTGCGCGACTTAATTTCTACGCACAACAGATACCATGCACCCGCTGAATCACGACGGATCTACACCATCATTAGGATGCAAGGTCCGTTGATCGATGTCCGCAGGATCCTTCTCCTGCCATTTTTTCCAATAGCTCTGCCGCTTCTGCTCGATGCTTTCACGATTTTTCTCGAACCATTGCGTGGCGTCCGGGGACAGCTCTGTCCAGGTCGTGGACTTGAGTATGTCAGCCAGTTCTTTGTCGCTGAGCGTTCGGCGGGTGTACGTGCTGGATCGAGCTGGCCATAACGAAAAACGGCCAGTGACGAAGCCCATGCGCACGAGCCCTTGGGCGTAATAGATCTTGCCAGGTGCCAGGTCCGCTTCCATGAAGTCGGCATTTTCCTGAATCACCATGAAGACATGACGGCCAGGCGTGGTGTTATAGGCGAAGCTGGTGCCATGGGAAAGGGAACCGATGATACGGGTCTCCTCATTCGTCGCATCGAATATAGTGCCGTCGATGCCGCTGCCATACAAGGAGTTGTCGCGCAAGAAAATGACCTGCGCCTGATCGGGCGAAGGAGGCGCTGGCGGCCCCTTTGCGCGCATGGTCGGCGCGGCGCAGCCGGCCAAGGTCAACAACAAAGCCGCGAACAGGATCTTGCGCAACGCCATGAAGCCTCCGTTTGGACAGAATCGCAGTGCCTGCGTACAGGTGAGCCGGCAGAGAAATGGCCGGCGGCAGGGCGCGATCAGCGAGGCAGAATATAACAAAAAGTATCCGCGATGCTCCAGATCTTCTAAATTTCCTAAAACGTGCATTCTCGCGCCCGAACTCGCTGATGCAGGTTGCGACGAGAACACCGCTCGCTACGCTGCTGATTTCATCAAAGTTCGTTCAGCTTTCTTCCTGCGCCACCAACGACCCGGCAAAGACATAACCCAGCCGATGGACGGTATGCAGCGGCAACCGCTGCCCAGCAGTCAGCACCTTCTTGCGCAGGCGGCTGATCACCACGTTCATGGACCGCAGGTTCGCATCGGACATGAAACGGCGCAGGTCCTTCCTGGACAACTCACGCTGCGGACTTTCGAGCATGCAGTTGAAGCAGCTGCGCTCAAGCCCCGTCAACGGGATGCGCGTGCCGTCGGGCGCCATCAGCACCCAGCTTTGGTACATCCGGCACCACGGTGCATGCGCCGGGCCAGGCGCCGATGCCGAGTGGGCCGAGGTGCGCAAGGGCGGCAGGATGCCGGGATAGCGCACCGCGCGCCGCGGGGGCGGCACGGTGGACGCGCGCGCCAGCCCGCCACGGCTGGCCGGGCTCAGGTCCGCACGCCGGGCCTGGGCGCGCAGCAAGGCGGCGAACTCGACGCCTTCGTATTCGCGGTCCAGGCACAGATGCGCGCCCGCGCCCAACACGCGCAGCCGCATATCCGTGGCTGCGCCGGGCATCTGCACCACGACACCGGCCGCGTGTTCTGCCTCCAGGCGGGGCAGCAAGGTGTCGGTCAGCAGGCCTTGCGGCGTGCCGGCCCCCAGCACAACCAGCTGCGCGGGATGACGATTGAGCCAGCGGAACAGCGTATCGGCATCATGGACGCCGTGTACCTGAAAGCCGGAGGGCCGCAGCAGATTCAACATGTGCGTGCGGGCGGGAGCTTCCGGTTCATACAACACAACCGAAATCGGACGGGACGTAATCGAGGTATTCACAGTCTGGGGCGCTTCCATGACATTCCATAAAGGTTCGTATCAGGGGAAAAAACTAACACCGTCGTTCCCCTTTTGGAGCACCGCACACAACAATCAGACTGATCCGACAGAGACTTCCATCCTCTCGTAGGACTAACGTAAAAACGGTTAATTCGCGGTAATGTTTGAGCCGCAGATCGTTTAAGCCGCAAATCGTTTAATTCACCAACAGCGCGCTTGACGATGCACGCGCCCGCCGCGGCGCCGCGCTCACCCCCGATGGATATCGTGCGTGACGAATCCGCTGCCCGCTTCCGGCCGCGCCAGCACGTCCGGCCGCGCCAGCGTCGCCCGAATATCGGCCAGCCCCGACTGCCAGTGCTCCCGCATGGCCTCGGTGCCGAATTCGTAATCCTTGGAATGGCGCTCGTAGTTCTTGCTCTGGTAGATCAGGTTGATGACGTTGATGACCGGCGTGCAGGCCGACTCGCGGATCTGGGCCAGATCCGGCGCGTTGCGTTGCTGCTCCGGCAACAGGGCCAGCAGGCGCTGCAGATCGCGGCGCAGCCCCAGGTTGCGTTGCAGCGTGTCGGTGACCAGGCGGGTCCGGCTGGAGTACTGGATGTCCTTCTGCCGCTCCATGACTTTTTCCAGGGTATCGGGCAAGGGGCCGCGCGCGGGCCACAGGTCCACCTGCAAGGCCAGGGTGTCCCAGGTCGGATGGGGCGACAGCACGTAGTAGAGCGGGGTGTTCGACACCACGCCGCCGTCCCAGTAGTACTCCCCGTCGATTTCAACAGCGGGGAAGCCTGGCGGCAGCGCCCCCGACGCCATCACGTGGCGCGCGGTCAGCCGGATCTTCTTGCTGTCGAAATAGGCGAAATTGCCGGTGCGCACATTGACCGCGCCAAAGCTGGCGCGCACGTCGCCACGATTGAGCAGATCGAAATCCACATACGTGTTCAGCGTCTTTTCCAGTGGCGCCGTGTCGTAATAGCTGGCGCCGGCGGGCCCCTGGCCCTGCGACCAGAATGGCGGGAACGGACGCGGCTGGAAAAATCCCGGCTGCCCGTAGAACAGCGCATGGGAGGCCGCCAGGACGCTGTTCAGGCCAGGTGAGCCGTAGGCATAGGGCACGGCCGCCCCCCAGGCGCTGGCCGCCGCGGCGCCCGCTCCTGGCTGGAACATGGCGGCGAACATGTCGCCCCACGGCAAGGCCCCATAGCCGTAGGGCCGGCAGATCGACTCCCAGAAACCATGCAGGCGCTCGACCCGCTCGTCCGGGGGCGACCCCGCGATGATGGCGGCATTGATGGCGCCGATGGATATCCCCGCCACCCAATCCGGCTGCACGCCGGCTTCGTGCATGCCTTGATAGACGCCGGCCTGGTAGGACCCCAGCGCACCACCGCCTTGCAATACCAGTGCGACGGTGTCGTAGCCGGACTTGGCGCGTTGCGCACGCCCATTTGCCCCATTGGCCCTGCTTGCCTTGCCTGCTGCTGCCATGTCAACCCTGCCATCGAGATAGCGATGGCAGGTATTGTGCCCCGTTTCCGAGGCAGCCGGATTACCCCAGCAGCAGCGCGTCGTCGGACAGGTTCTCGCCCCGCACCTGTTCGAACATGGCGAGCAGATCACGCACCTGCAAGCCTTTGCGCTGGTCGCCCGCGACGTCCAGGACCACGCGCCCTTCGTGCAGCATCACGGTGCGGTCCCCCACTTCCAGCGCCTGGCGCATGCTGTGGGTCACCATCATGGTGGTCAGTTCGTGTTCGGCGACGATGCGCACCGTCAGTTCCAGCACGAACTGCGCGGTGCGCGGATCGAGCGCG
Organism: Bordetella sp. N; assembly: GCF_001433395.1. GTDB lineage: Bacteria > Pseudomonadota > Gammaproteobacteria > Burkholderiales > Burkholderiaceae_B > Bordetella_C. The sequence goes on from NZ_CP013111.1 coordinate 3,149,344, forward strand.
GCCGTGTGTTCGTCCAGCAGCAGGATGCGCGAGGGCTGCAGCGAAGCCATCAGCAGGCTCACGGCTTGGCGCTGGCCGCCCGACAGCAGCCCGATGCGATCGCCCAGGCGATTTTCCAGGCCCAGCCCCAGGCTGGCCAGCCGTTCGCGAAAGCGCTCCCGCAGGCCTTCCTTGAGCGCCCGCCCCAGGCCGCGGCTGACGCCGCGCGACTGGGCAAGCGCCATGTTTTCCTCGATGGTGAGGTCTTCGCAGGTACCCGCCAGCGGATCCTGGAACACCCGTGCCACCCGCTGCGCACGTTCCCACGAGGGCAGCCGCGAGACCTCGATGCCGTCGATATCGATACGGCCGCTATCGATGGCGGTGTCACCCGCCACCGCATTGAGAAAGGTCGACTTGCCGGCGCCATTCGAGCCGATCACGGTGACGAACTGGCCGCTGGGTATTTCCAGAGACAGGCCGCGCAAGGCGCGGGTTTCCACCGGCGAACCCGCGTTGAAAGTGATTTCCAGGTTTTCCGCGCGCAACATGTCAGCCTCCCTTGCCGCCGCGGCGTCGTTTGAGCCTGGGCAGGACCAGGGCGAAGGTCACCAGCACGGCGGTGACCAAGTTCAGATCCTGCGCCTGCAGCCCGATGAAATCGCTGTTCAAGGCCAGGGCGATGAAGAAACGGTAAAGCATGGCGCCCAGGATCACCGCCAGCGTGGCCAGGGCCAGCCGGCGCGACGGCAGGATGCTTTCGCCGACGATCACCGCGGCCAGGCCGATGACGATAGTGCCCAGCCCCATGGAGATATCCGCCCCGCCCTGCGCCTGCGCGAACAACGCGCCGGCCAGCGCCACCAGGGCGTTGGACAAGGCCATGCCGCCCATCACCAGCCTGCCGGTGTTGACGCCTTGCGCCCGCGCCATGCGCGGATTGGCGCCGCTGGCGCGCAGCGCCAGGCCCGTGCGGGTGCCAAGAAACCAGTCGATCAGACCCTTGCAAATGAGCACCACGATCAGCAGCAGCAAGGGGCGCATCAGGTAATCGCTGATGCCGGCCGGCTGCAGGACCGTGAACACCGTCGGATCCGTAATCAAAGGCACGTTGGGACGGCCCATGATGCGCAGGTTGACCGAATACAGGCCGATCATCACCAGGATGCTGGCCAGCAGATCCATGATGCGCAGGCGCACGTGCAGCCAGGCGGTCAACAGTCCCGCCAGCGCACCCGCCACGATGGCGGCGCCGGTCGCCAGGAAAGGATCGCAGCCCGCCGAGATCAGCGTCGCCGCCACGGCCGCCCCCAGGGGGAAGCTGCCGTCGACGGTGAGATCAGGGAAACGCAGCAGGCGGAAGGAGATCATCACCCCCAACGCCACCAGGCCGAAGATCAAGCCGATCTCCAGCGCGCCCATGAAGGAAAACAAGGACATTGATCGCTACCGTCGCGTCAGTGAATGACCTGGGCGGCCGACTTCAGCAGCGCGTCCGACAGCGTGACGCCCTGCTTCTGTGCCGCCGTCGAATTGACGTACAGGGCCACCTTCCCGGCGCCCTCCGGCGGGATGGCGCCGGGCTTGTCGCCCTTGAGGATGCGCACGACCATGCGGCCGGCCTGCAGGCCCATGTCACGGTAGTTCACGCCGATGGCGGCAACCGCGCCGCGCTGCACGCTGTCGGTGTCCGAGGCGATCAGGGGAATCTTGGCGTCGTTGCTGACCTTGGCCAGGGACTCGAAGGCGGCCACGACATTGTTGTCGGTGCTTGCGAAAATGACATCGGCCTTGCCGATCAGGCTGCGGGCGGCGGACCCGACGTCCACCGTGCGCGGCGCGGCCGCTTCGATGAGGCTCATACTGGATTTGGGCAACAGGTCCTGCAATTGCTTGACCACCGCCACGGAATTGGCTTCACCGGGGTTGTAGACCATGCCGACCCGCTTGGCCGTGGGGACGATCTTCTTGATCAGTTCGATCTGGCGATCCAGCGGCAAGGCGTCGCTGACGCCGGTGACATTGGTGCCGGTCGCCTGCTGTGTCGACACGACCAGTTGCGCCGCCACCGGATCAGTGACGGCCGCGTAGACCAGCGGCACGTCCTTGGTGGCGGCCGCCACGGCCTGGGCCGCGGGAGTCGACACGGCGACGATGGCATCGGGCCGGTCGCCGATGAATTTACGGGCGATTTGCGCCGCCGTGGCGTTATTGCCCTGCGCGCTCTGGAATTGCCACTTCAGGGTCTTGGCCGGGTCGTAGCCGGCGTTCTTGAGCGCGTCCCGCACCCCGTCGCGCACGGCGTCCAGGGCGGGATGGTCGACGATGGCGATCACCGCCACCGACTTCTGCGGGCCTGCGGCCCAGGCCGCGGGGCCGGCCAGCAAGGCGATGGGGGCCAGCACGCCGACGGCGAAGGCCCGGACCAGAGTCCGCCGGGGGCCGGCGGATACGGCCACGCGGGCAGCCATGCCGGCCGGACGGGGTACTTTCACCATGGTTGGCTATCCTTTTGTCTGATTTCTATCCTGGGTATCTTTTGAATACCGCACGCGGGGGCGCCGGGCCGATCGCCCCACGCCGCTTTCCGCTTACTGGCCGCTGCCTCAGCCAGACAAGCGATAGCAAGTCGCAGTCGAAGCGCCCGCTTGCATAGTCTAACGGACGCCGCTGACAAGTCAGGGCCGGATGGGCGCGGGAAATCCCTGATGTTCATCCGCACGGTCCTTGCGAGGGTTTTTACGGCCTTCATCATCCCCATGCGTTTACGCCCAACGGTCGATATACTGGGTTTGGGGTAGGCCCGAAGGATAGCTGCTGGCAGCCGTCCTTGATTTATTCCGAGCAACATAAAAAGAACATCAATTCGATGTCGCAACCTAGCAGAGACACGAGATGCAACTACGCCAATTGGGCCGTTCCGGCCTTACCGTTCCTCCCCTGGCCTTCGGTGGCAATGTCTTCGGCTGGACCGTCGGTGAAGCCGACGCGTTTTCCCTGCTGGACGCCATGGTCGATGCCGGCTTGAATTTCATCGACACGGCCGACGTTTATTCGCGTTGGGCGCCGGGTAACCGGGGTGGCGAATCGGAAGTCATCATCGGTAAATGGCTGGCCAAAAGCGGCAAGCGCGACAAGGTCATCATTGCCACCAAGGTCGGGATGGAGATGGGGCCGGGGGCCCAGGGGCTGGCGCCGTCCTATATCGCCCGCGCGGTCGAGGATTCGCTGGCACGCCTGCAGACGGACTACATCGATCTTTACCAGTCGCATCGTGACGACCCCGACACGCCGCTTACCGATACGCTGGGTGCGTATGGCAAGCTCTATGACCAGGGCAAGGTGCGGGCCATCGGCGCGTCGAATTACACGGCGCAACGCTTGTCGGAAGCCTTGATTCTTAGCGAGCGCAATGGCTTGCCGCGCTACGAGACCATCCAGCCCGAATACAACCTGTATGCGCGCGAGCCTTACGAAAGCGGCTTGCAGGCGGTGGCCGTGGCGCAGGACGTGGGGACCATCAACTACTACGCGCTGGCCAGCGGGTTTTTGTCTGGCAAGTACCGGGAGCTGGCCGACGCCGCCAAGAGCGTGCGGGGTCGCAAGATCGTCGACAACTATCTGAACGAGCGGGGGCGGCGTATCTTGGCGGCCCTGGATGACGCGGTCGAGGCGACCGGGGCGAACCATACGCAGGTGGCGCTGGCGTGGACCATGGCGCAGCCGGGTATCGCGGCGCCGATTGCCAGCGCTACGTCGTTGGCGCAGTTGGAGGATCTGGTGGCGGCGACGCGGTTGACGCTTCCTGCAGAGGTGATCCAGAAGCTGGATCAGGCGAGTGCCTGGAAGTGATCTGCTGACGCAGAGGTTTTTTATGCGGGGGTAAACCCCCGCAGCCTCCTTTTTCGGGCTAAGCGCCCCGGAGCCGACGTTTGCCATGTGCGGGCAACGCGCAGCGTCTATTGCTGCAGAATTTTTCTTAATGCGGGGGTAACCCCCGCGCCCCCTTTTCGGGCTAAGCGCCCCTCAACGCAGGTGTCTGCTGATTGCAGGTTCGGGGAAACGCGCAGCGGCCTCCTTGCCTGGGCTGGCGCCCATGGCGCAGGCGTTCACCGACGACGAGGCGCCGCAGGCGGCCTCGCCCCCTCCCCCGTAGCGGACCGGCTTTGCCGGTCCGCTTTTATTTTTCCCCTCCGCGGCAGCGGCCCCTTCCCGCAAAGGTATTAATCCCGCCCAAAACAAAATCGTCATCTGTTGACAATCTGCAAATTAACTCCTAGCCTTCTCCGCTAGAAGTGAGCCACCGGAAGTCATAAAAACCGGCCACTTAAAGGAGGCTTGGGTGTCTTTCCTCGAATTGGACGGGCTGACCAAGAGCTATGGCTCATTGGCGGTCGTCAAGGGTGTCAACCTCTCGGTCGATAAAGGCAAGCTGGTCTGCCTGCTCGGCCCTTCCGGCTGCGGCAAGACCACCACGCTGCGCCTCATCGCCGGCTTCGGCAAGGCCACCGGCGGCGAGATCCGCGTGGGCGGGCAAACGGTGTCCTCGGTGCAGGCCACCGTCCCCCCCGAATCCCGCAACATGTCGATGATCTTCCAAAGCTACGCGCTATGGCCCCACATGACGGTGTTCGAAAACGTCGCGTACGGCCTGAAACTGCGCCGCCTGCCCGCCCGCGAGGTCGCCGAAAAAGTCCGCACCATCCTCGCGTCCACCCAGCTGACGGCGCTTGAAACCCGCTACCCCGGCGAACTCTCCGGCGGCCAGCAACAGCGCGTGTCCCTGGCCCGCGCCCTGGTCGTCAAACCGGAAATCCTGCTGCTGGACGAGCCACTGTCCAACCTCGACGCCAACCTGCGCGAGGAAATGCGCTTCGAAATCCGCCGCCTGCATGACGAATTCCGCTACACCACCGTCTACGTCACGCACGACCAGGCCGAAGCCATGACCACCGCGGACATCATCGTCGTCATGAACGAAGGCCGCATCGAACAGGCGGGATCGCCGGAAGACATCTACGAGCGCCCCCAGACCGAATTCGTCGCGCGTTTCATCGGCGGCACCAACATCCTGAAGGGCACCCGCGAAGGCGACGATGCCGTGCGCTGCGACGGCGGCCTGCTGCTGCGTTGCGCCAGCGGCACCTTCCCCGCCGGCGGCCAGACCGCCGTGTCCGTGCGCCACCACGACATCCAGCTTTCCCCGAACAAGCCCGATGACACCGCCACGAATTGGGCCAGCGGCACCGTCCAGCGCCAGATCTATCTGGGCTCCCACCGCGATTACCTGGTGACGCTGCGTGGTGGCGCAACGGTGCGCACCATCGCACCCGTTAACGTCGCCATCCCGGTCGGCCAGGAAGTCGGCCTGTACTTCGCGCCGGAAAGCTGCCGGGCGCTCGCGCATTGAGCTGCAAAAACCGAAGGCAATAGAAAGCCCAGAGGAGACCTGACATGAAAAGAACCGCCATCATCACCCTGCTGACCAGCTCCGCCCTGGTCGCGGCCACCCCGGCCATGGCCGCGCCGCCAGCCCCCTACGAGATCACCCCCGACCTGGTGAAGGCCGCCACGGCAGAGAAGAAAGTCGTCTTCTACACGTCCACCGACGTCGCCGTGGCCCAGGGACTGGCCCAGGAATTCAAGAAGGAATATCCCGGCATCGACGTGCAGGTGGAACGCTCGGGCTCCGAACGCGTGTTCCAGCGCCTGGGCCAGGAGTATTCGACCGGCATCCACAATGCCGACATCATCGAGACCTCCGATGCCGTCAACTTCGTGTACTTCAAGCAGCAGAAATGGCTGACGCCCATGGTGCCGAAGATCGTGGCGGAAAAATGGCCGGCATCGGCACGCGACGCCGACGGCTTCTATGCCGCCTATCGCGCCCACCTTTCCGTGATGGCCTACAACACCTCGGTGATGAAAGAGGCCGACGCGCCCAAGACCTGGACCGACCTGCTCGACCCCCGCTACAAGGGCAAGATGGTGAAGGCCCATCCCGGCTACAGCGGCACCATCATGACGTCGACCTACGTCTTCAGCCAGATGCTGGGCTGGGACTATTTCGAGAAACTGGGCAAGCAGGACGTCATGCAGGTGCAGTCCTCCACCGAACCGCCCAAGAAGCTGGCGGAGAAGGAAAGAGCCTTGCAAGTCGACGGCAATGAATACAACGTCTTCCGCCTGCAGGACCAGGGCGTGCCGCTGAAGATCGTCTATCCGCCCGAAGGCACGCCCATCGCCATCGGCAACGCGGCCGTGCTGAAGGACGCGCCCCACCCGAGCGCGGCCAAGCTCTTCTACGCCTTCATCTTTTCCACGCAGGCGCAGCAGATCAACAGCGACGCCGGCGGCCTGCGGTCCTTCAATCCGGACGTCAAGGAAAAGGCCGGCCGCACGCCGCTGTCGCAGATCAAGGTGCTGAACTCGGACCCCACCAAGATCCTGCCGCTGATACAGACCATCAAGTCCAACTACGAGAAGTATTTCGGCACTTGAACCTGCATCCGTCCCAGCTCCCTGGACCCTCTGCCCGCCTGGACCCTCTCCCGGTATTGAAACAATGACCACTGCCCCGCTTGCGTACGAGCAACCACAGCAGCAGCCGAAACCGCAACAGGATCAGCAGCAGGACGAGCAGCCGCGCAAGCAACCCGCGCGCCGCATCGACCTGTCGGCAGTCATCTTCATCCTGCTCGCGCTGCTGCTGGGGGTGCTGGTCATTCTTCCCCTGTTCTGGCTGCTGTACTACGCGTTCCGGGGCGACGACGGCGCCTTCACCTTCCAGAACCTGGCCGCCCTCTTCACGGACGCCAGCCTGTTCCAGGCCTATAAGCGCACACTGGGCATGGGCCTGGGTGTAGCGGTGCTCACCTGCGCCGTCGCCACGCCGATGGCCTGGCTGGTGGCGCGCACCGACCTGCCCCTCAGGCGCTACGTCCGCATGCTGGTGACGGCCTCGTTCGTCACCCCGCCCTTTCTGGGCGCGATCGCATATGAAATCCTGGCCGCGCCCAACAGCGGGCTGGTCAACGTCATCTACCGCGCGCTGTTCGGCCTGGAGCGCGCCGACCGGCTGGTGAATATCTACACCCTCACCGGCCTGGTCTTCGTGCTGGCCTGCTTCACCTTTCCCTATGTCTTCACGCTGGTCGCCAACGCCCTGGATAAAGTGCCCTCCGACCTGGAGGACGCGTCCTCCATGCTGGGCGGCAAGGGCCTGACGACGCTGCGCAAAGTGACCATTCCGCTGGTGTTGCCCGCCATGCTGGCGGGCATGCTGATCGCCGTGCTGCAATCCCTGACGATGTTCGGCTCCCCGGCGATACTCGCGCTGCCGGCCGGCTTCCACGTGGTCACCACCAAGATCTGGAGCTTCTTCCAGTTCCCGCCACGCCTGGGCATGGCGGCGGCGGCCTCCATCCCCTTGCTGCTGATCACCGTCGCCCTGCTGCGCGCCCAGAAAGCGATACTGGGTCGCAAGGGCTATACGGTGCTGGGCGGCAAAAGCGGCACGCCACGGGTCACCGAGCTGGGCCGCTGGAAAGCCGCGGCCATCATCTTTGTTCTTGCGGTGCTGAGCCTGACCGTCTTCCTGCCCTATGCCGCGCTGCTGAAGACCTCGCTTACCCGCACCGTCGGCGATCCCGTCAACTTCAGCACGCTGACCCTGCACCACTGGAATTTCGTGCTGTTCGAGCTGTCCGCCACCCGGCTGGCCCTGACCAATACCCTGATCCTGGGCCTGTCCAGCGCCACCATCGTCACCGCGCTGGCGCTGGTGGTGGCCTATCTGGCGGGCCGCCGGGCGCTGGGCGGCGCATCCATCCTGGGCATGCTGGCGACCGCGCCGGTTGCCATCCCCGGCATCGTGCTGGGCGTGGGGCTGTTCCTCAGCTACGCCAATCCCACTTTCCAGCTTTACGGCACCCTGTGGATCCTGCTCATCGCCTTCGTCACCATCGAATTGCCGGCCGGCTATCAGCAGATCTCGTCCGCCTTCTCGGGCGTGCATCCGGAACTGGAGGAAGCCAGCCGCATCCTGGGCGCGTCGCGCATGCGGGCCTTGTGGCAGATCACGGCGCCCTTGCTGCGCACCAGCGTGGTCGCCACCTGGTGCTTCGTATTCGTCGGCACGATCCGCGAACTGTCCGCCACCATTCTGCTGACCACGGCGAATACAAAATTAGTATCGGTTATCATTTATGACCTGAATGAGAGCGGCGATCTCGGCGCGATTTGCGTGCTGGGCATCATTCTGCTGGTGGTTTCGTTCGCCGTCGTTTCCGTCGCCAATGCCGTGCCCATTCTTGGCGGATCCCAAGCGGGATCCCGTCAATGAACAAGGGCGCGCCATGAACACCGTGCGAACAGTGCGAACCGCGGGCCGCCATGCGATAACTACCGCCGCCTCGGCAAACTCACCACGCCACACGATGTCGGACACCGTCAATCTTACCAACAGCTTCTCCGCGATCGACTTCCTGCGCACCAAGTCGCTAGCCAATGTGGTGCAAGCCGAGATCGAGCGGATGATCATCGACGGCGAGTTCCAGCCTAACGAACGCGTCAACGAGAACGGCTTGTCGCAGCGTCTGGGCGTCAGTCGTGGGCCGATCCGCGAAGCGTGCAGCGCCTTGGCGGCGATGGGACTGATCGAGATCATTCCCAACCGGGGGTTCTTCATCCGGGCCTTGTCCAACGAAGAGTCGCTGGATTTGTCGGAAGCGCGCGCGGGGATATTCGGGTGCATGACCATGATGCTGGCCGAGCGCGCCACGGACGCGCAGATCGCCATCCTGCGGGCGCTGCTCGCACGCATGGACGAGATCGTGGCCTTGGGTGAGGTGCATACCTACTACCCCGTCAATCTGGAATTCCACAAGCAGATCGCGTCGATGTCGGGGAATAACCGGCTCAATTCGATTTATCAGAGCTTCGTACGGGAACTGCATATCCAGCGCTATCGCGCCCTGTCCAGCCCGGACGTGCTGCACATTTCTAACTCCGAACATCGCGAAATCGTCGACGCCGTGGAAGCCCGCGATCCCGTACGCGCGCTGATCGCCGGACGTGCCCATATCCTGAACGGCATCGTGCGCTCGAACCGGGCGATGCACCCGGAAGACGCGGCCCCGGCGGCCGGCACCGGCGCGCCCCCCCGCAAGGGCCGCCGCGCGGCAGGCGTGCTGGCGCAGACGACCGTCCCCGCCGCGCCCGCCGGCTCCATGGCCAGCGCCGCCCAAGCCACGAAGTCGCAAACGGCCGGCAAGGCCAGTTCCGCCGCCAGCGCCAACACGGGCACGAAAGCACCTGTGGCCGCGAAGCCGGCCACGGCCACCCTTGGCGGCGGCTCTGCCGCCGCCAAAAAATCCCGCGCCACTCGGCGCACCTGAACCTTATTCGCAAGACCCGGGCAAACCCGGTTTTCCCATAATCGTTGACAATTTACAGTTATCAAATAACGCGCCCTCCGGAGGAAGACATGCAGAAACCCGAATCGAACAACATCGAACTGACGCAATACGTCGCCGAGTTCATCACCCGCACAACGGCCGCGGACCTGTCCGCGGAACTGGTCGCCCTGGGCAAGAAATCTATCCTCGATGGCCTGGGCCTGGCCTTGTCCGGTTCGGTTTCCAAGACCGGAGAACTGGTCCGCCGCCACCTGGACGATCTGAATCTGGGCGAAGGCAGCGCCACCGTCATCGGCGCCGGCCGCAAGGTAGCCCCGCGTTTCGCGGCCTTCGCCAATGGCGTCGGCATCCACGCGGACGACTACGACGACACCCAGCTGGCCGTGGCCAAGGACCGCGTGTACGGCCTGCTGACGCACCCCACCGCACCCGCCCTGCCGGCCGCGCTGGCCATGGCGGAACAGACCAGGGCATCGGGCCGCGATTTCATGCTGGCCTATCAACTGGGCGTGGAGGTCGAGTGCAAGATCGCCGAAGCGATCGCTCCGCGCCACTACCAGACCGGCTTCCACGCCACGGCCACCTGCGGCACCTTCGCCGCCGCCGCCGCGGCCGCCAAACTACTGGGCTTTGACGTGCCCACCACCCGCCGGGCCTTGTCCATCGCCGGCAGCCAGTCCGCGGGCTTGCGTGAAAACTTCGGCACGATGACCAAGCCTTTCCATGCCGGCCGCGCGTCCGAAAGCGGCGTGGCCGCCGCGCAGTTCGCCTCGTACGGCTGGACGGCGGCACCGCGCATTCTCGAAGCGCCACGTGGCTTCTTCTCCGCCGCGGGCGGCGGCTACGATCCCGCCGCCATCTACCAGAAGCTGGGCGCGCCCTGGACCTTCGTCGACCCGGGCGTGTCGATCAAGCCGCACCCGTCCGGCTCCCTGACGCACCCGGGCATGACGGAAATGCTGCGCCTGATCCAGGAGAACGACATCCGCGCCAAGGATGTCCGGCACGTGCGCGTGGGCACCAACCACAACATGCCCAATGCCTTGATCCACCATCGCCCCAAGGACGAGCTGCAAGCCAAGTTCTCGATGGAATTCTGCATGGCCATCCTGCTGCTGGACGGTCGCGCCGGGCTGAACGAATTCACCGATGCCGCCGTGGAGCGCGAGGACATCAAGGCCATGATCGAGAGAATCGATTTCGTGGTCGATGACGTCGCCGAAGCGGCCGGCTATCACTTGATGACCACGATCATCGACATCGACCTGGCCGATGGCCGGCGCATCTCCGGCCGCGCCGACATGGGCAAGGGCAGCCCCGCCATGCCCATGAGCTATGACGAAGTGGCGGCCAAGTTCCACGAGAACGCGGAGTTCGCCGGCCTGAACCGCCACACCGCCGCCGAGATCGTCGACCTGGTCAGCAAGCTGGAAACCCTGGCGTCGGCCGACCTGTTGACCCAGCGTCTGATCCGCATTGCCTGATACGCATTGCCTGATACGCATTGCTTGATACGTATCGTTTGATACGCATCCCCTGAAGCCCGGGCCGCCTGCCGAAAATGTCGCCGCGCGGCCCCGGCGCATCGCCGGCAACGCTTTGACCGTCAACCATCGAGGCTCATTGTTATGCACACCCCCTTAGTGATCGGCGTCCTGAACGGCGACGATATCGGCCTTGAAATCGTTCCCGCCGCCGTGGAGGTCACCCGTGCCGCCGCCGAGCAGGCCGGGCTGCGCATCGACTGGCGCCCGATGCCCATCGGCCGCACGGCCCTGGACACCCACGGATCGACCTTTCCCGACGGCACCCTGGAAGCCTTGTCCAAAATGGACGGCGTCATCCTGGGCCCCATCGGCCACCAGGCCTATCCCAAGACAGCGGGCGCGATCAATCCTCATCCCATCCTGCGCAAACGGCTGAACCTGTTCGCCAATGTCAGGCCCACGCGGTCCTATCCCGGTCTGGGTGCCCTGCGCGACGATATCGACCTGGTGATCGTGCGCGAAAACAATGAAGGCTTTCAGCCGGACCGCAACGTCGTCGCCGGCAGCGGAGAATTCCGGCCCACCGAGGACATGACGATATCCGTGCGCGTCATCACGCGAGTAGGCTCCGCGCGGGTGGCGCGCGTGGCCGCGGAGATCGCCAGGCAGCGCGGCAAGCGGCTGACGCTGGTGCATAAGGACACGGTCTTCAAGCTGGGCTGCGGCATGTTCGTGGAGGAATGCCATCGCGTCGCGAAGGAGTTTCCCGACGTGACCGTGGATGAGGTCATCGTCGATACCATGGCCATGCGCCTGGTGCGCGATCCGCAATCCTTCGACGTGATCGTCACCACCAATATGTTCGGTGACATCCTCACCGACGAGGCGGCCGGGCTGGTCGGCGGCCTGGGGATGGCGCCGGGCCTGTGCATCGGCGAAGGCAATCTGGCGATGGCGCAGGCCACGCACGGGTCGGCGCCCGACATCGCGGGCAAGGGGATCGCGAATCCCTACGCCATGATCGAATCCACGCGGATGATGGTGGAATGGCTGGGGCATAACCGGAAGCTGCCCGAGGCGGTGCATGCGGCCCAGCTGATGGAGCGCGCGATCACGGCGGCGTTGGCGAATCCGGCCACGCGGACGCGTGATATCAAGGGAACGGCGACCACGCAGGAGATGACTCGGGCGATCGTGGAAGGGATCGCCCCTACCCGCTAACGCGGGCCCCCCAGGGAGCGACACAAGCGGCCCCGGGGACCCGGCGCCGCGGCTTCCCCGATGATGCCGGCGCGCCAGCGCACGGCAATGCTGCGGCGCGCATCGCACGCCGCAGCCATCACATCACGCTTCAACGCGCGCGGGCTCGTGCCCGGAGAAGAATTCCCAGAACGCGCGATAGACCAGATCCGGCCGCTGTTCGGCGGGATAGTGCCCCGTGGGTATCGCCCACCCACGCAGGTCAGGCGCCCAGGGCTGCCACGCCTCGACCGGCTTGAAATGCCGCCCGCAGTGACTGTTCGAGCCCCACAGCACCAGCACCGGGCAGGCAATCTTCTTCTTGCCGAAATCGGCGGTGTCCATGGCCAGGTCCAGCGTGACCGTCGCGCGGTAGTCCTCGCAGATCGCATGGATCTGCTCCGGCGTCGTGCAGCGCTTGTATTCCGCCATCGCTTCCGGACTGAATATCTGCAGGCCCACGCCTTTCTTGTTCAGCTTGTAGTCCATGTAGTAGTTCAGGTCCGAGGTGATCAGCTTCTCCGGAAACGGCGCCTTCTGCGCCATGAAGAACCAGTGGTAGGACTCCAGCCCCCATCCCAAGGTGACATTGGTCAGCACGTGGTGGGTCGGCACGATGTCCAGGGCAGCAACGCGTTCGATGCACTCGGGAAAATCCAGGGCCATGCGAAACGCCACGCGGGCGCCACGATCATGGCCGGCCACCGCGAACTTCTCAAAGCCGAAATGGGACATGACCGCGACGTTGTCCTCACCCATCGCCCGGAAGGAGTAAGCCGCATGATCCTCGCCGCCATCAGGCTTCGCGCTGTCGCCATAACCGCGCAGGTCCGGCGCGACCACCGTGTAAGACTTGGCCAAGGTCGGCGCAATGCGATGCCAGCTGACATGCGTCAGCGGATTGCCATGCAGCAGCAACAAGGGCGGCCCTTCTCCGCCGATGGCGACATTGATCTCGGCGCCGGCGGTGCGCACTTTTTCATAGCGGAAGCCGGTCATCAAACCGCCTTGATACTCGGGAATCGGCGGCATTTCTTGCATCGTGGCGGCTGTCTCTTGGCCCATTATCTTCCTCCAGATTTCGTGCTATCGTCGTTCCGCTCCTGTAAATTGTCAACAGTCTTTGATTTACAAAAAGATGAACGCATCCTCCACCGAGAAGGACATCATGAGCACACTTCCCATCATCGCCCTCACCCCCGGGGACTGCACCGGCATCGGTCCCGAACAACTCGCGCGCATCCTGCATGACAAACGCCTGGCGGACATCGCCCGTATCGTCGTGGTCGGCGACGCGCGCGTGCTCGACCTGGGCATGCGCCAGGCCGGCGTTTCCTACGACTATCGGCGTTACGACAGCCCGGCTTCCGTGGATTGGACCGATGCCGCGGTGCCGCTGGTCGACCTGGCCAATACCGATCCCGCGCTGTACCCGCCAGGCGTCGGCAGCGCGGAGTCGGGGCGGCTTACCGGTGAAACGCTGGCGCGCGCCATCGAGTTCGCCAAGGCCGGAGAAGTCGACGCCATCAGCTTCGCGCCCTTGAACAAACGCGCCATGTTCGATGGCGGCTGGGAGTTCCCGGACGAGCACAAGATGTTCGCGCACCTGCTCGATCATCACGGCTATTTCAGCGAGATGAACGTGCTGGGTAATCAGTGGATGTCGCGCGTCACCTCGCACATCGCGCTGCGCAAGGCACTGGACCAGATCACGCGGGACGCCATCGAGGAAGCCATCGAGCTGTCCGACACGATGATGAAGAAAGCGGGCATCGCGCAACCGCGCATTGCCGTGGCCGCGCTGAATCCGCATGGCGGGGAGAACGGCCTGTTCGGCACGGAAGAGATCGACATCATCCGTCCCGCCGTCAAGGCCATGGCGGCGCGCGGCATTGCCTGTGCCGGGCCCTTCCCTTCGGACACGGTCTACTTGAAAGCCTTCGCCGGTGAATACGACGGGGTCGTGTCGATGTATCACGACCAAGGCCAGATCGCCACGAAGATGCAGGGCTTCAATCGCGGCGTGACGATCACCGCGGGACTGGATACGGTGTTCACCACGCCTGCGCACGGGACGGCCTTCGACATCGTCGGCAAAGGTGTGGCGAACACCGGGGCGATCGAGGCGGCGGTGGCTCTGGCCAGCCGCCTGGCCGTCAGGGCTTGAGCACTAGACCTGCGCGTGCCCGCGCGTGGCGTACAGCACGCCCGGCGCGCGCGGCGGGATTATTTCCCCATCGCTTCCCGATGCGCCTGCGCCAGGGCCGCCATGCTCTTGAAGTGAAAATCCACATGCGGCGTGTGTTCCACGGGCATGGTCGCGCCCCAGCCGTCCTGATCGTGCCGGCGATCGATCCATGCGGACGCCAGGCCGAAGGCATTGGCCGATGCGTGATCGTGGAACAGGCTCTGCGCGGTGTGCAGGATGTCTTCGCGCTCGAAACCAAAGTCCGCCCGCAGATGCGCCAGCAGGTAGTCGAAATTCCTGCGGCTGGGCTTGTAGGACCCGATGTCCTGCGCTGAGTAGATCGCGTCGAATTCGACCTTGAGGCGCTGATTGCTGCTGCGGAAGGAGATGCGGTCGACGTTCGACAGGATGACCAGTTTGTAGTGCTGCTTCAGATACGCCAGAGCTTCGGCCGAGTCCGGAAACTCGGGCCAGTCCGGCACGGATGCGCCGAAGATATTCGCTTCGGCATTGGGCACGGGAATCGCCCACTCGTTGGCCAGGCGCTTGTAGACCACCGACAGCAGCTGCGAATAAGGCATGTCCGGCGTCAGTACCTGCTGGTCGGACTCGTGGCGCGCGAAGATTTCCAGCGCCTGGTCCTTGGTCAGCGTGGGCTTGTACTTGGCCAGCAGCGGCTGCAGGCCGTTGAAGATGCCGGTTTCCCAATCGATCAGGGTGCCGTAGCAATCGAAGGTCAGGACTTTGAAGTCGGTCAGTTTCATGGGGGCTCCTTTCTTGTGTGATCCGGGCTTGCGCGCGCCTGTGGCGGCGCTGCGCTGCGGTGCTTGGTACAGAGGCAAGAATAGGCCGGGGGGCGTGTGCGCGGCTATGGTGGAGTCGTAGGAGACGGGTACGTGGCGGCCCTGCTTTATGTAGGAAGGACCTCCGATCTAGGCATCAGACAGGGCCATCGGCCAGGACCATCGGAGAAGACCATCGAGCGCGTGCCGGCTACCTGCCCCCCTCCCCTTGCTCCGTCAATCGCATCAAGGCCACGGCCACCTGCAATTCGAAGCGTATCGCCTGGTCCTCCAGCGATACGCCGATCAGCGCCGCGATCCGCTCCAGCCGATAACGCAGCGTACTGATATGGACGTCCAGGCGTCGGCTGGACACCGCCAGTTGAAAGCCTTCCTGGCACAGCACTTCCAGCGTTTCCAGCAGCGCCTCCGACTTTTCCCCGCGCAAGGGCCCCAGCCGTTTTTCGATCAGCATGGCGCGCGCGGTGGCGTCGCCCAGCAAGGCCTGGGGGAACAGCACTTCGTCGAAATGGTGGATGCGGCCGGGCTTGAGCACGCCGACCAGGGATTGCACGTCCGCGCCGCCCACCGCCATGCCGCGTGCCCCTTGCTGGGGCCGGCTGACCGCCAGCGCGGCGCCCTTGCCGCCCAAGGTCTTCCACAAAGGCGCGGGATCGTGGGGCTCCCGCAGGAGAAAGGTGATCTGGTTGAGCGAGATGAACAGCAGCGCCGGCTCCCCGGCCTGGGCCAGGTACTGGCGCAGGCGCTGTACCAGCCGCTCCTGCCGCAGCAGCCCTACCCGGGACAGCGGCAAGGGTTCATCCAGCAGGATCAGGCAGACGCGATAGGTGCCCTCCGGGTCCCAGCCGTTGATCGCCGCGCGTTGGCGCAAGGCCGGCGTGTCGTCGAAGCGCCCTTCCAGCAGGGAACCGACGAAGGCGTAGCCCAGGCGTTCCTCCTGCACATCCAGCGCGCGTTGATGGGAGATATGCAGGGCCGCGATAAGCACGGCGTGCTCCATGGCCAGGGCGTCCAGTTCGGTCAGCGGAGCGTCGCCCTCGTCCAGCCACAGGATGGCGACCAGGCCGCCGGCGATACGCACGGGGCAGCCCAGACGTTGGCCGCGGGGCTTGCCGTCAGCGGCGCCGTAAGCGGTGCCGTCAGCCGTGCCCCCAGCGGTGCCGTCACCCTCCCCGCCAGCAGCGCCGGTACCCTCCTGCTCAGCGCCCGCAACCGGCTCGATCGCCACCGGTGCGACGCTGTCCTGGATCCGCTTCAGCCCACCGGTCTTGTGCAGGGCGACGACATAGCTTCTTTCGCGCTCCTGGTCGCCGTCCGCTTCATGGCTGCCACCCAACACGCCGCCCTCCTGGTCGACGAAGGTGGCTTTGCGGGCCAGCAAGGCGGACAGTGCCGTGGCCAGATCGGCCAGGCTGTGCGCACTGACGGCGGCGTTGGTGAGCGCGATGCGGATGTCCTTGAGCCTGGCCAGCGCGGCGCTTTCCTGAAGCGCCAGCGCCGTCGGCGGCGCCTTGCCTCGGGCCGTCATGGGCGCTCCGGTTCGTGCTGCTCGTCCGGGCCCAGCGCGGCGTCCGCGAACGAGCGCATATCGGGATAGGTGAAATCCGGCTGAGCCACCGCGGCTGGCGTGGCGCCGGGGCCCGGCCTGCCTTGCCGGCGATGGATCCAGACGCACGCCAGCCCCAGCTGCCGCGCGGGCACGTGGTCGTGGAACAGGCTTTCCGACACATGCAGCACCTCTTCCCGCCGGACGCCTATCGTTCCCAGGGCCAGGCGGAAGTTATTGAGCGACGGCTTATAGCTGCGGGCCTGCTCGGCCGTGATGATGTAGTCGAAGTCGATGCGCAGATGCCGGTTCGACAAAGCGAAGTGCTCGTCGTCGCAGTTGGTGATCACCGCCAGTTTGAAATGGCGCTGCAAGCGCAGCAAGGCGGCCCGCGAGTCTTCGAAAGCGGGCCAGTCGCCCACGGAGTCGGCGAGCGCCTGCAGCTCGCCGTCGTCCGGCTCGAAGCCCAGGTCGTGGGCGACGCGCTTGAGCGTTTCGACCAGCACGTCCCGGTACGGCAGATAATCGCCCGCGCCCACCTGGGCCTCGTGCTGGGCGAACAATTGCAGCGCCTCGCTTTCGCTGCGCTGCACGCCATGGGCTTGAAAGACCTTCTGCAGCGCATGGTTGAGGCCGGTTTCCCAATCGATCAACGTGCCATACACGTCGAACGTCAGAACCTTGATCCCGCCCAGGTGTTCTTTCAAGCCATCCATCCCTATCGTCCTCGTCCGCCAGCCAACAGGCCAGACCCGACTTTAGCGTTGAAGCCTGAAATAACGCGACTTCAATCCGTTTCAATCCGAATTCTAAATCTCCACGGTTGATTAGTATTCAGTCGTCGTAGCCCGCAGTCTCGTACCAGAAAATGCGCCCGCGAATCGATGGCAACCTTAAAGGAGAAGAATATGAGCGTCACACAACTAATCCGGGCTATTACTGTTTTGGCGCTGGGGGTATCCCTTACCGGCTGCGTAAATTTCTACTCGGACTATTATCGCCAGGCCAACGGCATGGATGTCACTGCCATCAAGGCCAATCGGGCTGCCCCGCCCCCCGAAGACCCCATCGTTGAACGGGTCGCGCCGCCAGTAACGCCCGAGCAGCAGACCGCTTTTTTCTATGGCTACGCAAAGCGGGGATACAGTCTGTTGGGCTACTCGTCGTTCCACACCACCAGATCCACCATCAATGACCAGCTTGCCGTCAAGCAGGCGAAGGAACTGCAGGCGGACCTGGTCGCCATTTACAATCCCCGCTACACAGGCAGCACCACGCAGACGGAAACCCGCACCGTTCCGGTAAGTTCGACGACCACGGACGTCGAAAACGAATCGAAGACCAAGGGTCCGCGCGGCACGACCAAGACTACCGATAAAACATCAGTGACCACGACGGTCACGGCCACCGAACTGGTGAACGTAAGCTACGACCACTACATGTACGGCGCCAGCTATTTCGTCAGGCAAAAGCCAGGCTTGGGCATCCTCATGCGCGACCTGGACGACAACGAGCGCAAAGCGCTGCAGACCAACAAGGGCATACATATCCTGGTGGTCGTCAACGACAGCCCGGCATTCCATGCTGACATTTTGGTGGACGACGTCATCCTGACCATGAACGGGCAAGCGGTCATTCCCGCAGATTTCCGCGCTTTGGTCGCAGCCGCCGCAGGCCAGAACGTCACGCTGCAGATCGTCCGCAATGGCAAGAAACTGACCAAGACGATCCCGCTGCCGGCGGCCGCGCCGCCACCCAGCGCCGGCGCTTAGCCGTTTTCCTAAGGAGCGTAGCGTCGTCGGCGGCGGCGATACCCGGAGTCGCTGGCGAAGCCCGAGGAGGCGCTCATGCACTGGAGCCGAGACGATTTCTAGATCAGCTCAACGGTGCGAAGAAGCTGAGCGAGGCTGGGTTCCACAGCCGCCACACGCACAATCGCATCCATATTGATCATCCGTTTGAGTTGCGGGCGGGACATCGGTTTCCTGTACTCGGGCCACGCCCGGGCAAGTGCCTCGAGCGCGCGCCTGCTATTGGCCGGCCGATTCGTTCCCCGCGTCGGTAAATGGCGAAGCAGCAGTGCTTCGAAGCACGGATCCTGCCACACGAGCAAGATGTTGTTTCGTTCAGCCATGCGCTGCGCTCTCGTGGCCCGCTGAGCGTCCAGCGCGACCTGGTCGCTGTCAAGAAGGAGAAAGCAAGCTTCAGGGGGCGTGCGTCGAGCTGTTTGCTAGCCAATATGCGCGACAGCGACCTCGACACGCGCAAGCGGATCACCGGCGCCTCGGCCTAGATCGTCAATCTTCAGATAGAACGGCCGGTCCGCCTCGACGATGAAGTCTTGAAGCAGGGCAGCGTAACTGGCTTCGGAAGCGCCCTCGCAACCGATATAAATCAGCCGTTTGAGGGGTCTATGGGCGGGGCGGCGACGATTCATCCGAGCAAAGGCACTCCACCATATGCGCCACTCAAATATTTGCGATAGTGGTTCTCATCGCGCCGGACTTTCACGTCCATCAGGCTGAAGAACTGCGAGCGGCCCTGGCGGTCCTTCTCACAAATCGCAATTTCTTCCTTCTGCAAATCGTCGAGGAGAGAGGCCGAATGGCAAGAGAGCAAGAGCTGCGCATCGAAAGCGTTGCGCGTCCTGTTGTCATAAAACCATCGCAGTAGTTCCGGAAGTACCAAAGGGTGGATAGCCGCGTCCATTTCGTCGATCGCTGCAATGCCGCCCCGGTCGAGCGCGCTAATCAAATACGGGAAAATCTTGATAAAAGCACGGGTCCCATGGCTTTCAAGAAGCCATGGCATTTCCTGCTCCAACCCGGCGTGTTTGAACATGAGGTGAGCGCCGCCGTCCTTGCCAGTCTGAAACCTCAAGCCCTCAACCCCGACATCGATGCGGTTCATCTCAGCGCTCAAGCGCGAGAGAATGTCAGGCTGCGCTTTCAGGTACTCAATCACTGCCTGGTCATTACTGGAATGCGCAACCGGCTCGATCGAGAAGAACGCTTTGCGTGCGCTTTCGACAAAGATCAGAGCGGCGGGGTGCTGAAACTTGGCAAAGGAAGAAAGAACGGTATGGTTCGCGGCCAGAGTTTTAACCAAGTGCTGAAAGCCTGACAGGCTGAATGACTTTGAGCCTCTTACCTTGCCATCAACGTCACGGTCGAACACGCGTTGCCACTTACCCAGCCCTCCCGGCTTCTGCTGTAAGGCCTCATGCTGGATGCGTGTGGCTGCGCCATTGGCAACTGCTATCGTCAGTTCATAGCGGTACACGCCATGCTCGACCGTTTCCCCGGATTGCGCTCGCGCCAAGACGTCCGGCGAGACATTTACGATCCCGCCAAGCTCAATTGCCAGCTTGATCGGCCGGTTCGCTGATTCCACATCATTGAAACGTTCGCAGCCAGCGAATCCCGGTACCGTGCGCTGCACACTGTCTCGGGCCATCGTAACGATGAACTCGAGCGCGCGTAGTACGGTTGTCTTGCCAGACGCGTTCGCGCCGAAGAGAACGACGACTTTCGGTGCGCGGGCGGCCGAACCCGTAAAAATTGGCGCAAAGCGGCTATCGACGTCCGGCACCTTGGCGTCGATTGTCAAATCAAGCACCTGCCGGTCGCGCACAGAGAAGAAGTTTTCGACTTCGAGTCTATATAACATAGCTGTAATTCTAGCCGCTCAATTCGCTGTTTTCAACGGATTTTCGTCAAAAAACCGACTTGACAACATCTTTCACGAAGCATGAGCCTCTCGAAGAACACATTAGTCATCCTGAAAACAGCACGGCCCCGTGCGAGGAGACACGGGGCCGTGGTACTGCATCGAGAGGAGTTTCAGAACTGCACCCGCCTCTCATCGGGCAACCCGTCAGGCCAGCATGCCTGGCGAGCCGGACTTCACATCAGGTGACCCTGCGGATCAGCCTTGGAACGGTACGTTATTCAGATCACCGAAGGCGGTTGCGCCAGGCGTCTTCGCAGCGTCGGCGGCGACTTGGGCGCGCGACACGTTCGAATCCGCTTGAGCGGCGAACGGCACGTTGTTCAGGTCACCCCGAGCAACCAGGCCTTCGCTCTTGGCTTGTTGCAGTTCGGCTTGAATCTGGCTGCGGCTCGCCGAGTTGTCGGCTTGCGTGTAGTTGCCGTGGAAAGGCACGTTGTCGATATCGCCGCGGGGGGTGGCGGCTTGAGCGGCGCCAATCAGGGCAAACGAAACGATCAACGAAGTGGCGATGGTTTTCATGGCAGTTCTCCTAGTCCTATCTCAGTGGGAGCAGACCGGTTCGGGTCATTCCGAGAGGTCTGTTGCTGTTCCCGATGACTGAATTCTGCGCTCGCAAGGACTACGGATAAACCCGAGTTTCGCCAAATGACCTTTCCAGAAAACGTGGCAATGGGGCTATTGCCGCTATATATGGTGCCTATCGAACCAGCCCGTCCCAGGCGATAGCCCCCGCCGGCTCAAGCCGCCTTGGCGAGGACCGACTCGACGACCGCTTCGGCATTGGCGATGGCGACTTCCGCTACGGCGGGGCCGTAGCCCAGACCTTCGACGCGGATCTGCTCGATGTCGGTCAGGCCGATGAAACCCAGGGTGTGCTTCAGGTAGTTCGAGTGGAAGTCGAAGGCGGCAAACGGGCCTTCGGTGAATACAGCGCCGGACGCGGTGACCAGATACACCTTCTTGCCCGTGACCAGGCCCTCCGCTTTACCGTCGGCGTACTTGAAGGTGACACCCGGCCAGGTGATGTGATCGACCCATGCCTTCAGTTGCGTCGACGGCCCGAAATTGATCATCGCCGAACCGATGACGACGATGTCGGCGGCCTGCAGCTCCGCCACCAGGGTCTCGGCCTGCGCCACGGCCACGCTTTGCCCGGCATCGCGGCCATCGGCGGGCAGCATGCGGCCCTGCACATAGGCCGCGTCGATATGCGGCAAGGACTGGGCGTACAGATCGCGTATCGTCAGCGTGCTGCCGGCGAGCTGCTTGTTCAGCTTGTGCGCCAGGTCGGCCGCCAGACGGCTGGTCTGGCTTTCCGCGCCGCGCGGGCTGGAGGTGATCAGCAGGATATTGCTCATGGGGTGCTCCTAGGTATACAAAGAGAACTGGGTAATCTTTAGATAGTCGATTACCTTCAGATACGGAGGATGGTAAATTTCCTCCCTCCGCCCCACAAGAAGGCACATCCATGTCACCGAGGCACACCAAGCTGCCTGACCCCATGCCGAAACCGCAGGAAGGCGGCTGCGCGGCGACGCGCCTGATCCTCGACCGCGTCGGCGATAAATGGAGTCTCTACATCATCGCCACCTTGTCAGGGGGCAGCCGCCGCTTCAATGAACTGAAGCGGGAAATAGACGGCATCTCGCAAAGGATGCTGACCCTGACCCTGCGCGGCCTGGAGCGCGATGGCCTGGTCTCGCGCACGGTGTTCCCGACCATCCCTCCACGGGTGGATTACGAACTCACCGAATTGGGCGGCACTTTGCTGCAACCCGTCATGGGACTGCTCAAATGGGCCCACGACAACCAGACGATCATCGAGGATGCGCGGCTGCGTTTCGATGAAGAGCCGGAGCAGGATCAGGTGCTGATCAAGGGCGTGGTTTACCAGCGGCGGTAAGGATCAATTGCGGTTGATCGCGTCCTGCGTATCCCTGACGAACCAGGGCAGATTCAAGCGCTCCCCTTCGCCGGACTGTATGGTCAAGCGCTGACCCTGCGCCCCATTCCCACCGTTGGGCCCCTGCGCCGTGCCAGGCGGCCGGCTTCGATAGTCCATCCCGGTCTGTTTGGGCGGCGTATCCGCGCAGCCGGCAACCACCGCGCACGCGATGGCGACAAGGACCGGCTGCACCGCTGAACGTATCGTCTTCATCATGATGATGGCTCCCGCTTACCGCTTATCGCTTGCCGCTTACCGCGTATCACGCCAGCCAAGCTTGGCCGACAGCCGCGCCGACGCTTCCAGCAACTGCGTGATGGCGAAACGAAGATTGTCTTCGGTCATCCGTATCGCCGGCGCCGAAACATTCAATGCCGCGACCAGCTTACCGCCTTTCGCGTACACCGGCACCGACGCGCTGACCAGATGCTCGGACACCTCCCCGCGGCTGACAACGTAGCCCTTGCCGCGCGCCTCTTCCAGCGCAGTGCGTAAAACGTCGCGCGCGACGGGCATATCTTCCGCCACGTAGATGCGATCGAGGGTGCTCTCGATTTCCTCGTTGGTGTCGAACGCCAGCAAAGCCTTGTTCGACCCCATCCCCAGACGCCGCCGCCGGCCAAGCACGATATGGACGCGCAGATCCCGGTTCGGCTCCCAGCGCGCGATGCAGACGGACTCATCGCCTTCCCGTATCCGCAGCTGCGTGCTTTCCTGCACGGCTTCGCCCACCCGGCTCAGTTCCGCCGTGGCCAGATTCGCCAGGTCGATCTGCGTGGTCGCCGCGCTGCCCACGAGCAGCGCCGCATGGCCCAGGCGAAAGCGCTGGTCCTCGGTGCGTTTGACCAGCCCGCACTCTTCAAGCGTGCGCAACAAGCGATAGGCACGGGCCTTACCCAGGCCATTCTTGCGGGCCAGTTCCGTCACGCCCAGATCCGGTTCACCGCAGACAGCGAACAGCAAATCCATGGCGGTGCGTACCGATTCGATCGTGTAACCGGAGCGATTGGAAGGCGAAACGGACAGGGTCATAGGCGCGGCCAAAAGAGGTTGAGTCGACAGAGTAGCCGACGCCGAGATTGTACTCGCCTCTCGATTTCTGTCTCGCTATGCGATACAGGGTATCTCCTGAGTTGCCACCAGTGCCTCCGGAGTCGCACCATGACGCCGTTGTCAGCCGCTGGATCGTCAAGAGTCCGGCCTAGAAACCATTCCGTTTCAACACTTGGAAGAGATAAAAACGCATGCGTTCTCCCAGCCGCCGCCGCTTCCTGGCCAACACCACGGCGCTTGCCGCCGCAGGCTCGTTCAGCCCCCTGGCCTTCGCCCAGGAAAAGCCCTTGACCATCGGCATGGCCGCCCCGCCCACGACGCTGGACCCGCATATGCAGAGCAACGCGCCGAACAACGCGGTGGCCATGCACATCTTCGACGCCCTGGTGACCAACGACGCCAAGTCGCAGTCCAAGCCCGGCCTGGCCACCTCCTGGCGCCTGATCGATGACACGACGTGGGAGTTCACGCTCAATCCCAAGGCCGTCTTCTCCGACGGTGCGCCGCTGACGGGCGAAGACGTCATCGCGTCCATCCAGCGCGTGGGGGTGATCCCCAGCATCACGCCCTTCACGACCTACACACGGTCCATCGCCGACATGTCCGTGCCGGCTCCCGGCAAGCTGATCATCAAGACGCATCAGCCCGATCCGCTGCTGCTGAACTCCCTCAGCCGCATCCGCATCATCAGCAAAAAATACGCGCAATCGCCCAGCGCGGATTTCAACAACGGCAAGGCCGCCATCGGCACCGGTCCGTACCTGTTGAAAGAGTACGTACCGGAAAGCCGCGTGGTGTTGGTCCGCAACCCGCACTACTGGGGCCCCGCTCCGCAGTTCGAGAACGTGGTGCTGCGCATCGTCACCGACGCCGGCGCACGCCTGGCGTCCCTGCTTGGCGGCGACTGTGACCTGATCGAAACCGTGCCGTCCGAAGGCATCAACCGCGTGCAGTCCAGCGGCAACAAGCACATCATTCGCGGCGTGTCCTCCCGCATGGTCTACATGACGATGGACCAGGGCCGCGACGTCACGCCCTTCGCGACGGACAAGAGCGGCAAACCCTTGCCGAAGAATCCGTTCAAGGACGAACGCGTGCGCATGGCTTTCGCCAAGGCCATCAATCGCGACCTCATCATCAGCCGCGTCATGCAGGGCAATGCCGTGCTGGCCGACCAATATGTGCAGCCGGGCACCTTCGGCGCGTCCAGCAAGATCAAGCCGGTGGCCTACGACCCCAAGGGCGCCAAGGCGCTGCTGGCCCAGGCCGGCTACCCGGACGGCTTCAAGCTGACGATCCACAGCTCCAACAACCGCTACATCAACGACGCGGCCATCGCCCAGGCGGTCGCCCAGTTCCTCACGCGCATCGGCATCGAAACGACGGTCGACGTCATGCCGTGGTCGGTTTATGCGTCCCATCTGAGCAAGGGCGAGTACAGCTTCATGCTGGCTTCCTGGGGCACCAACACGGGCGAAACGTCCAACCCGCTGCTGGCCACCGCCGTCAGCTACGACGCCAAGGCGGGCACCGGCGCCAGCAACTACGGCCGTTATTCCAATCCCGACCTCGACAAGCTGGTGCTCCAGGCCAAGTCGACGATGGACGACGCCAAGCGCGAAGCCATGCTGTCCCAGGCCTGCGAGACCGTCTTCAACAGCAATGTTCTGCTGCCCCTGCACAACGAAGTACTGGTCCTGGCCGCCCGCAAAGGCATCACCTACGAGACCCGCGTCGACCAGTACACGCTTGCGATGGGCGTCACCAAGGCTTGATCCAGATTACCCGGCGCCGTCCCCCCGCGGCGCCCATACATTCCATAGAGAGACCCAGCAATGTCCGATAAGGATCAAGACCAGAAAGCCGCCAAGTTCTACGGGCTCGGCAAGACGGCCGTTTTCGCGAGCAAGAAAGACCCCCGCTTTTCCTACATCATGTATGTCCCGCCCTGCGTGGGCGACGGCGAGAAGGTCGACCTGCTGGTCGCCGTCCACGGCACCAGCCGCACGTCCTTCCTGGACTTCCGCGACGGCTACGCCGAATTCGGCCACTGGAACAAGGTCGCCATCCTGTGCCCGCTGTTCCCCATCGGGGTGCTGGGCGATGACGAGCGCAGCGGCTACAAGTACATGAAGGAAGGCGACATCCGCTACGACCAGGTCGTCCTGGACATGGTCGATGAAGTCGCCGGCAAGTACGGCCAGGACTGGAGCACGTTCGCCATGTTCGGTTTCTCGGGCGGCGGGCACTACACGCATCGCTTCGCCATCCTCCACCCGCGCAAGCTGTGGGCGGCGTGCATCGGCTCGCCTGGCTCCGTCACCCTGCTCGACCCCGCCAAAAAATGGTGGGTGGGCCTGGACGGAATCAAGGAGCAGTTCGGCATCACCTTCGACAAGGAAGCGCTGGCCCGCGTGCCCGTGCAGATCGTCGTCGGCGACGCCGACCTGGAAACCTGGGAAATCACGCACAAGCCCGGCGGACGCTACTACATGGAAGGCGCCAATGACGCCGGCGGCACCCGTCCGGAACGGGCGCGCGCGCTGGCCGAATCCTTCCGCGCGGCCGGTGTCGATGTCACCTTGAACCTGGTGCCCAATATGGCGCACGACCGCATGAAGGCCGTGCCCTACGTGCAGGAATTCCTGGCCAAGACGCTCGCCAAGCGCCGCAAGGGGTAATCGATGAAGAACGGAGTCATAGTCGCGGCGCAACCCGAAGCCGCCGAAGCCGGCGCGGAAGTCCTGGCCCGGGGTGGCAATGCCGTCGACGCCGCGCTGGCCTGCGCCTTCGTGCAAGGTGTCGTCGATCCGCAGATGTCGGGGATCGGCGGGTTCGGGTCCATGCAGGTCTACCTGCCGGGCAAGGGCGTCCACGAGATCCTGGAGTTTTACGCACGCGCGCCGCTGGCCTGCACCCCCGACATGTGGGTGGACAAGCTGGTGGGCCAGTCGGCCGACGGCTTTGGGTACATCCTCAAGGACAACATCAGCGAGATAGGCTACCTGGCCGTCTGTACGCCGGGTAGCGTCAAGGGCTATGCCCACGCGCTATCGCACTATGGCACCTTCGACTGGGCCGATCTGATCCAGCCCGCCATCGAATACGCCCGCAAGGGCTTCATGGTGCGCCCGCATGTCAGCAGGTATTGGTCGCAGGACCAGAGCAAGGCGCACCTGGCCAACACGCGCGACAAACTGGCCTTCAGCGAAACCGGGCGCGAAGTCTACTTCCGGCCGGATGGATCGCTGAAAAGCGTCGGCGATACCGTCATCAACCTTGAGATGGCCAATACGCTGGAGCGCCTGGCGCGCCTGGGCCCGGACGATTTCTATCACGGCGAACTCGCCGGCCAGATCGCCGATGACTTCGCCGCCAACGGCGGGCTGATCAGCCGCAAGGACCTGGCCGAATACGCGCTGAGCGTGACCCAGCCGTTGTGGGGCGAATACCGCGGCCACCGCATCGCCACCAGCCCGCCACCCGGCAGCGGCCTCACCATGCTGCAACTGCTGCACATCATGGAGAACTTCGATGTCGGCGCGATGGAACACGGTTCGTACGACCACGTGCGCACCCTGGCCGAAGCCATCAAGCTGATGACCGTGGACAAGGACCGCTACATGGGCGACCCCCTGTATGTGGATGTCCCCGTCGAAAAGCTGCTGTCCAAGTCCTACTGCGCTGAACTGGCGCGCGGCATCGCCGCGGGCCAACGCGCCAAGGTCACGCGCCTGGACGCGTCGCAGCGCGACACCACGCATATCTCCGTCGTCGACAAGCACGGCAATGCGGTCGCCCTGACCCATACGCTGGGCAGTCCGTCCGGCGCCATCACCCGTGGCCTGGGCTTCATGTACAACGGCACCATGGCCCGCTTCGATCCCCGTCCCGGACGGGCGTCATCGATCGCCCCGGGCAAGCGCCGGGCCAGCTCGGCGGCGCCCACCATCGTCTTCAAAGACGACAAGCCCTACATCGTCCTTGGCGCACCGGGCGGAACCTATATCGCACCGTCCGTGGCCCAGGGCCTGATGAACGTGCTGGATTTCGACATGTCGATGCTGGAAGCCGTCAGCGCGCCCCGCATCACGGCCGTCTCCAACGCGATCGAGGTGGGCAACCGGGTGCGGCGCAGCGTGACGGACCGCCTGCAGGCCGAGGGCTATGACGTCAAGCGTTCCCCGACCAGTTATCCCTACGCCGCCCTGCACGGCATTCGTATCGATGGCGACGTCTGCAAGGGCGCCGCGGATCCCCAGCGCGATGGTTGCGCCTACTCGGTGACTTGAGCCCACATCTATGACCGTATGGATCTTCCGCAGGCTGTGGCAGGCCTGTCTGGTCATGCTCGCCATGAGCGTGATCGTCTTCATTGCCACTAATGTGCTGGGCAATCCAGTGGACATCCTGATCTCTCCGGACGCCACGCAACTGGATCGCGCGCACATCATTGCCCAGCTGGGATTGGACCAGCCGCTCTGGCGGCAGTACTTCTCGTTCCTGGGCTCGGCACTGCACGGCAATCTGGGCACCAGCTTCGTCTATAGCGAACCGGCCATCCACCTGATATTTCAACGGATGCCGGCCACCCTGGAGCTGGCCATCTCGGCGGTGCTGCTGTCGGTCTTTATCGGCATTCCGCTGGGCCTGTTCGCCGGGCTGGCGCCGGAGTCGATCTTCGCCAAAGGCACGATGGCCTTCAGCATCCTCGGATTCTCCCTGCCGACCTTCTGGGTGGGCATCATGTTCATCCTGGTGTTCTCGGTCGAACTGGGCTGGCTGCCCGTGGGCGGCCGCGGCGAAACGGCCGCGCTGTTCGGCATCCAGTGGTCCTTCCTGACCGCGGACGGCCTGCGCCACCTGCTGCTGCCGGCCCTCAACCTGTCGCTCTTCAATATCGCGCTGGTGCTGCGCCTGACCCGTGCCGGCGTCGCGGAAGTGCTGCCGCAGGAATACATCAAGTTCGCCCGGGCCAAGGGCATTTCCGAGACGCGCATCATCTTCGTCCACGTCCTGAAAAACCTGATGATTCCCGTGGTGACGGTGGTCGGCATGGAATTCGGTTCGGTCATCGCCTTTTCCGTCGTCACCGAAAGCATCTATTCCTGGCCGGGCATGGGCAAGCTGATCATTGACAGCATCAACTCGCTGGACCGGCCGGTGATTGTGGCCTACCTGATGGTGATCGTGCTGGTGTTCGTCACCACCAACCTGGTCGTGGACTTTCTTTATACCGTGCTGGATCCCCGCATCCGGCTCAATGAGGGAGAGCAGTAATGGAAGCGCCCCTTGTCACCGCGCCGGCCGCCGAGCCGGCGGACGTGCCGTCGATGCGGCGTCTGGCCGTGTTCGCCGCCTTCGCGCGCTCACGCCTGGCCGTGCTCGCACTGGCCATCTTCGTGCTGCTGGCCCTGGTGGCCATCCTGGCGCCGTGGATCGCCCCGCAGAATCCCTATGACCTCGGCCAGATCTCCATCATGGACGCGCGCCTGGCGCCCGGCAGCGAGAACATGGACGGCGGCCACTATTGGCTGGGCACCGACGACCAGGGCCGCGACATGCTGTCGGCCATGTTCTACGGCTTGCGCATTTCCTTGAGCGTGGGAATCATTTCGGCCCTGATCGCCGCGCTGGTCGGCACGTCCATAGGCATCCTCGCGGCCTATGCGCGCGGCCGCCTCGAAACCGTGTTGATGCGCCTGGTCGACCTGCAGCTTTCCTTCCCCACCATCCTGGTGGCCTTGATGATCCTGGCCTTGCTGGGCAAGAGCGTGCTGAACGTGGTGCTGGCCCTGATCATCGTCGAATGGGCCACCTATGCACGGGCCGCCCGCAGCGCGGCGTTGGTGGAGCGCGGCAAGGAGTATGTCGAAGCAGCACAGGGCCTGGTGCTGTCACGCTGGCGCATCGTGTTCCGTCACCTGCTGCCGAATTGCCTGCCCCCCATCATCGTCATCATGACCATCCAGATCGCGCGCGCCATCGCTTTGGAGGCCACCTTGTCCTTCCTGGGCCTGGGCGTTCCGGTCACCGAGCCCAGCCTGGGTCTGTTGATCGCCAACGGCTATCAATACATGTTGTCGGGGCTTTACTGGATCAGCTTCTATCCGGGCCTGGTATTGCTGGTGGCCATCGTATCCATCAACCTGGTTGGCGATCGCTTGCGCGACGTCCTGAACCCGCGCAGGAAGCCCACATGATGCAAACGCCAGACATCAAGGAAAGCCTGGCCCCCGCGCCCATCCTGCGCATCGCCGGCCTGCGCACCGAATTCGGCAGCCCCGCGCAGCCGGTGCGCGCGGTCGACGACGTCAGCCTGGACATCCGCCGCGGCGAAATCGTCGGCCTCGTGGGTGAAAGCGGTTCCGGCAAGTCGGTAACGGGTTTTTCCATCATGGGCTTGCTGGACGGCGGCCGCATCGCTGGCGGCCAGATCCTCTTCGACGGCGAGGATATCGCGCAAGCCTCTTCCCGCCGCTTGCGGACCCTGCGTGGCAAGCGCATCGCCATGATCTTCCAGGATCCGATGATGACCCTGAACCCGGTCCTGCGCATCGACACGCAGATGATCGAGGCGATCACCGCACATGAGAAAGTATCGACCGCCGTGGCCCGGCAACGGGCCTGTGACGCGCTGGCCAAGGTGGGCATACCCAGCCCCCAGGAGCGCCTGCGCGCGTATCCGCATCAGTTCTCCGGCGGCATGCGCCAGCGCGTGGCCATCGCCATCGCACTCCTGCACAACCCGGACCTGATCATCGCCGATGAGCCGACCACGGCGCTGGACGTGACCATACAGGCACAGATCCTGTCCCAGGTGCAGAAGCTGGCGCGGGAACACAACACCGCCTGGCTGTGGATCACCCATGACCTGGCCGTCGTGTCGCGCCTGGCGGATCGCCTTGGCGTCATGTACGCCGGCCGCATCATCGAAAGCGGCACGGTGAAACAGGTGCTCGGGTCGCCGCGGCACCCCTACACCATGGGCCTGCTGAATTCCGTCCCGGACCGCAACGAGCGCGGCCGGCCACTCAGCCAGATCCGTGGCGCGCCGCCCATCGCCGGCCGTTTCCCGCCCGGCTGTCCCTTCCATCCCCGCTGCCCGTCCGCCACCGCGGAATGCAGCAGTTCGGCGCCGCAGACTACTGGCATGCAAGGACACGATTTCCGCTGCCACCATCCCCTTGGAGCATCACTATCATGACCAACGATGCACTCACGCCGATGGTCGAAGTCGACGCGGTGTCCCGCCGCTTCGGCCGGCGCCAGGACTGGATAGAGCGTGTGGCGACCCGCCTGGGACTCGCCAAGCAACCGCCGGTGGTGCGCGCCGTGGACGACGTCAGCTTCACCGTCCGCAAGGGCGAGGTCGTGGGACTGGTAGGTGAATCCGGCTGCGGCAAGTCGACCTTGGGACGCATGGTGGCCGGCTTGCTGGCGCCCTCCTCCGGCGAGGTCCGCATCGAGGGACAGGCCCTGGGGCTGAAGAGCGCGGCGCGCGCGCAAGACCGCCGCGCGCACCTGCGCACCCAGATGATTTTCCAGAATCCCTATGCGTCCTTGAATCCGCGCCTGACGGTGGGCGAGATCATCATGGAGGCGCCGCTGGCGCATGGACTGGTCAAGGGCAAGCCGGCGGACTACCTGGCGCAGCAGATGGAACGCGCGGGGCTGAATCCCGCCTATCGCGACCGCCTGCCGCACCAGTTCTCCGGCGGCCAACGGCAACGCATCGGCATCGCCCGGGCCTTGGCCGTACAGCCGGAGCTGCTCGTCTGCGATGAATCCGTCGCCGCGCTCGACGTCTCGATCCAGGCCCAGATCCTCAACCTGTTCATGTCGCTGCGCGACGAGCTGGGGCTGACGTATCTCTTCATCAGCCATGACCTGGGCGTGGTGAAGCACATCTCCGACCGCGTGGTCATCATGTACCTCGGGCGGGTCGTCGAGGAAGCGCCCACGGAGACGATCTTCGCCCGTCCCAGCCATCCTTATACCCAGGCCCTGTTGGCGGAGGTGCCGCGCATCGACACGGACCGACGCGAGTTCAGCACCATCCAGGGCGAGCTGCCCAGCCCGCTCGCGCCGCCCAGCGGCTGTCATTTCCATCCGCGCTGTCCGCATGCGATGGATCGGTGCCGTACCGAAGCGCCGGAGATCCGCATGATAGGTCCGCAGCACCGCGCGGCCTGCCATCTGGTGCCGGCTCAGTAGTCGAGGCCCGGTAGTCTCGGCCCGGTAGTTTCGGCCCATATGTCGCGACCTATATTTCGCGGCAGTACCTGAATAACGGCAATTCAAGACCTACGCAGGAGTATCTGGTCATGCAGTCAACGCATTCTGATGGACTCGATCGTGCCGCCCCGGCGACACGCGGTATCGATGCCGCGGCGATCCGCGGGTTCCTCGACGGTCTGAAGACAGAAGGACTGGAGCTGCACAGCTTCATGTTCTGGAAGGACGGCGCGGTGATCGCCGAAGGCTGGTGGGCGCCCTACGCCCCGGACCTGCGGCATATGCTGCATTCGAGCGTCAAGAGCTTCGTCGGCACGGGCATCGGCCTGGCCGTGGACCGGGGCCTGATTTCCCTGGATGCCAAGGTCGTCGACTTCTTCCCGGAACACGTGCCGGCCGACGCGCCGCCCGCCGTGCACGAGATGACCGTGCGCCACCTGCTGACCATGACCAGCGGCCACGGATCGGGCATCTCCGGCGGCGAGTGGCGACGTCTGACGACCAGCTGGATCGCCGCGTTCCTCAAGGAACCGATGGTCTATGCGCCTGGCGAACGCTTCGTCTATTGCAGCGGCTGCTCCTACATGCTGGCCGCCATCCTGCAGAAGGTCACCGGTGAGCGGGTGTGCGACTGGATGGAATCCCGCTTCTTCCAACCTCTGGGCATCAAGGATCTCGCCTGGGACGTCAGCCCCGAAGGCGTGAACACGGGCGGCAACGGCATTCGGGCCAAGACCTCGGACCTGCTGAAGCTGGGCATCGTGCACATGCACGGCGGCCAGTGGCAAGGCGAACAGTTGCTCAGCCGAGAATGGACCGCGGCGGCCACGGGTGCACAGATCAAGGACATTGTCATCGGTGCTTTCGATGGCAAGCGGTATGCGGATCCCAGCGCGCCTGGCGCGGAAAAGCGCGAAGGCTATGGCTACCAGTGGTGGCGAGGCCCGGACAACACGTTCACGGCCAGCGGCCTCTTTGGCCAGCATGTGATCGTGTTTCCCGACCACAATGCCGCCATCGCTTTCACCGGCGGCATCGCGCCGCGCGAGAAGCGGGTGCACCGCCTGCTGTGGGAAAACATCGTCGCGGACATGCAGCAGCGCCGCCCCGCCACGGCCGAACCCGTCCGTGCCAATGCCGACCTCGCCCAGGACCTTGCGGCCCTGACGCTGCCCGTGGAGTACTCACGCGACATTCCGTCGTCGCGCAAGGATTTCGCCGCGCGCTACGCCATCGCGGCCAACGACGACAAGGTGTTGCGGATCGCCTTGGACTGCAGCGGCGACGACTGCACGTTCACGTTGACCGATGATAGAGGCACGCATCAGGTCAAGGCATCGTTTTCAAGCTGGCTGGACGGCAGCACGTCCATGACGGGCTGGCAGATCCACCACTCCTACCAGCCCGACCAGACGCGCGTGCTTGCCCGCGCCTTCTGGCGCAACGAGAACGAGCTGGTGATGGACTGGATCTTCGTCGAGACCGCCTTCCGCGACCACGTGGTGTGCCGCTTCGACGGCGACACGCTGACCTACGACCGACGCGTCAATACCAACTCGACGCGCAAGCAGATGGATCAGCTTACGGGGACGCGGGACCAGAACGACTGACGCGGCTGGAGTCGTGACCTGAGGGGCGGCCTGGGGGGAGGCCTGAAGGGAGGCCTGACGCGGCGCCCGACGTTGAGGACAGCGTTATATTTGCGCCATGGCGGCGAATCGCGGGTTCATTCGGCGCCCCCTTCCGTCCGGATCCGACCCAGAGGCTGACCATGAAACCGATTACCGTCGAAACACTGCTCGGAACGCTCACGGCGCAGTCGGCGCTGCTGTCATCGCTGATACGCGTATTACCGCTGGATGCGCTGCGCACGCTGGAAGCGGACTTGATGCGCGAAGCGCAAAAGGCCAACGTCTATCTAGTCGGCCAGGCCGCTTCCGCGGAAGTACTGGAAAGCCATGACGAACAAGTCGCGGCGAACCTGGCGGTCGTGCGCGAGGCCTACGCGCAGAAGGAACGCCAAGGCACCAACGACAACGGCGGCGGCTAGCGGAAGCCGGTGCTTCCGCCAGCCGTTTCCCCGTCAATCCAGCGTCACCCCCGCGTCCTTGACCACCTTCGCCCACCGCGCGATCTCGCTGTCGACGAAGGCCCCGAAGGCCGGCCCGCTCATATCCGGGATATCCGACCCGTTACTGGCCCACTGCTCCTTGATCTTGGGGTTGTTCAAGGCCACTTTCACTTCCCGGATCATCCGGTCGATAGCCGGCTGGGGTGTGCCTTTCGGCGCCCATAGCGCATACCAGGTCGACACCTCGAAGTTCTTCACCCCCGCCTCGGCTGCTGTCGGGACGTCCGGGAAACTGGGCGACCGCTGCGCCGACGCCACCGCCAGCGCCTTGATGGTTCCGGCTCGTATCTGCTGCGCCGAAGACCCCAGGCCATCGAAGGCCAGATCCACCTGCCCGCCCATCAGCGCCGACATCATCGGCCCGGCGCCCTGGTAAGGCACATCCACCAGGTCTATCCCCGTCTGCATGGCAAACAGCTCGCCGGCCAGGTGATGCGTGCTGCCCTTGCCCGCCGTGCCGAAATTGATCTGCCCGGGCCGCGTCTTCGCGTAGGCGATGAACTCCTGCAGGGTCTTGACCGGCAGTTTGGACGTATTGATGACCACCACCTGCGGCGGTTGCGCCAACAATGCCACCGGCACGAAGTCCTTCTGGATATCGTAGCTGAGTTGCTTGTACAGGGACGGCGCCAGCGCATGATGCGCGCCACCCATGAAGAAGGTATAGCCGTCCGGCTTGGCTTTGGCCGCCACGCCGGCGCCCACGGTGCCGCCTGCACCACCCTTGTTGTCGATGACGACCGCGTGCCCCATCTGCTGGGTCAATTGCGCGGACAGGGGCCGCGCGAAGGTGTCGGTGCCGCCACCCGCGGGGAACGGCACGATGATGGTGACTGGACGTTCCGGCCAGTCGGCCCGCGCCAACCCAGGAACGCTCAAGGCCGCGACGGCGGCCGCCATGGCGGCACACGCCGCGATGCTGTTGCGTAGCTTCATGTCTCTCCTCCCGATGCTGCGTAGGATGGGCAAGGCCCATCGATTGGGACAGCTCCGGTGCGGGCTGTCGTTTTTACTGTTCTTACGCAAACCGATTTGATGAAATTTTTGGGAAAGTCCCCCCTTGATTACCTACGTTGATAAGAAGAACTCGGCCGGCCAGAGGCCGGCCGAGTAGTGAGAGTCAAATCCTGCTAAAGCGCAGGAGCGACGTCAGCCTACCCACGAGTACTCCCAGCGCCCGCACAAGCGACGTGCGCAGACGCGGCGATCAGCCTTGCCCGTACGTATCGCGCAGCACGTTCTTCTGCACCTTGCCCATGGTATTGCGCGGCAGTTGCTCCGCGACATGGATACGCTTGGGTACCTTGAAGTTGGCGATGCGCGCCTTCAGTTCCGTCTGCATGGCGGCCGGGTCCAGATTGGCCCCCGCGCGCGGCACCACCACCGCCACCACGGCCTCGCCGAAGTCCACGTGCGGCACGCCGATCACCGCGGATTCCGCCACGCCAGGCATCTCATCGATGATGGTCTCGATTTCCTTGGGATAGACATTGAACCCGCCGGAAATGATCAGATCCTTGCTGCGGCCAACGATGGACAGATAATCGACCGGAATCGGATGCCCGGCCGCTTCGCCGCCCCACCGTCCCACGTCACCCGTCTTGAACCAGCCGTCCTCGGTGAACTCCTCGGCCGTCTTCTCCGGCATGCGCCAGTAACCCGAAAACACGTTAGGCCCCCGCACCTGCACATTGCCGATGTCGCCCGGCGGCAAAGCCACGCCCTTGTCGTTGACCACGCGCACGTCCACGCCAGGCAAGGCCGGCCCCACGGTGCCACCCACGCGCGGTCCCAGCACCGCATCGTAGGGATTGGACGTCAGCATGACGGTCTCGCTCATGCCGTAACGCTCCAGGATCGTGTGACCCGTGCGCGTCTGGAACTCGCTGAACGTTTCCGTGAGCAAGGGCGCCGAGCCGCTGATGAACAGCCGCATGCGCGCGCAAGCCTCGCGCGTGAAGCGGACATCGCCCAGCAGCCGCACGTAATACGTCGGCACGCCCATCATCACCGTGCTTTGCGGCAGATAATGCAGAGCCTGATCCATGTCCAGCTTGGGCAGCCAGATCATTTTCGCGCCGGCCAGCAAGGCCCCGTGCGACGCCACGAACAAACCATGCACGTGGAAGATCGGCAGCATGTGCAGCAGCACATCAT
Source organism: Bordetella sp. N (assembly GCF_001433395.1). GTDB lineage: Bacteria > Pseudomonadota > Gammaproteobacteria > Burkholderiales > Burkholderiaceae_B > Bordetella_C. Next base: position 3,185,261 of record NZ_CP013111.1, read on the forward strand.
CGCTGCGCCAGCCCCAGTATTCATTCAGCACGCGCGCGTTCGCCGCCAGATTGCCGTGCGACAGCATGGCCCCCTTGCTGCGCCCCGTGGTGCCGGACGTGTACAGGATGGCGGCCAGGTCATCGTCCTCGCGCTGCACGGTGCGGAAGGTCTGCGGCTGGCCCGCGGCCGCTTGCAGCAAGGTGCCGGTGCGATCCTCGTCCAGCGTAAAGACGTGCGCCGCGCCGGACTTGTCGGCCAGCCTGCGCACCCACGCCTCATTGACGCTGGAGCACACCACCACCGCGGGTTCGGCATTGCCCAGGAAGTATTCGATCTCCGCCTCGCGATAGGCGGTATTCAGCGGCAGATAGACCAGGCCAGCACGCAAAGTGGCCAGGTACAGCAGCAGCGCCTCGGGCGACTTCTCCACCTGCACCGCCACGCGCGCGCCCTTGGGCAAATCCAGCGATTTCAGCAGATTGGCCAGGCATGCGCTGGCGCGATCGATGTCGTCCCAGGTATAGCGCAAGGTCGGCGTTTCTAGCGCGATCTTGCTGCGGTCTTGCGGGAAACCCGCCTCCAATACGGCATACAGATTGGAATTGCTCACCGTCTTCAGTCTCCGGAAAATGTCGGTTCTTCGCCTGCCAGGAAGGCTCGCACGCCCTCCTGATGATCATGGCTGTCCGCATACGCAAAAAAGCCAGGATATTCTTTTTCTTCCAAGGGTTGGCCGCTTTCCAGCCGGCGCAGGGTCCGCTTGTTGATGCGCGCGGCCAACGGCGCGCCCCGCAGGATGCGGCTTGCGCATTTGCGGGTTTCTTCGGCCAGCTCGGCGTCGGCGACGACGCGTGTCAGCAGGCCTTTGGAAAATGCTTCGGCCGCATCGATGATGCGGCCTTCAAGTAATAGTTCCAGGGTAAGCGCCCGGCCGGCCAGCGTCAGCAGGCCCCGCATCTCGTCGGGCGCCATGGGGAAGCCCAGGCGGTTGATGGGCACGCCGAAGCGGGCCGACGTCGCGGCAATGCGCAGATCGCACTGGCTGGCGATTTCCAGCCCGCCCCCGACGCAGACGCCTTCGATGCTCGCCACCACCGGATGCGGACAATCGGCGATCGCCTTGAGCGCCGGCGCCAGGGTGTTGCGATGGTAGTTCTGCACCGCCGTCAGATCCCGCCGCTCATGCGGGAATTCGCGGATATCGGCGCCTGCCGCGAAATTTCCGCCCGCCCCCGCGACGATCACGCAGCGCAGCGACAGATCCGCCGACAGGACGGCAAAGGTCTGCGCCAGCTGCCGCCACATGGCGACCGTGATGGCGTTCATGCGGCCAGGGTGATCCAGCGTCACGAAGGCCAGCCCGCCGTCACGCTCATAGCGCACGCAACCCGGCCCGGACTTCTCCGGCAACGACGCAGCAGACATGCAATCTCCCAGATCAGGACATACGCGCGATGGCGCGGCTGATGGCGGGCTTGCCCTCGCCCAACCGGGTCAGATTGTCGTCCAAGGCGTCCAATTCGTACAGATAGTTGACCATCAGCCCCGCCGATTGCGCCAAACCCTTGCCCGACCGGTCGGCGCCCCAGTTCAGCCGTTCGATGCGGGCGCCATTGCCCAGGTGGAAACGGGCCACGGGATCCGCCGGCTGGCCGTTCTTGACGGTCTGCAGATAGTGCGCCGCCAGCTTCTGGCCGGCCCGCCGCAGGGTCTCCGACCCCGCGCCCGTGCCGGCCCGGCTCAGGCGCGCCACCCAGCGCGCGCCGTCCGGCACCCGCTGGCGGGTGCGCTCCCGCGTCTTGTCACGCACGATGGCCTCGACAGCGTCGGCGTCCAGCTTGCCCAGCCAGTCGTTGAAGCCGGGAATCGGCGACAGGGTGGCGAAGGACTTCAGCTTGGGCAGGTCTTCCAGCAGCGCGTCGATCACCCGCTTGAGCAGGAAATTGCCGAAGCTGATGCCACGCAGTCCAGGCTGGGTGTTGGAGATGGAATAGAAAATCGCCCACCGCGCCTTGTCCAGGTTCTGCACCGGCTGGCGCGCGTCCAGCAGCGCCTGCACGTTGTCCGCCATCTGCGCCGAGAAAGCCACTTCGACGAAGATCAGCGGCGTATCCGGCAATTGCGGGTGAAAGTAGGCATAGCAGCGCCGGTCATCGGCGACCCGGCGCTTCAGATCGTCCCAGGACTGGATCTCGTGCACGGCCTCATAGATGATCAACTTTTCCAGCAAGGACGCGGGCGTGTCCCAGGTCAGCCGGCGCAACTCCAGCAGGCCCACGTCGAACCACGCCGACAGCAGCCCTTCCAGGGTCTTGTCCAGGGCCGGCAGGCCGCTGACCTGCTTGCGCCAGCGCAGCATGTCGGCGCGCAGGCTGACCAGGAAACGCAGGCCGTCCGGCTGGTTGTTGAACCGGCGGAACAGCCGCGCGGCGGCTTCGCCATCCGGCTGCTGGGCCAGCGGGCAGGCGGCCAGCATGGTCAGCATGGCGCGCTGCACCTTGGCATCGCCCGCCGTATAAGCCTGGCACCAGGCCGTCGCCAGCCGGTTGGCGGCCACATCGGTGGAGCGAGCCGCGAACAGCGGCAACAGCGCGTCCGCGCTGGCAAAGCGATCGCGCTCCCACAGTTTGACCAGACGCGCCATCAGGCCGGCCTCGGGCCCTGCCGCCTTGCCGTCGGCGTCATTCGGCGCGGCGGGGGAAGGCGCGACCGTGGTCGCCACGGGGGCCGCCGCAACCGGGCGCGGCGGCGTGTTGGCGTTGTCAGACGTGCGCGCGGCGCGCACGGGTGCTTGCACTTGCGGGTCGTTCATGATCGGGCTCCGGAGTGGGTTGCGGGGCAACTGGAATCGAATCGGTGGACGGCGAGGCGGAACGCGAACTGGCGGCCTGCGCCAGCCCCGTGTCCAGTCCCGCCGCCAGGATAGGGCGCGGTTGCTGGTCAGCCAGCACGTGCAGCGCGTCGAGCTGACGCAGCAGATGCCCCCGTGCCAGCGCCTCGGCGCCTTCGGCGTCGTGGGCGGCAATGGCGGCGTAAATGGCCATGTGCTCGGCGCATGAGGCTTGCATGCGGCCCGGCAGCGCCAGGCTTTTATGGCGCGACAGGCTCAAGACCTTGCGCAGGTTGCCGATCATGTCGGACAGCCAGCGGTTATCGGCCAGGGCCTGGATGGCTTCATGGATGACGTAATTCGCGGCGTAGTAGGCGTCGATGTCGCCGGCGGCGGCATGTGCCTGCAGGGTGTCGTGCAGGCCGCGCAGCCGCGCCAGGTCTTCCGGCCGCGCCTTGCGGGCGGCCTCATGCGCGCAACGGCCTTCCAGCATGGCCATCAGCGGGAAGATCTCGTCCAGATCGCGTGGCGAGAGCTCGTTGACGAAACAGCCGCGGCGCGGCTCCAGGCGCACCAAGCCCTCGCTGGCCAGCAGTTTCAGGGCTTCGCGCAGGGGTGTGCGGGAGATGCCCAATTGGGCCGCCAGCCGCAATTCATCCACCCACTCGCCTGCCATCAATACGCGCGACTGGATCATCGCGCGCAGACGGTCGGCCGCTTCCAGGTACAGCGCTTGTCGGACGATAGGCGCGGTCATGGGATTCCGTAATTCATAATTATGGAACCCTCATGGTAGTCCCATCCATGAACATTGCAAGCGGCAAATGGGCGGATCCCGCCATCGAGGGGCCGGTCATTTGGGTCCCCCCATATGGTTGATCGCCCCATCGCCGCGTGCCCTGCCTGCCCGGTGGCCACCATGCAAAATGGGCTCCAGAGGAGCCCATTTTGTCACCACCGACGCGTGTGAACCTTAACGCTGGGGCAGCGCGTAGGCGATGATGTAATCGCCGCGCTCCGGCGTGGTGCGGGCGCCGCCCGCGGTGACGACGACAAACTCGCGGCCGCCCTGCTCATAGACCAGGGGCGTCGATTGAGCGCCGACCGGCAGGGGCGACTTCCAGATTTCCTCACCGGTCGCCACGTCCATGGCGCGCAGGTAATAGTCGGCCGTCCCCGTGAAGAACACCAGACCCGATGCCGTGGCGACGGGGCCACCCAGGGTGGGCATGCCCAGCGGCATCGGCAGGCCCGTCTTGATGCCCAGCGGGCCCATCTGTTCGACGGTACCCATCGAACGCTGCCAGGCAATCTGGCGCGTGTTCATGTCGATCGCGGTCAAGGTGCCGAACGGCGGCTGGGTGCAAGGCACGCCCAGCGGCGACACCACCATGGCGCGGTTCACGCCATAAGGGGTGCCGTCCATGGGTACGATGCCGGCCACGCTGGCACCAGTCTTGTTGGACGCCGCCAAGGCGGCATTGACCCGCGCACGCGGAATCAATTGCGCCTTCATCATGATGCGCATGTCGTTGACCAGCAGGTAGTCGTGCTGGCGGTCGATCGAGATGCCACCCCAGTTCATCGTCCCGAAGGGCGAAGGATGCGGGATGTACCAATCGGTGCTGGGCGGCGTGTAGTCGCCTTCATAGCGCAGGCGCTTGAACTGGATGCGGCACGACAGCTGGTCCAGCGGCGTGATGCCCCACATCATGCTTTCCGTCAGCTTGGGCTCGCGCATCTGCGGCATCCCGACGGAATACGGCTGGGTCGGGGAGATGCGTTCGCCGGGCAGGCCATCAGTGGGAACCGGACGCTCTTCGACGGCCGCGATGGGCTTGCCGTCGCGTCGGTCGAGCAGGAAGATTTCGCCGCGCTTGGTGGTCTGGATCAGCGCCGGAATGCGGCCGCCCTTGCCGTCCGGGGCGTCGTAGAGCACGGGCTTGGACGGCAGGTCGTAGTCCCACAGGTCGTGGTGGGTGGTCTGGAAGACCCAACGTTCCACCCCCGTGGCGGCATCCACCGCGACGACGGAAGAGTTGTGCTTGTCGACGGCTTCGCTGCGCTGGGCGCCGTACATGTCGGGGGTGCCGTTGCCGGTGGGCAGGTAGACCAGGCCCAGTTCCTCGTCGACGGTGGGCACGGCCCACACGTTAGGCGTGGCACGGGTATAGCTTTCCCCGGGCCCCGGCGGATTGGGCTGGCCGGGACGGCCGATGTCCCAGGCCCAGCTGAGCTTGCCCGTGACCGCGTCGAAGGCGCGCACGACGCCGGAAGGCTCGTCGGTGGACTGGTTGTCCATCACCCAGCCGCCGACGATGATATTGCCGCGCGCCAGGATGGGGCCGGACGTCGGGTTATAGAAGCCCGGAACGGTCTTGCCCATGCCGACGGCCAGGTTCACTTCGCCCTTTTCGCCGAAGCCTTCGCAGGTCTTGCCCGTCTTGGCGTCGATCGCGATCAGGCGCATGTCGCCCGTCGTCACGAACAGGCGCTGCTGGCAGGTGGCGCCCTCTTGCACAGGCGTGGAGGCATGGCTGGATGCCGAAGCCAGATCGGCATAGGCCAGGGAACGGCAACGCAGCCACGTGGGCGTAGAGCCGGCATTGACCTCCGGATCGAACTTCCAGCGTTGCTTGCCCGTCAAGGCATCCAGGGCGAACACCTGGTTCGACGGCGTGCAAGGGAACACCGTGTCGCCGATCTGCAGGGGCGTGTTCTGGTTCTCGGCGCCGCCGTAGGCGAAATCACCGGTGCGGAAGGTCCACGCGACCTGAAGCTGCTTGACGTTGTCTTTGGTGATCTGGGTGTAGGGCGCGAAGCGCTGGCCGTCCGGCGTGCGGCCGAAGCCCGTCCAGTTCTGCTTGTCGTCGCCGGGCTTGTAATCGGTGGCCACGGCGGGCGCCTTATCCGAGCTGACGAGCCACACCGGTTGGAAGGCCTTGAAGCCCGCGCCGATGACGCAGAGCAACAGCAGGCCGGCAACGCCGAAGGACGCCGGCTTGACGCCGCGCCGGGCTTTCGCCTTGGGCAGCGTGGGCGTCACCAACGCGACCAGGATGCCCAGGATGCCGGGCAAGCCCAGCCGTCCGGCCAGGGGCCAAAAGTGCCAGCCGGCCTCGGCCACGGCCCAGATGGCGGTCAACACCAGTACGGCCGCATAAAGCCAGGCGCCGAGCGGGCGGCGCATGATCAGCAACACGCCGGCGACCAGTATTACGACACCGGCCGGCAGGTAGTAGGCCGACCCGCCCAAGGACAGGAGGGTGATCCCGCCATAGGCCAACAGCGCGCCAAACACCGCAACGATGGCGCCCACGATAAAGGCTGGGCTTTTGGCCAGCCTGCTTTCCACTTCTGTACTCACTGCTTACTCCCTCGCCGATTCAACGTGGCGACCCTGTCTGTAAACGGTCCTCGCTGCTGCCCAAGGCCGTCCATAGGTCCTGGGAGTGCAGCGGGAAGGACCTTAAAATTTATCTACGAAACTTAGAATTTATATATAAATTTATTGCAGCGGGACGGTAGCACGCTGATCGGCGGCGCTACAAGCACAATTTCATGGTTGAAAACTGTTTTTCATAAATGAATGGAATCCCAGATGGACCGACCTACCGCCGCGGCGCAGCCGGCTTGCCACGGCTTGCCGGGTGTCTGGGGGCGCGGTACAAGAGAGCCCCCGCGAATATCAGGCGGCGGGCAGGCATGGACAAAGGAGAGGAGCAAACGATGGGAGATGGCGTGACGGCGGCGGAGGCGCGCACCTATGCGGCGCCGGCCCTGGAGAAGGGCCTCGACATCATCGAAATCCTCTGCAAAGCGGAAACCCCGCTCAGCCAGAAGGACATCGCACAGCAATTGGGACGTAGCGTGGGCGAGATCTATCGCATGCTGTCCTGTCTGGTGCGCCGCGACTACGTGGCGCAAACCGGCGATGCCTACCTGCTGACCACCCGCCTCTTCGAACTGGCGCATCGCCACCCGCCCACGCATCGCCTGCTGGTCGAGGCGCCCAACATCATGGACCACCTGGCGACGACGCTCGATCAGTCCTGCCATCTGACGGTTTATGGCCGCGGTTCCCAAATCGTGGTTGCCAAGATCGACGCGCCCAGCGGCATGGGGTTCAGCATGCGGACCGGCGCCGAGCTCGACATGCTCGTGTCCGCTTCCGGCAGAGTGCTGCTGGCTTTCCAGGACGCGGCGACCATCACGCGCCGTATCGATGAGTGCGTCCGCCGCCGGCCCGACCACGCCGACGCCGGCATCGGTGCCATCCTCGATGCGGTCCGGGCCAGGGGCTTCGAATCGATGCCGAGCAATCAGGTGCGCGGCGTGCTCGCGATCGCCTTCCCCATTCTCGATAGCGAAGGGAGAGCCGTGGCGGCGCTGTCAGTGCCATATGTCGAGCGTATCGACGAGGCCAATCGGCCCTTGGCCGAGGTGCATGCCGCGACGGCCGCGGCCGCGCATGACCTAACCCGCCGCGTGGGCGGCACAGCCCGCGCCTAGCAGCAGGTCGTGGCGAATTTCCTGCCAGCGCAGATCGATCGCGGCGCGGTCGATTTGGTCTGCGGCGTGGCCAGATTGCGAGCAGCGGAAGTCGTCATCTTCCGCGTCGGCATCCCCGTCATCCAGATAGACGCTTTCACTCCAGCAATCCACGATTTCTTCGCAGATCGCGTCTGAGAGACCGGTCAGGCTTTCCACCATGGCAAACGGGTTGGCGGCCAGTGAGCAATGTTCATCGAAAACGCCCCTGACCTGCTCGGCCAGCGCTTCGACAGGCCAGCAGTTCTGGTCTTCCTGGCCACAGCTCATGCACTTGCGCGGACTGCCGCTGGCGGCGATTCGGTCCGACAGGAATGGATCCGTCACGCAGTGGGCACAGATGAACAGATACGCGTCGATCATGGCATTCGCCGTCTCTAAATGGAGGCGCATATCCCTTGGGCCTGGAGCGGCCGCCGAAACAAATATGCACTCTCTATACTTCAAGTTACACATTGTATGTGCGACTTGACCGGCTCCGATATTGGGATAATTACCGCTAGGGTTTCCGCTAGCGGCCGCCCGCGGGGCTAATAGCGAATCACGCCGTCCTTGGCATCGCCCACCAGCGAGCGGGCCCAGCGCCGGGCCGGCAAGCCATAGGTGGACTCGACCACTTCCGCCCGCGCCAGCAGGTCGGCCGCCGGGATGGCGATGGGCGGGCCGGAAAACGCCAAAACGATACGATTGCCCGCATCGATTTCCGGCAGCATGGCCAGGCGGCCATTGAACGCCGCGCCAAGGTTGTCGATATTGCGGGGGAAGCTGTCGTGATCGCCAAACAGGTTGACGACCAGAATGCCGGTATCCCCCAGCACACGCCGGCAGTCGCGATAGAACTTCGCCGAATCGCGCACCGGGCCGCGCGCCTGGGCATCGTACAAATCGACCATCAGCACCGGGCAGTGCCCGGCATTGACGGGATCGGCCACCCACACGCCCGCGTCTTCATGCTCGATCATCAGGCGGGACGAGCCCGGCAGGCGGAAGAACATATAGCAGGCGCCGGTCACCTTGTGATTCCACTCCACCACGGCCACCGGACTGCGCGTGTGCTTCAGGCAGAAGCGCGCCAGCGAGCCGGCGCCCAGCCCGAGCAGGCCGATGGCCTCCTCGCGCGGGGGGTCGAGAAACAGCAGCCAGGCCATCATCTGCGCGGTGTATTCCAGCACCAGTTCGGCTGGATCCGACATGCGCATGGCGCCCTGGATCCACTCGGTATTGAAGTGCAGATAACGCACGCCATCCGCTTCGGAAATCGTCGGCTGGTCCAGTTCGGACGGTCCCGCAACACGGGATAGGCTTCGGCCCGGCATCTTGCTTGTCAAATCCTTTCGAAAATCGCGGCGATACCCTGCCCGCCGCCTATGCACATGGTCACCAGGGCATAACGCCCCTGCACGCGCTGCAATTCATAAAGCGCCTTGACCGTGATGATGGCCCCCGTCGCGCCCACCGGATGGCCCAGCGCAATGCCGCTGCCATTCGGATTCACGCGCGCCGGATCCATGCCCAGCTCGCGGGTCACCGCGCAGGCCTGGGCGGCGAAGGCCTCGTTGGCCTCGATCACGTCCATCTGGTCTATCTTCAGGCCGGCTTTTTTCAGCGCCACCGTGGTGGCGGGCACGGGACCGATGCCCATGTACTTCGGATCGACCCCGGCATGGCCATAGGCCACCAGGCGTGCCAGCGGACGGACGCCGCGGCGCTGGGCCACGTCCGCCGTCATCATCACCACGGCGGCGGCGCCGTCATTGATGCCCGACGCGTTGCCGGCCGTCACCGTGCCATTTTCCTTCTGGAAAACCGGCTTCAGGCCGGCCAGCGATTCCAGCGTCGTATCACGGCGCACGTGCTCGTCCTGCTCGAAGCGGATCTCGCCTTTGCGGGTCTTGATGACCACCGGCACGATCTGATCCTTGAAGTACCCCGCATCGATGGCCGCGGCCGCGCGGCGATGCGACTCGACCGCCAGCGCGTCCTGGTCGTTGCGGCTGACCCCGTATTTGGCCGCGACGTTTTCCGCCGTCACGCCCATATGGATGCGGTCGAAAGGATCGGTCAGGGCGCCGGTCATCATGTCGACGAAATTGCTGTCGCCCATGCGGGCGCCCCAGCGCAGGGCCGGCGCGATATAGGGGCTGCGGCTCATCGCCTCGGCGCCCGCGCCCACGGCGATATCGGCATCGCCCAGCATCAGCGTCTGCGCCGCCGACACGATGGCCTGCAGGCCCGAGCCGCACAGGCGATTGACGTTGAACGCCGGCGTGCCATGGCCTACGCCGGCATTGACCGACGCCACGCGCGCCAGGTACATGTCGCGCGTTTCGGTATTGATGACGTGGCCGACAGCCACGTGACCGACCTCCTCGCCCGCCACACCGGCACGTTCCAGCGCCGCGCGGATGACGGTCGCGCCCAGGTCGATGGGCGGCACGTCCTTGAGGGCGCCGCCGAAGGTGCCGATGGCGGTGCGCGCACCGCTGGCGATGATGATGTCTTTCATGTTTCGTCTCCCCTGGCCGCCGGGCTGGTAAAAAGAGGGCGGCCGTACCCTCCGGGCATCAACGCCCGGTGTTTTTGGCGCTGACGCCGTTGGCCATGCCCATGTCCGTATTCGGCACGTCCTGCACGATCACGCGCACGTTCTCGCCATCGACGCCAAGCGTGCTGCTGGCCGCCTTGGTCAGCGCCGTGAACAGCGCCTGCTTCTGGTCCTCGCTGCGGCCGACGATCATGTGTACGTGGAACACCACCGATTCGCGCCCCACTTCGCCACCGACGACGATGTCCTCGCGGGCCACGTCATGCAGCATCAGGCGGACACTGCGCAGCGGCGCGCCAAGGCTTTCCACCACGGCCTGCGATGCGGCCTGCAGCAGGGCACTTTTCTGTTGGGCCGACGGGCCGGCGGTGATATGGGCGTGAATGGTGGGCATGTCTGCTCCTGTTTATTGCGTGATGTCGGGGCGACCGATAAGGTAAGCCCAGGGCGGTTTCCCGGCCTGGGCTCGGCCCCGCGGTCCGGTTTCCGGCCTAGGCCGTGTACATGTAGTCGCGCCGCCAAGGATAGGCCAGGTCGGCCGGCAGATCCAGTTCATCGCTGCGGCCGGTGGCCAGATGCTGGCCGACGATCTGGTGCAAGGCGATCCAGCCGTGTTCGAACGCCATCGCGCAGCCGGCCAGATACAGGCGGTACGCCCGCAGCGAACGCGCGCCCGACTCGCCGGTCAGCAGTTTGGCGGCCTCGTCCAGGCGCGCCTCCAGCGCATCGCTCCAGGCCCACAAGGTACGAGCATAGTGCGGCCGCAGGTTTTCCATATCCGTTGCTTCCAGGCCGCCCAGCGCCATGGCTTCCTGCACATGGCTGACATGCGTCAGTTCACCGCCCGGGAAGATGTACTTCTCGATGAACTCGCCCATGCCATTGCCCAGCTCGGCATTGTGCACGCCGCCCGCCGTGATGCCGTGGTTCAACACCAGACCGCCAGGCTCGAGCAGCCGGCGCAGCTTGGCGAAATAGTCCGGCAATTGCGCGCGGCCCACGTGCTCGAACATGCCGACCGAGGAAATCTTGTCGAAGGGGGTCGCCTCGTCGAGCTTGCGGTAGTCGAGCAGCTCCATGCGTACGCGCCCTTGCAGGCCTTTTTCCTGGATCAGGCGATTGACGTGGGCGTGCTGGTTGCGCGACAAGGTGATGCCGGTGCCGTTGACGCCGTAGTTCTCGGCCGCCCACAACAACAAGCCTCCCCAGCCGGCGCCGACATCGAGAAAGCGCTCGCCCTCGTGCAGCCGCAGCTTGCGGCAGATGTGGTCCAGCTTGGCTTCCTGCGCCTGCGCCAGAGGCATCTCGGGGGTACGGTAATACGCGCAGGAATAGACCCGGCGCGGATCCAGCCACAAGGCATAGAAATCGTCGGACAGGTCGTAGTGGAACTCGATCTGCTTGGCATCGCGCTCGATAGAGTGACGCCACACCGACACCACGCGGCGCACCAGCTCGGTAAGCCAGCCGCCGCGCGCGGCGTCCACCGGCGAGCCAGGCAGCATTTCAGCGGCGGCGCGCATCACGTCGTGCATATTGCCTTCGATGCCGACGCGGCCCTCGACGTAGTCCTGGCCAAGGATGCCGACGTCGCCCGCGGCCAGATGCGCCAAAGCGCCTTTATCGTGTGCCACGAATCGCACTTGGGGGTCGGCTGCACCGACTCTCGTGCCATCCGGCATCTCTAGTTGAACAGGGACCGAAATAGCTTCGAGCTTGCTGCCGATGGCAGACAACAATGGATTCACGACAATCAACCCAAGTAAATTTGACTGAGGGACTTTATCGGAATTTGTTTCCGTTTTGAACCCAGTTTTTACGTGATACATTTCCCCGCTTGGTGTTGCGAAAATTGTCCCTGTATGACACTCGACTTTCAGAGTCATTTCAGGCAACTTCTGCTTTACGCGACATCCCACCGCTCGCAGTCCCCCTCCCATGCCTGCCTCACTACCGACACGCAGCTTTCCCGGATGGTTGATCCTGATGGGGGCGCTGACGGCGATCGGTCCGTTCTCCATCGACCTTTACCTGCCGGCCTTCCCCGCCATCGCGGCCGGCCTTGGCGTCTCGCAAGGCGACGTCGAACGCACCATGGCGTCGTATCTGGTCGGCCTGGCGGGCGCGCAGATTTTCTACGGTCCATTGGCCGACCGCTACGGCCGCAAGCCGCCACTGCTGGTCGGCCTGGCGATCTACGTCGTGGCCTCGCTGGGCTGTGCGCTGTCGACCAACATCGCCAGCCTGACCCTATGGCGCGCCGCGCAAGCCCTGGGCAGCGCCGCCGGCATCGTCATTCCCCGCGCGGTGATTCGCGATCACTACGACACGCAGGAGGCGGCGCGCGCCATGTCCCTGCTGTTGCTGATCATGGGCCTGGCCCCCATCCTGGCGCCGTTGATCGGCGGCCAGCTGCTGTTGATCACGGGCTGGCGCGGCGTCTTCGGCCTGATGCTGGCAACGGGCGTCATTCTGATGACGGCGATTCTGCTGGTCATGCAGGAGTCGCTGCCGCCCGAACGGGTGGTGCCGCTGAACTGGCAGACCATTGCCGGCAACTATCGCGCGCTGTTGCGCCACCGCGGCTTCATGGCCCACAGCCTGGCCGGCGGTTTCGGCCAGGCCGGCCTGTTCGCGTACATCGTCGGGTCGCCGCGCGTCTTCATCGATATCTACGGTGTCGACCCGCAACACTATGGCTTCCTGTTCGCCTTGAACGCCGCGGGCCTGATCATCGGCTCCCAAGTCAGCGCCCGGCTGCTGCGCCGGCTGCCGCCCCAGGTCCTGCAACAGCGCGCCTTGCGCACCCTGGCCGTGGCCAGCCTGGCCGCGTTGCTGATCACGCTGGCGGGCTGGATGACGCTGCCGCTGCTCATGGCCTGCCTGATCGGCTATTTGAGCAGCCAGGGCTTCGTCAACCCGAACTCGGCGGCGCTGGCCCTGGCCGACCAGCGCAAGCGCCTGGGCGCGGCGTCGGCGCTGATGGGCACCTTGCAGTTATCCTGTGGCGCCGTGGCCGGCCTGTGCGTCAGCCTGTGGCAAAGCGACACACCGCTGCCGCTGACCGCCGCGCTGGCCGTCTGCGCGTCCCTGTCCTGGCTGTCCGGCCAGATCGCCCGCAGGGCTTGACGGGATGGAAGGGCTTGACTTGCGGATTTGATCCGTACTAGAATCGTGGTCTTATCGCAGTTTTACCCGTGCCTTCTACTATGCTTTGTAGACGGGCACTCCGACCCTCCGCTAGCTGCTTGAACACGGCTAGGAACAACGAATCGTTGTTCGACGAGCAAGGGATTGGCGGGCACAAGCACTTGGCGATCGAATCCTCACTGGCCTGGCGGCGATGCCGGCCGACCTGGAAACGTCCCAACATCCCGACGGGATGGTCAGCGCAACGCTGGCGGCTTGATTCCCGTCCCTCCCCCTTCGTTTCCTCGTGTTCCTGCGGCATGCATAGAACCAAAAGGTACGATCATGGCACGTAAATGCCAAGTAACGGGCAAGGGCCCGATGGTGGGCAACAACGTTTCCCACGCCAACAACAAGACCAAGCGCCGTTTCCTGCCCAACCTGCAATCGCGCCGGTTCTGGGTTGAAAGCGAAAACCGTTGGATCCGTCTGCGCGTGACGACCAAGGCTCTGCGTACCATCGACAAGAACGGCATCGACGCCGTCCTGGCCGACATGCGCGCCCGCGGCGAACGCGTCTAAGCGACCGCTTTCCGCGTCTGATCCCACTACATATTCCAGGAGCGCGACATGGCCAAAGGCATCCGCGAAAAAATCAAGCTCGAGTCGACCGCCGGCACGGGCCACTTCTACACCACCACGAAAAACAAGCGCAACATGCCGGAAAAAATGCTGATCAAGAAATTTGATCCGGTTGCCCGCAAGCACGTGGACTACAAGGAAACCAAGCTCAAGTAATCGAGCCTGGCTTCGCCCGAAACGGGCCGACGCAGAAATGCGTCGGCCCGTTTTGTTTTGGGCGCGATTTTTTTGATAGTGCGTTCTCGTTGCGGCAAAGCCGTTGCAATGCGCGAACTGTGAGGTTTTTCCCAAAGACAAAGGGGGCATCGAAAGACACCATACCGCCAGCCCGCGCATACCGCATCGTGGATACGGACGGGCTCGTCGACCTACTTCATGAACCAACTGTCCCTTCCCGCACGCGCGCTGCGCGGCCGCGCCAAAGCACTGCTGGCGACGGAAACTTCCCGGCTGTCCCTGCTGCTGGCCATCCACACCGTGATCTGGATCGCCGGCTCGTGGCTTTATCGCACCAATCTCGATATCGCCGCCGACATGTTGGAAAACTACGTCTGGGGCATCGAGTGGCAGGCCGGCTATTACAAGCATCCGCCCGCGTTCGCATGGATGGCCGCCGCCTGGTTCCAGGTATTTCCCCGCAGCGACCTGGCCTATTTCGCCTTGTCCAGTGTCAACGCCATGGCCGGCATCTGCGGCATCGTGGCGCTGGCACGCCGCTTCCTGCCCTTGCGCGATGCCTTGCTGGTGGGCCTGGCGATGGCGGTCACCCCCATCTACTCGACGCTGGCCATCAAGTTCAACGCCAATACGGTCTTGCTGTCCTTGTGGCCGTGGGCTGCCTGCTTCTTCGTGCGGTATATGCAGACCGGCACCTGGCAGGCGGCACTCGCCCTGGGCGCGGCCGCGGCGTTGACGATGCTGGGCAAGTACTTCTCCATCACGCTGCTGGCGGGCCTGGGCCTGGCGGCATTGGCGCGGCCGGCCTGGCGCACGCGCCTGCTGCATCCCCGCACGCTGTGGGCCGTGCTGGCGGGCGCCCTTGTCCTGGCGCCGCATCTGGTGTGGCTGGTGCAAAACCATTTCCCCAGCTTTGCCTATGCGGAAGAGCGCATCCACGAGATCCGCGACCCGCTCTACCTGTTGGTGCTGGAGAAAGTCCCCTACGCCCTGGCCCAGCTCGCCTATCTGGCGCCCGCCGCGGCGTTCCTGGCATTGCTGGCGCCACGCCGCCGTGGCGCGGCGATCGGACTGATGCTGCGGTCCCTGTTGCGGCCAGGCCTGGACCGGGATTTGTGGTGGCTGTCCATGGGGACTTTCTTCATCGTCTGCGCCATCTCCATCGTCACGCGCACCCATCTGTCGTCCTTGTGGGGCGTTACCCAATGGTTCGCGGTCGCGGTCCTGTGGGTGGCGGTTCTCAAGCAGCACGGCTACGCCTTGTCGACGGCGCGTGTGGCCCGCGGCATGGCCCTGTACTGGGCGCTTGTGCTGGTCCTGTCGGTGGTGTTCGGCTATGCGGAAGCGGCGCGCCATCAGCGCGGCGCGGTCGAGCCGCGCGCGGAGCTGGCGCAGGCCGCGCGCCAGCTTTGGCAGGAACGCGTCGGCGTGCCGCTGGCCATCGTCACGGGCAACGACAAGGAAGCCAAGGCGATTGCCTTCTATGGCAGCAATCTCACGCACTACTGGGACATGTACACCCCCGCCAATACGCCATGGCTGATCCGCGCCGACGTAATGCGCGAAGGCGCGCTGTTCGTCTGCCGTGGCGACGACATCGGCTGCAACCACATCGCCAGCGTCTTCACCGGCGCGCGGCCCCTGCCCTTGTCCATACACAAGGACGCGTGGGGACTGATTCTGCCGAATCGCAGCTATACCGTTTACCTGCTGCCGCCGGCGGGCTGAGACAGGACTGCGGTTATAGTAGGCCGCGATCGCGCGGCCCCGCAGGCCGCGGGCGCCATGCCCCACTCCCGCCGGTTCTGTCCATGACGTTCATTTCCCTGCCGCGGCCGCGCTGGCTCGCCGCGCTCTGCCTGTTCTGTTTCGCGCTCGGCGCGTTCAATGCGCTGGCCGCGCCTGGCGCCGGTACGCAAGCGGCGCCGGCCCGCGGCAAGCCCGGCAAGGGCGCGCCCGCCCCCGTTCCCGTTCTGCGTATCGGGGAAATCAACAGCTACAAGAAGCAGCCCGATTTCGCCGTGCCCTACCGCCGCGGCTGGGAATTGGCGCTGGCACAGATCAATGCGGGCGGCGGCCTGTTGGGCCAGAAGGTCGAGGTGCTGTCGCGCGACGATCATGGCGTGGTCGACGACGCGGTGAAAGCGGCGCAGGCGCTGGTGAGCCAGGACAAGGTCAGCGCGCTGTTCGGCGCCTATTCTTCCGAAGTGGGCCTGGGCCTGGCCCATTACGCCGCAGAAAACAAAGTCTTTTTCCTGGCGGTGGCGCCGCTGACCCAACGGTTGACCTGGCAAGAAGGCAATCGCTACACGTGGCGTTTGCGCCCCGCCGCCTGGATGCAGGCCGCGGCTGTCGCGCCCAAGGCCTTGGGCCAGCGCAAGGCGCGCTGGGCGCTGGTGTTCCGCGACGACGAATCGGACCGCGCCACGGCGGATGCCTTCAAGTCCTTGATGAAGACCTTCCAGTCCAAGGTCGAGTTCGTTTACGACACGCCCCAACCCGCGGACAAGTTCAACGCGGAAGCCATCGCCGACGCGGTCGCGCAGGCCAAGCCCGATGCCATCTTCAATATGCTCACGGGGGACGCGTTGCGGCTGTTCGTGGGCGCCGGCAACGCGCGCCAATTGTTCGAGGAAAGGACCGTGGTGTCGCTGTTCACGGGGGATCCGGAGAATCTGCAGGTGCTCGGCGGCCTGGCGCCAGCCGACTGGATCATCACCGGCTATCCGCGCGATGCCGTCGACACGCCCGCAAATCGGGATTTCGTCCAGTCCTACACCGACAAGTACGGCAGTCCGCCGCAGACGGCGTCGGTGCTTGGCTATTCGGCATTGATGTCACTGGCGGCCGGCATCAAGCGCGCCGGCTCGGCGGACACCGAAGCACTGACCACGGCCTTTGCCAAACTGCAGGTGGCCACGCCCTTTGGCGACATCGAATACCGCGCCATCGATCATCAGTCGACGTTGGGAATGTGGCTGGGATACACCAGCCGCGTCGATGGTGTCGACGGGATGGACCGTTATGTCTACCTGGGCGGCGCCCGCCTGCAGCCCCTGGACGAAAACATCCGCCGCCTGCGGCCAGGCAGCGCGGATGGACGGGTGGCACGGGAGCAGGATGGCGCGGCTACGACCGCCGCCACCGCTGCCGCGCCCGCCGCAACGGCACCGCCAGCGCCGGCGAACGGTTCGCCGACGACGGCTGGCGCCACCGTCTATGCGCCCCCGGCCGGCGCCGAGAGCAGCGCGCCGCCGGCGGCCGCAGGTGCCGCCAGCCTTCCCGCGCCGGGCAATCACCTTGCGCCGCGACGGCGGTTGAATACCAACAATGGCACCGATGCGGACGAAGATGACGCAGGCGAAGCACCCGCAGCCGGCGGCGGCGCCGTCATGAAGGTAGCGCCCGCGACGCTGACACCCCCGCCCGGCATGGATCGCACTCATGCGCCGGCCGCCCTGCCCACCTGGCCCGGCACCTTGGCCGACAAACGCTCGCCGCTGCTGGCGCCCTTGCGCTAAGAACGCTTCGCTGCCTCGGGCGCCGCGGCAGCGAATAACGCCGGGGCGCGAGCGCCAGCGCCAGCGCGCCTCAAGACTCCAGCAGCTTCCTGCGCAACTGGTTCAGCGTCTTGATCATTTCGCCGGCCTCTTCCAGGCTGCATTGGGCCGCCTTGCCAACCCCGACGGGAATATCGCCCGCCTTCTGTTTCAAGGCACGCCCCGCGTCGGTCAGCGACACGATGACCTGCCTTTCATCCGACGCCGCGCGCACTCGCGCGATCAAACCCGCCGCTTCCAGGCGCTTCAACAGCGGCGTCAGGGTGGCGGAATCCAGGAACAGGCGCTCGCCGATGGCCGACACGGTAACGCCGTCGCGCTCCCACAACACCAGCATCACCAGGTATTGCGGATACGTCAGGCCCATGTCCGCCAGCAGGCGACGATAGACCTTACTCATCGCCAACTGCGTCGAGTACAGGGAAAAGCACAGCTGGTTATCCAGCAGCAAGGCTGCCGCGCCGTCAAACTTGGTTGAAGAAGAATTTGCCATTCGTCGATAGTAAATCGCACGCGATATATAGGCCAGTGGCAGTCATGGCATTTCCGACGTCACCCCGTTCGTCCAACGCAAAAGCACAGTCGGCGTGAAATTCATATCAATTCTGCCGTTTTTGGAAAGATGCTTTCTATTCCTACGGGTTTATCCTAGGAGCACTTCGGCTCAGAATGCAGGCCATGGATGAGGCGCACAGCGCCCACGCTAACAAGCGCGATCCCATAGCAAGCAAACAAATCACGGAGAGCCAATCATGAAAACCCGCACCCTGAGCCTCGGCGTTGCCGCCCTATCGTTCGCCCTGATGGGCGCCGCCCACGCTGGTCCCGCCGGCTTCGGCGACCTGAACAACCAGCCCTTCCAAGGCGTCTACGGCGCTGCCGAAGGCCACTCGCTGACCCGCGCCGAAGTGGTTCAACAGCTGCAACAGGCCAAGGCCGCCGGCTACCAGACCGTTGCCGAACTGGACGCCGCGCCCTTCCAGGCCGCCTCCGAAAGCAATGTGTCGCGTGCCCAGGTCGCCCAAGACAACTCGGCCCCCGGCGCGACGGCTTTCGGCGATTACGACAACCAGCCTTTCCAGGGCGTGTACGCCAGCACCCCGTCGAACACGCAGTCGGCGCAAGCCAACGACGGCACCTACGTGCGTTGAGCGTAAGCCACGGCAGCCTCCCACAAGGAGGCCGAACGCTGGCATTCCGCACAAAACAAAGGCCGCCCGCGCATCGTCGCGGGCGGCCTTTGTCAGGGTCGAACGATAGCGCTCAGACCAGGGTCAGCGTAACGTCGATGTTGCCGCGGGTGGCGTTCGAGTAGGGGCACACGCCGTGGGCCTTCTCGACCAGCTCACGCGCCTTGCCGGCGTCGACACCAGGCAAGGAAATCTTCAGTTCCACTTCGATGCCGAAGCCGCCGGGGATCTGGCCGATGCCCACGTTGCCGGTGATGCTGGTATCGGCCGGCAAGGGAAATTTTTCCTGGCTGGCGACGAACTTCAGCGCGCCGATGAAGCAAGCCGAGTAACCCGCCGCGAACAGCTGCTCGGGATTGGTGCCGTTGCCGCCGGCGCCGCCCAATTCACGCGGCGTGGTCAGCGTCACATCCAAGACGTTGTCCGACGAAACGGCACGGCCATCACGGCCGCCGGTTGCAGTGGCTTCAGCGCGGTACAGAACTTTTTCGATCGACATGGAAAACTCCGTTGTGTGTTGGTTGAAGGTCGCACGGGGCGCTTGGCTCAGGGCCTGCTGCGATTCGTGCGTCCATGAGTGAATATTAAATAGCGCACGATTATTTTGCAAGCGATTTTTTAGCGTAAAGAAAAAGCGACGCCGGACGGGCCGGACAGCCGCGGTTTCTTCCACATCGACAAGGCGGCGCGCATTTACATGCGCGGCAGCCTTGCTTGATCCAGGTCAGCGCCCCTCGTGCTCATCCGCCTCCTCCGGCGCGGTGGTTTGAGGAGCATCCGCATTCGCCTTGGTGTCATTGGCGGCTGTCTGGGCGTCCTCCGCCGCGCGTTGCTCGTTGCGAGCGGCATGCCTCTTGGCCGCCGCCGCACGGGCCTCGGCCGAACTGAAACGGTGGGCCTTGCCCAGGCGATGGGCCGCGCGGCCCCCCTGGGCGGCAATTTCACGCTGGAATTCCGGTCCCATGGCAGCAAAACCGCGTGGCTTACGCGGCGCTTTTTGGTCGGTGTTGTCGGTCATAACTATGCCCCTATAGGTGTGTCTCGCCGAGTTGCATTGACTGCTCCTGACGGCACTTTCATCGGCCTGCTCAAAAGCCGCGACTTGTCCGCCTCGACCGCCTCTAAGCAAGCGGCTTGCCCGAGGCAACAAAACGCTGCGAAACGAGCGGATTTGACAGCCCACCTGCTAAAGATTTATCTTCACGTCAAATTACTTGACGTCAAAATAATTTGGCGGCTGCCATTTTTCCCGATTCCATGCCCTCATCGACTCCACCCGACCACGATTTCGTCGACCACATCCTGTCGCAATGGACCGCCGCTTGCCCGGATCTGCCGATTGCTCCGATGGCCGTGTTCAGCCGCCTGTTCCGGCTGCAAGCCATCGCGTCACGCGATATCGACCGCAGCTTTCGTCCCTTGGGTGTCAATCCGGGCGAATTCGACGTCATCGCCACCTTGACTCGGCACGGACCGCCGCATGCGCTGAGCCCACAGCAGCTGGCGGAATCCATGCTCCTGTCCTCCGGCGCGATGACCAATCGCCTCGACCGCCTGGAGCAGGCCGGCCTGGTGGCGCGCCAACCCAACCCCGATGACCGCCGGGGCGTGATCGTGACCTTGACGGACCGCGGCAGGGAGGCCGCCGACGCGGTGTTGTGCGCCTATCTGGACATCCTTGACCAGATGCTGGCCCCGCTGGAGCCCGAACGGCGCGCGCTGCTGGCCGAACTATTACGCGAGTTGCTGCTGGTGCATGACCACCAGGCCCCCGGCAGCATCAAAGCCTGAACGCCTGCCCGGAACCCCGCCCCCGACGGCCCTGGCTTGCCCATTGTTGATCTCGCCCCGCGGCGACTGAGTTTTCTATCATCCCCATGCCAAAAAATCAGACTTCCAACCCAACTTCGGCCCTACCCCTTTTGACGCACGCCATGGTGCTGCTGATGGCCGTCGCCACCGGCGTGATCGTTGCCAGTAATTACTACGCACAACCCCTGCTCCACGCCATCGGCAAGGAATTTGGCGTCGGCGAGGCGGGCACCGCCCTGATCGTGACCGTGGCGCAAAGCAGCTACGCCGTCGGCTTGCTGCTGCTGGTGCCGCTGGGCGATCGCCTGGAGCGGCGCGGCCTGATCACTTGCCTGACGCTGATCGCCGCCGCCGGCCAGGCGCTCGTCGCGTACGGCCCCGGCATGGGCAGCGTGCTGGTCGGCACGGCCGTCACCGGCGCCACGTCGGTGGTGGCCCAGGTCATGGTGCCCTTCGCCGCCACCTTGGCGGCGCCGCAGGAACGGGGCCGCGTGGTCGGCACCATCATGAGCGGCCTGCTGCTCGGCATACTGCTGGGCCGCACCGTGTCGGGCCTGCTGTCCGACCTGGGCAGCTGGCGCACCGTCTACCAGGTAGCCGCCGTCCTGCTGGTCTTCGTGGCGGCGAGCCTGCGGTGGGTGCTGCCGCGCCACGCCGGAACGTCGACCATGGGCTATTTCGCCCTGTTGCGCTCGGTCGGCACCCTATTCGCGCAGGAACCGCTGTTCCGGGCGCGCAGCCTGCTCGGCGGGCTGACCTTCGCCCAGTTCAGCGTGCTGTGGACCTCGCTGACCTTCCTGCTGGTGAATCCCCCCTACGGCTACTCCAACAGCACCATCGGCCTGTTCGGGCTGGCCGGCGCGATCGGCGCCGCGGCGGCACGCATTTTCGGCCGCATGGCCGACCGCGGCCACGCCAACCGCAGCACCCGCTTCGGCCTGTGGCTGCTGCTGCTGTCCTGGCCCTTGTTGTGGTGGGGCGGCGCCTCGGTCCTGGGCCTGCTGCTGGGCATCCTGGTGCTGGATCTCGCCATCCAGGCCGTCCACATCACCAACCAGACCTGCATTTATCGCTTACAGCCGGAAGCGCGCAGCCGTCTGGCGGCCGGCTATATGACCTCCTACTTCATCGGCGGCGCGGCCGGCTCGCTGGCTTCGGCGGCGGCTTACACCCACGCCGGCTGGGCGGGCGTCTGCGCCCTGGGACTGGGATTGAGCGTGGTGGCGCTGCTGTATGGCAGCCTGGCGCCGAACGCCCGGGCCGAAGAAATTACCGTCGAAACGGCCTCTCCCCCTAAGGCTGCCTAGCAGAACCTATAATCGAGGGTTTTGATCGTCTGCCGCCAGGATCAAGTCCCGGGCGGCCCCTTTTTCCGGTCCATGGAACTCATGCAGGAACGCTACCTCCCCAACGCCGTTGAAGCCACCGCCCACCAAGCCTGGCAGGCGAGTGACGCCTACCG
Organism: Bordetella sp. N; assembly: GCF_001433395.1. Lineage (GTDB taxonomy): Bacteria > Pseudomonadota > Gammaproteobacteria > Burkholderiales > Burkholderiaceae_B > Bordetella_C. The sequence goes on from NZ_CP013111.1 coordinate 3,207,141, forward strand.
CGTCGTCGAACACGCGACCGACGCCGACGGCGTCGAAAAGCCCAAGTTCTATGCTTGCTCGATGCTGCCTTACCCAAGCGGCAAGCTGCACATGGGGCACGTGCGCAACTACACCATCAACGACATGATGGCGCGCCAGCTGCGCATGCGCGGCTACAACGTGCTGATGCCCATGGGCTGGGACGCTTTCGGCATGCCGGCGGAAAACGCCGCCATCAAGTCCAAGGTGCCGCCGGCCAAGTGGACGTACGACAACATCGCCTACATGAAGAAGCAGATGCAGGCGATGGGGCTGGCCATCGACTGGTCGCGCGAAATGTGCGCCTGCGACCCCGCTTACTACAAGTGGAACCAGTGGCTGTTCCTGAAGATGCTGGACAAGGGCATCGCCTACCGCAAGACCCAGACCGTCAACTGGGATCCGGTCGACAACACCGTGCTGGCCAATGAACAGGTCATCGACGGCCGCGGCTGGCGCTCGGGTGCGCTGGTCGAGAAGCGTGAAATCCCCGGCTACTACCTGCGCATCACCGACTACGCCGAAGAACTGCTGGATCAGGTCAAGACCGGCCTGCCCGGCTGGCCCGAACGCGTGCGCGTCATGCAGGAAAACTGGATCGGCAAGAGCGAAGGCCTGCGCTTCGCCTTCAAGCACGACATCCGCGACGCGGACGGCGCGCTGATCCAGGACGGCCGCCTGTACGTCTTCACCACGCGCGCCGACACCATCATGGGCGTCACCTTCTGCGCCGTGGCGCCGGAACACCCCCTGGCCACGCATGCCGCCGCCGGCAATCCCGCGCTGGCCGCCTTCATCGAACAGTGCAAGCTGGGCGGCACCACCGAGGCCGAACTGGCCACGCGTGAAAAAGAAGGCATGAAGACCGACCTGAAGGTCACCCACCCCATCACCGGCGCGCAGGTCGACGTCTGGGTCGGCAACTACGTGCTCATGAGCTACGGCGACGGCGCCGTCATGGGCGTGCCCGCCCACGACGAACGCGACTTCGCCTTCGCCAAGAAATACAACCTGCCCATCGAGCAGGTCGTCGCCGTGGAAGGCAAGACCTACTCCACCGACGCCTGGCAGGAATGGTACGGCGACAAGCAGACTGGCCGTACCGTCAATTCCGGCAAATACGACGGGCTGGACTACAAGTCCGCCGTCGACGCCATCGCCGCCGACCTGGCGCCGCAAGGCCTGGGCGAGAAGCAGACCACCTGGCGCCTGCGCGACTGGGGCATCTCGCGCCAGCGCTACTGGGGCACCCCCATCCCGATCATCCACTGCCCGGACTGCGGTCCCGTACCGGTGCCGGAAAAAGATCTGCCGGTGGTGCTGCCGGACGACCTGATCCCGGACGGCAGCGGCAATCCGCTGACCAAGAACGAAGCCTTCCTGTCCTGCTCCTGCCCGACCTGCGGCAAGCCCGCGCGGCGCGAAACGGACACCATGGATACCTTCGTCGATTCGTCCTGGTATTTCATGCGCTACACCACGCCCGGCAACGACCAGGCCATGGTGGATGCCCGCAACGATTACTGGATGCCGATGGACCAGTACATCGGCGGCATCGAGCACGCCGTGCTGCACTTGCTGTACGCGCGCTTCTGGACCAAGGTCATGCGCGACCTGGGCATGCTCAAGTTCGACGAACCCTTTACCAAGCTGCTGTGCCAGGGCATGGTGCTGAACCACATCTACTCGCGCAAGACGCCCCAGGGCGGCATCGAGTATTTCTGGCCGGAGGAAGTCGAGAACGTCTATGACGCCAAGGGCGCCATCACCGGCGCGCGCCGCAAATCGGACGGCAGCGAGATCACGTACGGCGGCGTGGGCACCATGTCCAAGTCGAAGAACAACGGCGTCGACCCGCAATCGCTGATCGACACGCTGGGCGCCGACACCGCGCGCCTGTTCGTCATGTTCGCCAGCCCGCCCGAGCAGACCCTGGAGTGGTCGGATTCGGGGGTGGAAGGTTCGAATCGTTTCCTGCGCCGCCTCTGGTCCTACACGTATTCGCAACGCGACACCGTGGCCAGCGGCCTGGCCGCGACGGTGCAATGGCAGGACGCGCCCGCGCCGGTCAAGGATCTGCGCCGAGAGGTCTACAACCTGCTCAAGCAGGCCGACTACGACTACCAGCGCATCCAGTACAACACCGTGGTGTCGGCATGCATGAAGCTGCTCAACGCCATCGAAAACGCCGACCTGCCGGCCGGTGCGCCGGCGGACGCCGCGCGGGCCGAGGCCATCGGCGTATTGCTGCGCGTGCTGTACCCGGTAGTGCCCCACATCACCTGGAACCTCTGGAACGAGCTGGGTTACGACAAGCGTTTTGGCGATTTGCTGGACGCGCCCTGGCCCCAGGTCGACGAAGCCGCCCTGGTGGCGGACGAAATCGATCTGATGCTGCAGGTCAACGGCAAGCTGCGCGGTTCCCTGCGCGTGCCGGCGACGGCAGCCAAGGCCGATATCGAAGCCCAGGCAACCGCGCATGAAGCGGTGGCCCGTTTCCTGGAAGGCCGGCCGGCAAAACGGGTTATCGTTGTGCCCGGCAAGCTGGTCAACGTCGTCGGCTGATGGCGGCTGGTGTCTTATTACGCATGAATTGGGGTTACGCATGAATTTGGGCGGGTTCTCGGCCAAGGCCGGTTTACAGAAGGTGGCGTCCTGGCGCCGGCCGGCGGGTATCGCCGGCCTGGGCATGCTGCTGCTGCTGTCCGCATGCGGCTTCCACATGCGTGGGGAAACGCCGCTGCCCTTCGACACCTTCTACATCGGACTGGGTGACAACACCCGCTTCGGCGCGGAGGTCAAGCGCGCGATCGCGGCGGCGTCGCCCAATACCCGCCTGGTCGACTCGCCCAAGGACGCCGAGGCCCAGCTGCAGCAGGTCTCCAACACGCGCAGCATGCGTGAGGTGTCGCTGAACTCGCAGGGCCGGGTCGAGGAATACGAGCTGGGCCTGCGCTTCACGTTCCGGGTCATCGATGCCAAGGGCCGGGCCATCATTCCCGACACCACCTTGGAAGCCTTCCGTGAAATGCCCTATGACGACAGGGTGGTCCAGGCCAAGGAAGGACAGTCCGAACAGCTGTACCGCAGCATGCAGACCAGCCTGGTCAGCCGGCTGCTGCGCCGCCTGACCTCGGATGACGTGCGCGACACCGCCGCCAGGCTGGCCACGGCCAAGCCGGGCGAAGAAGAAGGGCCGATCTACGACACGACGCCGCCGAAGCCGCCGGCCAACCAGCCGACGCGCTCGCCGGGCATCATCAACGGTCCGTCGTCGCCCAACGACTACGACAGCGACTATTGAGCGCTAACCGCATGGCGCAAACGCTGGACGCCGACCGCTTCCCGGACTATCTGCAAAAGGCAGGCGGCCGGCTGGCGCCGCTGTACGCCATCAGCGGCGATGAGCCGCTGCTGGTCACGGAATCCATGGACGCCCTGCGCGCCGCGGCGCGCGCGGCCGGCTATACCGACCGCACCACCATGGTCATGGACGCGCGCAGCGACTGGAGCGCCGTCCTGGCCGCCACCCAGAGCGTCTCGCTGTTCGGCGACCGCCGCATCCTGGAACTGAAGATCCCCACCGGCAAACCCGGCAAGACCGGGGCCGACACCCTGGTCAAGCTGGCCGAGCAGGCGCGCGACCAGGCCGACCCGGACACCGTGCTGGTCGTCGGCCTGCCGCGGCTGGACAAGGCCACCCGCGAAAGCCGTTGGGCCCTGGCCCTGATGTCCGCCGGCGTCACCGTGGACGTCGGCGCCGTGGACCGCAATCGCCTGCCCGCCTGGATCGGTGCCCGCCTGGCGCGCCAGAAACAGCAGACGGACAACGCCACGCTGCAGTGGATGGCCGACAAGGTCGAGGGCAATCTGCTGGCGGCGCATCAGGAAATCCTCAAACTGGGTCTCTTGCATCCCGAAGGCGTGCTGGCCGCCGAAGACGTCGAAAAGGCGGTGCTCAACGTCGCCCGCTACGACGTATTCGGCCTGCGCGACGCCATGCTGGCGGGAGACGTCGGCCGCACCGTCCGCATGCTGGATGGCCTGCGCGCGGAAGGCGAGGCGCTGCCGCTGGTGCTGTGGGCAGTCGGCGAGGAAATCCGCATCCTGGCGCGGGTTGCCGAAACGCGCGCCAACGGTGGCGACACCAACGGCGCGATGCGCAGGCTGCGGATCTTCGGCGCCCATGAAAAACTGGCCCTGCAAGCGCTGGGACGGGTACCCGCCCGCGCCTGGCCCGCGGCCGTCCAGCACGCCCATGAGGTCGACCGCATCATCAAGGGCCTGCCCGTACCCGGCCGCCTGGCCGACCCCTGGGAAGAAATGACCCGCCTGGCCCTGCGCGTGGCCGCCGCGGGCCGGCGCGGCGCCTGACCCGCCGGCGGCAAGCCGCCCGCGCGGATACAGATACACTTACGCTTTACGCAAGTATTACAGGCGCCCTGCGCCCCTGCCTTCCATGTCGACGCAAACCGTAGAACAAGCCATGCTCACCCTGGGCGAAAACGCCCGCCAGGCCTCACGCGCACTGATGCGCGCGCCGGGTTCGGCCAAGACCCGGGCCTTGCTGGCGATGGCCGACGCCATCGCGGAACGCCGCCCGGCGCTGCGGGAAGCCAATCGCCTGGACGTCGAAGCCGCTCGCGCGAATGCGCTGGATGCCGCCATGCTGGATCGTCTGACCCTGTCGGAACGCAGCCTGGACCTCATGATCGAAGGCCTGCGCCAGGTCGCCGCCCTGCCCGACCCGGTCGGCAGCCTGGGGCCCACCAGCGTGCGCCCGAATGGCATGCGCGTGGCCCAGATGCGGGTGCCGCTGGGCGTCATCGGCATCATCTACGAGTCGCGCCCGAACGTCACCATCGACGCCGCGGCCCTGTGCCTGAAATCCGGCAACGCCGCCATCCTGCGCGGCGGCAGCGAAGCGCTGCGGTCCAACCTGGCGTTGGCCGAGGTGGTGCGCGACGGCCTGCGCGCCGCCGATCTGCCCGAGCACGCGGTCCAGGTGGTCGAAACCACCGACCGCGCCGCGGTGGGCAAGCTGATCACCATGACCGAGCACATCGACGTCATCGTCCCGCGCGGCGGCAAGGGCCTGATCGCCCGCATGGCGGCCGAAGCGCGCGTGCCCCTGATCAAGCATCTGGACGGCAATTGCCACGTCTATATCGACAGCGCCGCGGATCCGGATAAAGCCCACGCCATCGCCTTCAATGCCAAAACCTATCGCTACGGCGTGTGCGGCTCGATGGAAACGCTGCTGGTCAATGCGGCCGTCGCCGGCGCCATCCTGCCCAAGCTGGGCGCGGCCTTGTCGGCGCACGGCGTGGAACTGCGGGGCTGTACGCGCACCCGCGAGCTGCTGCCGCAGGCCTTGCCGGCCAGCGACGCGGACTGGGCCACCGAATACCTGGGTCCCATCCTGGCCGTGCGCGTGGTCGACACCCTGGACGACGCCATCGCGCACATCGCGCGCTGGGGCTCGGGACATACCGACGCCATCGTCACGGAAAGCCTGGGCGCGGCGCAGCGCTTCCAACGCGAAGTGGATTCCGCTTCGGTGTATGTCAACCTGCCCACCGTTTTCGCGGATGGCTACGAATATGGCCTGGGGTCGGAGATCGGCATTTCCACCAACCGGCTGCACGCGCGTGGCCCCGTCGGGCTGGAAGGCCTGACCACCTACAAGTGGGTGCTCACCGGCGACGGACAGTTGCGCGGCTGATCGTTTCACCTTCCCCTACACCGTTACCCCTGAAGGAAAGCCATGCCCTGGATCGCCATGCCCTGGATCAAAACGCTGCACATCGTATTCGTGGCGGCGTGGTTCGCGGGGCTGTTCTACCTGCCGCGCATCTACGTCAACCTGGCCAGCCAAAGCGAGCCGGCCGTCAAGACCGTGCTGCTGGGCATGGCGCGGCGCCTCTACCGTTTCACGACGATCCTGGCCGTGATCGCCCTGGTCTGTGGCCTGCTGCTGTTTGTCGGTTACCGTATCGGCATGGGCCCCGGCAATGGCTGGATGCACGCCAAGCTTTTCTTCGTGCTGCTGATCATCGGCTACCATCATGCCTGTGGCGTCATGCTGCGCAAGTTCGAACAGGGCCGCAACACGCGCTCGCACAAGTTCTACCGCTGGTTTAACGAAATCCCGGTCTTGTTCCTGTTCATTGTCGTCGCCCTGGTGGTTGTAAAACCGTTCTGAGGTTCCTGCGCGCCGCGATAGCCGCGCACGACGTCCTTCCTGCCTTCCAGGTGGCGGCACCTTCGCCGCTCCTGCGATTCACCTGTTTTTGCCCTGCGCACACCATGACTGCCGACGATCCGGACCGTCCCCGTAAGACCCTCTCTGTGAAGAAATCGCCGCGCCCGGCGGAAGCCGACGCTTACGGCCCGCCGCGCAAGCGCAGCGGCGCCCGCGCCCGCGCGGCCGCCGTGATCGAACGGACCCGCGACCAGAAGGAAAGATTGGCCACGGCGGAAGAACGCGAGAACGCCCCGCCAGCCAGCGACCGTGGCGGCTATGCCCGCGACGACCGCGGCGCTGACCGCCGTGACGACCGTTACGACGCCGGCCAGCGCGGCGGACGTGGCGACAGCCAGGGCTACGGTGACCGCCGCGGCGGTGAGCGCGCGCCGCGCGCCCGTGGCGCCGCTGATGACCGCTACAGCGACAAGCCCGCACGCAGCGCTGACCGCGGCCAAGGGGCGGCTGCCGACGAAGGCGCTTATACCGGTAAGGTCGGGCGCCACGACGATGGCCGTTACGCCGACGCCGACTACGGTCGCCGCGTCCGCGAAAAACATGAGCCGCGCCGCCACGAACGCTACGACCGCAACGAAACCTATACGGTCTTCACTCCCTGCCCGCAAGGCATCGAGGAAGCATTGACCGCGGAACTGCAGGCACTGGGCTTCGAAGACGCCCAAGCCGGCCGCGCGGGCGCCCGTTTCAGCACGGACTGGCAAGGCATACAGCGCGCCAATCTGTACTCCCGCCTGGCGACCCGCGTGCTGGTGCAGGTCGCGCACGGCCCGGTGTATCAGGAAGACGACCTGCTGGAACTGGCTTACAACACCCCTTGGGAACGCTGGTTCGGCGCGGAACACTCGCTGCGGGTCGACACGTCGGCGATCAAGAGCCCCATGCGCAGCCTGCAGTACTGCAACCTGCGAGTGAAAGACGGCATCTGCGACCGCCTGACCGACCGTGAAGGCGCGCGGCCCGACATCGATACCGTGCGTCCGGACGCCCGCGTGTTTTCTTTCCTCACGCAAGACACCGCGACGCTGTACCTGGACACCTCCGGCGAATCGCTGTTCAAGCGCGGCTGGCGCCTGGACAAGGGCGAAGCGCCCCTGCGTGAGAACCTGGCGGCGGGCATGCTGGCCCTCGCCGGCTGGGACCCCAACGAGCCCCTGCTCGATCCCTTCTGCGGCAGCGGCACCATCCTCATCGAAGCGGCCTGGATTGCCCTGGGTGTGCCCCCCGGCATCGCGCGCCCCTTCGGCTTCGAGCGCATGCGGGATTTCGACAGCCGCCGCTGGCACGACCTGAAGGACGATGCCCGCGCCCACATCCGGCCCAAGCTGGATACGCCGCTGTACGGCTGCGATCTCAATCCGGAAGCCATCGTGCACGCGCGCAACAACGCCGAGCGGGCCTGGTTGACCGAAGACACCATTCAATTCGAAGTGGCCGACGCCCGCACGCTGACCGCGCCGGCCAAGTCCGGCTGGATCGTCACCAATCCGCCGTATGGCGAACGACTGGAGGCAGGTGCCGAGACCGACCTGTGGCGCGACTGGGCCAGCTGCCTGAAAAAGCAGTTCGGCGGCTGGCAGTTGCACGCGATTTCCAGCGACATGACCCTGCCACAGCAACTGCGCCTGAAGCCCGCGCGGCGCACCCCGCTGTACAACGGCGCGCTCGACTGCCGCCTGTTCAGCTTTGAACTGGTGGAAGCCGGCTACCGCGACGCCGACCGGGAACAGCCGACCTGACGCCCGCGGGGGCGGGGGCCCGGGTCAGGCCTCCGCGCCCTCAGCGGCCGCGGTCACCACCGGCTGCATGGCCAGGCGCACCTGCTCCCGCAGGCCCGCCAGCGCGGCATCCCGCGCCAGATACAGCGCCTGGGCTTCTTCCAGTTCGACGATGGCGAAGCGCAACTCGGCCCCCGGCAGCGCCTGCGCCAGCCAAGGCAGATCGACACTGGCTACGTAGGCGATCTTGGGATAACCGCCGGCGCTTTGCCGATCCGCCATCAACACGATGGGATTACCGTCCGGCGGCACCTGGACCGTCCCGAACGGCGTGGCCTCGGAAATCATCTCCAGGGGCTGCGTCAGCCTCAACACCTCGCCGCGCAAGCGGTAGCCCATGCGATCGGACTGGGTATCGACCGTGAACGGCGTCGACACGAAAGCCGTCTGCGCTTCCTCGATAAACGCCGACCATTGCGGCCCGCGCACCGCGCGCACCGCCTCCGGCTGCTCGTGGGCAGGCAGGTCGAAAATGGCCGCGGACACGAAAGGCGTCCCGCATTGAACCAGCAGGCGCCTGACGCGCGGATACCCGGCATCCCTGGCGCGCAGCGGCAAGCGGTCACCCTTCTGCAAGGCCCGGCCGGCGAATCCGCCGAAGCCGCCGCGCGGGAACGTGCTGACGCTGCCCATGACCGGTTCGACGTCGAAACCGCCCCGCACCGCCAGGTACAGCCGCGCGCCGCGCCGGCATTCGCCGAACGACAAGGTCGCGCCGCGGCGCACGAGTACCGGTTCATTCAAAGGGACGGTGGCCCCGTCCAGGGTCGCGCGCATGTCCGCGCCGCTCAGGGCGATCAGCCGTTCATCGGTGAACTGCAGCACCGGCCCGGTCAAGGTGCATTCCAGGGTCGCCACGGACTCGTCGTTGCCGACCAGGATATTGGCCACCCGGTGCGACCATTCGTCCATGACGCCATTGACCGGCACGCCAAAACGCTGGAAGCCATAGCGGCCCAGATCCTGCAGTTGGGTCAGCGCCCCGGGTTTCAGAACTCGTATCATCAGCGCGCCTCGTACAAGCGATCGAACTCGGCGGGCGTGACAGGAACGAAACGCAGCCGATCACCAAGTTGCAGGCGCACCGGCGGGTCCTGCTTCAAATCGAACAAATTCCAGGGCGTGCGCCCGATCAGATTCCAGCCACCCGGCATGGCCAGTTGGTAGATCGTGGACAGGCCATTGGCGATGGCCACCGAGCCGGCCGGCACCTGCGTGCGCGGCGTCTGCCGGCGGGGCAGCGCCAGGCGCTGATCCAGCCCGCCCGCGAAGGGGTTGCCGGGCGCGAAATAGAAGGTGTAGACCACCAAAGGCGATGCCCCATGCAGCTGGATCACTTCATCGGTGGTCAGCTTGCAGCGTTGCGCCACTTCGTCCAGATCAGGTCCGTATTCGCCCCCGTAGCAGCACGGAATTTCCACCGTGCGGCCGCCCTGTTCGACGTCGGGCACACCGCGCGTCAGGATGCCCCGCAACTGCTCGGCCAACTGTTCGTAGGGCGGCACGTGCAGCGCGCCGTCCAGCGCTTTCTCGGCGTAGGCCTCCGGCCGGTAGTGCACCGCCACGGTGGTGAAAGCGGGAACCACATCGATCACGCCCGGCAGCGGGTGATCAAGCAGCCAGGCTGTAAACGACAGCACAGTGCGGTTGACTTGCGCGTCCACGCGGTCGCCGAAAGCAACCAGCAGGCACCGGTCCCCGACCGGCTCAATGCGCCACGACGAATTGGGGGAAGCGTCTGGACTTGAGTTCATGCCGATGATTCTACGATGCGTCCCCGCTATGCACCGCAGTCGCGGCGTCACGAATCGCGGTCAAGGTCATGCTGCGGCGCAAACTGTTGTAAAAGCGCCGCTTGCATCGTCTAGGGTTAACCCCTATAATCCGGGTTATCCCGTAGTCAGGCAGTCCTATATTCTAAGTAGATATATGGAACAACGTGCCTGACTGTGCTACTCAGAGATATTATCGTGATTGACCACAACACCGTCCTTTTGACCGACGAACTGGAACGTCAACTGATGCGCCAGGCAATCGAAGAACAATTCCGTCCCCGCCCGCTGCGTGCGTTGGGTAAGCTGCTGAGCAAGATGGTCCAGTCCGTCCGCTCGCCGGCCCAGCGTCATAGCGGTGAAACCGCCAACGCTTAAAAAGAAGAACATAGCGTCAGCGTTCAGTACCGATCCCCTTGGGGGCTGTAAAGCCCCTTTTTAAGCCCGTCACCTAGTGACGGGTTTTTTTTTGCCGCGGCGTTGAAGGACTTGGGCATGGCGCGGCGCACCAGGCTGTTGCGGCGCAGCGTGCCTGGCCGTGGCGTGATTCCATGTAGCTGCGGATAATGCGCGCATGACCCAGTCCTCCTCGTCCACCGCCGCCCCGCTTCCCTCGATGACCGCGAACCCAACGCCGGCCCGGCTGCGCCGCTTCGCCTGCATGATGTACGAGGCCGTGCTGTTGTTCGGGGTGGTGTTCCTGGCGGGCTATCTGTTCGACACACTGACGCAAAGCCGCAGCGGACTGATGTACCGGCATGGCCGGCAAGCCTGGCTGTTCCTGGCGCTGGGCGCCTATTTCATTACCTGCTGGCGCCGCAACGGGCAGACGCTGCCCATGAAGACATGGAACATCCGGCTGGTCGACCGCGCGGGCCAACCCCCAACCATGGCGCGCCTGGCCCTGCGTTATCTGCTGGCGTGGGTGCTGCCGCTGCTGGCCGCCGGCTTGATACTGGGCGCGACGGTATGGAGCGGCAGGCCCACGATGCAGTTGCTCATCGTGGCGGCGCCGTTCGCGATCTTCGTCGGCAGCTGGTTCGATGGCGACGGGCAATTCCTGCACGACCGCCTGGCGGGTACCCGGCTGGTCAATGCCCCGGCGGGAGCGACGAAAAGTATCAAAGCCGCCCCGTCAATGTAACAATTTTCGGCCCCAGCGATTCGCGCGCCGGCGTCTGTCCGGCTCCCCTGCAAGGCCGCACAACCAAGGGAAATCCCTGAAACGCTATATCTCCACGAATATAGCGCTGCGGCGTACGCACATGGCTGCTATCGCAGATCCTTAAGCGGACTTACCTTTGGCGACATCTTGACCAAAGGCGTTCAGAAAGCCGTCAGCGGCCCGCTTCGACAATTGCGGCGTCCAAAAGTTCAAGAAAAAATCGACTATGTACGCCAAACTGCTCGCATCCCTCGCCATCGTCAGCACCGCCCTCGGCTTCGCGCCCACGGTCTCCGCGCAATCGGAATCCGCGCAACGCGAAATCCAGGCCGCCACGGAATCCGCGTTCCGTGCTGCTCAGGAAAGCGGCGTCGTCCGCCTCGGCGAACAGGCCACGCTCAAGCTGCCGCCCAATACCATCTTCGTGCCGCGCGCCCAGGCCAATCGCCTGATGGAAGCCTACGGCAACGGCAAGGATGACACGCTGCTGGGCATCTTCATGCCGCCGGCCGATTCTCCCGATGACTGGATCGTCACCGCCAACTTCGAGAAGGCCGGCTACATCAAGGACGATGACGCCAAGAACTGGGACGTCAAGGAACTGCTGCAAAGCCTGCGCGACGGCACCGAAGAACAGAATCAGGCGCGCCGTGAGCGCGGCATCCCCGAGCTGCAAGTCATGGGCTGGGTGCAGTCGCCGCAATACGACAGCGCGCACCAACGCCTGGTGTGGTCCGTCGAAGGCCGTGACAAGGGTGCGCCCGCCGACGCCGACAACACCGTCAACTACAACACCTATGCCCTGGGCCGCGACGGCTATATCAGCCTGGACCTGCTGACCAGCAAGAGCCTGGTGGCCACGCAGAAGTCCGCGCTGATCGGCCTGCTCGACAACCTCAACTACAACGACGGCAAGAAGTACGCCGACTTCAACTCGTCCACCGACAAGGTCGCCGAGTATGGCCTGGCTGCCCTGGTGGCCGGTGTGGCGGCGAAGAAGCTGGGCCTGCTGGCCATCATCGCGGCCTTCGTGGCGAAGTTCGGCAAGCTGGCCATCCTGGCTGTCGCGGCGGGCGGCGGTGCGATCTTCAAGGTCTTCCGCCGCAAGAAGAAAGACGAACCGAAAGCGCCTGGCGCGGTTTGATGCGGGTTTGCTTCCGGCCGGCCCCCGGCGCGATCTGACGATAATCACGCCGTGAAACTGCTCTTTCTACTGTTCGCCGGCTTCAAGTACCTGAAGTTCAGCAAAGTGCTGCTGACCGGCGGCACCATGCTGCTGTCGGTGCTGGGCTACGCCTTCATCTTCGGCTGGCCCTACGCCGTGGGCTTCGTGGCGCTGATCTTCGTGCACGAGATGGGCCATTACATCGCCGCCCAGCAGCGCGGGCTCAAGGTCGGCGCGCCTACCTTCATTCCCTTCGTCGGCGCCTGGATCGAGATGAAGGAAATGCCGCACAACGCCGAAACCGAGGCCTATGTCGGTCTCGGCGGGCCCTTTCTGGGCACCGTGGCGGCGCTATGTTGCTACCTGCTCGCGCGCAACGAAGGCAGCCGGCTGCTGCTGGCCCTTTCCTACGCCGGCTTCTTCATCAATCTGTTCAACCTGATTCCGCTGTCGCCCTTCGACGGCGGGCGCATCACCGCGGTGTTGTCGCCCCGCATCTGGCTGGCGGGCGTGCCCATACTCGGGGCGCTGTTCTTCTATCGGCCCAGCCCAATGTTGATCCTGGTCGCGGTGCTGGCCATCCCCAAGGTGATCGAGGCCTGGCGCTACGATCCCGCCGCGCCCGAGAACCAGGCGTACTACGCCACCAGCACGGCAACCAAGGTGGGCTATGCCATGGTCTACATCGGCCTGGTGGGCCTGCTGGCGATCATGACGCACGACGTCCATGAGATGCTGGGGGGCGCCTAGCCAGCGGCGCCTGGCGGGCCGCACCTGGCCGGCCACAACCAATATGACCGCTCCCCAGGGAGTGTCATAAAGCGTTCACTCATTCTTAACCTGCGCGTCATCCCCAGATGTTTCCATGCTTACGTGGAAGCAGCCTGTAAGGACACACGCCGTGAACGAAATCCGCCCCACCCACTGGCGCACGCTGTGGATCTCCGACATACATCTGGGCACCGCGGGCTGCAAAGCCGAGTTCCTGCTCGACTTCCTTGAGCACAACGAGGCCGAGACGCTGTACCTGGTCGGCGACATCGTGGACGGCTGGCAGTTGCGCAAGCACTGGCACTGGCCGCGCGCCCACAACGATGTGATCCAGCGCATCCTGCGCAAGGCGCGCAACGGCACCCGCGTGGTGTTCGTGCCCGGCAATCATGATGAATTCGCCCGCGAATTCGCCGGCTACGCCTTCGGCGACATCGAGATCCTTGACGAGGACATCCACGTCACGGCCGACGGCCGCAAGCTTCTGGTGATCCACGGCGACCAGTTCGACGGTGTGATCCAGCACAGTAAATGGCTGGCGCATCTGGGCGACAGTCTGTACCAGATGGCGCTATGGCTGAACCATCATTTCAATCGCCTGCGCCACCGCATGGGCCTGCATTACTGGTCCCTGTCGCAGTTCCTCAAACACAAGGTCAAGAACGCCGTCGCCTTCATCAGCGACTTCGAGCAGGCGCTCGCCGGCGAAGCACGCCGGCGCGGCGTGGACGGCGTGGTGTGCGGCCACATCCACAAGCCCGAACTGCGCGATATCGACGGCATCCTTTACTGCAATGACGGCGACTGGGTGGAGAGCCTGTCCGCGTTGACGGAAGACCACAACGGCCAGTTGCGCCTGCTGGACTGGGCCGCCGTCATGGCGGAGCGGACCGAGCCGGCACAACCCGGCCGCCGCCGCGCCGTGGAACTGCCGGCCCTGCCGTCGGCGCTGCGCCGGCAAGGCAAGTAGCCAGTAGGCGGCCCCTGCCCGGCTCGCCCTGACAGGCACGCGTACGGTTTATTTCACGGCCTGTTGCGCGCTGCCGCCCTTTTCCATGCAGGCCAACGCCTGCCCGCCATCAGTGGAAACCCTAGCCAGGGTGAAGGGAACCCGTTTGAAATGAACGGGAATGTTGCAGTTCAACGCCCTCTCAGTCATGCTTGCGATTGGGGCAATCCGGCCCCAAAAGCACTGCCGACGAGTCTCCCATCGTTGTAACGGGCGGATGGCCGCCCCCCTATCACAACAGGGCCATGAACGATCAATACCAGGCGCTTTACCAATCTTTCCGCTGGCTCGTGCCCACGCAGTTCAACATCGCCGATGTGTGCTGCCATCGCTGGGCCGCCAATAGCTCCGATGCCCGGCGCATTGCGATCTATTACGAGGACGAAGCCGGCAACCGCGAGGTGTGGACATATGGCCGCCTCGCGGAAGCCGTCAACCAACTGGCCAACGGCTTGGTACGCATGGGTGTGGGCAAGGGAGACCGCGTCGGTGTTGTATTAGGACAACGACCGGAGACCGTCGTTGCCCATATGGCCGTCTACTCCGTAGGCGCTGTCATTCTGCCCCTTTCCTCGCTGTTCGGGCCCGACGCCCTCGAGGCCCGCCTGCGTGACGCGGAAGCCCGCATCGCCATCGTGGATGCCGCCTCCAGCGGCAATCTGCTGGCCGTGGCGGATCAGTGCCCCACGCTGCAACAGATCATCGGCATCGGCTTCGCGGACGAGCGCGTGCTGCCCTGGCGCAGCCTGCTGGCCCGTCAGCCCTCCGAATTCAAGGCCGTCCCGACCCTGGCGACTGACCCCGCCGTGCTGCTTTACACGTCCGGCACCACCGGGGCCCCCAAGGGCGCCCTGTTGCCCCACTCGGTACTGATCGGCAATCTGCCGGGCTTCGTCGCCTCGCAGGACTGGTTCCCCAAGCCGGGCGACGTGTTCTGGTCGCCCGCCGACTGGGCCTGGACCGGCGGCATGATGGACGCCCTGCTGCCGACGCTTTATTTCGGCCATCCCATCGTGGCCACGCGCGCCCGCTTCTCGCCCGAACGCGCCTTCGAGCTGATGGAGCGCTACCAGGTCACCAACACCTTCCTCTTCCCCACCGCCCTGAAGGCGATGATGAAGACCGTGCCGGCGCCGCGCGAGCGTTATCAACTGGCCTTGCGCGCCATGATGAGCGCCGGCGAAAGCGTCGGCCAGGCCGTGTTCGACTGGTGCCAGACGGCGTTGGGGATCACGCCCAACGAGATGTTCGGCCAGACCGAGATGAACTATCTGGTCGGCAACAGCCAGCGCCGCTGGCCCGCCAAGGCCGGCAGCATGGGCCGGCCCTATCCCGGCCATCAGGTTGCGGTCATCGACGACGAAGGCAAGCCGGTCGCCGCCGACGAGGTGGGTGAAGTGGCGCTGAATCGCCTGGACATCCACGGCTACCCGGACCCCATCCTGTTCCTGGGCTACTGGAACAATCCCGCCGCCACCGCGGCCAAGTTCACCGGCGACTGGTGTCGCACGGGGGACCTGGCGCGCATCGACGCCGATGGCTATCTTTGGTACGCCGGCCGCAGCGATGACGTATTCAAGTCCGCCGGCTACCGTATCGGCCCGGGAGAAATCGAAAGCTGCCTGATCAGCCACCCCGCTGTCGCCAACGCCGCCGTGGTGCCCAAGCCGGACACGGAGCGCGGCGCCCTGGTGAAGGCCTACGTGGTGCGCACCGCGGAATACGCCGACCGCGAACCGCAGGCCCTGATCCAGGAATTGCAAGACCATGTCCGCGAACGCCTGGCGGCCTACGAATACCCCAAGGAAATCGAATTCCTGGAAGAACTGCCGATGACCACCAGCGGCAAGATACAGCGCCGGATCTTGCGGCTGCGCGAGGAAGAGCGCGCGGCGCAAGCCGCGCAGGCGATACCGGCGCCGCCGGCGGCGCCCGCAGCCCCGGCCGCCGAGGCCGCTCCGGCTACCCCGCCCGCCCCGCCTGCCCCGGCAACGACCTGACGGAGACTACGCCGCATGGCGATCTATCAACTTGAAGACCTGATTCCTGTCGTAGACCCCGACGCCTGGGTGGCCGAAAGCGCCGTCATCATTGGCGACGTCACCCTGGAAGCCGGCGTCAGCATCTGGCCGCAGGTGACCATCCGGGGCGATAACGCGCCCATCGTGATCCGGGAAGGCAGCAATATCCAGGAGTCCAGCGTCCTGCACGTCGACGCCCACAAAACCCTGGTGGTCGGCCCCCACGTCACCGTCGGCCATCAAGCCATGCTGCACGGCTGTACGATCCAGGAGGGCGCCCTGGTGGGCATGCAGGCCATCGTCCTGAACGACGCCGTGGTCGGACGCAATTGCCTGATCGGCGCGGGCGCCATCGTGCCGGAAGGTCGCGTGATTCCCGACAACAGCCTGGTGATCGGCATCGGCAAGATCGTGCGCGAGCTGTCGCCCGAGGAAATCGCCAAGATGCGCGAAAACACGGCCGGCTATGTCCGCCGTGCAGCGCAATACAAACAAGCGTTGAAGCGGATAGGTTGAGGCCCGTTCATACGGCTGAGCAGGGCCTTCATGCCCCTGCCGACGACCCGGCTGCAATGCCGCCGTCAGGGCGGATCGGCTAACATTCCCGCATGACCGATCTCCTCAAGAAATACCTGTTCGAAGACCGCAGCGTGCGCGTTCAGGCCGTGCGTCTGCACCAGACCTGGCTGGACGCCCAGACCAATCATCAATACCCGCTGGCCATCAAGCGCCTGCTGGGCGAGTTGGTGGCCGCGTCCACCCTGCTGGCCGCCAATCTGAAATTCGAAGGCTCGCTGCTGCTGCAATTGCAGGGCGATGGCCCCATTTCCCTGCTTGTGGTGGAGTGCCGCGCGGACCTCAGCCTGCGCGCCACCGTCAAGCTGCGCGACGGCCATGCCGTGCCAGCGGACGGCACCCTGCAAAGCCTGATGAACCCGGGTGGCAACGGCCGCTTCATCGTGGTGCTGGACCCGCAGCGCAAAGTGCCCGGCCAGCAGGTCTACCAAGGCATCGTGCCCATCATCGGCGAAAGCGTGGCGGAGGCCCTGGGCCACTACATGCAGCAGTCGGAGCAGCTGGACACGCAACTGTGGCTGGCCGCCGACGAGCAGCATGCCGCCGGCGTGCTCCTGCAGCGCCTGCCCGACCAAGGTGGCTCGGGCGACGTCACGGCGCCCGGCAGCGCCGCGCAAACGTGGGAGCGCGCCAGCGCGCTGGCCGCCACCATCAAGGGCGAGGAGCTGCTGCAGCTGGACATCGACACTCTCATCCACCGGTTGTTCTGGGAAGAGACCCTGGTGGCCTTCGATCCGCTGGAAGTGCGCTGGCGCTGCACCTGCTCGCGGGAGAAGGTGGCCGGCATGCTGCGCATGCTGGGCCGTGACGAAGTCGAGAGCATCCTTTCCGAACAGGACCAGGTGGAAGTGGCCTGTGACTTCTGCGGCAAGCCGTACCGCTTCGACGCCGTCGATTGCGCCAGGGTGTTCGCCGGTTCGCAGACCTTGCCGGAACAGGATCCGCCCACGGTGCATTGACCGGCTGGTCTGCTGTGCTGCCCTTGAATGCCCGCCGTCTGGCGGGCATTGTCGTTTACGGGGGCTGTCGTTTAAGGGGATTGTCGTTGAAGGGCATCGTCGTTTAAGGGCATCCACGCGCGTAGGTTTCCGTATGGACGCGGCCTGGGCCGGGGCGGACACTAGTCCGCATGAGAACCGCCATTCGCCTTTCGCCCGCCCAGCCGCACACACGGTGGGGTTCGGCCATGGCCAGCTTCGTCATCTCCGTGCCCGTGCTGCTGCTGGCCGGAATGGGGGTCATCGAAATCGCTTACTGGCACATCACGCGGCAGGTGCTGAACGTGGCGCTCATGGAAGCGGCGCGCGCCGGCGCCACGGCGAACGGACGGCTGGAAGCGATGGAGCGGGCCTTCCTGAAAACCTTGCGGCCCTTGCCGACCAGCGCCGGGCGCTGGCGCCGCATCCATGACGACAGCGGGTCACCAGCCTGGCGCATCGACGTCCTGGCCCCGCCAACCTCGGCTTATGCCGACTTCGGCAGCCATGGCCTGCGGCTCGTTGAGCCAGCGGGCACGCTCCCGGCAACGCCTGCCGGGGCAGGCATCCTAAGAACGGGCAGCGCACCCGCCAAGATAATGGCCATCCGCAACGACTATCAGGCCGAGGAACACGCGCGCCGGCTGGGCGCGGGCTGGCCCGGCGGACGCGGACCGAAATCCGGGCTGACCATCTTCGAAGCGAATATCCTGCGGCTGCGATTGAGCTATCAACTGCCGCCGCTGAGCCCGCTCACACGGGCAGTGCTGCGGGCAGTGGCACCCACGGCCAGCGCCAGCCTGGCAGCCGTGGCCGCACGGGCCGGTAATGTTCTCATCGTGGAAGATCTGGCCATGGACATGCAATCGCATCCAGCCGCATGGCCAAGCCGCAGGATAGAACCAGGATAGACCGCCGATGAGACAGCGGCGGTGACGCTGCACACCGGCTCAATGCCGGGCGGCGGGACGCGCGGGGGCGGTGGCAGGACGATTGGGCGCGGCAGCCGCGGGGCGGCTGGCGGGAGCGGGAGTGGCGGCAACCGTGTCTGGCGTCGCCACCGAAGCGCCACCAGGCGGTGGCGCCGTATTCTGCGGCAGGATCTGCACGAAGATCTCGCCGTCGCGCATCATGCCCAGCTCGCTGCGGGCACGTTCCTCGATGGCCCCCGTACCCGACTGCAAGTCGTGCACTTCGGCATCCAGGGCGTTGTTGCGCGCGCGCAAGCCGTCATTGGTCTCGCGCTGCGCCGCCAATTGCTTCTGCAGGTCCCAGACCTTGAACCAGCCGCCCTTACCCGCCCACAAGGGGTATTGGATCAGGCCGACCAGGACAAACAGAACCAGGAACAACAGACGCATGAGGCGAATATCCGTGCAGCGGGCGCACACCGGCAGGTGCGCGCCCTAATGCGTTCAACGCAGATTGTAGAAGGCTTCGATACCGGGGTAGGAAGCGACTTCAGCCAGTTCTTCTTCGATACGCAGCAACTGGTTGTACTTGGCCATACGATCCGAACGCGACAGCGAGCCGGTCTTGATCTGCATCGCGTTGGTGGCAACGGCGATGTCGGCGATGGTCGAATCTTCGGTTTCGCCCGAACGGTGCGACACGACGGCGGTGTAGCCGGCGCGCTTGGCCATTTCGATGGCGGCGAAGGTTTCGGTCAGGGTGCCGATCTGATTGATCTTGATCAGGATCGAGTTGGCCACGCCCTTCTGGATGCCTTCACGCAGGATGCGCGTGTTGGTCACGAACAGGTCGTCGCCCACCAGCTGGACTTTCTTGCCCAGTTGTTCGGTCAGGATCTTCCAGCCGTCCCAATCGTTTTCGGCCATGCCGTCTTCGATCGAGATGATCGGGTACTTGTCGCACCAGGTCGCCAGCAGATTGGAGAACTCTTGCGACGACAGCGAGACGCCGCCTTCGCCGGCCAGGGTGTACTTGCCGTCACGGAAGAATTCCGAGCTGGCGCAATCCAGGCCCAGGGCGATCTGCGTGCCCGGCTCGTAGCCGGCTTCGGTGATGGCCTTCAGGATCATCTGGATGGCCGCTTCGTGGTTGGCCACGTTGGGCGCGAAACCGCCCTCGTCGCCCACGGCGGTGGACATGCCCTGGTTGTTGATGATCTTCTTCAACGAGTGGAAGACTTCAGCGCCCCAGCGCATGGCTTCACGGAAGCTGGCGGCGCCCACCGGCAGGATCATGAACTCTTGCATGTCCAGGGTGTTGTTGGCGTGCGCGCCGCCGTTGATGACGTTCATCATCGGCACGGGCATGCTCATGGGGCCGCTGCCGCCGAAATAGCGGTACAGGGACAGGCCGGACTCGTCAGCCGCGGCACGCGCCACGGCCATGCTGGCGGCCAGGATGGCGTTGGCGCCCAGGCGTTCCTTGCTGTCGGTGCCGTCCAGTTCGATCAGGGTACGGTCGACGAAGGTCTGTTCCTGCGCATCCAGGCCCATGAGGGCTTCGGAGATTTCGGTATTCAGGTTTTCGACCGCGCGCAGCACGCCCTTGCCCAGATAGCGGCTCTTGTCGCCGTCGCGCAGCTCGATGGCTTCGCGCGCGCCGGTAGAGGCGCCCGACGGCACAGCGGCCCGGCCCATGGCGCCGGATTCCAGCAGAACGTCGCATTCGACGGTGGGATTGCCGCGCGAATCCAGAATCTCGCGGCCGATGATATCGACAATTGCACTCATGGTTTTGTCCCTAGAACGTTTTGAAAAATCTGACCCTCTCCCGGCGCTATGGTAACGCGCCACCCCACCCGTTCCCGGGCGTGAGTGGCGTAAACCATGCGGACCATGGGAGCGACGATCCCGGGGCGGCCAGACGCACCGTCCCGGGACGCATCATGCCGCGTCCTTGTTACGCTTGGCCTGGTTGGCCAGCGCGGCCTGGATGTAGCTGCTGAACAGCGGATGACCGTCGCGCGGCGTGGAGGTGAATTCCGGGTGGAACTGGACCCCGACGAACCAGGGGTGCTTGGGCAGTTCCATCATCTCGGGCAGGTTTTCCGTCGGCGTACGGGCGCTGATCACCATGCCGGAATCTTCCAGGCGCGGCACGTAGACGTTGTTGACCTCGTAACGGTGGCGATGGCGCTCGTTGACTTCGGGGCCGTAGATCTTGGCCGCCAGCGTGTCGGCCTTGATCGGGCAGCGCTGCGCGCCCTTGCGCATGGTGCCGCCCAGGTCGGACGTGGCATCGCGCTTTTCGACGCGGCCTTCGCGGTCCATCCACTCGCTGATCAACGCCACCACCGGGTGCGGCGCGGCAGGATCGAACTCGGTGCTGTTGGCGCCGCCCAGGCCAGCCACGTGGCGCGCGAACTCGATCACGGCCAGCTGCATACCCAGGCAGATGCCCAGATACGGCACATTGTTTTCGCGGGCATAGCGGATAGCGGCGATCTTGCCTTCCGTGCCGCGCTTGCCGAAGCCGCCCGGCACCAGGATGGCGTCCAGATGCTTCAGCTGGTCCGTGCCGCGGGTTTCGATGTCTTCCGAGTCGATGTACTCGACCTTGACGCGCGAACGGGTGTGGATGCCGGCGTGCACCAGCGCTTCGCTCAAGGACTTGTAGGACTCGGTCAGGTCGATGTACTTGCCGACCATGCCGATGGTGACTTCGTGCTCGGGATGCTCCAGCGCCTCGACCAGATTGTCCCACATGGACAGGTCGGCGGGCGGCGGCGTGATGGCCAGCGCGTCGCACACCAGGCTGTCCAGGCCCTGCTTCTGCAGCATGGCCGGCACCTTGTAG
This sequence comes from Bordetella sp. N, assembly GCF_001433395.1. Taxonomy (GTDB): domain Bacteria; phylum Pseudomonadota; class Gammaproteobacteria; order Burkholderiales; family Burkholderiaceae_B; genus Bordetella_C. Next base: position 3,228,427 of record NZ_CP013111.1, read on the forward strand.
ATCGAATCGGCGTCCCACACCGAGATCACGGCGTCCAGGGGCACGTTGGAGAACAGCGAAATCTTGGCGCGCTCGTCGTCCGGGATGCGGCGGTCGGCGCGGCACAGCAACGCGTTCGGATAGATACCGATTTCGCGCAGTTTCTGCACCGAGTGCTGCGTCGGCTTGGTCTTGAGCTCACCGGCCGAGGCGATGAAAGGCACCAGCGTCAGGTGAATGAACGCCGCGTTATTGCGCCCCAGGCGCAGGCTCATCTGGCGAGCCGCTTCCAGGAACGGCAGCGATTCGATGTCGCCCACCGTGCCGCCGATTTCAACGATGGCCACGTCGGTGGCGCCGTTGAAGCCGGCTTCAGCGCCGCGCGCGATGTAATCCTGGATTTCGTTGGTGATGTGGGGAATGACCTGCACGGTCTTGCCCAGATAGTCACCCCGGCGCTCCTTGCGCAGCACCGATTCATAGATCTGGCCCGTGGTGAAGTTGTTCACCTTGCGCATGCGGGTCGAGATGAAGCGCTCGTAGTGGCCCAAGTCCAGGTCGGTCTCGGCACCATCTTCGGTCACGAAGACTTCACCGTGCTGGAAGGGGCTCATCGTACCCGGATCGACGTTGATGTACGGATCCAGCTTGAGCATGGTGACTTGCAGGCCACGCGATTCGAGGATGGCTGCGAGAGACGCGGCGGCGATGCCTTTCCCCAGGGAGGACACCACACCACCGGTGACAAAGACGTATTTGGTCATCGTTGTGAGCACCCGGTTCGGCCGGGCGCGTGCGGGAAATTTGGATTATAGCTGGGAGCCGGCCGATGTTTGGGTTTTCCCTGAGCGACGGGGCGTAACAAAGCAACACCTTATTGGTACCGGGTTGACGCCGGACGGATACCTTCGAATGGAGGTCATCCAACCCCAATTTGATAAGATCGGGCTCCCCAGGACCCAGCACGTCCCACCAGAGGAAGCTCCGCATGTCCCCGTCTTCCCCCCAGCCTTTCCCCGCCCCCCCTTCAGCGGGTCAGGTGACCCGGCTGCTGCCGCTCCCCCGTCTGCTGGCGCTGACCGCCGCGGTAACCGGGCTGGCCCTGTCGCTGCTGTTCTTCGCGTTCCAGCTTTCCTTCGGCGAACATGCCGCGCAAATCCGCGAGACCTATACGAACCGGTCTTACGTGCTCGCCATGGCCCTGGACTGGACCGCCAACCTGGCCCTGACTTCCCTGATCGTGTACGCCTGCACCCGGGCCTACGAAGACGGTGCCGGCGCCTTGCCCGTGGCGGCGCGCCGGCGCGTTCAGCTGCTGATGGTGGCCGCCGTGGTGGGGGTCACCCTGGCCATGCAGATGCTCTGGGTCGCCCTCTATCCCATTTTGCTGACCCCCATCCTGCAATGGGGTGCCGATAACTACCGCCCCTACGCCGCGCCGCTGATCATGCAGGGCATCGGCGTGATACAGACCATCATCGCCGGCCTGCTGGTCAGCCTGATCACCTTGACGTATGCCCGCCGCATCGCGCCGGCGCTGGCCTACGACGACCGGACACGCCCGGTGACCCCGGCCGAACGTTCCGCCGCCGTGATCTTCGGCTGGACCTGGCTGATGCTGCAGATGCAGTTGATGCGCCCCGCCTTCGGCCTCTACAGCTGGGAACTCAACTCCACGTCGTCCTGGACCATGTTGTTGATCATTCTGATACCGCTCCTGGTCGCCTTGCTCGCCAAGGTGGCCGCGACCAAGCCGCTGGCGGATCTGCAACCCTGGCGGGCCGCGCCCGGCCGGGCCATCCTGGCGTCGGTGTGCGCCTTCATTACCGCGCAGCTGCTGCAGTTCGCCGTGGCCTTCGGCCTGGCCTACACGCTGCGCCTGTCCACGCTGCTGCGATTCGGCTTCCTGACGCTGATCGTCGTGACGCTCATCGTCTACCTGATCATGCTGGTGCCGCTGAGCCGGCTGTACATCCGCCTGTTCTATCGGCGCGAAGGCAGCGCCGCCGCGCCCGCGGCCGCCTGAGTCTCCCCGGACCAGCCGCCGGGCAAGCCGCGCCGATGAAGGCGCGGCAGCCGCTTACGCCGCCAGGGTGCGCGGCTCCGTCGCCAGCACCAGCCAGGCCTTGGCCGCGCCGTCGACGTGCGGCAGCAGGCGCTCGCGCACTTCGGCGTGATAGGCATCCAGCCAGGCGGCCTCGTCGGTGCTCAACAAGGAACGGTCGATGCAGCGCGTATCGATGGGGCACAAGGTCAGGGTCTCGAACGCGAGAAATTCGCCCAGTTCGGTGGTCTGCCACGGCCGGTTGCACACCAGGTTCTCGATGCGCACGCCCCATCGTCCCGGCCGATACAGGCCTGGTTCGTTGGAGGTGATCATGCCCGGCTCCATGGCGGTATGGGGTCCCGCCGGCGCGCGGTGCGAGATCACCTGCGGGCCTTCGTGCACGTTCATGAAATAGCCGACACCGTGGCCGGTGCCGTGACCGTATTCGGCGCCGCCCGCCCATAGCGGTGCGCGCGCGATCGCGTCGAGCATGGGCGACAGCACGCCGCGCGGGAAGCGCGCGCGCGACAGCGCGATCATGCCTTTCAGGACCAGGGTGTAGTCGCGTTTCTGTTCGGCATTGGGATTGCCCACGGCCACCACCCGCGTGATGTCGGTGGTGCCGCCGACATACTGCGCGCCGGAGTCGATCAACAACAGCCCGTCGCCGGCGATGGTCGCGTGCGATTGCTCGGTGGCGCGGTAGTGCGGCATGGCGCCGTTGGCATTGAAACCGGCGATGGTGCCGAAGCTCAGCGACACGAAGCCCGGCTTGCGGGCCCGCGCCGCCGACAGGACCTCGTCGACGGTAAGTTCCGTCACGGTCTCGCCACGCGCCAGGGCGGCTTCGAACCAGGCGAAGAATTCGCACAGGGCCGCGCCGTCCTGTTCCATGGCGGCACGGACGTGCGCCAGCTCGTCATCGGTCTTGCGCGACTTGGCCAGCGTGCTGGGGTTGATGGCTTCGATGCGCCGCGCGGTGGCCGGCAGCGCCGCCAGCACGCCCACCGTCACCCGGGCCGGGTCGACCAGGACGGCAGCGTCCTCGCCCAGGGCAGCCAGCGCGGCGGCCAGCTCGGTGTACGGACGCAAGGTCACGCCATCGGCCTGCAATACTGCCTGCAAGGCCGCGTCCACTTTGCCGGGCGCCACGAACAGGGTCGCGTCCGCCTCGCGCACCAGCGCGTGCGCGACGAAGACCGGGTTGTAGTCGACGTCGGCGCCACGCAGATTGAACAGCCAGGCGATGTCGTCCAGGGTGGAGATCAGGTGCGCGCTGGCCTGGCGGCCATGCAGGGCCTGCCGGACGACGCGCAGTTTCTCGGCACGCGTGACGCAGGCGTAGGGCGCCTGGTGTTCGTAGATTTTGGCTTCCGGCAGGCCCGGGCGACCAGGCCACACGGCATCCAGCACGTCCTGGCCGATGTCCAGCGTCACGCCGCGCGGCTTCAGGGCGGACGCCAGCGCGTTGAAGGCGCCCAGCGACAGCACCTGTCCGTCCACCGCGACGCGCGCGCCCTTGGGCATATTGGCGGCCAGCCAGTCGATGTGGCCAGGGATGCCCACCGCGGCGATCTTCATCAAGCCGACGCACGTGCCGGCCAATTGCGTCTCGGCCTGCACCCAATAACGGCTGTCGACCCACACACCGGCGAAATCCGCCGTCACGACCAGGGTGCCCACCGAGCCGGTGAAACCGGACAGCCATTGCCGGGCCTGCCAGCGCCCGGGCAGGTATTCGGACAGATGCGGATCGGCCGACGGCACGAGACAGGCGTCGACCCCGCGGGCGGCCATCTCGGCGCGCAGGGCGGCGATACGGGCATCCGTGGGATTGGAGGCGGACAACGTGGACGATGACGTCTGATGTTGGGACATGGGTTCCTCAGGACTAGTCGCGACGATACCCCCGCGGCGGCGCACGGCCACGGGGGTATCGCAAAGAATGCAGCTCGGATGCGTCAGCGCCGCGAACTCAACGCAACATGAACGACATCGCCGCCAGGCTGTTGAGCGTGCGGATGGCTGCCTGCATGCTGTCGGTATTAAACCGCAGATTGACCCCATCGACCCGCTCCAGCGAGGGCAGCATGCAGAACAGGTCGGCCACGGCCGTGGTCTGGACCTGCAGCTGGCATTCGATGGGCGGCGCGATGCGGAAGGGCTGCAGATTGCCGATATTGGCCATGGCCGCCTGGGCCGCTTCCTTGATGGCCGCGCGCGAGGCGGCCGGCGACAAGGTGGCGCCGCTGCCCTGCCCGCGCGCGATCTTGGTCTGCACCCACACCGCATTGGGGAACAGTTCGCGGGTTTCGCCGATGAAGACATCGTCGCCGCTGGCCAGCGCCACGGGCACGCCCAGCTCGCCCGCAAGCGCGCCGTACAGGCCGGCCTCGCCCAGCTCCATGCCGTTGATGCGGACTTTGGCGAAAGCGAAGCTGTTGATGGTGTGGGCCAGGATGCCGCGTCCCTGCGCGCGCGAGTGGTAGCCGATCATGAAGACACCGTCGCAGGGTTCTTCCAGGCCGCCCATCATGCCCAGATAGCGCGGCTTGCCCATGACCAGGCGGGCGCGCTCGTCGATGCCGTCGGGCAGGAGGTTGCGGAAGCCGCCGTGCGAATCGTTCACCAGCACGTCGTCGGCGCCGCCGGCGAAGGCGCCGCGCACGGCGGCATCGGCCTCGCCGGTCATCCAGGCGCGCGCCCGTTCATATTCGCCGTTGCCGGCGGTGATCTGCTGGGAGTGGAAGACGCCGGCGACGCCTTCGATATCGGTGGAAACAAGAATACGCATGGCAAGGAGAATGAAAAAAGGCGGTTTCTATCGAGAACTGCAGTCTATGCCCAGACCAAGGGCTGAAATTCAAAACCAAGGTCTGCTTTGGAAAGGCAATCCCGGAACCCCGGCCGGCGACGTGCCGGTGCCCCAAGAAGATGCAGTTATGAGGGGTTGCCGGCCAGCCAGGCGGACCAGTCCGGGATTGCTTCCGTGATGGCCTGGCGCATATGGCCGTCGCGGCCGTGCACGGTGACGGCGCGCCACATGGCGTGGATGATGGCCTGCTCGGTGGCCTCGGCGGCCGCTTCGAACAGCGGATCGATACGGGTCTCATGCAACAGCTGGAGCGCGGGCATGCCCCGCTCGGCCAGGTGCGGCACGGTATAGGCGGTGGAAAACGCCAGCGCGATGTCGCCGCTGCCATGGCCGTAGACCGAGCCGGTGCGCGCCAGACCCGCGCCCGCGCGCACGGCCAGCCGGCGCAGCTGACGCGCGTCCAGCGGCGCGTCAGTGGCCAGCAGAAGAATGATGGAGCCCTTCTCGGGGCCGGTTTCCGGTTCGCCCTTAGACGCGGCGCCCGGCACGTCGGCCGGCACAGCCGGCGCCACGCCGCCCGCTTCCGCGTCGGTCAGCCAGCGCCCGAAAGGCCGGCCCGCCACCACCAGATTGGGCTTGCGGCCGTAATTGGCCAGCACCAGCGCGCCAACCGTATGACCGCCTGCCACACGCGACGCCGAGCCGATGCCGCCCTTGAAGGAAAAGCAGGACATGCCACGACCCGCGCCCACGGCGCCCTGGTCGAACACCCGGTCCGCGGCGGCCAGCGCCTGGCCGTAATGGGCCTCGGTCACCGCCAGCGCCTGGATGTCGTTCAGATAGCCGTCATTGCATTCGAAGACCAGCGGATTGACGGTGGCCCACTCGCGGCCGACCTGCGGATTATCCCGCACGGCCGCGCGGATCTGGGCATTGGCCACCGTGCCGACGCCGAAGGTATTGGTCAGCGCGATGGGCGTTTCCAGCACCCCCAGCTCCTGCACCTGGATCAGGCCGGTGCTTTTGCCGAAACCGTTGATCACCTCGACCGCCGCCGGCACCTTGTCCCGATACGGATCGCCCGCGTGCGGACGCAGCACCGTCACGCCGGTCTGGATCGGCCCGTCGTCCAATGTGACGTGGCCGACGGTCACGCCCGGAACGTCGCAGATACTGTCCAGTGTTCCCGCGGGTAGCCTGCCTATGCGTGGCGATGCCTGCTTGCCTTCCATGATGCCGATTGCTCCTGAATCCCTGTAAACGGATTCGATAATTCTGCTTGTGCGCCGGCCACGCGGCCGGCGCACCATGGACAACGGCCCATCCCGGGCCGTCGTCGTCTTGCTTACTTGCGGTCGATCTTGGGATCGAGCGCGTCCCGCAGGCCGTCACCCAGCAGGTTGAAGGCCAGCACGGTCAGGAAGATGGCCAGCGCCGGGAAGATGGCGATGTGCGGCGACGTCACCATGTCCGCGCGCGCCTCGCTCAGCATGGCGCCCCATTCCGGCGTGGGCGGCTGCGCGCCCATGCCCAGGAAGGACAGGCTGGCCGCCGTGATGATGGACGTACCCACGCGCATGGTGCCGTACACCACGATGGGCGAGATCGTGCCGGGCAGGATGTGACGCATGATGATGGTCCAGTCCGACGCGCCCACGCTCTTGACCGCCTCGACGTAGGTCATATGCTTGATGGCCAGCGTATTGCCGCGCACCAGGCGGGCAAAGGCCGGCACGCTGAACACGGCCACGGCCACCACCACGTTGACCATGCTGGAACCCAGAATGGCCACCACGCCGATCGCCAGCAGCATGCCGGGGAAAGCCAGCAGCACGTCCGACACACGCATCGTGATGCGTTCCCACCAGCCTTCGTAATAGCCGGCCAGCAGGCCCATGGCGGTACCGACGATGGCGCCCAGCGCCACCGACACGAAGCCGGCAATGAGCGAGATGCGCGAGCCCATCAGGATGCGGCTGAAGATGTCGCGGCCCAGCGAATCCACGCCCAGCCAGTGGGTCAGCGACGGGCCCGCGTTGAGCTGGTCGTAGTCGAAGAAGTTCTCGGCGTCGAAGGGCACCAGCCAGGGCGCGAACACCGCCGCCAGCACCAGCAGCAGCACGAAGAAGGCCGCGGCCACCGCAAGATGCTGCTTCTTGAATTTGCGCCAGAACTCGCTGAACGGCGTGCGCACATCGGTGGACGCGGCCGGCGCGGCGGGCGGCGCCGACGAGGGGGTAACAGTATTGATATTGCTCATGGCCGGCTCACTTATAGCGAATGCTGGGATTGATGACGCCGTAAAGCACGTCCACGGCCAGATTGATCACGATGAATTCGAAAGAGAACAGCAGCACCAGCCCCTGGATCACGGGGTAGTCGCGCTGGGTCACCGCGTTGACCAGCAGATTGCCCAGGCCGGGCCAGCTGAACACGGTTTCCACCACGATGGAGCCGCCCAGCAGGAAGCCGAACTGCAAACCCATCATGGTGATCACGGGAATCATGGCGTTGCGCAGCGTGTGCTTGATCACCACCACGCGCTCGGACAAGCCCTTGGCGCGCGCGGTGCGCACGAAGTCTTCCTGGATCACTTCGACGAAGGACGCGCGGGTGAAGCGCGCCATCACGGCGGCCACGGCGGCGCCCAAGGTGAGCGAAGGCAGGATGTAGTGTTTCCAGCTCGATGCACCGACGGTCGGCAACCAGCCCAGCTGCACCGAGAACACCTGCATCAGCATCATGCCCAGCGCGAAGGCGGGGAAGGAAATGCCGGAAACGGCCAGGGTCATGCCCAGGCGGTCGGGCCATTTATTACGCCAGACCGCGGATACGATGCCGATCACCATCCCGAACACCGTAGCCCAGACCATGCTGGTCAGGGTCAACAGCAGCGTCGGATTGAAACGGTCGGCGATTTCAGTCGTCACCGGACGCTTGCTGCGCAGCGAAGTGCCCAGGTCACCCTGCAGCATGTGCTGGAAATAACGCACGAATTGCTGCGGCATCGGCAGATCCAGGCCAAGTTCCTTGCGCATCAGCTCGACGGTTTGCTCGTCGGCATCCTGGCCGGCGGCCAGTCGTGCGGGATCACCCGGCAGCATGTGCACGAACAGGAACACCACCACCGAAACCAGCAGCAGCGTGGGGATCATGCCTAGAAGGCGTTTGACGATATAGGAGAACATTTAGATCATTCCAGCGCGCGGCGCCCCGCATCGGATGTACTGAGAGGCGCCGCGTGAACTTGCGGCAAAACGGCGCGCGCCGCTCCCGCATCACGGGCGCGGCGCGCGGATCGTCGCGGTTTACTGCTTCAGGTCGATGTCGCCGAACCAGAAGTTGGTATCCGGCTGCACATACACGCCCGTCAGGTTCTTGGCTTTCGCATACACGTTGTTCTGCGTCACCAGGAATGCCCAGGGCGCATCCTTCCAGATGGTTTCCTGTGCGTCCTTGTACAGCGCGGTCTTCTCGTCGCGGTTGGACGTGCTGAGCGCCTTGCTCAGGTCCGCATCAACCTTGGGGTTCGAGTAGTACGACACGTTGTTCAGCACGGGCGGATAGGACGTGCTGGCCAGCAAGGGACGCAGGCCCCAGTCGGCTTCGCCGGTCGAGGACGACCAGCCAGCGTAGTACAGGCGGACCTGTGCGTCTTCGGGCTTCTGCACCTGCTGCACGCGCTGCACGCGCTGGCCGGATTCGAGCACTTCCACCGACACCTTGATGCCGACCTGAGCCAGCTGCTGCTGCAGGAACTGCACCACCTTGACCGACGTGCCGTCGTTATAGGCCGACCACAAGGTGCTTTCGAAACCGTTGGGATAACCGGCTTCCTTCAGCAGCTCGCGCGCCTTGGCGGGATCGTAGGCGTATTCGCCGATCTTGGTCGCGTAGTCCACGCCTTGCGGCACCACCCCGGCCACGGGGCTGGCGTAGCCGGCGAAGGCCACCTTGGCCAGGGCCTGCTTGTTGATGGCGTAGTTGATGGCCTGGCGCACCTTGACGTTGTCGAAGGGCTTCTTCATCGTGTTCATGGACAGGTAACGCGCCATGATCGAGTTCTTGTCGTTGACCAGGTCCAGCTTGTCGCTCTTGGCCAGCACGGCGGCCTGCTCGAACGGCACCGGGAAAGCGAACTGCGCTTCGCCCGTCTGCACCACGGCGGCACGGGTGTTGTTGTCCGTGACGGTGCGGAAGGTCAGCGTGTCGATCTTCGGATAGCCCTTCTTCCAGTAGCCGTCGAACTTCTTGACCTTCAGGTATTCAGCCGGCTTCCACTCGACGAATTCGAAGGGACCGGTACCGACCGGGTGGAAACCGATGTCCTTGCCCCACTTCTTCAGCGCGGTGGGCGAGATCATCATGGCCGACGAGTGCGCCAGCGCGTTGATGAAGGCCGAGAACGGCTTCTTCAGCGTGATGCGCACGGTGTAGGGATCGACCACTTCGGTCTTGTCGACCTGGTTGAACTGCGTATAGCGGCTCAGGCGGTTCTCGGGATTCGACACGCGGTCATAGTTGACCTTGACGGCGTCGGCGTTGAAATCCGTGCCGTCCTGGAACTTGACGCCTTGGCGCAGCTTGATCGTGTAGACCAGGCCGTCCGGGCTCACCTCGTAGCCGGTGGCCAGCAGCGGCTGGATCTTCAGGTCCTTGTCGAACTCGAACAGGCCTTCATAGTAGGCCTTGCCGACAGCCTGGTTCAGCGTGCTGATGGTGTTGTACGGGTCCAGCGTTTCCAGGGCGATGGCGACGGCGAAGGTCACGTCCTTGCTGGCGTGGGCCAGCGGGGACGCGAGCATACCGAACGCCAGGGTGGCGGCAGCCATCATGCGGGTCGGGCGCAGTAGTTTCATGATGAAGCACTCCTGAGATCGAGTAAGGAGGTTTGGTGGTTGGAAAAAAAGCTCAGTACGCCCCGCCCAGCGCATGCCGGGCGACGTAATGATCGGGACCGACGTTCACCAGCGGTTCGACCAGGGGGTCGTCGCCCGGCTTACGCACGGGGCTGGGGATTTCTTCGGTCAACAACTGGCGCTTCAGGTGACGGCGTGCCGGATCGGCGATGGGCACGGCCGCCATCAGCTTCCTGGTATACGGGTGCTGCGGATTCTCGAAGATGGCGCGGCGCGGCCCGATCTCGACGATCTGGCCCAGGTACATCACCGCCACGCGGTGGCTGATGCGCTCGACCACCGCCATGTCATGCGAGATGAACAGGAAGGACACGCCCAGGTCGCGCTGCAGGTCGATCATCAGGTTGACGATCTGCGCCTGGATGGACACGTCCAGCGCGGACACGGATTCGTCGGCGATCACCACCTTGGGGTTCAGCGCCAGGGCGCGCGCGATGCAGATGCGCTGGCGCTGGCCGCCGGAGAACTCGTGCGGATAACGCTGCGCCATTTCCGGCGGCATGCCGACCCGTTCCAGCAGCTCGGCGACGCGGCGCTCGGCCTGCTTGCCGCTGGCCACGCCGTGCACCAGCAGGGGTTCCATGATGGAAAAGCCCACGGTCACGCGCGGATCGAGCGACGCGAAGGGATCCTGGAAGACGAACTGCATGTCGCGGCGCAGCGTCTGCATTTCGGCGCCCTTCAGCTTGCCGATGTCGCGGCCTTCCAGCAGGATGGTGCCGGACTGGCTTTCCGTCAGGCGCAGCAGCGAGCGGCCGGTGGTCGACTTGCCGCAGCCGGACTCGCCCACCAGAGCCAGGGTTTCGCCCGGATAGAGGTCGAAGCTGACCTTTTCGACGGCGTGCACACGGCCGCGCACGCGGCCCAGGATGCCGCCGCGCAAGTCGAAGCGCGTCACCAGGTCGCGCACGCTCAGGATCGGTTCACCGCTGGCGCGCGGCGAAACCTGCTGCGGCTCGGTGACAGGGTGATCGGCGGCGGCCGCGATGGCCGCGCCATCCACCTTCGCCGCCTTGTCCACCTGCACCAGCTCGAAGCGGGCCGGCAGGTCGGTTCCGGTCATCGAGCCCAGGCGGGGCACGGCGGACAGCAAAGCCTTGGTATAGGCATGCGCCGGCGCGGAGAAGATCTGTTCAGACGGGCCTTCCTCGACCTTGTCGCCGCGGTACATGACCAGCACGCGATCAGCCACTTCCGCCACCACGCCCATGTCGTGGGTGATGAACACCACGCCCATGTGCATTTCTTCCTGCAGCGCGCGGATCAGTTGCAGGATCTGCGCCTGGATCGTCACGTCCAGCGCGGTGGTCGGCTCGTCGGCGATCAGCAGAGCCGGCTTGCAGGCCAGCGCCATGGCGATCATGACGCGCTGGCGCATGCCGCCCGACAGCTGGTGCGGAAAGCGATTCATGATGGAGCGCGCTTCCGGGATGCGCACCAGTTCCAGCATGCGCAGGGCTTCGGCGCGCGCGGCGGCGCTGTCCTTGCCCTGGTGCAGGCGGATCGATTCGGCGATCTGGTCGCCGGCCGTGAACACCGGGTTCAGCGACGTCATCGGTTCCTGGAAGATCATCGCCATGTCGGCGCCGCGCACGCCACGCATGGCGCGCTGGCTGGCGCCGGTCAGCTCCAGCACCGCGCCGTTGCGGCGGCGCAGCTGCATGCTGCCCTGGGCGATGCGGCCACCGCCGTGCTCGACCAGGCGCATCAGCGCCAGCGAGGTCACGGACTTGCCGGAACCCGACTCGCCCACGATGGCCAGGGTTTCGCCCCGGTCGACGTGGAAATTGAGGTTGCGCACCGCTTCCACGGTACGCTCCGCGCCTACAAAGCGCACGGTCAGGTCACGGACCTCGACAACCCGGTTTTCCGGCATCGCCAGGCGTTGGGCTCCATCGGCCATCGTTCTATTCCTTGCTAACTTGCACAATACGGAAGGCTGGCGCGCCAGCCTCGCGCTTATCGGTAAATCGAAGCGACCGGGGCCTCGCCCACTCGGGCGTAGCCGCGGTACATGCCCTCGGTGTTGAAGGGCAACGTCACATTGCCTTGGGCGTCGACCGCGATCAGGCCGCCCTTGCCTTCGATGCGCGGCAGCTTGTCGTGAACCACGCTGCGGGCAGCTTCTTCCAGGGACACGCCGCGATATTCCATCTGCGCGGCCACGTCATAGGCCGCCACCATGCGGATGAACATCTCGCCGGTGCCCGTGGTCGACACGGCGCAGGTGGCGTTGGCGGCATAGCAGCCCGCGCCGACCATGGGTGCGTCGCCAACCCGGCCGACCTGCTTGTTGGTGATCCCGCCGGTCGACGTCGCGGCCGCCAGGTTGCCCTGCGCGTCCACCGCCACGGCGCCCACGGTGCCCATCTTGCGATCGGCGTCGAGGGGTTCCGGCTTGGCCGCGGGCACGGGTTGCGAGCGCGCCACCATGGCCTGGCCATCGTGGTCCAGCACCGCGGCACCCGGCTGTTCACGCTGCACGCGCAACAATTGCTCGCGGCGGGCGTCGGTGGAGAAGTACGAGGGATCGACGATTTCCAGGCCCTGCTCGCGGGCGAAATCCTGCGCGCCCTCACCCACGAAGAACACGTGCTTGCTGTTCTCCATGACCTTGCGCGCCGCCAGCACGGGATTGCGCACGCAGTCCACATTGGCGATGGCGCCCGAGCGCAAGGTGGCGCCGTCCATGATGGACGCGTCCAGCTCATGCGTGCCGGCGCTGGTGAACACGGCGCCATGGCCGGCGTTGAACAGCGGACAGTCTTCCAGCAGGCGCACGGCCTCGGTCACGGCGTCCAGGGCCGAACCGCCCTGGGCCAGCACGTCCTGGCCGGCGCGCAGAATGCCTTCCAGCGCGTCCAGATATTTACGTTCCTGTTCAGCCGACATGGCCGCGCGCGACATGGCGCCGGCGCCGCCGTGGATGGCGATAACGGGTTGTTGCTTCATCTCTTACGGTCTCCTGCGCCGTGGATCAGCCACGGCATGACGGACTGGGTCACCCCCACGGCCGCCTGAATCGAATCCTTGGCCTTGTAGGCCACCGCGGCGCCCAATGCTTCGATCAGGCAGAGTGCGGCGGCTTCGGAATTGGACGAGTACTGTCTTTCGCTATGGGCGTAGAGCGCCCCTACGGTGGTGGTCGGCGCCAGCGGCGACGTCGGTTTGTCCGTCATCGCCAGCACCTGCACGCCGGCGGCCTTGGCGGCCGTCGCGAGCGTCACCGTGTCGTTCAAGTAACGCGGAAAGGAAATGGGGATCAGCAGATCCTTGGGCGTCAGCCGGTATATCTGCCGTGCCGCCCAGGATACACCCGCGGGTGTGGCCAGCGATTCCACCGAGCCGCAGTAGACGAACAAGGCGCGCTGCATCAAGCCGGCCAGATAGCCGCTGGCGCCAAAGCCGACGATGGCGATGCGGTCGGCGGCCAGAATGGCGTCGACGGCGCGATCGATGACGCGCGGATCCATGGCTTGCAGGGTGCGGTCGATGTTGCGCGCGTCTTCCCGCAGCGAGTTGGCGAACACGTCGGCCGGGCTGGCCGGCTGGGACAGCTGGGTGCGCAGCCTTTCCACCGGCGCCAGCGCCGACTCGAAGCCGCGCGCCAGTTCGGCGCGGAACTGCGGATAGCCGGGCAGGCCCAGGGTGCGCGCGAAGCGGTTGGCCGTGGCGATGGACACGCCGTTGGCCGCCGCGAATTCGTCGATCGTCATGGTCGCCGCCCGGAACTGGTGCGCCAGCACGTACTCGGCCAGCTTGTGCTGGGAGCGGCTCATCGTGTCCTGGACGCTGGCAATGCGTTCAGAAATCGAGGTAGGGGTGGCGTCTTGCATGGGGGACGGTGGCGGACTCGGCTGACAGAACAAGATGTAAATTTAATTACGGCGCAATTTTAATTAAGAAAATAAATTTTCAAAGTCGGGGTAAACCCCAGCAAAAATGAAAACGCCCCTTGCGGGGCGTTTTCATGCTGTTCAGTAAAGATGCCGGAAACTGCGCGCGGCGCTTATGCGTATCCCGCCGTCACGGGCCCGCGACTCGCCGCATGGGCCCCTGCTCCTTGCCGCCCGGCTGCTCGGCCTCCTTGGCCTCGTCTTCCTTGGCCAGCTTGGGCAGCCTCGCCTCCAGGAAGAAATACAGCAGCGCCGCCAGCGCGAACGGCCCCAGGTAATACACCGCGCGGTAGGTCAGCAGCGTGCCGATGATCTCGTAATGCGGCACCTGTCCGCCCAGCATGGCGACGAACACGGCCTCGACGACGCCCAGCCCGCCCGGAATATGGGTCACCGCCCCCGCGATGCCGCTCAACAGCAGCACCCCCAGGACCAGCGCGAAGGACACGTCGTGACGGAGCAGCGACCACACCACCAGGCCGATCGACAGCCAGCAGGCGCTGCCCAGCAGGCTCTGGGCGACGGCGATCTTGAAGGACGGCAATTCCAGCTCATGGCCACGGACGGTCCAAGAGCGCTTGCGCGCCAGCCCGCACAAGGCCACGTAGGCGACCGCGGCCACCAGCATGCCCACGCCGATGCCGCGCAAGGCATAGTTGCTGATGTTCCAGTTGTCGGGGATGGGCAGCACGCCCCAGGCGAACAGCCCGCCCGCCACCCACAGGTAGCCCAGCCAGTTGGTCGTCAGGCTCAAACCGATGATGCGGGTGATCTCGCCGGCTGCCAGCCCCAGGCGCAGATACAGGCGGAAGCGGAAGCCCACGCTGCCGATCAGCGATCCCATGTTGAGGTTGAAGGCATAGGCGACGATGCCCACCGCCATCACCCGCACGGGCGGAATCATGTGGCCAAGATAGGGTATGGCCAGCAGATCGAAGCAGCTGTAGATCAGATAACTCAGCACCGCCAGGCCGGCCGCGCGCAGCAGCACGGGCCAGGTGTAGGCCTGCATGGCCTCCAGCACCTTGCCCCATTCGACGTTGCGGGCCTGGTCTGCTATCAGGCCGATAACCAGCAAGGCGAAGGCCGTGAAAAAGACCTTTTTCAGAAGCGGCCAATGGCGCCGCCAGCCACTGGCGGACTCAGGCTGTTTCTCGCGCATCGCGCACCTCTGCATCGTGCCGCAACGCTTCGCTTGGCTGCGCGGATTGCGCATCCGCCTGGATCTCGTACTCTCCCTCCACTTTCCCTGACGACTCCGAGTCGGTGGAGATCACGTCCGCATTACCCCGCCAGGGCTGCAGCCGCGGCCGGTGCGCGGGCAACCAGCCGACCCAGGACGGATAGAGGCGCACGAAGTGATAAACGAAGATCCCGAAGAACAGCCGACGCAGCTTGCGGCTGCCTGGCGGCGCGGGTTCGGGTTGTCGGCAGTGGTTTTCAATCAGCCACTCCAACCTTCCCTTGAGGGTGTCGGCAAAGGCGCGATCGCGAATCATCACATTCGCTTCAAGGTTCAGGGCCAGGCTCAGGGGGTCCAGGTTGCTCGATCCCACCGTGGCCCACGTATCATCCACGCAGGCGACCTTGCCATGCAGCGGCCTTTCGCAATACTCGTAGATCTGCACGCCGGCCGCCGTCAGATAGTCGTACAACATCCGCGCGGCCACCGGCACGATGGCCATGTCGGCCTCGCCCTGCAGGATCAGGCGCACGCGCACGCCCCGCTTCGCCGCATTGCGCATTTCGCGCAGCAGGCGGTAGCCGGGAAAGAAATAGGCATTGGCGATGGTGACCTCGTTCCGCGCCAGGCGGATGGCGGCACGGTAGTGACGCTCGATGTCCGTGTGATGCCGGTGGTTGTCGCGCACCACGAACATGGCTTCGGCCGAGCCCGCGCGCGGCGGATTGGTGGCCGCCTGCGAACGACGGCTCCACCACCGACGCCGGCGCGGCGGCTCCAGTGCGCGCAAGGCAAAGCGGTGAATTTCACCGACGATGGGGCCATGCACTTCCACCGCATAATCCTGCTTGGCCTGCGGCCCGAAATCGCCCAGGTGATCCGCGGAGTAATTGATGCCGCCCACGAAAGCGAGCACGCCGTCGATGACCACGATCTTGCGATGCATGCGGCGGAAGACATTGACGCGCTTACCGAATATGCGGGCGCGCGGATCGAAGGCCTGCACCATCACTCCTGCGTCTGTCATGCCGCCGATGAACTCGTCCGACAGCTCTTCCGACCCAAAACCGTCGACCATCAGATTGACGCGCACGCCGCGCGTGGCGGCGGCAATCAACGCTTCACGCAAGCCCTGCCCTACTTTATCGTCGAACAGGATGAAGGTCTCGATCAGCACCTCGGTGCGCGCCTGCCCGATGGCTTCGAACACGCGGGGGAAGAAGGCTTCGCCGTTTTCCAGCAGCTTGAAATCATTGCCTGGAATCCAATGCACGCTCATAGCTCGACCTCCGCCGCCAGCGGCGCGTGATCGGACAGATGCGTCCATGGACGCGTCGCCAACGCCAGCGGGCGGAAGCGCAGGGTGTTGCGGACATAGATGCGGTCCAGCCGCAGCAGGGGCCAGCGCGCGGGGAACGTGCGCGCGGCCACGCCTTGCGTGGTGGCGAAGACTTCCTGCAAGCCGGCGCAGCGGCTCAATTGGCGATGGGCGCGCAGGCGCCAGTCGTTGAAGTCGCCGGCGATGAGCACGGTGTCCTCGCGCGGGATGTCCCGCTCGACGCGCGCGCACAGCAGATTCAGCTGGCGTTGCCGATGCGACTCCTGCAGGCCCAGGTGGACGCAGATGGCGTGCACTTGCGGCCGTCCCGGTGGCGCGATGACGCAGTGAAGCAGCCCGCGCTTTTCGTGGCCGTCCACCGAGATGTCCATGTTCTCGTAATGCACGATGGGGAACTTGGACAGCACGGCGTTGCCGTGATGCCCTTGCGGATACACGGCATTGCGGCCGTAGGCGAAATCCGCCCAGATGCTGTCCGCCAGGAACTCGTATTGGGAGGTCGCCGGCCAGCCGGCGAAGCGCGCCGCATGGCCCTCGTGCGCGCCCAGCACTTCCTGCAGGAACACCAGATCGGGCCCGACGGCCCGCACGGCATCGCGCAACTCGGGCAGGATGAACTTGCGATTGAAGAAGGTGAAGCCTTTGTGGGCGTTCACCGTCAAGAGTTTGAGAGACAGGGGTGCGTCCCCGTTCAAGCCGGACATGGATCCCCGCGATCGTTATAGGACCGCCGGGTAAAGCAAGCCGCGTGCCCGCCCTGTATCTGGGCCCTCGTGGAGCCGCAATAAAAAACGGCGGCCCGCATTGGGCCGCCGTTTCACTACACACGCTATACGAATCAGGCTGCTACTTTGCTGGTATCCACCGGCGCGCCGGTCTTGGCCTTGATCTCATCCACCGTAACACCAGGCGCCAGTTCGACCAGCTTCAGGCCCTGTTCGGTGACCTCGATCACCCCCAGGTCGGTAATGATCAGATCGACCACGCCCACGCCGGTCAGGGGCAGATTGCACTCGGGCAGCAGCTTCAGGTCTTCGGTGCCGTCTTTCTTGCGCGCCACGTGTTCCATCAGCACGACCACGCGGCCGACACCGGCCACCAGGTCCATCGCGCCGCCCATGCCCTTGACCATCTTGCCGGGAATCATCCAGTTGGCCAGATCGCCCTTGGCCGACACCTGCATCGCGCCCAGGATGGCCAGGTTGATCTTGCCGCCGCGGATCATGCCGAAGGAATCGGCCGACGAGAAAATCGACGAGCCCGGCAGGGTCGTCACGGTCTGCTTGCCGGCGTTGATCAGGTCGGCATCGACTTCCGCTTCGGTCGGGAAGGGACCGATACCCAACAGGCCGTTTTCCGATTGCAGCCACACCTCGATGCCGGCCGGCACGTGGTTGGCGACCAGGGTGGGCAGACCGATGCCCAGGTTCACGTAGAAACCGTCTTGCAGCTCACGCGCGGCGCGCGCGGCCATTTCCTCACGGGACCATGCCATGATGTGTTCTCCTTATGCGGCGGGGCGGATGGTGCGTTGTTCGATGCGTTTTTCCGGCGTCGTGTTCACCACGATCCGGTGCACGAAGATACCCGGCAGATGGATCTGGTCCGGATCCAGGTCGCCCGTGTTCACCACCTTCTCCACTTCCACGATGGTGATCTTGCCAGCCTGCGCCACATTGGGATTGAAGTTGCGCGCGGTCTTGCGGAACACCAGGTTGCCGCTGCGGTCGGCGATATGCGCCTTCACCAGCGACACGTCCGGCACCAGCGACCGCTCCATGACGTATTCATGGCCGTCGAACTCACGGATTTCCTTGCCCTCGGCCACCAGGGTGCCCACGCCGGTGCGCGTGAAGAACGCCGGAATGCCGGCGCCGCCGGCGCGCAGCTTTTCCGCCAGGGTGCCTTGCGGAGTGAATTCCAGCTCAAGCTCGCCGGACAGGAACTGGCGTTCGAATTCCTTGTTCTCGCCCACGTAGGACGCGATCATCTTGCGGATCTGGCGGGTGGCCAGCAGCTGGCCAAGACCGAAACCGTCGACACCCGCGTTGTTGCTGATGCAGGTCAGTCCCTTGACACCTGAATCGCGCAGGGCGGCGATCAGTGCTTCGGGGATGCCGCAAAGGCCGAAGCCGCCCACGGCAATCATTTGGCCGTCCTTGACGACGCCGGCCAGCGCCTCGGCGGCGCTCGCATAAACCTTGTCCATCGCTCCAACTCCAGTAAGGTCAGTAAACGGCCTGTCCCGTTCCCGCCGCGTCCCCGCAGGGCCCGGCGCGGGTGGCCGGATTTGGTGTTATAGGTGTAGCAAGACTTCGCAACCGGTTTTCCGCGCACGCAAAAAAGTCCGCACACGCGAAAAACCGATGGGCGCGACCGATTTTACCGATGGAATGCCGCTATGCAAAAAATGTCCGGTATGCGGACATTCACCCTTGCGCGGCATCCTCCGGCGCCGCCCGCATGACGCGGGCCAGGGCCGCCAGGGTCGCCGCCGGCCAGGGCGCGGAGCGGTTGGCGACGTAGTCCATCCAGACGAGGACATTGCGGCCGCGCGCATAGGCGCCACCCTCCTCGTCGCCGACCTTGTCCAGGACCAGCTCGAATTCCATGCTCGAGCGGCCGATGCGGGTCAAGGTGTGCGTCACCCGCACGGTCGCCGGATAAGTGAGCGGACGCAGGAAATCGCAGGAGGCATGCGCCAGGATAGGCCCGTCATCGGCGGGCAGGCGCAGGTCGGCGCCATACAGGATCTGCATGCGCGCCTCTTCCATCAGGCGGAAGTACAGCGTGTTGTTCAGATGGTTGAGGGCGTCGGAATCGCCCCAGCGCAAGGGCAGTTCGAAGACGTGGGTGGCGCCGGGCGCGAGCGGCGCGGCGACAGGACTGGAACCGATGGGACTCGATGCGGAATCTGGCATGAATGACCTGAAGTGAGACCGCCGCGTGGACTTCCGCGGCACGGCAGGCGCGAGATTGTGCGCGCCTGCAATACAATCGCGAGTTGAGTCTGGATCATACTTCCAGCCTACGCCGCCACAAGGCGGCATCATAGCCAGGGATACAGAGGGGCAAGAGCGCATGTCAGAACGCGAAAGTATGGAGTACGACGTTGTCGTCGTGGGTGGCGGGCCTGGAGGCCTGGCCGCGGCAATTCGCCTGAAGCAATTGGCGGCCGAGAAGAACCACGAGGTCAGCGTCTGTGTCCTGGAGAAAGGCGCCGAACTGGGCGCCCACATCCTGTCCGGCGCGGTCATGGACCCCGGCGCGCTGACGGAACTCATCCCCGACTGGAAAGAGAAAGGCGCCCCCTTGAAGGTGGCCGTCACCGAGGACAAGTTCCTGTTCCTCAGCCACAACGGCGCGCGCCGCACGCCCGACTGGATGCTGCCCGAATGCTTCCACAACAAGGGCAACTACATCGTGCGCCTGGGCGACGTGGTGCGCTGGCTCGGCGAACAGGCCGAAGCGCTGGGCGTGGACATCTTCCCCGGCTTCGCCGCAGCCGGCGTGCTGTATGACGAACAGGGCGCCGTACGCGGCGTCGTCACCGGCGACATGGGCGTGGCGCGCGATGGCACCCACACCGACCAATATCAGCCCGGCATGGAATTGCTGGGCCGCTACACGATCTTCGCCGAGGGCTCGCGCGGCCAGCTGGGCCGCGAGCTGATCGCCCGCTACAAGCTGGACAAGGACTGCGACCCGCAGGCCTACGGTATCGGCCTGAAGGAATTGTGGGAAGTCGACCCCGCGCAGTCGCGTCCGGGCCTGGTGGTCCACACGGCCGGCTGGCCGCTGGACGCCGACACTTACGGCGGCTCCTTCCTTTATCACCTGGACAACAACCTCGTCGCCGTGGGCATGGTGGTGGGCCTGGACTACGCCAATCCCTGGCTGTCGCCTTTCGAGGAATTCCAGCGCTACAAGACGCACCCGGCCATCCGCCCCACGTTCGAAGGCGGCAAGCGCATCGCCTACGGCGCGCGCGCGATCACCGCCGGCGGCCTGCTGGCCCTGCCCAAGCTGGTGTTCCCGGGCGGCGCGCTGGTGGGATGCGAAGCGGGTTTCCTCAATGCCTCGCGCATCAAGGGCAGCCACGCCGCCATCAAGACCGGTTCCATGGCGGCCGAGGCGGCTTTCGACGCCCTGGTCGCGGACCGCCGCCAGGATGAACTGCCGGCCTATCCGGCCGCTTTCCAGGCGTCCTGGCTGCATGCGGAACTGAACAAGGCGCGCAATTTCAAGCAATGGTTCAAGAAGGGGCGCACCGTCGCCACCCTGATGACCGGCATCGAGCAGTGGCTGCTCAAGGGCAAGATGCCCTGGACCATCCATCGCACCAAGCCCGACTACGCCTGTCTGCAGCCGGCGTCGGAATGCGCGCGCATCGACTATCCCAAGCCGGACGGCAAGCTCACGTTCGACCGCCTGAGTTCCGTGTTCATCTCGAACACCAACCATGACGAGAACGAGCCGGTCCACCTGACCCTGAAAGATCCCAACGTGCCGGTGGCCGTCAACCTGGCCAAGTATGGCGGGCCCGAGGCGCGCTACTGTCCGGCCGGTGTATACGAGTTCGTCAAGGACGACCACGGCGCCGACCGCTTGCAGATCAACGCGCAGAACTGCGTGCACTGCAAGACCTGCGACATCAAGGATCCCACGCAGAATATCGTGTGGGTGGCGCCGCAAGGGGGCGAAGGCCCCGTCTATAGCGGGATGTAAAGGCAGCACTGCCCGCCGCCATGACCGCCGCTTCTCAGCCCGAAACCAATGCCGAGCGCGTGCTGCTGATCGGCGGCGGCGACCTGGGCATGCGGGTGGCGGCGCGGCTGCTGGGGCCGGGCCCAGCCTCGCCCGACCCTACGCAAGCGGACGCTCCCGGCGGCCCCTCCCGCAACCGCGATCCCGCGAACAACCCCGCGCTTTGGATACTGCGGCGGCATCCGCCGGCAGCCGCCTCCGCGGGCCGCGGCCCCGGCAACGCCATCCAGTGGCTGGCGGCCGACGTCACGCAGCCCGCCACGTTGACCAGCCTGCCGCGCGGCATCACCCGCCTGATCTATGTCCTGGCGCCGGACGCCCGCGCGCCGCAAGCCTATCGCGACATCTTCCTCGACGGCCCGCGCCACCTGCTGGACGCGCTCGACACCAGCGCCTTGCGCCGCATGGTCTTCGTTTCCTCATCCGCCGTCTACGGCGAACACCACGGCGCCTGGATAGACGAAGACACGCCGCCCGCGCCACAGGGCATGAACGGCGAAATCCTGTTGCAGGCCGAACAATGGCTGGCCGGGCAAGGCCTGCCCATCACCGCCCTGCGCCTGGCGGGACTCTACGGCCCGGGGCGGACGCAGCTGCTGGAACGCCTGCGCCAGGGGCTGGCCCGCGTGCCGCGCGCGGTGCCCCATTGGGCCAACCGCATGCACGCGGATGACGCGGCGGCGGCGATTGCCCATTTAGTCCATCTGGCGGACGCAGACTCCCTTTATGTAGGGGCCGATGACACCCCCCTGCCGCTGGACGTTCTCTATGATCATCTGGCCCGCCTGTTGGGCGCTCCGCCTCCTGCGGAAGGCCCGCCGCCGGCCGGCGTGGGCAGCAAACGGATGAGCAACGCGCGCCTGCGCGGCAGTGGGCTGGAACTGGCCTGGCCGGACTCGCGCGAGGGCTATGCGCGGCTGGTGGAATCGCAGTAAAGTGGCGCCGGCCAGCGCCCCCCATCCCGACGGGCGACCTGGATGACACCCAAAAGGTCGAGAGTTCAGGCAAGTGCGTTACGCTAACTTTGTCGCTAGTTAGACACAAATAGCGTATGCTGCCGTCAAACCAGCGCCCAGATTGATGGGCCGACGTGTCGTTCCACGTAGAGGGGAGCCGCTTCATGCTAGACCATGTTCAAGCGTTTCGACCGACCGCACTACAGGTGGACCTGGCGCGCCGCATAGCCCGCGAAATTCTGGGCGGCGCCCACGTGACAGGCACGCATTTATCGGAAGAACTGCTGGCACGTCAATACCAGGTGTCGCGCACGCCGGTACGCGCAGCCCTCAAGCTGCTGGCCATGCAGGACCTCATCGCCTACAAGCAGAACAGCGGCTATTTCGTGCGCGAAGTGGTCGACGGCGCGCCAGCGCCGGAATGGCAGGCGCAGGGCCTGACCAGCGACGAACTCTATCGCATCATCATCGAAGACCGCGCCGGCCGCCTGCTGCCGGACAGCTTCACCGACCGCGACCTGCTGCAACGCTATGCCGTCACCCGCAGCGTATTGGCCAAGACCCTGGTGCGCCTGAGCGCCGAGGCCCTGATCGAAAAACGCAAGGGCCACGGGTGGCGCTTTCCCAATTCGCTGGAAGATGCGCAAGCTCGCGCGGAAAGCTATCGTTTCCGCTCCGCGGTGGAATGCGCGGGACTGCTGGAACCGGATTTTCGCGCCGACGCCCCGGCATTGATGCGGATGCGCGCCAATCATCTGGCGCTTGCTGAAGAGCAGAACCTGGACGCCGTCGCGCCGGAGTTCTTCACCATCAACGCGGAATTCCACGAGATGCTGGCGCGCTTCTCCGGCAACCGCTTCGTCTTGCAGACCGTGCAGCAGCAGAACCAGCTGCGCCGCCTGGCCAGCCGCGCCACCCTGTTCCAGATGCCGCGCTATGCGGCATCGATCCAGGAACATCTGCAGATCATCCAGGCCGTGCTGGACAAGGAACTGGAGTGGGCCGCGGCGCTGATGCGCCAGCACCTGCGGCTGGACTTCAAGGCCACGGGCGGCTGACGCGTCAGCGGGTGAACGTCAGCCGCTGAAACGTCAGCGGGCGAAGTACCCCTTGAAGATCGCGATGGTGCGATCCACATCCGCTTGTGTCACATCCAGGTGCAGGACCAGCCGCATGGCGGCGCCGTACACCGGCTTGATCATCAGGCCCTGCTCCTTGGCATAGGCGCCCAATGCATCGCAGTGCTCCGGCGCCACGGAGACGAACACCATATTGGTCGCTTGGCCGCTTACGGTCACGCCGTCGATGGCGGCCAGGCCGCGGGCCAGGCGTTCGGCGTTGGCGTGATCTTCGGCCAGCCGCTCCACGTTGTGTTCCAGGGCATACAGGGCCGCCGCCGCCAGCACGCCAGATTGGCGCATGCCGCCGCCCAGCACCTTGCGCCAGCGCCGCGCGCCGTCGATCAGCGCCTTGCTGCCGACCAGCACCGAACCGACCGGCGCACCCAGGCCCTTGGAGAAGCAGATCGACACGGAGTCGAACGGCGCGCACAGCTCGGCGATGGACTTGCCGCTGGCGACAGCAGCGTTGCAGACCCGCGCGCCATCCAGATGCACGCCCAGCTCGTGTTTGCGGGCGAAGGCGGCCGCCTCGACGATGTAGTCCTGCGGGATCACGCGGCCATGAAAGGTATTTTCCAGGGCCAGCAGGCGCGTGCGCGCATAGTGCGGGTCGCCCAGAGGCTTGATCGCGGCAGCCAGCTTGGCGATAGGCAGGGAACCGTCTTCCGCGTGTTCGATGGGCTGGGGCTGGATGCTGCCCAGCACCGCCGCGCCGCCACCCTCGTACTTGTAGGTGTGCGCCAGCTGGCCCACCAGGTATTCATCGCCACGGCCGCAATGGGCCATGATGCCGGCCAGGTTGCTTTGCGTACCCGTGGGGAAGAACAGGCCGGCTTCCTTGCCGGCGCGTTCGGCCGTGCGGGCCTGCAGGCGTTGTACGGTGGGGTCGTCACCCATGACGTCATCGCCCACTTCGGCGGCGGCCATGGCGGCGCGCATGTCCGGACCGGGACGGGTAACGGTGTCACTGCGTAAATCGATCATGCTGCTTCCCTTGCTGCGGTTTTATTGATGATGACGCCGGCGTGGACCGCGCAGCGCGGGCCACGCCATGCGAGGTCGGCGCTACACCGACTTGGACAACTGTTCCAGGATCTGCGGATTTTCCAGGGTCGACACGTCCTGCGTCACTTCCTCGCCCTTGGCCACCACGCGCAGCAGACGGCGCATGATCTTGCCGGAGCGGGTCTTGGGCAGGTTCTCGCCGAAGCGGATGTCCTTGGGCTTGGCGATGGGGCCGATTTCCTTGGCCACCCAGTCACGCAACTGCTTGGCCACGGCGACGGCTTCCTCGCCTTCGGGACGGGCGGCCTTGAGCACCACGAAGGCCACCACGGCTTCACCCGTGGTGTCGTCCGGACGGCCCACCACGGCGGCTTCAGCCACCAGCGGATGCGCGACCAGGGCCGACTCCACTTCCATGGTGCCCAGGCGGTGGCCCGACACGTTCAGCACGTCGTCGATGCGGCCCATGATCCAGAAGTAACCGTCGGCATCGCGCTGCGCGCCGTCGCCCGCCAGGTAGTAGCCACGCAGTTCCGGCGGGAAATAGCTTTTCTTGAAACGCTCGGGGTCGCCCCAGATATTGCGGATCATGGCCGGCCACGGTTTCTTGATCACCAGGAAACCGCCATTGCCCTGGTCCACGTCCCCACCGGTCTCGTCGACGATGGCCGCGGCGATGCCCGGCAGCGGCAAGGTGCAGGAGCCCGGCTTGGTGGGCGTGGCGCCCGGCAGCGGCGTGATCATGTGGCCGCCGGTTTCCGTCTGCCACCACGTATCGACGATGGGGCAACGTTCACCGCCCACCTTCTTGTGGTACCACATCCAGGCTTCGGGGTTGATCGGCTCGCCCACCGTGCCCAGGATGCGCAGGCTGCTCAGGTCGTAGCGGTCGGGGTCCGTATCGGGCGCGGCCGAGGACGCCTTGATCAAGGAGCGGATGGCGGTGGGCGCGGTATAGAACGTCGTCACCTTGTGGCGCGCGATCATGTCCCAGAAGCGGCCCGCGTTGGGATAGGTGGGCACGCCTTCGAACACGACCTGTGTCAGGCCGGCCGCCAGCGGACCGTAGGCGATGTAGGAATGGCCGGTGATCCAGCCCACGTCGGCCGTGCACCAGTAGACGTCGTCGGCGCGCGCGTCGAAGGTCCATTTAACCGTCAGCAGCGACCACAGCAGGTAACCGGCCGACGCATGCTGCACGCCCTTGGGCTTGCCCGTCGAACCGGAGGTATAGAGGATGAACAGCGGATGTTCGGCTTCGACCGGCACGGGATCGCATTGGTCGGACTGGCCGGCGACGACGTCATGCAGCCACAGATCGCGGCCTTCCACCCAGGCCGTCTTGCCGCCGGTGCGGCGATAGACGATGACCTGGCGCACGGCCTCGCAGCCGCCCATGGCGAAGGCTTCCTCGACGGCGGGCTTCAAGGGGATGGTCTTGCCGCCGCGCACCTGTTCGTCCGCGGTGATGACCAGCGTGGCGCCGACGTCGACGATGCGCTCCTGCAGGCTCTTGGCGGAGAAACCGCCAAACACCACGGAGTGCGTCACGCCCAGGCGCACGCAGGCCTGCATGACGACCACCGCTTCGATCGACATGGGCATGTAGATGATGGCGCGATCGCCCTTCTTGTAGCCCAGCTTTTTCAGGCCGTTGGCCAGTTGGCAAACGCGGCCCAGCAGTTCGCGATAGCTGATCTTTTCGACCTTGCCGTCATCCGCTTCGAAAATGATGGCGGTCTTGTCGGCGTTGGCGCCGCGGACATGCTTGTCCAGGCAGTTTTCCGAGACATTCAGCTCGCCGTCGCCGAACCAGCGGAAGAACGGCGCGTTGCTGTCGTCCAGCACCTGGGTGAAGGGCTTGTTCCAGACCAGGTTCTCGTTCGCCTGGCGCCGCCAGAAACCTTCGAAGTCCTGCTCGGCTTCCAGGCACAGCTTTTTGTAGGCATCCATGCTGCCGATGGTGGCGCCTTGGGAGGCGGCGGGTGACGGCGGAAACACGCGGGTTTCCACCAACACGGATTCAATGGCATTCGGCATGAAGGTCTCCTTCAAAAAATTTTTGACGCTGCTGTTTTGCTTGCAAATCGATTATGTATGTCGGGCAGTCCGATTCTAGCTGGCTTGGCGCCCCGGGGCTTACCGGTTGAAGTCCAGCATTTCACTGGCATGGATCAGCGCCGTGGCGATATCCACCGTCGACACCCGCTTGGCCATGGCCTGGTTGCGGATCATTTCGTAAGCCTGGGTTTCGGAGATGCCCTTGCCGCGCATAAGGATAGCAGCCGCCTTGGCGATCTGGCGCTGGCCCTCCAGGCGGACTTCCAGTTTGCGCAGGGTGCGCTGCAGCTGGCGCATTTCGCCGTTGACCTGGCGCGCCAGCACCAGGGTGGACAGCAGGCCGAAGGACCTTACCGGGGCCGGCAGCACGGCCCGCGCGCCCAGGCGCAAGACGGCTTCCACGATGGTCGGATTCTCGTAATTCACCACGGCGATCACGGTGGGCGCCTGGTCGCCCGTGGCCCAGGGGTAATCCTGATGCACCAGGTCCGGGCGCACGGCCAGGAACACCACGTCCGTGCCTTCGGCCGGCTGGGGCGGCGGCGGCCAATGCACCTGGGTGCGGCAGCCGATGCGGTCGAGTTGCTGCACCAGGCTCTGGCCGTCGGCATCGTCGGGATGGAAGACCGCCACGCGCAGGCTGCGCAGATCGCGCAGATAGGCGGGCATGGCGGGGCTGGCGCGGCGCCCTGGGCTTTCCATTCAGGGCTCCAGCTCGGTCATTTTGACCGTCCAGTCGCCCAGGATATGGTTGACCAGATAGGGATCGGGCGCCACCGCAGCCGGCGAGGCGCGCACGACGGCAAACTCGCCGTCGCCCCGTTGGCGGCCTATGCGCGGATGCAGCCAGGTGTGATGATTGCCCGGGTCGATGCGGACGGTGCCTTGCGGGGCCTCGAAGCTGCTGCCCAGCAGGGCCGGCAGCAGGGCGTCGATCTGGTCGCTGCCGGCGCGGCGCAGAGCCTGCGCATACATGTGGACCTGGAAGTAGGCGGCTTCCCAACAGAGATTGGCGGTGGCGTCGGCCCCGTGGTGGCGCCGCAGGCTGGCCAGGGCGCGCTGGTTGGCGGGCGTGTCCAGGGACTGGAAATACGGCGCTGCCGTATAGTGGCCGCGCGCGACGTCGGCGCCCATCTGGCGGGCCTCGGCCTCGGACGTCGTCAGGCTGGCGATGGGCATGCGGGCGGGGTCGAAGCCGGCTTCGGCGTAGGCGCGGTAGAACGCGGCGGTGGCGTCGCCGACCACGGTAGAGAAAATGAAATCCGGCTGGGTGGCGCGGATCTCGTCGATGACCACGCGGAAGTCCGCTTCGCTGGCGCCTAATCGAACGTAGCGCTCGCCTACGCGGGCGCCGCCCGGACGCTGCAGCACCAGGTCGGCCATGATGCGGTTGGATTCGTAGGGGTAGATGTAGTCGGAGCCGACCAGGTACACGCGCGGGCCGTGGTGCGTGGTCATGTAGTCGGCCAGCTGCATGCTGTTCTGGTTGGGGGCGGCGCCGGTATAGATGACGTTGCGCGAGTATTCGAAGCCCTCGTACAGCGTGGGATAGAACAGGAGGCGGTTCCAGCGTTCCACCACGGGGATGACGGCGATGCGGCTGCTGGACATATAGCAGCCGAAGATCACGTTGACACCGTCCTGGGCCACCAGTTGCTCGGCCAGTTGGGCATAGCGGGCGGGGTTGGAACGGGGGTCATGGCAGACCGCGACGAGCTCGCGGCCGTCGATGCCGCCGGCCTCGTTGATTTCGGCGATGGCCAGCTCGGTGCCCAGCCTTTGCGACGCCCCAATGGCGCCCGTCACGCCGGTCGTCGAGAACAGCACCCCTACTTTAATCATGCCCCCCCCTACCGCGCAGAGCGCGGCCCCCCGAGGGGGCAACACCAGCGGACCGGGGAACCCGGCTCCGCGGTGTTCCCGATCGGGCCCAGGTTCTTGGGACGATGTTCGTCACGATTGTCTGCTCGTTCACGATCATGTGCTTCTGGCCAATCAATTGGGTGCTTCCAGCCGGGCTTGTCCTCATCGACAGTGTCCTCATCGAGATTGTCTTCATATTAGCAATCGGGCGAAGGCGCGCGCCAGGCGGACTGGCAGCACGGCCGGGTCGGTAACGATGTCGTGGCCACGGGGGCCGAACATGCGGCGGACGTCGTCGACGGCGTTGCCGTCCACGGCCAGGCAGTGGCAGGCGATGCCTTGGCCGCGCGCCTGGGCGATGGCAGTCCTTGCGTCTTCGACCAGATGACGGGAGTCATGCACGTCAATGTCCGACGGCGCACCGTCGGTGATGACCAGAATCGCGCGGCGCGCATTTGGCGTGTTTGGCGCATTTGGCGCATTTGGCGTGTAGCGCGCTGGCGACGCGCGGCGCGCGGTGGGCGCGTGGTGCGCCACGGTCAGCAACGCGGTGGCGTGGCGTAGGGCCGCGCCCAGGCGAGTCGACCAGGCGGCTTGCTGCGCGTCGATGCGCGCGTGCGCAACGGCATCCAGCGGCTGGCCGAAATCGAACAGGCGCAGGTAGCGGACATTCTGCCGGGTGTTCGAATGAAAACCGTGGATCGCCACGCGATGGCCTGCCGCGCCGGCGGCAGCAGCCAGCATCAACGCGGCGTCACGCTCGCGGTCCAGCAGGCTATGTCCATCCTGCCCGCGATCATTGGCCGATTCCGACAAATCCAGCAGAACCAGCACACTGACGGACCGCACCCGCCTGCCAGGGCGGATGAACATGCGCGGGTCCGGCATCGTCCCGCCGCGCCTGTCCACCGCTGCTTCGATGGCCGCATTGATATCCAGCGTCTCGCCTTCCCCCTGCCGCCGCAGACGATGCGCACGATCCAGATCGTGCGCGCGCGGCAGCCGCAACGCGCCCATGGCCGAGCGTTTCTTCGATCTTTTCCTTTGAAGCGGTGCCGAAGACTGAGCTGGCCCACGCGTCGATTCCGCCGATGCTGCCGACGCCGCCGATGCGGCTGCCGACGGCAGCGGCAAGGCCCCCGGACCGAACTCTTCCAAACGGCACCAGTTCTCCCGCAGCAGCCCCGCACGATGATGCCACTCTGGATAATGAAACACCCGTCCCGGCGCGGGTAACTCCGGCCGCTCTCGCGG
This sequence comes from Bordetella sp. N, assembly GCF_001433395.1. Taxonomy (GTDB): domain Bacteria; phylum Pseudomonadota; class Gammaproteobacteria; order Burkholderiales; family Burkholderiaceae_B; genus Bordetella_C. The sequence continues at coordinate 3,257,632 of NZ_CP013111.1, forward strand.
CTCGGCTGTTCCACGCTGCGCGGATAGCGCGGGCGCCACCGCCCGCGCGTTCGGCGCGTGCGGCCCGCGCCGCTCCTGTGCGGCGGATGGCTCCAATGGCGCGGGCGGCTCAAGTGGCGCTACCGGCGTAGCATCGGTGGCAGCGGCCCCCTCGCCGGCGGACGTATCCTGCGCCTGCGAGGCCAGCAGGACCTGCTCCGCATCGGCAGGATGCCGCCACAGCCAACTGTCGTCATCACGGTGACGCGGCCGCACGTAATGGTCCGGGTCCATGCGCACGCGCATCTGGCCTAAATCATTCGCCAGCATCTGCCCCAATGCCGTGTAATCCTCCCGCCGGCGAGCGCCCGCGCGCCAAAGACGTTCGAACGCTTCCCTGCCCTTTTCAACCCAATAGTTGCCATCGCCATGCGAAGGCCGTGCGATGGCCCGCGCCAGCCTTAGCGCCAGCGACGAGAAATCCAGTCCCGGATCGGACTCTCCCACGAACAAGGCCTGCTCCAGGCATCGCCCCAGCCCGGGCAACTCCGCCGCCAGCAAACGCTCGACGCGCGCATCCTCCAGCAGGGACAGCACCGCCAGCGTCATGGCCTTCATCCGCCCGGCAGGCACGCCCGTTGGCGTATGGCGCAAATGCGCCAACGCATGCGCCGCCACGGCGCGATGCAGGGCCTGATCGTGCAGCACGCCCTCCGGCACCATCAGCCCCCCAGACGTGAGCACGACGTTCGCCGCTCCATCGCCTGCCAAGGCTGGCGCCGGCGCGCCCCCTTCGACCCAAGCCGCGGTGTCCGCCATCGCGGCGGCCCTGACGTCCCCGTGGCCGAACGCCCGCAACGTCATATCCAGCCGCGCGCACGCCCGCGCCACGACGTCATCCGGCATGTCCAGCCGCCCCCACCCTATGGCGTCATCAGAGGACGCCATGGACCGCGCCGCGGCCTCATCCAAACGTCGCATCGATGCAATCCCGCAGCACCTGCAAGACATCGGGATCGTCCGTCAACGACCCCATCAGCGTCATCTCGCAACTGGACCGCGGATCCAGCCCATCCCGCATCAGACACCCCGCGTAGATCAGCAAACGCGTCGACGCCCCCTCTTCCAGTCCATGCCCCCGCAAGGCCCGCGTACGCCCCGCGACGGCGACAAGCTGCTCGGCAAGCGACAAGGAAATGCCAGACTCATGCGCCACCACTTCCGCTTCCGCCGCGGCGACGGGGTAATCGAAACTCATGGCCCCGAACCGCTGCCGCGTCGACGGCTTCATATCCTTGGCCGCGCTCTGGTAACCCGGGTTGTACGAAACCACCAGCTGAAAGTCCGGATGCGCCGCCAGCTGCTCTCCTTTCTTGTCCAAGGGCAACACACGCCGCCCGTCCGTCAACGGATGAATGACCACCGTGGTGTCCTGCCGCGCCTCGACCACCTCGTCCAGATAGCAGATGCCGCCATGCCGCACCGCCAACGTCAACGGCCCGTCATGCCAGACCGTGCCGTCGGCGTCCAGCAGATGGCGGCCCACCAGATCCGACGCGGTCATGTCCTCGTTGCAGGCCACGGTGATCAAGGGCACGCCCAGCCGCCACGCCATGTGCTCGACAAAGCGCGTCTTGCCGCAACCGGTCGGGCCGCTAAGAATCAAAGGCAGGCGCCGCGCATGCGCGATTTCATAGCGCCTGACCTCGTCCCCCACCGGCCGGTAATACGGCTCGGCTTCGATGCGCCAGGCCGCCAGCGGATCGCGGATGTCCGCCATGGCTCAACGATGTCCGGCGGGTTCATGCGGAATACCCTCGATGGGGCATTCCGGCGTCCCCACCGTGCCGCGCGTGATGGCCTCGACCTGCTTGCGCGTGCCCTCGGGATCATTGACCCAGCGCGTGTAGAAGTTGTACGGGCAGGCCGCCACGCCATTGACGTCCTCGCCCGAATTGATCTTGCCCGTGTAGCCCCGATGCAGCAGCTTGAACAGATGATTCTGCGATTGCCCATTGCGCCGCGCGTCGCGGATCAACGACGTGGACAGTTCCGCGTACTGGATGCCCATGCTCTCTTCGCCGCACTCGCCCAGGGTACGGCCGTCGAAGCCGACGATGGCCGAATGGCCGAAGTAGGAATACACGCCATCGAAGCCGGCGGCATTGGCCACCGCCACGTAGACGTTGTTCATCCACGCCATGGCCTTGGCCACCATCACCTGCTGGTCCTTGGCGGGGTACATATACCCCTGGCAGCGCACGATCAGCTCGGCGCCCTGCATGGCGCAGTCGCGCCAGATCTCCGGATAGTTGCCGTCATCGCAGATGATCAGGCTGATCTTCATGCCCTTGGGCCCTTCGGACACATACGTGCAGTCGCCCGGATACCAGCCTTCCACCGGCACCCACGGCATGATCTTGCGGTACTTCTGCACGATCTCACCCTGGTCGTTCATCAGGATCAGGGTGTTGTACGGCGCCTTGTTGGGATGCTCTTCGTGGCGTTCGCCGGTCAGCGAGAACACGCCCCAGACCTTGGCCTTGCGGCAGGCGGCCGCGAAGATTTCCGTTTCCTCGCCGGGCACCGTGGCGGCGGTCTCGTACATCTCCTTGGCGTCGTACATGATGCCGTGGGTCGAATACTCCGGGAAGATCACCAGGTCCATGCCCGGCAGGCCCTGCTTCATGCCCACCACCATGTCGGCGATCTTGCGGGCGTTCTCCAGCACCTCGGCCTTGGTATGCAGCCTGGGCATGTGATAGTTGACCACCGCGACGCCGACGCAATCCTTGCTGCTGGAAATATCTCCGTGTCTCATGAGGAACCCCTTGAAAGTTTCTGGATGAAAAACGCGAACGAAAAAAAGCCCTCTCCCGGGAATACATCCCGGGAGAGGGCTTTTTTGCCCAACGCTGGGTCGGCAACACTGGCGACCGGCGCTGAAAGAAATTGGTGGAGCTACTCTAGCAGCGCCATCCGCAAGGCGGACATCGGGGCTAACCCTAGGCGGACTCGGACTCGGACGCGGATTCCGCCAGGATCTGCCGTATCGCCTGCTCGAAGGCCTCCGGCGGCTGGCCGCCGCTTAACAGGTATTTCTCGTTGAAGATGATGCTGGGCACGGACTGGATGCCCATGTCGATGTACTCCTGCTCTTCCGCGCGCACCTCGTCCGCGTACTGCCCGCTATCCAGCACCTTGCGCGCGGCGGCGCCATCCAGGCCCACCGACACCGCGGCCTCGACCAGCACGTCGTGATTGCTGGGGTCCTTGCCGTCGCCGTGATAGGCCGTCAGCAAGGCGGCCTTGAGGGGAAACTGCTTGCCCTCCAGTCCCGCCCAATGCAACAGGCGATGCGCGTCGAAGGTGTTGTAGGCATGCGTGCGCGGACCGAAGGCAAAGCCCACGCTGGCGCCGCGCGCGCGGATCATGGCCTGCGACTCGGCGATCTGCTCCGGCGTGCGGCCGTACTTCTTGCCCAGATAGTCGACGATGGCTTCGCCCTCCGGCCGCATCTGCGGATTCAGTTCGAAGGGGTGGAAGACGATGCGGGCGTCCACTTCATTGCCCACGTTGGCGATGGCCTGTTGCAGCGACCACAGCCCCACCGCGCACCACGGGCAGGCGATATCGGAAACGTAGTCGATGCGTAGCGTTTGAGTCATGATTGTCCAGTCCTGGCGCCGATCGCTCAGCGCAGTTCGTCCTTCACCAGGAAGCCGTGCTTCAAGGGATCACGGTCGTCGATGAAGATGGTGTTATAGCCGGTCATGCGCGCCCATCCTTCGATGGACGGCACGATGGCGTCGAAGTCGCCCACCCGCGCACGCGCCTCGACCCGGCCACGAAACAAGGTGCCGATGATGCTCTCGTGGATGAAGTCATCGCCCACGTCCAGCTTGCCCTGCGCCGCCCACTGCGCCATGCGTGCCGACGTACCGGTGCCGCAAGGCGAACGGTCGATGGCCTTGTCGCCGTAGAACACCGCATTGCGCGCATGCGCTTCAGCGTGCTGCGGCACGCCGGTCCACTGCACGTGCGACAGCCCGTTGATGGCGGGGTTTTCCGGATGCACGAACTGGTATTTCGCGCCGAAGGCCTGGCGTACGCGCGGGCTCCAAAGCAGGATGTCCGACGGCTGCACGTGCTCCAGTCCGGGGAAATTCTGCTGCGGCGAAACGATGGCGTAGAAGTTGCCGCCATAGGCCACGTCGGCCACGATGGTCCCCAGGCCTTCGACTTCGGCTTCCAGCCCGCTGGCGAACAGGAAGGACGGCACATTGGTGATGCGCACGCTGTCAACGTAGGCCCCGTCCATCTCGTAACGCGCCTGCACCACGCCGGCGGGCGTATCGATGCGCAGCAGGCCCGGCTCGCGCGGCGTCACCAGGCCACGTTCCAGCGCCATGGTGACCGTGCCTATCGTGCCGTGTCCGCACATCGGCAGGCAGCCCGACGTTTCGATGAACAGGAAAGCGATATCGCAATCCGGCCGCGTCGGCGGATACAGGATGGCGCCGGACATCATGTCGTGGCCGCGCGGCTCGAACATCAGGCCGGTGCGGATCCAGTCGTACTCGCGCAGGAAATGCGCGCGTTTCTCGACCATATTCGCGCCGACCAGGGCCGGTGCGCCACCGGCGACCAGGCGCACGGGATTGCCGCAGGTGTGGCCGTCGACGCAGAAAAAAGTGTGGGAACTCATGGGCGACCTCCGTCTGCCGCGATTCGTTCACGCATGCCCTGAGCCAGATCGACGCGCCGCAACAGCAGCAGTCCGCCCAGGAAGAAAAGGCCGGTGGCAAGAATGGCCAGGCGATGATTACCTTGCGTCAGCCAGGTGATCAGGCCATACGTCAACGGCCCGATCACCGCCGCCAGCTGCACCGAGAAGGTCCACAAGGCAAAGAACTCCGCCTGCCGCCCGGACGGTGCCAGGGAACCTACCATGGCGCGGCCGGCGCTCTGGCTGGTGCCCATGCACAGGCCCGCCAGAAAGGCGGCGATCCAGAACACCGGCACGGTCACGGCGAAATAAGCCACCAGCACCATGGCGATCCAGCCGCACAGGGTCATGGCCAGGGCCCGCTTGTGACCGACGCGGTCCTGCATATAGCCAAACAGAAAAGCCCCCGCCGCCGCCGCGATGTTCACCACGAACACCAGCATCATGGTCTGCTCGGTACGGAAACCCATTGCCTGTTCCGCGTACACCGCCGCCAGCGTGATGACCACCGCCACGCCGGCCTGATAGCAGGTCACGCACATCAACAGCCGGCGAAACTGGACGAAGTGGCTGCGCGTCTCGCGCCAGGCCCGCGCCAGCTGGCCCAGCATGTCGGGGGCGGCGCGGCCCGGCCCGCCGGTGGGCACCGCGCGTTCGCGCAACAGGAAAAATGAGGGCAAGGCCGACAGCGCGAAGACTGCGCACGTCACTACGATGACCCAAGGCACGAACTGCGCCGCGCCCAGACCCTTGGCCTGGGCCAGGGTCACCACCACCAGCGACAGGCCCAGGCTGAGCAGGCCGCCGCAATAGCCGAAACTCCAGCCCCAGCCGGACACGCGTCCCAGCGCATGCGGCCGCGCCAGCTCGGGCAGGAAAGCCGCCACCACTGATTCGCCGATGCAATAGAAATAGTTGGACAGGGCAACGCCGATCAAGGCCAGCCAGACGTCGCCCGGCCCGGCTTGCGTCAGGGTCAGGGTCGCCAGAATGCAGCCCACGGTGCTGGCGAACAGCAGCCGGCGCTTGGCCGCGCGGGCGTCGGCACGCGCGCCCAAGGTGGGCATGGTCAACATGATGGCCAGGTAAGACAGCGACAGCGCGCCGGTCCACGCCAGGGTGGCCCAGTGCTCGCCCTGCCCGACCACGCCGACGAAGTAGGCGCTGAACACCGTGGTCAGGATGACCGTGGTGTAGCCCGAGTTGGCGAAGTCGTACATGGCCCAGGCCCAGACCTCGCGCCGGGTCACGCCTGGATTCAGGCTGGCCGCCGCCAGAGCCGGCGCAGCAACGGCGGCCCCGGCGGGATCACCGGAGTTGCTGGCTTGGCCTGCTTCCGGCGGCGGCGCCGACATCACAGGCCCAGGGCCGCGATGCCGGCTTTGGCGGTGGCGGCATCGTCAGCTGCCTGGACGCCGGACACGCCCACCGCGCCCACCACCACGCCTTGCGCGACGATAGGCACGCCGCCTTCCAGCATGCCCGTCATGGGCGCGGACAGGAAGGCGTAGCGGCCATTATTGATGGAGTCTTCGTAGACCTTGGATTCGCGTCGTCCTACGGCGGCGGTCTGCGCCTTGGCCGGTGCGATCTGGGCCGAGATGGGCGCGGCGCCGTCCAGGCGCAGCATGCCCAGCAGATGGCCGCCGTCATCGGCCACCGCGATCGACACCGCCCATTTGTTGGACCGCGCATGCGCTTCGGCGGCCGCCAGGATCTTCTTGACGTCGTCGGCGGTAAGGACAGGCTTGCTATTCATCTCAGCGATTCCTTGATCAGTTCCAATGCGTTGGGGTCCTCGATCGTCGCCAGGTCGCCGGGATCGCGCCCTTCGCACACCGCCACGATGGCCCGCCGCAATACCTTGCCGGAGCGTGTCTTGGGCAAGGCCGCGACGAACCGGATGCAAGCAGGCCGCGCCACCGCGCCAAGCTGCCGATCGACCACGCGCATCATATCGCCTTCCAGCGCCTGCATGGCCGCGTCGCCTTCGGCCTGCGTGGGGTCCTTCAAGACCACGAAGGCGCGCGCCACCTGCCCTTTCAAGGCATCGGCCACGCCTACCACGGCGCATTCGGCCACACTGGCATGGCTGCTGAGGGACTCCTCGATCTCCCGCGTGCCCAGCCGGTGTCCGGCCACGTTGATGACGTCGTCGGTGCGTCCCAGGATGAACCAGTAGCCATCGTCATCGACCCGCCCCCAGTCGAAGGTCGAATACACCTGGCGCCCCGGGATGGATTCGAAATACGTGCGGACGAAGCGTTCGTCGTCCCCCCAGATCGTGCTCATCGCGCCCGGCGGCAACGGCGGCACGATGGCCACCACGCCCTTTTGCCCCGGCTCCAGGTCCGCCCCGGTGCTTTCGTCCACCACCCGCACGTCATAGCCGTACGTGGGGAACGATGGGCTGCCCAGGCGGGGAGCGGTGCGCTCCACGCCGGGCTGGGCCGACAGGATGGGCCAGCCGCTTTCGGTCTGCCAGTAGTTGTCGATGATGGGCTTGCCCAGGGCCTCGCCGATCCAGCGCGCGGTGGGCTCGTCGAGCGGCTCGCCGGCCAGATAGACCGCGCGCAGCGAAGACAGGTCGTGCCGCTTCAGCAGGTCGGGATCCTGGCGCTTGAGCACCCGCACCGCGGTCGGCGCCGAAAACAGCGTGTTGACCTTGTAGCGTTCGACCAGCTTCCACAGGATGGCGCCGTCGGGCCGTACCGGCGTGCCCTCGTAAAGAATGGTGGTCTGGCCGCCGATCAGGGGCCCGTAGACGATGTAGGAATGGCCCACTACCCAGCCGATATCGCTGGTGCAGAAGAACGTCTCGCCCGGCTTGCCGTTGAAGATGTATTCCATCGACGCGGCCAGGGCGACGGTATAGCCGCCAGTGTCGCGCTGCACCCCCTTGGGTTTGCCGGTGGTGCCCGACGTGTAAAGAATGTAGCTGGGCTCGGACGACTCCAGCCAGGCCACGGGCACGCGTGCGCCCTGGTGCCGCGCGCGCAACTGGGCGTAATCCCATTCGCCCTCGCGCAGTGGCGCGGGCGCCAGGCCCCGGTCGAGCACGATGGCGGCGGCGGGCCGCGACTGACACAGGGTCAGCGCCTCGTCCAGCAAAGGCTTGTAGGCCATGACCTTGCCCCCGCGCGAGCCGGCGTCGGCCGACACGATGACCTTGGGTTGTGCGTCGTCGATGCGCTGCGCCAGATTGTGCGCGGCGAAACCGCCGAACACCACGGAATGGATGGCGCCCAGGCGGGCGCACGCCAGCATGGTGAACACGGCCTCCGGCACCATGGGCATATAGATCAGCACCCGGTCGCCCTTGTCCACACCCTGCTCGCGCAGCATGGCGGCGACCGCATTCACCTCTTCATAAAGCTGCGCCTGCGTATAGGTGCGCTCCTGGTCGACCTCGGTCGATACCCAGATCAGGGCCTGTCTATCCGCCTGAAGGGGGAGCCAGCGATCGACGGCGTTGTAACAGAGATTGGTGGTGCCTCCGACATACCAGCGGGCAAAAGGCAGGCGGCTGTCGTCCAAAGTCCGTTCCGGAGGCGTATCCCAATGAATGCGACCTGCTTCTCTACGCCAAAATTCCTCCCGCTGATGTACAGAGGCGTAATGGAAATCACGGATTTTTTGCACGCTTGTCTCCTGTTATGGTCCCATCTGTTTCAGATTCTGCGGAGTAGTTACATCTTTTCTGTACGCAGTTTCATACACAACTGTACGCAACATTGATAGAATCACGCGGGTTATTACGCATGTTATCAATTTGCGTTTACCTATTTGCGTGAGCTTTTGCGTTAAGCATCCTTCTTAACCCTTACGGCGGTCATCCGTCGTCTTCCAGGCGTCTCAAGCGCCTTCAAGCGAACAATGAACCGATACGGCCACCGTCTGCTCTCACGATTTTTCTCTCCCCTACTCAATACGCGCCTGGCCAGGCTTGGCGGCGTGACGCTCGGCGTCGCGATACTCGCCGGCTGCGCCAACACCGGTACCTCCGAGCGCTACGACTACGCGTCGACCGATCTCGAAGGCTACGAGGCCTCCTGGGCCAACAATTCCGACGATCCCATCGGCATGCTGCTGGCCGAGAAGCTGCGCCGGCCCTCGCGTAGCGCGGGCATGTCCTACAAGACCGGCAACGGCACCGACAATGTACTGCTGGCGGGCGAGGCGTTGAACTACCTTGGCATCCGTTATCGCTTCGGCGGGTCGTCGCCGGCCACCGGTTTCGATTGCAGCGGGCTGGTGTCCTACGTCGCCGAACAGTCGCTGGGTTTGAAGCTACCGCGTAACGCCGCCGATATCTATCAGAAGGTGGGTATGTCGGTGGCGCGCAATGACCTGCAGGTGGGCGACCTGGTGTTCTTCAACACCATGGGCCGCCGGTACTCGCACGTCGGCATCTACCTGGGCGACGATCGCTTCGTCCATTCGCCCAGCGCGGGTGGCAAGGTACGCATCGAGAGCATGGAGCTGGCGTACTGGAGCAAGCGCTACAACGGCGCGCGTCGCATCGACAGCACGCTGATCGCGCAGGCCCGCGCAGGCAACTGAATTTCGTTATGGGCCAAGGCCCAGGAAAGGTAAAGGCCCGTTCCATAGGAACGGGCCTTTTCAATCCGGGGCACAGCGGAGCCGGCTTTGCCGGAACGCCAGTGCCGCCAGTGCCGCCTCCTTGAGGGGGAGGCGCGGAGCGCCTGGGGGCGGGCCCTCCCCCTACCCTTTTCCGGTCATGGACCTCAAAACGCCGTCGCGACGGATCAGGCCGTGGTACAAGGCCGCGGCGAAGTGCGCTACGAAGGTCAGGAAGAACAGATACGCCACCCACCGATGCGCCAGTCGCAGCCAGGCAAACAGCGTCGGATCCGCCGGCAGGATCGCCGGCAACGTCATCCCCGCCCACAGGGTCACCGGATAGCCGCCCGCCGACACCATCGCCCAACCGATCAAGGGCATGGCGATCATCATCCCGTACAACGCCAGATGCGACCCATGCGCGGCCAGTTTCTGCCAGGCCGGCAGATCCGCGGGCAAGGCCGGTGGCCGCGACGTCAGCCGCACCACCAACCGCAGACAGGCCAGGACCAGGATCGCCGCCCCCAGGGGCCGATGCAGCGACAACAAGGTGTCATGCCAGGTCGACACCGTCGCCGTCATCCCCACCCCGATAAACAGCATCGCGACGATCAGCACCGCCATGACCCAATGCAACAGCCGCGCGGGCAAACCAAATACGGTTTTCATCATTTCTTCTCCGTGGACAGGGGAGCCGCGCCGGGAACACCGGCCTCTTCACTGGTGCGCCGCAGATAGGAATCCGCATAGGCCGCCGACCGCGCCGCCAGCAGCGGATCGCCGGAAACCTGGATCCCCGCCGGCAATACCGTCGGGTCGTAATTGACGTCCCTACAGGGGCCACTGTCCTGCGCCGCCACGCTATCGAGCACCAGGGTGCCGGCCTCTACCGTCTGCCTCGATTCAGGCCAGGTCTTGGTCGCGTCGTCCACGACGTCCCCAGGCGCCGCCAGGGTCAGCAGCAGTTTCCAGCGCTGCGGACCGGCCTCGATGCGGCGCGGCAGGTCTTCCCGCAAGACATCGGGGTCGCTGGGTGCAGCCAGTGCGCCGGCGCCATCGGTCTGCTGCGGCACCATCCGCCAGCGCACCGCCTGGCGCGTGCCGTCCTTGTTCACCAGATAGAAGGCGTTCAAGGAGTAATAGGTTTCGGTGGCGAAGCTGGCGCTGGGCTTGGCGGTCTTCACCCAGGCGAGGAACTCGGACATTTCCGGATGTCCGCCGACGAAAGCCTTCATCTTGGCGGGATCGGGCTTGCCGGTCTTGGGGTCGGGCGCGCTCGCCTTCAATTGTTCATAGAAGGCTTGCGGGGTCGCCAGGGGAAACACCGGCATGCTGTTCATGCCGGTCCGCCATTGCTGTCCGTCCGCCGCCGTCAGCCGCAAGGCCATGCTGCGGATCGGCACGCTGCTGTCAGGCGCGTAGGGATTGCCGCCCGGCAAGGCGAAGCGGCCCACCACCGGGGTCTTGCCCGCCGCGAAGAACGGGGCGGTCGAATAGGCGGTGGCCGCGCCATTGCCCTCGAAGTAACCGCCCACGCAGATACCTTTGGCGTGATTGCGCCGGTAGCCCGCATGTTCCCCGCTATTGGCCTGCAAGGCATCGACGACGCGTTTGGGGGTAAGGCGGGCGGGCGCCAGCCAGCCGCCGACATAGCCGAAAGCCAGCACCACGACGACCACGGCGCCGCCTATCGCCACCCAGCGCAGCGTCCGGTTACCCGGATCGCCCCGCGATGTACTCTGATCCATGAAAATTACTCCCGACCCAGAGGGTCTTGTTCAGAACCCCTGTAAGACGAGCCAGGACGCGGTTTATTCCATAGAATATTTTTTCTCATTTGACGGAATAAAAACGCCCGTCGCACGTCTTACTGTTCTGATCCCTGCATCCCCGCCATGCTTTCGACCGACCAAGACGTACAACTGCGTGACCTGATCCCGCGGCTGCGGCGCTTCGCGCTGTGGCTGACGCGGGACGTGCACGCGGCCGACGACCTGGTGCAGTCGACCATGGAGCGGGCGCTGTCACGCTGGTCCAGCCGGCGTGGCGACGACAGTCTGCGCAGCTGGCTGTTCACGATCCTGCACCGGCGCTTTCTGGACAGCCAGCGCAGCGCCAAGCGCCACAGCCGGCTGCTGGGTACCCTGCAGGAAGCGGACGAAGCGCACTGGCCGTCGGCCGAGGACCTGGCCACCACCCGCGCGACGCTCAACGCCTTCAGCGACCTGTCCGCCGACCAGCGTGGCCTGTTGCTGCTCGTGGCGGTCGAGGGGTTTACCTACCAGCAGGTGGCCGACCTGCTGGACGTGCCGATCGGCACGGTGATGTCGCGCCTGTCACGCGCGCGCCAGGCCTTGCGCCAGTTGAGCGACGGCAAGCGGCCGGCGCCTTTATTACGAGTCATGAAATGAGGAATCCCCCTGACGACGACCTTCTCCACGCCTACGTGGACGGCCAGCTCGACCCCGAGGCGCGCAAGGCGGTCGAGCGCGATCTTGCCCGCCATCCCGACCGGGCGGCGCTGGCGCGGCTCTGGATGGCGGACGTGGCTGATCTGCGCGCCGCGCTTGCGGACCTGCCGCCGCCGCCCGCGAGCCGGGCACTCGACCCGGCCGTGATACGGGCGGAACAGGCCGCGCGTAACCGGGTGCGCATGGCTATCGCGGCGTCGCTGGTGCTGTGCCTGGGCCTGGGCAGCCTGGGCGGTTGGCAGGCGCGCGGCTGGCAGACGCAAGTGGCCGAGATGTCCGCACGGGCCCTGCCCATGAGCGACGCGATCGCGGCCTATAAGCTGATGGTGGTCGACCGCAGCGCGCGCATCGATTTCACTGCATCCGACGTGGGTGCGCTGCAGACGTGGCTGGAGCAGAGCGTCGGGCCCAAGGCGAAGCTGCCGGATCTGGGCACGGCGGGTTTCCGTCCGATCGGCGGCCGCCTGTTCGCCACCGAGGGGGGCACGGCGGCCATGGTGCTTTATACGGATGCGGACGGTCGCACGCTGAGCTTCTATGTGCGGCCACCGGAATCCCCGCAGCGGCTGTTGCCGACGGGCAAGCGCACCGATGGGGGCTTGCTGGCCCGCTACGGCACCCTGCATGGCTTGCTGTACGCCGTGGTCGGGCCGGAAGCCAGCGTGGGCGCCAGCGACGTCGCGCGGGTGCTGGACCAGCAGACCTAGGAGCATGGGGCCTGGGGCGTGGGGCATGGCCATGCCCCACGCCCCCCTTCAAAATAAAAAAGGCCGTCGTGTGGGTTGATTTGCAAGATCAGCCCACACGACGGCCCTTGAAGCATCCAGCTACTGCCGAACCCCGCCGCTTAGTGAACCTTGGCGGCGTTGTTGGGATTGTTCGGACACAAGCCGCACTGGCTGAGCGCCTGCTGCATGCTACATACCGAACGGCGGCAGGCCACCACTTTGATGCCTGCGCGCTGGGCCGAATGGCGGAACGTCTTCATGACGTTGTGGCCAAGAAAGTCGGTCAGCAGAATCACCAGCTGCGTGCCCGTGGGCAGCGACAGACCGCGTTTCTGATGTGAAGGATCACGGCCGCTGATGTGGTGCGTGATCGAAATGTTGTGTCCCTTCAGCAGGTCCGGGATATTGCCTAGCCGGTCCGCCCCCACTACTACTGCGCTTAGTCCCGCCATGAGAATTCCCTCGTTGCGTCGTTGAAGTGGAATTAATGATAATGATTCTTGTTTGTTTGAGCAAGTAAATGAGAAGACTTCTTATTTATATTTTTTATTGAAATGGCGGAGGCATAGTGGAAAGAATGTTGCAGATCCCTGGGGGGGACCGCCGCCGCCCCAGGGGCGGCGGCGTAACGGCGAAAGGTTTCAGCCGCGGAACGCAAAACGGGCGCCACCATCCCTGGCAGCGCCCGTCACGGGCATAACTTAAGAACCGGATAAGCGGGGCACCGCGGAGCCGGGCCCCCCGGGCCGCGGGTGCGCCCCCCTGGGGGGAGGAGCGCAGCGACTCGGGGGGGGGGCCTACTCCGACTGTCCCTGGACGGCCTTCGAGACGACGTTGCGGGTCAGCGCCGGGGTCAGCATCTCGATGAAGGTGTAGACGTAATCGCGCAGGAAGACACCCGACTTCACACCGACCCGGGTCGTGTGCGTGCCGAACAGATGCCCCACGGGCAGGCCGATCAGCCCGGAGTCCCGCCGCGGATCGTAGGCGACGCCGGCGATGATGCCGATGCCCAGGCCGACGTCCACGTACGTCTTGATCACGTCGGCGTCGATGGCCTCCAGCACGATGTCCGGGTGGATGCTCTGGCTGGCGAACACTTCATCGATCGTCGAACGGCCGGTAAAGGCACGGTCGTACGTGACGATGGGGAAAGCCGCCAATTGCTCCAGGGTCAGCCGCTTGGCCTCGCTGGACTTCAGCTCGGCCAGCGGGTGATCCGGCCGCACCACCACGGTGTGCTCCCAGGTATAGCAAGGCATGGTCGCCAGCCCGGGGGTCAAGGCCAGGGATTCCGTGGCGATCGCCAGGTCGGCCTGCTCATGCAGCACCATTTCCGCGAGCTGCGACGGGCTGCCTTCGGCCAGGGACAGATGCACCTTGGGGAATTGCTTGCGGAACGCCGGGATCACGCGCGGCAACAGGTAACGCGCCTGCGTATGGGTACACGCGATCACCAGACCGCCCTCATCGCGCCGGGCAAATTCATCACTGACCTTCTTCAGGTTGTCGACTTCGCGCATGATGCGGTCGATCACCTGCGACACGGCCAGGCCGGGCTTGGTCAAGCCCTTGATGCGCTTGCCATGACGCTCGAAAATCTTGACGCCAAGCTCATCCTCGAATTCGATGATGGCCTTGGAAACCCCAGGTTGGGACGTATAAAGCATCCGCGCGGCTTCGGTAAGGTTGAAGTCGCGGCGGATGGTTTCTCTGACGAAGCGAAATTGTTGCAGGTTCATGAGGGGTTCCTGATCTGGAACCCAATTATAGGTAATAAAGAAGCCTTTCCAAATTCCATATTCGTATAAGCTTAGCTCTGCCGGAAGCCTGTCGACAGCCAATTTCAGCGGGCCGAGGGGGTCCATGGGCGACAATTGACTCCCGCCGGGGGATCAGGAGCAGCTAGCCGGATCCTGGAGACACCAGCCGGCACAAGTCACTTCTAAAACGAAAACAGATGGCCAGAAACAGTGCGCATGCCCCGTTGTTATGGATAGTGGCCGCCGGCTTCTTCATGCAGACGCTGGACACCACGATAGTGAACACCGCGCTGCCGGCGATCGCCACCGACCTGGGCGTCACGGCGCTGGCGCTCAAGCCGGTGGTGGTGGCCTACATGATCACCATGGCGATGATCATGCCAGCGTCGGGCTGGCTGGCTGACCGCTACGGCAGCCGCAATGTGTACTTCGCCACCATTCTGACGTTTGTCGTGGGGTCGCTGCTGTGCGCCCTTTCCAATTCGCCGACTCAACTGGTCATGGCGCGCGTGCTACAAGGCGCGGGGGCGTCCATGCTGCTGCCGATCGGACGGCTGACCGTGCTGCGCACCGTCTCCCCCAGGGAGTTCATTTCAGCGCTGGCGTTCATGGCCATAGGCGGGCAGATCGGCCCCATATTCGGGCCCGTGCTGGGCGGCATCTTCGTGCAGGCGCTCAGCTGGCACTGGATCTTCCTGATCAACGTCCCGGTTGGGCTGATCGGCCTCTGGGCCGTGCGCCGGTATATGCCCGCGCAGCGGCTGGAGGACACGCCGCGCTTCGACTTCCTGGGCTGTGTCTTATTGGCCGCCTGCCTGGTGGCTTTCTCGGTGGCGCTGGACGTCCCCGCCGCCGATCACCAGGCCGCCTGGGCCACCGGGTTGATCGTCTTAAGCGGGCTGGCGGCGCTGGCCTACTACGCGCAAGCGCGCCGACGGGCGTTTCCCCTGTTTCCCTTGAGCCTGTTTCAAGAAACCAACTACACGGTGGGCATCGCCGGCAATCTGGTCTGCCGCATCGGCGCGGCGGCCGTGCCCTTCCTGCTGCCCTTGATGATGCAGTTGGGCATGGGCTACACGCCGCTGCATTCCGGCCTGATGCTGGTTCCCGTCGCCGCCGCGGGCGCCGTCTCGAAATCCTGGGTCTCGCCCCTGATCCTGCGTTTTGGCTACGAGCGCTTCCTGGTCGCCAACACGGTTTTCGTGGGCTTCTGGATCATCTCCTTCGCGCTGTTCTCCCCGACGTGGCCCTTGTGGTTGCAGATCCTCCAGCTGGCCGCGTTCGGTCTTGGCAACTCCATGCAGTTCTCCGCGATGAACAGCGTCACGCTGACCTCGCTAAGTCCGCAGCAGGCTGGCCCGGGCAATAGCCTTTTCTCCATGTTCCAGATGGTGGCGATGGGATTGGGCGTGACGGTGGGCGGCGGTCTGGTGACGTTGATCGCAGGCCCCGAGCGGCATCTGGCGCCGGCCTTCACGTGGGCCTTCGTTTGCGTGGGTCTGATTACCTGGCTGTCGGCATTGGTGTGGCTGCGCCTGGACAACAAGCGGCTGGACCAGGTGGTCAAGCAGGCAGAGCCGGCGTCCAAGGCGGCCTGACGCGCGATGAGTCCACGCAATGCATCGGCGCAAGAGCGGCTGATTTCCTGGTTTTATAGCGGCGACACCCTGCGGGGCCGTCGCGTCAGCGACACCGTGTTGTCCGGCGTGGTCGACGTGCCCGCGCCGCCTGCCCGGCTGCTGGCCGATTGGAAAAGGGAGATTTCGACGCGCCTGGTTCTGGAACCAGGGGACGTTGAATCCATGCCGTTGGCACGCGCACGGGCGCGCTGGCCGGACTATGGCCGCTGCGTACAGGCGGCAGCGGCGTGGACCGGCGCGCAGGGCCTGCCTGGCCTGCTCGCCGCCAGCGATGTCGCGCTGATGGCCTGCCGGGGCGCGCGCTTCCATCATGATGGTGAGCAATACGGCAGCGCGGCGTTTTGCAATCTGTTCATGAGCGAAGACCGGGGCCTGGACGTCCTGTTCCCCGCGACGGGCCACCGTATTCCTTTGCACCGAGGAACGGTGTTGGTATTCGACACCTGCCAACCGCACGGCGTCGTGCCAC
Source organism: Bordetella sp. N (assembly GCF_001433395.1). Taxonomy (GTDB): domain Bacteria; phylum Pseudomonadota; class Gammaproteobacteria; order Burkholderiales; family Burkholderiaceae_B; genus Bordetella_C. Next base: position 3,273,995 of record NZ_CP013111.1, read on the forward strand.
GCGGGCGCGACCGCTTCGACGAAGTGGATTTCGCGTCCGACCAGAACAACGTCCAGCTTTTCCTCACCTGGGAACTGCCCATCGAAGACCCCCTCGTGGCGCAAACCCTCCAGATCCAGTTCGACGTGCCCTCACCTCCCGCCCCACAGCAGGAGCAAGTCTGCATCAACGGCGAACCTGCCGTAGTTTGTCCACATTCGGGAAGATGGCGTCAGCGTCTCGCTCCGTGATTTCACCTTCGGTATTGCCACCAGTTCACGCGATAAACAGCCCCTGGTTTTCCTCGAATAGCTGGATCACTGCGTCTACGACCGTGCGGACGGCGATGTTCTTGCGGTCGAGGCGGCGGGTCAGGAGCCAGATTTCACGGGACGGCGGGGTCGCTGGCATGGGGTGGTGCCGTAGTCTGGTGTCCTGGCGGCCAATGTAGTGCGGCAGCAGCGCCAGGCCGACGCCGGTGCGGGCGGCGATGGCCTGGCCGACCTGGTTGTTGGCGCGGAACGCTACGCGCGCTTGCGGATGTTGACGCGCCAGCCATACCGCTTCCGGCAGATCGGCATTGATTTCATCGAAGCCGACAAAGACCGGCTCGTCGCCCTCCTTGATCCGTCGGCACACTTCAGGTGTGCCGTAAAACCCATAGGCCATGCTGCCCAAGGGCTTGGCGACCACATCGCCATCCGTCGGCCGCCCCAGACGGATGGCGATGTCGGCGACATGGCGGTCCAGGCTGACCGCCCTTACGTCAGCAGCCAGGTCGATATCCAGGCCGGGAAAACGGCCCGGTATCAGCGCCATCCGCTCGATCAGGAAGCCCATGGCCAAAGCTGGTGGAGCGTTGACACGCACCAGCCCGCGCGGCGTTCCGTCCTGCCCGCCCCGGCCCAGCGTCTGCATCGCGCTTTCCATATCGCCAGCCGCCGCCAGCATGCGATGCCCGGCGGGCGTCAGCACATAGCCCGATGGGCGGCGCTCGGCCAGCTTTTCCCCAAACGTTGCCTCCAACGACCGCAGCCGGCGCGCGATGGTCGCGTGATTGACCGCCAGCAACCGCGCCGCCGCCGAAAGACTGCCATGACGTCCCAACGCCAAAAAGACGCGAACATCCTGCCAATCCAGCTCTGTGCGTTTTTTCTCAGTCATTGATAAAGGATAGCGAATTCCGCACAGCGTCGCACGCGCCTATCTTTGCACTCACACCTCTCAAACCCGCCCAGCCGGCAACCCTGTGTCGGCATCGTGCAAGGAGCGCATCATGAGCAACACCCACACCACCCCCAAGGTCGCCATCGTTACCGGCGCGTCGCAAGGCCTCGGCGCTGGCATCGCCCTGGCCTACCGCAAGCTTGACTATGCCGTCGTCGCCAACTCCCGCAACATCGCCCCATCCAGCGACGACACGCTGGTCACGGTCGCAGGTGACATCGGTGACCGCGCCACCGCGCGCAAGATCGTCGACACCGCCATCGAACGCTTCGGCCGAATCGACACCCTGATCAACAACGCAGGCATCTTCATCAGCAAGCCCTTCACCGATTACACGGTCGAGGACTACACCCAGGCCCTGCACGTGAACCTGGATGGTTTCTTTCACATCACCCAAGCCGTGCTGCCCCATATGCTGCGGCAGGAAAGCGGCCATATCGTGCAGATCACCACGACGCTGGTCAACCAGGCCATCGCTGGCGTGTCCGCGGGGCTGGCCTCGCTGACCAAGGGCGGACTGGACGCCGCCACCCGTGGTCTGGCGATCGAATACGCCAAGCAAGGCATACGCGTGAATGCCGTGGCACCCGGCATCGTCAAGACACCGATGCACCCGGCGCAAACGCACGAAGTCCTGGCCCGGCTGCATCCCATGGGCCGGATGGGCGAGATCGACGACATCGTCGAGGCGGTGCTGTATCTTGAACGCGCCGGCTTCGTCACTGGTGAAACGTTGAATGTCGACGGCGGCCAGCACGCCGGCCGCTGGTAATCGCATGCTGGCGATCATCCCTTGATGATCACCCGTAACTTCGCTGCGATCCACTGCGTTACAGACCATCCAGGAGGTCCGCCATGCCCTACGTCAACATCAAAGTCACCCGCGAAGGCACCACGCCCGGTGCCACTGCCACCACAGCGGCGCAGAAGCAAGCCCTGATCAAGGGTGTCAGCGATCTGCTCTTCGAGGTCCTCGGCAAGCCGCAAGCCTCGACCTTCGTCGTCATTGATGAAGTGGAGATGGAAAACTGGGGCGTCGGCGGCGTCACGGTGCCCGAATACCGCGCGAAGCAGCGCGGGGGCGCGGCAGAGCCAGGGAAGAAGGATAGCTAGTCCATGCTGTCCTGACAAGCCGCGACCCGCACAGCAAGCTACTTCATCGAAATTGTCGAGTTGACCGTGCGGCCGTGGCCGGACCAGCGGGCGGTGATGGTTTTCGTCTGCGTCCAGAACTGGACCGCCTGCTTGCCGTTGGGGCCCAGGTCGCCCAGCTTGGATCCCCGCGAGCCGGTGAAGCTGAACCAGGCCACCGGCACCGGAATGGGGATATTGATCCCCACCTGCCCGACATCGATCTCGTTCTGGAAATAACGCGCCGCCGCCCCATCCTGCGTGAACAACGCCACGCCATTGCCATTGGGATTGCCGTTGATGAAGGCCACCGCGTCCTCCAGCGTCTCCACTTCGACCACGCACAGCACCGGCCCGAAGATTTCCTCGGTGTAGATCTTCATATCGCCCTTGACCCCCGAGAACACCGTGGGTCCGACGAAATTGCCCTTCTCAAATCCGCTGATCTTGATATCGCGGCCATCCAGCAGCAACTGCGCGCCCTCATCCACGCCCTGCTGGATCAGACTTTCCACGCGCTTGCGTGCGGACGGCGACACCAAGGGGCCAAGGTCAGCCTGCCGATCCGTGCCGTTATTCACCTTCAGCTTGCGCGAACGCTTGACGAATTCCGGCAACCATTCGCGCGACTTGCCGACGAACACCGCCACCGACGTCGCCATGCAACGTTGGCCCGCCGCCCCGAAAGCCGCGCCCAACAGCTGATTGAGCACCACTTCGGGATCCGCATCGGGCAGCACCACGCAATGGTTCTTCGCCCCCATCATGGCCTGGCAGCGCTTGCCCGCCTCCGAAGCCCGGTGATAGATCTCGGTGCCCACCCGCGTCGATCCGATAAAGGAAACCGCCTTGATATCGGGATGGTCGCAAATGCCCATGGCGATATCCGGCCCGCCATGCACCACGTTCAACACGCCCGGCGGCAAGCCCGCCTCCAGCGCCAGCTGCGCCAGATACAAGGATGCCGTCGGATCCTGCTCGGAAGGCTTCAGGATGAAGGTATTGCCGCAGGACACGGCGATGGGAAACATGAAGCAAGGCAGCATGACCGGGAAATTGAACGCGGTGATGCCGGCGCAAACCCCCAGGGGCTGGATCAGGGTATAGACATCGATGCCGGACGCGGCGTTCTCCGCATACTCGCCCAGCTGCAGGCTGGCGATGCTGCACGCATGTTCGACCACTTCCAGGCCGCGCCCCACCTCGCCTTCAGCATCCGGCAGGGTCTTGCCATGCTCGCGCGTGATCATCTCCGCCAGCTTGCCGGTGTTGTCGCGCAGCAGCTGCTGGAATTTCAGCATCACGCGCATGCGCGTGCCCTGGCCGGCGTTGCGCCAGGTCTTATAGGCCTCCTTGGCATTGGCAACGGCGCGGTTCAGTTCGTCCTGGGTCGCGAAGGGCACCTGGGCCACGACCTCCTGGGTCGCGGGATTGATGACGTCGCGCCACTGCGTGGTCTGCGATTGAACCAGTTCACCGCCGATCAGCAGTGGCAAACGGGGGATGTCGGTCATGATGGTCTCCTTGGTTTCGGTCCGTGCAAGTTCGTTCGTGCGGGTGCGTTCGTGCGGGTGCTATTGGCGCGCCGTCTGCTGCACCAGCGGGCAGGTGGAATCGGCCAGGGGCTGGAAGGCATCGGCGGCGGGAATCACCGATATCAGCCGTGAGTAGTCCCATTCGCCTTTCGATTCGGCCGGCGTCTTCACCTGGTAGAGATACATGTCGTGGATCACCCGGCCATCGGGCCGAATGGTGGCGTGACGCATGATGGGATCGTCGATGGGCATGGCGCGCATCTGCGCCGCCACCTTGTCGGCGTCCGTGGTACCCGCCGCCGCTACGGCACGCAGGTAATGCAGCACGCTGGAGTAGACGCCGGCCTGGGTCATCGTCGGCTTCAGTCCGCGGAAGGCTTTCTCGAACTGCGCCGACCACTTGCGCGACGCGTCGTCATAGTCCCAATAGAAGCCGTCGACATAGGACAGGCCTTGCGCGTTCTGCAGGCCCAGCGCGCGCAGATCGGACAGGAAGACCAGCAAGGACACCAGGCGCTGGCCACCGGAGACGATGCCGAATTCACGCGCCTGCTTGACGGCATTGACCGTGTCCTGGCCGCCATTGGCCAGGGCCACGACCTGCGCCTTGGAGGACTGCGCCTGCAATAGATAGGACGCGAAATCTGGTGCGTTGAGGGGATGGCGCACGCTGCCCACCGCGGTGCCGCCCAGCGCTTTCACGGCCTTGGCGGTGTCGGCTTCCAGCGCATGGCCGAAGGCGTAATCGACGGTGATGAAGTACCAGGACTTGCCGCCATTGGCCACCGTGGCCTTGGCCGCCGCCACCGATTGCGAATAGGTGTCGAACATCCAGTGGAAGCCGGTGGGCGAGCATTCCTTGTTGGTCAGCGCGGTGGTGGCGGGGCCGGAGAACAAGGCTATGCGTTTCTTTTCGCGGGCGATGCCTTGCACCGCCAGCGCGACCGCGGAATTGGTCAGGTCGGCGACGGCATTGACGTTGTCCTGGTCGAACCATTCGCGTGCGCGCGCCGCGCCGACGTCGGCCTTGTTCTGGTTGTCGGCCGACACCAGCGTGATCTTCATGCCCTTGCATTGCGTGGCCAGACAATCATCGATGGCCAGTTGCGCGGCGGCGACCGAGCCGGCGCCGCCCATGGCGGCATAGTTGCCCGACATGTCGGTCAGGACGCCGATTTTTACGGCCGGGGGAGCGGCCTGGGTCGCTAGCGGCAGCGCGGCCAGAGCCAGCGCCGGCAGCACGGATGCTCGCAAGGACAGCGCGGGCAGCGCACGGCGCACATGGGACAACACGGTGGGAATACGCACGCGAGCGCGCGCCACGGCGCCCAGCCTGGCTGGCGCGGCATTGAGGAATGTCATGACCTTGTCTCCTGGTTGGCGCTGCCGGCCATCAGGGGTCTTGTGCCCCTGTCGGCCCGAGCCGGTCTCTATCGGACCGTGGCCCAGTGTAGATGTGTAAAAATCCCCGAGCAATCACCCAAAATGCACATCGGTTGTTTAAAAATGCACAATGCAGTGGGGAGATATTTTTTATGGGGGGAGCCCCCCATTATCAAAAAACTTCCTCAATAAGAAGGAGCGAGACGAACATGCTGGACTGGGATAGCTTGCGATACTTCCTCGCCGTGGCCCGCACTCAACGCGTCAGCGCCGCCGCCCGCCTGCTGGGCGTGGAACACACCACCGTCGCCCGCCGGGTACGGGCGCTGGAAGCGGAAATGGACATCCTGCTGTTCGAGAAGTCCCGCAGCGCGGGCTTCATGCTCACCGAGGACGGCCAAAGGCTGTTCGTCCACGCCGAGCAAATGGAAACCTGCGTCCACAATGCGCGCGAGAACCTCTCCGGCGTAGGCCAGGCGCTATCGGGCCACATGCGCATCGGCGCCACGGAAGGCTTCGGCAGCTACGTCCTGACCCCGCTGGCCGCGGACTTCCAGCGCCGCTACCCCCACATCACCCTGGACATCCTGCCGGTGCCACGCTTCGTCAGCCTGTCCAAGCGCGAGGCCGACCTGGCCATCACCATCGAACGCCCCCAGCGCGGCCCCTATGTGTGCAGCAAGCTGTGCGACTACGCCCTGAAACTCTATGGCACGCCGGACTATCTGGCGCGTCACCCGCCCATCCAGCATCGCGACGACCTGGCCAACCACACCTTCATCGGCTATGTAGACGAATTGCTGTTCAGCGAACGCCTGCGCTATCTGGAGGACCTGCTGCCCGCCAGCCGGGTCGTGCTGCGCAGCACCAGCGTGATCGCCCAGTACCACGCGGCGCTGCAAGGGCAGTCCCTGGCCATCCTGCCCTGCTTCATCGCGGCGCAGGACCCGCGCCTGGTGCCCATCCTGGAGCGTGAAATCTCCATCACCCGCAGCTTCTGGATGTACTGCCATGAAGACCTGCGCAAACTGAAGCGGGTCACCCTGCTGTGGGATTTCATGCGCAAATCCGGGCTGCGCAACGCCCCCTTGCTGGCCGGCCGGGCTGGCGCCCTTCGCTATCTGCAATGAGGCAGTGAAGCAGTGACGAAGGTCCGGCATATCCCCACGACAACCGATACGAGCAGCGTAAAAAAAGGAGGCGCTCATTGCGCCTCCTTCTTCATCTTCACGCCGCGGCCGGCGTGGGCGGTTTGCCCGGCTTGCCCTTGTCCCGTGGCGCCTTCACCCGCAAGCGCCTGTGGAAGAGATAGATACCGAAGCCCAGCACCACCGCATGGATGGCCCAGGAACCCACGCTGAACGGAATCCGCCCATCGCTGATCCAGGCCCGCACCAGGTTGATCAGGTTCATGTACAGCAGGGCCACCAGGCCGGAGATCAACAGGTCGCCGGAACGTCCCAGGCGCGGGTTGACCGCACCCAGCGGAATCGCCAGCAGCGCCAGGTTCAAGGCCGCCAGCGGCATCGACACCCGCCACATCACCTGCGACCACGAACTGGTGGTGTTGTCGTCCACCAGTTGCATGGTGGAGCGGGCCTTGCTGGAACGCTCTGCGGCGGCCCTGGCGGCCTCCACCGGATCGCTGCCGGTCTTGCTTTCCAGGCGCACGCCGTAATGGTCGAATGCCACCATGCGGAACTCGGCCGAACCCGGCTTCATGTCATAGCGGTGACCCGCGCCCAGCACCAGGAAGCGGTCGCCATTGGGCTGGACTTCGGTGTGCGCGCTGTCGGCGGTCAGCACGCTGAGCCATTCCGGGTCGATGGCGCGCACGAACACATGGCCCAGCTCGTCATGAGGATCGGTGGGGTTCTCCGCGAAAAACACGCGGTCGCCGTTGCTGGACTCGCCAAATTGGCCGGCCGTCACCTTCGACAGGTCGGAACGCTGTTCGAAGCGCTGGCGATACTCGCCGATCTGCCGATACGCCCAGGGCGACGCTTCCAGGGTCAGCACCGCCACGATGAACGCCACCGGAATGGCCACGCGCATGACGGGCCGCAGCCAGTCGGCCAGCGACAGGCCGCTGGCGAACCAGACGACCATCTCGGATTCGCGATAATTGCGGGTGACCGTGGTCAGCACTGCGATGAACAGCGCCACGGTCATGATGGTGGGCAAGGCGGTAATCGTGGAGAAGGTCGCCAGGCCCAGCACCACGTCGGCACCGATCGTTCCGCCGGCGGCTTCGCCCAACAGACGCACCAACAGAACACTGAGCCAAACTACTACCAGCGTGGAGAACACAACGCCTGCGTGACTCGTGATCTCGCTGACGACAGACCGTTTGAATAGGGACATGGGAAAATATGCGGGATAATCGTCCGCACTGAACGACACTCGGGAAAAAGCCCTCATGGAATTTAGCACACACAGCACCGCCTCCTTGCATCAGATCAAGACCGCCGCGCTGGCGCTGGGCGTTTACGCCGACGGCATCATGTCACCCGCCGCCGAGCTGATCGACCGTGCCAGCAACGGCGCCGTTCGTGAAGTCGTAAAAAGCGAATTCCGCGGCCGCACCGGCAGCACCCTCGTCTTGCGCGCCCTGCCCGGCGTCACCGCCCAGCGCGTGGTGCTGGTCGGCCTGGGCAAGCAGGCCGACTACGCGGCGCGTGCCCACGCGTCCGCCGAGCAAGGTTTTGCCGCCTACCTGGTGTCGGCCCAGCTGGCCGAGGGGGTTTCCACCCTGTCCGCCAACGTCTACGCCGACTCCACCGTGCGGGCGCGCGCCCGCGCCGCGGCCATCGCCGCCGGCAGCGCCACCTACCATTACGACGCCACGTTCGGTAAACCCGACCGTGATGCGCGCCCCAAGCTGAAAAAGATCACCCACGTGGTCGAACGCAGCGACGCCAGCCAGGCCCAGGCCGGTCTGCGTGAAGGCGGCGCCATCGCCAATGGCATGGAACTGGCCCGCACCCTGGGCAACCTGCCCGGCAACGTCGCCACCCCCACCTATCTGGGTGAAACCGCCAAGAAGCTGGGCCGCGACTTCAAGTCGCTCAAGGTCGAGGTGCTGGAGCGCAAGCAGATCGAAGCCCTGGGCATGGGCTCCTTCCTGTCCGTGGCGCGCGGCTCCGACGAACCGCCGCGCTTCATCGTGCTGCGCCACACGCCGCCCAAGCCGGCCGGCACGCGCAAGACCGCCGCCAAGGAAGGCGCCGGTCCGGTGGTGCTGGTGGGTAAAGGCATCACCTTCGATTCGGGCGGCATCTCGATCAAGCCGGCCGCCACCATGGACGAAATGAAGTTCGACATGTGCGGCGCCGCCAGCGTGCTGGGCACGTTCCGCGCCCTGGCTGAACTGGAGCTGCCCTTCGAGGTCGTCGGCCTGATCGCCAGCTGCGAAAACATGCCCAGCGGCAAGGCCAACAAGCCGGGCGACGTGGTCACCACCATGTCCGGCCAGACCGTCGAGATCCTCAATACGGATGCCGAAGGCCGCCTGGTCCTGTGCGATGCCCTGACCTACGCCGAACGCTTCAAACCGTCCGCCGTGATCGACATCGCGACGCTCACCGGCGCCTGCGTGGTGGCCCTGGGCGGCGTCAACAGCGGCCTGTTCTCCAAGGACGACACCCTGGCCGACGCCCTGCTCCAGGCGGGTCGCGACTCGCTCGATCCCGCCTGGCGCATGCCCCTGGACGACGCCTATCAGGACCAGCTGAAGTCCAATTTCGCCGATATTGCCAACATCGGCGGCCCCCCGGCCGGCGCGGTCACGGCGGCCTGCTTCCTGTCGCGCTTCACCAAGGCTTATAGCTGGGCGCACCTGGACATCGCCGGCACCGCGTGGAAAGGCGGCAAGGACAAGGGCTCGACCGGCCGGCCGGTGCCCCTGCTGATGCAATACCTGTTGAACCAGGCGTGAGCGGCGGCGAAGGGATAAGCAAGCACTAATGCCTCGCATCGACTTTGCCTTCGGCGCCCCGGACCGCTTGCGCACGGCCTGCCAGGTCGCGCGCAAGCAGTACCAGGCGGGCCAGCGGCTGGTGGTGTTCTGCACCGATGCCAGCCGTCTGGCCGCTTTCGACCGCCTGTTGTGGGCTCTGGACGATATTTCCTTCGTCCCCCACGTGCTGGCCACCGACGCCCTGGCCAGCGTCACGCCCGTGCTGCTGACGGCCGCGGACCCCGCACGTGCCTTCGAGGCCGCCGGCCCCGAGGGCACGCCGCCCTGGCTGCTCAATTTGGACGACAACTGCCCACCCGGCTACGATGGGTACGAGCGGGTCCTCGAAATCGTTTCGCAGGAAGATGACGACCGCCAGGCCGCGCGGCAGCGCTGGCGCGCTTACGTGGCCGCCGGCCATGAACCGCAGAGTCACGCCATCGGTGGCGGGGCGGGCGGCCAGCGGCGCGCTCAATCGCGCGATGACTCGCGCGGTGAGTCGTAATACCGCGGTAAGTCGTAATACTGTTGAGAGGTTTCACGCATGTCTGATCCCCGGGACCAGGATCCCGCCATTCCTACGCTGACGGTCCATGCGGATCCGGACGCCTCGGCTCCCGCCCAACCGGACCTGCCCCCGCTGCTCACCGACGTCGTCGAGCGTGGCGCGGCGCAGCTGCCCCCCGACCCGGTCCTGCGCGCGGCGCTGCAGGCCGAGCTGGAACATATGCTCGAACTGGCGCTGGAACGCGCCATGACGCACCTACGGGAAGAGCTGGAAGCGGAGTTGCCGGCGGCCGTGACGCGCGTGGTGTCGCGTCTGCGGCCGGGCTGACCCGCCGGGTGAACCCCTGCGCCCCTTGTGGTTGAGGGGGCTAGCCCCAATACTCTGTTGTGGACGCGCTGATAAAATCTCGAACTTAAGGGAACTGTCAGGTATGCTTCGCGTCAAAGTACCGTGTGGCCATTCATTTAGGCCCTTACAGGAGTCAAATTCATGAACGATTATCGTCCGTCCCCGTTTAACCGTACCGGCACCATTGCCGGCGCGCCGGGCGAAGTGGTCCGTAACCGCGTCCTGCGTAATACGTATTGGTTGCTGGCCGTGTCGCTCATCCCTACCGTCCTCGGTTCCGCGGTGGGTCTCTACACCGGCATCAACCAGGTCATGGCGGCGAGCCCGGGCATGTCGGCCATCATCTTCCTGTTGGGTGCCTTCGGCCTGATGTACGCCATCGAGCGCAACAAGAACAACGGCATGGGCGTGGCCCTGCTGCTGGGCTTCACGTTCTTCATGGGCGTCATGCTGTCGCGCCTGCTCGGCTTCGTGCTGGGCATGCAGAACGGCTCGCAGCTGATCATGATGGCCTTCGGCGGCACCGCGGTGGTGTTCGGCGCCATGGCAACCTTGTCGACCACCATCAAGCGTGACCTGTCCGGCATGCAGAAGTGGTTGTTCGCGGGCGCCATCGTCATCCTGGTGGCGGCGCTGGCCAACATCTTCCTGCAATTGCCCGCCATGATGCTGGCCATCTCCACCCTGGCCGTGGTGATCTTCTCCGCCTTCATGCTGGTCGACCTGCAGCGCGTGGTCAACGGCGGTGAAACCAACTACGTCAGCGCCACGCTGGCCATCTACCTGGACGTGTACAACGTCTTCAGCAACCTGCTGGTGCTGCTGAGCGCCTTCAGCGGCGGCAACCGGAACTGATGCACCTTGCCCGGCCGGTGATCTTCCGAGACGCCGGCCGGAGCTTCCAGCAGTACGCTCTACCCTCTGTACCGATGATCCCAAGGGCTGGCCGCCGGCCAGCCCTTTTGCATTGATGCCCGCGTCATGCGTGGGCCCAGTCAGGGAGTACGCCATGTTCACTCGTCGTCGCTTGTTGCAAGCCGCTTTGCAAGCCCCTTTGCAAACCGCCTGGGTCACCCTTCCCGCCGCCTTGCCCGCCAGTCTCCTTGCCTCCGCCGCGCGCGCGGCGGACAGTCCCATGAACCAGCGCCCTATTCCCTCCACGGGGGAAAAACTGCCCACGGTGGGTATGGGCACGGCCGATACCTTCAATGTGGATCCCCAGGGGGCCGAGCTGGCCCCGCTGGAGGACGTGCTGAAACGCCTGATCGCGTCGGCGGGCAAGAACGCGGTGGTCGACACGGCTCCCAGCTACGGCCAGGCCGAAGCCGTCACCGGCGAATTGCTGGCGCGGCTCAAGGCCCGTGACGGCATTTTCCTGGCCACCAAGATAGGCACCACGGGCCGGGACTCGGCGCTGCGCCAGGTCCACAATTCGCAAGCCATGCTGAAGACCCAGCGGCTGGACCTGATCCAGGTCCACAACCTGGTCGATACGGTCAATCAGCTGGCCCTGCTGCGGGAATTGAAGAAGTCCGGCGTGACGCGTTACGTCGGCATCACCCATTACACGGAGTCGGCGCAGGACGAACTGACGCGTCTGGTCGAACGGGAAAAGCCAGATTTCGTGCAGATCAACCTGGCGGTGACCGACCGCGGCGCGGAGCAGCGCCTGCTGCCTGCTTGCCAGGCCCATGGCGTGGCGGTGCTGATCAACCGGCCGTTTCGCGACGGCGCCTTGTTTCGCCAGGTGCGCGGCAAGACGCTGCCGGATTGGGCCAAGGAAATCGATTGCAGCAGTTGGGCGCAATTGTTCCTGAAGTTCATCATCGGCCACCCCGCCGTCACCAGCGTCATCCCGGCCACGTCGAAGCCGGCCAATATGGCGGACAATCTGCTGGCGGGACGCGGCCGCCTGCCGGATGCCGCCATGCGGGAACGCATCGCGGCGCTGTTCACCTGATGCGCCAGCGCGGGCTGCGGGCAAAAATGCCGTGGCCGTCCCGATCAACGGTATGGATGATGCGGCGGTCGACCCATGACGCTTTCATTGCCTTCTTCGCTTGAACGCGCGGGCCGCGCCATCGGTGTGTTGCCCGGCGAGGGGCGCGCCGCGGTGTGCGGGTTCGGGTTTTTCTTCTGCCTGTTCACCGGCTATTTCATGCTGCGCCCGATCCGCGAGACCCTGGGTATCGCGGCCGGCGTCGACAAGCTGCAATGGCTGTTCACCGCCACCTTCTTGGTGATGCTGGCCGCCGTCCCCTGCTTCGGCTGGCTGGCCCGCCATACGCCGCGATCGCGTTTCGTGAACTGGGCGTATGGCTTTTTTGCCCTCAGCCTGGTGGCTTTCGCCGCGATCTTCCAGGCCGCGCCCGACAACTTGTGGGCGGCGCGCGCGTTCTACGTGTGGATCTCCGTATTCAATTTGTTCGTGGTGTCGGTGGCATGGAGCCTGATGGCCGACGTCTTCCGCACCAGCCAGGCCAAGCGGCTGTTCGCGTTCATCTCGGCCGGGGCCAGCACCGGCGGTCTGCTGGGCCCGGTCCTGGGCGGCCTGCTGGCCGAGCCCCTGGGCCCGGCGGGCCTGGTCCTGCTGTCAGCCGCCCTGCTGGCTGCCACCCTGCCGCTGAAAGCGTGGCTCATGGGCTGGCGGGCCCGCGGCGGCGCGGGCCAACCGGCTGGCGACAGCGTCGCCAGCGGGACGGCGGACGCAGCTGACCACCCGCCGCAACACGCCGCGCCCGAGCCAAGCGCGCGGTCCGATCATTCCGTGGCGACCAGCGATGACCCCTCGCGCCCTATCGGCGGCAGCATCATCGCCGGGGCCACGCGCACCTTCTCGTCGCCGCTGCTGCTGGGAATTTCCGCGTTCGTCATCCTGCTGGCCACCGCCAGCACCTTTCTCTACATGGAACAGGCGCGCCTGGTGGCGCATGCCTTCGCCACGCCGGCCGAGCGCATCCAGGTCTTCAGCGCGCTGGACTTCACCGTGCAGGTGCTGTCCCTGCTCGCCCAGTTGTTCCTGACCGGACGGCTGGCGCGCAAGCTGGGCGTGACGTTCCTGTTGACCATCGTGCCGCTGGCCATCTGCCTGGGCTTTGTCGCGCTGGCGCTGTGGCCGGTTTTCGGCGTCCTTGCCGCGGTCATGGTGCTGCGCCGCGTGGGCGAGTACGCGCTGGTCCGGCCCGGCCGCGAGATGATCTTCACCACGGTGCCCGCCGAGGACAAGTACAAGGCCAAGAATTTCATCGACACCGTGGTCTATCGGGCCGGCGATGCCGCCAGCGCCTGGGTCAAGACCGCCGTCGATGCCTTGGGCCACGGCGTGGCCATGGTCGCCCTGGTCGGCGCGCTGGGCGCGGGTCTGTGGGCGATCTGCGGCTTCCTGCTGGGCCGTGCCACCGACAAACGGCAACCGGCCGAAACGAAGCCGGCATAAACGAAGCCGGCATAAACGAAGCCCGCATAAGCCCCGTAATCCAGGACGCTCATCCCAATGTCCGTCCGGCGGCCTGCACCGAAACGGTATCGGCCATATCCGCGACCACCTTCAAAGGCACTTCGCCCACGCCCATGGAACGCTCGATGAGAAGATCATCGCCATGTTGCGCCAGCAAGTCCTGCAAGCGGCCGAAATCGCCGCACCACAGCGTCTCGACATCCTTGTCCCTGGACACGTCCCGGTTCGCGGTGAGTGAAACGGCACGCACCTGCAGCCGGCCCGTCTGGACCTGGCCGCCCACTTCCACCCCATAGCCGGGCAGCGACGGCTTCTTCACCACGACGCGGCCACCGCTGGCCCAGGCCGTCGCCATCCCTTCATTCACTTCATAGCCCAGCTTGGCCAAGCCATTCAAGATCGCGGTGCGCCGGGCCGCTTCCGCCTGCTGCTGACGCAGCCGGACGATCAACTCGTTACCGGCGGCCTGCGACGCTGCTATCGACTCCGCGGATGTGGCCTCGCCGTATTGCGCCACCTGCTCGACGAAGGCCGCGGCGTCCGCACTCCGATAGGCGCCCAGGTCCGCCGCGAGTTCGCGCAAGGTCGCCAAGGCCGCGTGGCGCGCCCGCCCTGCCGCCACCGCAGCGGACAGATCCAGAATCAAGCTGTCGAGCAAGAGGCTCCTGCGCGGGCCGGCCTGCTCCATATCGATGGCAGCGATCCTGGATGTGAACCCGGCGACATCCGCCGCGTCCAGAAACACGCTGGCTTCGCCGATGCCGCGATCCAGGCGTGCGAGCGCCGGATCGCGTTCCTGGGCCTGTTGCGCGGCTTTCCAGGCATCCAGCGTCGACACGGCATCCGCCGTCTGCAAGCGCTTTGCCAATGCCTGCTGCGACGCGCTGAGCGTCCGCGCATCGTCCGCGACCGCCCCCGCGCCGGCGCGCAACAAGGCAAACCCTTGCGCCAGCACGGCATCCGCGTCGTCCAGCATCTGCCCCGCGCTCAGGCGATCGAGTTGCCCCCGCAGCGCGGCGGGAATCTCGATACCCTTCTGGTCCGCCGCATCGAGCAAGGTGCGGGCGCCATGCCGCCCCTGCCTTTGCCGCTGCGCTTTCCGGGCCGCCCCTTCCACCGCGGCCTGCTGGCGCCGCGCCAGATCCGCTTTCAGGAAAATGATTTCCTCCGGCACCCGCTTCTGCAATTCCATGAACGCGTCGGCGGCGACCAGCGCGGCCAAGGCATCCCGGCGCGCCTGCGTACCGGCGATTTCAGCGTCCGTCAGCATGCCGCCCCGTCGTCCCGCGCCGGCCCAGTCCGCGATGGCCTGATCGAGCCGCCGCAAGTGCCCTTCGCAGATCGCCAGGATCTCCTCGCGCGTGACGATGCGAACCACCTTGGGGCCGCTCATGCCGCCACCGTCTGGTTCAAGGCGAACGCCACCGCGGCCTTCAGACGGGCTTTTTCCGTCTCGGGGTCGTGGTACCAGGCTTGCGACGATACGCGGTGCAACTTCGGAATGGCCCTGCCCAGCACCGATGGCCGCCAGATTTCACGGGCGCGCGCCTGCGCCAGCAAAGGATGGCGAGGCGCGTCGCACTCGATCCCCAGTGTGTAGAGACCCGTGGCCGGATCCGCGATCGCGAAATCGAGACCGAAGGCATCCCCCTCCTGGGCGGACTCAGGCGTGATGCCCAGGCCATGCAGATACGCCAGCACATCCGCGGAAAAACCGTCGACCGCGCCGGCCTGCTGCATCCTGGCGTGCGTGCGTTCACTGCCCATGCGCCCCAGCAAGGCGCGGCCGGACGCCAACTCGCCATCGGACATCGCCCGCGCATATTCCATATAGCCCTGCAGATAATCGCGCGGGCTTGCCGGTTTACGTTGCGTCGTCAGCATGTCGGAGATTTCACGTATCGGCATCGACGTGATCAGCACCACCTTCTGGCGCGCCCGCGTCACGGCCACGTTCAAGCGGCGCTCACCGCCCTTCTGGCCGAGTACGCCGAACAGGCGGCGGAAGGTGCCCTGGCCGTTACGCCCGAAGGTGGTGGAAAAGACGATGATGTCGCGCTCATCACCCTGCACGTTCTCGACATTCTTGACGAACACCCCCATATCCTCGCCGCGGTCGGTTCGATCGAGTTCCTGGCCGTAGGCCTCGCGGAAGGCCGTATCCAGCTCTGCTCGCTGCTCCAGGCGTTCGACGATCAGGTCGGCCTGCTTGCGATTGAACGTGACCACGCCGATGGACGGACGCTGCGCATAAGGCTGCTGCCAGATGTTCGCCAGATAGGCGACCACGCGGTCCGCTTCGTCGCTATTGCTCTGCTGCTCGTAGAGCCCGTTGACCTGGATCAGCTCAAGCGGCTTGACGTCCCTCACGGTGGCATCGGGATGCCGCACCGGCACGCTCAGGTCGTTCTCGTAGAACGCCGCGTTCGAATACCCGATCAGCTCGCGATAGGCCGAGCGATAGTGGATCTGCAGGGTCGAGACCGGCAGCGCGCTGCGGGCCAGTTGCAGCAGATCGGGGCAATCCTTGATCTCGCGCCGGTTCCAGGTGTCCTCGAAGCGCTCCCGTTCGTCTTCGCTGGCGGCCTCGTCCGGCTGGTCGCCGTCGAAGACCTCGGTCTCGTCGCTGTCCGCGCGGCTGGCAAAGAAGGCCGTCGGCGGCATCTGCTTCTCGTCGCCGCTGACGATGGCCAGATTGCCGCGGAACAAGGTAGGCACGGCGTATTCGACCGGCATCTGCGACGCTTCGTCATAGACGACGGAATCGAACAGCCCCGATTTCAAGGGCAGCACGCGGCTGGCCACGTCGGGATTCATCAACCATACCGGCCGCAAGGCCATCAGGCCCAGGCCCGAGCCCAGCTCGATGAATTCGCGCAGCCGCCGCGAACGCCGGCCGGTCAGACGGGTCACGTCTTCCCAGTCGCGCGCCGAGCCCAGCTTGCCACGGACGATGCCGTGCCGCAGCACTTCGCGATTGAGCCGGCGCATCTCTTCGTCGGCCTCTTCAAGCGCGTTGACCTTGGCGGCGGTCTCGCTTTGGTCGAGCAGCAGTTCAGGATGGTCCTGTTCCATGCGGCGCTTCCAGCCCAGTCTCGCTTCGCGGTTGATCAGGCGACGCACGGCCTCGTCCAGCTCCGTCGAGGCAATGCCCGTCAAGGCGTCTTCCTGTCCACGCATGACCGCGAACATGTCAAGCGCCTCGGCGCTGGCGTGCCGCGCGCGTATCCGAAACTGCTGATAGGCGGCCAGGGTCGGCAGCGCCGCGGCTATGCCATCCAACGGCCCCAGGTAGCTGACGTTGTCGGCAATGGCCTGGCTGCAAGCCGTATAGAGCGCTTCCGTGAACCACTCTTCGAGCGGCGCCAGGGCCTGCCTGCTATGCAGGCGGGCGTTGTGCCGCAAGAAAGCCGTCTCGAACCCATCGAGCAATTGTTCGACCGGCGCGCGATCGCCCGTCAGCACGGCCGTATCGAATTCGTCGCCGCGCGGCGCGATGGCAAGATGGCGGGCCAGCTCGCGGATCTCCTCGACCTGGCGCAGGCGCGTCAGGCAGGCATCGGCCAGCGTCGGACCGCAGTCGGGCTCGACGCCGTCGATGTGCAAGGCGCGGCAGGTGACGTTCAGGCGCTCACGCAAGGGGCGCCAGGTTTGTTCGAGACGGGCTGCCGCGAGCAACTTGCCCAAGCCAGCGTCGGTGGCCGGCGCGCCGGCGGAGGTCAGCCACTTCATCAGGCGACCGCGGCGCAGATACGTGGCGGGATTGAGGCGACGCCACAGCGTAAGCGGACGCAGCGCCAGCGCCGTCTGGGCCTCGATCCGGTTCAACTCCGCGTCCGGCAGGCGCGCGACGGCCGCGGACAACACGTCATCGTAGCCACCCGTGTCCACCGCCAACAGCGCGCGATGCAGTTCGCCCAGCTCCGCGTAGTGCTGATGGCCCTTGGCCTTGTCATCATCGGCCGGACGGAACAGGGGCAGCCACTGCGCAAGCCGCTTCCGTTGCGTGTCATCCAGCGCGATCAGGCGACCCGCATTGGCATCCAGCCAGGCGCGATACGGCGCGGGATCGTCGATGTCGAAGCGCGCGGGATGCGCGGCCAGCGTGTCCACCCGCAGGCGTTCGGCCTCGCGCAGGCGCGCGAATTCCACGTTGAATGCGTCGATGGTGGCGGCGTCCGTGGGAAACGCCTTCAGCTGCGCCAGCGCGCTGCCCTCGAAGCGCGCCGGCAGCCAGTAGCGGGCCAAAGGCGCGCACTGCTCTTCCAGCGTCGTCAGTCCCGTGATGTCCAGCTTGGCCAGCCGGCTGCGCAGCTGCGGCATGCTGACCAGGGGTGTCTCTGCCTCCAACTGGATCAGTTCACCCAGCAGGCCGCGATAGCTGAGGCCCGTGGCTTCGTCGACGTGGTGCAGCGCGGTGTGCTGACGATCCAGTTCGCCCTCCAGGGCTTCGATGCGAGCGGCCATGCGCTCACGCTGCCGGATCCAGCCCTGATCGAAAGTCTGTCCGCGCAAAATCTCGTCAAGCTGGGCCCGCACCGCGCGTATGGTCGGCTCGCGATCCTTGTTGACGTCGTTGACCATGACGACACGTTCGCCCAGCCCCTCGGCGACCAGGCGCTTGTACACCACCTCCAGCGCCGCATGCTTCTGGCAGACGATCAGCAGGCTCCTGCCCTGCCCGATCGCGTCGGCGACCATATTGACGATGGTCTGGCTCTTGCCGGTCCCGGGTGGCCCCTCGACCAGCAGGCCCGGCCCTTGCCGTGCACTCCGTATGGCGGCTTCCTGCGACGGATCGCTCGCCACGGTCAGGTAGCGGTCGACTTCAGCGGATGAGGCAGGCGCTTCGTCGTACTCGGATTTGTCCTTGAGCCGCAGCATCGATTCCAGCGCGGTGCCCGACGGCGCCAACTGCTTGAGCTGACGCAAGTCTTCGCCTATGGCCTGCCCCGCGAAGTCGACGTGGAACAGGACCGCGGCGCAGGCGATGCGCGCCGTGCCGGCGGGTAGCTCGAAGGTCGGCGCCGGCAGGGGCGCGAGTTGCCGCCCGGCCAGCTCGGCCACCAGGCCGAAGGCGTCGACCACGTCGCTGGCTTTCAGCGCGGAACGGCCAAGCACTTCGTCCGCCGCGGCATGCCAGGCCTTGACCGCCTCGCGGCCCAACAGCCCCTCGAGCGCCGGGTTCAAGCGCACTTCCTCGCGCTCCCCGTCGAAGGCCAGGGCAGCCTGGCCGCGCGTGCCCAGCTCCATCAACAGCTTGACCGGCCACAGCAGGACAGGCGCGATGCGCGGGCGAGTCGCCCGGTGATCCCTGTGCAGCAGGAAGGGAAAGCCCAGATAGAGCCCGTCGATACCCGTATCCCGCTTGTACAGCGACGTCTGCCTGTAAAGCGTGTGCAGACGCGCTTCCAGCGTCTGGCTGGCGCCGAAAGCCGTCGGGTCCACCGATACGGCCTGGACATTGCGTTGCAGCAGGTGATCGAGCAAGGCGGTGCTGGTGTAGCGCTCGCCATTCAGTTCATGGACATCGATGCGGCCGGTCGTCTTGGCGATGGTCATCCGGACGAGCGGTCCACGCAGCACCGTGGTGGCGACCTTTTTTTCGAAGAATTCGAGGATCTGCGCCACGTACTGCTGTTTCTGCGGTTCCAGCCATTGCTCGGCGGGGACCGCCAGCAGGACGACGATTTCGTGCAGCGGCAGCCGGCGCTCCAGGCGGAACTGCTCGGCCCATTCGTCGACCTTGCCGTTACCGGTGCGGGCGAAGCCGGCGATCCTGTCGTCCACCGCGCGTAGCAGCTCGGCCCGCGGCAGGGCCAGCACAGTGCGAGCCGCGTCGCGCTCGAACACCAGGATGTCTTCCCGTTGCGCGATGGCGGCCGCCTGATCCAGAATCTCGTTCACCGACCTGAACTGGGAGATCGCCGCGCTCAGCAGGACGATAAGGTCTTCTTCGCCAAGCACACGGCGTTCCGACAGCGACAGCAGGCCCGGATGATCCGAATCCGGCAGCAGCAGGCGCCGTTCTTCCCATTCCGCCGCCAGGCGCGCACGCGACGTGGAAAGCAGCGCGATCCGCGCCAGGTCTTCGTCCAGCTCGATGCCCAGATGGCTGGCGCGTTGCCGCACCTCCGCCGCGCGCGAGCGCAGACGCGACAACCAGCTCTCCGTTCCCAGGCGCTCCAGGAAAACCGGCACGGGGCCCGTCACCAGGTCATACGCCTCCAGGGGGTTTTGCAGCAGCCAGCCAGGCGTGACGATGTCACCGCGCAGGATCAGCGGCATGTCCGGATTCAGCAGCTTGAGCGCGACCATCAGGCGGCTATCGTCATCGACACCATCGAGCTGAGCCAGCTGGCGCAGGCCGGTCAGGGTTTTCGCGCCGGCTCCCGCCTGCTCCGCCCACGTCAGCACCACACCGCGGCTCAGATGATCGCGCGCGGTGGCCCAGTGCTCGCTTTCAGCGGCGGCCAGCGCGAATACGGCGGGCCGCCGAAATTGGCGTGCGCCCAATGCAATGCTCGCGCCCTCGCTGGCTTCCGCTTCCACGGACACTGCCGCGGGCGCGTCCACCGGCCGGCCCTCCAGCCAGGCCTGGACTTGCGGCCATTGCCAGCGCTGATGACGATCGCGGGCGAGCAGGCCACGCAGAAGCAGCGCGACCGCGGGATCCAGGTCATCCGGCAGGATCACGCCATTGGCCAGCACATGAATCAGGAAAGCGTGCGGATTGATGCCTTCGAAGCAACGGCCCTCCGTCAGCTGCTCCAGCAAGATCATGCCCAGGCTCCACCAGTCGGAAGCCGCGGCAACGCCGCCGGCGATGGCCTCGGGCGCCATATAGCGCGTGGTTTCCAGCGGGGACACGATGTCGAGGTCGAACTCGGACAAGCGTGCCGAGCCAAAGCCGCTGATGACCAGGTCGAGCGGCTCGCGGCTGCGCACCAGCAAGGTACCCGGCCGCAGATCGCGGTGACGCAGTCCAGCCTCGGAGAAGGCCTGCAAGGCACGGCCCAATTCATCGACCACGTGGCGAAGGGTCGCCATATCGCGCACCGCGATGCCCAGGTCGGCCAGGGTGCCGCCGCTGATTTCCTCCGCGACTTCGTAGGCGCGCCCGTCCCAGCGGCCCGTGGCGACGATCTCCGGAACGTGCCCGCGCGGAAGCCGGCGCACGACGTCATAGACGGCAGGATCGGGTTCGGCGCCGGGGCGGTACAGGGTCAATACCGCCTGTTGCCCGCTGTCCTCGTGTTCCGCCTGGAAGCGCTCGCGCACGCCATCGGTACTGGATATCTGGCGCAGCAGACGCCAGCCGTCGACGCGCGTTTCCTGGGTCGGAGTAGGTACTTGCTGATCGGTTTGCTCCGCGGCTTGCGAGGACGCGCTATCCGGCCGGGTCCCGTCGGCGTGCTCGGCCAGGTCGGCGCCGCATTCGAGACACATCAGGTCGCCGGCATCCATCGGATGCCCGTTCGTGCAGGCCCGGCCAGCGGGTGTCGTCGGCGCCGCAGTCGCGTCAGTCGCCTGGACCGCCTCAGCCGCGTCAGCGGCATTCGCCGCATTCGCCGCGCCGGCCCCCTCCGCGGTGACGACATCCTGGGGGCGCCAACCGGCCGCCCTGATCTGCACACCGGATAGATCCCAGTTGCACGCCGCGTCATTGAACGTACCGGCGCAGAACCATTCATCAACCGACCGCTCGGTTCTGCAATTCGGGCATAAACGCATCATGGTCGAAATTTCCCGTCGCTTCTGCTACGCGCTTTGTCCGCGCTGATTTGGATACGATGGCCCTGCTCGCTCAATATTTCCTGCAAGCGCAGGAAATCATGCCGTTCCGGTATGCCGGCAAACCACACGCTGCCATCCTCATCGAACATCACATCGAGCGCCTTGGCGGCACTGCGCGGCGCCTGCGCGTATGTGGCGTAACGCGCGCGCCCCAATGCCGTCAGGCAATGCAGCCGCTGATTGTCACTGCCGCGCAAGCCCAGTGTCTGTGGCGCATCGATGTCGAAGGGATCCGTGATCAACGCATCGATCAAGCCGTCGGCTTGCGTCAAGGTGGCGGCCAGGGATTCGAAAGCGTGGCCACTGTATACCAGGATGTCGTCCACTGCCGCCTCCCGCAACCTCCGCAGCAGCGCCAGCAGCGCTTCAGGCTGGTCGAAGGGCTCGCCGCCCGAAATCGTGATGCCCGTGGCCAGCGGCAGCCACTCCCGCACCTGTGCAAGCACGGCAGCGACCGACGTCTCGCCCCCCGCGTCAGCCCACGTATCCATGGAGATGCAGCCGGCGCAACGGATCGAACAGCCCTGGAACCAGATGCCGATACGCCGTCCCGGTCCCAATGTGGTGACAGGGAAATGCAGACGTGAAACACGGATGTCCATGGGCTAACGCTTCTGCAGATGGAAGGCGCCCGCCTGGTCCGAAACGAGAAACCGGTCGCCGGCCTGGCCATCCTGATCGAACAGGCCGCGCGCCAGCGGATTGAGCAGATTGGCTTCCAGCTGATTGCGTATGCCGCGCCCGCCGTTGGACAGATCGCCGATGCAGCGCGCTCGCAGCGCGTCGCTGAACCCCGCGTCGAGTTCGATGGCGATGCCCTGCGCGGCGATGTCGTCGATCACCGTGCGCACCATCTGCTCGAAGATCTCCGTCGCGACGTCCTTGCGGATGAAGTCGAAGACGATGATGTTCTCGCCGATACGGTTCAAGATTTCCGGACGGTTCAGCACCAGCTTGAAATGCCGTTCGATCTCGCCCAGCACTTTCGCGCGGATCGCCTGCGGCCCGTCGTCGGGCATGACGTTGGCCACGCGCTGGCCCGTTTCATCCTGCCGGTAGATACCCAGGTTCGACGTGAATACGATCAGCGCTTCGGAGAAGTACACGCGATCGCCCCGGCCGGACGTCAGCACGCCATCGTCCAGAATCTGCAGGAATTTATCGAGTATGCGTGGATGCGCTTTTTCGATTTCATCGAACAGCACCACGCTGAAGGGCCGCTCGCGGATGGCGTTGGTCAGTTCACCGCCTACGTCGTAGCCGACATAGCCCGGCGGCGCGCCGATCAGGCGCTGGTCCGCGTGTTCCGCGCTGAACTCCGACATGTCGAAGCGGATGTAGGCGCTTTCGTCGCCGAACAGCAGGCTGGTGATGGTCTTGGCCAGCTCGGTCTTGCCGACACCCGTGGGGCCGGCCAGAAAGGCCACGCCGCGCGGCCGATTACCCTTTCTTTGCGAGCCCACGCCCGTCATGGCGCGCTTGACCAGGTCCAGCATGTGGGTCACGGCATGCGCCTGGCCTTTCACCCGCTGGCGGATGAAGGTGTCCGCATTGCGTATCTTGTCGCGCTCGATCTTCAGCCACGGATCTTCCGACACGCCGACCTTGTAGCGCCGCACCGCGTCGCCGATCTTCTCTACCGTCACGCCTTCGACGCGCGCCAAGGTCGCGATCGCGTTCATGTCCGCCAGCAACAGCCCCTCGGTCCCATCGACAAAGGCGGCCTGCGCCGTGGCCAGCAGGTCGGGCGCGGCCCCCTGGGCACCCGGCACGCCCCGCAACAGGGCGCCGGACAAGGCCAGCCGCGCGGCCCGATCCGGCTTGGCAACGGGGATATGACGGATGCGCGGATTG
This sequence comes from Bordetella sp. N, assembly GCF_001433395.1. GTDB lineage: Bacteria > Pseudomonadota > Gammaproteobacteria > Burkholderiales > Burkholderiaceae_B > Bordetella_C. Next base: position 3,297,172 of record NZ_CP013111.1, read on the forward strand.
TCGATCAGCAGCCAGTCCGGCAGGTCGCCTTCCTTGTCGACGATCCAGATGATGGTGTTGAAGAAGGGGCTGCGCGCCGCGCCAGCGGGACGCGGCGCCACGCTGTGCGCCAGCACCAGGGCCCGCGTGAACAGCGCGTGCTCGGCCGCGCTGGGAGTCTCCGCGCGCACGGTCAGGCGCGAAGCGAAATCCACGACCAGCGCCACGGGATCCCCCGGCAGCGCCGCCAGCCGGTCGAGGCTGGCGGTGAGCAGATCGATGCCGCCCGGCGCCACGGGGCTGGCCTGCTCTTCGTCGACGACGGTCAGGCCAAGCCGCTTCAAGGTCTCCGCGCCGGATTGCGCCGCCGCCTGGTCATAGCTTTCCGGCACGGTGAAACCCGTGACGGGATTCCACACCACCAGCTGGGCATAACCCGCGCCCTTCAGCTCGTCGACCAGCGTGTTGACCAGGGGCTGGGCGGTCACCTTGTCCGGCGCGACTTCGCAGGTCTGCAGATCACGCACATTCCCGGACAACACGAACTGGCTTTTCAAGGGCAGGAAACGCAGCATGTCGCGTAACCATCGAGGCTTCACGTAAGCAGGCATGGAGTGAGGACGCTTTGGATGGACGAAAGCAAAACGTTATCACGGCCGCCATCAGGGCATCCGGCGTCAGCGTTCAGTATGAAGCGTTCAGCCCAGCCGCTGCAGATCCAGCAGCACCCGCCGCGTGGCCAGCTCACGGCCGGCCAGATTCTGCGCCAGGCGTTCACGCAGATCGCGGCGCAACGCGGGCTCGATGGCGGGATCTTCGAAATCGGGCATCTTGGCGTCGACGCCGTAGCCGGTTTCGGCCAGCAGGGTCCATTCGAAACGGCGCAGGGCCGCGGCGGCGCGGCTGCCCGTGGCCAACTGCGTCAACGCCGTGCGATACGCATCGAACAGCACGGGATGGGCATCCTCGCGCGGCATCAGGCGCAACAGCAATTCGTTCATGTACCAGGCCGACATCAAGGCGCCGCCCGCCAGGGGCAGCACCCCGGCGATCTCGGCCCGGGTCAGGGTCTTGACCTCGCCCGCGCCCGTCCACGACAGGCTTAAGGGCTGGAACGCGGACAAGACCGGCCGCAACACCGAATAGGGTCGCTTGGCGCCCTTGGCCACCATGGACACACAGCCGAAATCGCGGGAAAAGGCCTGGATGATCAGCGAGGTTTCGCGCCAGGCCGTGGCGTGCAACATGTATGCAGGACTGTCCTGCACGCGAGGAGAACGCCGACTCATCTAAGGCTTACTCGTAGCCCAGGTCGCGCAAGGCGCTTTCGCGGTCCGACCAGCCCTTGCGCACCTTGATGTAGACCTCAAGGTGAACCGGCTTGTCCAGCATCTTGGCCATGTCCTGGCGCGCTTCGGAAGCGATGCGCTTCATGTGCATGCCGCCCGTGCCCAGCAGGATGGGCCGGTAGCTTTCGCGCTCGACCAGGATGCACGCGGCAATGCTCGCGCCCTTTTCGGTTTCTTCCCACTCTTCGATGACCACGGTACAGCCGTAAGGCAGTTCGTCTCCGACCAGGCGGAAGATCTTTTCACGAATCAGCTCGGCGGCGATGAAGCGCATGGGCCGGTCGGTCAGCGTATCGGCCTCGAACATGGGTTCGTTTTCAGGCAGGCGCTTGGCGATCTCGTCCAGCAGCACGTCCAGCTGGCGATCCTTGGCGGCGCTGACCGGGATCACCGCGCCGTAGTCGTGCAACGCGCTGAGCTTGGCCACGTAGGGAAAGAGTTCGTCGCGGCTTTTCAGGGCGTCGATCTTGTTGACGGCCAGGATGCAGCGCTCGCCTTTCGGCAGCAAAGGCAGCAGCTTGGCATCGCCTTCGGACCACTTGCCCGCCTCGACCACATGGACGACCACGTCGACGTCGCTCAAAGCCTGCGTGACCACGCGATTCATCATGCGGTTCATGGTGCCGCCGTGGCGTGTCTGGAAGCCGGGGGTGTCGACGAACACGAACTGTTCGTGCTCCCGCGTCAGGACGCCATGGATGCGATGCCGCGTCGTCTGCGCCTTGCGGGAGACGATGGAAATCTTGCTGCCGATGAGGGCATTGTTCAGGGTCGACTTGCCGACATTCGGCCGACCGACGATGGCGACGAAGCCGCAACGGAAATTTTGTTCGCTCATTTCACTTCTTGGGCGACCGCGACGGGCAGGGATAGCTGCGCGGTCTTGCGCGCGCGGGACGCGCGCTTGGGATTCTTGGCGGGACTGGCGGCCTGCGCCGCCTCCAGCGCTGACTTTGCGGCGGCCTGCTCGGCCGCGCGACGGCTGGCGCCGGCACCCACTACTTTGATTTCCCACGCGGGAATGGCGCACTCGACTTCGAACTGCTGGCTGTGCGCCGCGCCATGCGTGGCGATGACGGTGTACAAGGGCAAGGCCAGCTTGCGGCCTTGCAGGAATTCCTGCAGCAAGGTCTTGGCGTCCTTGCCCAGGGTCTTGGGATCGACGGACGCCAGGATGGGTTGGTACTGCCGGACGATGACACGGCGGGCGGCCTCGAAGCCACCATCCAGGAAGACGGCCCCGAAGATGGCTTCCAGGGTATCGGCCAGGATGGACGGACGACGGAAGCCACCGCTTTTCAGTTCGCCTTCACCCAGACGCAGGTCATGGGACAGTTCCAGCTTCTGGGCGATGTCCGCCAGCGAAGCCTGCTTCACCAGATTGGCGCGCAGCCGCGAAAGGTCCCCTTCGTCGATCTTGCTATAGCGATCGAACAGCATGGACGCGACCACGAAGTTCAGGACGGAGTCGCCCAGGAATTCGAGTCGTTCGTTATGGCGCGCACCATGGCTCCGGTGAGTCAGCGCCTGCTCCAGCAGGGCCTCGTCACCGAAGCGGTGATCCAGACGGGTTTGCAGCGCGGCTAGGGACATGTGTTAATTGAATCGGCCGATCCGGCTCAGATCGGAGAAATTCATCCAGATAAAGAATGCCTTGCCCACGATATTACCGTCCGGAACGAATCCCCAATAGCGACTGTCGGCACTATTGTCCCGGTTGTCGCCCATGGCGAAATACTGGCCCTCCGGCACCTTGCAGCGCACGCCCTGCCGGTTGTACTGGCAGTTCTGCAAGTTGGGGAACTGCCAAATGGGCTCATATTGCTGGTATTTCCCCTCTTCCAGCAAGATATCGTGCTGAACGTCGCCCAAATTCTCCTTATATTTGGAGACATAGGCAACCCGGTCCGGCTCGAAGTAATTGCCGTCGCGGGCATGGGTGACTTCCTGCCCGTTTACATACAGTTTCTTGTCCAGGTAGGCGATTTCATCGCCCGGCAGGCCCACGACACGCTTGATGTAGTCGACGCTGGGATCCACCGGGTAGCGGAACACGATGACGTCGCCGCGTTCCAGGTTGCCGGTGTTGATGATCTTGGTATCCAGGATGGGCAGGCGGATGCCGCGGCTGAATTTGTTGACCAGGATCAGGTCGCCGGACTGCAAGGTGGGCAGCATCGACCCGGACGGAATGCGGAAGGGTTCGACGACGAAGGATCGCAGCACGAAGACGAACAGGATCACCGGGAAGAAACTGACGGCGTATTCGATGAACCACGGCGCACGCGTGGCGGCCTCGACCGCGGCGCGGCGCAGCCGCTCCGTCTCGGCGGGATCACCAATGACAGCCTCATCAAACTGCGCCCAGGCCGCTTCGCCTTTGCGCTTGCGCGCCTTGCGCAACACCGTGATGTCCAGCAGCCAAAGGATGCCGGTGACCACCAGCAGGATGAACAAGATCAGCGCGAAATTCCAGCTCATGTGTAATGCCTTATCTCAACCTATTTGTCTTCCACTTGCAGGATGGCGAGGAAGGCCTCTTGCGGGATTTCCACGCTACCCACCTGCTTCATCCGCTTCTTGCCGGCCTTCTGCTTTTCCAGCAGCTTTTTCTTGCGGCTGATGTCGCCGCCATAGCACTTGGCGAGCACGTTCTTGCGCAAGGCCTTGACGTTCTCGCGCGCGATGACCTCAGCGCCGATGGCCGCCTGGATGGCCACGTCGAACATCTGGCGGGGAATCAGCTCGCGCATCTTGGACACCACTTCGCGCGCGCGGTAGCGGGCGTTGCTGCGGTGGACGATCATGGACAAGGCATCGACCTTGTCGCTGTTGATCAACAGATCCACCCGCACCACGTCGGCGGCGCGATATTCCAGGAACTCATAGTCCATGGACGCATAGCCACGCGACACCGACTTCAGCTTGTCGAAGAAGTCGAGCACGATCTCGCCCAGGGGAATCTCGTACGTCAGATGAACCTGACGGCCGTGATAACTCATATTGATCTGGGCGCCGCGCTTGTTGTTGCACAGGGTCATGACCGGGCCGACATACTCCTGCGGCATGAACAGCGTGACCTTGACGATGGGCTCGCGAATTTCGGCGATCTTGCCGATTTCGGGCAGGCGCGACGGGCTTTCGATGGAGATCACTTCACCGTTGCGCTGCTCGACCTCGTACACCACCGACGGCGCGGTGGTGATGATGTCCATGTCGAATTCGCGTTCCAGGCGCTCCTGCACGATTTCCATGTGCAGCAGTCCAAGGAAGCCGCAGCGGAAACCGAAGCCCAGCGCCTGCGAGACTTCCGGCTCGAACTGCAGCGCGGCGTCATTGAGCTTGAGCTTTTCCAGCGAATCGCGCAGTTGGTCGAATTCGCTGCTTTCCACCGGGTACAGGCCGGCAAACACCTGCGGCTGCACTTCCTTGAAACCAGGCAGCGCCGTCGGCGCGGCCTTGCCCGCGATGGTGATCGTGTCGCCCACCTTGGCGTGCGCCAATTCCTTGATGCCCGCGATGATGAAGCCCACTTCGCCGGCCGACAACTGGGTTCTCTGCACGGACTTGGGCGTGAACACCCCCACCTGTTCGCACAGGTGCGTAGCGTTCGACGCCATCAGCAGGATCTTGTCCTTGGGTTTCAGCACGCCGTTGACGATGCGCACCAGCATGACCACGCCGACGTAGTTGTCGAACCAGGAGTCGATGATCAGCGCCTGCAGCGGTGCGTCGACCTGGCCCTTGGGCGCGGGCACGCGCGCCACCACGGTTTCGAGAATTTCATCGATGCCCATGCCCGTCTTGGCGCTGGCCAGCACGGCGTCCGACGCGTCGATACCGATCACGTCTTCCACTTCCTGGCGCGCGCCGTCCGGATCCGCCTGCGGCAAATCCATTTTGTTGAGCACCGGCAGCACTTCCACGCCCAGTTCGATGGCGGTGTAGCAGTTCGCCACCGTCTGGGCTTCCACGCCTTGCGAGGCGTCGACGACCAGCAACGCGCCCTCGCAAGCCGACAGCGACCGGCTGACTTCATATGAGAAGTCGACGTGCCCCGGGGTGTCGATGAGGTTCAGGTTGTAGACCTTGCCGTCGGCCGCCTTGTATTGCAAAGCGGCGGTCTGGGCCTTGATGGTGATGCCACGCTCACGCTCGATGTCCATGGAGTCGAGCACTTGCGCCGACATCTCGCGATCCGCCAGGCCGCCGCAGCGCTGGATCAGGCGGTCGGCCAGGGTCGACTTGCCGTGATCGATGTGGGCGATGATGGAAAAATTGCGGATATGCTGCATAGACAGGGAGAAGAGGAAAAAAGGGACGGCCAAAAATAAGGGGGCGCCGTGCGCCCCCTTATTGCGGCAACCTGCGATTTTAGCCGGTTTGCCTTTATTTAGCCGGCTGGACCGCGACCCACTGGGTCTGGTCGCCCCGACGGACCAACACGCCGATTGCCTTGGTCTTGTCAACCTTGCCGGCGGTCTTGACGAATTGGTCGGGCGCGGTGATGTCAGTGTCGTTTATTGCCAACACAATATCGCCTTCCATGATGCCGGCCCGGCCAGCGGCGCCTTCAGCCTGGCGCACCAGGACGCCACCGGTGATCTTCATCTTGCGCTGGGTTTCGGCGGGCACGGGGACCACCGTCAAACCCATGGCGCTGGACGATTCCGGTTCCGACTTGGGCGGCGTCTTTTCCTTGGCGGCGTTCTTGGGCGGCTGGATCTCAGCGACCTTGACCGTCAGGGTGACCGACTTGCCCTTGCGCCAGACCTGCAGGGGCGCCACGGTGCCCGGCTTGGTTTCACCGACCATGCGGGGCAGATCCGACCAGCGGGCGATGCTCTTGTCGTTGAACTTGAGGATCACGTCGCCCGGCTGCACGCCGGCGGCTTCGGCGGGGCTGTCGCCCTCGATGCTGCTGACCAGAGCGCCTTCCGCCTTGCTCAGGCCGATGGCGGTGGCGACCTCGTTGGTCACTTCGCCGATCTGCACGCCGATGCGGCCACGGGTGACCTTGCCGTCCGCGCGCAACTGCTCGACCACGCGCATTACTTCATCGATGGGGATGGCCAGGGAGATACCCATGAAGCCGCCGCTGCGGGAAATGATCTGCGAATTGATGCCGACCACTTCGCCCGCCAGGTTCAACAGCGGACCGCCGGAGTTGCCGGGGTTGACGGCCACGTCGGTCTGGATGAACGGCAGGTAATCGCCCGTATCGCGGTTGATGGCGCTGACGATACCCATGGTCACGGTGGAATCCAGGCCGAACGGCGAGCCGATGGCCAGGACCCATTGGCCCTTCTTGAGCTTGGAGTCGTCGCCGATAGGCAGCGGCGTCAGGCCCTTGGCGTCGATTTTCAACAGGGCGACGTCGGTGCGCTCGTCGGTGCCGATCACCTTGGCCTTGAATTCGCGGCCGTCGGTGGTGGTGACGAAAATATCGGTGGCATCGCTGACCACGTGATTATTGGTCAGCACATAGCCGTCGGCCGAAATGAAGAAACCGGAACCGACGCCACGCGGCACGGTGCGTTCTTCAGGCGCCTTGTTGGGTTCCTTGTTGTCCTTGGGGGTCTTGTCGCGCGGCGCGCGCTGTCCCGGCATGCCGGGCGGCTGGAAGTCCGGGCCGAAGAAGAAGCGGAACAGGTCATAGGGATCCTGGCCGTCGGGGCCACTGCCGGGCCGGCGCACGGGCACCGTCGCCGTGGTGCGGATGTTGACCACCGCCGGATCCGCCTTTTCCACGATGCCGCTGAAGTCGGGCATGGTGACCGTCGGCATGGGGGTTTGAGCCTGGGTCTGCGCTTGTGCCGGCGTAAACGCCGCGGTGGCCAGCACCGTCACGGCGCCCATCGTCACCAGCAGACGCCGCATCGCCCCTTGCAGCATCGCCGGCGTTTTCTCATAGGAAAAGTTCATGTAAAACTCCGCGTAGATATACGGGTCTTTCTACCATGGATTCAAGAAGGAAATCCTGACGCCCGCCCCGCAAGACGGCGCGCCAGGTGAGATTTCTTGAAAATTTGTTTATTTCGGGGCCGGCGCGGGAGCCGCTGGCGGCACGTATTCCGTCGACTTCGCCAGATGCTCCAGCGTGGCGGGAGGCACCTCGCCCAGCACGGTCAGCCAGTAATCGGCGATGCGCGTGCCATAGACGCTGACGGCGCCCCGCCGGTAGGCCCCGTGCGGTTGGCGGCTATTACGCTTCTTGTCGAAGGGCTCGATGAAAACCGAAATCGCGGCCAGCCCGTCCGACAGGACCAGCTGGCTGACCGATTCGCTTTGGCCCATGACGCGTGCGACCTGCGACACCTGGACGAAGCCGGCCGGCAAGGGAATGCGCCAGCCTTGCGAAGCCAGGTCCACCGGCTGCAGGGTCGACGGCTGGACCTTCCAATCCTTGTACGGCCAGCGCGATTCCAGCAGCTTGCCGTCGACATCCTTGCCCAGCCGCAGCGTCGTGAACGTCACCTGTTCGATCACGCTATTGCCGCCCGACAGGGTCTGCGCCTTCAACAGCAGGTCGTTCTGGTCATCGGCGCACAGGCGGTAGCCATAGCGCGCCTTGTCCAGGGGCTCGATGGAGATCATGCGGCACTGACGCCCGGCCACGCGGCGCGGTGCGGCTTCGCTATAGACCTGGTAGTAGCGCGTCACCGCCGCGGGTGAACCCAGCAGCAGGCCGGGAAAACGGTCGGCGCGGCGCTGCTGCGTCAGCACGGTCTTGCGTTCCGGCACCAGGCATTGCACGTCGTCGTTGTGGCGCAGGTACTCGCGCGGCTGGCCGTCCAGCACTTCAAGGCGTTCGCGCTCGCCGCTGCCGTCGACCATATGTATCAGCCGCGAGGATTGAATCAACTCGCCCTGCTGATAGGTGAAGATGCCGGAATAGTCGAGCTTGCGCGCGGCTTCCTGGATACGCGACAGCAGCGCCTGAGCTTCTTCGGCGGCCAGGGGCACGCGCGGCGCGGGGGTGCTGGTGCTGCTCTGCGCGTGGGCCACGCCACCGCCCAGGCAAGCCAGCAGGCCCACGAAAGACAGCCTTGTTAACCAGGAGGATCTGCGCAGACCAGGCATGCCCAACGTCGCGATCATCAGCGCCCGGCTCCCAGGTCGAAGGAAACCTGGCGGATGGCGCTGGGGCCGGCCATTTGCATGTGTGCTTCCAGATAGTCGCTGAGCACGGGTTCCTCGGCAGAGGAGACGGCCGGCGTGGCGTCCGCGAGGACCCGCGTTTCCGGCAGTTGGCCACCGCCACCGAACAGCGAGGGCTGGGCCACCCACACCACCGACGCCACCGCGGCGGCCATGGCCGCGCCGGTCAGGCCCAGTCGCCAGGCCGGACGTGCGAAACGCCGCTTGCGCGGCGCCGCCACGATGGTCAGTTCGTTATCCAATGCGGCCGTCAGGCGCGCGCGAAAACCCGCCGAGGGGGTGATCGCCAGCTCAGGATTGCGCAGGACGTCGCCTATCAGGTGGTAGGTGTCCCAGGTTTCACGGCCTTCGGCGACTTCCAGGCCGTCGAGCCATTCCTCGGAACCCTCGCCATCCATCCAGGCCGACACCGACGCTTCCCAGGACAGTTCTTCCTCGGACAGTTCGGACGGTTCTGTGTGTTGCATGATGACTTGCTCCTTACCAGCGACGATCGGCAGCGTTGCCGAGCATGGGCCGCAAACGGGCGGCGACGGCTTCGCGCGCACGAAAGATTCGTGAACGTACGGTGCCGATGGGACATCCCATGCTCTGGGCGATGTCTTCGTAACTCATTCCTTCAATTTCCCGCAGGACTATCGCCGTGCGCAGCTCTTCCGGCAAGGCGTCGATGGCAGCGTTCACCGTCTCGGCGATCTCCCGAGTGGCGACCATCGATTCAGGGGTGCTGATATCGCTTAGGTTGTCCGCTTCGTTAAAAGTTTCACCATCTTCGCTTTCCAATGCGGTCGGCGCGCTCGGACGGCGGCCACTGGATGCCATCCAGTTGCGCGCGGTGTTGATGGCGATGCGGTATAGCCAGGTATAGAAAGCGCTGTCGCCGCGGAACTGCGGCAAGGCCCGGTACGCCTTGATGAAAGCTTCCTGGGCGACATCCTCGATTTCCGAGGGGTCGCGGATCATGCGCGAGAGCAGGCGCATGATCTTGCGCTGATACTTCATGACCAGCAGATCGAAAGCTTTTTTGTCGCCGCGCTGTACCCGGGCGACCAGCTCGGCGTCGATTTCGCGTTCACTCATGGCGCAACTGTCCCCGTGGCCACGTGCGCAGGGGTCCGGCGCCCGCTGCGCTGGCTCAGAAGATTGAGCCTGCGCCAGGCGGAAGCCGGCAACGCGTCCTGCCAAACCGTGAAGGAAATCCGTCGCTGCCGGGGAAAACCCTTAAAAGGCCCCCGCTGGAGGCCAAGCGGCGCGGGTAAGTCGCCCTGCAGGGCAAGGCAGCGCCAACCGCGCGCCACGCCACGCAGCGCCAATGGACGCCAGCCCTGGGGCAGGCGTACATACAGCGCATGGTCGGCGGTAAACATGACCGCGCGCACGGAAGACACGCGGAAAGGTGCCATGACCGCGGCCGAAGCGGCGATCGTGACGGCGGCCAAGGCCAGCACCGTGGCCAGGCTGGCGGGCAGGCCCATCCAGACCAGCGCACAGGCGGCGGCCGCGGCCCCCACCCAGCGCATGGCTGGCGCGGCCAGTGTCACCCAGCGCGGCGTAAGCACCGGCACGCGCAGGGTCCAGCCACGATGCTCTCCGGCGTTCAACTCAGATCCGGCGAACAGCCATCGACCCGTTCGTGCCGCCAAACCCGAAGGAGTTGGACAACGCGACGTTGATCTTCATCTGCCGCGCCTCGTTGGCGCAGTAGTCCAGATCGCATTCGGGATCCTGGTTGAAGATGTTGATGGTGGGAGGAGACACCTGGTTGTACACGGCCAAGGTCGTGAACACCGCTTCGATCCCGCCGGCAGCGCCTAGCAGGTGACCGGTCATCGACTTGGTCGAGTTGACCACCAGCTTGCTGGCATGGCCGCCGAACGCCAGTTTCAGCGCATCGGTTTCATTGCGGTCGCCCAGCGGGGTCGACGTGCCATGGGCGTTGACGTAATCCACATCTTCCGGATTCAGGCCGCCATCGCGCAAGGCGTTGACCACGCCACGGCGAGGACCGTCCTTGTCCGGAGCGGTGATGTGATAAGCGTCGGAACTCATGCCGTAGCCGACGAATTCGCCGTAGATGCGCGCGCCGCGCTTCTTGGCGTGTTCGTATTCTTCCAGCACCACCACGCCGGCGCCCTCGCCCAGCACGAAGCCGTCGCGGTCGCGGTCCCAGGGGCGCGAAGCCGTTTCCGGATCATCGTTGCGGGTGGACAGCGCGCGCATGGCGGCGAAGCCGCCGATACCCAGGGGCGACACCGTGGACTCGGCGCCGCCGGCGACCATGACGTCGGCATCGCCGTAGGCGATCAGGCGAGCGGAGTCACCGATGCTGTGCAGACCGGTCGTGCAGGCGGAAACCACAGCGTAGCTGGGGCCCTTCATGCCGTACTTGATGGACAGTTGGCCGGAGATCAGGTTGATCAGCGAACCGGGAACGAAGAACGGCGAGATACGGCGGGGACCACGTTCGAGCAGTTCGGTCTGGGTCTCTTCGATGCGCGGCAGGCCGCCGATACCCGAGCCGATGATGACACCGATACGCTCGGCATTTTCTTCGGTGATTTCCAGACCGCAGTCCTGCCAGGCTTGCACGCCGGCCGCCACGCCGTAATGGATGAAAGTATCCATCTGACGCGCCTCTTTCACGGGCATGAATTGCGTGATGTCGAAGTTCTTCACTTCGCCGGCAATATGCGTGGTCAAGGCGCTGGGATCGAAACGGCTGATGCGGCTGATGCCAGAACGTCCGTTGACGATATTGTCCCAGGCAGTGGCAAGGTCGTTCCCAACGGGGCAGACAATACCCAGTCCGGTGATGACGACGCGTCGTTTCACGGATGACTCCTCAAACAGACAAAACAAAGGCGGCTTGAAACATGCCGCTCGCGCGATACGCGCAACCACGGGGTCCGCCCGAATAACGCATGCCAAGTTGGCCACGTCCAGGCATGGGCCCAAAGGCCCGACCCCGCGCGATCGCGCGGCATGCTCCAAAGACCGCCCTGGTTCCCGCCAGCAGGACCGGGTCCCGCCGCGGGGGAAGAAAAGGCTAGCTTACTGCTTACCGTGCGAATTGATGTAGTCGACAGCTTGCTGCACGGTCGTGATCTTTTCGGCTTCTTCGTCGGGGATCTCGGTCTCGAATTCGTCTTCGAGGGCCATGACCAGCTCAACCATGTCGAGCGAATCGGCACCGAGGTCGTCAAGAAAGGAAGATTCGTTCTTGATCTCGGCTTCGTTCACGCCAAGTTGTTCAGCGACGATCTTCTTGACGCGCTGTTCGATGCTTTCCATGCAGATCTCCAATTGGGAAAAATCCCGCGAATTATAGCCAAGCGCAGAGGAATGCCAACGCCAGGCCAAGAGAAAAAACTTATCCCCGGTTGCGATCAACCCGGGATACGCGAACACCGGACTTGGTGCTCTTTGCAACGAACCTCGCGCAACGTCAGTCAACCCACCTTGAATTCGGGGCCAGACCGCATCATGCGAGGTCCGCTGAAAATTACATATACATGCCGCCGTTCACATGCAAAGTCGTACCGGTAATGTAACCGGCATGCGGACCCGCCAGAAAAGCCACGGCATGCGCGATATCCGACGGCGCGCCCAGGCGCCCCAGCGGAATTTGTTGCAGCAAAGCAGCGGTCTGGGCTTCACCCAGGACGCGGGTCATGTCGGTATCGACAAACCCGGGCGCCACGCAATTGACAGTAATACCACGGCTGCCCAATTCACGGGCCAATGCACGCGACATGCCGGCCACACCGGCCTTGGCGGCGGCGTAGTTGGCCTGCCCCGGATTACCGGACGAGCCCACCACCGACGTGACGTTGATGATACGGCCCCAGCGGGCTTTCATCATCACGCGCATGACGCCGCGCGACAGACGGAAAACGGCGGCCAGGTTGGTGTCGATCACCGCATCCCAGTCGTCGTCCTTCATGCGCATGGCCAGCGTGTCACGCGTGATGCCGGCGTTGTTCACCAGGATATGCGGACCACCGTCTTTCGCCAGCGTTTCGAGCAGGCTGTCGCAGGCCTGGGCATCGGTGACGTCGAGCACCACGCCACGGCCGCCGAGCGGCGCCAGCGCTTCGTTGATGGTGGCAGCGCCAGCTTCCGAGGTGGCCGTGCCGACCACGACCGCGCCGCGCGTGGCGAGCTCGTGCGCGATCGCCTTGCCGATGCCGCGGGTGGCGCCGGTAACCAGCGCGAGTTTGCCTTGCAGGTCCATTGCAGTATCCATATCAGTTGGCTCCGAGCTGCGCCAGGGCCGCGTCGAGGGAAGCCGGATCGGTGATCGCCAGACCCGTCAATTCTCCATCGATACGCTTGATCAGGCCCGCCAGCACCTTGCCGGGGCCGCATTCGACGACGTGGGTGACGCCCTGCGCCTTGAAGGCGCGGATGGTTTCCACCCAGCGCACGGGGTGCCAGGCCTGGCGCACCAGCGCGTCGCGGATGGCGGCGGCATCGGCCGGCGCCAGGACGTCGACGTTATTGATCACGGGGAACGCCGGGGCATTGACGGTGACGTCGGCCAGCGCCTTGGACAGCACCGCGGCAGCCGATTCCAGCAAGCTGGAATGGAACGGCGCCGACACGGGCAGGATGACGGCGCGCTTGGCGCCGGCAGCCTTGGCGGCTTCGCAGGCGCGTTCGACAGCGGCCTTGTGGCCGGCGATCACGACCTGCGCGGGCGCGTTGAAATTGACGGCTTCGACGATTTCGCCCTGGGCACCCGCCACACAGGCGGCGCGCACGGCATCATCGTCCAGGCCCAGGATGGCGGCCATGGCGCCGGTGCCTACCGGCACGGCGGCCTGCATCGCATCGGCACGGATGCGCACCAGGCGCACGGCGTCTTCCAGCTGCAAGGCGCCCGCGGCGGTCAGCGCGGCGTATTCGCCCAGGCTGTGGCCTGCGACCACTTCCGGCAGCGGGCCGCCGGCGGCGCGCCACGCATTGAAGAGGGCCACGCCAGCCGTCAACATGGCCGGCTGCGTATTGGTGGTCAGATTGAGCTGTTCGGCGGGGCCCTGGCCGATCAAGGCAGCCAGGTCCTGCCCCAGGGCAGCGCTGGCGCGCGCCACGGTATCGGCGACCGCCGCGTTACCGGCCCAGGCATCGAGCATGCCGACCGACTGGGAACCCTGACCAGGGAATACAAAAGCGATTTTCATCTTTTTTCTGGAATTACCGTTTTGTGGCTGTCATTCTGGCAAGGACCGAGCCCCAGGTAAAGCCACCACCCACGCCTTGCATGAGCACGGTGCTACCCGTCGGCACGCGGCCTTCGCGGCGCGCGGCGTCCAATGCCAGCGGCACGCTGGCGGCCGAGGTGTTCGCATGGCGATCCACCGTGACGACCAGCTTTTCGGCAGGCAGGCCCAATTTACGGGCCAGGAAATTCAGGATGCGCAGATTGGCCTGATGCGGAATCAGCAGGTCGACGGCGTCCAGCGACAGGCCGGCTTCCTCGCAGACATCGCGGGCGGAACGGTCGAGCACCGTGACGGCCTGTTTGAACACCGCCTGGCCATCCATGCGCAGGAAGGGATCGCCGACCACTTCGCCGTAGGCCACGTTGCCGGCCGCGCACAGTATCTTGGTCTGGCTGCCGTCGGCGTGCAATTGCGCCGCCAGGATGCCCGGCTCGTCCGATGCGCTCAACACCACCGCGCCGGCGCCATCGCCGAACAGCACGCAGGTGGAGCGATCGTTCCAATCGAGAATCCGGGAAAAGACTTCGGCGCCGATCACCAGCGCATGGCGCGCGCGGCCGACACGCACGAAGCTGTCGGCGGTGGTGAGGGCATAGACGAAGCCGCTGCACACGGCCTGCACGTCGAAGGCCGCGCCGCCCTTGATGCCCAGTTCGGCCTGCACCAGGCAAGCCGTGCTGGGAAAGACGAAATCGGGCGTGGACGTGGCGACGATGATCAGGTCGATATCGGCGGGCTGCAGGCCGGCATCTTCGATGGCACGGCGCGCAGCTTCGGTAGCCAGCGCGCTGGTGGTGACACCGCGCTCGGCCAGGTGACGCTGGCGGATACCCGTGCGTTCGGTGATCCATTCATCCGACGTGACAATATCGCGCTGAGCCAGCTCCGCAGCCAGCTCATCGTTGGAAACCACGCGCGGCGGCAGGTAGCTGCCCGTGCCGGTGATCGTGGAATACTGCAGGGAATTCTGTTTCAAGCGGAGTCTCCCGCCGCGCGCGGCAAGGCCGCCGGCACGGAGTTGGTATGCACGCTCTGATGTATCTGCGCCACGCTCTGCATGATGCGTTCCAGCAACTTGCTGGCCACCGCCTCGCGGGCACGCTGCAGGGCAAAACCGAACGCGTAGGCATCGGCCGAGCCGTGGCTCTTGATGACCACGCCACGCAACCCCAACAGGGCAGCACCGTTATAACGCCGATTATCGACGCGATGGCGCAAGCGGTTGAGGACGGGCGACGCAATTGCACCGGCGAGCAAGGTAATGAGATTACGCTTGAACTCTTCGCGGATGACGCTGCTCATCATCTTGGCCAGGCCTTCGATGGATTTCAGCACCACATTACCGACGAAGCCGTCGCAAACGACCACATCCACCGTGCCCTTGAAGATGTCATTGCCTTCCACGTTGCCGTGGAAGTTCAAAGGACTGGCGCGCAACAGCTCGGCAGCCTCTTTGACCACTTCATTACCCTTGATGACTTCTTCGCCGATATTCAGCAAACCGACCTTGGGCCGTTCGCAATGGTCGACCGCCTGCGCGAGCGCGGTGCCCATGATGGCGAACTGCAACAGATGTTCGGCGGTGCAATCGACGTTCGCGCCCAGGTCGAGCATCGTGGTGGCACGACCGTCCTGGTTGGGAATCGACGTGGCGATAGCCGGGCGGTCGATGCCGTCCAGCGTCTTCAACACGTAACGCGTAATCGCCATCCACGCGCCGGTATTGCCGGCGGACACGCAGGCGTCGGCGCGACCGTCCTTGACGGCCTGGGCAGCCAGGCGCATGGACGAGTCTTTTTTACGGCGCAGAGCGACCTCGACCGAATCGTCCATCGTGACGACCTCGGAGGCAGGCACGATTTCAATGCGGTCACGCGGCACGTCCCGCGACGCGGCCAATGCCTTTTCGATGGCATCGGGCACGCCGACCAGCAGAAGCTGGGTGTCGGGGAATTGCCGAGCGAACGCGAGCGACGCGGGTATGGTCGTGGGCAGGCCTATATCGCCGCCCATGCAGTCAATGGCGATGCGTATCACGGGTGCCAAGTATCAGCGCCAGCCAAAACGAAGAGTCCGGTCACGCGTTACGCGATGACTTATTCGTCGTTCTTGGTCTTGAGGACCTTGCGGCCACGGTAGAAACCGTTGGGGCTGATGTGGTGACGCAGATGCGTTTCGCCCGTGTTGGGTTCGATCGCGGTCGACGGACCAGTCAGGAAATCGTGCGAGCGGTGCATGCCGCGCTTCGAGGGGGACTTCTTGTTTTGCTGAACAGCCATGATGACTCCTAGAATCGGGCCGCATTGTACGCGATGCAGCCAGAAGTTGATCTAATCTTTGTGCTTCAATTTTTCCAGCACCGCGAACGGTGATGGACGCTTGACAGGTTCGGATGCTTCCTTGCCTGCCTGTCCCGCCGCGCCCGGACAGACTTCATGCCTGGCCACGTAGGGGATGTTCAAAATCAATTCGTCTTCAACCTGGGACAGCACGTCGAAACGCGCCGACCCCAATACTTTTTCAGGAGCCGCCGCGCCGCTACCCGACGCGTCGTCCCCTTCATCATCCTCATCATCCGCTCCGCCGCGACCACCGAAGTCGTCGTCGTCCAGATCGGATTCGCGGCGCACCAACTGCAGCGTCACCTCGGCATCGATGGGAAGCGTGAACGGCTCCATGCAGCGTTGACAGATCAACACCGGACTGGCCTGCACGTGCAAAGCCAACAAAGGCTTGCCAGTCAACAACCCGGTGCCATACATGCCACGCACTTGCCAGTGAACCTCGCCGCTTGCACCGTCATGCTGCTGCGGCAGGCCCTCAACGGCGCGCAACAGGCGCGCCAACGGCACACTTCCTTCAGCTTGATGACCGGCACGCGCAAACGCGAAAGCGTCGATGATGCCGCCCTGCGTTTTCAATCCCGTCTTCGCATCGTCCGCGGCTGTCGCGCCAGAAGTGGCGCCCTTGCCGGATTTGGCCATGGCCCTCACCTCTTACACTAGTCGTGAATCAAAGCCGGCGGTGGATCAAGCCCGTGGATCGACTTTGCCGATCCTGTTCCTCAACCCCAGTTCCTCAACCGCAGTTCTGCGATCGTAGTTCTTCGACCGCGTAGTTCTTCGACGATCAACGCGGCGCCCGCCTTACAGGAGGTTCCAGCGCGGAGAAACCGCAAGGAAAATCCCGAGAAACGTTAGATAATACTGTGACTTACGTGATAACGTCAAACCGAGCATGACTATCTCTACACGCCGCCTGATTCTCGCTTCCACTTCCAAATACCGCCGCGAACTGCTGTCGCGCCTGCGACTGCCCTTCGAAGTCGCGCCTCCCATGGTCGACGAAACGCCCGAACCGGGCGAAAGCCCGGCCACCCTGGCGGTGCGCCTGGCGCTGGCCAAGGCCGAGGCGGTCGCGCAACAGTACCCGGGCGCGGTGGTCATCGGGTCGGATCAGGTCGCCACGGTGGACGGCACGCCCATCGGCAAACCCGGCGATTTTGCCCGCGCCCAGCGGCAGTTGCGCACCCTGTCCGGCCGCGAAGTGGAGTTTCACTCGGCACTGGCGGTGACCGACGGGCAGCGTGTCGCCCACGCGGACATCGTGACCCGCTGCCGTTTCCGCGAACTCTCCGACGCGGCCATCGACGCCTATTTGCTGGCCGAATCCCCCTATGACACCGCCGGCAGCGCCAAGGCGGAAAGCCTGGGTATCGCGCTGATGGAAAGCATACAAAGCGATGATCCCACCGCCATCATCGGCCTGCCCCTCATCGCGCTGACAAGCATGCTGACGCTGTTCGGCATGGATCCGCTGACCGCCGGCCAGGGACGGGCCGCCGAATGACGGGCGGACCCGGCACCCTGCACCTCATCCCCGTCAGCCTCGGTGAAGCGCCGGTCGACCGCTGGCTGCCCGCCGAAGCGCGCGGCCTGGCAGCCCGGCTGGACTGCTATATCGCCGAAAACGCCAAGACGGCCCGCGCTTTCCTGAAGCAGATCGGCACCTTGCGGCCCCTGCAGGAAATCACCATCCATACCCTGGGTGAAAAGACCAAGGCCGATGAGATCGACGGCTGGCTGCGGCCGCTGCGCCAGGGCGGCGAAATCGGCCTGGTGTCGGAAGCGGGTTGCCCCGCGGTCGCCGACCCCGGGGCACGGGTGGCGGACGCGGCGCATCGCCTGGGGCTGCACGTCCGCCCCTGGGTCGGGCCGTCTTCCATCCTGCTGGGCCTGATGGCCAGCGGCCTGGATGGGCAACGCTTCGCTTTCCATGGCTATGCGCCGGTGGAACCCGGCGAGCGGGCGAAGCAGCTGCGCGCCTGGGAACAGTTGTCAACGCGCAACAACCAGACCCAGATGTTGATCGAAACGCCTTACCGCAACGCCGCGATGTTCACGACCCTGCTGGCCAGCCTGCGGGGCGACACCCGCCTGTGCGTCGCCCGGTCGGTGACGACGGACGAAGAGTGGATACGTACCGCGACCATCGCCGACTGGAAGTCCCGCCCGGCGCCGGACCTGGACAAGAAACCGACGCTGTTTCTGTTCCTGGCGCGGTGATGGGGAAGGATGTGCTGAAGGCGCCGCCTGGCGTCGGCAGCGGCCGGCGGGGCGCGCTAGCCCTGTTGGGCACGCTGGCCCTGGCGGGCTGCGCGCGGCGCTGGCCGGCCGGGCTGGACGTCGATACGTCCATCAGCGCGGCCAGCCAGGACAGCCGGGTCCGCTTCATCGTCCTGCATTACACCGACGGTGACGACAGGGCCTCCCTGCGCACGCTATCGGCGGGCGACGTCAGCGCCCATTACCTGGTCAGCGATGAAAGAACCGGCGCCGGCCGCGTGCGCGTCTACAACCTGGTGCCGGAAGACCGCAACGCCTGGCATGCAGGTGAAAGCAGCTGGTTCGGGCGCACGGCCTTGAACAACGCGTCGATCGGTATTGAAATCACCAACGAAGGCCCCTTGCCGGGCGGCAACGGACAGGCGCCGGACTGGCAAGCTTATTCGGAAGCCCAGATCCGGGCGGTCATTCTGTTGGTGCGCGATATCGCCCGGCGCCATGGGATACGGCCGGAGAACATCGTGGGACACAGCGACATCGCGCCGCAGCGCAAGATCGATCCCGGCCCCCTCTTCCCCTGGCGCCGCCTGGCCCAGGACGGCCTGGGGCGCTGGTACGACGAGACCGCGGCCCAGGCGGCCGGCGCGCGCTTCGTGGCCACCGGCCTGCCCGACGCCGCCTGGATCCAGGAACAGCTGACCCGG
Source organism: Bordetella sp. N (assembly GCF_001433395.1). Classification (GTDB taxonomy): domain Bacteria; phylum Pseudomonadota; class Gammaproteobacteria; order Burkholderiales; family Burkholderiaceae_B; genus Bordetella_C. The sequence continues at coordinate 3,316,155 of NZ_CP013111.1, forward strand.
GTCGGCTACGCCGTGCCCCGCAGCGGCGTCTACGACCCCGCCACCGTGCGCGTGATCGCGGCCTTCCAGATGCACTACCGCCCTGCGCGCTACGACGGCGTCGCCGATGCCGAAACGGCGGCCATCCTGAGCGTCCTGCCGGGCGAAAGCGAATAGGCGGCGCGGCGTTCCAGCCGCGTCACTGCTTACGCCCTGCCCCTGCGTCCTGCCCGCTGAGCCCCGCCACTTACGCCGGCCGCGCCCGCCTGGCGCGTACCCACAGAACCACCCGCCAGGCCAGCAGCACGGCCAGGACGCTGCCGTACCAAAGCGGCTGGGTGAAATCGTGCTTGCCGGCCTTGTGCCACCACAAATGCAGCAGTGCCAGCAGGCCGATCACATAGATGGCACGGTGCAGGCGCCCCCAGTTGCGCCCGAGAAAGCGCATGGCCGCCTGGAACGAGGTCAAGGCCAAAGCCAACAGCAGCAGGAAAGCGAGGAAACCGACCAGGATGAAGGGGCGCTGCCCCACATCCTCGACCATGGACGCCGGATCGAAGCCGCGATCCCACCCCGCCCAGGACAGAAAATGCAGCAGCCCGTAGAAAAACGTGAACAGGCCGCACATCCGGCGCACGCGAATCAGGGCCGGCTGGTTCAACAACCGGCGCAAGGGCGTGATGCCCAGGGTCACCAACAGGCAGACGAAGGTCCAGGTGCCGGCCGAACGGGTCAGGAATTCGACGGGATTGGCCGTCAAGCCGTCGTTGAAGCCCAGCCAGACCCAGCGCAGCACGGGCACCAATCCCAGCAGAAACAGTAAAGGCTTGAAGCGGCCCACCTGGCGCGCGCTCCACTGGCGCCGCGCCGAGGCAGCAGGAAGCGTGGAAGTACTCATACGAAAAAGATCATGCGGAAGCCATCATGGTGAAAGACCCATCGCGATCTAATAATTCGCCCGCAGATCCATGCCCTGGTACAACGATGCCACCTGGTCATAACCGTTGAACATCAAGGTCTTGCGCTTGGGGCTGAAGAAGCCGTCGCCAATCCGCCGCTCCGTGGCCTGGCTCCAGCGCGGATGCGGCACGTCGGGATTGACGTTGGCGTAGAAGCCATATTCGCTGGACGCGGCATCCATCCAGGAACTGACGGGCATTTTCTCGACCAGGCGGATCGCCACCAGCGATTTGGCCGACTTGAAGCCATATTTCCAGGGCAGCACCACGCGCACCGGCGCGCCGTTCTGATTCGGCAGCACCTTGCCGTACAGCCCGAAGGTCAACAGGGCCAGCGGGTGCATGGCCTCGTCCAGCCGCAGGCCCTCCGTATAAGGCCAATTCAAGACCCGGCTACGCAGCCCCGGCATGGTGTCGCGTTGCGCGACCGTGACGAATTGCACGAATTTGGCATTGCCGGTTGGCTCGACCTGCTTCAAGAGGGCTGACAGGGAATAACCGATCCAGGGAATCACCATCGACCAACCCTCGACACAGCGCAGGCGGTAGACGCGCTCTTCCTGCGGCGCCAGCTTGAGCAATTCGTCGATATCGAAGGTGCGCGGCTTGTTGACCTCGCCTTCGACAGTAAGCGTCCACGGCCGCACCTTCAGGGTCTTGGCGTTTTGGGCCGGATCGCCCTTGTCCAGGCCGAATTCGTAGTAATTGTTGTAGGACGTGATGTCCGCATAGGACGTCTGCTTGTCCATGACGGTGTATTGGGCGTTGGCGGTCGCCGGCAGCGCCGCCAGGCCCTCACCGTCCGCAAGCGCGGGCAGGCTCCAGCCGGCCGTGCCGACAGCGGCGAGCCCGGCGCCAGCCCGTCCCAGCCAGGCGCGGCGCTCGCGCCAGATCGGTTCCGGGGTGATTTCCGAGGGAACGATGTCCGAGGGTTTACGTATGAGCATGTCTGCCGGCTCCAAAAGAAGCATCATCGCGGCCGCTCGGCGAACACCAGCCGGCCCGACGAAATATTCCACTAAGACCGGGCGCCCGCAACGAATGTTCCCACGGCACGATGCGCCGGCGCGAATCAATTACCGACAGCTTTTAACGCTTGTGAATCAAACCTCGCGCGCCGCCAGCCAGGCGGTCAACTCCGGCACCGATTCGACGATGACCTGGGGCGTGCAGCTTTCCAGCTCCTTGCGGGTGTGCGCGCCGTAGGTCACTCCAACGCTGTGCACGCCGGCATTGGCGGCCATCTGCAGGTCGTGCGACGTGTCGCCGATCATCACCACGCGGTCCGCCGCCACATCCAGCTCGGTCATGATTTCGTGCAGCATGGCCGGATTCGGCTTGCTGAAGGTCTCATCCGCGGTGCGCGTCGCCTGGAACGCGTCGACCAGCCCGCTGGCCGCCAGCGCCCGGTTCAGGCCGACCCGGCTCTTGCCGGTGGCCACGGCCAATTGCACATTGCGCTGCGCCAGCTCGGCCAGCAGTTCGCGGATTCCGTCGAACAGCTTCAGTTCCGGGTCGCGCAGCAGGTAGTTCACCCGATAGCGTTCCAGAAAGCGCGGCATCATCGCCTTGGTCAGCTCCGGCACCGCATGACGCAGCGCGCTTTCCAGCGACAACCCGATCACCCAGCTGGCCTGCGACGCCGACGGCACCGGCAGTTCCAGGTCCCGGCACGCCCCCTGGATGGCAGCCACGATGCTGTGGGTGGAATCCATCAGCGTGCCGTCCCAATCGAACACCACCAACGAATAAGACATGGTCAAACCTTCTCCAGCATATTTAGTAGTTGCACGCAGGCCGGCGGCAGCGGTGCGCGCAGGTCCAGCGTTTCCCCGGTCAGCGGATGCGCCATGATCAATTGATGAGCATGCAGGAACATCCGGTTGAAGCCCTGGCGCGCGAAAGTCGCACGCGTTTCATCGTCGCCGTACTTGTCGTCGCCAACGATCGGAAAGCCGCTGGACGCCAGATGCACCCGAATTTGATGGGTGCGCCCGGTGCGCAACTCTGCCTCAACCAGACTGTAACTGCCAAAACGCTTTTTTAACGTGACGATCGTGTGGGCGGCCTGCCCATCCTGATCGACGCGGACGCGCCGCTCGCCCGATGCCGTGGTCCATTTCAGCAAGGGCAGCTTGATGTGTTGGCGGTCGTTGACCCAGTCGCCCTGGACCAGCGCGTAATAGCGCTTGTTGCCCCGCCCTTCCCGCAGCATCTCGTGCAGACCCAGCAAGGCGTTGCGTTTCTTGGCGATCATCAGCAGGCCGGAGGTGTCGCGGTCCAGCCGGTGGGCCAGCTCCAGCATCGGCGCCTGGGGGCGGGACGCGCGCAGCCGCTCGATCACGCCGAACGCCACGCCGCTGCCGCCATGCACCGCGATGCCGGCCGGCTTGTCCACCACCAGCATGCCCTCGTCTTCATAGACGACCGGGAATTCCGCCGGCGGTACGGCGCGCGGCGCATCCGGGGCGGGGAGGCGGAAAGGCGGCACCCGCACGACGTCCCCGATTTCGAGGCGCTGGTCCGCCTGGATGCGTCCCTTGTTTACACGGACGTTGCCGTCACGGATCGCTTTGTAAACATGGCTTTTGGGGACGCCCTTGCACAGTCGAAACAGGAAATTGTCGACACGCTGCCCCTCGTTTTCTTCAGTCACTTCGACAAGTCGAACGGCGGCTGGCGTGCTGGGGGAACCCCCAGGGGATGATTCTTTGCGCATTGCGAAAAGCGGCATATAATCGGGACAGCCTTAAGGGGCTGAAATGGGGGGCTTTGGCTGAATGGCCGCTTGGCGTAGAGATGCTGTTTGCAACTCCGTCGGGTACGCTTTTTTGGCAACGCCGTCCGGTGCGCAGGACGCTATTGTACCGCCTGCTCGATTTCAGCTCCGGGGTCATTCGGTCGCCGGCGCAACCGAGCCAAGCAGAAAGTGGTGTGGCACATTTTGCCCGCTTTCATGACAGGACCGTTGCAGCCGCGCGCGGCTCTGAAGCATTCGCAAGCATCGTCGCATTTAAAGCACCAGGCGCGCGCCCTCTATATATATACGCCGCGTCTGAGTTCCCGCAGCAACTTTATTCGTCAACCACATACGTGCTCCTGACTCCCCTGCTGACAGAACCCCGTGCCTACCGGCACGCAGTGCCCGCCTGACTGGCGCGGATACGCCTGGGCGCTGCCCGGGTACGGTCCGCAAGCCGCTTGCCCTTGCCGCAGTCCGCAGACCGTGTGATCCGAGGTCACGCGCCGATATCGGCGTGTCATGACTACGGAGAACCTTCTCATGAAGCGAATGTTGTTCAACGCGACGCACCAGGAAGAACTGCGCGTCGCCATTGTCGATGGGCAAAAACTCATCGACCTGGACATTGAAACTGCCGGCCGCGAACAGCGCAAAGGCAATATCTATAAAGGCACCATCACCCGTATCGAACCCGGCCTCGAAGCCTGCTTCGTCAACTACGGCGAAGACCGCCACGGCTTCCTGCCTTTCAAGGAAATCGCGCGCAGCTACTTCAAGGAAGGCGTCGATGTCCGCACCGCCCGCATCCAGGATGCCCTGCGCGAAGGCCAGGAACTGATCGTTCAGGTTGAAAAGGAAGAACGCGGCAATAAAGGCGCCGCGCTGACCACCTTTATTTCGCTGGCCGGCCGTTACCTGGTGCTGATGCCCAACAACCCGCGCGGCGGCGGCGTATCGCGCCGGGTCGAAGGCGAAGATCGCCAGGAACTGCGCGACACGATGGATCAGTTGCAACTGCCGCAAGGCATGAGCATCATCGCCCGCACCGCCGGCATCGGCCGTAACGTCGAAGAGCTGCAATGGGACTTGTCCTATTTGATGCAACTCTGGACCGCCATCGACGGCGCGGCGCGCGACAACTCCGCGCCCATCCTGATCTACCTGGAATCGAGCCTGGTCATCCGGGCCATCCGTGACTACTTCTCGCCTGAAATCGGCGAGATCCTGATCGATACCGACGAGATCGCCGATCAAGCCACCGCTTTCATGAGCGTGGTGATGCCGGACAACGTGCACCGCGTCAAGCGCTACCGCGACGACGTGCCGCTGTTCTCGCGCTTCCAGATCGAACATCAGATCGAAACCGCCTACTCGCGCACCGTCACCCTGCCGTCCGGCGGCTCGGTGGTGATCGACCATACCGAAGCGCTGGTGGCCGTGGACGTCAACTCGGCCCGCTCCACCCGCGGCGCTGACATCGAAGAAACCGCCCTGCGCACCAACCAGGAAGCGGCCGATGAAGTGGCTCGCCAGCTGCGCCTGCGCGATCTGGGTGGCCTGATCGTCATCGACTTCATCGACATGGAGGACACCAAGAACCAGCGCGCCGTCGAACAGCGCCTGCGTGATGCCCTGCATTTCGACCGTGCCCGCGTGCAAATGGGCAAGATCTCCCGTTTCGGCCTGATGGAACTGTCGCGTCAGCGCCTGCGTCCGGCCCTGAACGAGGGTTCGCACATCACCTGCCCCCGTTGCAACGGCACCGGCGTGATCCGCGACGCGGAATCCAGCGCCCTGCACGTGCTGCGCCTGCTGCAGGAAGAAGCCATGAAGGAAAACACCGCCGCCGTGCACGCACAAGTGCCGGTGGACGTGGCCACCTTCCTGTTGAATGAAAAGCGCGCCGACATCGCCAAGATGGAAGCCCGCCTGAAGGTCAACCTGGTGCTGATCCCCAACAAGCACCTGGAAACGCCGCATCACCATATCGAGCGCCTGCGCCACGACGACCCGCGCCTGGAAGAGACCAAGGTCAGCTTCGAGCTGGCCGAGGCGCCCGCCACCGACGTCGCTTTCGCGCCCAAGGAAACGGAAGTGAAGGCCCGTCCGGAAGCGCTGGTCAAGGGCATCACGCCCTCGCAGCCCGCGCCCGTCTCGGCGGCGCCCGCGGCGCCCGCGCCTGTCGCGCCGGCTCCCGCCGGCCTGGGTGGTTTGTTCAAGCGTCTGGTGGGTTGGCTGTCCGGCGGTGAAAAGCCCGCCGCGCCCGCCGCTGCGCCGGCCGTATCCGAAGAGCCCAAGCGCGCCAACAACCGCGCCAAGTCCCGTACGCATGACGGCCAGGACCGTCGCGGCGAACGCCACGGCTCCGACCGCGGCCGTGGCCGCCGTAACGACGGCCGCAATGCCGCCGAAACGACCGAAGCCCTGACCGACGCCAACAGCCGCCACCATGTGCGCGGTGGCCGTCGTGGCGATGCCGAAAGGCCCGCCCGTGGCGAACGCAACGAGCGTGGCGACCGGGGTGACCGTGCTGAACGCGGTGAGCGTGGCGAGCGTGGTGAACGCGGCCAGCGTGATGCCGTGGCTCAGGCCGCGAACCAGGCGGTGAACCAGGCTGCCGATCAGGCCGAACGCAATCTGCCGCAGGCGGAGGCGCTGGAGGACGGTACCCCCGCCCGCCAGGGTCGTAACCGCCGTGGTCGTGGTGGCCGCAATCGCCGCGAGGAATCCGGTAGCGAAGGCGTCATGAGCGAGCAGGAAAGCATGGTGGCGGCTCTGGCCGAGACCGTGGCTGCCGCCCTGCCGCCGGATGGCGCCGACGACACCGTGGCACGTGATGCCGCCGCTGGCGAAGGCGAGACCGACGAGTTCGGCAATCCCCTCCCCGCGGATCCGGAACGCAAGCGCCGCCGTCGTCGCAGCCGTCGTGGTCGTCGCAGCCAGGAGGATGGCGTGAGTTCGGATGCCGATGGCCAGGAAGACGGCCTCGACGCATCGGAGCAAAGCGAAGAAGATCGCCTGGCCGCTGATGCCCAGGCCGCGCTGTCGGAAGTCGCGACGCCGGTGGATACCAGCAAGCCCGTGGTTCCGTCCGTTGATTCGCATGTGGCCGCACCGATCGCCGAATTGTCCGAGTCGACCGCCGAACCGGTGACCACGGCGCCCGTCGCCGTGTCCGCGCCGGTGCAGGTTGCCACGCCGGCCGAGATCGTTGCCGACACGCAGGCTGAGGCTGCTTCGGCTCCGGCCGCCGCGCCGGCTCTGGTGCCCGCACCTGTCGAGGCTGTGGCACCGGCTCCGGTCACCGCGCCGGCCGCTGTTCCCGCACCGGTTGAGGCTGTTGCGCCGGCTCCTGCTGCCGCCCCGGCTCCTGCTGCCGCCCCGGCTCCGGTCGCCGCACCTGCTGCGCCGGTCCAGGTTGCTGCTCCCGCTCCGGTTGCTGCTCCCGCTCCGGTGGCTGCACCGGCTCCGGTTGCTGCTCCGGTTGAGGCTGCTGCGCCTGCCGCGCCCGCCGCTGGTGCCAGCAAGCAATCGCTGCACGACGTGGTGAATACCGCCGGCCTGAAGTGGGTCGAGACCGATCCGGAGCGTCACGCTCAGACCCAGCAACGCATCGCGGCCACCCATGTGCCGCTGCGCCTGGGCCGCGAGCGCAAGCCCGTGACGGCGGTTTCCAGCGAGCCGTTGCAACAGGTCGAGACGCGCCGTTGATCGAATAGATCAGGCTGGTCAGCCCTGAAAACCCCGAGCGCCGGATTATTCCGGCCTCGGGGTTTTTTATCGCCTGCCGTTTGCTGGCATAGAGTATTTATTTTTAGGGAGATAAATCGAGATTACCGAAAGTAATTTGCAGGTTATCAAATCCGCAACAGCGACGGTCTGCAAACACGCCTGTAGCCGCTCGTAACGGGTAGAGCCGCAGGCGCAGAAGAACCCGCGCCGGGCGCAGCAAAAAAAGTGCGCCGCCCCAGCAGGGACGACGCACCGAAGTCCGCGCGGCGCGATCAGCTCGCTGCCGGCGCCATCATCGACTGCAACGGGTCAATCACGCCAGGCTCAACAAGGACGGAAGGTCTGCTTGTCATCGATCGACACGTTGAACACCTGGGTGAACACCGTGCGCCGTACATGGGCCAGCCGACCCGTGCGCAGGCCCACAGGGCCGGAGGCGACAGGGATCAAAGCCGCATGGCCATGGCTCGGCACGAGGCACGGGGCGTAGCCCACGAGCCCGACGGCGAAACGCCGGGACGACCGTCAAACGTCGAGCTAACCTGGAGAAAATTCGCTGTACAGAGAATATGGCATCTATGTCGAATATTCGGTATAGTTCCGTTATTCGCTGGGCAGGAAATAACGGCAGTCATGACCAAATCGACCTTCGTGGAACACGCTCTGATCGAGCAGCTCTTAGATTCACTCCGGGAGTTGCCGGACATGCATGCCGAGTTGACTCAGTCAGAACCTGCTGTTCGAGCCGCTGGTCGCGTCGACGCGAAGATTGATCTGCACGTCGCCGGTAGGTCGATTGTCTTGCTGGTTGAGGCAAAGAAGTCCGTCTATCCCCGAGATGTGCGCCAGGCGTTGTGGCAGTTGAAGTCGCTGCAGCATGGTCACTACGTCGATGTGCAGCACCTGTTGATCGCCGAGTCGCTCTCACCGGGGGCGAAGGAATTGCTCAGAGCCGAGCGCATCGGCTACTTCGACAGCGGCGGAAGCCTCTTCCTGCCGGCCCCTGGCGCCTACGTCTACATCGACAAGCCGCCTCCGAAGACTTTGGAGAAGTCGGTGCGGTCGCTCTTCTCCGGGCGGCGTGCCCAGGTTTTGTATGCGCTCCTGGTCAATCACGAGGAATGGTTTGGTGTTACCGAAGTGGCCGAACGGGCGCAGGTGGCTCCATCCACGGCCTCGGACGTACTAAGCGAGCTGGAGCGGTTCGACTGGTTGGTGTCGCGAGGACAGGGGCCGAGCAAGGAGCGGCATCTGCGAGAACCCAGCGCGTTGCTCGATGCTTGGGCGAAGCAGCTCGCCACGCAACGCGCGCCAGTGCTGCGCCGGTACTTCGTGCCCGGATTGAAATCTGATGCACTGATCGAGCGGCTCGGCCAGATGCTCGATGCGCATCAAGTCGCCTACGCGGTGAGCTACGAAGCCGCTGCACAGCGCTATACCCCCTTCTTGTCCAGCATCTCTCAGGTGCGAGTTCGACTGCTACCCAGCACCAGTACCGAGGCGGCAATGGCGGAGCTGGGTGCGCGCGTCGTCAATGAAGGAGCGAACCTCGCGGTCATCGAGACGAAGTCGGCGGGAGAACTGCTGTTCCGGCAAAACGTCGGGGGTGTTTGGCTGGCCAGTCCAGTCCAGGTTTATCTCGACCTCTTGCGCGGTGAAGGCCGCGCCAAGGAAATGGCCGAGCACTTACGCAAGGAAAGGATTGGCTTCTGATGGCAAAGCCCGCGACGTTTGATGGCTACAGCGACCAGTACACGGTGGACTGCGAACGCGTCCTTGTGACACTGCTGCGCGGACTCGGGCCGTGGAAAGAGTCGGTTTACCTGATCGGGGGGCTCACGCCGCGCTATCTTGTTGCCGCACGACCGCCGGTAGTGCCGGCGCACGCGGGCACTCTGGACGTGGACATCGTGATCGACCTGCAAATCCTGGCGGATACCGAGGCGTATCACACACTCGAAGACAACCTCAAGAAGATGGGATTCGAGCGGGCCGAGAACAGCGCCGGTACAAAGCTTTCCTGGCGTTGGCAGACCCGCACTGAACATGGCGCCTTGATGGTGCTGGAACTGCTGGCGGATGCACCGGACATCGCTGGCGGCAAGGTGCAGCCATTGCCGACCGAAGGCACGATCTCTGCACTGAATATCCCGTATTCGTCCATCGTTTTTGACCTTCACCAAGTCACCGAGATTCAGGCTGAACTCCTCGGTGGCAACGGAATCGCGACGGAACACATCAAGCATGCCAACCTGGTCAGCTTTACCTGCCTGAAGTCGTTTGCGTTCGATCAGCGCTTTGAACGCAAGGACGCGCACGATCTGATCTATTGCATTGAACACGCAGCCGAAGGACTGGACGCCGTGGCTGCGGCTTTCCACAAAGAGTGCAACGGCAAGCACGGAGCCGTCGTCGAGGCCTCGCTGGCGATCCTACGCAGCCGCTTCGCAAGCGACGAGAAAGCCGAAGGCTATCGCAAGGACGGTCCGGTGTCGGTCGCCAAGTTTGAGCTGGGCGAAGGCGACGAGCCGGAGCAACGTGAGGCGAGGACGTTGCGGCAGCGGCTAGCCTGCGACGTGATCGAACAACTCCTCGCCCGGATCGAAAAAGAACTTTAAGGGTGCGTAAAACGTGCCGACGCACTATGCATCGGAAGAGCAAGTCGCGCGAGCACTGGCACGGCTTGGCAAACCGGAAGCGGCTGCGATGGAAAGGCCATCGCAATATGGCAATGAAAAACACCCCAAAGGTCGGATTTACATCCAACTTTTGGGGTGCAGTTCAATGGCCAGGGCTTTTCTTGACCAATGCCGCCAAACCGGCGGCGCGGTCGATCAGAACAGGTACGTGTACGTCACCTGGGTCACATCCAGCCCCGGGTTCGGGCGCTTGATGCTCGCGTTCGAGAAGTGCGAATAACGCAGGCTGATACGGTTGTGCTGGTCGAACTGGAAGCCCAGGCCGATGTGATCGCCGAACTGGTACGCCGTGCTGATGGTCTCGCCAGCAAACTTGGTGTGGTTGAACACCGTGGCACCGACGCCGCCTTCGAAGAAGAAACGGTCGCTGACCCACCAACGGAACATCGGAATGGCATTCAACTGCCAGGCATTCGACGGATGGCCGCCACCGCTATGCGTCCACCAGTAAGCCGCGCCGAGTTCACCGGTAAGGTCAAGGCGGCCCAGGCTGCCACTGATCTGCCACAAGGGCGCGGTTTCGTAGTTGATCGCGGTACGGTTGTACTTGTCGCCCACGCCACCTTGGACACTGATACCGCCTTTGTCCTGGGCCTGCGCGGCCGGAACGGCACACGCCATCGCCAAGGCCGTCAACGCGCCTGCGACCAAGCTCTTTTTATAACCACTCTGCATGGGGGGAACTCCAACTAGCTGTTTTTCGAGGTAAACACGCGTTGTAAATTATCAGAAAAAACTTACAACGACCATTAGACCAAGGCGTACTTGACCCAGGCGGGCGAGAAAGCCACGAAATAGTGTTTTCGAAAATACGCACCAATCGCGGCGCATTATCCATTTGACTTCCTCGCGCGGCGCGCCTTTAGCACGTAGCGTGCCTGGCACAGCCGCCCGAGTCACATAGATGGCGATCAGGCCGTCAGCACTTCAGCCGGTTGCCGCGTCAACAGCGCCAGCAGACGAGCGATCTCGTCACGCAGTTGGCGGCGATCCACCACCATGTCGATGGCGCCCTTCTGCAGCAGGAATTCCGCGCGCTGGAAGCCTTCCGGCAATTTCTCGCGCACGGTCTGTTCGATCACGCGCGGGCCGGCAAAACCGATCAGGGCCTTGGGCTCGGCGATGACGACGTCGCCCATGAAGGCAAAGCTGGCCGACACGCCGCCCATGGTCGGATCCGTCAGCACGCTGATGAAGGGCAGTTGTTCAGCCGCCAGACGCGTCAGCATGGCATTGGTCTTGGCCATCTGCATCAGGGACAGCAGGCTTTCCTGCATGCGCGCGCCACCCGAGGCGGCCACGCAGATGAAAGGCGTTTTCTGGTCCAGGGCGGCCTGGGCGCCGCGCGCGAAGCGCTCGCCCACCACCGAGCCCATGGAGCCCCCCATGAACTCGAACTCGAAGCATGCCAGCACGGCCGGCACACCCTTGATCGAGCCGCTGACCACGACCATGGCATCCGTTTCACCGGTCTGCTTGACGGCTTCGGCCAGACGTTCCGGATACTTGCGCGAGTCCTTGAACTTCAGGGAGTCGACCGACCGGATGGACTGGGCGTATTCGACCCGGCCTTCCAGGTCCAGCAGGGAATCGACGCGGGCGCGCGCGCCGATGCGCATATGGTGGTCGCACTTCGGGCAGACGTGCAGATTGGCCGCGAGGTCCTCGTTATAGAGCACCGATTCGCAGGACGGGCACTTGACCCAGAGACCTTCCGGCACGCGCCGCGCGGTGGGTTCGGCGGTCTTGTTGATGCGCGGCGGCAGGAGTTTTTCGATCCAGCTCATTGTGACTTTTATCCTGGTGGGGGAAGGCGGCCGATCAGGCGACCGCGGGGTCCCGTTTGACGTTGTCCAGCGCCTGGCGGATGCTGCTCAGCCAGTTGCCGGCGGCGGTGGCGGCGGCATCGGTCTGGCCGGCCGCGGGCACGCCTTCGATGGCTTTTTCCATGGTCTCGATCAGCTTGCTGCCGATCACCACGGCGTCGGCGACGCGCGCCACGCGCTGGGCGCTGTCGGCGTCGCGAATGCCGAAACCGACGCCCACGGGAATGTGGACATGGCGGCGGATGGCGGCCAGCTTGGTCGCCACGTCATCGGTGTCGATGTTGCCGGCGCCCGTCACGCCCTTGAGCGAGACGTAATAGGCGTAACCGCGCGCCACCTTGCCGACGGCCTCGATGCGGGCCTCGGTGCTGGTGGGCGCCAGCAGAAAGATGGGGGCCATGCCCTTGGCGCCCAGAAGATCGGCGAACTGGCGCACTTCTTCGGGCGGGTAATCGACCACCAGAACGCCGTCGACGCCGGCGGCGGCCGCCGCTTCGACGAAGGCGACCTGACCCATGGCTTCGATGGGATTGGCATAACCCATCAACACCACGGGCGTGTCATCGTTCTCGCGGCGGAAGCTGGCCACGGCGTCCAGCACCTTGCGCAGGCTCATGCCCTGGGCGATGGCGCGCTCGGTGGCGCGCTGGATGACGGGGCCGTCGGCCATGGGGTCGGAAAACGGCACCCCCAGCTCGATGACGTCGGCGCCAGCGCCAACCAGGGCGTGCATCAGCGGGACGCAGGAAGCCGGCGACGGGTCGCCGGCGGCGATGTAGGGAATCAGGGCGGCACGGCCGGCCGCCTTGGTACGGGCAAAGGCGGCGCCAATGCGATCTTTTTGTACGGTCATGCTGTTCAGCTCACCCGTGAATTACAGCTGCAGGCCGGCGCGCTCGGCGACGGTGTGCATGTCCTTGTCGCCGCGGCCCGACAGATTGACCAGAATGATCTTGTCCTTGGGCAGGGTCGGCGCCAGGCGGATCGCGTGGGCGATCGCGTGCGAGGACTCCAGCGCGGGCATGATGCCCTCGATACGGCAGCAATCGTGGAAAGCGCTGAGCGCTTCGTCGTCGGTGACGCCGACGTAGCTGGCGCGGCCGCTGTCCTTGAGCCAGGCGTGTTCCGGGCCGACGCCAGGATAATCCAGGCCGGCCGACACCGAATGCGTTTCCTGCACCTGGCCGTTCTCGTCCTGCATCACGTAGGTGCGGTTGCCGTGCAGCACCCCAACCTGCCCGGCGGCGATGGACGCCGCGTGGCGGCCGCTGTCCATGCCCTCGCCAGCCGCTTCGACGCCGATCAGCTGGACGTTTTCATGCGGGATGTAGGGGTGGAAGATGCCCATGGCATTGGAGCCGCCGCCGACGGCCGCGACCACGTAGTCGGGCTGCTGGCCGGTCTCTTGCGGCATCTGCGTCAGGCACTCGTTGCCGATCACCGTCTGAAAGTCGCGCACCATGCGCGGATAGGGGTCAGGCCCCGCCACCGTGCCGATGATGTAGAAGGTGTTGGCGATGTTGGTGACCCAGTCGCGCATGGCTTCGTTGAGCGCGTCCTTGAGCGTACGCGAGCCCGAATTCACCGGCACCACCGTGGCGCCCAGCAGCTTCATGCGGTAGACGTTGGAGGCCTGACGGCGCACGTCCTCGCTACCCATGTAGACCACGCACTCCATGCCGTAGCGCGCCGCGACGGTGGCCGTGGCCACGCCGTGCTGGCCGGCGCCGGTTTCGGCGATCACGCGCGGCTTGCCCATGCGGCGGGCCAGCAGCGCCTGGCCGATGCAGTTGTTGACCTTGTGCGCACCGGTATGGTTCAGGTCTTCACGCTTGAACCAGATCTGCGCGCCGCCCAGTTCCTGCGACCAGCGACGAGCGTGGTACACCGGCGTGGGGCGACCCACGAAGTGCTTGAGTTCGTAGGCGAACTCTTCCATGAAAAGGGGATCGGCGCGGTAATGGTCATAAGCCGCGCGCAATTCATCCAGGGCGTGCATCAGCGTTTCCGCGACGAACACACCACCGTAGGGTCCGAAATGCCCTTGGGCATCGGGAAGATCGTAAGGTTTCACCAGGCTTCTCCCGCCACGATGCGACGCCTATGGCCGCATCGCCAGCTTGGCGGCCCACCCTGGATCGGGCAGTGCCACCGACTTAGCAACCGGCTATTTTACCCGAGCAGCGCCGTTTGCCGGTTGCCGGCTGCCACCGGGCCTTGCCCCGGCCGCGTGGCCGGGCAGTCCCGAAGGCTGATTACAGGGACTGCCCCACCCGCCGGAGGAAGCCGACACAAGCCGCCAGCTGGTCCAGCGCCACGTATTCGTCGGGTTTGTGGGCCTGCACGATGTGGCCCGGACCGCATACGACGGTGGGAATGCCTATCCCCTGGAACAGGCCGGCTTCGGTGGCATAGGCCACTTTGCGCGTCGCCGTGTCGCGGGTCAGCGCACGGACCAGCTCGGTGATGGCGGCCTGCTCCGAGACCTCCAGGCCGGGCGCGGCGGGGCCGGTTTCGATTTCCACCCGCGCTTGCGGGAATTCCGCGCGCATGCGCGGCAGCAACTGGTCACTGACATAGCGCTGGATGTCCGCCTGGATGTCCTGGGGCGACATGCCGGGCAGATTGCGGAATTCGTAGCTGAACTCACACGCGTCGGGAATGGTGTTGACCGCGATGCCGCCCTGGATCTGATTGGTGGTCAGGGTGGAGAACGGCACGTCGAAGAACTGGTCGTAGGGGCCCTTGGCGCGATAGGCGTCGGCCAGGTCGCGGATGTGGCAGATCAGGCGCGCGGCGTGTTCGATGGCATTGCAGCCCTGCGGCGTCAGCGACGAATGCGCGGCCTTGCCGTGGACCCGGCAACGGAAGACGTTGATGCCTTTGTGCGCCACGACCACCTGCATGCCGGTCGGCTCGCCCACCACGCAGCCTTCCGGCTGGACGCCGCGCTCGCGCAAGTCCGCCAGCAGGGACGGCGCACCGGCGCAGCCGACTTCCTCGTCATAGGAAAACGCCAGATGCAGCGGTTTCTTGCGGGGCATGGCCAGGAATTCCGGCACCAGGGCCAGCGACGCGGCGATATAGCCCTTCATGTCGCAGGCGCCGCGACCGTACAGCCGCCCTTCCCGCTCCTGCAGCGCGAAGGGGTCGGAGGACCAGTTCTGCCCATCCACGGGCACCACGTCAGTGTGGCCGGACAGCACGATGCCGCCCTGGGTGCCGCCGTCCTGGGCAGGCAAGGTGGCGAACAGATTGGCCTTGTTGCGCTCGGCGTTATGCACCAGCACGGCGTCGACACCTTGCCGCCGGAGCGAATCGCGCACGGTTTCGATGAGGGCCAGGTTGGAGTTGCGGCTGGTCGTGTCGAAGGCGACCAGCTGTTCCAGCCAGGCGCGGGTCTGCGTATCGGCGTCCTGGATGGACGGCTTGCTAGTGTCCGTTGCGGACACGATGTTCGAGGTTTCCATGGCCAGACTGACCCTGCGTAGGCGAAACAGCCAGTTTAGGGCGGCCGGGGCAAGGCCGTCCATTCACCGCATATAACCTTGCCTGGCGTCCGGGTTGCCCGCATACGGGCTGCCGGCGCCCGGGCTTCCGGCATCCGGGCCGTCAGCGGCCGGCTATTTGCGGCCCGCGCTGGTCACGCCGGTGACTTCGGTCAGCGCCACCAGCGCGCGACTGAGGGCTTCGCCATCCGGCACTTCGACGGTGAAAACCATATGCGCCAGCGAGCTGCGGCTTTGCGTATTGACGCCGATGACGTTCAGCCGCAGGCGGGCGAACACTTCGGACAGGTCGCGCAACAGGCCGGACCGGTCATGCGCCCGGATGCTGACGTCGACCGGGTACAGGGTCCCGCCGGTCTTGCCCCAGGTGACTTCGATGACCCGTTCCGGCTCGCGGCTGGCCAGGGCGGCATAGCTGTGGCAATCGGTGCGATGGATGGACACGCCCCGGCCGCGTGTGACGAAGCCCGAGATGGTGTCCGGCGGCGCCGGCCGGCAGCAGCGCGCCAGCTGGGTCATCAGCGAACCCACCCCGACCACCAGCACGCCGCTCTTGCCGCTCTTTTCCGTGCTTTCCGCCCGGCTGGCGTGCGTGACGACCTGCGGTTCCTGCGGCTCCCCTGTCCCGGGCTGCTGGAAGACGGTGTCGATCTGGCGCAGGCTGAATTCGTCCTTGGCGGCCGCCAGGTACAGATCGTCCGCGCGGGCGAACCCCAGTTGCTGCGCCAGCTGCTCCAGATTGACGGCCGTCTTGCCCAGCCTTTGCAGTTCCTTTTCCACCAGGGCCTGGCCCTGGGTGATGCGCTGCTGCAGCTCGATGGCATTGAACCAGGCGCGCACCTTGGACCGCGCGCGCGGGCTGGCCAGGAAACCCAGTTGGGGATTGAGCCAGTCGCGCGAGGGGCCGCCTGCCTTGGCGGCCACGATTTCCACGGTCTGGCCGGTGGCCAACTGCGTCTGCAAGGGCACCAGTTGCCCGTCGACCCGCGCGCCACGGCAGCGGTGGCCCAGGTCGGTATGCAGGTGATAGGCAAAGTCCACCGCCGTCGAACCGGCCGGCAGTTCGATCACCCGCGCCTGGGGGGTCAGCACATAGATGTGCTCGCCGCTGTCGGCGTCGGTACGCTTGGCCGCCTTGCGCGCAGTGGCCGCGGCGGGCGTGGCGGGCGCGACGGCGGTCTCTTCCACCGTTTCCACGTCGGAATTCCAGGCCAGCAGTTGGCGCATCCACGCCAGTTGACGGTCGTAATCGCTGGACGCAGACACCTGGCCGCCGCGCGCGCCGGCTTCCTTGTAGCGCCAGTGCGCGGCCATCCCGTATTCGGCGAACTGATGCATTTCGCGCGTGCGGATCTGCACTTCGAAGGGCTTGCCGTCCGCATCCGCCACCACCGTGTGCAGGGAGCGATAGCCGTTCGGCTTGGGGCGCGAGATGTAGTCGTCGAATTCCTGCCCCACCGGCGTCCACATGGCGTGCACCAGGGCCAGCGCGGCATAGCAGTCGCGCACGTCGCCGACGATGACACGCAGGGCGCGCAAGTCGTACAGGTGCGAGAAGTCCAGCTTCTTGACTCGCATCTTGTTCCAGATGCTGTAGATATGCTTGGGCCGGCCGCTCACTTCCGCGACGATGCCCGCTTTCTCCAGCGCCTCTTCCATGCGCGCCACGGCGCCGCGGATGAAGGCTTCGCGTTCGATGCGCTTTTCTTCCAGCAGCTTGGCGATCTGCTTGTAGCGGTCTGGATCGGTGAAGCGGAAGGCCAGGTCTTCCATCTCCCATTTGATCTGCCAGATACCCAGGCGATTGGCCAGCGGCGCGTACAGGTCCAGGGTCTCGCGCGCCAGGCGTGGGTCGCAGGGGACCTTGGTCGCCGCGTGCCAGCGCAGGCTCTGCAGCCGCGAAGCCAGCCGCATCAGCACGATGCGCAGGTCGGCGGCCATGGCCAGCAGCATCTTGCGCTGCATTTCCTTTTGCGTGCCGGTGTCGGCGGCGCTGTCGCTAGCGTGGCGGGCCATCACGCCCAGGCGCAGCAGCGCGTGCGCGCCCTGCACCAGGCGCGCCACATCGTCGCCGAATTCCGCCGCGACGGGATCGATGCGCAGGTTTTGCGGGGGTGTCTGAAGATCGGCGGGCAAGGCGGCCAGCACGGCCGCGACGCGGGTGGCGGCGTCCGTATGCAGGCTGGCCAGCACGCGGGCGACACCCGCGGCATGGACGTCCAGGGGTTCGCCGGTGATGGATTGCTGGCCGGCGAAGCGATCGGCGACCGAACGGGCCGCGCGTTCCAGCTGCGCGCGCCCGGCCGCGTCCAGGCCTGCCGCGGCGGCGTCGAGCCAGGCGGCATCGAGGCCGACGCCGGAATCGGTGGCGCCGGCGGGCTGCGGGGATTCAGGAGCGGAAGGCGCGGACATCGACGGCGGGGACAACGGGAACCGGTTAAGAGTTTGACACTCTACACTAAGCAGATGGCGCTTTCGGCGGGACGGACCATCACGCTTTGCGTCAGGTCATGCACTTGTCGGCATGTGCCGCGCCGGCGGGCGTCTGGGCAGCCCCCCTGCTGCCCTGGCGGGCCTGGCCGCAGGCTGTCAGGGACGTGGCGCGGCACGGGCGCGGACCGCTCGCCACTGGCGGCGCGACGTTACACCAAAAGAACATAAACCAGGATCAACGAATCATGTTTCGATGGCTCAAGGGCCGCGGCGCCCGTGCCGCGCAGGTGGACGAGGTCCGGGCGCGCGTTCCCGCGGAATTGTGGGAACAGGTGCTGGACGCGTTTCCCTTCCTGTATCCGCTGACGGAGGCGCAGCAGGCCAGCCTGCTCGACCGCGCGGCCTGGGTGCTGGCCAGCAAGACCATGAACGGCGCGGGCGGTCTGGAACTGACCGATTTCATGCGCCTGTGCATCGCCACCCAGGCCGCCCTGCCCATTCTTGAGCTGCCCCCTGAACTGTACGAAGGCTGGGACGAGATCATCGTCTATCCCGGCGGATTCTCGATCCCGCGGCAGCGCGAGGACGAGGACGGCGTGGTCCATGAATACGAGGAAGACGCGGCCGGCGAGGCCTGGGACGGCGGCCCGGTGCTGATTTCCTGGGAGGATGCGCGGCTGGCGGAGGGCGGCTACAACGTCGTCATCCATGAGTTCGCCCACAAGCTGGACCTGCTGACGGGCGCCGCCGACGGCATTCCCAGCCTGGCGGGACGGCGCGACATCGACGGCCGGGCCTGGCGGCGCGTGCTGGAAGACAGCCTGGAAAAATTCACCCAGGCCCTGGAAGAGGTCGAAGCGGCCATTCCCTCCGATGTGGATCCGGAAGGGCCGGATGCCGAAGAATGGTACGGCCGACTGCCCCTGGACCCGTACGCGGCCACCGACGAGGCGGAATTCTTCGCGGTCAGCTCGGAGAGTTTTTTCGCGGATCCGGCGGCCTTGGCCGACGCCATGCCCGACTGGTATGCCCTGCTGCGCGCCTACTATCGCCAGGATCCCCTGGCGCGGCTGGAAGCGTACGAACAGCGGCAGACGCCATGAACGCCAGAGACCTGGCGACCAAGGCAGCAAGGTGCCGACCATGAACAACGCCCCGCTTCTATTGATCGTCTGGCATAGCCGTACTGGCGCGGCCCAGGCCATGGCGCAAGCCGCCGCCGACGGCGCGCGTGATGTCGCCACCTGGGCAGCGAATGAGCAGGCAGCCGAGCCTGCGCAGCCGGGGACCAAGCCTGGATCCAGCGCGGCCACCGGCGCGGCGGGCGACAACGTGCTGCGGGTCAGCCTGATGCAGGCGGACGATGTCCGGATCGACGATTTGCTGGAAAGCGATGCTTATCTATTCTGCGCGCCGGAAAACCTCGGCAGCTTGAGCGGGGCCATGAAGGAATTCTTCGATCGCTGCTACTACGGCGCCCTGGATGCGGACGGCGGCAGCTTGATCGGCGGTCGCCCCTACGGCCTGATGATCAGCGCCGGCAGCGATGGCAGCGGTGCGGCCCGGCAGGCGGAACGCATCTGCACCGGCTGGCGGCTGCGCCAGGCCGCGGCGCCTCTCATCGCGCGCAACGGCGCGCAGACCCCGAGCCAGATTCTGGCCCCCAAAATCGTGGCGCCCGCTATCCTGCAAGACTGCAAGGACCTGGGCGGATTATTGGCGGGACTGCTGCTCATGGGCAGCTAGGCAAGCCGACAGCGGCAGGCTCCGCAGCCCGGAACGCCCGCCCAGGCCGCAGGCCCGCCTCGCTGGAAGCCCCCAACCGGAAGGCTCCCCGGGCCAGCCCCCCCAAAGACAAAGGCACCGCCTTGACGGTGCCTTGATCCTCGCATCGCAGGCCGCGACGGGCCCGCGCGACGCGCCATCGAAACGACTTAGCCGACGGCGGCGGTGACGACGATCTCGACCTTGTAGTCGGGATTGGCAAGGCGGCTTTCGACCGTGGCACGCGGAGGCGCGTTGCCGGCGGAAACCCAGGCGTCCCACGCCTTGTTCATGCCGTCGAATTCCTTCATGTTGGTGATGAAGATCTGGGCCATCAGGATGCGCGACTTGTCGCTGCCGGCTTCGGCCAGCAGCTTGTCGATCGTCGCCAGGACCTGGGCGGTCTGGCCGGTGATGTCCAGGGTGGCGTCATCCGGCACCTGACCAGCCAGGTAGGCGACGCCGTTGTAGACGGCCATATCCGACAGACGCTTGGCGACATTGGTGCGTTTGATGCTGCTCATGGGTGATCCTCCTGTTGAAACCGACGATTATCGCCGCCATCGGCCGGCGAAAGAAAGCAAAGACGGGAAAGCAGAGACCGGAAAACGGGGGGGCCTTCCCCCTTCACTTCCCGGCCGGCAAGGGCGGCAGGTCGAACACCTGGCGCAGGTAGGCCAGATAGGCCGGATCGTCGCACATGGTCTTTTCCGGCGCGTCCGACACCTTGGCCACCGGTTGGCCATTGCAGCGAACCATCTTCATGACGATCTGCAGGGGCTGGTGCCCCAGGTCATTGGTCAGGTTGGTGCCGATGCCGAACGACACGCGGCAGCGCCCCGCGAAGCGACGCGCCAGCTCGATGGCCTTGGGAAAGGTCAGGGAGTCGGAAAACACCAGGGTCTTGGTGCGCGGGTCGACCCGGTTGGACCGATAGTGCTCGATCATGCGCTCGCCCCAGACGAAGGGATCGCCCGAATCGTGGCGCGCGCCGTCGAACAGCTTGCAGAAATACATGTCGAAATCGCGCAGGAAGGCATTGGTGCCGTAGACGTCGGACAGCGCGATGCCCAGATCGCCGCGATATTCCTTGGCCCAGACTTCCAGGGCGAATACCTGCGAATCGCGCAAGCGCGGCCCCAGGGCCTGGCAAGCCTGCAGGTATTCATGCCCCATGGTGCCCAAGGGCAGCACATTGTGTTGGCGCGCCAGGGCGACGTTGCTGGTACCGGCGAAGATCTTGCCCATGGAGGCCTTCATGGTGGCCACCACTTCCTGGTGCCAGGCCTTGGAGAAACGCCGCCGCGTGCCGTACTCGGCGACGCGAAAATCGACCATGCTGGGGTCGTCGACCACCAGGCTGACCTTGGATTGCAGCCGCGCGCGGCCTTCGGTCAGGTCGGGGTGCCGCTTGGTATTGCGGAAATACACCTCGTTGACGATGGCCAGGACGGGGATCTCGAACAGGATGGTGTGCAGCCACGGCCCCTTGACCGTGATGTCGATCTCGCCATCCAGCTTGCCCTCGGTCACATGAATGCAGCGCTCGGGCAGATGGAACAGTTCGAGGAAATCGATGAAATCGCTCTTGATGAAGCGCAGGCTACCCAGATAGTCCAGCTCGTCGCGGGTGAAGCGCAATTCGCACAGGCCGCGGATTTCCTCGCGTATCTCTTCGATATAGGGCCGCAGGTTGATACCGGGGTTGCGGCACTTGTACTGATATTCGACTTGAGCAGCAGGGAAGTGATGCAGCACCACCTGCATCATGCTGAACTTATACA
The DNA here is from genome assembly GCF_001433395.1 of Bordetella sp. N. GTDB lineage: Bacteria > Pseudomonadota > Gammaproteobacteria > Burkholderiales > Burkholderiaceae_B > Bordetella_C. Next base: position 3,337,583 of record NZ_CP013111.1, read on the forward strand.
AATCAGTATCGAGCAAAGAACTAATAATCATATAGAACCCCCCCGTACCGCGCGGAGCGCGGCCCCCCAGGGGGCGCCACTGGCGGACCGGGGGACCCGGCTCCGCGGTGTCCCCGCTCGGGCCCAGGTTCTTGCTATGTATGTCTTCATATAGGCCCGCAACGGCGTAGCGCTCCCGTATCCCGACAGGGATCAGGTCTTGAGCTTTTGTCTCTGGTTGGCGCGATCGAAATAGTGATCGTTAGCAATGGGGGCAACCATAGCACAGCGCCCAGGGGCGCGCCGGGGGCGTCTATGACCCGGCCAGGGTTATCCCAGGAGCTTTTTGCCGGGTGCGGGTAAAATCCCCCTTTTCGCGGATAAATAAACACCCGGAGTTCCACCGCATGACCCACGTCGTTACCGAAAACTGTATCAAATGCAAGTACACCGACTGCGTGGATGTGTGCCCCGTCGATTGTTTCCGCGCGGGCCCGAACTTCCTGGTCATCGATCCCGATGAGTGCATCGACTGTGCGGTGTGCATTCCTGAATGCCCGGCCAACGCGATCTATGCGGAAGAAGACGTTCCGCAGGATCAACTGCAGTTCATCGCGCTGAACGCCGAACTGTCGCCGGAATTCCAAAGCATCAGCCGCGCCACCAAGCCGCTGCCCGATGCCGACGAATGGAACGGCAAGCCGGACAAGCTGCAGTACCTGGAAAAGTAAAAGTCACGGGCGGGCGGGTCGCCTTCCCGCCCGAACTCCCGCCCGAATTCCTGATGACCGACGCATCCAAATACACGCGCCAAACCGTTACCGAAGTCCGCCAGTGGGTCCCCGGCAAGCTGTTTTCGCTACGGGTGACCCGGGATCCTGCGTTCACCTTCAAGGCCGGCCAGTTCGCCCGCGTGGGTCTGCCCGCGGCCAGCGCACCCGGCGCCGACACCAGTTCCGCCCCGGCCGATGACGCGCCCACCTTGTGGCGCGCCTACTCCATGGTTTCCGGTCCCCTGGAAGATGAGCTGGAGTTCTACTCCATCGTCGTGCCCGAAGGCGAGTTCAGCCCGCGCCTGGCGCAATTGCGCGTGGGCGACAGCCTGTACATCGAAAAGAACCCCTATGGCTTCCTGACCATAGACCGCTTCGTTCCGGCCGCGCCCGTGGCGGCAGATGCGCCCGCCGCGGACGCGGCGGAGGCGACACCAGCCGCGGACGCCACCCAGGCAGCCGCCGCGCGCGCCGCTACACAGCAGGCAGCCGGCGCGACCCTGGGCTGCCCCGGCACGTGCGCCGACACCAAGCCCGACCTGTGGCTGATCGCCACCGGTACCGGCCTTTCGGCCTATCTGTCCATCCTGCGCGATCCGGCGACCTGGACCTCGTTCCGCCGCCTTATCGTCGTCCATGGCGTGCGGCATGCCGAAGAACTGGCTTATCGCCAGGAAATCGAGGGCTGGTCCAGCCTGCCGGAATTCGCCGCCATCCACCGCGCCGACCCGCGCAAATTGATCTATCTGGCCGTCGCCACGCGCGAGGCCCTGCCCGGCATGCCCGCCGAACGCCTGACCACGCTGATCGCCGACGGCCGCCTGGAACAGCTCACCGGCGAGCGCCTGGACCCCAAGCAAGCCCGGGTCATGCTCTGCGGCAACCCCGAAATGCTGTCGGCGGCACGTAAACTGCTTGGGGAGATGGGGTTCGCCCCGGGCCGGCGCGGCATCCCCGGCAACCTGGCAGTGGAAAATTACTGGTAATTTCACGGCCGGCTGCAGGGTGTCGTAAATGGGTCCGGATCAGCATTTCCCGTTTTAGCAACAGAATCGGCCACCTAGCGGACTGACGAGCCATGGATTTGGCTATATATTCGTGCCGCGGCGCAATAATGCGGGCGTATATATGGAGCGTCAGGGCTCCAAATGACCTGACGTCTCACCTTATCCAGGCGTACCGCCGCAGCGGATACCTGGCCAGAACGAAAGGATTTCCTCCTTATGCTGTACGAATTGCATGAGTTGCAGCGCGCCTTCCTGACGCCCTTCGCCGCTTTCACCGAGGCGAGCTCCCAGCTCTTCTCCAATCCCTATAGTCCCTGGGCCTATACGCCCGTCTCGCGCCAGATGGCCGCGGGCTACGAGCTGATGCATCGCATCGGCAAGGAATACGAGAAGCCCCACTGGGACCTGCCCACCACGGAAGTCGATGGCGAGAAGGTCAAGATCATCGAGAAAGTGGCGGTGGACAAGCCCTTCTGTCGCCTGATCCACTTCCAGCGCGAAGGCCGTGTCATGGCCAAGCGCAAAAAGGATCCGACCGTGCTGCTGGTCGCCCCCATGTCGGGACACCACGCCACCTTGCTGCGCGATACGGTGCGCGCCCTGTTGCCGAATCACGACGTGTATGTGACCGACTGGACGGACGCCCGCATGGTGCCCATGTCGGAGGGTCCGTTCCATCTGGACGACTATGTTTATTACGTCCAGGACTTCCTGCATTTCCTGGGCGCCGACACCCATGTGATCTCGGTGTGCCAACCGACGGTGCCGGTGCTGGCGGCGATCTCGCTGATGGCCAGTGCCGACGATCCCTGTCAGCCGCGCAGCATGATCATGATGGGCGGCCCCATCGATCCGCGCCAAAGCCCGACCCAGGTCAACAACCTGGCGATGACCAAGCCCTATTCCTGGTTCGAAACCCAGGTCATCCATCGCGTGCCGCCCCGGTATCCGGGCGCCGGCCGCCTGGTGTATCCGGGCTTCCTGCAGCATGCCGGCTTCGTCGCGATGAATCCGGACCGCCACATGAAGTCGCACTATGACTTCTACCTGGACCTGCTGCGCGGGGATGACGACGACGCCGAAGCCCACCGCCGCTTCTACGACGAATACAACGCCGTGCTGGACATGTCCGCGGAGTTCTACCTGGACACCATCCGCATCGTGTTCCAGGAGTTCCAATTGCCGCGCGGCAAGTGGAAAGTGGGTGGCAAGCTGGTCAAGCCTTCCGACATCAAGAAGACGGCGCTGTTGACCATCGAAGGCGAGCTGGACGATATCTCGGGCCAGGGCCAGACGCGTGCCGCGCAGGACCTGTGCAGCGGCATTGCCGCCGCCAACAAGGCGCATTACACCGCTGAGGGCGCCGGCCATTACGGCATTTTCTCCGGCCGCCGTTGGCGCCAGATGATCTGCCCTAAAATCGGCGAATTCATCCGGCAACACGCCTGATCCGCTGCGTACCCGCGGTGTGGTGCAAAAGGGGCCTGGCGCCCCTTTTGCATTTTTACTGAAGCGCTTCCTTCCTTTATGTCCGACTTATCCCTGGCCGATCGCATCGATGCGCTGTTGCCGCAAACGCAATGCACCAAGTGCGGTTACGACGGCTGTCGGCCCTATGCCGCGGCGATGGCCGACGGCACGGCGCCGATCAATCGATGTCCACCGGGCGGCGACGCCGGCATCCAGGCCTTGGCCGAGTTGCTGCGCACGCCGCCCGTCGCACTGGACACCACTTGCGGAGAACATGGCCCTTTGCTGCTGGCCGTGATCGACGAACAGCATTGCATAGGCTGTACGCTGTGCATCAGCGCCTGTCCGGTCGACGCCATCGTCGGCGCCAACAAGCGCATGCACACGGTGCTGGACGACTTGTGCACAGGCTGCGATCTTTGCGTGGCGCCCTGTCCGGTCGATTGCATCGCCATGGTGCCGGCGGACCGCGCGTGGACGCCGGCCGATGCGGATGCGGCGCGCGCGCGGCATGATCAACGCCAGGCGCGACTGGAAGCGCCGCCGCGCGATGCGGGCCGCGCCAATCCCGTGCGGACGCGCGGCACGCTGGGCGCGCCCCTCACGCACGATGCCGAGAACGAAGACGACGCGCCCGCGGCGGACATAACCGTGACCGCCAGCGCGGACGACGCGGATGCGCGCAAGCGCGCGGCCATCGCCGCCGCGCTGGAACGCGCGCGTGCCCGCCGCGCGGGTGGCAAGCCCACGTAAGAGACGGACGATGAATCCCGCCAAACGCCTCGAAATCTTTACCCGCCTGCAAGCCGCCAATCCCACGCCTGAAACGGAACTGGAATACACCACGCCGTTCCAGCTGCTGATCGCGGTGCTGCTGTCGGCGCAGGCCACCGACAAATCGGTGAACATCGCCACGCGCAAATTCTTTCCCCATCACGGCACGCCGCAAGGGTTGGTGGACCTGGGGGAAGAAGGTGTGGCTGAGTACATCAAGACCATCGGTCTCTATCGCAACAAAGCGAAGAACGCCGTGGCGACCGCGCGCATCATTCTTGAACAGCACGGCGGCCAGGTGCCCGAGACACGCGAAGCCCTGGAAGCCTTGCCCGGCGTCGGCCGCAAGACCGCCAACGTGGTGTTGAACACGGCGTTCCGCCAGGTCGCGATGGCGGTCGATACGCATATCTTCCGCGTGTCCAATCGCACCAACCTGGCGCCCGGCAAGGACGTGCTGGCCGTCGAACTGAAGCTGATGAAGGTCGTGCCCAAGGAATTCCTGCTGGACGCGCACCACTGGCTGATCCTGCACGGCCGCTACGTCTGTGTGGCACGCACGCCGAAATGCCCGCAGTGCGGGATTGCCGACTTGTGCGAATACAAGCAGAAGACAGTAGCGTGACACGCCACCGGCGTGTAACCCGCCGGGCCCCGCCGTTATACATATAAGCAATAAACGTCGGCGCATCTTGTATGCACGCCAGGCGCCGCTTCATCGAGGCGGCGCCTGATCATGTGACCCCCGCCACTGCGCATGCCTTGCGCCGCAACAGCATGCGGCGGGTAACGCCGTGATTGGCCGCGTTCCCGGCCGGCGCGCCGCAGCATATCGGCGCCGATTCAGCCGTCCTTAACCTATGTAAAACCCCCATAGAATTTTGTTGCGCCCATCCGCATACTCGCCGCAACAAATAAAGATTTGGTGCTTACTACATGGACGACACCATCCTGGAGACACAAAGCCTGACCAAGGAGTTTCGTGGCTTCGTTGCCGTAAAAGGCGTGAATTTGCAGGTCCGGCGCGGGCATATCCATGCCCTCATCGGCCCGAACGGCGCCGGCAAGACCACGTGCTTCAATTTGCTGACGAAATTCCTGGCCCCCAGCGCCGGGAAGATTCTCTTCAATGGCCAGGACATCAGCAGCGAACGCCCGGCGCAGATCGCCCGCCGCGGCATCATCCGCTCGTTCCAGATATCCGCGGTATTTCCACACCTCAGTGTTTTGGAAAACGTGCGTATCGGCCTGCAGCGGAAGACGGGGCTGTCATACCACTTCTGGCGCAGCGAGAAAAAACTCCGCACCCTCGATGAGCCGGCCCGCGCGCTGCTCGAACAGGTCGACCTGACCGAGTTCGCTGACGAGACCACTGTCAACCTGCCCTACGGCCGCAAGCGCGCATTGGAAATCGCCACCACCTTGGCGATGGAGCCGGAACTGATGCTGCTGGATGAACCCACGCAGGGCATGGGCCACGAAGACGTGGACCGCGTCACGCGCCTGATCAAGCGCGTCAGCGTGGGCCGGACGGTACTCATGGTCGAACACAATATGAACGTGGTGTCCTCCATTGCCGACCGCATCACGGTACTGGCGCGCGGCGCCGTGCTGGCCGAAGGCAATTACGCCGAAGTCGCCCGCAACCCGGCGGTCATGGAAGCCTATATGGGCAGCACCGAAGGACAACTGCAAGGAGCGCACGCATGACCGCGCCCGCGCTGGAAATCACCGACCTGCACGCCTGGTATGGGGAATCGCACATCCTGCACGGCGTGAACATGAATGTGCGCCAAGGCGAAGTGGTGACCCTGCTGGGCCGCAACGGCGCCGGCCGTACCACCACCCTGCGCGCGATCCTGGGCCTGACCGGCACCCGCAAGGGCTCGGTACGCATCAACGGCACGGAATCGGCCGGCATGCCGACGTTCCGCATCGCGCATCTGGGCGTGGGTTACTGCCCGGAAGAACGCGGCATCTTCGCCAGCCTCAGCTGCGAGGAAAACCTGCTGCTGCCGCCCCCCGTGGGCGGCGCGCTGGGCGGCGGCATGTCGCTGGCCGAGATCTACGAGATGTTCCCCAATCTGCAGGAACGGCGCCACTCGCCAGGCACCCGCCTGTCCGGCGGCGAACAGCAGATGCTGGCGGTGGCCCGCATCCTGCGCACCGGCGCCAACCTGCTGCTGCTGGATGAGATTTCGGAAGGCCTGGCGCCGGTCATCGTGCAAGCGCTGGGACGCATGATCACGGCATTGAAGCAACGCGGCTATACCATCGTGATGGTGGAGCAGAATTTCCGCTTCGCCGCCCCGCTGGCCGACCGCTTCTACGTGATGGAACACGGCCAGATCATCGAAAACTTCGACGCCGCGCAACTCAACGAAAAACAGGAAACGCTCAACGAACTGTTGGGCGTCTGATACCTGCCACCCGCCGGCACGACCGGCACCCCCTTACAAGAGGGAGAGGAGTCAACATGAAGCTGCATACCCTAACGGCTGCACTGGCCCTGGCCGGCATCGGCGCAATCAGCCTGCCCGCGCAGGCCGCCGGGATTTCCGATGACGTGATCCGCATCGGTTTCGTCAGCGACCTGTCCGGTGTCTATTCGGACATCGACGGCAAGGGCGGGATCGAAGCGATCAAGATGGCGATCGAGGATGCCGGCGGCAGTATCAATGGCAAGAAGATCGAACTGGTCACGGCCGACCACCAGAACAAGGCCGACATCGCGTCGGCGCGCGCCCGCGAATGGTTCGACCAACAGAAGGTCGATGTCCTGATCGGCGGCACGAATTCCTCCACCAGCCTGGCCATGGCCCAGGTCGCGGCGGAAAAGAAGAAACCGTTCCTGGCCATCGGCGCAGGCGCGTCCGACCTGACCAACGCCCAATGTTCGCCCTACACCGTCCACTACGCCTACGACACCGTGGCGCTGGCGCGCGGGACCGGTTCGGCGGTGGTGAAGGACGGCGGCAAGAGCTGGTTCTTCCTGACCGCGGACTATGCCTTCGGCCATGCCCTGGAGCGCGACACCGCCAACGTGGTGAAGGCTTCCGGCGGCGAGGTCAAGGGCACCGTGCGCGCGCCGCTGGGCGCATCGGACTTCTCGTCCTTCCTGCTGCAAGCCCAGTCGTCCAAGGCCCAGATCCTGGGTCTGGCCAATGCCGGCGGCGACACCATCAACGCCATCAAGGCGGCCAATGAGTTCGGCATCACCCAGACCATGAAGATGGCGGGCCTGCTGGTCTTCATCAACGACATCGACTCGCTGGGCCTGCAAGCCACGCAGAACATGTATCTGACCGACAGCTGGTATTGGGATCAGTCGGACGACGCGCGGGCCTGGGCCAAGCGTTTCGAAGGCAAGATCAACCGCAAGCCGTCCAGCCTGCAGGCGGGCGACTATTCGGCGGTGTCGAACTACCTGAAGGCGGTGAAGGAAACCGGCACCGACGATGCCGACACCATCATGAAGTGGTTCAAGTCGAACAAGCTGAACGACATGTACGTGAAGAACGGCTACACCCGCGAGGACGGCCGCATGGTGCACGACATGTTCCTGATGCAGGTGAAGACGCCGAAGGAATCGAAGGGCCGCTGGGACTACTACAAGGTGGTCGCCACCCTGCCGGGCGACGAGGTCTACACCAAGCTGTCCGAATCGACCTGCAAGCTGGTCAAGAAGTAATCTTCGCTCCGCGCGCCGCCGCGCCCACGAGGCCCGGCGGCGCTTCTATGCTCGTTTAGCCTCACCCGCCCGTACAGCTGCGAGCCCCATCGGGGGCACAGCGGAGCCGGCTTTGCCGGTCCGCCAGTGCCGCCCCCCCGGGGGCCGCGCTCCGCGCGGTAGGGGGGGATTGGATTCTCATGGAAATATTCGGCATCCCTTTGCAGGCCTTACTGGGCCAATTGCTGCTGGGGCTGGTCAACGGCTCGTTCTACGCCATGCTGTCCCTGGGACTGGCGGTCATCTTCGGCTTGCTGAACGTGATCAACTTCGCCCACGGCGCGCTGTACATGATGGGCGCCTTCACGGCCTGGGCGGGCATGAACTACCTGGGCCTGAATTACTGGGTGATGCTGATCCTGGGCCCCATCGTGGTGGGCATCTTCGGCATCATCATCGAGCGGCTGCTGCTGCGCCACCTGTACCGGCTCGATCACCTCTACGGCCTGTTGCTGACCTTTGGCCTGACCCTGCTGATCGAAGGCCTGTTCCGCAGCGTCTACGGCGTCTCCGGCCAGCCCTATCCGCCGCCTGACGCCCTGCGCGGCGCGACCAACCTGGGCTTCATGATCCTGCCGAACTATCGCGCGTGGGTGGTGGTGGCGTCCCTGGTGGTCTGCCTGGGCACCTGGTTCGTCATCGAACGCACCCGCCTGGGCGCCCTGCTGCGCGCCGGCACCGAGAACCCGCGCCTGGTCGAGGCCTTCGGGGTCAACGTGCCGCGCATGGTCATGCTGACCTACGGCTTCGGCGTGGCCCTGGCGGGCTTTGCCGGCGTGCTGGCCGCGCCCGTGCTGCAGATTTCCCCGCTGATGGGATCGAACCTGATCATCGTGGTGTTCGCCGTGGTGGTGATCGGCGGCATGGGCTCCATCCTGGGTTCCATCCTGACCGGCCTGGGGCTGGGCGTGATCGAGGGCCTGACCAAGGTCTTCTGGCCCGAAGCGTCCAGCACCGTGGTGTTCATCATCATGGCCATCGTCCTGCTGCTGCGTCCGGCCGGCCTGTTCGGGAAAGAAAAATGAATCGACAAACCGCTGTCTATGTCGTCCTGGCCGTCCTGCTGGCCCTGCTGCCCTACGCGGGGGTATATCCCATCTTCGCCATGAAGGTGATGTGCTACGCCCTGTTCGCCTGCGCGTTCAACCTGTTGCTGGGCTTCACGGGTCTGCTGTCCTTCGGCCATGCGGCCTTTCTTGGCGCGGCCGCCTACGCCACGGGCCACGCGCTGAAGATCTGGGGGCTGCCCACGGAAGCCGGGCTGATCTTCGGCGTCGCGGTCGCGGCCTTGCTGGGCCTGGTGATCGGCGCCCTGGCCATCCGGCGCAGCGGCATCTATTTCGCCATGATCACCCTGGCCATGTCGCAGATGGTGTTCTTCTTCTTTCTGCAGGCGCACTTCACCGGTGGCGAGGACGGTTTGCAGAACGTCCCGCGCGGCCTGCTGTTCGGCTTCATCGACCTGAGCAAGGACATCAACCTGTACTACCTGGTGTTCGGCCTGTTCGTGATCGGCTTCGGCATCATCTGGCGCGCCATCAACTCGCCGTTCGGGCAGGTGCTCAAGGCCCTGCGGGAGAACGAACCGCGGGCGATCTCGCTGGGCTATGACGTGGAACGCTTCAAGCTGCTGGCATTCGTGCTGTCGGCGGCCCTGGCGGGCCTGGCCGGATCGGCCAAGACCCTGGTGTTCGTGTCGGCCACCTTGTCCGATGCCACCTGGCAGATGTCGGGCCTGGTGATCCTGATGACCCTGATCGGCGGCATGGGCACGTTCCTGGGCCCGGTGATCGGCGCCTTCATCGTGGTGCTGCTGGAAAACAAGGTCGGCGACTTCGGCCAGGCCATGGCCAGCTGGACCGGCGTGGACTGGTTCAGGCAGCTCGGCGAGTCGGTCACCATCGTGATCGGCCTGATCTTCGTGATCTGCGTGATGGCCTTCCGCCGCGGCATCGCCGGCGAGCTGCAGGCGCTGGTCGACCGGCGCCGCCTGGCCCGCAACGTTTAAGCCGTTTGCAAGTTTGAAAAAGCGTCCTCTTGGGGACGCTTTTTGACTTGGGGCCGTCCGGCGTCGAAACAAAAAAAGGCCTCCCCTAAAGGGAGGCCCAAGACGTAGTGGTCACGTTACAGCACTACATCACTGCTCTGTCGAGCGCCGAATCTGGCTGGCCCATGGCTGCGCCAGCCACACACAGGCTATCAAGCAAATGTTGTGGAATTCTTTGATCCCGGGTCGAAACCGCCGATAGCGCGTGTCACGTAGCCCGGCTACGATTGGAACCATCCGGGTAGGCAAGCCACTTGCGGGCGGGGTGAAAATCCATCCGCTCGCGCGATCGAAAAAATTGGCGCAGAATAGGGTCTGGATCAGTCTTATATAAGACATAAGACCAGGGTGATCCCCTGGTCGGATCCTCAGTCTACGCGCCGCCGGCTAGCCGTCTACCCATACGGATGACAAGCCTGCCGAAACGCCTGAAAATGGCAGTTTTTCGCGGACAACAACCACGGAGTCCATCATGCCGCACAACACGTTCGACACCCTCAAGACATTCAAAATCGGTGGCAAGTCCTGTCAGTACTATTCCCTGCCTGCGCTGGGCAAGGCCCTGGGCGTGGACGTGCAGCGTCTGCCCGTCTCGCTGCGCGTCGTGCTGGAATCGGTACTGCGCAATTGCGACGGCCAGAAAGTGACCGAGGAACATGTCAAGCAGCTGGCGAACTGGCAGCCGACCGCCAAGCGCGAAGAAGAAATTCCTTTCGTCGTCGCGCGCGTGGTGCTGCAGGATTTCACCGGTGTGCCGCTGCTGGCCGACATCGCCGCCATGCGTTCCGTCGCGGCGAACATGGGCAAGGATCCCAAGGCCATCGAGCCCCTGGTGCCGGTGGACCTGGTGGTCGATCACTCAGTGATGATCGATTACTTCGGCACCCAGAAAGCGCTGGACCTGAACATGAAACTGGAATTCCAGCGCAACCAGGAACGCTACCAGTTCATGAAGTGGGGCATGCAGGCCTTCGACACCTTCGGCGTCGTGCCGCCGGGCTTCGGCATCGTCCACCAGGTCAATCTCGAATACCTGGCCCGCGGCGTCCACCAGGACAAGGCCAATAACGTTTACTACCCCGACTCGCTGGTGGGCACCGACAGCCACACCACGATGATCAACGGCATCGGCGTGGTCGGCTGGGGTGTGGGCGGCATAGAAGCCGAAGCCGGCATGCTGGGCCAGCCCGTGTACTTCCTGACCCCCGACGTGGTCGGCGTGGAACTCAAGGGCAAGCTGCGCGGCGGCGTCACCGCCACCGACCTGGTCCTGACCATCACCGAAATGCTGCGCCGGGAAAAAGTGGTCGGCAAATTCGTCGAATTCTGCGGCGAAGGCACCGCCAGCCTGTCGGTGACCGACCGCGCCACCATCGGCAACATGGCGCCGGAATACGGCGCCACCATGGGCTTCTTCCCGGTCGACGAACGCACCATCGAGTATTTCAAGGGCACCGGCCGCACGGAAGAAGAAATCGCCGCCTTCGAAGGCTATTTCAAGGCGCAGAAGATGTTCGGCGTGCCCAAGGCCAAGGACCTCACCTTCTCGAAGCTGCTGACCTTGGACCTGTCCACCGTGGCGCCTTCGCTGGCCGGCCCCAAGCGTCCGCAGGACCGCATCGAGATCGGCAACGTCAAAAACACCTTCATCGACCTGTTCTCCAAGCCGGTCGCCGAAAACGGCTTCAACCAGCCCGCCGAGAAGCTGGCCAAGGTGTACACCACCAGCGCCAAGACCAAGGTCAAGAACGGCGACATCCTGATTGCCGCCATCACGTCCTGCACCAATACGTCCAACCCCAGCGTGATGCTGGCGGCGGGCCTGCTGGCCAAGAAGGCGGTGGAAGCCGGCCTGAAGATACCCAAGCACATCAAGACGTCGCTGGCCCCCGGCTCGCGCGTGGTCACCGAATACCTGACCAAGACCGGCCTGCTGCCCTATCTGGAAAAGCTGGGCTTCGACGTGGCCGCCTATGGCTGCACGACGTGTATCGGCAACGCCGGCGACCTGACGCAGGACCTCAACGAGGCCATCGTGTCGGAGAACCTGGTATGCGCCGCCGTGCTGTCGGGCAACCGCAACTTCGAGGCGCGCATCCACCCGAACATCAAGGCCAACTTCCTGGCGTCGCCGCCTTTGGTCGTGGCTTACGCCCTGGCGGGCACCGTCACGCGTGACCTGATGACCGAACCGGTCGGCAAGGGCAAGAACGGCGACGTCTGGCTGGGCGACATCTGGCCGTCGACCGAGGAAGTGCAGGACCTGTTGAAGTTCGCGCTGGACCCGGCAGGTTTCCGCGCCAACTACGGCCAGGTCAAGTCCAATCCCGGCAAGCTGTGGGAGAAGATCAAGGGCGTCAGCGGCGAAACCTACAACTGGCCTTCTTCGACCTATATCGCCGAACCGCCCTTCTTCGACGGCTTCGGCATGGAACCCGGCGCGATTCCCGTCATCAAGGGCGCGCATGCCCTGGGCATCTTCGGCGACTCGGTGACCACCGATCACATCTCGCCGGCCGGCTCCATCAAGGAAAGCTCGCCCGCGGGCAAATGGCTGAAGGAGCACGGTGTATCCAAGGCCGACTTCAACAGCTACGGCTCGCGCCGCGGTAATCACGAGATCATGATGCGCGGCACGTTCGCCAACGTGCGTATCAAGAACCTGATGATTCCGGCGGCAGCCGACGGCAGCCGCTTCGAAGGCGGCGAAACCCTGTACCAGCCGTCCGGCGAACAGATTTCGATCTACGACGCCGCCATGCAGTACATCGCCGCGGGCATCCCGACGGTGGTGTTCGGTGGCGAAGAGTACGGCACGGGTTCCTCGCGCGACTGGGCCGCCAAGGGCACGCAGCTGCTGGGCGTGAAGGCCGTGGTGGCACGCAGTTTCGAACGTATCCACCGCAGCAACCTGGTCGGCATGGGTGTGCTGCCCTTGCAGTTCAAGGGTGACGACAGCGCGCAGACACTGGGCCTGACCGGCGAGGAAACCTTCGACATCAGCGGCCTGGAAGCGGGCATCCGTCCGCAGCAGGACGTCACCTTGACCATCCACGGCAAGGACGGTTCCAAGCGCGACGTGCAGGTGCTGCTGCGCATCGATACGCCGATCGAAGTCGACTACTACCAGCATGGCGGCATCCTGCCGTTCGTGTTGCGTCAGTTGCTGGCGAACGAGCCGGCCGCCGCTGCCGCGGCCTGAGTCGGGGCAGTATCGAGAAGGGCTGGGAGCTTGGGCTCCCAGCCCTTTTTTCATGACCGAGTCTGGTGGCACGGCTCGGCGAGTTTTACGTTTTTCAAATGCCGGAGCGATGGCGATTTTTCCTATGAGGCCCCGGGAAATGCGGTTCGGCGTGTGTCGACAGGGCGCATCCGAGTGAGACAAAAAAGCGCTCCGTGCGTAGGAACGCGGCCGCGAGCCTCGCCACGAAGAGGGACTTCGCGGCGCAAGGCAGCTACGTGCGCCGCGTCCGTTCACCTTATCCCGGAGGCCGCCTTGCCCAATCTGATTGGCGATTCCAGTTCGCTCGACTTCCCTATCCACATCCCGCCGCTCAATCCTGAGCATTCGGACACTTCCGAAGCGGAGTTCCCCTTGCACCGCGCCAGTCCTGTGCCGGACATAAGCCACAGAGCACTGACTTCAAGTGCAAGTCGCCGCTCCCGACACAGCTCCCGGAACGCCCAGATTGAGCGCATCGAATACCGCCCCCAGCACGAGTGCCGAATAGCCGCCAAGGAAATGCTGAGGACCGGCGAAATAGCGACCTACCCGATCTTCGGCGATATGCCCGACATACCGTCGCCACGATCGAGCATGTCCGCAGAATGCACGGACACCTGCTCCAGCATCGGGCAGATGTCCGGCCAGGACGGCGTCGAGGCCGCTACCAATGCGGAGGATGCCGTGCGTCCGCCCGATGCGGTGGAGCGAAGCTGGACCGCCTTGCAGCGCAACTGGGCCGACGTGAAGGGCGCGCCGCGGGCGGACGTGGCCAGCCGCGCCGATGCCTTGTACGAAGCCTTGATGTCGCATGCCGAGGAACGCTCACCCGCGTCAGCGGCCATCGTCGCAAAAGCGCTCGCGAAAATGATGGAATGCACGGCAACGGCTGATTACGCCAGCATGCGCCAGGCGCTGTTCGACGACATGTTGAATCCCGGTCTGAACGACACGAGTCTTGAATGTTCGCGCGCGCTTGCGCGTCTCAAGGATCCTGGGGACGAAGCCCGCCAGGCCATCCTCGGCCAAACGCACAAGCTGCTGGCGGCATCCAGGTGGTTCCGCAAAGGACGCAACAAGAACGCGCCGCAATCCCTGAACGACGCCCGCGCCGTGGCCGCCGGACTGCTCGACACGCTGGGCGGCAAGTGCTACGACCTTATCGTGCAGCGGGAATGGCGCGAGAGCATCGAGGCAGCGGCAAGCGCCGTCGACACCATGCTCACCCTTCCCGCCAGCCAGCACGATGCCGCCGGCGCTCAGCTCGTCCGCGCGCTGCGCAAGATGCGCGGCGCCGTCGACACGCTGGACTTCGAACAGTCGATCGCCGCCAGGCACCGATCGCTGATCGACGGCCTGCCCGCGGGCCTGAGGACGAAACTGGAAAGCCTGGTCGGCATCGACGCCGCGCGGGATGGCGCCGCGCCGGACGAGTCTTCGACGCATGTCAGGCGCTTGAACGCTTTCTTCGACACAGCGCTGCGCAAGTACGAACCCGACGAGCGCATGCGCGAGAAACTGCACATCTTCTACGGCAAACTATGCAGGGGGATATCCCGTCTGGCCTCGACCGGCTCGGGCCTGACACAAGCGCGTTCAACCCTTGCCGACGGACCAGGCACGCCATTCCTGGAGAGCGGCTACAAGCGCTCGCCTACCCTGTTGCGGCGCCTGTCCAGGCTGCGTCAGTGGCTGCGCGGCTCGGATAAAAAGGCGCAGCTCCACACCCACAACGAAATCAAGGATCTGGTGGATGGGCTGGTGGGCAACAAGAACGTGCATCAAAACAAGCTGGACCAGCACCGGGTCATGCTGAACGACCTGCTCACGCCGGCCGTGGATGAGACGCAGACAAGGAGCCAGCGACGTGCCGACGCCCTGGCGTATCTGGACCACACCTTGCGCAAGCTGACGCCGCGGGAGATGCAGACCTTGGAAACGATACTGACGGGCTCGCATGAGCTGGCGCCGGCGCTGGGGTCGTCGCCTGACCTGCACGCGGCCCTGGAGCGCAGCCTGACGCGGGAAATCCACATCCGTGACCTGATGCACCACGTGGATAAGATCGAGACCGCGCTGAACCTGGGCCGTTTCGGCGATGCGCGAATCAAGCGGCGCGGGCGCGCGCTGATTGCGGCAGCGGACGATTACCACACGGCCGCGGCCAGGGTGCCGGATGACCTCAGCGCGTTCGAGTTGACGAGGCTGGCGCTGCAACGCCGGCAGGAGCTCGAACCGAGCGGCGCCGGCGCCTTGAAAAACAAGGGTCTGGTCGCCTCGGCCTTCAACGATATGAATCGCGTGCTGGGCCACAAATCCGAGGACGGCAGGCGCAGCCGCCGGCACCTGCTCGACGTCTGCGCCTACGCGGCGCGAGTGGCGTAGCGCGCGTCAATCCAGGCGGATGTTGCCCTTCTCGACCACTTGCGCCCAACGCTTGCGCTCGGAGGCCAGGAAGGGATCCAGCTGCTCGGGCGCCATGATATTGACTTCGGCGCCTTGCTCGTTGAGCTTGGACTTGATGTCGGGCAGGCTCATGATGCGGGCCAGTTCCTTGGACAGCCGCGCCACGGCGTCAGCCGGCATGTTCAAGGGCGCCACGACGCCCTGCCAGGTGCCCGACTCGAAGTCCGTCACGCCCTGTTCGGCGATGGTGGGCACGTTGGGAATCTGTGGCATGCGGCTGCGCTTGGACACCGCGATTGCCTTGAGCTTGCCGCTCTGGACGTAGGGCAAGGTGGCCAGCATGCCGTTCATGATGATCTGCGTCTGGCCGCCTATGGTGTCCGTGACGGCCTGGGAGCCGCCCTTGTAGGGCACGTATTCCCACTTCGCGCCGGTGGCCTGCTCCACCGCGACGCCGGCCACGTGGGGGGCGCTGCCCATGGCGGTCACGGCGAAATTCAGGCGTTCCTTCTTCGACAGGGCGACCAGTTCCGGCAGGGTATTGGCCGGCACTGACGGATGCACCGCCAGGATGTGCGGGGAGTACGCCAGCATGCTGACGCCGCGCAGGTCCTTGTTGGGATCGAAGTTGAGCTTGGTGTAGACGGACGGGCTGATCACCAGGGCGCCGAGATCACACAGCAGCAGGGTGTGCTTGTCGTCGGATTGGACGACCATGGCGGCGCCCAGGTTGCCGTTGGCGCCCGGACGGTTGTCGACGATGACGGTCTGCTTCAGGGCTTCAGCGAGCGGCTGGCTGACCAGGCGCGCGATGATGTCGGACGAGCCGCCGGCCGTGTAGGGCACCAGCAGGCGGACGTTGCGGTTGGGCCAGGCGGCTTCTGCGCGCAAGGCGGGGGCGGCGACGCCGAGCGCGGCTGCGCCAGCGGCCGTCAGGAAATGACGACGGTTGATAGACATGTAACTCCTCCACGCACCGGTTCGATGCGCTTTCTTCTTATAGGATGTCGGATGACGTGGAAGATTCTGCCTTTCAACTTTGACAGCGTCAATATGGCAATTGTTAGGGATTTCGCTTGCTGCCTGTGGTCGGCGCACAGGCCCGTTTGCCTTACTCGTATGACAAGTGAGAGGTTGCGGAGGGCTGCTTTTATTCCCACAGGTGGGAAATTCATCCCCCGCCTGACGGCGGGGATGGGTGATGTGGGATCAGGCGGTGGCAGTCAGGGGTTCGGCGCGGGTCGGGGTGGCGTCTGCCAGCTCGCCGAACTGGTAGGCGTCCATGGCCAAGGCGCCGTAGGCGACTTCGTCGAGCAAGCGGACGCCGGGGCCTTCGCCGGCGCCCCAGGCCACGTAGAAAGGCATCAGATGTTCGTCGCTCGGATGCGCCTGCGCGGCACCGGGCGCACGCGTTTCCCAGGCCAGCAGCGCCTCGGTGTCGCGGGCCGCGATGTGTTGCGCGAACCAGGACTGGAATGGCTCCACGTACGGCAGCGGAGCCGCATCGTGACCACGCTGCACATGGCGCAGGTTGTGCGTCAGCGATCCCGAACCGATGATCAACACGTTCTCGTCCCGCAGAGGACTCAGCAACTGGCCCAGCTTGTATTGCGCGGTAGCATCACGGCCGGCGTCCAGCGCCAGCTGCACCACGGGCACGTCGACATCCGGGTACAGATAACGCAGGGGCACCCACGCGCCGTGATCCAGGGGCCGCTTCGGATCGTCATGCACGGTCAGGCCAGCCCCGCCCAGCAGACCGGCCACCCGCCCCGCCAGCTCGGGCGAACCGGGCGCGGCGTATTGCAGGGTATAGAGCTCCTGCGGGAAACCGCCGAAGTCATGCCAGGCCTGCTGGCGATCGCGCGTGCTGACCGCCAGGCCGTGGCCCATCCAATGGGGCGACACCACCAGGATGGCATCCGGCTTGGGCAAACGTTGCGCCCACTCGGCCAGCGCAGGGCCGGTGCGGCCGGGGTCTACCGCCAGCATGGGGGAGCCATGGGATACGAAAAGCGTGGGCCAGCGCATGGTGGCCTCCTTTGGAGCAATGAGGGGATGACGCAAGTATGATTGTTTTCCCTCGCGCAATAAATGCGGCGGGATGCTTTTGAAAATTCCCCGTTGCGCAACAATGTTTTCTAGCTTGCCGGCGGACGCCTCGGCCGGCACGACCAACGCCGGACACACGCCGCCGTCCGGCCGGCGGACCCAACCGCCCTTCCCTTACACTATGGGGTTACGCAAGTTATCCCAGGACACCCGGACCCTCATGCCCCGCGCTCGCAGCAATACTCCTCCCCGCCTGACACGTGATGCCACCCGACTGGTATCGCTGGCGCTCGCGCTCAACAGCTCCGGTAGCCGCGTCGAAGACATCTTCTGGGAAGAGCAACTGAACGTGGCCATTCCCAAGCTGCTGCGTGCCGGTAACGATGCACCGCTGGACACCGCCCTGGACCATCTGGCGCAGGCCAACCCGGGCGCCTACGAGATTCTGGTCGAGCAGGCGGAAACGCTGACCGAATCGACGATCATCGAGAAAAACGGCGTCAGCTACGACGTGCTGCTCTTCGTCGCCCCGGTCGTGGCGTGGACCCGCTACGCCATCCCCACGGGCCCCGTGCCCGCCCCCGCGCTGCAAGCGCTGACCGCGCAACTGCACGGCCACGTCCTGGCTGAAAACGTGCGGCTGAGCCTGCTCCCCAACCTGGTCAGCATCGACCAGATGCCGCGCACGTTCTCCGAAACCTGGCACTGGCTGCAACGCCTGGGCGCGCAAGCGCTGGGCGCCGAAACCGTGAAGCCGACCCTCAACGCGGAAGCGGAAACGGCCAATATGCTGGCCGACACCCGCTACCTGGTCGGCGCCGCCGCCGTGCCCCACCGTACGGCCCTGTTCCGCTGGCAGGAGCAGCCCGGCGAAGCCGGCGCCACGCGCGAAAGCTGTCTGGCACGGTGGATCGAACAGGCGCAACCCACCCTGGCCACCCTGCTGCCCGGCTGCGGCATCGAATGCCTGTTGCCCGACGCCTACTACGTCAACAATCGCGAAGCCGACCGCCGCGTGCGGCCGCTGGCCCTGCGCGCCGCCGTCAACTGGCTGGAGTCCTCGGTCAATCTGCAGCCCAACCAGCTGCGCGCCGTGATCGCCGGTTGCGGCGAAACCCGCATCGATGAATACCGCGTTTCCTTCACCGCGCGCAGCAGCAACGACGTCATGTACGGCTGCGTCTGGCCGCTCTACGGCCGCGAGGACGAAGAAACCGAACACGAAGGCGCCAACCCCGTCGAAGAAATCGCGGCCTTGCTGAAGGACCTGGGCGTGGTCGAAGTGCGCCGCATCCCGGGCGTGCTGCCCATGGATTTCTGCGAAGACTGCGGCGCGCCCTATTTCCCCAACCCCCTGGGCGAAATGGTGCATGCCGAACTGCCGGACGACGCGCAGGCCGGCCCCGCCCATTTCCACTGACCGCGGTACGGCGCCACTGTGCTCGCCGATCTCTTCTGCAAGCGCGTCGACAACTACGGCGACATCGGTGTCTGCTGGCGGCTGGCCCGCCAACTGACGGCCGAGCACGGCTGGCGCGTGCGCCTTTGGGTGGACGACCTGCCGGCTTTGCGACGCCTGGCACCGGACACGGACCCGCATGCCGACAGGCAGACCGTGGCCGGCGTCGACGTGCTCGCCTGGCGTGACACGCTGACTGGCCTGCCCGCCCCCGGCGACGTCGTCATCGAGGCCTTCGCCTGCGATCCGCCCGCTGCTTTCCGGGAAGCGATGCGCGCCAGCCAGCCACTGTGGCTGAACCTGGAATATCTCAGCGCCGAAGACTGGGTGGCGTCCTGCCATGGCCTGCCTTCGCTGCAGCCCGATGGGCTGTCCAAGTATTTCTTCTTTCCCGGGTTCACGCCGGACACGGGCGGCCTGCCGCGCGAGCGGGGCCTGAGCGCGCGGCGCGACGCCTTGCAGCGCCAGCGCGGCGCCCAGCGCGACTTCCTCGCCGGCCTGGGCCTGTCCGCAGCCACCTTGGCGCACTGGGAAAGCGGCGCCCTGCTGACCACCTTGTTCTGCTATCCCGACGCCCCCGTGGACGCGCTGCCGGCCGGACTCTTCGCGCCGGCGCGCACGCCGCTGGGCGGCGCCTGGTCCGATGGCGGACGGCCGGCGCTGGTGCTGGTCCCCGACGGCGTGGCGCCTGGCCTGGATGACGCCGACATCGCGCCCCATTTCGGCGTCACGGTGGCGCGCATCCCTTTCGTCAGCCAGGACGACTACGACCGCCTGCTGTGGTGCGCCGACCTCAACTTCGTGCGGGGGGAAGACTCCTTCCTGCGCGCGGCCTGGGCAGCCCGGCCGCTGGTCTGGCAGATCTACGTTCAGGAAGAGCAGGCGCATCTGGTCAAGCTGCAAGCGTGGCTGGCGCGCTACAACCCGCCGGCGCCCGCGCGCGCCCTGATCGAGGCCTGGAATGGCGGTGGCGGCGTGTTTCAGGATCCCACTGCCGGGACGGCGCCATCCGCCGCCCCCGCCGCGCCCCAGGATTCGCAACGCGCCCGCCATGATGAGGTCGCTGGCGCCCTCGCCGCGGCCCTGGCGCCCGCTGCCTGGGAAGCCTGGCGCGCCCGTGCGGCGGCCTGGGATGCGGACTATGCCCAGCAGTCCGGTCTGGCCGACCGGCTGGTCGCCTTTTGCGCAAAACAGCGCGAAAAAGGTTAGAATCATGGGCTTTGCGGCTATTTACCTCCCGATTTTCGCCGCGCCCTTTTCTTTTCGTCGGTGGCTAGTCCATGCGGCGACACCATGGTGCTGATAGTGCCGGCGGTGTTTGGGCGACGTGTACACGGGACGGTGTAGTCAGGCGGACATGGCAATGGTGCCAGCGACGCCAAAGTTTGGCGTCCATCCCGCAGGGCTGGGCCAACCCACAAGATACCCGGAGTTTTATAGATGAAAACCGCTCAGGAATTGCGAGTCGGCAACGTGATCATGGTCGGCAAGGACCCGCTGGTGGTTCAGAAGGCCGAGTACAACAAGTCGGGCCGTAACGCGGCCGTGGTGAAGCTGAAGTTCAAGAACCTGCTGACGGGTTCGGGCAGCGAATCGGTCTACAAGGCCGACGAAAAGTTCGACATCGTCGTGCTGGATCGCAAGGAGTGCACGTACTCCTACTTCGGCGACCCGATGTACGTCTTCATGGACGAAGAGTACAACCAGTACGAGATCGAAGCCGACAGCATGGGCGACGCGCTGAACTACCTCGAAGAGAACATGCCCGTTGAAGTGGTGTTCTACGACGGTCGCGCCATCTCGGTCGAACTGCCGACCACCATCGTGCGCGAAATCACCTACACCGAGCCGGCCGTGCGCGGCGACACCTCGGGCAAGGTGCTCAAGCCCGCCAAGATCAACACCGGCTACGACATCAACGTGCCGCTGTTCTGCGCCATCGGTGACAAGATCGAAATCGATACGCGTACCAATGAATACCGCAGCCGCGTGAACTGATCACCCGCAACGGTGATGGTTGAAATAGAGCTCCCTGACGGGAGCTTTATTTTTGGGCGTGACAGAAGCCTTGTGCCAAGCGCCCCGCCCGGCTTGGCCCGGCGAAAAAAAAGCGAATCCCTGGATTCGCTTTTTTATTTCCCGCGGGTAAACGGGTTTACTGCAGGCGTTCGTCGTCGAAAATATCGGGCAAGCCAAGCACGTCGATGCCTTCGTCAGCCAGTTCCGCGCGCTCCTCGGGGGTCGAGGTGCCGCGGATGGCGCGATCCTCGGACTCGCCGTGGTGGATGCGGCGCGCTTCTTCCGCGAAGCGATCGCCGACGTTGTCGGCCCGGCGCACCATCTCGCGCACCTGCTTGAAGATGGCGGCCTGCAGGCGCGCCATCTGCATCGATTCCGACGGCGGGGCCTCGGCCACGTCCTGCATCAGCGCGCGCCCGCTGGAACGCGCGGCCTCCGGCTCGCGGAAATGGCCGACATTCAGGCGCGGCGCGGAGAGACGCTTGATGACCCTGTCGCTGCCGCACAGGGGGCAGGACACCAGGCCACGCGCCTGCTGGCTGTCGTAATCATCGTGCGACGCGAACCAGCCTTCGAATACATGCCCGTGTTCTTCGCACTGCAGGTCAAATACTTTCATATCACTTACCGCTATTGCCCGTCTTGCGCTTCGACGTCGTGTGCTTGGCCGGCTTGGCGGCGGGCTGGGAGACATCGGCCTGCTGCGCCTGCAAGGCATTGATCTGACGCTGCAGGTCACGCAGTTGCTGACGCACGTCCTGCTGCTGCTCGGTGAGGGCCTGGGTTTCCTGGCGGGCCTGCTCCTGGCGGGCGATCACCTGGGTTTCCTGATCCTTGCGCAGCGCGGCGTCGGCTTGCAGCGTGTTCAGCTCGGCATTGCGCTTGGCCAGCAGGCGTTCATTGCGAGTGTATTCCGCCTGCAGCTTGATGCGCTGGATGTCGGCGGATGCCAGGTCGGCGGACTGGTTCGAGAACGCACGGTAGGTCGATTCCGCCTGGTTTTCCGAACTGGTCTTCAACACACGCCAGAAATTCTTTTGCTGGAACAGGGCGACGTAGTAGGTCAGGTCCTCGCCCTTGAACAGCAGGCTGGCGCCGTAGCTGCCATTGTAGGTGGTGCGCAGTTCGGTGACCTGGCGCGACTGGATCAACTGCTGCAGTTCAGCCACGGTGGTGGATGCCGGCGGCGCGGCGGGTGTCGCAAGAGGCGCCGGCGCCGAAGCGGGCGGCGTCACCGGGGCGGCGGGATCCTTGCTGTCTTGCTCTACCTGAACCACGGCGGGACGCTTGTCCGGGGTCTGCGCGCTGGCGCAGGCCATCAGGCCCGTAAGGGTGCCGGCCATGACTACCATCCGGCCCACGATACGCAGGGATACACGCTTCATGCAGTCCTCTTTCTTTTCACCCTCTGGGGGTGCTTTGTAATTCATTTGTTACGAATAACAGCCGACCGGCAATCATAAACGGAAAAAAACAATGCGGCGCTCTTCAATTGCATAAATCGTCCGCTTGTACGTGGGGTTGGGGTTTTCTCCCCCGGGGAGAGAGGGCTCAGGGCCCCGGTGGGCCCTGAGCGTCTGGGTCCGGGGGCTGGGCCGTGCCAAGCACGGCCAGCTTGGCCAGGCCAGGCCAGGCCAGGCCAGGCTTGGCTTGGCTTGGCTTGGCTTGGCTTGGCTTGGCTTGGCTTGGCTTGGCTTGGCTTGGCTTGGCTTGGATTGGCTTGGATTGGCTTGGATTGGCTTGGCTTGGCTTGGATTGGCTTGGCTTGGATTGGCTTGGATTGGATTGGCGAAGCCAAGCCAATCATTGCTCTGCGCGAGCAGCGGCCTGGAGGGATAACGGGCGCTCGTCATGGCGTCTCGGCGACGCCGTCTGCTAATTCTCCCTGGCCTTCGGCCAGCTGGAATTTGCGCATTTTCTCCCATAGGACCTTGCGGCTGATGCCCAGCATGTGGGCGGTGTCCTGGCGGCGCCAGCCGTTGGCTTCCAGCGCGGCGACGACACGCGCGCGTTCGGCCTGCTCGGCCGGCGTGAACGGGGCGCGTGGCGCGGCGGGCTCGGGCTCGCGAACGGCACTGGTGCCGGCACCCACGCCGTCAACACTGACCGGCCCCATGCGCTCGAAAACCCGCTCGATCCGCTCCCTGTCCCACTCGCGAAACTGGCGCCGGATGATGCCCACCCGCTCCACCAGATTGGACAATTCCCGCACATTCCCCGCAAACCGGGTGCGCGACACCCGGTCTATCAACCAGTCCGGCACGCTGACGGTGTCGCCCGGCAGGTAACGCTCCAGCAAGGCCTTGAAGATGGCCGCCTTCTCCGCCGGACCGCGCGCCTCAAGATTGGGCACATACAGCTCGATCACGGCCAGGCGGTAATAGAGATCCGCCCGGAAAGCCCCCTCCGCCACCAGATTGCGCAAGGTCTTGTTGGTCGCCGCCACCAGCCGGAAGTCGACGGTGACCTCGGCGCTGGACCCCAGCCGCGTCACGGTGTTCTGCTCCAGCACCCGCAGCAGCTTGACCTGCTGGTACAGCGGCAGATCGCCGATTTCATCGAGGAATAGCGTGCCCCCGTTGGCCTGCTCGAAATAGCCTTTGTGCGCGCCCACCGCCCCGGTGAACGCGCCTTTGGCATGGCCGAAGAAATGCGCCTCGAACAAACCTTCCGGGATGGCGCCGCAATTGACCGCCACGAAAGGACCTGCCGACCACGACGCATGATCATGCAGCAAGCGCGCGACGCGCTCCTTGCCCACGCCGGTTTCACCATGGATCAACACACTGGCGCGGCAGTCGGCGAAAGTCTGCGCTTCGGCCAGCAGCCCGCGCATGGCTTCCGACACCGCCACCAGGGGACGCGGCGCCCGTGCCGCGGCCCGATCGGCGGCGTGCGCGATGCCTGCCAACCGGAACAGGAAAGAACGCAAGGCCGCGCCGGTGAAGGACAGCGGCAAGGTATAGGAATACGCCGGCGGGTAATAGCGCGGATCGCGATTCCTTTCCTCGGACGCGACCCAGATGACGGGTATGCCCTGCGTGGCCAGCCAGTCGTAGCCGGAAGAACGCGCATCGCTCATGACCGTGACGGACACCAGCGCGACGGCCGGCCGCGCGGCCTCGCGGGGCGGTGGAAAGGTCAGCCCGGCATCGGCACGGATCACGCTGACGTCATAGCCGGACAGGCACCGCTCGGCGCGCGAGGCAATGTCCGACGTGCCCTCCCACACGTAGAGGTCTATCTCTTCGTGGATGGTCATTTCGCTGGTGGGGTCAGTAGACAAGCTGCACCCCCTTGCCGTTGCATTGCAGGGACATCAGTTTGACGTCGACGCTGTTCAGGTTGAGGCCGATGGTGTTGTTGATCAGGCCGAGGACGGCGTCGCCGATGGAATTGAGCACGGGCTGCAGCATGTTGAACAGCGGACCCAGGATCCCCAGCAACACATTGGAAAGCGTCGTGCCGGCGTTGGGCGTGTTGGTGAAGGATTTGGCGATCTCGCCGATGCAACCGGACTCGCTGCCGCCGTAGCCGCCAAGCAGACTGGCGGTCGCGCAGTTGTTGGTCGGCAGCAGCGCACCCACGATGCCGTTCAAGACGCTGCCAAGTCCATTGACCAGGCCGGTCAGCAGGTTGCCGACGCCGGTCAACAACCCGGCATTCGGCTGCTGGTTGATGTAGCCGCCCAGGTTGTTCGAGGCATTCTGCGACAGCTTGATCGCTGACTGCCACAAGGCGTTGCGGCAGTTGTAGCCGGAGGCGCCGCCGGCAGAGGGATCGCAAGTGTTGATCTGGCGCGCCTGGCTCCACAGATCCGTGGCCAGCGCGGTACCGACCTTGGCGGGCTGGGTGCCGGCTCCCGTTTGCGCCGAGCCGCCCAGCAAGGCGGTCAACACGGCATTGGTGATGTTCTGCACCGCGGTGCCCAGGGGCAGGGACGTCAAGGCCACCGTGGAAGTCTGCCCTGCCCTCATGGTTGTCGACGTCGGTCCGTTGACCAGCGGATTCAGGGTGATCTTGTTGTTGACGCCCATGTCGATGCCGGCCACCGTCAACGTCAGCAACTGCTTGTTCTTCAGGCCGACGCTGCAGCGCTGCGACGTGGAGAACGCGCTGGCCTGGGTCAGGTCGCCGATGCACGTATCCAGCACCGAGGTCGTCACCGCGATGGTGGCGAGGTCGCGTCCGGCGCTGTCCTGGGTGGTGCACAGGTCCGTCAAGGTGCCCTGTCCCGTCACCAGGTCGATGACGATAGGCAGGTCCACGCCGAAAGCGAGCACGTTGCCCAGCAGCTTGATGGTGGGGATGGTAACGCGCAGGAACACCCGCACCTGCGCGGAATAGGCCGTGGTGCCGACGCCGCCGATGGCGATCTGCGCAGGCTCCATCACGCTGAAGGCAGGCGTGATGTTGACCAGGCCAAGGATGCTGATGGGCGCGCTGCCCTGGATCGCGTGCTGGCCGGTCGCCACGCCGACGGCAGCAGCGATCAGATCCAGCGCATTGATCTTCGTGTTCAGTGCCGACGCGCCATCAGGCGCCGTGATCTGCGCGAACAGGCTGCTGGTACGGCCGGCCACCGTGGAACCCAGGGTGACGTTCAGGGAGCTGAGGCCCAGCTGCGTCTTGATGGTATTGACCAGCGTCACGTTGGCGGACAGCAGGCCGCTCTGTCCGCCAACCACGGCCACGGCGTCCAGCAGATTGTTGAGCGACACCGAGTTGGCGGCGAGCAGGCTGTTCAGCTGCGCCACCGTGACATCGGTGGACACGTTGATACCCAATTGCTTGAGCAAACCGGCCGGCGTGATCTGCACGCTGGCCAGGCCGGCGTCATAGCCGACCAGCACTGTCTGGCTAAGGTTCAAACCGACCGCGGACAGCAGATTGATCAGCGTGCCCGGTTGCTGGCGCGTCGTCACCAGCGTGGTGCCCACCGAGAACGCCGCCACCGGCTCGCCTGGCCGCGCCGCCACCGACTGCACCGCGATCGACTTGCTGCCCATGAAGGGCACCAGCGAGTTGACGTTGCGGTTGATCGTCACCATCACGGCATTGAAGCGTTGGCCCGCCGTGGGCGCCGCCAGATGGCGCGGATCGGCGGTGTTGTGGACCGGATCCCAGCGCCAGCAGTTGGCGGCGATGTCCGCCGCGCCCAGTTGGCCGGCGAAGTTGGCCTGCGCGGCCGATGTCGCGGCCGTGGTGGCCGTGGCGCAGCTTAGCGGGCCGCCATTGCCCAGGATCTGCGCGCCGGTCAGCGCCGCCAGGTCGGCGGCTTTCTGCATGTCGCGCTGGACGTAGAACAGGTAGCCGATCTGCACGCCACCCAGCAACAGGACCAGGATGAACAGCCCGATGGCCGCCGGCGCCAGGATGGATCCTCGTTGGCGCTGGCGGGAAGACAGGGGGCGGCGTGGGCTGAACATGCGGGACTCAGGTGGTCTGGAGGTTGTCTTGCGGGTCTACATTGCGGGTTTGCGTTGCGGTTTGTGCGTTGCGGATTTCTTGCGTTGTGCTTTCTGCATTGTGGGTTTTGCGTTGCGGCCAAGGCGTGGCGTGCATCACGCCGCGGCGATGCGGCGTTGGTCGAGCAGGTAGCGAGCCCACGTTCATTGCCCGGACGATGACGATCCTCCGCTGGCATCGACGCGCTCGCGGAACCATTGCGGGATGGGCTGGTTGAAGCTGTTCAGGTAACGCTGCCACGACGCGGTGGCGATGGGGCCCAGCATGGGCTGCGGCGGCGCCGCGCGGCGGCCGTCGGCCTGGGCCGCCATGAGCGCGCGGGTGATGCCGCCCGCGCCGGCGGGGCCTTCATCGGCAGGCGCGGCCGCGGTCGCCGACGGGCGCGGCGCGGCATAGGCCGGGCCGGCCGGCGGGGCTGCCGTATCGGCACCCGTCACGGGCATGGGGGTGTTGACCTGGCGGACCACGGCGCGGTCCGGCATGGGCGCGGCGGCGGGGTCAGGCGCGGGCATGGATCCCGTCAGGGGGGCATTGCTTTGGGCCAGCGCGCCGCCTGCGCTCAAGGACAGCAGCGCGGCGGACAGGGCAAGAGAGATTCGGCGCGAGATCATGGAGCGCTCCAGTTCAAGGTTGGGATGCCGGCGCCTGGGCGCCAAAACGGTCCATCACGGGTTGCAGGCCGAAGGGCGCGGCCACGGCAGCTGATGCCGCAGTTGCCGGTGACTGCGCGTCCGCTGACGCGCTGGCGCTGGGGCTTGGGCCGCCGTTGGCGGCCGACGCGCTCGCCGCGCCCGGCGCCTGGACGGGCCGGCCAGCGGCATCCACCGCGCGCACCAGCGGCCGGCTGGCGCCGCCGTCCGCGGCCGCGATCGCGCGGGGCACCGGGGCCCCCGCCGCGGCCACGGGCACGCGGGCGGGCGCCGTCGACACCCGGATTTCTTCGGCGAGTTGGCGGACGCGCGCGCGGACTTCCGGCGTCAGCCCCGCCTGGTCCATCACCCGCTCGGCGCCCGCGTTATCGCCTTCGCGCAGCAACAGCAAAGCCAGGTTGCCAAGCACCTTGGCGTTGGCGGGATCCAGTTCCGCTGCCTGCCCCAAGGGCACGCGCGCCCCCGCCGCGTCGCCGGCCCGCAAGCGGGCATAGCCCAGGTCACTCAATACCAAAGCGTCCGTGGGATAAGCCGCGGCGGCCTTGGCCAAATCGGCGGCCGCCTGACCGTAATCCCCGCGCGCGCCCGCCAACAGGCCCAGCCCACGCCAACCACTGCCGGCCTGCGGACCATTCAGCAACCCCCGATAGGCCTCTTCCGCCGCCGGCGCCTGATCGGTCAGCCGCAAGGCGTCCGCCCGCAGCCGCGTTACCTCCGGCGTGTCGCCGAACTGCTGTCGATACGCATCGATATACGCCAGCGAGGCGAACCACCGCCCCTGGTCCTGCGCCTGCCGGATCATGGACAGGATCAGCGCCGGTTGCGTGGGCCGGTTGGCGCGTTCGACCTCGTCCTGCTTCTGCTGGATCATGGCCTGCTTTTCCTGCTGCTCCCGGTAGACATCCAGCGCGGATGGCTCACGGCTGGCGCAGCCCGCCAGCAGCATTAGCGTGGCCATACCACCCGCCAGGACGCTACGCCCGAACGCGGCACACGCAACAACACCCCTGACAAAATCCGCAGCATTCCGTGCAGCCCTGCTCGTGTGCCTCTTCATAGCTCTACCCTCCCCCCGCCCGGGCCAGCCCGCGCATCACCGCCAACAGGCCGGCGCCCCCCGTCACGATCAACAAGGCAGGCAATAAAGTGATTACCATCACGCCGGTCATCTTCACCGTGATGCGCGCGACTTTCTCGCGCAGGTCCAGTTTGCGCCGCTCGCGCACCCGTTCGCCGAAGCGGGTCAGCGGTTCCTGCACCGCGCCCCCATGGCGGTCGACCTGCACGATCAGGCGGCAGATGGCATTCAGGTCATCATTGTCGAAAGCGTTCATCAGGCGGCCCAGCGACTGCTCCCGCGTACGGCCGCGCGAATACTGTTCGTTGGCGACCCGCAGCTCATAACCGATGACGGGCAGCACGCGCTGGAATTCGGTGACGATGATGTGCAGGCTCTGGTCCGTCGACAGGCCCACGCCCTGCAACAGACGCAGCAGGTCGATCAGCAGCGGCAGCTCGGCCACCGCTGCCCGCCGCCGCGCGCCGGCGCGCCGCAGCAGCATCCATTTGGGCAGCATCCAGCCCAGGGCCAGCCCCACGAAGACCGCCGCCGCCTTGGTCAGCCCTTCATTCAGCAGGAAGGCGCGGCCGCCCACCAGTATCCATGCCGCCACGGGCAAGCCCAGCGACAGCACGGTGCGCGCCAGCACGAACACCGCGCGCACGCGGCCGATATTGGTATAGCCGCACATATCGATCAGCTTGCGGTCTTCCTCCGCCAGCAACGAATCGCCCAGGCGGCCCCGCTCCAGGCGATCGCCGATCGACTCCGCCATGGCCTTGACCGCTTCGATGCGGCCTGCCGAATCCGGCACGCTGGCGACCTGTTCGGCGCGCCGTCCCTCGCGCGCCGCCAGCGCCCGGTCCACGACACGGCGATTGCGCTGCTGGCGGGCGGCACGCAGTGCCATGCCCAGCGCCAGCGACAGCAGCGCCAGCGCCAGAAAACCGATGGCGCCGGCCAGCGCCAGATTGCCCCGCAATGCCAGGATCATCCCGTCCATGTCCGCTCCTAGACGCCCCGCGACATGCGGTAGAGCCAATAGGAGCCGACGGTCTGCAAGCCGACGGCCACCATCAACATATGTTGGCCCGCCGGGTCGTTCCAGAGGGTCATGAACAGGCCGTTGTTGAAGATGATGATGAAGGCGGCCAGACCGATCGGCAGCAATGCCAGAATCCAGGCCGACATGCGCACTTCCGCCGACAGGGCCGACAACTCATCGCGCGCCTGTTCGACGTCGCGCATGAAGGCCGCCATGCGATCGAGTATCTGGTCGCTGCGGCCGCCGAAGCGCATGGCCACGCCGATGACGGACGACAGCAGAAACAACTGCTGCAGGCCGTACTGCTCCGACACCTGGCGCAGCGCCGCGTCCAGTTCCTTGCCCGAACGCGTCAGGCTGTCCGCCCGCAGCAGCACCTCGCGCAAGGGTTCGTTGACGTTGCCCGCCGCCGTCTGGAGGGCCGCGTTGATGCTGTTGCCTATCGTCAGCAAACGCACCATGGATTCCAGGAAACCCGGCAGTTGCGACAACATGCGGCGCTGGCGCCGGTCTATCTTCAGCCACATGCGGAATACGGTCAGCCCTAGCGTCAGCACCAGGGCGGCCAGGGCGGCAAAAGGTCCGGCCAGCAACAGCAGCGCCAGCGGCAGGACGATGACCGGGCCCAGCGAGCCCGCATAGAAGGCCGGAGTGGGATCCACACCCGCGCGCGCCACCATGCGATCCCACCACAGCAGGCCCGTACCGGCAGCCGCCGCGACACGCGCTCCGCCGGCCGCCGCGGCGCCGTCAAGCGCCTCCCGCTGCCGCCCCAGCTGCCGTTCCAGAAAGGCCGAGGTCGCCTTGCGGTGCTGCCCCGAACCGGCGTGACGCCACAGCAGCACGGCGATCACCAGCAACACCAGGGCCACTGAAAGGCAAGCCACGACCCACTCCAGCAGCACCATCAGCGCCTCCGGCTCCAGAACCCGCCGCTGCCGTTGTCGTCAGGGGGGGCGCCAGGCTGCGTGCCGCGCAATTCGTCGCGCACCTTGGCCAGCTTGGGGGTGTGCGGATGGATGCCCAGGCCGACCCAGCGGTCCTTCTCATCCCCATCCGGCGTCACGAATACTTCGTGCCGATACAGCTCCTGCGTGGCGATCACGTTGTCGCTCATGCCGGTCACTTCGGTGACCGACAATACGCGCCGCTTGCCGTTCGGCAGGCGGCCGATCTGCACGATGAAATCCAGCGCGCTGGCGATCTGCCGGCGCAGGCTGTCCTCGCTGCCCTGGTAACCGGCAAAGCCGGCCAGCATCTCGATACGGTACAGGCATTCGCGCGCGGAATTGGCGTGGATGGTGCCCATCGAACCTTCATGGCCGGTGTTCATGGCCTGCATCATGTCCATGACTTCGGCGCCGCGCACTTCGCCGACGATGACGCGGTCGGGCCGCATCCGCAGGCTGTTGCGGATGAGATCGCGGATGCTCACCATGCCCGAGCCGTCGAAGCCGCCCTGGCGCGACTCCAGCCGCACCACGTGGGGATGGTTCAAGGACAGTTCGGCGGTGTCTTCCACGGTGACCACGCGCTCGGTCTCGGGCACGAAGAAGGCCAGCGCGTTCAGCAGCGACGTCTTGCCCGAGCTGGTTCCGCCGGACACCAGGATGTTGCAACGGTACTTGACCGCCAGGCTCAGCAGGCGATGAATCTCTTCATCGAAGGTACCCAGGGTCATCAGGTCCGCGGGCTTGAGGGGATCCTGGCGGAATTTGCGGATGGACACCATGGGGCCATCCACGGCCAGGGGCTCGATGACCACGTTCAGGCGGCCGCCATCGGGCAGCCGCGCATCCACCATGGGACTGGATTCATCCAGGCGGCGGCCGATCGGCGCCAGGATGCGGCGCACGATGCGCAGCACATGCTGGTTGTCCGAAAAGCGCAGGTTCTCGCGCGCCAGCACGCCGCGCCGCGACACGAACACCTTGTCGTAGCCGTTGATGAGGATATCTTCGACGGCCTGATCCGCCAGCAGGTCTTCCAGGGGGCCCAGGCCCGCCAGCTCCTTGGTCAGCGCCGCGGCGACCTGGCGCACCTCGGCCTCATTGATCGCCAGCCGGCGCAAGCGCACGAAACCGGCCACCTCGATATCGACGAACTCCTGGATCGCCTGGCGCGTCCAGCGGCCGAACTCGGCCCCCAGCTCCTCGATGCGCGAGAGCAGATGCTCGTACGCGGCATTCTTTACTTCCTGAAAGCGCTGGGAGCCCCCGAAGGCGCCGCCTTCCTCACCGAACTCCACCGTAGCCGTCATGATCATTGCAGTCCCCTCCAGGCTTT
Source organism: Bordetella sp. N (assembly GCF_001433395.1). Taxonomy (GTDB): domain Bacteria; phylum Pseudomonadota; class Gammaproteobacteria; order Burkholderiales; family Burkholderiaceae_B; genus Bordetella_C. The sequence goes on from NZ_CP013111.1 coordinate 3,369,032, forward strand.
GCTCCGCCCGCTGCCGCCTCTAAATCGAACCGATCCCTGGCCGTCGCCGTTCAGTCGCCCAGCAGCGACATGCGCCGCTGCACACCCGGCAGCCACGTCGCCAGCCAACCGCTGCGCGACCCCGGCGCGACGTACTCGGCCGTCAGCCGATCGGCCAGGTGCTGCACCGCCCGCACGTAGATATCGCGCTCGGCGTCCTCGTGCAGCAGATGGCCCTGGTTGGTACACACCATCAGCGGCAAGGTGCGGTCAGGCAAGGTGCCGGCCAACTCCAGGTTGAAGCGCTCCGCGATCTGCACGGCGGTCATGCCATAGCGCTCGTCGTAGCGGTTGACCACCAGGCGCAGATGACCACGCTCCACATGTTGCTGCTCCAGCTCGCGCAGCAGGCCGGCCAGGGACACCAGGGCCCCCACGCTCTGGTCGGTCACCAGCCAGGTTTCCTGCGCCGAACGCGCCAGGCCGGCGACGAATTCAGGGTTGGAAAAACCGCCGGCATCGGCCAGCAACAAGCCATAGTGCTGGCGCAGGCGCTCGAACAGCAGCAGGGAATCGGACAGTGAAATCCCGCGCATCTGCGCCACGTCGCGCGGCATGGACAACACGCTGATGCCGCTGCGCGTGTGCGCCATGGCGGAGCCCAGCAAGGTCGGATCGAGGCGGCGCAGGTTGCGCACGGCCTCGGCGAAATCGAAATCGCTGTCGATGTTCAGGTACAGCAGGCAATCGCCCACCGGCCAGCCCAGGTCCAGCAGGCCGACCCGTTCCGACAGAGCCAGATGGCTGTTGTCGCCCTGCCCCTTGATGGGCTTGGGCGCGCCCGGCCGGTTGGCGCTGACCTGCGCCATCCGGTCCTGCATCAGTCCCGCCAGATGCACCGCCAGCGTGCTGGTGCCGACACCCGGCCGCGCGCCCAGCAGCGCCACGCTGCGACGGCTGCCGCGCGCCCCGCTGTTCGGCACGACGCCGCCGTCCATGTTCATGACGCGCTGCACGACCTCACGCACCTCGTCGGGCGCCACGCTGGGATCGATGAAATCGCTGACACCCGCCCGCAAGGCGGCGATGGCGCCTTCCGGATGCGCGACATAACCAACCGCCACCCGCGGCACCGCGGGCGCCACCCGCGCCAGCATGCGGGCCAGGTCGGCGGCCTGCAGGTACTTGCCCGGCTCGTTCTCGTTGCGCGTGAAGTCCAGGAAGACCACCCGCGGATCCAGCTCGGCCAGACGCCGCGCCATATGCTCCATGCTGGGCATTTCCTGCATCAGCAGGCCCATGTCACCGATGGCATTGCTCAACTGCGTGGCCACGTTCGCATCGTTCGAGCAGAACAGGAAGCAGCCGGCCTGCTGCGCCGCCACCCATTCCTTGGAATGTGTTTTCATAGTGCTCACCTTGAGAATCCTGGCATTTGCTGCCCGCCAGCGGGCCCCATCAGGTAATAGCCCCATGCCGTACTGGGGGTGTTGCCCACCTCTTCGCGCGCGCCCGGCAAAGGCAGGCTCACCCCGCGCGCGATCGGCCGCACCAGGTGCGGCGTCACCACGATGACCAGTTCACGATCATCCTGGGAATAACTCACGCCACGGAAGAAAGCGCCGATGATGGGCAGGTCACCCAGGAAAGGCACTTTGCTGACCGCGGCCTTGGTCTGGCGCGACACCAGGCCACTGATGATGAAGGTCTCGCCATCGCCCAGCTCCACCGTGGTGTCGGCCTTGCGCGTGCTCAGCGCGGGAATCACGGTGGTGGTATTGCCGTTGACGATGGGGATCCCGTTGGTGGGGTCCAGCTCGCTGGCTTCCGGCGCCACCTTCAATGCGATACGGCTGGCCGACAGCACGGTCGGCGTCACGCTCAAGCCTATGCCGAAGGGTTTGTAGACCACGCTTTGCGTGCCCAGTCCGCCCGACTCCGGCACCGGAATCTCGCCGCCGGCCAGGAAGCTGGCGCTTTGTCCTGACTGCGCCAGCAGGGTCGGCTGCGCCAGCACCCGCGCCAAACCATTCGACTCCAGCAGCGACAAGGTCGCCCCGAAGCGCGACGAGTCGTAGGAAAACAGGAAGCCGTTGGACGCGCCTCCCAGCGCGCTGGCCAAGCCGGCAGGAATCAGGTTCGACGAGGCAGCCCAGGGCCCCTTGCCGAAGTTGGCATTGATGCCCACGTCCTTCAGCGTGGAACGCGACACTTCCACCATCTTGACTTCGACCTGCACGATGGAGCTGACGTCGACGGTGGAGACGTCCACCACCTTGTCCTTGGCGGACGCCGCTTGCGCCGCCTCGACGCCATTACGATGGTCCAGCGCGGACGGTGACCGGCCGCTGACGACGGCCCCGCCGCCCGCGACGTCAACCTGCGCGCTGCTGGCGGCGCCACGCGCGGCCAGGGCCGCCTGCACGTCGCCCATGACGCGCACATTCCATACCTGGGGCGCATTGCTGCCGCTGGTCCAGACCTGCAATTGCGTCAGGCCGGGTCGCTTGCCGAGCACCAGCACCTGGCCGGCGCGATTGGGCCCCGGCGGCAGCACCTTCACGTCGGCCACCTCCGGGTCGCCGACCGCGATGCGCGACGGCGAGCGGGTCAAGGGCAAAGGGTATTGGCCGCGCAACGGGACGGCCAGCTCTTCGACGGGCGCCGTGGCGGGCGCGGCGGCTTGGCCGGCAGTGGCGGGCTGCCCTGCCCGCTGCGCTTGCTGTGCCCGTTGCTGTGCCTGCTGTTGCTGTGCCCGTTGCTGTGCTTGCGGTTGCGGCTGTTGAACCTGTTGTTGCGCCTGCGCCGGCACCACCGGCGCCAGCAAAGCCAAAGCCAGGACCACGCCACTCGCGCGCCCAGCGGTCATCCCGACGTTCGCGGCCGACCTGTTGCTGCTTTCCCCTCGGCGCCCGATCTCCGGGTGCCGGCTTTTCCTGCCTGTTATTTTGTTCTGCATGCAGCATCCAATCTTCAGTAGGAAACCATTTCGCTCTGTCCGCCGCGCACCACCTCGACGGACCTGCCGCCGCCGCCGCGCGCCGTCCGCTGCGCCGGCGCGGGCTTCGTTGCCGCCACGGGCGCCTCGACCCGCGGCGCCGGCCCCGACAACTGCGGCAGGCTGTCGCCGGCATACGCACGATTCACATCGTCGGCCGCCAGCGTCTTCTGGCTGACATTCAAATCCGCTCGGGCATTCAGCACCGGCTGGCGCGCGGGAAACAGCGCGGGGTCCGGCACCGTGGCGTCATCCGGCGCCCGTAGCGCCAGTTGCAGGCGGCCGGAGCGCGCCGCCAGCAGCAATTCATTGACCTGGGCCACCGGCACGGCCAGCATCGCGTTGCGCGGCGCGGGCGCGGCGCCGCCATTGCGTTGCGCCGCCGCCTTCTCATCCGCGTCCGGGCCATCCAGCGACTGGCTGCCATAGGCCAGCACCCGCACCCGCGACTGCAACAGCCGCGCCTGGGTACCGCCCACTTCCTGGCCCCGTTCCAAGGTGATGAACACGTCCACGCTGTCGCCCGGCCGGATGCGGTTGCTGGCGCCGATGATTTCGTCGACGGCAATGGCCACCGCCCGCTCGCCCGGTTGAAGATAGTTGGCCAGCCCGCGCGCCAATTGGAATTTCGTCACCGGCTCGCCGGGCTGGATCGCCACACGCGTTACCGCGTTGGCCAGATCGGCCGGGGCTGCAAACGCGCCGCTGGGCATCACCGGCCATTGCGCCACCGTCAGCGCGGCGCCATCGACCTGGGTGCCGGCCTCGATGGCGCGCGCCGCCACCACCACGGGATGGGTCGGCACGGCGTCCTGGCTGCGCACCACCGCGGGAGCGGTAGACGGCGGCGCCGGCGGCTGCATCGCGATACGCATGGCCAGATAAGCCAAGCCCAGGGCGATCAACAGCAACAGCACCGCCACGATCTTGGTCACATTGCTCATAACGTCTCCTGAATCTGCACCACGGCATTCGCGGTCATCGTTTGCGGCACCCACGACGATCGCCACAGCGTCTGGGAAAGCTTGCGCATGATGGCCAGCACGGGCCAGGCGCCCGTGTCATAGGTCAGGGACACCGTGGCGCACTGCACCGTCGGATTGCTGGCGCCGCCAGACCATGTGCAAGGCTTCTGCGCGGCGGCACAGCCTATGGTCATCCACGTCACCGAATCGCGCGCCACCCGGCAGGCGACGGTCGTGTCAATGGCGCCGCTCAATTTGCTGTCGAGCATGGCGCGCACGCCTTCCGTGGCGGCGCCCGTCAATTTCTGCTGGACCCACACCATGCCGCTCAAGCCGACGATGCCGCCCAGCATCAGCAGCAGCACCGACAGGACCAGGGCGAATTCCAGCGCGGCCACGCCATGCTGCCTGGCCGCGACTGCCGGCGCGCCACGCGTCGCGCGCCGCATTCCGTGACGGGCAACGCTGGCGCCATGCTTGCGCGGGATGCGATCGAACGCATCAGACAGGCGATAAAGGGCGCGCATCAGCCGCTCCCCTGCGCGATGACCATGCCGTTGCCCAGCTTGGCCGTGGAACGTGCCGACAGCGCGGCCGGCACCGCCAGGCCCATGCCGGGTAAGGTAGGAATCAGGGGATGGGCGCCGTAGGCATACGTGACGATGACCTCGAACTGGTCAGCGTCGAGCGGACGCCCGCTGCAGGTCGCACCGCCGGTGGCGGCCAGGACTCCCGAGGGGCCGCACACCGCCACGCCCGGCGTGGCCGCGCCCATGGCGCCGAGCCAGCGGACATTCTGATCAGCGATGGTCCAGGCGGCGGTCGCGCGCGCCTGCAGGGCGCCCTGGCCCTGCTGCCAGCGCAAGGCCGTCCGCACCCCCTGGTCGGCGGCGAGATTGATGGATTGCTGCGCCATGAAGATGAAGCCGTAGGTCACGACCCCATAAAGCAGCACGAAGAACACAGAGAACACCAGAGCGAACTCGACGGCATAAGCGCCACGCTGAGCACCGCCAGCGCGATATACGCCGCGTAGGGCACGCCCCGCGCCGGCCGCCCGCTGGGCCCCTGGCGAATCCTGCGAAAAGCCTGGTAGAGCGCGTGCACCCCGCCGGGCACGCTGGCCCAGAGTACGGCTAGCGCCAACGTCCAGGGTCCGGTGAACAGGCCCAGGGCCGCCATGTACTTCACGTCCCCGGCACCCATCAGCCGCAGACGCCACAAGACGATGAACAGGAGTCCCAACGCAAAACCGCTCAATGCCTGTATCCAACCCCGCGCGCCGGGCAGTGCCCCGGCAACCAGTCCTGTCTGCATCACCACGAGCGCCACCAGCTGCAGCGCCATCGCGGCGAGCAGCAGCTTGTTGGGCACGCGGCGCCAACGCAGGTCGTAGATCACGACGCATACATTGAATGCGACAAAAACCAGCCACCAGGTCTGCTCCATGGGTTGAATCTAGCGGTTGTCAGAGAACAAAGGATCAGCCGTGGTTATTGGCTTTTCGTATTGGCGCTCGTGACCGCGGAGCCGATGTTGTCAAAGATCGCTTTCAACTGCGGACTAAGAACCAGCAGTCCACCGATGATCACAATGGAGACCAACCCGGCGATCAGCCCATACTCGATGGCCGTCGCGCCCTCTTCGTCTTTCCAGAAGTGCTTGAGCTGTTGCATTTGCATGATCAATTCCCCCCAATAAAAGGGTTACTTCAACGAAAACACACCGGCTACCCACACCCGGTGCAACCATCGTGACACCGCGCAGTCCGAAGACTTTGCCGCGCCACGAATTCGAATCAGGTCCGGCCCGGCGGCCGCGACAACGGCGCCACCGCGGCTTCGTTGCCATCAATCAAGGCGTCGACACGCGCCGCCAGATGGGCGCGATACAAGGTCGACGTACGGTGCAACTGCCAACGTATGGCCAGCAAGGCCAGTGCCGACAGAGCGAAAACCACATACGGCAGGGACAGGCCACCCATGGTCCATTCCGTAGTCGCGCGCGGCGCGGAACAGATCACCACGCCGCCAGCCACCGCGGTGTAATGCATGCCGCACACCGCCACGGCCATCACCAACGCGGCAATCGGACGCTGCCACTCGTTCTGGATGTTGAAGGCCAGCCATAAGGCAGCGGTCGCGGCGGCGATGGCGATGGCCACCGACAACACGACCATGCCCGGGTCATAGGACAGGTCGGCCGGCATGCGCATCGAGGCCATTCCCAGGTAATGCATGGCCGCCACGCCGACGCCCGCGAGCACGCCGCCGGCGATACAGCGCCCAAGCGAGAACGTGGACCGGCCGACGAACCAGAACGCGGCGCCGGAGAGCAGCACGGCAACCACCAGGCTCAAGGCGGTCCAACCCACCTGGAAGCCGACGATGAACGGCAGGCGCTGCGCCTGCATGCCGATGAAATGCATGCTCCAGATGCCCACGCCGCCCATGGCCAGCGCGGCCACCGCCACATAGCCCAGGTGCACGCCGTCGTTCCGGGCCGTGCGTATGCGCGACGCTGCCAGCAGGGCCACGTAGGAACCCAGCGCGGCCACGACGAAAGAGAGCGCGGCAAGGCCCTCATTGAATTCGAGCGGAACGATGTCGCCGGGACTCATGCCGGTCTACCCCAAAAGTGGGAAGCGCTCACCGCGCCGGAATCACCGACGTCACATTCAAACGCTTCCGCGAATTGGTCCGCGTATATGTATGGCCTCATTTCAGTCCCCCTTCCCCGCCGTTCCCAAATGAAATCTTATGAAGCAATACACAGAATAGTCTTAACTATTAACAATTTTTAAACATTAGGGGGAAACCCTGATGCTGTTGTATTTGTAGCCCCCTTTACATACACCATACCCTAAATTCATCGATTTTCGAGGATGATTAGGCGGTTCTTACGCTCAGTTTGGTTTTATTTACGCAAATAGGTATTTTGTCGACAGCATACTGATCGCATTTCCGTGGTTACACTTAAGCAATAATTTAGTGATTTTCGTCTGTAATCGAAGGTCGAAAATGACACTATTTGCGCAATTTACGACAAACCTATTCACAGAAAATGCAGGCAAATCGCAGCAGATTTGCGGCACAAGCGAACCGAATCGAAGCAGTTCCCGCCACCGGGATCGGCGGATTTATCTAGACCTTAGGCATGAGGGGCACCTTGATCGACACGCGACAAACGCGCGTTCAGGCAGCCCCCACGCGTATACAGGGACGCAGCAGGCAGGGCGCAACACGAGAGGGGAAGTGACAGTGAAGAGTTTGTGGAACAAGAATTCCGGGCAGGCGCACCTGATTCGCCGTACCGCGCCCGCAACATTGATGATGGCCGCCGGCCTGCTGCTGGCCGCGCCGGTCGCGCATGCCGATGGTCCTCTGCGCGGCAATCCGGTGGACTCCCTGCCGCCCATGGAAAAACCGGCCCCACCCGCGCAACCGCCCTTGCAGGCCCCCACGCCGGAGCAGCAGGCGCTGGCCGCCCGCATGGCGCAGCACATCGTGCCGCGCCATTTCGACGTGACGGGCGCACATGCCATTCCCTTCGAGGAGATCAGCGCCCTGCTGGCGCCGCTGGCCAACAAGGACATCACCCTGGGCCAGCTGGTGCAGCAGGTCGACCGCATCACCACCCTGTACCGTGAGCGCGGCTACCCGCTGTCTTTCGCCGTGGTGCAGAACCAGACCTTCGCTGAAGGCACGGTGGTGGTGACCGTGGTCGAGGGCCATATCGGCGCGCTGCGCATCGAAGGCGACATGGGCAATTCCGAAGCGCGCCTGCGCACGCTGGCCCAGCCCATGATCGACGAGAAGCCGTTGACGCAAGCCACGCTGGAACGCCAGCTGAATCTGATGCGCATGGTGCCGGGCGTGACGTTCACACCGTCCCTGGACCTGCCCCGCCGTGCCGACGGCGCCAGCGAGCTGCTGCTCAAGGCCGCGCACAAACCGTTCAACGCCACGGCCGGCGTGGTGGATCTGGGTACCGGCATGCAGCCGCTGGTCAGCGCCAGCGCCAACAGCCTGACGCCGCTGGGCGAGCAGACCCGGCTGACGGCGGCCGTCCCCTTCGGCACCGACGACGTGCGCTATTACGCTGGTGACGTCACCGTGCCGATCGGCTCCAGCGGCCTGGCGGTGAAGCTGGAAGGCTATCACTACGAAGCCAAGCCCGAGGACGACACCATCGAGATGCTGGGCTACAAGCGCACGGTGAAGAACGACCGCATCGGCGTCGGCCTGAGCTACCCCTTCCTGCTGAACAACCAGAGTTCGCTGACCGGCACCTTGGGGGTCTATGCCGTCAATGCGCAAGACATCTACGACCAGCACGACACCGATCTGTGGCTGCGCCAGAAAACCCGCGTGCGGGCCGCCACCGCGGAGATGCGCTATATAACAGTGGGCCCGACGCGCAGCACCGATGTCACCGTGGGCGTCTCCAAAGGCATCACCGGCCTGGGCGCACAGAAGACCATCGATACCAATTACGGTTATTCAGCCACGCCCGACCTGGACCTGGATTTCACTCGCTTCAACATCACCGCGAAGCAGAGCTTCTCGCTGCCGGCCCAGTTCGGGGTCGTGCTGTCCGGCGCCGGCCAGTTCAGCGACAACGTCCTGCCCAGTTCGGAACAGGTGTCATTCGGCAGCTGGCGTTTCGGCATGGGCTATCCGCAGGGCGAGACCAGCGGCGACAAGGGCGTCGGCGCGGCGCTTGAACTGAACCGCAAGTTCGGCACGGGCTGGCAGTATCTGTCGGCGATCCAGCCCTATGCCCTGGTCGACTATGCGCGGACCTGGTACAACGCCGCGGCGCTCAAGCCCTATAACAATCGCCACCTGTCTTCAGTGGCGATGGGCGTGCGGCTGACGGACGACAAGAACTATCTGTTCGATTTCAACGTAGCCAAGCCGGTGGGGTCGGCCACGTTGAATGACGACAGCCGCGGATGGCGTTTCAACGCGAACTATCAACTGTTCTATTAAGAAGGCAAGCAGCCTGGCGGGAGCGCGGATGTACCCCGGCCCGCACGGTTGAGCATGACCGATCTGGCGACTTTCCCGGCAACGCGAAAGTCGCTTTTTTTTGATCGACGTTACGTTCCGGCGTTACGTTACGTGGGCCTCTGTTCCCGTAACGCCGAGGGCCGGAATGCGGGTTTGTCCTTGTTAGTTTCTGTCGGAGAGCAACATAAAACGCATGAAATGACACATTAAGGAACAATCACAAGCCCATGATTAATTTGATATTTTCAGGAATTCGATAGCAGCACGCAGACGACGGCGCGCAAGAAAACGCAAAGTTGGCATGGATTTCGCATTAGTACTGTCATCGGGTCATTCGAACCCGGCATATCGAGACAGAACCGGAGCGTGCCATGCAAACCATTGCGAAAATCCAAGGTATCAAGCGTACGTTGACCCTCACCGTGCTGACCGCCTCCCTGCTGGGCGCGCTCGCAGGCTGCGGCGGCGGCCATCACAACCACGACAAGGTTGCCGACAACAATGGCCTGCCCGCCACGCCTGGCGGCGGTGGCAATGGCGGCGGCAACGGTGGTGGCAATGGCGGTGGTGGCGGCGGTGGAGGCAACGGCAACACCGATCCCACGAATCCGACCAACCCGACGAACCCCACCAATCCCACCAACACCCCGGGATTGCTGCAAACGACCTTGGGCAACACCGGCGGCGCCGTGGATAACGTGGCCTCGGTGAATGCGGGCTCCCTGCTCGGCGGCGTCGGCGCGGCGCTGGACCCGACCGTGGCCCCTGTCGCCAACACCGTGACGGCGCTGACCCAGCAAGTGGGCGCGACGACCGGTCTGGGCGCACCCGTCGACAGCCTGCTGGGACAGGTGGGCGGCACCGTCAGCAATCTGGGCGACTCGGTCTCTTCGACCGCCCTGCCCGGCAATCTCAGCACCGCCGTCGGCGGTCTGGTCAGTGGCCTGGGTGACACCGTGGCCAGCGCCGGCGGCCTGCTCAATGCGTCGGCCACCAACCAGCAACCCTTGACCGCCGTACTGGGCAACGCCACCGCCGCGCTGGGCACGACCACCGCGGCCCTGACCGGCGACGGCGGCCTGCTGCAACCTGTCAGCAGCCTGCTCGGTCAGGTCACGGGTGGAGCGCTCTCGGGCACCCAGAACGCCATTCTGCAACCGACCCTGGGCAATACCGGCGGGGCCGTGGACAACGTGGTGCCGCTGGGCCTGGCGCAACCGCTGGCTGCCGTGGGCGCGTCGCTGGACAAGACCGTGTCGCCCCTGGTCGGCAATGTCGCGGGTGTGACTCAGAACCTCGGTGACACCACCGGCCTGGGCGCGCCGGTCAGTGGCTTGTTGACCAGCATCGGCGGCACCGTCGCCGGTGCCGGCAACTCGCTGGGCGGCACGCAGCTGGCTGGCGTCAATGGCCTGCTGACGGGTGTCGGCAATGCGGTCAGCGCGGCCGGCGGCCTGGTCACCAGCACCAACCCTGCCGCGGGCAATCCGCTCGGCGCGGTGCTGGGCAACACGACGGCGGGTGTCGCGTCCTTGACCAGCGCGGTCGGCGGCGTGACCGGTGGCTTGACGGGTGGTTTGGGCGGTGGCTCGGGCACCACGGGCGGCTTGCTGCAACCGATCAACGGCTTGCTCGGCGGCGTAGGCGGCTTGCCGGCCGGCGGCGGCAACAACGCTGGCTTGCTGGCGCCGGTGACCGGGCTGGTGGCTTCGATCACGGGCACGGCTGCCAACACGGGCGCCAACAACGGCGGCCTGCTCAGCGGCCTCATCAACGGCGTGACCAACGTGGCGGGCGGCACCGCTGCCACGGGCGGCACGACCACGACGGGCGGCGCCGCAACCGGCGGCAGCACCGGCGCGTCGGTGTCCACCGGCAACGGCGGTCTGCTCGGCGGCCTGTTGGGCGGCACCACCGTGGCGGCCAATACGTCCGGCGGCACCAGCGCGGGTGGCACTACCACGACCAGTGGAAGCACCAGCACGGGCAGCAGCACCGGCACCACCACCAACAACGGCGGCCTGCTCGGCGGCCTCGTGGGTGGCTTGCTGGGTCGTCGTTGATCCTCTCCAACTGCTCCGCCGCGCCAGGACAGCCATAAGCCTGGCGCGGTGGAGCAAGACCGGCAGCGGAAGGCCGGTCTTGACCTGAACAGTGAAACCTCGCAGTGAACCCCTTCTTGAACAAGCAACTAGAAACAGAACCGGGAGTACCGATCATGTTCGACATCGAAACTGGCAATCATGCGGACCGCGCCACCGAAATCGTCATGCCACGCGGCAATGGCGAGGCGCAGCAAGGCCTGCTGGACGATATGGCGCTGATGTTGGGCCGCCAATTCAGCGTATACACCGCCGTCTGCCAGGCCGCGCTGGCCGAGCAGCTGGGCATGCCCCTCTCCGACCTGCGCGCGCTGGAACTGGTGATCGAATTCGACGCCCTGCCTACCGGCCAGCTCGCGCAACTGCTGGGGGTCAGCTCCGGCGGCGCGACCGCCTTGATCAACCGGCTGGAAGAGACGGGCTATGTGAAGCGCGACCGCCATCCGCTGGATCGCCGCGTCATCGTGATCCGGCCGGTGACGTCGCGCTGTGCGCCCTTGACCCGGCAACGGCGCCTGATCGCTGACGAGATCATGCTGCAAGCACGGCGCCACGACGACGAACATTTGCAGGTGATGCATGGTTTCCTCGCGCAATGCGTTCGCGCGCTGCGCCATGAAACCCTGGCGTGGCTGGAAACGCAGAAGAACCCCACGTTGAACGATTGATTGGATTCGATGGGTGGAAGCGGCAGGACAGCTACAGGCCGCCATCGACCCATCGCTAGCTTTCGATCACCCCGACAACACATGGCGTGCAACGCCGGTGGCCTCGCTGCCTCCTCGTGACGGCAAGACGGCCGGGCCGATCGGCAACGCTGCCGCGCAACGTCGAAGTGATCGAACCGCCTTCCTGGCGGCCAGGGGACCCTGGGCCACCGGAAGGCACGCAGCAGGACCTTGGATCCGCCCTATGGCGGATCTTTTTTTGACGCCGGGCCGCCCCAAGTCAAAAAGCGTCCCCTTGGGGGACCGGGCAACCCGCAGGGTTGCCCTGAGGGGCAATATTTGACGCCGGGCCGCCCCAAGTCAAAAGCGTCCCCTTGGGGGACTGGGCAACCCGCAGGGTTGCCCTGAGGGGCAATCCTTTCATGTGCCGAAGGACAGGCGAGGCACGGCCGCCAGCAGGCGTTGCGTCATCTCGTGCGCGGGTGCATGCAGCACCTGGTCCGTCGCCCCGTCCTCCACGATGCGGCCACCGTACATGACGGCGATGCGATCGGCCAGGTACTCCACCACGCCGAAATTGTGCGTGATGAACAGATAGGCGATGCCCAGTTCCGCCTGCAGCTCACGCAGCAGGTCGAGGATCTGCGCCTGCACCGACACATCCAGCGCCGACGTCGGTTCGTCGCAGATCAGCACCTTGGGCTCCACCGCCAACGCGCGCGCGATGGCGATGCGCTGCCGCTGGCCGCCGGAAAACTCGTGGGGATAGCGCGTGGCCGTATCTTCGGGCAGGCCGACCCGCCGCAGCAGCCATCGCACGCGTTCCTCGCAAGCGGGCCGGGTCAGATCCTTGCGCAGGGATTGCACGCCTTCGAGCAGGATCTCGCCGATACGCATGCGCGGATTGAGCGACGCGAACGGATCCTGGAAGACGATCTGGATGTCCTGGCGCAGGCGCGCCATCTCGCGCCGGTTGGCGGCGAAGATGTCGCGGCCATTGAGCAAGGCCCGGCCGCTGATGGACGCACCGCTGATCAGGCGCAACAAGGCCTTGCCGGTGGTCGTCTTGCCGCAACCGGACTCGCCCAGCAAGGCCAGGGTCTCGCCGGCCCGCAAGGTAAAACTGACGCCGTCCACCGCCTTGACCCACGAGTGGATGCGCTTGAGGGCGCCCTTGCGGACGGGATAGTGGACTTTCAAGTCCTGTACTTCCAGGACGATTTCGGCGCCATCCAGCGCCGGCGCCCGCGCGCTTGCCGCCGGCGCGACCCCGGCCGCGGCCGGAATCCTGGCGCCCGCCGGACGCGCGTCGCGGCCGTGCACGGAATCCTCGGCGTCCTGCGCCACCTTCGACAATGGCCGCCCCCGCTTCTCGAATGCCGGGATGGCATCGAACAGCTGGCGCGCATAGGGATGGCGGGGCGCTTCGAAAAATTCGCGGGCCGGCGCGCTTTCGACGATCTCGCCCGCCCGCATCAACGCCACGTGCTGCGCGACGTTCCGCACCACGGCCAGATCATGCGTGATCAGCAGGATGGCCATCCCCATGTCGCGCTGGATATCCGCCAGCAGCGCCAGCACCTGGGCCTGCACGGTGACGTCGAGCGCCGTCGTGGGCTCATCCGCGATCAACAGCTGCGGCTCCGCCGCGAGCGCGATGGCGATCATCACACGCTGTTTCTGGCCACCGGAGAACTGCATCGGATAATCATCGATGCGCCGCTCCGGTTCCGGGATGCCGACACGTCGCAGCCAGTCGATGGCGCGCGCACGGGCCTGCGCGCCCCGCAGCGACGTATGTGTATGCAGGGTTTCGATGATCTGGTCGCCGACGCGCATGACCGGATTCAGGCTGGTGGACGGCTCCTGAAAAATGATGCCGATCTGGCCGCCGCGCACCGCGCGCATGGCGCTTTCGGGCAGCTGGTTGAGGTCCTCGCCCCCCACGTCGACCTGGCCGCCGACCACCCGCGCCGCATCCGGCAACAGGCGTAGCAGCGCCAGCGCCGTGATGCTCTTGCCGCAGCCCGACTCGCCCACCAGGGCGAAGGTCTCGCCCCGTTCGATGGCCAGGCTCAGGCGTTTGACCGCCTGCTGCACCTGGTGCTCGCCCGCGATGTCCACGCGCAGGCCATCGACCCGCAGTATCGGGTTGTCGACCCGATCGCCCTCTTTTGCTGCCACGGTATCTGCCTTCCCTTGATTCATGGCGGCGTCCTTATTTCGGCTGGTCACGAGAACCTCCGCCGGAACCGTCGCGCGGCAAGCCGTCCGACTCATCGTCATCGTCCGCATCCCGTTCGGTTTCACGCGCCTCCGCCGCCACCGGCGACACGGCGAACACACCACCGGCCATGGCCGGCGCCGCCAGCACGCGCCGGCGGCGCGGGCGGAAACGGCGCGTGCGCGGATCGAAGGCCGCGCGCACGGCATCGGCGAACAGATTGGCGGCCAGCACCAGCGCCAGCATGAAGGCGAAGGCGGTACCCAGGTTCCAATAGATCATCGGATCCATGGACATCTCCAGCCGCGCGCCGTTGATCATCGATCCGAAGGAGTTCATGGACGGATCCACGCCGATGCCCAGGTAGGACAGCACCGCCTCGTACAGCACCAGACCGGAGAATTCCAGCACCACGGTGATCAACACGATGTGCATGACATTGGGCAGCAGGTGGCGCCGCATGATGGACCAGTCCGACACGCCGAAGGCCCTGGCGGCCTGCACGAACTCCAGCTCCCGCAACTTCAGCGCCTCGGCCCGAAGCAGGCGGCACAAGCCGGCCCAGCCGGTCAGCCCCAGGATCATGCACAACAGAAACAGCCGCAGATCGGCGCGCGCCGCCGAGGTATCGAACAAGGTGGGATTGTTGTCGATGTAGACCTGCATCATCAGCACGCAGGCGGCTACCAGCAACACGCCGGGTATGGACGTCAGAGTGGTGTACAGATACTGGATGGCGTCGTCGACCTTGCCCTTGAAATAGCCCGCGGCGATGCCGAACAGAATGGCCGGGGGCAGCATGGCCAACGTCGTCAGGCTGCCGATGACCAGCGCCGTGCGTATGCTCTTGAGCGCCTGCCACAGGACGTCATTGCCGGTCCGGTCGGTGCCCAAGGCGTGATAACCCGTGGCCCAGCCGCCCAGCAGACCGGTGACCAGGGCCAGGCCCATGAACGTGATCCACATGGCGCGCCAGCGTACGTCGGTGTGGCCCTGCAGGATGTCGCGCAAGGCCTGGCGCCAGCCGCCATGAGTGCGCGCCAGCGCGGCGGCCAGCAACAGGCCCGCGGCCAGCCCGACCACGGCGCCGCCCAGCAAGCCCAGCCCGCCACGCTTTAACACATCAAGCCGCAGTTCGTTGGCGGGATCCTTCAGATGGGCGCCGCCCGCGCGCAGGCGCGGAAAATCGCGCACCGGCTTGTCGTCCACCAGCATGGTTTCCTTGGTGAACTGATAGGCCCGCAGCGGCGCCGAATAGGTCTTTTCCGGGCGGGTCAGCACGGTGCCGCGCAGCACGCTGTCCAGCAGCGATTGCGCCGCGGGCGCGTAGGCCGGCGGCGCGTCGATGGCAGCGCCGGGCAGCGGCGGCAGACGCGGCCGGAAATGCACCGAATCGAGCAAACCGATAAGGGCGAACACCGCCAGGATGACCGCCGCGCACATGGCCGGGCCATCATGCGCCACCCGCGCCCAGGTGGCGCGCAACGTGGGGCTGCGGCGCACGCGCCAGGCATAGCCCAGCACGGCGAGCACGATCAGGAACAGGGCGACGTCGGTCCACAGCAGAACGAATTTCGGCATGGTGCTCACTCGAATCGAACCCGGGGATCGGCCAAGGTATAGGAAATGTCGGCCAGGATGAGCCCGATGATGTACAGCACCGAACCCAGGAACACCATGGCCCGCACGATCGAAAAGTCCTGCGCGTTGATGGCGTCGATGGTGTAGCTCCCCAGGCCCGGAATGCCGAAGAAGGACTCGGCGATCAGGCTGCCCATGAACAACAGGGGAATGCTGGAGATGGTGCCGGTCAGGATGGGCAACATGGCATTGCGCAGCACGTGGCGGAACAGCACCACGTTTTCCGTCAGGCCCTTGGCGCGCGCCGTGCGCACGTAGTCCTTGCTGATTTCCTCCAGGAACAGGGTGCGGTAGAAGCGCGCTTCCGGCCCCAGTCGGGAGATCACCGCGACCAGCACGGGCAAGGCCAGGAACTTGATCATGTCCAGGCCGCCGGCATAGCCGGAATACGGCACCAGCATCAGCTGCTTGGAAAACACCCACTGCCCCGCGATGATGTAGAACAGCCCCGAGATCGACAGCAGCACCACGCACAGCACCACGCCCCAGAAGTCCAGCCGGGTAGCGCGGAAGAACACCAGCATCAACGCGAACGCGATGCTGGCGTACAGGCCCAATATGAAGGTCGGCAGCGCCAGCGCCAGGCTGGGCCACATGCGGGTGCGAATCTCGCGGCCGATGTCGCGGCCGTTATCGGACGACCCGAAGTCCAGGGTCAGCAAGGGCACCGAGCGCTGGTAGAAGATGGTATCGGTCACCTTGTCGGCACCCGCTGCCGCGCGATTGAAGAACAGCGGCTTGTCGTAGCCGCGCTCCACCTTCCATTTCTCGATGGCGTCCTGGCTGATGCGCTGTCCGCCGATCGACAGGCGCGCCATATCGTCCGGCGTGTTGACCGCGAAGAACAGCACGAAGGTGAAAAGATTGACGCCGATCAGGATCAGCACGCCATATAGCAGGCGGCGGATGATGTAAGAGATCATGGCGTCTTCCCCTTCGCTTGATCGGCCTCATGGTCGACCGTATTTTCGGCGGCTGACCGGCTGGCGAAGCCGCCGGCGCGCTTGCCGAAGGCGGTTTGCGTCTCCCGGCGGCGCAAGGCCACCCAGGACGGCCAGACCGCCAGCACCACCACCCCCAGCAACAACCACAAGGGCCACCACAGCGGCTTGTTCCATTCGGCGATCTTGCGTTCGCGCAAAGCCGGGTCCAGCTTGATGTACTGCAAGGTGTTCCGCACCATCTGCGTCGGCTTGGCATTGCCCACCCACTGCTGGTACGCCCCGCCGGACTTGGGGAAGTAGCCGAACATCCACGGCGCGTCGCGCTGGACGATGGCCACCATGCGATCGATCAGGGCTTCCTTCTCGGGGCCGTCGTCCAGGTACTTCATCTGCTCGAACAGCTTGTCGAACTCCGGATTGACGTAGTTCGAGGCATTCTCGCCGCCCGACGCCGCCTTGGCATTGGGGCCGTACAGCAGGAACAGGAAGTTCTCGGCGTCCGGGTAATCCGCATTCCAGCCCCACAGGTACATCTGGGCCGAGCCGCGCCGCATCTTGTCCTGGAAGCGGTTGTAGTCGGTGGAACGGACGTCCAGCTGCACGCCCAGCTTTTCCAGCTGGCGCCGCATCCAGTCGAACATCGGATTGGCGCCCATGCCGGTCATGGAATCGTAGTGCAGCACCAGGGGCGCCCCTGTCTTCGCGTCGCGGCCGTCGGGGTAACCGGCCTCGGCCAGCAGTTGGCGCGCCGTCGCCAGGGACTTGCGTTCGGGCTTGCCGTCGACGAAGTCGTAGACCACGGGATTGATGCCGCGCGGTGTGTTCGGCTCGTGATACCCGAGCACGCCGGGCGGCACGGGGCCATAGGCCACCGCGGCCTGGCTGTTCTCGAAAATCGCGATGTACTCTTCCCAGTCGAAGGCGATGCTCAGGGCCTGGCGCAGCTTGCGGTTGCGTTCTTCCTGTTCCGGCGTGCTGCCCTTGCCCACCACGGGGTCGTTCCAGTTGAAGCCCATGTACCAGTTCTGCGTCTCCACCGTGGTGGGCAGCTGGATGCCATGCTCGCGATATTTCTGTGCCTTGTCGGGCGAATCGCCGGCCGCCACCAGCATCGCCACGCCGTACTCGCCCCGTTCCAGCTGGGGAATATCGTAATAACCCTGCAGGAACTTGCCCGACAGCGGGATGGATTCCTTCTCGATGCTGAAGACCACGCGGTCGATGAAGGGCGTGGGCTTGCCGCAATCCGCCAGGCGGCCGGCTTCGCGGTCACCCGGCTCGCCGACGCAAGGATAGGGCTCGCCATGGAAATTGGGGTTGCGCGCCAGCACGTGGCGGCGGTTCTGCAGCGACTCCACCATCATGTAGGGGCCGGTGCCCACGGGCCAGGTATTGAGCGACAGATTGCGGCTCGCCATGCCCGGCTGGTTGTAGAAGCGTTCCGCTTCCCACGGCACCGGCGCGGTGAAGGTCATGGCCAGCCAATATTTGAACTGCGGATACTTGCCCTTGACGCGGATGCGCAGCGTGTGGGGATCGACCGCCTGCACGCCGTCGAAGCCATCCCCCCGCAGATCCATCCACGGCAGCTCGCGCTGGCCGGGCGCGAAACCGCGCCGCTGGGCCTGGTCCACTTCGCGCAGGTGGTCGCCGTACTCTTTCATGCCGACCACGTAGTCGGCCATCAGGGAATAGATGGGCGAAACGATGCGCGGGTTGGCCAGCCGGCGGAACGCGTAGACATAGTCGTCGGCGGTCAGCTCGCGCGTGCCCGTCTTGGGAAAGTCGGTGACGCTGGACTTGTCCTCCAGCTCGTTCGGCTTGAGCGGGAAGTAGCTGTAGGTGCCATCGGCCTCGCGCGCGAACGCCGGATGGGGCTGGAAACGGATGCCGGGCCGCAGGTGGATGTCATACACGCTCTCGGCGATGCTTGCGCCGGGTGCGTCCGCTGGCAGCGGTTTGCCCTGGGCATCCAGATAGGACGGCGGGTCGATGCTGGCGGCCGCCCGGGGAATGAGCTTATACGGCCGCTGCAGATAGTCGTAGCCGTACAGGGTCTCGTAGATGTTGTAGGTGTAAGGGGTCTCGTCGACCGAATAGGAACTGGCCGGATCCAGGTACTTGGGGGAGTTGCGCGTGAAGGCCGTGTACAGCGTGTTCTGTTCTTCCGCGCCAGCCGGATAGGGGCTGTTGATGGGGCTTTCCCGTCCGCAGGCCGTCAGCGCCGCCAACAGGCCCAGCAAACCCAGCACGGCCAGCGGCCGGGCCGCCCAGGCCCATGGGGCTACGCCGGCCGCCCGGGCCCTCGATCGCATACCAGCCATCCGGTTTTCCCACTGTGTAAGTCCGTGTAATGCGGGAAGGATAACAAACGGCGATCGATGCGCCCATCTCGAGGGAAAGATCGGGTCCTGGCGGGGGCCCGGCAGGGAATTTCCCCAGGGTTTACGCGGAGCCGCCGGCGCGCGACGGCCATTCGGTGGGCGCCGTGGGATGCGTCAGCCGATACCACCGGCGCGCCGCCTTGAAAGCACCATATTCCAGCTTGTTCACCCACGAGCCCTCGGTCCGCAGGGCGGTGCGCAGCCAGCTGTCGATGACCGGATGGGACGGCCAATGCATCAGCACCGCTTTGGAGTCCATATAGTAAGTACGGTCCATGCAGTTCAACACGAGCCTGACCGGAGGCAGGACTTTCTTGCCTGTCTGCTCGTCATACGAGTCGAACAGCTCGGGCAGGCAGATCCGTTTCTTCTCGCATTCCTCGATAAGAATATTCAGTTGAGCCGGACACCAGGCTTCCAGGTGGGCGGCGTACTCGGCCAGTCCCAGCCCCAGCCGATCGCGCAATTTGCGGTGGCTGTCCTGCTCGGTGAACCATTCCGCGGGGAAGCCATGGCGGCAGAACACCGGCACGGTCTTGCCGATGACATGCCGCAGGGCGCCCTGAGGAGGAATCGCCGCGCCGCCGGACTGGCTTCGGCTCCAATTGTGCAGATCCCTCCAATCCAGCGCGTGCACCTCCCAGCCATCGGCATCCGTCCAGCTCAGGCTGGACAGCCCCGTGCCCGCGGGGACCTCGACTTTCCAGGCCAGGTCCTGGTAAACCAGCAGGGCATAAACCTGGTTGCCGTGTGGGTCCATCCAGTGGCCGTGGTCGACCGCCTGCCCCACGATCAGCCCCAGCTTGTCCATGCGCGACAGGATCTCCAACGCCAGCACGGAGGAATCGTCCCACACGTGATAGCTGGCCTCGTCGAAAGACACGAGCCGGTAGAGATTGAAGGTGTCGTCCGTGGGCAGGCCAAGGCGCTCACTGGCATTGCGCGCCACGTCGGCCAACGCGCTGGCCGCGACACGCGCGCCTTCCAGGCCGATGCCGGCGGCCTGGACATCCGCGCGATAGCCCGCAAGTATCTCGTCCGCGATGGTTAGCGCGATCAGGCTGGGCTGGAGTCTGGCGGCGATGCGATCCTGCCATTGCTTGATTTCCTCGGCACTTACCTCCTTGTCTACGGTGGGCATCGGTACATGCAAGGGATCGTTTTTTTTGACGAGACCGAGAGGGTCTGCGATGGCGTCCCAAAACGCGTTCACGTGGTGAATTTCACTACCCGCATACTGCCGCCGCCGATCCGCCGCACCCAGATCGCTGATCCTGATCATGTCCTGTTGAAACTTCAAGTGATCTTCGAACCACTCGTTCACCTGGCTCACCAGCATAGCCTCCACCGCCTGGTCCTTGACCTGCCAGATCTTGCCGCGCATGCCTGCGCCGGCATGGGTCATGTCACGCGCCACGTAGGACAGGTTGGTCGTCACCCCGGCCGCGCATGACGTCATGCCATCCGCCAGCCGTTCGACGGCCCTGACTTTATCATCGGGCCAGGCATCGGCCTGGGCGCCCGTCACCGCCAGCGCGGCTTCGTGCAAGGCGGGCAGACCGGCAAGGTGAACATTCTCGATCAGCGAACCGAAGTGACCACCGTCGAGGTTAACGATGAAACTGTCGAACTGAGCGCGCGCGTAGTCGCCACGCGACAGCGCGCCCTCGTGCGATGCGCCAGGCGCATGGACGCGCATGAACGTGACCAGCGCGTCGAAGTCCGCGCGCATGCGGTCGTACACGCGTTGGCAATCCTCGGACAGGAGAAAAGTTTCTATCGGACCGTGTCGGCCGGGGTCATAAAAGGGCGAATGACCGGCGTCTACCTGAAGAGGGTCCGGCGGGGCCACGGCCGTTGCCGCTGACTGCGCGTCCGGTCCGGCGAAGGCCGTGGAGTAGAAAAGCGGTTGAAAACCGGTCGTGGCTTGCGGGTTCATTGGGGCTTCGTCCAGTCTGAAGATGCGACTGAGTGGACGAAACGCCTGAATGGTTTCCTGCGCGGATAGCCGCCGGCATCAAGCGAACGTGAGGGGCTCCCTCAAGGCGTCGCGGCTGGGTCGGAACCTGCGGTGGAAGGCGCCGCGGTACCGCCCATGCCACCGGTCGAAGACGCGGCACCGCATTTGCCCTGGTTCCAGCATTGATAGCGCCATTCCCAAGGCGCGATGGCGCCTGTTTGCGCCCACAAGCCCCTGCGCTGTTCGCGCGCCCTGCGTTCGATGCCGGTCAGGGACGTGTCGCGCAGATACTCGCCATGACGCGCCGTGTTGGCCCAGGCGTAGCCGGCATCCACCTGCTGCCAGTTCACCGTGCGGCCGTCGTCACCCGGCAGGTCGCAGACGTCGCGGGCGTATTGGTCTTTTTCGTAGCACTGGGCCGTCAGCGTCTTGCCGGCGACCAGCGCTTCCAGGTTCTTGCGCGCGGCCTGACCGAAGGGTTGGCCGGGCTTGACCTGGCCGTGGCCGACTTCGGGTGCGTCGATACTGGCCAGGCGCACGCGGCGTTGGCCGCTGTCCGTCTGCAAGGTGATGGTGTCGCCGTCGGCCACGTTGACCACGCGGCCGGCAAGTTCATAGGTGGCGGCGTTGGCGCCGTCGGCCCGCGGCGGCGCGTGGGTGGAAGACAGCCAGGCGACACCGGCGCCGGCCAGCGCGCACGCCAGGGCGGCGACGGGACGGGCCAGGCCCACGCGGCCGAGCAAGGCGCGCAGCACACCGGGCAGCAGCATAGGGGGTGGTCCGGAACGGGCGATGATGCGGTCTCCTGGGCCGATCGGCCTTCTCACTGATGGAGCGGATATTACCCTCGCCGGGTGTCACGTGGGCGGAACACGTGATCCTTATGTCCCGGTCAGCGCGTCACAGCCAGCCGGCCCGGCGGAAACGCCAGTACAACAGGCCACAGGCGACGGCGATACCGCCCAGGGTGAAGGGATAGCCCCAGACCCATTTCAGTTCGGGCATGTGCTCGAAATTCATGCCATAGATGCCGGCCACCGCGGTGGGCACCGCCAGGATGGCGGCCCAGGAAGCCAGCCGGCGGGTGGTGTCGTTCTGCTGCGACTGGCCGATCATCAGGCTGGCTTCGAACGCGAACGCCAGGGCTTCGCGCAAGGCGGCCACCAATTCGTCGATGCGCACCACGCGGTCGGCCACTTCGCCGAAATAGGGCCGCGCGTGCTCGTCGATGGCCGTCATCTCCACGCGGGAAAGACGGCGGCAGATCTCCGCCAAGGGCGCGATCGCGTTGTGTATCCGCAAAAGATCGCGGCGCTGGCGATAGAGCTTGCGGATGTCCGAATCCTTGGCGCCGCGTATCAGCAGCTTCTGCTCGGCATGCTCGACCACGCTCTCCAGGCGCGTGGCGGCCTGCACATAGCGGTCCACCAGCAGGTCCAGCAGTTCGGACGCCACGTAATCGCTGCCGCGCGCCAGCAGGTCCGGCGCCGCCTCCAGGCGCTCGCGCACGACGCTGTGGCTGGCGGTCGCACCGCGCCTTACCGTCAGCAGAAAGCCGTCGCCGATGATCAGCTGGGTTTCGCCGAACATGGGGCGGTCGCCCTCGACTTCCACCGTGATCGCCACCACCAGCACCACGTGACCGTAGTCGATGATCTTGGGGCGCCGGTGCGGTTCACGGATTTCCTCCAGCGCCTTGGGGCCGAGATTCAAGGCGTCGCTGACCTCGCCCACCAGTTCCGGATGCGGGTTCTTCAGCCCGATCCAGAGCAGGTTGTCTTCCTTGCCGATATAGCCCGCGATGTCCTCGATGGGAACCCGTTGCGGACGCCGGCCCTTCGTATAACCGACCGAAGCCACCACCTCGCCGTGATGATCGTCGAAATCTCGATTGAGCGGCGCCACCGCGACCGGCGGGGGCTGAAGTTCGGGATACAGGGGGTCCGGAGTTTCTTGATTCATGGTCGAAGATAGTACCGCCCTTCAATTGACGGCGGGGGCAGCCTGGGGCGGGAATACGAGTTGCGCCGCGTTCCCGCGCATGTTCCCCCGCCGACCCCTTACAGCGTCCTGACTTATTGCCCTGATTCGCCTCCCCGAGGCATAGCATTTGCTGAGAAGGTCAGTGCCCAGGCCGGTGCACCCAAACCTTGGCTCGCGCCCTGCCCGGCCTCTGGATACAGGAGAAAACGATGACCGCCTCGAAAGACAAAGACCAGATCTCCGACGCCAAGAAGCAGCGTCACGAAGGCACCGCCAAGAAGCCGGAAGACAAGGTGCCGACCTACCAGGAAGCCTTGGACGATGCCGTCGAAGACTCCTTTCCCGCCAGCGACCCGATTTCTCCGGGCGTGGCGGAAAAAGCCGATCGTCAGGTGTCGACGGCCAAGGACGACAAGGACTGGAAACTCAAGCCCGGCAGCGAGGAAAAGAAGAAGCCTTGACGGCCAGCCATCAAAACAGCTTCCTCAGCCGCGCGCCCACGTCGATCTTCGCCACGGGCGCGTTTTCCTTTGTGCGCAAGGGCGGCAAGGGGGGCGCCTTGGGCATCGCTTCGAACAAGGGAGACAGCGCATCGGGAATGAAGCGCGTGCGTGAACCATACACGTGGCGGTCCCCCATGCCCGTCTGCTGGTGCACGTAGAAACGCTGCGGCACGATCAATTGCAGGTTTTCCTTGGCGCGCGTCATCGCCACGTAGAGCAGGCGCCGCTCTTCCTCGATTTCCTCGGCGCTGCCGGTGCTCATGTCGGAAGGAATGCAGCCGTCCACCACGTTCAGCACGTAGACCGATTTCCATTCCTGGCCCTTGGCGGAATGGATGGTGGACAGGATCATGTAGTCCTCATCGCGCAAGGGCACGCCCGACTCATCGCTGGTGGCGTCGGGGGGATCCAGAGTCAGTTCCGTCAGGAACCGCTCACGGCTGCCGTAACCGCCGCCGATGCGCGCCAGTTGATCGAGGTCGGCCTTGCGCACCCGCGCGTCCTCGTAAAGCCGTTCCAGCTGCGGCGCATACCAGCGCAAGGCGATGTCGAGGTCGGCGGGCCAGCGCAAGCCGGGCGCGCGCAGATCCCGATAGGCCTGGACCAGGCCGCCCCACTCCTCGCGCGCCGCCGCGCCCGGCTTGAACGCCGCCAGCACCGCCATCGGGTCGGGCGCCTGGCTCATCTCGTCGAGCAGGCGCGCGGCCGTGGCGGGCCCCACCCCGGGCAGCAATTGCGCCACGCGGAAACCGGCCAGCCGCCCGCGGGGATTCTCGGCCCAGCGCAGCAAGCCCAGCAGGTCCTTGATATGCGCCGCTTCCAGGAAACGCAGGCCACCGAATTTGACGAAAGGGATATTGCGCCGTGTCAGCTCCAGCTCCACGGCGGCGCTGTGACTGGACGTCCGGAACAGTACCGCCTGTGACTTCAGGGTGGCGCCCTCTTCCCGCTGCACCAGCACCTGGTCGGCCACCCAGCGCGCCTGACCGGCTTCGTCGCTGACGGTCACCAGTTGCGGCTTGTTGGCCGATGCGCGGTCGGTCCACAGGTTCTTGGCGTAGCGTTCGCGCGCCATGCCGATGACGGCATTGGACGCGTCCAGCACCGGCTGGGTCGAACGGTAGTTGCGGTCCAGGGTGATCACCTCGGCGGGCTGGGCGAACTGCCCGGGGAAGTCCAGGATGTTGCGCACCGTGGCCGCGCGGAAGGAATAGATGGCCTGGGCGTCGTCGCCCACCACCACCAGGCCCTGGCCGGTCGGTTTCATCGCCAGCAGGATGGCGGACTGCAGGCGATTGGTGTCCTGGTACTCGTCGACCAGGATGTGGTCGAAACGGCTGCCGACATCGCTGGCGATGGCTTCATGGCCCAGCATCTCGGCCCAGTACAGCAGCAGGTCGTCGTAATCCAGCACCTGCTGGTCCTGCTTGGCTTCGACGTAGGCGCGGAACAGGCGCTTGAGGGCATCCTCCCACTGCGCGCACCACGGAAAAGCCTGCTCCAGCACTTCGCCCAAAGGCGCCTGGCTGTTGACCACTCGCGAGTAGATGGACAGGCAGGTGCCCTTGAGCGGAAAGCGCGACTCGGTGCTGCTGAAGCCGAGCTCATGGCGCAGGATGCCCATCATGTCCTCGGAGTCGCCGCGGTCGTGGATGGTGAAGGTTTCCGACAGGCCGATGCGGGTAGCGCAATCCCGCAGCAGGCGCGCGCCTATGCCGTGGAAGGTGCCGGCCCAGGGCAGCGAAGGCGGGGTCTGCCCCGCCCGCATATTCATCACCTTGCGCAAGACCGCGCCGACCCGCCGATCCATTTCGATGGCGGCGCGGCGCGAGAACGTCAGCATCAGAATACGTTGAGGATCTGCGCCGTGCAGGATGAGGTTGGCCACGCGATGCGCCAGCGTGCTGGTCTTGCCCGAGCCGGCGCCGGCGATGACCAGCAAGGGGCCGGCGGGTTCGGCGCCGACGCCGTACTCCGCCGCCGCGCGCTGCTGCGGATTGAGCCCGTCCAGCGGATGGGGCGGGGCGTTGGTGGACAGGGGCGAGGAAGACTCGGACATCGAAGGGGGATGGCTGGCGGGTAGGAAACCCAGGCATAATACTGGATATCCATCCAGACAACCGGATGAGCAGACCGCTGCGCTACGGGTACAGCTCTTGCTTGCATCGCTTAACAAGAACCCCGGTCCTTGCGACCCTGAGCAAGAACCCGGGCTTTTCGAGGACACCGCGGAGCCGGGTCCCCCGGTCCGCTGGTGTCGCCCCCTGGGGGGCCGCGCCACGCGCGGTACGGGGGGGCTATCTGGAGATATGCCATGGCTGACCGTATCGTCAAACTGTTGAATGACCTCGTCGAGACGTCCAAGGATGGCGAAAAAGGCTTCCTGGCGGCGGCCGAGGACACCAAGGACGCGGATCTGCGCGGCCTGTTCCGCGAACGTGCCACGGACTGCGGCAAAAGCGCGATTGAATTGCAGGAAGTCGTCACGCGGCTGGGCGGCACGCCGGAAACCGGCGGCCACGTCAGCGCCGCCGTGCATCGCGGCTGGGTCCACCTGAAAGCCGCGCTTGCCACGCGCAGCGAAGCCGCCATCCTGGAAGAGTGCGAGCGCGGCGAAGACATCGCCAAGCGCCACTACGCCGATGCCTTGCACGAACCCTTGCCGGAAGACATCCGTGCCATGGTCGAGCGCCAATACAGCGGCGTGATGCGCAACCACGACCAGATCCGTGACCTGCGCGACCGCTATCGGGAAAACGCCTGACCGCGTCCGCCAAGGCGCGCCATCAAGCAAGCGGAATCAAGCAAGCGACCTCATGACCATCAGGGTAGGCACCGCATCCTGGACCGACAAGACCCTGCTGGCTTGCGGCCGCTTCTATCCCCCAGACGTCCGCGACGATGCCGCCGGACGTCTGCGTTTCTACGCCGACCGGTTCCCGCTGGCGGAGGTCGACGCTTCCTACTACGCCCTGCCCACGGCCAGGACGGCACAGGCCTGGGCCGAGCGCACGCCGCCGGGCTTCGTCTTCAACATCAAATCCTTCCGCCTGTTCACGGGCCATCAAACGCCGCTGGCCGCGCTCGATGCCGATCTTCGGCGCGAACTTCCGCCCGCCGATCCAGTGTCCGTGGTATACGCGGACCAGCTGCCGGACGAATTGCGCGAAGAGACATGGCGGCGCTTCCTGATCGCGCTCGAGCCCTTGCGCATGAGCAACAAGCTGGGCGCCGTGCATTTTCAGTTTCCCCCCTGGATACGGCCCGATCAGCGCGGCATGCGGCGCGTGCGGGATTGCATGGAGCATATGGAAGAAGACCTGATCGGCGCGGTGGAATTCCGGCACGCAAGCTGGTACGCCGGCGCGGCGAGACAGGCTGCGACCCTGGGCTTTCTGCGCGAACTGGGCGCGGCGCACACCGTGGTCGATGCACCGCAAGGCTACGCCAACACGGTGCCCGCGGTGTGGCAGCCCACGCGCCCCGACCTCGCCGTGGTGCGCCTGCATGGGCGTAATCGTGCTGCCTGGAATAGTCGCGGCGCCGCGTCTTCCAGCCGCTTCCAATACGAGTACACGCTGGAAGAACTGGAAGATCTGGCGCGTCAGGTCCGCGAACTCGCGCGCCGCGTGCGCGAAACGCACGTGGTGCTGAACACCAATTTCGAAGATCAGGGGATGCGCAACGCGCAAGGCTTGATCAGCGCGCTGAACCAGCAGCTGGTTTGATCAGCCGCGGCCTTTACACGCGGCATCAACGCGCGACTTCAACGCGCCCTTCAACGCGCGACCGGCGCGTCGCCAAGATCGCTGCCGGCCTGCGCGGGCACGATCTCTTCCTGTCCCAAGGCGCTGGCATAGGCCTGCTCCGTAAGCTGCACGAAGCGTTCGACGCGGAAGGACTGCTCGCACTTGCGCCGCGCGGCGGCGCCGGCATCGGGCAAGAGGGACGGCCGGCGCAGCAGATGATCCAGCAACAGGGTCAGGCGGCCGGCATCGCGTTCCGGAACCACCCAGCCATCCACATACGGCGTGATGTTCTCGGGCAGGCCGCCGTGCGAGGACACCACCACGGGCTTGCCCATGGACATCATCTCGCGGCAGGCAAAGGATATCGTCTCGATGCGATACGACAGCACGAAGCCGATGTCCAGCGCGCCGATGAAAGCGCGCACGTCTTCCAGACGGCCGACCCACGTGACGTGCTCGCGCATGCCCAGTTCTTCTATGCGCGCCAGCTGGCTCTCGGACAAGGGCGCGCCCGCCAGGGCGATCTGTATCTGCTTGCGCAGATCCTCGGGCAGAAGCGACACCGCCTCGACCATGTCCAGCCAGCCCTTGTAGTCGTCGGTGCCGGCATTGCTGCCCAGCAGGAAGCGTCGGTCCGGATGGCGCAGCAGGCGCGCGCGCAAGGCCTGGGCATCCTTGCCCGGCGCGTCCGGCGCGAAGTAGCGCGTGTCGACGCCGTTGCCTATGGTGCTCAGCTTGCAGCGCCGGTAGGGACTGTCGGCCAGCATGCGGCGGGCAAAATCGCAGACGCCGATGGCATGGTCGGTGCCGAAGCTGGCGCGCAGCCAGCCGCCGACCCGCGAGATGGGACGGTCATTGTGCTTGGTGAAGACGATGCGCGGGCGCCGCGCGCCCATGCCCAGGGTGGCCAGCATTGCCAGGCGGTGGTCGGAGGAGCCGTTCACATGGACCAGCTCGACCTTCTCACGGGCAATCAAACCGCGCAGGCGCATGGCGGCGCGCACGACGTGGTGGACCCGGTTCGGGAACGACTGCGCATAGACCCGGACCCCCGGCACTTCCCCCGCGCGGCGATGCAGCGCGCTGCCCTGAGGCGCGGCGACCATCACGTCATGCCGATGCGACAACGCGCGGGCCAGGCTCAACACGTAGCTGGTGTGCCCACCGGTTCCCGTACTCGTGTGGAAATTTGTGTACAAGACTTTCATGATGAGCGCCCCCCGCGTCAACCCGCTGCCACCCCCGCGGGTGGTCCTTGCAATGCAAGCATCATGACAGCTGACCACTGCCAGCTTATGGCTCGCAAGTGACAAAAGACTGCGGAGTGGTATCCGGTGAAACGGCCGCAAGCCCCATGGGCTGGGCCGCCCCCGTGTGAAAAAATAGGGGACGACGCCAGGGGCCTTACTGCTGTTTACAAACTAGCGGCTGGATTCCGCCCGCGAAAGCTAAGGCAACCGCAGGAAACCGATCGAGAGCCAGGGAATCGCCGCGACGATGATCAGGCCAATGGCGATGGAAATGAGGTAGCCGACGATGGCGCGCATGCCCCGATCGGGCGAAATCCGCCCGATCGCGCAAGCCGCGTAGTAGCCCACGCCGAACGGCGGCGCGAACAGGCCTATGCCCATGGCCAGGATGACCACCATCGCATAATGCACTTCGTGTATGCCCATCTGATGGGCGATCGGGAACAGCAAGGGGCCGAACAGCACGATGGCCGGAATCCCTTCCAGCACGCTGCCCAGGATGATAAAAGCCACGATGGACACCGCCATGAAGCTGGCGGCGCCGCCCGGCAGGCCCGCCATCAGGTGCGCCAGCTGGCTGGAGAAGCCGGACTGGGTCAAGGCCCAGGCCATGCTGGTCGCCGCGCCGATGATCAGCAGGATGGAGCCGGACAGGCAGGCCGTGTCCACCAGCATGGGCCACAAGCGCTTCCAGTCGAAGCGCCGATAGACCAGCAGACTGATCAGGACCGAGTACACGATGCCGATGGTCGACACCTCCGTTGCCGTGGCCACGCCCTCCACCACCGCCGCGCGGATGACGAAAGGCAAAGCCAGCGCCGGCAATGCGATCAGCAAGGTGCGCAGGATTTCGGCGCCGGTGGCGCGGCCCGCCGGCGCCCGTTCCTGGCGCCGGCTGCGGCGCCACACCACGATGCAGAGCATCAGGCCCAGCACCAGCCCCGGCAGCAGACCGCCGGTGAATAGCGCCGTGATGGACACGCCGGTCACCGAACCGATGGTGATCAGCACCAGGCTGGGCGGAATGGTTTCGGTCTGCGCGCCGGTGGCCGACAGCAGCGCCACCAGGTCGCCATCCTCCGCGCCCCGCTTGCGCATTTCCGGGAACAGCACCGGCGCCACCGCCGCCATGTCGGCCGCCTTCGCGCCGGAAATCCCCGACACCAGGTACATGGCACCGATCAACACGTAGGACAAACCGCCGCGCACGTGTCCCAGCAAGCTGGCCAGGAACGCCACCATGCGCTGGGCCATGCCGGTCATCTCGATCAACACGCCCAGGAAGACGAACAGCGGCACGGCCAGCAGGATCAAATGCGACATGCCTTCGTCCATCCGCCCCACCACCACCATCATCGGCGTGCTGGTGGTCAGGGCCAGGTAGCCGAACGTGGCCAGGCCGAAACAGAAGGCGATGGGCACGCCGGCGAAGACGCAGGCCGCCACGACGCCGACGAAGAAAATCAGCAGGTTGTAGTTGCCCAGGTTCTGCAGCAGCGGCTGCAGCAGGTAAAGCACGCCCACCGCCAGCACGACCACCAGGATGGCTTTCAGGGCGCTTTGCCAGTCGGTGCGTTCGAGCAGGCGCAGGAAGGCGACCACCACCATCAACACGGTGCCCACCGGCAAGGCCGCAGCGCGCCAGACGTTGGGAATTTCCAGCGCCGGCGTGGTGACGTACTGCTCCTCGTAGGCATACTCGTAGCCGGGCCCGACGATCAGCAGCAGGAAGGCCAGCGCGGCGGCCACCGCCAGCATGTCCAGGAACGCCCGCCGGGCGGGCGACGCGCGATTGACGAAAGCCGTCATGCGCATGTGCTCGCCCCGGCGGAAAGCCACCACCGACCCCAGCATGGCCAGCCACAGGAACAGGATGGACGCCAGTTCGTCGGACCAGACCAGGGGCGTGTGCAGCGCGTAGCGCGCGACGATGCCGGCGAACAGGATGACGATCTCGGCCACGACCAGGATCGCGGCCGGGATTTCCACCAGCCAGCCGATGGCGCTGTCCAGGCGCGCTGCCCACGGCCGCCGCGCCACGGCGGCCGCGGTGGTGGCGCCAGCCAGGCTGGCGGCCGGCTGCATGGAAGGCGCGCTCATGAGAGCTTGCCGACCGACTGTTCAAGCAGGCCCCAGGCCTGGTCGCCGTACTTGGCCTTCCATTCGGCGTAGAAGCCGGCCTGCCGCAAGGCATCGCGGATCGGGCCGGGCTCGGGCTTGTTGAATGTCAGCCCTTGTTGCGCCAACTGCGTCTGCAGGTCGTTGTTCAAGGCCAGCACGTCCGCGCGTACGCCCATGGCGGCGGCGTTGATGTGCCTGGCCACGACCTCACGCATATCCTTGGGCAGTTTCTCCCAGGCCCGGCGGTTGGACAGGAACCAGAAGCCGTCCCACATATGATTAGTCAAGGAGCAATATTTCTGCACCTCATATAGCTTGGCCGTCTGGATGATGGCCAGCGGATTCTCCTGGCCGTCCACCACCCGGGTCTGCAGGGCCGAATAGGTCTCATTGAAATTGATGCTGGCCGGCGCGGCGCCCAGTGCCTTGAACATGGACGTCCACAGGGGACTCACGGGCACGCGGATCTTCAGGTCCTTGAAATCGCCGGGGCCGTTGATGGGACGGGTGCTGGTGGTGACCTGGCGGAAGCCGCTGTCCCAGATCTTGTCCATCACCACCAGGCCCTTGCCCTCGATTTCCTTGCGGATGTAGGCGCCCAACTGGCCGTCCATGGCTTTCCACACCGTGTCGTAATTGGGAAAGGCAAAGCCGATCCCGCTGATGGACGATGCCGGCACCAACGTGGAAAGAATCAAGCCCGACAGGGTGAAGAATTCCACCGCTCCCGAGCGCAGCTGGCTCAAGGTATCGGTATCCGAACCCAGTTGGCTGCTCGGAAAAATGGCCAGCTCGAAGCGGCCATTGGTATCGCGCAGGATGTTGGCGGCGGCCTCGCGCGCGCGCACGTTCATCGGATGCGTGGGCGGCAAGTTGTTCGCGTACTTGTAGCGGAACTCCGGGGCCGCCAGCGCGCGGCCCACCGGCGCCAACGCCAGGGCGGCACCGCCGCCCGCAACCGCACCCATCAACTTGCGTCGGGTCAAATCCATGTTGTCTCCTCTCTCTGGTTGTCTACCGTCCGCTGCCTCGTTGTGCCGCGGTACGGGGCCGGCGTACATGGGCGCCGGGATTCTTTATTCTGGAAAAACGCGCACACGAACCGGAATTACCGGATCATGGCGTACCGCCCTAGAGCGGCGCAAAAGTGCCATAGCGTACACAGCGACATACAGAGGAGACAAGACATGGATTACACCGATGGGGTGGTCATGGTCACGGGCGGCGCCTCCGGCATCGGCCTGGCGGTAGCGCGCGGTCTGCTAAGCGACGGCTGGCAGGTGCTGGTGGCCGATCGCTCACCCGAAGCGCTTGACGCAGCGGCAGCCACCTTGCCCGACGGGCGCGCGCGCTGCATCCAGCTGGACGTGACCAGCGACACCGAGGTGGCCGCGGCCCTGGACGACTGCGAGCGCACGTTCGGGCCCCTGGCGGGCCTGGTGAACTCGGCGGGCATAGGCCGCGACGTGCCTTTTTTGGAAACCGACACCGCCCTGCTGCGCCAGACCCTGGAAGTAAACCTGGTAGGCACCTTCATCGCGGGCCGCCATGCGTCGCTGCGCATGCGCGAACGCCATCATGGCGCCATCGTCAACATCGCGTCGGTCTCGGGCCTGCGTGGCAACCTGGGGCGGGCCGCCTATGGCGCGTCCAAGGGCGGCGTGGTGACCTTGACCCAGGTCATGGCGGTCGAGCTGGCAGCGCTGGGCATCCGGGTCAACGCAGTGGCGCCCGGCCCCATCGAAACGCCGCTGGTCAGCCGCATGCACACCGACGCGGCCCGGTCCCGCTGGATTGCCGCGGTGCCGCAAAAGCGCTATGCCGCGCCGGAGGAGTTGTGCGGCACCGTCGCCTGGCTGCTCGATGGCGACCGCTCGGGCTTCGTCACGGGCCAGACCATCGCCGTCGACGGCGGCTTCATGGCCGGGGGCTTGATCCAACCGGATTGAGCCCGGCCCCACCGTCCGGACACTTATCCCCAGTCCGGACTTATCCCCAGTTTTTGTGGACAACCCTTGGGATAGTCGTCGCACAAGAGCGTCAATTTCCTTTAATGTCAAAGACTTGGACCTGGCGGGCAGGTGTGGCCCAGCATCCGCCCTCCATTCGAGCACGGCAATGAACGGCAAACCATGCCCGGTTGCTTCGTGCTAGATTTCGGTTCGCCCAAGCCGAGACACCCATGATTCGAACGTTCAGTCGTGACGAAACCCGACGCGTGGCCACCCTGTTGGCCGAAGCGGCCGACGCGGAAATCCTGCCTCGCTTCCGCAATCTGTCCGCCGACGCGGTGCGCACCAAGAGCTCGCCCCAGGACCTGGTCACCGACGCCGATGAAGCCGCCGAGCGGTTCATCGGCGAACGCCTGAGCCGCCTCTACCCCGGCGCGGTCATCGTCGGCGAGGAGGCCTGTTCCCGCAATCCCACCTTGCTGAACTTCTGGATCGACGCCGAGCTGGCGTTCGTGATCGACCCGATCGACGGGACGCGCAACTATGTCGCCGGCCTGCCCCTGTTCGGCGTGATGGTGGGCGTGGTCAGCCGCGGCGAAATCGTCGCCGGCGTGATCTACGACCCCCTGGGCCGCGATGCCGCCATGGCGGTGCGGGGCGAAGGCGCCTGGCTGGAAAACGCGCAGGGCCGGCAAACGCCCCTGCACGTGGCCGCGCCCGTGCCGGTGGAAAACATGGTCGGCCTGATCTCCACCCAGCATCTGGACGCGCCGCTGCGCGGCATCGTCCATCAGAACATGGCGCGCCTGGCGCTGGCCAACACCCTCTATTGTTCCGCGCACGAATATCGCATGATCGCTGGCGGCCATGCCCACGTCCTGCTGTATGGCCAGCTCATGCCCTGGGACCACGTGGCTGGCTGGCTGCTGCATCACGAGGCAGGCGGCTATTGCGCCCATTTCGACGGCTCGCCCTACAAGCCGACGCACCGCTCGGGCGGCCTGCTCTACGCGCCGGACGCCGGCAGCTGGAAAGTGGCGCGCCAGGCCCTGCTGGAAGACGCCGCGCCGGCGGCCTGACCGCCCTGCGCCGGTCACCCTGAAGACCACACGGTCATTGCCTGCAAAGCGCCCGGGAACGGGTTACAACAGCGGGTATATCTTTATTGAGCTCCAAGCGACTGCCATGAATGCTCCTTTGAATCCCAAGGTCATCACCTGGAACCTGGACGACATCGTCGCCGATTTGCGCACCGTGCGCACCGAATGGCGCGAACCCCTCGGCCGCCTGCGCCGCGACCATAGTGGCGGACGCGAATTTCCCTCGCAGGAAAGCCTGCGCCAGATCATCAAGGATCTCTGTGGCGCGCTGTTCCCCATGCGCCTGGGTCCCATCGACCTGCGCGAGGAAACCGAGGACTTCTATGTCGGCCACACCATAGGCGCGGCGCTGGACGCCCTGATGCATCAGGTGCGGCTGGAACTGAATTACATGGAGCGCCATCAGCACCCGGCGCCCTCGGACATCGAGCAGCGCGCCGGCGACATCGTGCGCGCCTTCGGGGCCGCGCTGCCGCCGGTGCGCCGCATGCTGGACGCCGACGTCATTGCCGCCTTCCAGGGCGACCCGGCCGCGCGCAGCGTCGACGAGGTGCTGCTGTGCTACCCCGGCGTGATCGCCATGATCCATCATCGCCTGGCCCATGTCCTGCACAAGCTGGGCGTACCGCTGCTGGCGCGCATCGTCGCCGAGATCGCGCACGCCGACACGGGCATCGACATCCATCCCGGCGCCACCATCGGCCGCAGCTTCTTCATCGACCACGGCACCGGCGTCGTCATCGGTGAAACGGCCATCATCGGCGACCGCGTGCGCCTCTATCAGATGGTGACCCTGGGCGCCAAGCGCTTCCCGCCCGGCGAAAACGGCGAGCTGAAGAAGGGCCTGCCGCGCCACCCGATTCTGGAAGACGACGTGGTCGTCTATGCCGGCGCCACCATCCTGGGCCGCACCACCATCGGCCGCGGCTCGGTCATCGGCGGCAACGTCTGGATCACGCGCGACGTGCCGCCGGGCAGCAACGTCACCCAGGCCGGCACGCTGAACACCGCCCCCGATGCCGGCTGTGGCGGCTGAACACCATGCCGGGTGATGTATCGGATCGGGAAACCCAGGCCACCGCGAACACGGGCACCACGCCAACCGGCGGGGAAGTCCAGGCATTGCGTGATTTCGTGGTCGACCATCCCCGCCTGTTCGTCCTGACCGGTGCGGGTTGCAGCACCGGCTCGGGCATTCCCGACTACCGCGACAACGAGGGCGCCTGGAAACGGCGTCCGCCCATCCAGTACCGCACCTTCATGGACGACACCGTGGCGCGCGCCCGTTACTGGGCGCGCGGCATGATAGGTTGGCGCATGTTCGGCGGCGTCCTCCCCAACGCAGCGCATCGCGCGCTGACCACCTTGCAACAGCAAGGCCGCTTCGAACTGCTGGTCACGCAGAATGTCGATGGCCTGCATGAAGCCGCCGGCAGCCGCGACGTGGTGGACCTGCACGGCCGCATGGACCGCGTCATTTGCACGCAGTGCGGCCACCTGTTCCCCCGCCAGCAGATGCAGGAATGGCTGGAAAGCGCCAACCCCGGCTGGCTGCATCTGCATGCCGCCGATGCGCCGGACGGCGACGCCGACCTCGAAGGAGAGGACTTTGCCCAATTCCAGGTACCGCCCTGTCCGGTGTGCGGCGGCCTGTTGAAACCCGACGTGGTGTTTTTCGGCGAGACCGTGCCGCGCGACCGCGTGGACCGTGCCAGCGCGGCACTGGCGGTGTGCGGCGGCGTGTTGGTGGTCGGGTCGTCGCTGATGGTGTATTCAGGCTACCGCTTCGTCGCGGCCGCCGCGCGGGCCGGCTTGCCCATCGCCGTGCTCAACCTGGGCAAGACCCGCGCCGACCCCCTGCTTACGCTGAAGGTCGAACAGCCCTGCGCCGAAGCGCTGGAAGAATTGGTGGCGCGGCTGCCGGACCAGGCGGACAGGCCCGCCTGAGCCGGGCCACACCACAAACACGGCCACGGCCACGGCGCGTGCAGGGCGCGCGGATCACTCCCCGAGGAATTCCGCCGCCCCTTGCAGGCCATCCACGTGATCGGCCACCACCTTGACGATGACGGCGATGGGCACGGACAGCAAGGTGCCCCACAGGCCCCAGACCCAGGTGAACAGCAGCAGCATCACGAATACCGCGACCGGATTCATCTTCGCGATGCGTCCGGTCATCCAGGTCTGGACCACGAATCCGATCAGCGACGCGATCACCAGGGACACCCCGGCCACCAGCAGGGCCGGCCCCAGCTCACCGAACTGCACCACCGCCGCCACGCCGGTAAAGACCGCGACCAGCAGCGGGCCGAAGTACGGCACGATGTGCAGCGCGCCCGCGACCACGGCCCAGGTGCCGGCGTTATCCAGCCCGATGATGCGGAAGGCCGCCCAGGAGCAAAGCCCCAGCAGGATGTTGGTGACGACCATCATCCCCATATACATGCGGATGGAGCGGTTGATCTGATCCAGCATGTGTACATTGATTTTCTTTTCGGAAATCGTGTGCCCGCAGACCTTGATGAACTTGCGCTTGAAAATGTCGCCCGAGCACAGCAGGAAGAAGACCAGGAACAGCACCATCACGCCCTGGCCCATGCCGGACATGACGCCCAGGGAGCCCGCCACCAGCATGCTTTCCAGCCTTTCGGATGGCCGCTCCGGTGGGGGGCCGCTTTGCCTGCCCTGCGGGCCGCCTTTGTCCAGGGCGGCGCCCGCGGCCCGCAGCTTGTCCACGAAAGACCCCCGACCGGCTGCGAAACCATGCACCGTGCGCGAGACTTTCTGCACCGTCTGCGGCAGGCTGTCGACGATGGTGCCGACCTGGTTCTGCAAGGAAAACGCGCCGAACACCAGCGCGCCGACCAGCGCCGCCATCACGAAGGTCGCGCTGATCGGACGCGGTATGCGCGCCCGGCGCACCAGCATGTGTACCAGCGGCTCCAGGGCGTAGGCGAGCAGGACGGACAGCACCAGGGGAATGATGAATTCGCGCGCCTCGCGCATGGCGAACAGCACGGCCAGTACCGCGAGGATGATGACCGCCGCATAGCGGCGGTCGGCCACGCGCCGCGATGTGACGAGGGCGCCCGGGGCTGCGCCGGTAGCCGCATGCGTACCCACCGCGGCGTGGGTGCCAGCGGGGTCCGTCCCCTCGGCGTGGGGCGCTCCGCCTCCCGCCGTCAGCGCCGTGGCCGCAACGGCAGGCACGCGGGCAGCCGGCGTGCGCGGAAGGCCATGCGGCGGCCGGCGGGTGCTCATCCCTGCCTCCAGGTACCGCCGCGCTGGCGTGACGGTGCCGCTGCTGCGGCGGCGCCCGGGATGGCGCGCCCCTGCGGCTGCGATTTCGACTGAGACTGCGACGGCAGCTGCGACTGCGAATGGAGAACGGCAGAAAAAACGAATGGCATGTGCGCATCCCGAAGCACGGCCCATTGCCGCGCCGCGTCAGAGCAATTGGCGTGCCTGGAGCGCGAGACCCTCACCCGCGCTTGCGCCCGGGCCTGCGGGCCCCAAGCAAAGCCCCAAGAGGGCGCCCCCGCAGTTATCCCGCGCTCACCCCATACCCGCCGGGATTACTCTGCTGCCATCGCCACCCGTCCTGGCACATATGGTCCACCCCCAGCGTCGTGCGCCAGCGCAACAAATCCCGGGCCAGGCTGGCATCGGCCCAGACCTTGTCGACGTCGCCGGCACGGCGCGGTTCGATGCGTAGGGGTATCGCCTGGCCGCTGACGCGCTCGAAGGTCTGCACCAGCTCCATCACGCTGGTCCCCTTGCCCGTCCCCAGGTTGATGGCCACGAAACCTGGATGCGCGCCGGCGTAGTCGACCGCCCGCACGTGGCCCACCGCCAGGTCCATCACGTGCAGGTAATCGCGCACCCCGGTGCCGTCTTCAGTCGGATAGTCCGTGCCGAACACCTTGAGGAAAGGCTGCTTGCCGACCGCCACCTGGGTGATGTACGGAAAGAGATTGTTGGGCGTGTCGCGCGGGTTCTCTCCTATCATGCCGCTGGGATGCGCGCCGATGGGATTGAAGTAACGCAGCGTCACCGCGCTGAACTCGCTGTCGGCCGCGCAGACATCCTGCAGCATCTGTTCGACGAAAAGCTTGGTGCGCCCGTAAGGATTGGTCGGCGCCAGGGGATGCTGCTCCGTGAACGGCAGAAAGCGCGGCACCCCATACACCGTGGCCGATGAACTGAACACCAGGCGCTTGACGTCATTGGCGCGCATCGCCATCAGCAGGCTCACCGTCCCCGCCACGTTATTGTCGAAGTACTTCAAGGGATCGCTGACCGACTCCCCCACCGCCTTGACGCCGGCCAGGTGCAGCACGCAATCGATGGCCCGGCCTTCGCGCCGGTGGATGGCCATCACGGTTTCCACCAGCCCGGGTGTACGGATGTCGCCCTGGATGAAGGGGATCTCCGTGTTCGTGATCTTCTCGACCCGCCGCACTGCGTCGCGGCTGCCGTTGTTCAGATTGTCCAGCACCACCGGCCGATAGCCGGCGGCGATCAATTCCACCAGGGTATGGCTGCCGATATAACCGGCGCCGCCCGTCACCAATAGATATGACGACATTCCCGCTCCCACCGCGCCGTCCGCCCGGAACAGGCCGGACGGCGCAAAGTTCCACCCCTGCCGCCTAGAACGGCAGGCGCAGGTCCGGCGCCACGCTCAACAGCTGGCGCCTGAAGTCTTCCTGGATGCGCGATAGCGCCGTCCCGCTATCCGCCTCGAAGCGCAGCAGCACCGCATTGCCGTCATGCAACGGACGCACCAGGCCAAAACCATCGTCGTACTCGACGCGCACCCCCTCCAGGTCGATGATTTCGCGCGCGCCCATGAAGTGCCCGCGCGCCAGCAACTCCCCCACCAGCGTGGGGACCTCGATGCCGCTCAAGTCCAGCCGCAACGCCGGGGTCACGCAACCCAGCGGCAAACTGTCCAGAAGGCTTGAAGGCGACTCATGCAGCGCGACGATCTCCAGCAGCCGCGCCGCGGCATACAAGGCATCGTCGTGGCCATGCCAACGGTCGCGAAAGCGAAACCGGCCATTGGTCTCGCCCGCCAGCATGGCGCCGCATTCGCGCATCTTGCCGGCGATATGCGCGGCGCCGCCGCGCCACATCACCGGCCGCCCGCCCAGGCCACGAATCTCGCGAGCGAGATTGCGCGAGCCCTCGACGTCGTAGACCACATGCGCGCCGGCATGGCGCGTAAGCACGTCGCGCGCGAACAGGATCATCAGGCGATCGGCTGAAATCACCGCGCCCGACCGCGTCACCACGGTCAGGCGATCGCCATCGCCATCCATCAGCAAGCCCAGCTCGTTGTCCGAATAGCGCAGGTTGGAGGCCAGGTTGGCGACGCGGCGCGGATCCGACGCCGCCATGCGGGGCCGCGTATACGCTTCCGCGGTATCGCTGGATAACTCGGTCACCTCGCAGCCCAGCGCTTCCAGCAGGGCCGGCGCGAGGGTCGAGGCCGCGTCGTAATTGCAGTCCAGCGCCACCTTGATGCTGCGTGACAGCCGCACGTCGCTGGCCACCCGCGCCACGTAGCAAGGTGACGCGGCGATGTGCATGCGCGCGCCCGGCACCTCGATCAGGCGGGCGCGCGTGTCGCCCTGCCGCCCCTGCCGCACATCCTCCTGCAAATCGCGCAGGTCGTCGCCGACCAGCGGCTCGCCAGCCATCATGATCTTGAAGCCGTTACGGTCCTCTTCGTCATGCCCGCCGGTGACCACCACACCGGCGCCGGTCTCGGTCAGGCGGGTGGCGAAATACACCAGCGGCGTCGCCGCCATGCCGATGTCGATGACATGGGTGCCGCTGGCACGGATGCCCGCCTGCAAGGCCGCCGCCAGTTCGACGCTGGCCAGACGGGCGTCCTTGCCGACGACGATGGCCCGCACGCCGCGGCGCCGTGCCCGGGCGCCAAGAGCGGCGCCCAGGCCGTGCGCGTAGACGGCATCGATGTCCTGCGGTACCCGCCCTCGTATGGCGTCCGGCTCGCAGGGAGCCGGCGGCAGCACGGGCATGCGTGCCGGCGCGGCGCCGCCACCCGGCGCCAGGGCCGCGGTCCCGGTATTCCATATAGATTGCATAGATCCACCGTCACGCGGGTCAGGGTTGCTTGTCGCCGTAGTAGGCCGCGCGCGCATAGCGGTAGCGTCCATACTTCGATCGATAACCCAGGCCCTCGGACTGCAGCTTCAGTCCATTGAGCACCACCCCTGCCACCGGCGCGCCGGCAGCGACCAGCCGTTTGGCGGTCTCATGGATCTCGCCCACCGTATTCATGCCGGCACGCACCACCAGCATGACCGCCGCGGCATGCGCCCCGACCACGGCCGCGTCCGAGGACGACAGCACGGGGGCCGTGTCGACGATGACGATGTCGTAGTCCGCCGCCAGCGCACGCAGGCAATCACCGAAGGCTTCGGAAGCCAGCAGCTCGGACGGGTCGAACGTCACCTTGCCGGTGGAGATGAAATCCACGCCATTCATGATGTTGCGCTTGGTGACCGCTTCCAGCGGCACCGTGCCGGCCAGCACTTCGAACAGGCCATTGTCCGAGGACGTGGCGAAGTAGCGGTTGAGGTGGCCGCGCCGGAAGTCGGCGTCGATCAGCAGGATGCGCTTGCCCACCGCCGCCTGGATGAAGGCGAAGTTGGCCGACAGGAAAGACTTGCCCACGCCGGCGACGGGTCCCGTGAAGACCACCACGTTGTTGGATGTATCGCGCATCGCGACCTGCAGCACCGTACGGAAGCTGCGCAGGCTTTCGATGGACGGCGTACTGCCGTTGCTCTGGGCGAGCAGCGCGGGCAGGCGCGAGTTCTTGCGCTTGCTGCGGCGCCACAGGCGGCTCTGCAGTTCGCTGTAGGGAATGGTGGCCAGCACCGGCAGGCCCGTGAAGCGCTCGATTTCCTCGGGATCGCTCAAGCCGCCGAACAGCGAGTTACGCAGGAAGGCCACGATCAGGCCCAGCACCAGGCCGATCGCCGCAGCCGCGCCCACGACGATGGGTGCCTTGGGACGCAGGGGCTTTTCCGCCGGCACGGCGGTATCCACCACGCGCACCGTGCCCACCTTGCCGGCCTTGATCAGGCGCAGCTGCTGCGCGTTGGCCAGCATCGCGGTGTACAGGTCGGTGTTGACCTTGACGTCACGCACCAGGCGTACTACGTCCTGCTCCAGGTCCGGCAGCCCCTTGATCTTGGTATTGAGACGGTTGACGTCGCCGGTCAGCGAAGCGATCTGGCGATCGATGGCTTCAATGCTGGGATGCGAGGCGGCGAAGCGAGTGGTCAGTTCCTGGCGCTTGGTGCGCAGTTCGGCGATGCGGTTCTGCGTTTCCACCGATTGCCCCAGCACGAGCTTCGCTTCTTCGCCCAGGTCGATGGTGCCCCGCGCATTACGCAAGCTGTTGTAGCGCGTTTCCGACGCATCCAACTCTTTCTTCAGGAGGGGCAGCTGCTGGTCGAGGAAGGCCAGCGATTTCTCCGCCTGCGCGGACTTGCGGTTGACGTTCTGACGCACGTATTCCTGGCCGATCTCGTTCAGCACGGCCGCGGTCAACACCGGATCGCTGCCCTGCAAGGTGACGCCGATCACGCCCGACTGGCGGCCCCGTTCGAAGATGCCCATACGCCCCTGGACGGCCTCGGTGGCCTCCAGGCGCGAATTACGAATGACCGTGAAGTGCGTTTCGGCCGCGGCGTCCAGCGCATCGATCTGTACGTCTATCGTGCCGCCGGGAACCTGGAAGCGTTCCAGCTGGCCCACGCGCCCCTCGAAGCGGCGGCCGTTGACCGGTTCGGTCAACTCATAAGCGCCGCCCCCCAGGGCGACGATGTCCAGCTTCTTGCCGATCAGGTCGTTCGGCACATCGATACGGTTGATGCGGATACGTTCGCCGCCCCAGGCGTAGCCGCCCGGAATGGCCTTCGTCAATGCGGAGGGCAGTGCGAAGCTTTCGTGGTTCTCGGCCAGCCAGCGTCCCACCAGGGGGAAGTACTTGGGTTCGGCCTTCAAATACAGCTGGTAGTAGTCGACGACATGGCCGACCACGGCGCGCGAACGCAGTATCTCCATTTCCCCCGACGTCGCCTGCTTGATGTCGAAGATGGATGACACGTCGCCCAGCGCGGTCCTGGTGGCGGTGGCGTTCGGCGTTTCTTCCTCGACCTGGACGGCGATGTCGGACTGGAAGACGGGCGTGGCCAGCATGAAGTAGGCAACGCCCAGCAACGTGGCCAGCAAAGTAATCACAATGATCACGCCGCGGTTGGCCACCAACACGTCCATGTAGGACGTCATTGGTGTCTCTGGTTGCCGGGCGGACGCGTACTCAAGCTGAAGAGGGGGCTGCATGGTGTCGACTCGCTAAGAAATTAGGGACTAACACGAGAGGGAAGCCGGCTTGCGCCGGCCTGGGACTACCCGTTACGCGTTGACCTTATTGGTGCTGGACAGCGGTGACGGTCTGCACGGTCTGGGCGCTGGGGAACAACAGCGAGATGAAGCGGTTCCAACGCACCAGGTTGCCGGCGTCGACGAAGACGATGTCCTTCGCCTGCAACGGGAACTTGCCGGCCACCCCCAACGCTTGCGGAGAACTGGCATCCAGGTGATACACCTCCGGGGTAGCGTTAGGCAGCGAACGCACCACGAAGATTTGCGAGGGATCGCTGGTCGTCTGGCTGGGACCACCGACTTCGCCCAGCGCTTCCGCCAGGGACATCTCGCCGTCATGCATCATCAAACCCTGGGGCAACGTGACTTCGCCCATCAGGTAGATCTTGTTGTCTCCTCGCGCCACCACGCGGACGATGTCGCCCTGCTGCAGCAGGATCGATGTGGGATCGATATTCGCCGCGGTCAGCTTGTTCAAGTCGACCCGCACCGTCTGCCCCGCACGCGTCACGTAAACGCGACTGCGATCGGCCGTGGCCAACACGCCGCCGGAACGATTTATCGCTTCCGGAAGCGTCATCGGCACATCGGTAATCGGCATGGGTCCGGGCGTCTTCACTTCGCCTTCCACATAGACTCTCTTGCTGCGATAACCTAGCACGCGCACCGTGATTTGAGGATCCTGAATAAAGTTACGCGACCCTCGGATGAGCGAGTTGCGCACCTGTGCCTCAGTCAACCCGGCTACCTTCACAAGGCCTACGTAAGGGAACTGAACGTAGCCATCCGAAGACACCGGATAGCCCGGAATGCCAGCCCCCGTATCCCCAAAGGTAAGTTCAGTCGGCCCCGTCCCAATGCTGTAGGTCTGAGTCGGAAGGACTAGTTCAGGATGATCCCAGACCACGATCGAAAGGATGTCCCCGGGCCCGATCACATAGGGCGTGGCCTTGCCAACAAGATTTCGAACGTTTTCAGGCAGGGGGCTGTTGGCGGCATCATTGAGCTCGCGAGCGAGCGCGGGCGTGATTTCCTTGACCGTCACGACGCTATTCGGATCGTTGGGATCGACCTGGAAATCCGACTTGTATCGCATGCCTGGCGCGAACGCGCACGCCGCCAGGGTGGAGATCAATCCGGCCATGGCAGCCGCGCGGACGAACGTTCGAAATAGAGAGTTCATGGACGTTCCACTGTAGAGAGGATCGGAGGCGCCACCCCGCTGATGACGCGGTGTGCAGCGCAGTATTTGAGTCGTCTCGGGGCCGTCGCCCTGAGTTGTGTCGCCGTACTACCGTCGAGTAACGGGTTGCGACATTCCACGCGAATTCCCAGTGAACGCACATTAGGCTGATGGCCTAGACCTTCACTTACGCCCTTTGGACGTTTCGACTCGCGCGCCCCCAACCTATGATTTTTTGCGGGTACGAAGCATGACGCGGCGCCGCAACGCCGCCTTCCAATCACACGCCCAGGAGCGGTTTATGGAAACGTCCACGTTCGACGTGACGGGCAAATTGCCCGGCACGAGTTCCCTGTTTCGCGCCGCCGACGCCGCACTCATAGGCGTCACCGGACTGGCGGCGATCGAGTGGCAGGTGGCACGCACGGGCGTCGATGTCTTTCCTATCCAGAGCCTGCTGGTGTATTTCTGCACAGTCGCCACGCTGGTGGTCTTCCCGATCTTCCGGCTCTATGGATCGTGGCGAGGCCGCCCGCTCTATGACCTGGTGATACGCAGTGTGGCGGCGTGGACCGTGGTGTTCGCGATGGGCTTGATGGTGGGTTTCCTGACGCATCAGATCGCGTTCGTCTCGCGCTTGTGGGCCGCGTTGTGGTTCGCCGGCGGCGCCATCGCCGTGACCGGACTGCGCCTGCTTGTCTATGCGGGCCTGAGCAAGGCGCGCGACCGCGGCCTCAATCACAAGCGCGTTCTGCTGATCGGCTTCGGCACCCTTGGCCACGATATGTGGGCACGCGTGGCGGCGACGCGCAGCGCAGGCTATGAAGTGATGGGGATCTACACGGACGGCCGCGAACAACTGCCGCCTGGCGTGCCCCGCCTGGACAAGCTGAATACGATCTCGGCCTTCGT
Organism: Bordetella sp. N; assembly: GCF_001433395.1. Taxonomy (GTDB): domain Bacteria; phylum Pseudomonadota; class Gammaproteobacteria; order Burkholderiales; family Burkholderiaceae_B; genus Bordetella_C. The sequence continues at coordinate 3,413,095 of NZ_CP013111.1, forward strand.
GCGCCAGCATGAGATCCGCGAGGTCTGGCTGGCGATGCCCATGGAGGCGGGCCAGGCCGTGCGCGAAGTCATGTTCTTCCTGCGCCACGACCTGATCGACATCCGCTGGATTCCCGATGTCCTGTCCGTGCGCCTGCTGGGCCATCGGGTGGAAGAATTCCTGGGCGTTCCCGCCATCGAACTGAACAGCCTGCCCGCCGCCGGCATACGCGGCGTGGCCAAGGCCGTGTTCGACCGTACGTTCAGCGCCCTGGTGCTGCTGGGACTGTCGCCCATCATGTTGACCATCGCGGCGTGGATCAAGCTGGACTCGCGCGGTCCCGTCTTCTTCACCCAGCCGCGCCTGGGCGTGGATGGCGAGGTGTTCCGCGTCTACAAATTCCGCAGCATGACCGTGCACCAGGAACAACATGGCGTGGTGACCCAGGCGACGCGGGAAGATCGCCGCGTCACGCGCATCGGCGCTTTTCTGCGCAAGACCAGCCTGGACGAGCTGCCGCAGTTCATCAATGTGCTGCGCGGCGAGATGTCGGTGGTGGGACCGCGCCCGCACGCCCTCGAACACAACGAGCAATACAAGGACCTGGTGGCCCGCTACATGATGCGCCACCGCGTCAAGCCCGGCATCACGGGATGGGCGCAGATCAACGGCCTGCGCGGCCAGACCGAAACCGTGCACAAGATGCGCGACCGCGTGGAGTTCGACCTGTACTACATCCAGAACTGGTCCTTCCTGATGGACCTGCGCATCATCGCCAGGACGGCAGTGTCGGGCTGGACGGGAAAAAATGTCTATTGATGCCGGCGTGGCCGTGCCGACTCGCCTGAGCCAGGACGAGTTCCGACTGGGTGTCGAACTGCTGCCGCTGGTCTCCATCGACCTGCTGCTGCGCGATGGCGGCGGACGCTACCTGCTCGGGCTGCGGGGCAATCCACCGGCGCGCGGCCACTGGTTCGTGCCGGGCGGCCGCATCCGCAAGAACGAAGCCCTGGACCTTGCCCTGCAGCGGCTGTGCCGCGAAGAGCTGGGCCTGGCCATGCCCCGCGAGCTATGGCAGCCGCGCGGCGTGTACGAGCATTTCTACGACGACAACTTCGCGGGCGAGCCAGGCCGCAGCACCCACTACGTGGTGCTGGCCTATCTCGCCCAATTGCCGGCTCACCTCGGTGAGCTTCAGATCGAAGACAAGCTGGACCGGCTACCGGTCGATCAGCACAGCGGTTACCGCTGGGCACATCCCCGCGCCATGGCGCAGGACGACACCGTCCATCCCTATACCAGGGCCTACTTCACGGAGTACGTGCGATGACCTCCCCCTATCCTGAATTCCGCCCCGTCATTTTGTGCGGCGGTTCCGGCTCACGCCTGTGGCCCCTGTCGCGGGAACTGCTGCCGAAGCAGTTCATCCGCCTGACCGGCGAGCGCAGCCTGCTGCAGAACACGGTGTTGCGCACCCTGCGCCATGCCGGCGCCAGCCGGCCCATGCTGATCTGCAATGCGACGCATCGCTTCATCGCCACCGAACAGATGCAGGAGCTGGCCGGCGAAGGCATCGGCAGCGCGGACGTCGAGCTGCTGCTCGAGCCCTGCCCGCGCAACACCGCGCCCGCCATCGCGGCAGCGGCGCTGCGCGCCATGCGCGACGGCACCGACCCCATCATGCTGGTCATGCCGTCCGACCACGTCATCGAAGAGGGTCCGGCCCTGGCCGAAGCGTTCGCGCTGGCCCACCAGGCCGCCAGCGAAGGCGCCCTGGCGCTGTTCGGCATACGGCCGACGGCGCCGCTGACGGGCTATGGCTATCTGCGCACGACCAGCGGCGAGCGGCCGTGGCAGTCGGTGGAAGCCTTCATCGAGAAGCCGGATGTGGAGCGCGCCACCGCCTTCCTGCGCGACGGCGGCTATTACTGGAACAGCGGCATGTTCGCCTTCCGCGCGTCGATCTTCCTGAGCGAACTGGAGCGCCTGGCCCCGGACATGATGGCCAGCGTACGCGAGGCCGTCGCCAACGGCACCGGCGACGACGCCAGCTTCACCCTGGACGCGCGCGCCTTCGGGGCGTGCCGCGCCGACTCCATCGACTATGCCGTGATGGAACGCACGGACAGCGCCGTGTCCGTCCCGCTGGACGCCGGTTGGAGCGACGTGGGTGCCTGGGATGCCGTATGGGACATCGCCGCCAAGACGCCGGACGGCAACTCCACCACCGGCGACGTGATGATCGACGACTCGCGCAACTGCCTGGTCCATTCGACCCACCGCCTGGTGGCCACTCTGGGCCTGGACGACATCGTGGTGATCGAAACCGCGGACGCCGTGCTGGTCGCCCACAAGAGCCGCACCCAGGACGTCAAGCGCATCGTCGAGACCTTCCGCAACCAGCGCCGGGAAGAGATGGCGCATCACCGCGAGGTGCGGCGCCCGTGGGGCTCCTACGACTCCATCGGCCAGGGGCCGCGTTACCAGATCAAGCGCATCACGGTGAAACCGGGGGCGCGCCTGTCCTCGCAGATGCACCACCACCGCGCCGAACACTGGGTGGTGGTCTCCGGCACCGCCCGCATACACAACGGCGACAGGGACTTTCTTTTGACGGAGAACCAATCGACCTACATCCCTTTGGGTGAGGTCCACTGCCTGGAAAACCCCGGCAAGATCCCGCTCGAATTGATCGAGGTGCAGTCGGGCGCTTACCTGGGCGAAGACGACATCGTGCGCTTCGAGGACATGTACGGCCGGGTCTGAAACCCGGCATTCCACCCTGCCCGCAGCGGCCTCGACGCATGGGCCAGCGACAGGGAACGGCCATAAGGATTAGGCCTGCCATGCGTCTTAGAACCTCCGGCCGATACCCCGGCCCACCACGCATCTGTAGTCTTCAATCGCACACTCAGCCTAAAGGATACAACCATGCCAAAACGGGCATTGATCACTGGCGTTACGGGACAGGACGGCGCTTATCTGGCCGAACTCCTCCTGGAGAAGGGTTACGAAGTGCACGGCATCAAGCGCCGCGCCTCGATGTTCAATACCGCGCGTATCGATCACCTCTACCAGGACCCGCACGAGAAGCAACGCAACTTCTTCCTGCATCATGGTGACATGACCGACGCGTGCAGCCTGATCCGCATCGTGCAGGCCGTGCAGCCGGATGAGATCTACAACCTGGCGGCCCAAAGCCACGTGGGCGTGTCCTTCGAAGAGCCCGAGTACACCGCCAACGCGGATGGCCTGGGCACCCTGCGCCTGCTCGAAGCCATGCGCATCCTGAAGATGGAAGACCGCACGCGCTTCTACCAGGCGTCGACGTCGGAGCTGTACGGCCTGGTGCAGGAAGTGCCGCAGCGCGAGACCACGCCGTTCTATCCGCGCAGCCCCTATGCCGTGGCCAAGCTTTACGCCTACTGGATCTGCGTCAACTACCGCGAAGCCTACGGCATGTATGCGTGCAACGGCATCCTGTTCAACCACGAGTCGCCGCGCCGCGGCGAGACCTTCGTCACGCGCAAGATCACCCGCGCCCTGGCTCGCATCGCCCTGGGCCTGGAGAACTGCCTGTACCTGGGCAACCTGTCCGCGCTGCGCGACTGGGGCCATGCGCGCGACTACGTCGAAATGCAGTGGATGATGCTGCAGCAGGAGCAGGCCAAGGACTTCGTGATCGCCACCGGCAACCAGTACAGCGTGCGCGACTTCATCAATATCGCCGCGCGCGAGCTGGGCATCCTGCTGCAGTGGGAAGGCGAAGGTCTGACCGAAACCGCCACCGTGCTGCTGAGCCCCGCGTACGAACGGGTCAAGCCCGGCCAGGTCATCGTCCGTGTCGACCCGCGCTACTTCCGCCCCACCGAAGTGGAAACCCTGCTGGGCGACCCGACCAAGGCGCGCGAACAGCTGGGCTGGACGCCGCGCACGACGTTCGCCGAGCTGGTGGGCGAAATGATCGCCAGCGACCTCAAGGAAGCCCAGCGTGACGCGCTGGTCGAGGAAAACGGCTACGAAGTCTTCGCCTACAAGGAGTGATCGCGTCATGGCCGATCTGGAACAACGGATATATGTGGCTGGCCATCGGGGGATGGTCGGTTCCGCCATCGTGCGGGAGTTGCGGCGGCAGGGCTACCGCCACATCCTGACGCGCGAGCGCGATGAAATGGATCTGGAGAACCAGAACCAGGTGAACCGCTTCTTCTGCACGCAGAAGGTCGATGTGGTGTATCTGGCGGCAGCGAAGGTCGGCGGCATCCTGGCCAACGACACCTATCCCGTCGACTTTCTCTACCGCAACATGATGATCCAGAACAACGTCATCCACTCCGGCTACGCGGCCGGCGTGCGGCGGCTGTTGTTCCTCGGCTCATCCTGCATCTACCCGAAGCTGGCGCCCCAGCCCATCCATGAGGACGCCTTGCTGACGGGACCGCTGGAGCCGACCAACGAGGCTTACGCGATCGCCAAGATCGCCGGCCTCAAGCTTTGCGAAGCCTACAACCGCCAGTACGGGACGCAGTATGTCTGCGCCATGCCGACGAACCTGTACGGCGAGAACGACAACTACGACCTGCGCACCAGCCACGTGCTGCCCGCGCTGATCCGCAAGTTCCATGAGGCGCGCGAGGCGGGTGCGCCCTACGTCACCCTGTGGGGCAGCGGCACGCCGCGGCGGGAGTTCCTTTACGTCGACGACCTGGCGCGGGCCTGCGTCACGCTGATGCAGGTCGACGGCGCCAAGGGTCTGTACAACGTCGGCGTGGGCGAGGACCTGACCATCGCCGAACTGGCGACCATGGTGGCGCAGGTGGTGGGCTATGAAGGGGAACTGTCCTACGACAGCAGCAAGCCCGACGGCACGCCGCGCAAGCTGCTCGATGTCAGCCGCATCCAGGCGCTGGGATGGCGTGCCGAGGTAGGCCTGCGGCAAGGCATCCAGACGACGTATCACCATTACCTGCGGCAGGTCGCTGACCAGCCGTTGCCGCTGGCTTGACGCTGGAACTGGGTAGAAACCGGGGGAGTTGCACGCATGCGTGGGCTGATCAAGAAGTACATCGGCTCCAATGCCTCGTTCTGGGGGCTGATGGAGTATGGCCTGGGGCCGCTGGTGGCCCTCGCCGCGACGCCGGTGCTGTTGCGCCAGCTCGGCACGGTGGGCTTCGGCCAGTTCGCCATGATCATGGCGCTGGCCGGCTTCGGCAACGTCGCCAACCTGGGCGCCGCGGTGACGGGCACCAAGCTGGTGTCGGAACGCCTGCACGAGCCGGACGGGGCTTACCGGGGCGCCGCGGTGGCGTTCGCCCTGGTGGCCTGCGCCCTGGCCGGCGTCACCGCGATCGGCCTGGCCGGCTGGGGCCTGGTGGCCTGGGCCTGGCCGCATGCGACGTTCGGCGGCATCGCGGTGACCACCCTGGCCCTGCCCGCCCTGCTCGTCTATCTGGCCCAGCAATTCGACCAGCTGTTCACGGGCTGCCTGAAGGGGCGCGAAGCGTTCGCCCGTACCGCCATGTGCGAGGTGAGCGGCCGCCTGACCGCCTATAGCGTGACATGCGTGGTGGCGGCGATGACGGCCTCCCCCACCCTGGCCGCGCTGACCCAGGCCGCGGGCCTGCTGGTCACCGGCATGGCCAAGATGCACCTGTTCGCCCGCGTCAGCGACCGCTGGGCGGTACGGCCTCTGATGGACCGCGCCGCCATGGGTGCCGCCTTCCGGTTTTCGCGCTGGTCCTGGCTGAACAGCCTGAGCGCGGTGGCCTTCGGTTCGGTCGACCGGATCCTGGTGGGGTCGCTGCTGGGCCCCTCTACCTTGGCCATCTATACCATCGGTGCGCAGATCGGCCAGATCATCCACACCGCCTCGGTTGCCATCTTCCAGAAGACCATGCCGCTGATCAGCCGCTTGGCGTCGGCCCCGGATGGCGGCGTCGCCGTGGCGCGCGAAGTACGGCGCCTGATGACCATCAACATCAGCCTTTCGGTCGCGGGCAGCATCGCCGCGCTGGCCGTCAGCGGACCGCTGCTGGGGCTGATGCTGGGCAATCACGGCTATAGCCCCGAGCATCTGGCCACCTTCCGCCTGCTGATCGTCGCTGCCGCCCTGCTGTCGCTGAACGTGGTCGCGCACTTCTCCCTGCTGGGCATGGGCAACGGCCGTGCCGTGGCGGTGCTCAACGGGGCCGCCGGCGGCGTCATGGTCTGTTTGCTGTTCCTGCTGGTCAGCCCTTTCGGCGAGGCCGCCGCGGGTTGGGCGCGGATCGGCTATTCGCTGACCACCCTGGCCGGCATCTACCTGGCGCTGCGCCAGTCGCAGACGCAGCGCTACATGGCGGCGGCGGTCGTCAGATAGTTTTCTTCAGCAGCTGCTCGTTCTCACTACCTGCCTTTCCTCAGTACCTGCCTTTCATTACTTGCTTATTACTACTTGCCGAGGATTCTCATGCGCAAGCGCTACCAGAAAGCCACCCAAGAGCTGAAGGACTTCGTTTCCTCTCTGCAGCCTACCTCGCCGTTGAGCGAGGAGGAAGTCGCCACCCTGCCCAAGGTCAGCATCGTCACGCCCTCCTACAACCAGGCGCGCTTCCTGGAGCGCACCATTCTGTCGGTGCTCAACCAGGGCTATCCCAACCTGGAGTACATCGTCATCGACGGCGGCTCCACCGACGGCAGCGTGGACATCATCCGCAAGTATGAAAAGCACCTGACGTATTGGGAGAGCCAGCCCGACCGCGGCCAGTCGCACGCCATCAACAAGGGCTTCGAGATGGCCACCGGCGACTACGTCGGCTGGCAGAACTCCGACGACCTGTACTACCCGGGGGCCCTGCTCAAGCTGGGCCGGGTCGCCGCGCGCCGCAAGCCGCCCATCATCAACGGCCATCTGTTCATCGCCGATGCCGACAACAAGATCTTCCGCCAGGTCTACTACACGCCCATGGACCGCCGCAAACTGACCGTCGTCAAGGCATCCATCCCCAATCAGGTTGCCCTGTTCCGGCGCGACGTGCTGGAACGGCATGGCCTGCTGAAAGAAGAGATGCGCTACTGCATGGACCTGGAGCTGTGGAGCCGCCTGCTGCATGACGGCCCCAACGTCATCGTCCCGTCGGCGCTGGGCGTCTATACGGTGCACGAAGACACCAAGACGTCGCTGATCCATGACGTCCTCATCAGCGAAAGAGCCCAGATCGTCGATGACATCCGCGCCGAAGGGCGTATCGGTCCGCTGTTCGGCCTGTCCTGCCGCGCCGCCAAGGTGGCGGCGCACGCGCGCCAGGGCGATATCGACTATCTGGTCGACAAGATCCTGCACAAGATGGCGGGCCGCGACAACTGGCAAGCCCATTAGGAAGAAGCATCATGTTCAGCAAAGCAAGCGTCAAGAAAGGCCAGCAGCTATCGACCGTGCCTCTGCTGTGCGGCATCCTGTTCACGTCCCTGGCGATGAACAACGACATCTTCTTCATCGGCGCGGGCGGCTTCAAGCTCTCGCCCTTCGACTTCATGTTCGTGGGGATGCTGCTGTTCAAACTGCTGCGCACGGCCGACCCGCGCGCCTATACCTTGCCGCCGGCGCGCATCACGGTGCTGCTGTTCATCAACCTGCTGGCCGTCGCGTACCTGCTGGTGATGGCCGGCCGCCAGGCCGGCATCGAAGCTTCCGATGTCGCCCGTGACCTGCGCATCGTGCTGTACTTCGTGGTCACGCCCTATCTTTGCTACAAGGATATCGACAGCAGCGACGCCTACCGCAAGCTGCAATGGGCGCTGGTCATCACCGGCCTGGCCGTGTCGACCATCATGCTGGCCCAGCAGGTGGTGGGCTTCAATGCGGACGAGCCGCTGCGCGACCTCAGCCTTGGCGTCTGGGTTCTGCCCCTGTCCATCGTGTCGCTGCTGTATTTCCGCAAGCACCTGGGTCTGAAGTCGCGCACCGCGTATCTGATGACCCTGTACATGATGATGGGCCTGGTGTTCTCGTTGAACCGCAGCCAGTACCTGCAACTGGGGATTTCGGTGGGCATCGCCGTGTTGCTAGGCAGCCGCGTCGGGGCCTTCCGTAACGCGGTCAAGATCTTCGTGCCCGCCACGCTTGCAGGCATCGTCCTGTTCGCCGCCATCGGCTACATGGAAGTCCTGGAGACGCGCCTGCTTTCCGTCGAGTCGCTGGACGAAGACTCCAGCTACGGCGCCCGCGTGCAGGAATACGAAGGCCAGATGGAGCTGTTCCGCGAAGCGCCCCTGTTCGGCCACGGCGCGGGCTACCGCAGCTGGGTGATGGGCGAAAACGGCTTCGAACTCAGCACGTTCGCGCACAATTCCTGGGCTTTCTACCTGATGAAGTTCGGCATCATCGGCACCATCATCATCATGGCGCCCTGCCTGCTGCTGTTGCTGGTCACCCTGTGCCGCCGTTACAACGACCCCGAACTGGAACTGCATCGGCGTTACCTGATCGCGACAGCGCCGGTCTACATCTTCATCGACTCCATGTCCGGCGGACTGGCCTATGCCCCCAAGACCGCCTTCACCGGCTTCCTGTTGACCTACTGCCTGTCCCTCCTGCGCAATGACGTGCGCGCGCCTGCCGCGTCGCAGACGGCGCCGCACGTCGTGGTCTATCCCATCCGTAACCCGGTATCCGTACCGCCCATGCGGGCGGCGTGGCCGGCCCGCTCGGACCCGCGCTCCATCGCGCCGGCCCGCCCGACTCCCCCGACCCTTCCCCGGCTGCCGAATCATGGTTGATATTCTCTTTGTCGTGCCCGACCTCCACCGCGGCGGCGTCGGACGCTGTGTCTACTCGATGGTTGAGGAGCTGCCCAAGCACAACGTCACCACGTCGGTGTTCTGCCTGCGCGAAATCGAACACGAGTTCGCGCCCAGCCGCGCCACGGTCACCCGGGCCTATGCGCAAAAACTCAGCAACCGGGCCATGCAGCTGCGCGCGCCGCTGGCGTGGTTCAAGCTGCTGATGGCGATCAGGCGCGAGCGGCCCGCGGTAGTCTGCTCGCACGGCCTGCTGTGCAACCTGATGGTGGCGGCCGCGCGGCGTCTGATGCCGGGCCGGTTCCGCAGCGTAGCCTTCGAGCACAACAGCCCGTCGGCGCATTACCGCAGCACCGAGAAAAGCCTGCTCAAGCGCATCCTGCTGCGCGTGGGCTACGGCGCGCACGACACCGTGGTCGGCGTGTCGCAGGGCGTGGTGCGCGACCTGGTCGCCATGGTGCCCACACTGCGGCCGAAGTGCCGCCACGTCTACAACGGCGTGCCACTGGACAATGTGCGCGAGCAGGCCCGCGCGGGCACGTCGCCCCTGCCCGACGACGGCAAGCTGCATGTGGTGTCGATCGGCCGGCTGGTCCACACCAAGGGCTATCAGACCCTGCTCGACGCGGCGGTGCTTTTGAACGATCCGACCATCTCGTTCACGGTCATTGGCGAAGGGCCGGATCGGGCCGAGCTGGAACAGAAGATCCAGGGCCTGACCACGCAGAGCCAGATTCACCTGACCGGTCACGTCGACAACCCTTTTCCCACGCTGGCCGCCGCCGATATCTTCCTGTCGGTATCCGAGCGTGAAAGCTTCGGCCTGTCGCTGGTGGAGGCCCTCTGCCTGGGCGTGCCCATCATCGCCACTGACTGCCCCTCCGGGCCCGCCGAGATTCTGGACGACGGCCGCTTCGGTGAGCTGGTGCCGGTGGGCGACGGCGCCGCGGTGGCGCGCGCCATTCGCCAGCTGGCCCGGGACCGCGGCCGCCGCCAGCACCTGGCCGACCTCGGCCCTAGCCGCGCGCAGGATTTTTCGCTTGAACAGCATTGCCACAACGTGGTGGATCTCTTCCAACCCTTGATGCAACGGTAAACGCGCCCGCGCGTGGGAGTTTTGTATGAACCGTATTCCCGTCTCTGTCGTCGTCATGACGAAGAACGAAGAGCGCAATATCGAAAAATGCCTGCGTGCCCTGGGTGATTTCGATGAGGTCTTCGTGATCGATTCACACAGCACCGACCGTACCGCCGAACTCGCACGCGGGCTGGGCGCCATCGTCGTGCCATTTCAATGGAACCAGAAGTACCCGAAGAAGAAACAGTGGTGCCTGGACAACCTGCCTTTCTCCCATGATGTCGTGCTCTACGTCGATGCCGACGAGGAAGTCACGCCACCGCTGGCGCGCGAGATCGCCGAGGCGCTGCCGCGCTTCGAGCAGGGCCTGGGCGGCGCGTTCGTCGGCTTCGACTATGTGTTCTGCGGCAAACCCCTGCGCCACGGCCACCGCGTCTACAAGCTGGTGCTGATGCATCGCCAGCGCGGCCGCTTCCTGGACTACAACGACCTTGACGTGGCGAACATGTGGGAAGTCGAAGGCCACTACCAGCCCGAGGTCGAGGGCGGCACCATGGTCATGAAGGGCCGCATGATCCACAGCGACCATGACGGACTGTTCCACTATTTCGACAAGCACAACCGCTATTCCGACTGGGAAGCCAACCTGCGCGTCAAAGGTTTGATGAACGACCCGCGCGAAGCGAATATGGGCATGCGTTCGCTGCTCAAGCGCATCTTCCAGGCCCTGCCCTTCAAGGCCCCCGCGGTATTTCTCCATAGCTATCTGTTCCACCTGGGCTTTCTCGATGGCAAGGTCGGCCTGGACTATGCCGTGGCGCGCGCCATGTACTACTGGCAGATCGGTTTGAAGTCCCGCGAAGTCAGGGACACGTTGCGCCGCGCCGAACAGGCGGCCCGGCCCAGCTCGGTTTCCCAATCCGCGCGCTGACCCGCGCACCCGCCGCATACGAGTACAAGGAGTCCGCCATGGCCATCGTCCCACCTCCCGAACCGGCTCTGGGCACTTTTCAACGTCTCAACCTCTTCCGGCTGCCCGCCGGTTTTCGGGGGCGTAACGCCGTTTATGTGCAGCTGTGGTGGGTCGTGCATGCGACCCTGTTCCGCTATTCGCCGCAGTTCGCTTACGGTTTCCGGCGCTGGCTGCTGCGCCTGTTCGGCGCCCAGGTCGGCTGCAAGGTATTGGTGCGCGCCAGCGCCCAGATCACCTACCCGTGGAAAGTGCGGATCGGCGACTACTCCTGGGTCGGTGACGACGTGGTGCTGTACAGCCTGGGCCGGATCGACATCGGCAGCCACGCGGTGGTATCGCAGCGCAGCTATCTGTGCGCCGGCGATCACGACGCGGCCATGCCGGACTTCCCCATCCGCGGCCTGCCGGTCATCGTGGAGGACGGCGCCTGGATCGCCACCGACGTCTTCGTCGGTCCTGGCGTGACCGTGCACAAGGATGCGGTCGTGGGCGCGCGCAGCTCGGTTTTCAAGAACGTTCCCGCCGGCATGATCTGCCATGGCACGCCCTGCCGCCCCATCCGCCCCCGCACCACGACGGTCCGCTCATGAAGATCCTGATCCTCGGTATCAATTTCGCGCCGGAACTGACCGGCACGGGCAAGTACACCGGTGAAATGGCGGCGTGGCTGGCCGCCCGTGGCCATGACGTCAGCGTCATCACCGCGCCGCCCTATTACCCGCAATGGCAGGTGCAGGAAGGCTATCGCGCGACACGCTACACCAGCGAAACGTGGCGCGGCGTGCGCGTGTCGCGCGCGCCGCTGTGGGTGCCGGACAAGCCGGGCGGCCTGAAGCGCCTGGTGCATCTGGCGTCATTCGCGCTGAGCAGCCTGCCCCTGCTATTGCGGGCTGCCATGCGGCGGCCCGACGTGGTGATGGTGATCGAGCCGCCGCTGTTCTGCGCGCCCGCCGCGGTGGCAGCGGCACGCCTGTGCGGCGCGCGCGCGTGGCTGCACATACAGGACTATGAGGTCGACGCGGCCTTCGAACTGGGTCTGCTCAAAGGCAAGCGCCTGCGCCAGATGGTGTCTTCCATGGAACGCTGGCTGATGCGCCGCTTCGACCGCGTATCCAGCATTTCCCAGCGCATGCTGGCGCGGGCCCGCGACAAAGGTGTCGACGAGGCACGCCTGCAGCTCTTGCCCAACTGGATCGATGTGACCGCGGCGCGCGCCAGCGCGGCGGCGGCCACGCGCAACGGGCGCGGGGCCGCGGACGACGTCGACTGCGCGGACTATCGCGCGCAACTGGGGATTCCGGAAGACGCTGTCGTGGCGATGTATTCGGGCAATATGGGCGGCAAGCAGGGCTTGGAGACCTTGGCCCAGGTCGCCCGCGTGTTGCGCCGCGAACCGCATCTGCACTTTGTCTTCGGCGGCGCGGGACATCAGCGCGATGTGCTGCAGGCAGCGTGCGCCAATCTGCCGCGGGTCCACTTCCTGCCGCTGCAGCCGGCCGAACGTCTGCCGGCCTTGCTGGCCTGCGCCGATGTCCATCTTCTACCGCAACGCGCTGGCGCCGCCGACCTGGTCATGCCGTCGAAGCTGATCGGCATGCTGGCCAGCGGCCGGCCGGTGATCTGCGGCGCGGCTGCCGGCACCGAACTGGCGACGGCGGTGACCGGCCGTGGCCTGGTGGTGCCGCCGGAACATCCGCGTGCCATGGCACGGGCGCTTTTGACCCTGCTGCGGGATCCGGAGCAGCGCCGGCGGCTGGGCGCAGCGGCGGCGCGGCATGCGCATCTCCACTTCCATACGGACACGGTGCTGGAGCGCCTGGAAAGCGCGCTGGTCCAGTTCGATCGCCGACGCGCCGCGGCGATAAGGGAACAGCCCCGCTAGGCCAAGTAACGGTCGTGAGAGGTCAGCTGCGCTGTCGGCCATGGGCCTGAGGAGCCGTGGGCCTTAGGGCCGGGCTGGGGCCGCAGCCGGTGCCGGCGCCGCAGGCCGCGGGCCATGTGCCCACCGGGCCGGGCTTGCTCCGCAAAGGTAAAAGGGAAATCCCCATGGGGATTTCCCTTTTTTTAATATGTGGGCCGCGCAGCGGCCCACATGGGTGGCCGACCCCGGCCAAGCCAGGCCCAGGCAAGGCAAGGCAATCCTTCAGGGAGGAGGATCCGGTTTCTGTTCCTCGGGATCACCGAGCAAACCCTGCTGAACCGCGATAAAAGCCGCCTCAGCCTGATTCCGCGCATTCAGCTTCCAATACAGCGTCCGCGCGTGACTCTTCACGGTCGCCACCGAGATCCCGATCTCCTTGCTGATCTCACGCATCGTATGGCCCTTGGCCAGCATGCGCAGGATCTCCTCCTGCCGCGGTGTCAGCATACGCACCGGACTGTAGGTCCGCTGCTGGGGCACGGCATGCGAGTTCCTGGTGGCCTCGACGATAAGGCGCGGAAAACACTGTCCGCCGGCCAGCACCAGATGCACGGCGGCCGTAATGGCTTCAGGGGTGGAAGACTTCGGCAGGAAGCCGCAGACGCCTTGGCGCGCGGCTTCCGCCATGACACGAACATCCAGCGTGTCGTACAAGATCAGGGAATAACGCGGGGCCAGCTGCATTTGCGCACTGGCCAATAAGTGCAAATCGACATCGGCGGCGCCGGTGATGCCCAGTACCAGCAACTCCACTGGGCGCACCATCGACATCGATACTTCGGTGAGTTTTTGCGGCGTCATCGACATGACGCTCTCTGGGCTGCGCGCCGATTCCAGGATATGCTGGATAGCGATGCGCAGAATCGCGTATTCCTCGATCAGTACAGTAGTCATCGGCGGGGAACCTCGTCACGGCGTGCGTGGCGTTCCGTCGGGAATCGCGAATCACGTCATGTAATTCGCGAGCGGAATCAACCAGCACCATGCTATCAGTGACGTGTCCCCATGCCTCTCCGTCTTGCGGATGACGGCAACGGCAGCATGCTACTGCGGCCGGCCGCGCTCGTAGGACGCGCCATTTTGACTGCCCATTTCCCAGTCCAACGTCGCACCGCGCTGCAGAGCGGTATATACCGCTTCACCCTTGTTCTTCACCTGCAGCCGTTGGTACAGCGTGCAAGCATGGGTCTTCGCGGTCGCCACCGAGATGTTCAGCATGCGGCTGACCGTCTTGATGGGATAGCCCCGCGAAAGCAGCACCAGCACTTCATATTGCCGCGGCGTGATCTTCAGCAGCTGAGCCCCCGCCGTTACCGGCATGGCCATCTTGCCCACCGTGACGCCGTCCATATCGTTCAATGGCACGGACATGGACGCATTGCCATTGCCGTTGCCATTGCTACTGCTCATGCTACCCAACGGCATGGCGGCGCCGTCGTTCATCATGTGGCCCATCTGGCCGCTCGGAAAACACTGGCCACCCGCCATCACCAGACGAATGGCGGCTTCCAGCACTTCGATCGAGGCGGTCTTCAGGAGACAACCATGAATGCTGCCTTCCGGCATGCGTGAAAGCGCCTGTGTGGGCATGCTGTCCACCAGCAGCAAGATGCGCTTGGGCGCCAGCACGCGGCGCACTTCCGCCAACGCGTGCCACCCGGCATCGGTTTCTATGGCCATGCCGAATATCAGCAGTTCCGCCGACCGATTTTGCTCCGCAGCTTCACCCAAGTTGGCGAGATCCAGCCCCACGATTTCCCAAACACCTTCAACCTTGCCAAGAATCTGACGCAGGCCCAACCTCAACAGCGGGTGGGCTTCAACCAAGACCATTTTCGACATAGCTTTCCCCAGAGAACTTCATTCGTTGCAACAAGAAATGCAGCAGTGAATAGGCGTTTGCAGCGCGGACACACGATTATTTTGTAGTTTGAAGTGCATGCCAGCCAGGTGGACGAGCATTAGGCAGGCCGACCGAAACTTTGGGTAGCCATCTGTTAGGATGACGCAACCCATGTTATGGGTGGACTCCACCAAAAGCAAGCTTTGAAAAACGATATAAACGGAGATTAACCGCAGTCAACCGTTAGCTTCATTCAAAATCACTAATCCAGTTGTTCCGTTTTTTTCATTATCAAAACTGCCGTCAAAACGCCGAAAAACTACTACATAAAAATGTACATAAATCGTTCGGCGTGTAAGACAATGCAAGCGACGCTAGGCGTAATAGTCCTCCTCATCAGTGGTAGAGCTAGCATTGACGCGGGTTTCAAGGGTTCGGCAAAATCACGGCCCGATGAGCTTTAGGCAGCTGCCGGCTTAGCCGGTCTTATTTTTCGCCGGGCCAGGATACAAATACGCGGAGTTATTCCGCACGTGATACTTCTCGATAATGACGTACTTGTTATTCCATAAAAGCAAAGTCAAATACCGTATGGCCGCCATGGTGGTGCCAGTGGTGCATCGAAGCGAACGGTTTACGGAGAAAACTCGGGTAATGCACAGGTCCTTCGGCTTCGCTATAGCTGGACGGTGACAACTCTTCAATGCGGTTCAGGGATACGCCCTTGCCGTAATGCAAGAATCCCTGAGTCTGCGCGCAGCGTATGACGGCGCCATCCCCCCCCACCACGATGCCGGCGTTGCGTGCCTTCACCGGCGAGCGGATGATGGGGTTGAGCGCATGGGGCGTCCAGGTGGTCGCGTCGGGCCGGTCGGCGTAGAAGGCGAACAACTCATCACAATGGCTGGTGCCATCCGCGCGGTCGATATTGGTGAGCAGCCACCAGTATCCGCCGTGCGGAAATACGATTGTGTCGACCGCCGAAATATTACGCATCAGGACTTCGTGGATTTCCCATTTCAGGGGAAATTCAGTGCATTTCCATAATTCAATCGTTCGATTACCGCATGTCTCCGGCACCATATAAGTGGTGCCATCGTGCTGGAAAATGAAGGGAAAAGACAGGTGGTAAGGCAAGTCCAGGACGACGCCAAGGAACTGGAAAGCCCCGTCAACAAAGGTCGCGACCGAGATCTTGCCCTTGCGCTCCCGAAAATAATAATCTTCGAAAAATACATAAGGTTGACCCTCCTGCGTGTGGACGAAAGGATCGGCAAAGAAACGGCCCTTGGGCGGCTCAAGGATGGCCGCGGCCGACGTGACCATCTGCTCGCGCTCCGTCGGGCACATGGCAATGCGCCAGGTGACGTTACGTTTCATGGCCCGGCGCAGCACCAATCCCGAAATCATCCAGGCCTGGCGCGCCAGGTAGGCGGCCCCATCCCACTGCGCCGGCAACGGCCGCGCCATGGCCGTATGTATCTGCAGGTCGCCCGCCACCGGCGAGGGCTTGGGCTCCTCCTTCTTGGCGCGCAGCGTGTCGAACAACATGAAGTTGCCCAGGCTGAGGGCGCGCGCCCGGTTCTTCAGCCAGAACGGCTCGGTATTGAAACTGCGCGAGTCCAGCAGCGCGTCACCCTGCTCGGTCGCGCCCAGGCGCCACAGCTTCACCGTCGTATGGTCCGCGCGCTGGTAGACCTCCCAGAAACCGGCGTGGGTGACGTCGGCCCGGCCCTCCAGCTCCGAGTGCGCCAGCAGCCATGCGCCACGTCGCGCCAGGCCGGCCAGGGTGCCGCGCACCGCCGGCAGGCCCAGCACCAGAATCACGTCGAAGTCCAGATCGCGCGCGGCGGTCAATGCCTCGTTTTCGCACACGGCCAGTTCATCGTTGGCGTCGCGCTGCAGGGTCAGCCGGATGAGCGGCGTACCGGCGGGCACCGATTCCGTCAACTCGCGCGTGGCAAGTTGCGCCCGGTGGCGGGTGTTCAGTATGCGATTCTCGAGTCTGGCGACCGAGCCCAGTCCCACGCTGGACCAGGGCGACACGCGTCCCCGCCGGGCGCCGGTCGTTTCCGCGACCAGCAACGCGGATATCTGAAAGCCGTCTTCTCTCCTCAACCAGTCGGCAATTTCGTGTATCCATCCCGGCTGATTCGTCGCTCCAACGAGCAGGGCCACCTTCGCTTTGTCCATTCTTGTATCCAAAGTTGAATGTTGATACTCGGACCTGCGACAGATAGTGCTCGCTCTAATGCAAGCGCTCCAGAATGCGTTCACCCTAGGCCGGACGAGCGACGGGGCCGCGGCCAACCTTAAGACGTAAGGAGGATGCGCGGAAGGCGCACCAGGAGAGCCCCATGCGCCCATCGGCCAGGGGGATTAGGACAAGCGTTCAGCGGTAAAGGGCAAAAGACGGGTCAGCGCATCAGTGCGCGTGCCCGAGGGGGCTGTCTCATACTTGTAGTGCCCATCGCGCCTACGTCCGCCGGCACGTCGAAAAGAAAAACCGCGCCGGTATTCTTTGTGGAAATAAGGGCGATGTTGCTGCCGTGCAGTTGCAAGATGCGACGCACTGTCAGTAATCCCAGACCACCCCGTTCCGGGCCGGCGTTGCTCCATGCCGACGCCCGCGTGAACAGCGTATCGCGCAGCCCCTCGGCCACGCCGGGCCCCTCGTCGGACACGCGCACCTCGACCCGCGCATCGCCGCGGCGGACGGCCACTTCCACCGTCCCGTCGGCGGGGCTATGGCGGATGGCGTTGTCCAGCAGATTGGTCAGCACCCGCTCGATCATGCCCAGGTCGGCACGCACCAGGGGCAGGTCCTGATCCAGCTGAACGCTCAGCCGCACACGGCGCGCTTCGGCCTGCAATTCGAATTTCTGGAAGACGTCCTGAATCAGTTCCGGCAAGGAGAAAGCTTCGGCATCAGGTTGGATCAGGCCGGACTCCAGCCGCGCCAGCTCGAACAGCGCCTGGGCCAGGCGGCCCACCTTGCGGCTTTGATCCAGGGCCACCTCCAGGTAGCGGCGGCGATCCTCGGGCGTCAGGGACTGTTCCTTGACCAGCAGCGTTTCCAGATAGCCATGCAGCGATGTCAGCGGCGTGCGCAGGTCGTGCGAGATGTTGGCGACCAGTTCGCGGCGCTGCTGGTCCTGGCGCGTCAGCTCGCGCCACTGCTCCGCCATGCGTGCCGCCATCTGGTGGAAGGTGTGTTCCAGCACGACGATCTCGTCGCGGGTTTGCGCCGGGGTCTGCATCTCCGGGCGCGCCAGGGCAGTCGCCACGGCGGCGTCATCGCCGTCGAAATCGCGCAGGGTGGCGGTAAGGCGACGCAGCGGGCGGGTGATCAGGGTGAAGGCCGCCAGGCCGGCCAGCAGGCACAGCAGCGCCACCAGCGCCATCGACCAGAGCGTGGTGCCCAGCACCGAACTGACGGCGACGTCGGCCGCCAGCATGTCGCGCGCTTCGCTTTGCAGCACCACATAGACATAGCCATGCGGCTTGCCGTCGACGTACAGCTGCGCGGCGTTGAAGACCTTGTGCCCGCTCAGACTGCGGGGATCGTCGCCATAGATGGGCAAGGGATCGCCCGCCAGCAGACGCAGCACCGGCCCGGTGTCGATGCGGTCGCGCAACATGTGGCCGCGCGGTGTGGCATCGCCGACGATGCGCCCGTCCGGCGCCACCAGGTAGACCTCGACGTTGGGATTGACCGCCATCAACTTGTCGAACAAGTCGCGCACGGCCTCGCGCCGCAAGCCGGACGCATCCATCAGCTGGGAAGTATCGGCGATGTGCTGGGCCAGCCCCATGGACAGCCGCTGGGCCGTCTGGGCGTCATGCTGGGCATTGGCGCGGATCTGCAGCCAGGCCGACGCGCCGCTGCAGGCCAGCAGCAATACGGCGAACACGGCGGCCAGCCGCTGCGTCAGGGTCAGGCGGCGCCACGGGGCCAGGCGGGAGGGAGTCCGGCTCAACGATCTTCTCCTTGTGCCGCGAATTTGTAGCCCTTGCCCCAGACGGTAAGGATGCGGCGCGGCTCGGCGGGATCCAGCTCCACCTTCAAGCGCAGGCGGTTGATATGGGTGTTGACGGTGTGTTCATAGCCATCGTGCTGATAACCCCATACCTGGTTGAGCAGATCCAGGCGCGAAAACACCTGCCCCGGATGGCGGGCAAAAAAATACAAGAGGTCGAATTCACGAGGCGTCAGCTCCACCGGACGGCCCTCAACCCTTACCTCGCGCGCCAGCGCGTCGATGTGCAGGCCGCCCGCCTGCAGGCCGCCGCCCTCCAGCCGCGCATTGCGCGCCATGGCGTCACTGCGGCGCAGCAGCGCCTTGACCCGCGCCACCAGTTCCAGCATGGAGAAAGGCTTGGCCAGATAGTCGTCGGCGCCCAGCTCCAGGCCCAGGATGCGATGCAGCTCACTGGAACGCGCACTGGTGATGATGATGGGGGTATAACGTGTCATGGCGCGGGCGCGCCGGCAGATCTCCAGGCCGTCGACCCCGGGCAGCATCAGGTCCAGGACCAGGGCGTCCCAGCCCCCGGCTTCCAGCAGGCGCAAGCCGGCATCGCCGTCGGCGGCATGTTCCACCGCATAGCCTTCGTCACGCAAATGCAGGCGCAGCAAATCGGCGATATGGGCGTCATCCTCGACGATGAGTACACGTTTGGGGACAGTCATGGGAGCGAGCGTGGACCTTGAAAGCGGAAGGCGTCATTGTCGCGCCACGAGGCGCGGGCAAGTATCACATTTAATTTAAGTTTGCGTGAGGACTTGGCGACCGCGGCAGCGGAACAATGCGGTCATCGAACAGGAGCGAACCATGAGCATCGAACGTCGACATTTCCTCCGCAATGCCGGGCTGGGCGCCTTGGCCACCGGCCTGGTGGGCTGGCAGATCCTGCGGCCGACGCCGGCCACGTCAGGCGAAGCGGCCGCCGCCATGGGCCCATTGGCCGTCACCCATACGGATGCCGAATGGCGCGCCATGCTGACCGGGCCGCAGTACGCCGTACTGCGGCAGGAAGGCACCGAACGCCCCTACAGCAGCCCGTTGAACGACGAGCATCGCAATGGCGTCTTCGCCTGCGCCGGCTGCCAGCTGGCCCTGTTCTCGTCCAAGACCAAGTTCGACAGCGGGACCGGCTGGCCCAGCTTCTGGCAGCCTCTGGAAAAAGCCGTGCGCACGCACGACGACCGGACCTTCGGCATGTTGCGCTCGGCGGTCAGCTGCAGCAGTTGCGGCGGCCACCTGGGCCATGTGTTCGACGATGGCCCCAAGCCTACCGGCCTGCGCTACTGCATGAACGGGGTAGCCATGACTTTCACTGAACAAGCCGCCTAATCAAGCCGCCAACTCGAGCCGCCCGATCAAGCCGCCTAAGGGCCGGCACCCACGTTTATTCGCGAGGTACATCATGACGAAATCTGCGAGTTCCACCCCCACATCCGGCCGCCGCTGGCCTACGCTGCTGGCCGGCGCCGGCCTGGGCCTGGCCGCCGTGCTGCTGGCGCCCCACCTTAGCGCCCGCGCCGCCGAGGAAGCGGTGACGATCGCCGCCCCGGCTGTCGATGAACCCGCCAGCAACGCGGCCAGCGAAACGGCCGTGTTCGCCGGCGGCTGCTTCTGGGGTGTCCAGGGGGTATTCCAGCACGTCAAGGGCGTGACGCGCGCGGTATCGGGGTACGCGGGCGGCCAGGCCGCCACCGCCCATTACGAAGTGGTCGGTGAAGGCCGCAGCGGGCACGCGGAATCCGTACAGGTGACCTACGATCCCAAGCAGATCACCTACGGCAAACTGCTGCAGATCTACTTCTCGGTGGCGCACGATCCCACCCAGTTGAATCGGCAGGGCCCGGACTCCGGCACGCAGTACCGGTCGACCATCTTTCCCGCCAACGCGGCTCAGCACAAGGTGGCCGAGGCCTACATCGCCCAGCTGAACCAGTCGGGCGTGTACCGCAAGCCCATCGTGACGACCTTGGAGGATGGCAAGGCCTTCTATCCGGCCGAAGGCTATCACCAGGATTTCCTGGTGAACAACCCCAACTATCCCTACATCGTCTACAACGACCTGCCCAAGGTGAAAAACCTCAAGCAGATGTTCGCCGACGTGTATCAGGACAAGCCGGTGCTCGTCGCCGACACGCACTGAGGATGCCGGGGCCGCCGCGTCCATCTCAGCCGCGGCGGCCCCGCGTCAGTGACACTCATTCCATCTGCAGTCCCGACTGGCGGATCGCCTGGCCCAGGCGATCCTTTTCCCGCTTGATGTGCTCGGCGAACTGCTCCGGCGTGCCGCCGGCCGGCTCGGCGCCGTCGCCGGCCAGGCTCTCGCGTATCTTGGGATCCTGCAGGGCTTCGTTGAGGCCTTGATTGAGCTTCATCACGATGGCGCGCGGCGTGCCGGCGGGGGCCAGGATGCCGTACCAGGAACTGGTCTCGTAGCCCGGCAGCCCTTGGGACGCAATGGTGGGCACGCCAGGCAAGGAAGGCAGCTCGTGCGAGCCGGTCACGCCCAAGGGCACCAGGCTGCCATCCTTGATGTGCGGAAGAATGGCGACGACGCTGCTGAACATGAGCGGCACCTGGCCCGCCAGCAGGTCCGTCAAGGCAGGGCTCAGGCCTTTGTAGGGCACGTGGGTCAGTTGCACTTTGGCGTCCGTGGCGAACATCACCGCCGCCAGGTGCGAGGACGAACCGTTGCCGTTGGACGCATAGTCCAGCTTGCCGGGTTCCTTGCGCGCCAAGGCGATCAGCTCGGGCACGGTGCGTATGTGCAGGCTCGGCTGGGCCACCAGAACCATGGACGCCTGCGCCAGCAGGGTGATGGGCGCGAAGTCCTTGATGGCGTCGTAAGGCAGGTTCTTACGCAGGTTCGGGTTGATGGCATGGCTGCCCACGCCGCCCAGGAACAAGGTATAGCCGTCCGGCGCGGCCCGCGCCACGGTTTCAGCGCCCACGGTGCCGCCAGCCCCCGCCCGGTTCTCGACGACGATGGCCTGGCCGAGGATTTCCCCCAGGCGCCGGCCCACCGTGCGCGCGACGTTGTCATTGCCGCCGCCGGGCGAGAACGGCACGATCAGGCGGATGGGATGGTCGGGATACTTGCCCGCCCCCTGCGCGGCAGCCTGCGGCGCCGCTTGCGCCGCCGCCGTCCGCATGCCGGGCGGCAAGGCCCACCCTAGGAAGCCAGCCACACCCGCCACGACCAAAGTCAGTCCCCAAGTCCTTCGCTTCATTTTTCTGTTCCTTGCAATGCTGCCCGCGCGGCGCCACTGCCGGCGATGCGCCCGAATACGGCGCCGGACACCAGGCCCGTGCCGCTGGGATAGTTGAAGTAGAAGAGCCCGCCCACCATTTCACCGGCGCAGTACAAGCCCGGCATGGGGTTCAGATGCACGTCCAGCACTTGGCCGTTGTCCGGCCGGATGCGCAGGCCGCCAAAGGTGAAGGTGATGCCGCAAGTCGTGGCATAGGCATGGTACGGCGGTGTATCCAGTTTCTGGGCCCAGTTGGACTTGGGCGGCTCGATGCCGCGCGTGCCCAGTCCGTCCTTGATGGTTGGGTCGAACGCGACGTCCGGCACCACGGCGTCGTTGTAAGCGCGCGCGGTCTCCAGGAAGCCCTGCGGATCCACGCCTTCCAGTTTCTCCGCCAGTTCTTCCAGGGTGTCGGCCGTGACCTTGGTCATCATCTTGATGCGGTACTCGGAGCGCAGCAGGTCGTTCACCTTGGAGTCGAAAACCTGCCAGGCGAACTGCCCCGGCTGCTTCAGCAGTTCGCCGCCATACTTGGCATAGGTGAAGGAATGGAAGTCGTAACCTTCGTCGACGAAGCGGCGGCCATGGGCATTGATCAGCAGGCCGAAGATGTAGCTGTGCTTCTGGTACTGATCGCCGATGTTGACGTCGCCGAACTCCGGCGCGTTCAACTCCCAGCCCGTGGCATGGCAGCCCGACCAGTTGCCGTAGGGCGCGGCGCCCAGGTCCAGCGCCATGCGCAAGCCATCGCCCTGGTTGTAGCGGCTGCCCCGAACCTTGGCCAGCTCCCAGCCCGGCCCAAGATAGCGGGCGCGCATTTCGGGGTTGGCTTCGAAGCCACCGCAGGCCAGCACCACCGCCCCCGCATGGAAATCGACGGGCTCGCCCTGCCGCGTCGCATGCACGCCGCAAACCCGTTCGTGCTCATCCAGCAGCAGGCGCTTGGCGCGGGTCGCGTAGTGCACGTCGATGCCAGCCTGTTGCGCGGCCTTGTCGAGGAACTGCACCAGGCCGGCGCCGCCCCCCGACACCTCGATGGGCAGGCGCCCGAAGAATTTGCGGCGACCGTTCACCAGGCGCGACTGGCGGCCGAAGTTGGGCACGAAACGCGTCCCCTTGGAACGGAGCCAGACCATGGTTTCCAGGCTCTGCGTGACCAGGATCTCCGACAGCTCGGGATCGGTGCGATAGCTGGTCAGGCGGAACAGGTCGTCGAAGAACTCGTCCGTGGTGTTGGTAAAGAAGTCGCTGGTGGCGATTTCCTCTTCCGTCAGGTCGGTCACGCGCTTGAGGTCCTCGACCGAGTCGTAGGCGAAGCGCATCACGCCCCCGGCGAAGCGGCTGTTGCCGCCCGACTCTTCCTGCGTCGCGGCTTCGAGTATGGCCACGCTGGCCCCCTCGTCACGCGCGGCCAGCGCGGCGCATAGCGCCGCATTGCCCTTGCCCACCACGATGACGTCATACTTTTGCTTGGTGTCTTGCACTTCAGTCTCCTCCACGTGCGGCTTCCTGGATACGGGTTGTCAACATCGTGATGCGCGGGAGCGCATCGATGGCCGCCAGATCATCGGCGATGGCGCCCACGGCGTCCTCGCGCAGCGCCATGCCGGCGCACTGCATGAATTTCTGGCGCAATAGCTCGGCCGGCAGGGGATGCGCGGACGTCCGTCCCAAAGGCTGGTCCACGCCGGCACGCAGCACGCGGCCATCACGCAAGGTCAGGGCGACGTAGCCGGCAAAATGGTTGGCGGGATCGAGCGGGGGCAGGCCTGGCTGGCCAAAGCCGAAGCGGTCAGCATGCACACCCGCGTCGTCGTACGCGACCGCGCGGATGCGGGGCAGGATCGCCGCCACGCGGGCATCGCGCCAGGCGGGATCCTCGAAATCGGCCGGCGCCACCTGGCCGTCGACCAGCGCGCGCGCCAGCACGTATTGCAGGCTGAACTTGGCATCCAGCGCGCCCTGCGGTCGCGGGCGATTGGTATGCGCCAGCCGCCGGCTGTGGATCGCCACGTCGATGACCTCGACCTGCTCCGCCGCGGGGCGGTGCTCGCGCACCAGGGCCAGCATGGCATCGATGGCCGGATGCGTGCTGCCGCAACATGCGTATTGCTTCACCGCGATGCCGGGCGCCACCAGATCGTAAGGCGCGGCCCAGGCGGCCCTGGCCTTGTCGACGTCATAGGTGCCGGGGCCGTTGAAAACGTCGAGAAAACCCTGCGTGTGCTCGAAGACCGACGCGGCGTTGGCCGTGAAGTCCAGCCGCGCCAGCCGCGCCGCGTACAGGCCGTTGCGGGCGCAGTGCCCCACATGCAGCGGCTTGGCCATGGTGCCGAAATTGGCCTTGAGTCCCGACGCGAACGACGCCGCCAGCGCCAGGGCCGTCGCGGTGGCCGCTGCATCCAGGCTCATCAGGCGGGCACAGGCGGCGGCCGCGCCGAAGCAGCCCAAGGTGGCCGTCGGATGCCAGCCCTTGCGATAGTGATGCAGGTGAACGGCCAGACCCAGTTTGGCCTGGGCCTCGAAGCCGGCGGCATACGCCGTGATGAAGTCGCGCCCCGAACTGTCCAGCTGTTCGGCCAGCGGCAACAGCGCCGACACCAGCGGCGCCGAAGGATGGCCGCCCAGGGTATTGCTGCTGTCGTCATAGTCCAGGGCATGCGCGGCGGTGCCGTTGACCAGGGCGGCGTCCAGGATGCCCAGCCGCTGTTGCGTACCCAGGCGCAGCGCCGGCCCGGCGGCGCTGTCCAGCGCTCGTGCCGTCAGCACCGCAGCCGGCTCGGCGCTGCCGCCCAAGGTGACGCCCACGGTGTCGAAGATGCCCACGCGCGCCCAATGCAGGGCCTGCGCCGGCAGGTCCTCGTAGCGCAAGGCCGCCACTTTCGCGCCCAACCACTGCGCCAGGCCTGTATCTGTCTCCATTCCCATCGCTCCTGCGGCGCGCTGAGCGCGCGCTTCCGATGCTGCTTTTGCTGCTATTTTTCAAAGCAGAATACCACGGTATACTATTTTTCAAACAGCGCGGATTTGCGCCTTTTCCCCTACACCTACCAGGCAGCCCCTATGTCGACGACCACGCTTTCGGATAATCGCTACACCCGCGGCATTGCCCGCTTCGTCGCTGAATTGCAGTACGAGGCGATTCCGCCGGAAGTGCTCAGCCGCATCAAGCTGCTGATGCTGGATTCGCTGGGCTGCGCGATCTACGGCGCCGACCTGGAATGGACCCGCATCCTGCGCAAGACACTCACGGGCCTGGACACCACGCAGGGCTGCGCGATCTGGGGCACGCGGCACAAGCTGTCGGCGCCGCACGCCGCGCTGGTCAACGGCACGCAGGTGCAGGGCTTCGAATTGGATGACGTGCATCGGCAAGGCGTGTTGCACGTGGGCGCGGTGGTGCTGCCCGCCCTGGTCTCGATCACGGAGACGCGCCGCGGCATGAGCGGCCGCGACTTCCTCACCGCCGCCGTGGCGGGTTATGAAATCGGGCCGCGCGTGGGCATCTGCATGGGCCCTGAACATATCGCGCAAGGCTGGCACTCCGGCGCCACCCTGGGCGTGTTCTCGGCGGCGGCTGGCGCGGCGCGCGGCCTGGGCCTGGACGTCGATCGGACGGTCCATGCGCTGGGTATCGCCGGTACGCAATCGGCCGGACTGATGGCGGCCCAGTACGGCGCCATGGTCAAGCGCATGCACGCGGGGCGCGCCTCGCAGAGCGGCCTGTATGGCGCCCTGTTCGCCGAACAAGGCTTCACCGGCATCCTCAATGTGCTGGAAAGCGAATACGGCGGCTTCTGCAGTACCTTCTCCCGTTCGCAGGACCGCTTCCAGCTGGACGCCCTGACGGCCGACCTGGGCCAGGTCTGGCAGACCATGGGCGTGGCCCTGAAGTTCTACTCCTGCGTCGGCAGCAACCACAGCACGCTGGATGCGATTCGCGCCATGCAGGCCGACCATTCTTTCGGCGCCGAGGACGTGGAGAAGATCGTCGTCCACGGCTCGCGGGTCACCATGGACCACGTCGGCTGGAAGTACGAACCGCAGGGCCTGACGTCGGCGCAACTCAACCTGCCCTACTGCGTGGCCACCTGGCTGCTGGATGGCGATTGCTTCGTCGATCAGTTCACCGAGGACAAGGTGGCCGATCCCGATCGCATGCGCATCGCCGAAAAAGTGCACGTGGCGGAAGATCCCGAGATCACCGCCAAGGGCTCCAAGTTCCGCCACATGGTGCGCGTCGAAGTCACCCTGCGTGACGGCAAGCACATGACGCGCACGGTGGAAGCCGGCCGCGGCAATGAAAAGAACTTCGCCAGCGAAAACGATATCGTCGAAAAATTCGATAAGCTGGCCACCCACGTGCTGCCGCGCGGTCACGTCGAAGAGATCCGCGACTGCGTGCTGGGTCTGGACAAGCTGGAAGACAGCAGCGCCCTGCCGCGCCTGCTGGCCGCCCGGGGGTAATCCCCGGCGCCGCCGGCGAGCGCTGAAGCGGACCCGCGGGACTAAGGAGACAGCGTGTACGACAGAGGTCAAAATGGCGGCAACGCCGGTGGCGCAAGCCTGGGCAGCGCAAGCCGGCAACTCGCCGAATTCGCGGCGAACCTGCGCTACGAGGATATCCCCGCGGACGTGCTCGAACGCGCGCGCGCCTGCATCATCGATACCCTGGCGTGTTGCGTGCAGGGCGCCAGCCTGCCCTGGAGCGCGGCCACCGCCGCCTACGCCCGCCGCTATGGCGGCATGGGGCCGTGCGCCTTGTTCGGGGTTGCCGGCGCGAGCGGGTCCGGTGTCAACGCGCCGGCCGCGGCGCTGGCCAATGGGGCGGGGGCGCATGCCTTCGAACAGGACAGTCTGCGTTTCCCCGGGGCCGGCGTGCATCCCGGGGCGACCTTGGTGCCCGCCCTGGTCGCCGCCTGCCAGGAAACCGGCGCGGACGGACGCAAGGCGCTCACCGCCTTCGTGGCGGCGTGCGAGGTGCTTTTTCGTATCGGCGCCGCGACGCACCACAGCAGCGAAAAGCTCGGCTTCCACGCGCCCGGGTTGACGGGCCCCTATGGCGCGTCCATCGCGGCCGGACTGATCCATGGCCTGGATGCGGACCGCCTGGTCCAGGCCATGGGCATCGCGGGATCCCTGTCGGCCGGCCTGCTGGCCTTCACCAAGGCGGGCAATGGCGCCATGGTCAAACGCCTGCATCTGGGACGCGCCGCCGAAGCCGGCATCGTCGCGGCGGGCCTGGCCCTGGAGGGCTATGAGGGCCCGGACACGATACTGGAAGGCCGCTACGGTTTTCTCGAAACGTATTGCCGCGACGGCGAACCCGCGTTGTTGACGCGGGGCCTGGGCAGCGCCTGGGAAACCTTGAAGATCTGCTTCAAGCGCTATCCCTGCCACGTCACCGCGCAGGCGCCGATACAGGCGCTGCGGGGCCTGATGGCGCAGCACGGCTTCAACGGCGCCGACATCGAAGCCATCGCCCTGGGGTGCAGCGAGAAGATCGTCAGCCACCACGATATCCGCGACCCGGCCGACATTCTGGCGGCGCAATACAGCGTGCCTTTCTGCCTGGCCCTGGCTCAGTATCGGGATCCGGAGGACCCGGGCGCTTTCGATGCGGGGGCGGTGCAAGATCCCGCGATCCGCCAGGCGTGCGCGCGGATCACGTTGACCGCGCAAGCCGGCCTGCCTTCCGCCTGGAGCGCGAGCATGATCATCCGCTTGCGCGATGGCCGGACGTTGGAAACCCTGGCGGACGGCTTTCTGGGCCTGCCATCGCAGCCGCTGTCGCGGCAGGCATTACGCCATCGATTCATCCTGCGCACGAGCGCCGGCCTGGCTGCCGACGTGGCCGCCGGCTGGTACGCAAGATTGCAGGATCTGGAGAATCAGGCGGCTTTTCCGATTGCTTGAGCGTGCCGCGCTGACGGTGCCGCGCTGACGGTGCCGCGGTGGCCGTACTGCGGTGACCGTACTGCGGTGACCGCGGCGCGGCGCCGCCCGGCTTGAATCAGCCCTGCGATTCCTCGCCGCCGCCCCGCTTGATGTGCTTGGACAGCAGGCCCGGCCCGCCCCGCTGGCGTATCTCGTTCAGCAGTTCGCTGTGCTGCAATTGCACGCGGACCTTCAAGGCGTTGCGCACGTGGCGGCCCATGACCGCGCGGGCGCTCTCGGCGTCGCGGCGCGAGATGGCCTCGCAGATTTCCGCATGCTCGTCGAGCACCTGCTTGCGCCGGTCCTCGATCACCAGGGTCGACACGTTGCGATACGCGGACAAGGTATCCGACGTGATCAACAGGAACTTGAGCAGGAATTTATTGTGCGCGGCACGATAGATGGCCTCATGGAACACCCGGTTGTGCTCGTTCATGCGGCCAGGCTCGTCCACGATTTCCTTTTCGGCCTGCACCAGATGCCGCAAGGTGGCGATTTCCGCTTCGGTGGCGTGCTCGGCCGCCGACGCCGCGGCAGCCCCTTCCAGCAGTTCCCGCACCGCGTAAAGCTGCTGCATGGCGGCGTCATCGATGGACGCGACCACCAGGCCGCGGCGCGGATGCGGTGTCAGCAGGCCTTCGTTTTCCAGGCGCCGCAGCCCTTCACGAACGGGCGTGCGGCTGATACCCAGCCACTCGGCCACTTTGTACTCGGATACACGATCGCCCGGCTTGATGTCGTTGGCCAGAATGGCGTCACGGACGGCGTCGTAGGCGATATCCCCCAGCAGGCCCTGAGAATCGGCAATGGTCTTCTTCATCAGGAAAATCTCGGTTCCCAAGTATTCAATACACCAGGGCGCAGCATAACGCAGCGGGGCCATCCTTGCCTCGATGCCACGCGGCCCGGACCGGACCGGCTTTTACTCCGAGGCCGGCCCCCCGGCCTGCGCGGAAGCGGATTCGTTCAGCCCCATCTGCGCGATCAGCATGTCGTATACGTGGCGCACCAGGGGATTGATCAGGTCGTCGCGTATCCACAGGAAATACGTCACGTCGGGCAGCGCGGGCAGGCCGTCCTTTTCACCCAGCACGCGCATGTCCGGGCTCAGGAACTCGACGCTGCGCGCGGTGATGCCCAGACCCGCGCGCACCGCCGCCCGGATGCCGACCAGATTCGGCGCGACATAATTGGTGTGCCACGGCAGGCGCGCCTGTTCCAGCGCATTGAGCGCGATACGGCGGAAGATGCTCGGTTCGTCCGCCAGCACCAGCGGCAAGGGCGCCGCCGCATCGTGGACATAGTTGGCCGAGCCTATCCACGCCGTCGGCGAGGTCCGCAGCACGATGCCCTCCAGCCGCTGGTCGAAGCGGGTGGATATGGTCATGTCGAGGTCGCCCGCGCGCAGCGCGGTCATCAAGGTCGGACTGCGGTCGACCCGGATTTCCAGGCGCACCCGCGGCGACCAGCGCGCGATCTGGGTCAGCACCGTGGGCAGGATGGTATCGGCCACGTCGTGCGGCGACCCCAGGCGCAGCTCGCCCTCCAACTGGCCGTCCTGCATGGCCCGCACCGCTTCGTCATTGATGGCCAGCATATGGCGCGCATAGGCCACCAGCTTGCGCCCGTGGGTGGTCAGCAGCTTGTTGCGGCCGTGCTTCTCGAACAGCGGCAGGGCCAGCAGGTCCTCCAGCCGTTGCATCTGCTGGGTCACGGCGGACTGCGTCTTGTGCAGGCCCAGCGCGGCGCCGGAGAACGTCTGCTCCTGGGCGACGGCCACCAGCGTGCGCAACAGGTCCAAATCCAGGTTTTTCATAAGCGGCCAACGTATCCGTGTAATCCCCAACTATTAGAGTTGCTAATGCTTTCTTTAATCAAATTAATTTGTCCTAGGGAAGCCTGGCTCGTAGAGTAGCGAAAATACCGCGCTTTACAAGGGAGTTTTCGCTAATGAGTTCGCAACACCCACAACAAGCTCAGATCGCCGATGCCATCGGAAGCATAAAGAATACTTTAGAGAAACAGGGTCTAACCCGGGAAAGCCTGGCCAGCGTGCTGGACGAGGTGGTCGGTTTGGCCAGCCATCGCGACTGGTGGGGGGCGGACCGCTATGCGCCCCCGGAAGGCGACGAACGCCAGGCCCGCTATCTGATCAGCGAAACCCCGGACCGCGAGTACGCGCTCTATCTGAACGTCATGCGCCCCGGCAAGAAGATCGTGCCGCACGACCACACCACGTGGGCCTGTATCGCCGCCGTCGAGGGCGTCGAATACAACTACGTCTATGACCGCCTGGATGACGGCAGCCAGCCTGGCGTCGGCCGTCTGGAGAAGACCGGCACGGTGGTGGTGGAACCGGGCACCGGCATCGCTCTGATGCCCGACGATATCCATGCGGTGGAAATCCAGGGCGACAGCGTGATCCGCCATCTGCATATGTACGGCCGCGCGCTGGAAACGCTGGACCGGCGCCTGGGTTTCGACCTGGAGGCCGGGACCTGCAAGATCATGCCCATCGGCGTGCAGACCCGCCGCTGACCCCACGCCTGGATGAGCATCATGGATGAACACGACAAGCCCGCGGGCCAAGCCCCTGGCGGCTACGGCGCCGGCACCCGCCTGCTGCGCGCCGGCCGCCCCCACAGCGGCTGGGTCAATACGCCGGTCACGCGCGCCAGCACCTATATCTTCGACAGCGTGCAGCAGTGGCGCGACACGCGCTCGCGCCGCGACAAGGAACGCCTGATTTCCTATGGCGCGCGCGGCACGGACAGCACCTACGCCCTGGAAGACGCGCTGATCGAGCTGGAAGGCGGCTACCGCGCCAAGCTGTATCCGACCGGGCAGGCCGCCATCGCCCTGGTGCTGCTGGCCTATCTGAAGACCGGCGACCATGTGGTGATCACCGACGCGGTGTACGAACCGGTGCGGCGCTTCTGCGCCGAACACCTGACCCGCCTGGGCATCGAATACAGCTACTGCCTGCCCGACGGCAGCGACCTGGCGACGCAACTGCGCCCCAACACGCGCATGATCTACGCCGAATCCCCCGGCTCGCTGGCATATGAAATGATGGACCTGCCGGCCGTGGCCAAGCTGGCCCGCGCGCATGATTGCTGGCTGGCGGTGGACAATACCTGGGGCTCCGGCCTGCTGTACCAGCCGCTGGCGCTGGGCGCGGACATCTCCATCATCGCGGCCACCAAATACCTGGGCGGCCATGCCGACGTCATGATGGGTGTGGCGATCACCAACGAACGCGCCTGGGCGCCGCTGGAACGGGCCAGCGTGGACTTCGGCCAGACAGTAGGCGCCGACGACGCGTATCTGGTCCTGCGCGGCATGCGTTCCATGCCGGCCCGCATGGCCATGCATGGCCGCAGCGCCCTGCGCATCGCGGACTGGCTGCAGTCGCGCCCCGAAGTGGCGCGCGTGCTGTGCCCCGCCCTGCCCGGCGACCCCAGCCACGCGCTGTGGAAACGCGACTGCCGCGGCACCAACGGCCTGCTGTCGATCGAGTTCGCGCCGGGTATCGAAGATGCCGACGTGGAGCGCATGATCGATTCCTTCCAGCTGTTCGGCCTGGGCGCATCCTGGGGCGGTTTCGAAAGCCTGGTGGTGCCCGCTTATATGCTGCGCGCCCGCACGGTGGCGGACTGGAACGGCCGCGGCGCGGTACTGCGCCTGCACATCGGCCTGGAAGACACCGAAGACCTGATCGCCGACCTGGAGCAAGCCCTGACCAGCTTGCGCCGTTGAAGCGTCGCTCTCATTACCCCATTACCCGTAGAACCCAGTCTCACACGATGACCACCACGCAAAACACCTTGCCGCCGCTTGCCCCCGTAGATGCCCCGACGCTCAAGCGCTGGTTGCACGACGGCGGTGAGATCGCCTTTCTGGACGTGCGCGAACACGGCCAGTACGGCGAGGCGCATCCCTTCTACGCCACCACCCTGCCCTACAGCCGGCTGGAGATCGACGTGGCGCGCCTTGTGCCGCGCCGCTCGACCCGCATCGTGCTGCTGGACGAAGGCGACGGCGTGGCGGCGCGCGCGGCCACGGCGCTGCGGCATCTGGGCTACACGGATGTCCGCACGCTGGATGGCGGCATGCCCGCATGGCGCGCGGCCGGCCTGGTCGCTTTCGCCGGCGTCAACCTGCCCAGCAAGACCTTCGGCGAACTGGCCGAACATTTGCTGCACACGCCACGCATCACGGCGACCGATCTGGCCGAGCGGCAGCAACGCGGCGACGACCTGATCGTGCTGGATGGCCGCCCCTATTCCGAGTACGGCAAGATGAACATCCCGGATGCCATCTGCTGCCCGAACGGCGAACTGGCGCTGCGCGCGCAGACCCTCGCGCCCGACCCCGCGACCACTATCGTCATCAATTGCGCGGGGCGCACGCGCAGCATCATCGGCGCACAGACCCTCATCGACCTGGGCGTGCCCAACCCGGTGCTCGCGCTGGAGAACGGCACGCAGGGCTGGTATCTGGCCGACCTGCAACTGGAACACGGTTCGCAACGCAAGTATCCCGCAGCCATCGACCCGGCCCAACTGCCAGCGCTGCGCGAGCGCGCGCAAGGCCTGGCGCGGTCCCTGGACGTCCCCGTCATCGACGCGGCCCAAGCCAACGCGTGGCTGGCCGAGAGCGGCCGCAACACCTATCTGTGCGATGTCCGCACGCCGGAAGAATACGC
Organism: Bordetella sp. N; assembly: GCF_001433395.1. Taxonomy (GTDB): domain Bacteria; phylum Pseudomonadota; class Gammaproteobacteria; order Burkholderiales; family Burkholderiaceae_B; genus Bordetella_C. Next base: position 3,445,589 of record NZ_CP013111.1, read on the forward strand.
CGCCGGCACCTTGCCGGGCGCGCAGCACACACCTGGTGGCCAATTGATCCAGGCCACCGATCAATACGTCGGCGTGCGCGGTGCGCGCATCGTGCTGTTCGATGATGAAGGCGTGCGCGCGCCGGTGGTGGCCGCCTGGCTCATCCGCATGGGTTGGGACGTGTACGTGCTGGCCGATGGCTTGCGGTCCGGCGCATCCGCGCCCGCCGCGCAGGACACCGGCCGCGCCGCTCCAAAGGCTGTCGAAGCCATCGCCAGCACGGCCTTGGCCGCGGCCGTACAGGAAGGCGCCACGCTGGTCGACGTCCGTCCCAGCATGAGCTACCGCAAGGCACACCTGCGGGGCGCCCGCTGGTCCATCCGGCCGCGCCTGCAGGCCTTGGCGCTGGCGCCGACGGCCGAGGTGATTTTGCTGGCCGAAGACGCCGCCGTGGGCGCGCTGGCCGCGCAGGAACTGGCCAGCCTGGGCATCACCCGGGTTCGCGTGAACACCGACACCCCGTCGGCATGGCGCGCGGCCGGCCTGGCCGTCGATGCCAGCCCGGCCGAGCCCGCCGATGCCGACTGCATCGACTATCTGTTTTTCGTGCATGACCGCCATGACGGCAACAAGGCGGCCGCCCGTCAGTACATCGCCTGGGAGACCAATCTGGTCAACCAGATCGATGCGCAGGAACGTGCTGGCTTCAAGCTGCCGGAGGGCAGCCTGACCATTTGATACGGGCAGGTTGCCGCTGACGCGTCCCGCAGGGACCGCTGCCGGCAACCCGCCTGCGCTTCGACGAGCCGGACGCATGATCCAGGCCGTTAACTCAAGGTTCAAGGGGAACCGCATGACACTCGCTTTCAAGCAAGCAGCCCGAGTCTCGTCCACCGCCGCCCGCGCGCGGCGTGGCCTCGCCGCCCTGGCGGCCGTTATGGGTATCAGTGCGGTGGCGCTACCCGCGCACGCCGCCTATCCCGAATCCGGTACGCCGATCCGCCTGGTCGTGGGCTTCCCGCCCGGTGGCGGCGCCGACGTGCTGGCGCGGGCCGCCGCGGCCGGCATGTCCAAGGCCCTCAACGCCAACGTCATCGTCGAGAACCGGCCGGGCGCCAGCGGCATCATCGCCACCGACTATGTCGTCCGCGCGCAGCCTGACGGCTATACGCTATACATCGGCACCCCCGGCTCGCTGACCATCCTGCCCAATCTGCAGAAGGTCCCTTATGACCCGGCCACCGGCCTGACCCCCGTGTCCGTGCTGGTGACCATGCCCAATGTGCTGGTGAGCAGCCCGAAGTCGGGCATCAACAGCGCGGCCGACCTGATCGCCCGCGCCAAGTCGGGCAAGGACGTCACCTACGCGTCCGGCGGCAACGGCACCATCGGCCAGATGGCGGCGGAGCAGTTCAACATGCTGGCCGGCATCAAGATGCGGCATATCCCCTACAAGGGCACCACGCCGGCGTTGACCGATGTGGTGAGCGGCCTGGTCGACGTCACGTTCTCCGACCCGTCGGTGCGCACCTTGACCGAGGGCGGCAAGCTCAAGGCACTGGGCGTGACCACCGCGGGCCCGTCCAGCGAATTCCCCGGCGCGGACCCCATAGGCAAGAGCATCCCGGGCTATGAGTTGACCAACTGGTACGGCGTGCTCGCGCCCGGCGGCACGCCCCAAGCCGTCGTCGACACGCTGAACCGCGCGTTCGCCGCCGTCATGAAGGAGCCTGACGTGATCAAGGTGCTGGCGGCGTCCGGCATGACCGCTACATCCAGCACGCCGGCCGAGTTCGGCGCGTTGATGGCCAAGGAGCGCGTCAAGTGGGCGGACCTCATACAGAAAGCCCACATCACGCTGGACTGAAGCAGATGGAACAACGCTTTCCGCAACTGGCCCATTGGGGCGCCTACACGGCTGTGGTGCGCGACGGGCGGCTGGTCGATTGCGAACCCTTCGGTCCCGATCCCAACCCGTCGCGGCTGCTGGAGACCATCGCGCCCATGGTCTACTCGCCGCGCCGCATCGCGCGGCCGGCGGTGCGCAAAGCCTGGCTGGAATCGCATGGCGCGCGCGGCCGCGAGCTGCGCGGCCGCGACGAGTTCGTCGAGGTCGATTGGGACACGGCGCTCGACCTGGTGGCCGCGGAAATCGCCGAGACGCGCGCGGAGCACGGCGCGCAGGGGATATTCTCCGGCTCTTACGGCTGGTCCTCCGCCGGGCGCCTGCACCACGCCCGCTCGCTGATTCGCCGCTTCTATTTCGCGGGTGGCGGCGGCGTCGACCAGGTCGGCAACTACAGCTGGGGCACGGCGCAGTTCCTGCTGCCGCACGTCATCGGCACCTATAACCCCTTGACCGGCCGCGTCACCTCCTGGCCCAGCATCGTCGCGCATACCGAAGTCTTCATCGCCTTCGGCGGACTGGCCTTGAAGAACGGCCAGGTGTCCTCCGGCGGCGCCGCCGAGCACACCCTGGAATCCTGGCTGCGCAAGCTGGCCGCGGGCGGCGCGCGCATCATCAACATCAGTCCGACGCGGGACGACTGTCCAGACTTCGTGCAGGCCGAATGGATACCCATACGGCCCAACACCGACGTGGCCTTGATGCTGGCGCTGGCTTATGAAATCCGCCGCCTGGGTGGCCAGGATGATGCTTTCCTGGCCAGCCATTGCGTGGGCTACGCGGCGCTGGAAGCGTACTTCCAGGGCCAGGCGGACGGTGTCGCCAAGACACCCGAATGGGCCGCCGACATCACCGGCATCCCCGCCGAGCGCATCCGCGCTTTGGCGGCACAGCTTTGCGGCAAGCGCAGTTATCTCACCTGCTCTTTCGCCGTGCAGCGCGCGCAACATGGCGAGCAGCCCTACTGGATGGTGATCGCACTGGCCGCGATGCTGGGGCAGATCGGCCTGCCCGGCGGCGGCTTCGGTTTCGGCCACGGGTCCATGAACGGCGTCGGCAATCCCCGCATCGCGACACCCGGGCCCGAGATGCCCGTGGGGCGCAATCCATCCGGCCTGGCCATTCCGGTGGCGCGCCTGACCGAGATGCTGGAAAGCCCCGGCGCGCCCTACCCTTTCCAGGGGCAGACGGAGCACTATCCCGACATCCATTTCATCCACTGGGCCGGCGGCAATCCCTTCCACCATCATCAGCAGCTGCACAGGCTGATGCGGGCCTGGCGCGCCAAGCCGCGCACCATCGTGGTCAACGAAATCTGGTGGACGCCGGCGGCGCTCAACGCCGACATCGTCCTGCCCATCACGACGTCGCTGGAGCGCAACGACATCGGCGGCTCCTCGCGCGACCGCTACGCGCTGGCCATGCATCGGGCCATCGCGCCCGTGGGCCAGGCGCGCGACGACTACGCCGTCTTCACCGATCTGGCCGAGCGACTGGGCTACCGCGAGCGTTATACCGAGGGCCGCGACGAGATGGCCTGGATCCGCCACATCTACGGCCAGTTCGCACAGGCGCAGCGCCATGTCGGCATAGACGTTCCGGAGTTCGAGGCCTTCTGGGAACAGGGCTACGTGAAACTGCCGCCGCCGTCATCGGACTTCATCCTGTTCGAGGATTTCCGGCTGGATCCCGAGGCCCATCCGCTGCGCACGCCCAGCGGCCGCATCGAACTCTATAGCGAGACGCTGGCCGGATACGACCTGCCCGATTGCGGCGGCCATCCGCGCTGGATCCCGCCGCGCGAATGGCTGGGCGCCGAGACGGCGCGCGACTACCCCCTGCACCTGCTGACCATACAACCGTCCGACCGCCTGCATAGCCAGATGGACGCCGCGCCGCTGGCCCAAGGCAACAAGGTGGCCGCGCGCGAGGCCCTGCGCATGCATCCCGACGACGCGCGCGCACGCGGGCTGCATGGCGGCGACACCGTGCGCCTGTACAACGCGCGCGGGGCGTGCCTGGTAGGCGCGGTGCTGGACGACGGCGTGTTGCCGGGCACGGTGGTCATGGCGACCGGCGCGTGGTACCGGCCCGCCGACGACGACGGCGCCCCTGAAAGCGCGGGCACGGCCAACGTGCTCACCCTGGACATCGGCACGTCGTCGCTGACGCAAGGCCCCAACGCCATGAGCTGCCTGGTCGAGGCGGAGCTTTGGCGCGACCGCGCCGGGAATGGATAGCGCCGCCTTCGCGACCTTCGTCGCCCAGGACATCGACCAGTGGGCCACGCTGATCAAGTCCATGCACCTGCATCTCGATTGATTCATCCAAGCAACACACCGAACCATTACAGGAGCCCGATATGGGAATCATTGGTAACTTTCTTGCGGAACAAGCGGGCCCCGCACGCCAGGTGGGCACCCTCGCCGTCGGCAGCATGGCGTCGGGCATGGCGGTCGGCCTGCCCTATGTCGCCGTGCGCGGCGCGCGGCCAGGCAAGACGCTGTGGCTGCATGGCCAGGTCCATGGCGACGAGATCAACGGCATGGTGGCGGCGCTGCGCTTCGCCAATGGCCTGGATCCCGCGGCCATGAGCGGCAACGTCGTGGTCACGCCGACCGGCAATCCGCAGGCGCTGGACAGTCGTCGCAAGCGCAATCCCTATGACGACCTGGATCTCGACCAATGCTATCCGGGCAGCGCCGGCGGCTTGATCTCGGAGCGGCTGGCGCATGCCCTGTTCGCCGAGATCCGCGATACGGCCAGTTTCGTCATCAACCTGCACACCATGAATCCGCTGTTCAATTCCAAGGCCTACGCGGTGTACAAGCTGCATCCGGGTAGCGGGGTCGAAGAGCAGGAACTGCTGCGCGCCATCGCGCTGTTCGAGCCCAACGTCGCCTGCCGGATGGACGTGGGCGGCAAGGGCGAACTGCCCGGCAACATCGCCGGCGCGCTCGACTACCAATGCCTGGCGGCGGGCATCCCCGCCTTCATGGTGGAGCTGGGCGGCGGCAGCCGCTATGAAGCCCACAACGTGGCGTTGGCCGAACGCGGCTTCGCCCGCCTGGCGGGGCACCTGGGCATCCTGGAAGGCGGGGCAGGCTACAGCGTGCCGACCGTGCGCCGCGTGACCCGGCGCGGCTGGATCACCTTCAAGCAGGGCGGGCTGTTCGTGCCGGAAGTCGAGGCCGGCGCCACGTTGAAGGCCGGCAGCGTGCTGGGCGCGTCGATGAACCTGCACGGGGAACCCCTGGAGACCATCCGCCTGGCCAACGACGGCATCGTCATCGGCTTGCGCGGCGATCCCGTCATTCATACGGGCGAACGGGCGGCTTTCATGGCCCATGAGTGGGACGAATTCAGCTTGGCCTGATGGGAATCGTCTGATTCACAATCACACCTTCGCGTAATAGTCTGAGTCTATAGGGTCCATTACAACAATGAACTCTTAAGACTCAGTCAGCTGGCGTATATTCAATTGCCCCTGCTCATCGTGGGCAATAGAGCTCGCCCCGGACACTATGCTCCGGCGCGCTGACATGACAAGCCTGCCGCGTCGCGGCGTCCAGTCAAACCGCCGGACGACGCAGCCCGGTGACCGTACCGTGACACGTGCCAGGCTGATTCCCCCAACGGAGATCACATGACAAACGAAGCGAAGTGTCCATTCAATCATGCCGCCGGTGGCGGCACGACCAACCGCGATTGGTGGCCCAAGCAGCTGCGACTGGATCTGCTCAACCAGCACTCCAGCAAATCCAATCCGTTGGACCCGAATTTCAACTATGCCGAGGCCTTCAAGAGCCTGGATCTGGCGGCCGTGAAGAAGGACCTCGCGGCCCTGATGACCGACTCGCAGGATTGGTGGCCGGCTGACTTCGGCCACTACGGCGGCCTGTTCATCCGCATGGCCTGGCACAGTGCCGGTACCTATCGCATCGGCGACGGCCGCGGCGGCGCGGGCCGCGGTCAGCAGCGCTTCGCGCCGCTCAACAGCTGGCCCGACAACGTCAGCCTGGACAAGGCGCGCCGCCTGCTGTGGCCCATCAAGCAAAAGTACGGCCAGAAGATCTCGTGGGCCGATCTTTTGATTCTGACGGGCAACGTGGCGCTGGAAACCATGGGCTTCAAGACCTTCGGTTTCGCCGGCGGCCGCGAGGACAGCTGGGAACCGGACCTGGACGTCTACTGGGGTAACGAGAAGACTTGGCTAGGCGGCGATGTCCGCTACGGCAAGGGCGCGGCGGGACGTGACGCCGACGACGAAGGCGTGCTGGTCGCCGACGCTGAAATGCATGGCCAGGAGGAGAGCCGCAACGACGACCGTCGTTTGGAAAATCCGCTGGCTGCCGTGCAGATGGGCCTGATCTACGTCAACCCGGAAGGCCCGGACGGCAATCCCGACCCGGTCGCGGCGGCGCACGACATCCGCGAAACCTTCGGCCGCATGGCGATGAACGACGAAGAGACCGTGGCCCTGATCGCCGGCGGCCATACCTTCGGCAAGACGCACGGCGCGGGTCCGGCTGACAACGTCGGCGCCGAACCCGAAGCGGCCGACCTGGAATTGCAGGGCCTGGGCTGGCACAACAAGTTCGGTTCCGGCAAGGGCGGCGACACCATCACCAGCGGCCTCGAAGTCACCTGGACGTCGACCCCCACGCAATGGGGCATGGGCTTTTTCAACAATCTTTTCGGCCATGAGTGGGAGCTAACCAAGAGCCCGGCCGGCGCGCACCAGTGGGTGGCCAAGAACGCCAAGGCCGATATCCCGCACGCGCACGATTCGTCGAAGAAGCTGTTGCCGACGATGCTGACCACCGACCTGTCGCTGCGCCTGGACCCGGCCTACGAGAAGATCTCGCGCCGTTTCATGGCCAATCCGGAAGAATTCGCGGATGCCTTCGCGCGCGCCTGGTTCAAGCTGACCCATCGCGACATGGGCCCACGTGCCCGCTATCTGGGTCCGGAAGTGCCCGCCGAGGAATTGGTCTGGCAGGATCCCGTCCCCGCCGTGGATCATCCGCTGGTCGACGCAAAGGACATCGCCGCGCTGAAACAGAAGATCGCCGCCACCAAGCTGTCCGTGCCTGAACTGGTGTCGACGGCATGGGCTTCGGCGTCCACCTTCCGCGGCTCGGACAAGCGGGGCGGCGCCAATGGGGCGCGTATCCGCCTGGCGCCGCAGAAGGACTGGGAAGTGAACCAGCCGGCCCGTCTGGCCAAGGTGCTGGCGGCTTTGGAAGGCGTGCAGAAGGATTTCAATGCCTCGGCTTCCGGCGGCAAGAAAATCTCCCTGGCTGACCTGATCGTGCTGGCGGGCTGTACGGGCGTCGAGCAGGCGGCCGAAAAGGCCGGCCATCGCGTGACCGTGCCGTTCACGCCCGGGCGCACCGATGCCTCGCAGGACCAGACCGACGTCGAGTCCATCAACGCCATGCAGCCGGCTGCCGATGGCTTCCGCAACTACGTGCATGCGCGTGTGCGGATTCCGGCCGAGCATCTGTTGATCGATCGCGCGCAGTTGCTGACGCTGACGGCGCCCGAGATGACGGTGCTGTTCGGTGGCCTGCGCGTGCTCGACGTCCATACGGGCGCCGAAACGCATGGCGTGTTCACGGACCGGCCCGGCGCCTTGTCCAATGACTTCTTTCGCAATCTGTTGGACATGGGCACGGCCTGGCAGCCGACCAAGTCGCCGGCGCGCGACGTCTTCGAAGGCAAGGACCGCAAGACGGGCCGGGCCAAGTGGACCGGCACTCGCGTCGACCTGGTCTTCGGTGCCGACTCCCGTCTGCGGGCGCTGAGCGAGGTGTATGGCAGCGCGGACGCCGAGAAGAAGTTCGTCGACGACTTCGTCAAGGCATGGGACAAAGTGATGAACCTGGACAGGTTCGATCTGGCCTGATCCGCGTCAGGTAAAGGAAAGCCCGGCTTGGACTTGGTTCAGCCGGGCTTTTTTTATTCCGCACACGTAACGCGTGCATACTAGGCACATTCTGCCTTTGGAGAGCCTGTCTCATGCGTTCGACCTTGCACGCCCTTGCGCTGTTTCTTGCCACGGCCAGTCTGGCGCCGGCTTACGCGGCCACCGCGGCGCCCGCTGGTATGGCGCCGTTCGAAGGCAAATGGAGCTACGCCGACCAAAAGAAGTTCGGCCATTTCGCCGACATCGCCGTGGAAGCCGGCGCGGGCGCTGAAGCGGCGGGGCACTGGTCCGACGGCACCCGGGTCGCCGGCAGCAGCGGCGACCTGCGCGGCCGGCTCGACGGCAAGAAACTGTATGTCCGCTTCTGCACCGACGAGGCCGAACGCGGCAGCACGCAATGCCCCGCTTTCGATCCGGATGAATCCGCGTATCTGGTTCGAGCCGGCGACAAACTGGTCTGGTACCGCAAATTCGGCGAAGGCAAGACCAGCGAGTACAAGAAGTACCTGGAACTGCACCGCGACGAAAGGCGCTAAGGGACGCAGCCTTTTTTTAGAGCCCCGCGCGAGCGTAGGACAATTGCGGGATGCGTCGGGCTTGCAGCGCCGGGGTCGGCGCGCTGTCGGCCGCTTTCTGAACGTTGTCGGCTTCGTCGAACTTGAAATAGCCCACAGCGGCGCTCTGGTTCTGCGCTTCGAGTTGCAGCGCCGACGACGCGGATGCGGTCGTTTCGACCAGCGCGGCATTGCTCTGGGTGGCGCTGTCTATCTGGCTCACCGCCAGGTTGATTTGCGCGATGCCCTCGCTCTGCTCCACGCTCGCATGCGCGATTTCCTTGATCGTCAAGCCGACCTTGCCGGCATTGGCCGTCATGTGGCCCATGGCGGTCTCGGCGTCTTTCGCCACGTTTCCGCCGCGGCGTATCTGCTCGACCGATTCGTCGATGAGTTTCCTGATTTCTTTCGCGGACGCCGAACTGCGCTGCGCGAGCGCCCGCACTTCGCTGGCAACGACGGCAAACCCCTTGCCATGGCCGCCCGCCCTGGCCGCTTCCACGGCGGCGTTGAGCGCAAGAATGTTGGTCTGGAACGCGATCGAATCGATCGTGCCGATGATGTCACCCATCTTGCCGGACGATGCGCTGATCTGGTCCATCTGCGTGCGCACGGCTTCGATCATGCGGGTACTTTGCGAGATCGCTTCGTCCACGCCATCCACCAACACGCTTGCGTGCATGGCGTTTTCCGCGGTTTGCGTGACGCTCGCGGAGAGCTGGGCCAGGGCCGCGGCGGTCTCCTCCAGAGACCCGGCCTGGGCTTCCGTCCTGGTCGAGAGATCTGTATTGCTCGCAGCGATTTGCGTGGAAGACATTTCGATCTGCCTGGCCGCGGCAGCAACCGCGGTCAAGCGCGCAATCAGGTTGGACTGCATGTCTCCCATGGACGCCAGCACGCTGCCGGGCTTGGCGGCGGCGACTTCCCGTATCGGACGCAGGTCGCCCTGGGCGACGCGGGCAGCGATCGCTTTCAAGGTGGTGGGTTCGGCCCCCAGGGACTTCAGGATATTGCCGGTGATCCTGATCGAGAGCAGCAATGCGCCGATCAAGGAAATCGCCGCTAGCGTGAGGATGATGTTGCGGTCCGTGCGATCGTCCTGCTCGTATTGCGCGAGCAGATGCTGCGATCTGTCGCGGGTGTACGAGGCATAGTCATCCAGCGCTTGCAGCACGGACGCAAGGGCTGGCCGGCCCTGTTCGTCGATCGATCGCAAGGCTTCGTCGTGCTGGCGCGCCGCGCCCAGCTCGGCGATGCGCCGCGCGAGCGGGCTGTATTTCGCCTCGACTCTTTCGACCGCTTCGATCTTTTCTATCGTCGTGGCGGAGGCGTCGCTGGCATGGACCGCCATGTCTTTCAGCTGTCGCACCAGGCGGTTTGCCTCGTTGTCGGTTTGACGAACGCGCTCGGCGGCCTCATTCACCTGGCTTGGTGTACCGGCAAGAACGAGATCCCGCATGGCAAGATCGCGGCGCAGGATAGCCCCTCGTATTTCTTCCGCGACTGACTTGCGGGCGTCGATGCCATGCACGAAGCTGGAAAAGGCTTCAGTGGCGTCGTGCAACGCGTAAATGGCGAGGATGGACATCGCCACGATAATCACCAGCAAGAAACTGAAAGCCGTTGTCAGCTGCGTGCGTACTGAGTTGAATCTGAGGGTCATAACCGAGGTCGCGCAGTGAGAAAGTGTGAGGGCATTTGCCGGCACAGAATCCTACGCGCGGGCGGCGAGCCCCGAACGTAACCGCAAGAAACAGGCGTGACAGAGATTCCACGAATCGTTGGCGCTAAAGCCGCCCACCGATTCGGAATAACGAAGACACTTTCGCGACCGCAAAACGAAAAGCGGTTTGAAGGATTAACCTTCAAACCGCTTAAATTGGTGCGCCCGGCAGGATTCGAACCCACGACCCCTTGGTTCGTAGCCAAGTACTCTATCCAACTGAGCTACGGGCGCTTTGGTACAGAAGCGAGATTTTAGCACAGTTTTTTGCGTACTACGTGTGCTTTTTAATTCAAACACACCGCAAGTTCCTGCACATTTCTCACTTAGACCGCCTTGGCTGAACATTTGCGGACCCGGCTTTTTACTTCCGTGCTCGCGTTCAGGCAAGAACGAAACTATAGCAGAGTTTCGGAATCGTGTGCAAGTCCCCCCGTTAAATTTTTTCGGTCACGACTAAACACACTTCCGGAGAATCATCCCGGCGCTCCCTGCTCATCCGTCCCATATCATGAGCCACCCTCCAACTCACGGGATCACCCATGCAGGCCAGTACCCCGCGCGCGCCGTCGACCGCCGCTGACTCCAAGCGGATCTTCTACGTTCGCCTGCTGACGGCGGCCATCCAGGCCGCCCTGCTCTACGCACTCTTGCGCACGGCCCCCGGCCCTGACGCCATCAAGAACGCCTGGCAGACCGCGCAGCCCCAGCTCTACATCCCGCTGTTGCTCGCCGCCGTGTATGCCCCGCTCGCCCTGCTGCTTGGCGCGGGACAGATGCGGGTGCGGCCCTTGATCCTGTGGACCGTGCTGGTGGCGCTGGCCGCCGCCGGCCTCGGCTATCACGACGCCCTGCGCGGCACCGTGGACGGCTACAGTCCCGGCCACGCCCTGCCTGCGCCCTGGTTCCGCCTGTGGCTGATTCTGTCAGCTGCCGGCTTCGTCGGCCATGTCCTGATGACCGATCGCTTCGGCCATGAGCGGGATACGCAACGGGATACGCAACTCGAACCCGCACTGGCGGGCGTAACGACCGCGGCACCGCCCGCCGGCCCCCTCGGCGCCTACGCGCGCCACTTCAACACGGCCTGGCGCATCGGCCTGCAACTGGCACTGGCCGTGGTTTTCCTGGGCGTGTTCTGGCTGGTGCTGTATCTGGGTGCCACGCTGTTCCGCACCATCGGCCTGCCGGCCCCCTACCGCATCATCCAGACCCTGGGCTTCGCCCTGCCTGCCAGCACGCTGGCCATCGCCGTCGCGATACATGTGACGTCGATCCAGGCCTCGCTGATCCGCGGCATCCGCCTGCTGGTGCTGACCCTGTTCTCGTGGCTGCTGCCCCTCATGGCCGCCATCGTGGCCGCGTTCCTGGTCGGCCTGCTGGTTCAATCCGTCGAACCGCTGTGGAAAACGCGCTACGCGGGTTCGCTGCTGCTGAGCTCAGCCACCCTGATGGTGTTCCTGATCAATGCCTGCTACCAGGACGGCTCGCCCGGCCAGGAAGGCAACCGCCTGCGCCGCTGGGCCGCCATGCTGGGCGCGGTGGAACTGCTGCCCCTGGTGGGCCTGGCCATATGGGCGCTGCAGTTGCGCGTGCGCCAGTATGGCTGGAGCGTGGACCGCATCGTGGCCGCCGCCGTGTGCGTGATGGGCGCCTGGTATGCCATCGGCTATACCGCCTCCCTCATCCGCCCCCGTGGCTGGATGAAGCGCCTGGAAGCGACCAACGTCAGCGCGGCCTATCTGTTTCTGATCCTGGTGGCGGCATTGTTCTCGCCGGTGGCCGATCCCGCCCGCCTGATGGTCGCCAACCAGATCGCACGCCTGAACGACGGCCGCGCGGATGCCGACAAATTCGACTACCCCGCGCTTTATCTCGACGGTGGCCGCTGGGGCGTGGCGGCATTGAAAGACCTGAGCGACAACGGCAGCGACATCATCAAGGAGCGGGCCAAGAAGGCGCTGGTGATGTACGACCGTGACCGCGACTACGAATACACCTATAAGGAACCCGACGCCGCGGTACTGGCCAGGACCGTCGATGTGCTGCCCGCCGGCCGCAACTTGCCGGACGCATTCCTGAAAAAGGAATTCTGGAGCCAATCGCTTTGGGGCGTGCCCAAATGCGGCGAGGAGCGGCAGCAAGGCCAGGCCCGCTGCACGGCGCGCTTCCTCGACCTGAAACCGGGCGAGCCCGAATTCCTGCTCTTCGTGGACGGCAGCATCCGTCTGCTGTTCCAGCCCGACGCGCAGGGAGTATGGGCACTGGTCGGCAACCTCGAATACGCCAACTACTGCGACAACGATCGCGATCGGATCGAGCGGACCAATATCGACATCCAGGCCGTGGCGCCCCTCCTGCCGGACCTCATGGTCGGCGGCGACCAGCGCCTGCGCATCATCCCGCGCGAACGATCCTGCCCCAGCACCAAAGCCCGCGACGCGCAATAATCGGGACCATGCTTCGTAAAAACAGGAGACCGTTCCATGACCGTTCCCCGTAATGGCGCCGCGGCGCTGGCAGCCACCCTGGTCGCGGCCGGCGTCAAACGTTTGTTCACGCTATCCGGCAATCACATCATGCCGGTGTTCGATGCCTGCCTGGATGCCGGCATCGAACTGCTGCACACCCGCCACGAAGCCGCGGCCGTCCACATGGCCGACGCCTGGGCCCGCCTTACCGGCGAACCCGGCGTGGCGCTGGTGACCGGCGGCCCCGGCCACGCCAACGCAGTGGCGGCCCTGTATACCGCCAGCATGGCCGAGTCGCCGGTGCTTCTGCTGTCCGGCCATGCGCCCCACGCGCAGCTGGGCATGGGCGCATTCCAGGAAATGCGGCAGACCGATATCGCCGCGCCGCTCACCAAGGCCGCCACGCTGGCCGCCAGCGCGGACAGCCTGCCGCAGGACATCCTGGAAGCGCTGCGGCTGGCGCGCGCCGGCCGGCCCGGCCCGGTGCACCTGAGCCTGCCGACCGACGCGCTGGAGGCCGCCTGCACGCTGCCGCTGCCACAACACGTCGACATCACGCCAGACGCCCTGCCCTTGTCCCCGGAATCGGCGCGCGCCTTCCTGCATGCCCTGGCGCAAGCCCAACGCCCCTTGATCCTGACCGGTCCCGCGTCCATGCGCGGCGCGGACCAGGCGGCGGCGACCGCTCTGGAGGCGGCTTGCGGCATTCCCGTCATCGGCATGCAAAGCCCGCGCGGCGTCGCCGATCCCGCCCTGGGCGCCTACGCCGAAATGCTGGCGCAGGCGGACTGCATCCTGCTGCTCGGCAAACGCCTGGACTTCACGCTGAAGTTCGGTACGGCGCCCGCCATCGCGGCCGACTGCACCTTCATGCAGATCGACGCGGAAACCGAAGAATTCGAACGCAGCCGGCGTGCGGTCGGCGCCCGCCTGACCCTGACCGAGCAGGCCGATCATGGCAGTGCGCTGGCCGCCCTGCGCGACGCGAGCGCCGGCGCCTTGACGGAGCACGCCGCGTGGACCGCCGACGTGCGCGCCGCCCTCGCCTACCGTCCCGCGGCCTGGGCCACGGCGGTCGCGCGGCAACCGGGCCGCCTGCATCCCTACCAGGCCCTGGCGCCCATCCAGGCCATGCTGGACCGCCATCCCGACGCGGTGCTGGTGGCCGACGGCGGCGAGATCGGCCAGTGGGCGCAGGCCATCCTGCACGCCCCCGACCGCGTGCTCAATGGGGTGGCCGGGTCCATAGGCGCGGCCTTGCCCTTCGCCGTGGCCGCCAGCCTGGCGCGACCCGGCGCGCCGGTCATCGCGGTGCTGGGCGATGGCACCTTCGGCTTCCATGCCGCCGAGATCGATACCGCCGTCCGCTATCGCCTGCCCTTCGTTCTCGTCGTCGGCAATGACGCCCGCTGGAACGCGGAGTATCAGATCCAGTTGCGCGAGTACGGTCCCGACCGCACGGTGGGCTGCGAGCTGCTGCCCACCCGCTACGACCTGGTCACGCAGGCTTTCGGCGGCCACGGCAGCCTGGTGACGATGTCCGAGGCCGTCACACCCGCATTGGCGCAGGCGCGCGGCTGCGGCCTGCCGGCTTGCGTCAACATCATGATCGAAGGGGTGCCGGCGCCGGTGGTCAAGCGCTAGCGTAGCGTCAGGCTGGGCAGTCGCTCAGGCAATCGCGAGCGCCGGATACTCGCCGGCGGCGCGGCTGGCATCAACCGCCCAGCTGATGCGCCAGCACGACGATGATCGGACCCAGTACCGGCAGCAGGACGTTCGCCACCGCGTACGTCACCGTGTAGCCCAGCAGCGGCACCGCGCTGCCGCTGCTGGCCATGATGGCGCTGATGGCAGGGGTGCTCACATGCTGGCCGGCAATCGCCCCCACCAGCAAGGGGCCAGGGATTTTCAGCAGCTTGTGGCCCACCCATAGCGACAGGGATGCCGGCCCCAGCGACACCAGCAGGCCGATCAGCGGCAAGGCCACGCCATGCTCGCGTATCAGGGCGATGGCTTGTGGCCCCGCCGACAGGCCGACGCAGGCCACGAAGACGGCCAGCCCCAGGTCCTTGAGCAGTTGCACCGCCGCGCCGGGCAGATGCCCCACACTCGGCCGGCGGGCATTCAACCAGCCGCACACCAGACCGCTGACCAGGGCGCCACCGCCACTGCCCAGCGAGATGGGGATGCCACCGATACGCGCGCCCAGGGCGCCGATCGCCAGGCCAGCCAGGATGCCGACACATAAAAAGACCAGATCCGTTCCCTGCGAGGTGGGCAATTCATTGCCGACCCGCGACGCGGCGGCGGCCACGCGCGCGTCAGGCCCCACCAAGGTGATCAGGTCGCCATACTGCAATACCGTCGACGGCCCCACCGGCAGCGCATGGCCGGACCGCACGATGGACTGCACGAAGACACCATGCGCGGCCTTCGCCGACGGGCGTTGTGATATTTGCCGCAGGGTACGGCCATTGATGCCCTTGCGACCGACCACCACGGTGCGCGTGGACAGGCGCAAGTCGTCAGCCTGGCTCTGCTCCTCCGTCAACTGCATCTCCGGCCCGATCAGCGACGTCCCGCGGACCGCGTAGTCACGCACCGCCAGCAACACCACGATGTCCCCGGCCCGCAGCGCCTCGGCCGGATCCAGCGACACGGCGGTGTTATCGCGCAGCAGCTTGCTGATGGCCGACCGGCCGCCCAGCGCCTGTTCCACCTCGGCGATGGTCTTGCCGGCCGCCTCGCGCACCAGATGCGCACGGCCCACCAGGCGCGGCATGACGGGCTGGTCGACCTGCTCGGCGGCAGGCATCACGTCCAGCTCTTCCTCCAGCTCGCGTGCCGCCTTGCGCAGGTCTATCCCCAGCAGGACCGGCGCCAGCGCGCTGGTGAAGAAGACGATGCTGATCAAGCCGATCAGATACGTCAGCGTATACGCGGTGGCGATATTTGATTGCAGGCGCAGCTGATCCGCGTCGGACAGGTTCAGATGCCTGAGCGCCTCGGCCGCCGTGCCCACCACCGCCGATTCCGTGGCGGCGCCGGCGGCCAGGCCTGCGGCCGTGCCCGCGTCCAGATGCAGCAGCCGCGTCGCCACCAGCACGATCACCAATACCAGGATGGCCTCGATCAAGGGCAAGGCGATGTAGCGCAGGCTGGAACGATTGAGATTGGCGAAGAACTGCGGACCGCCCGCATACCCCATCGCGAAGATGAACAGGGCAAACGCGACGTCCTTGGTATCGCCCCCCACGTTGCAGCCGGTCTGGCCCAATAGCAGGGCGGCGATCAGGGTCCCGCAGACGCCGCCCAGCTGGATGGGCCCTGCCCGCAACCGGCCGGCCAGGAAACCCAGGCCGACCGTGACGAACAGCAGTGCGATCGGGACATCGCGGAAGAAACCGATCGAACACGTCATGGCGGGGTACTCGGTGGAGGGCTAGGTTGCCTTCTTGGAAGCTTTCTTGGCAGCTTTCTTGGCGGCCGTCTTCGGAGCTTTCTTGGAAGCCTTCTTCACAGCTGTCTCGGAAGCCTCCTTCGCCGCCTTCTTCGCCGCCTTCTTCACGGCCTTTTTCGCTGCCTTCCTGGCTGCGCCCTCCGCCGGAGCAGGCGTCGCCGCCTCCGCCGCCCAGACCTGCTCGGCCCGGGCCGCCTTCTTGCCCTTCTTCCCGCCCGCCGCCGCCACGGGCTCCGGCGCCGCGATGTTCGACGCCACCTTGCGATCGGCCGGCGCCGGCTGCGCGCCCACGCCCAATTGCGGGACCACGCCACGCGGACCGGAATGCACCTTCTCGCCGGCCTGCCAGGCAGCGACGTATTCCTTGGCCGCCTCCACCATGGCCTGCCCGATGCTGGCGTAGTCCGCCTCGTTCAGATTGGCCAGGGACACCCGTATCGACCAGGGCGGCCCCCCGAAGCCACCGCCATCCATCAACACCACGCCGGATTTCTCCGCCAGCCGGAACAGGAAGTCCACCGGCTCGTAGTTCTTGCGCATGTAGTCGCAGAACTTGTCGCCGTAGGAATTACGCGCCCACACCATGAAGTCCAGCTCGACGTAATACCACGCGCGTTGCTTGTCCTCCGGCGGCAGCGGGATGCCGAGCCCGCGCCAAAGCGCATCGCGGCGGTCCTGCACGATCTTCATCGTCAGATGCTTGTAGCTGTCCTTCAAGTCCAGCAAGTGGGACAAGGCGAACATCACCATCTGCACCTGCTGCGGCAGCGACAGCCCCGCCGTGTGATTCAAGGCCACATCGCGGCTGTCGGCCACCATGCGGTCGATCAGTTTGAGCTTTTCCGGCTCCAGGGTCAGGGCGCCGTAGCGCTGGTGCAGGCGCTTGCGCTCCTTGCCCGGCAGATTGGCGATACGCTGATCCATGCGGTTGTCTTCGTGGATGGCAATCACGCCCAGGCGCCAGCCGGTGCAGCCGAAGTTCTTCGAGAAGGAATACACGCAGATCGTATTGGCGGGCACCTCCGCCATCAGCGAACGGAAGTTCGGCACGAAGGTGCCATAGACATCATCGGTGACCAGGATCAGGTCGGGATTCTTCTTGATGATGTTGACGATCTGGCTCATCTCCAGGGGATTGAAGGCCACCGACGGCGGATTGCTGGGATTGACCGTCACCGCCAGCTTGATCTTGGGATCCGCCAGCTTGGCGATCTCCTCCGCCGGATAGTGCCAGTCATGCGTGCCGTCCGCGCGCACGCTGCTGGCATTGATCGCCACGATGTCGAACTGGAAACGTTCCAGGTGCGAAATCTCGATGTAGGGCGTGAACGTGGGCAGGAACAACGCGATCTTGTCGCCCTTCTTCAGCAGTCCGTTCTGCTGCAGCGTGTCGAAGATGTAGCACATGGCGGCGGTGCCGCCCTCGACGGCGAACAGGTCGAACTTGCCCTTGGGCGGCCGGCCGTCGCACATCTCCTTCATCAGGTAATCGTGCACCACCTGCTCGGCGTGCACCAGCATGCGGTCGGGCACCGGATAGTTGTCGCCGATGATGGAATCGACCAGCTCGTGTATCCAGGAGTCCGGATCGAAGCCCTTCTTCTTGACGCCGTACTGGTAGACGCCGCCAAGGAAATCGGCGCCCGGCGCGTTCTTGTTTTCCAGCAGGAAGTCGCGCAGGCGCTGGGCGATACCGGGCTTTTCCGGCATGCCCGCCATGATGTCGTGATCGTAGACGCGGCGCGCCTCGCCCATGGCGAAGTGGCCCAGCAGGAAAAACGCTTCGCGCGGTTCGGTGGCGATCCAGTTGGGATTGCCCCGCCCCGCGTTGAGCATGATCGCGGTGGACGTCTTCTGGCGATCGCGCGCCAGGTTGATCAGGAAGTCCTTGAGTTCGAAGGGCGATAGCTGCTCCATCTCCTTCTGGCGTGAACGCGTGGTCTTGAGGGCCGATGCCAGGTCGGTGCGGACGGGCTTCAGGGAGGATTTCGCATGCGCGGTCATGACGTCTCCAAAAAATTCGAGGTAATGCCGGCCTTGCTAGGCCATCAACAGGACGATGACGATGCCCCAGATGATCAGCAGCGTGTTGCCGATCGCATAGGGAATGGTGTAGCCCAGCGCCGGGACCTGGCTCTTGGCGGTTTCCGTGATCTGGCCGATGGCCGCGGTGGTGGTGCGCGCGCCGGCGCAGACACCCAGCGCGATGGCCGGGTGGAACTTGAAGACGTAGCGGGCCAGCGGCACGCCGATCAACATGGGCACGGACGTGGCCACGATGCCCGCCAGGAACAGCTTGAAGCCCAGCTGCTGGAAGCCCTGCACGAAGCCGGGCCCGGAAGCGATGCCCACCACGGCGACGAAGGTGGTCAGGCCCACCGACGTCAGGAACCAGTGCACCGGCTCCGGCACGCGTCCGAACGTGGGATGCACGGAACGCAGATAACCGAACACCAGCCCCGCGATCAGGGACCCGCCGGACGTCGACAAGGTCACGGGGATGCCGGCCACGGTCAGCACCAGCGAACCCAGCAGGCCGCCGATGACGATGCCGAACCCGACGAACACCATGTCCGTCTGGTCGGTCTGCCGGTCCGCGTAGCCCAGCTTGTCGACGACCCGTTCGACGTCGCGCTTGGCGCCGACGATGAACAGATGGTCGCCGCGATCCAGCTTCAGCCCCCAGTTGACGGGCATCTCGTGGCCGCCCCGCACGACCTTGCGCAGGAACACCCCGCGGCCCAGGGACGCCTCGGGCATGGCCGCGATTTCCTTCAGGGTCTTGCCGGCCAGATTCTTGTTGGTGAGGACCACTTCGATCAACTCGGCGGGGAGGTTGATCAGTTCATGATCCTCCACTTCCGGGCCGATTATGCCCGCAGCCTGCAACACCAGCGCGTCATGGCGACCCGCCACGCCCAGCACGTCACCGGCCTGAAGAACGGTGGTGGGCATGGCATCCACGACACCGTCAGCGCGGCGGATGCGTTCGACGAACACGCGCGCATCGACGAAGCGGGCCTCCAGGTCGGCCACCGTCCTGCCTATCAGGTCGGCCTGGTCCAGGCGGTAGACCCGCGCGATGAACTTGCGATAACCGGACAGCTCCAGCGAATCCTGTCCGCCGGACATCTGCGCCTCGTACTCCTTGCACACCTTCACCAGATCGACCCGCATCAGCTTGGGGCCGACGCTGGCCAGCAGCCAGGCGCTGCCGATGGTGCCGAAGATATAGCAGACCGCATACGCGACGGGGATGCTGTCGATCCAGCGCTTGCGCGTTGCGTCATCGATGTGGGTCAGGCCGTTGATGGTGTCCGTGGCTACGCCCATCACGGCGGAAATGGTCTGCGCGCCTGCGAGCAGTCCCGCGCCGGTGCCGGCGTCGAAGCCGAACGCCACGGCCGTGCCCCAACTGGCCAGCAGGCAAATGACGCACAGCACCACCGCGAAGATCACTTGCGGCAAGCCATCGCTTTTCATGCCGCGGAAGAATTGCGGCCCTACGCCGTAGCCCAGGCCGAAGAGGAATAGCAGGAAGAAGACCTGTTTGACGACAGGCGCGATCTGGATGTTGAGCTGGCCAACCAGGACCCCCACCAGCAAGGTGCCGGTGACCGCGCCCAGGCTGAAGCCCTTGAATTTCTTGGCGCCGATCCAGTAGCCCACCCCCAGCGTGAGGAAGATCGCGAGTTCTGGGTATTTACGCAGTGTGTCGAAAAGCCATTCCATTGCATCACTCCCAAGGAGATCACCGGAAAAAGCAGTCGGCCCAACGACACCTGGACGCGATGTGTCGCTACACCCGCGGCGCTGGAACGGCAGGACAGCGTCCACCCAAGCAACCGACGTAAACCAAGCGCAAACTTGTTGCGTCAAATTAAATACGACGTATGACACAAAATTGCGGCAATCTTGACATAATCGTTCGTTTTCGAAGACCTGTAGCTCATCCTTTTTTTCGTAACGTTTTATGACCTGGCGCCAGCGCCGACGACTGAGTACCCTTCGAACCGCCCTCTTTCCGCTATCTGCTCAAGGAGCTTTCAATGCGCATCTCCCGTGTGGTTTTCTCACTCGCTCTCGCACTGGCAGGCGGGCAAGCTGCCCACGCCGCACCCGTGGCGTTCATGAACAACAGCATCGTCGCCAAGATCCCCAAGCAGGAATGGCCGCAATTCGAAAAAGCGGTCGGACAAGCGTTGAACGACTCGCCTGACGGCACGGTCACCACGTGGACCAGCCAGACCAGGCGTGGCAAGGGAGGACCGGTGTCCGTCGCATTGACACCCAGCCAGACCTCGCGCGAAGGCATGTGCCGCCTGATGTCGGCCGAGGTCACGCAGCAATCGGCCAAGGAGCACTGGCAATTCCTGTTCTGCAAGAACGCCGAAGGCGCCTGGCGGGCCAGCAGCAACTGACGCCCGTCAGCCGCACACGGGGGCCGACTAGCCGCCCGTTATCGACAGGATGTGCCTTTCCCGTCACGCTCGCGGGAAAGGCAATCGCCATATCGTGAGAAACTACCCCCCGGAAAAAAACTTTAGCCTGTAGAAGGAAGCGCGTAATGGAAGCAATAGGGATCACCTTGGCGATGTTTGCCGCCGTGTTGGTCAGCGGGATGGTGGTCCGGGTCTTACCAGTGGCGGTGCCCCTGCCGCTGGTGCAGATTGCCCTCGGCGCGCTGATCTCCAGCTTTTCGAATCACGGTGTGCAGCTCGACCCGGAAGTGTTCTTCCTGCTGTTCCTGCCACCCTTGCTGTTCCTCGACGGCTGGCGCATTCCCAAGGAAGGCGTGCTGCGCGACAAATACTCCATCCTGGAGCTGGCCTTCGGCCTGGTCTTCATCACCGTGTTGGGCGTCGGCTACCTGATCCACTGGATGATCCCGGCCATGCCCTTGCCGGTGGCCTTCGCCCTGGCGGCCATCGTCTCGCCGACCGACCCCGTGGCGGTGTCGGCCATCACGCAGCGCGTTGCCATCCCCAAGCGCATCATGCACGTCCTGGAAGGCGAGTCGCTGCTGAACGACGCCAGCGGCCTGGTCGCTTTCCGCTTCGCCGTCGTGGCGGCGGTATCGGGCAGTTTTTCGCTGGGATCGGCGGCCCTGTCTTTCCTGTGGGTGGCCATCGGCGGCCTGGCGACCGGCGCCATTTTCACCATACTGGTCACCGCGGCCAAGAACTTGTTCACGCGCAACTTCGGCGAGGAACCGGGCTCGGAAATCCTCTTGAGCCTGATCATCCCCTTCGGCGCCTATGAACTGGCCGAACACATCGGCGGGTCCGGCATTCTTGCCGCCGTGTCCGCCGGCGTGGCCATGAGCTACGTGGAATTGTCCGGCAAGGCCATGGCCATCACGCGTATCCAGCGCAACGCCGTGTGGAATATGCTGCAGTTCACGCTGAACGGCATCATGTTCGTGCTGCTGGGTGAGCAACTACCGGCCATCTTCAAGGGCGCGGTCAGCGTGGTGATGGACACGGGGCATTTGAACCCGTGGTGGCTGCTGGTCTACGCGGTGGCGATCAACGTGGCGCTGGCCGTGTTGCGCTTCAGCTGGGTGTGGATATCGCTGGCCATCGGCCGCCGCATCGCCGCGCGCCGCGGCACGCGCGCTCCCGAACCCAGCATCCGTCTGATGCTGGCCGTGTCGCTGGCGGGCGTGCGCGGCGCGATCACGCTGGCGGGTGTGCTGACGCTGCCCTTCGTGATGGACAACGGCGAGCCGTTCCCGGCACGCGATCTGGCCATCTTCCTGGCCGCCACGGTCATCATCGTTTCGCTGATCACCGCCAGCGTCGGCCTGCCGCGCCTGCTGCGCGGGCTGAACGTGCCGGAAGAAGCGGAACACCATCGCCAGGAAGACCTGGCCAGCGCGGCGGCGCGCGATGCCGCGGTGAAAGGCATCGAGGCCGCGGCGCATGACATGACCATCAAGAATCCCGATGCCGACCCGGCCGTATATACGGAGATCGCCAACCGCCTGATGTCCAGCCTGCAACAGCGCGCCGTGGGCGGCCTGGATCCGGACGTGGAGCCGGAAGAGATCAAGCGGCAACAGGAGATCGAACGCCAGATGCGCCTGGCCGCGCTGGTGGCGTCGCGCAGCGAGCTTTATCGCATGGCGCGCCAGGGCACGCTGTCGGACGAGATGGCGCGCGAGATGGTCAAGGGACTGGATTTGCAGGAAGCGCGCCTGCGGGCGTGAGGAAGTGGCCCCCCGTACCCGCTTGCGCGGGCCCCCCAGGGGGCGACACCAGCGGACCGGAAGGAAGGCCCTCCCCCACGCGCTACGCGCGTCCCCCTCAAGGGGGCGACACCGGCGGACCGGGGGACCCGGCTCCGCGGTGTCTGCGATGGTGCTTGCAGCCGGCAACGCAGCGCGCGAGCGGCTCATTCGACCTTGATCTTGGCGTCGCGTATCAGCTTGCCCCACTTGGCATGCTCGCGCTGGATCACCTGCGCAAAGGCCTGCGCGGTGCCACCTAGCGGCTGGTTGCCTTCCGCCAGCAAGCGGTCCTGCACCTCCTGGCGCGCGACCACGGCATTGACCGCGGTATTCACCGCCGCCACCACGCTCGCCGGCAGGCCGGCCGGACCCACCAGGCCCAGCCAGGTCGTGGCCTCGAAGTCCGGGTAGCCCTGCTCGGCCACCGTGGGCACATCGGGCAGCCCCGGCAAACGCCGGGTGGACGTCACGCCCAGGCTGCGTATTTTTTTGGCCTGCAACTGCGGCATCACCGACGCCGCGCTGCCGAAGTAGGTGTCCACCTGCCCGCCCAGCAGGTCCGTCATGGCCGGCCCCGCGCCCTTGTACGGCACCTGCATCATGTCGATGCCGGCCGCCCGCACCAGCATTTCACCGGCAAGATGGCCGACCGTGCCCAGGCCCGCCTGGGCCACCGTGTACTTGCCCGGCTCGCGTTTGGCGGCCTGGACCAGATCCCCCAGACTCTTGAACGGCGATTCGTTACGCACCACTAAAACCACCGGCTGCGCGCACACTTCCACGATGGGCGTCAGATCCTTCAAGGGATCGAAGGGCATGCTGGCATACAGGGCCGGGTTGATCGCCATATTCGACGTCTGCGCCATGGCCAACGTGTATCCGTCAGGGCGCGCCTTGGCTACCAGGTCCAGCCCGATATTGCCCGCCGCGCCTGGCCGGTTGTCGACGATGACCTGCCATTTGTCCAGCACGGTCAGCTTCTCCGCGACCAGACGCGACACCGTATCGGTGCCGCCACCCGGCGGAAAAGGCACGACAAGCTTGATGGGGGATTTAGGCCAATCGGCGGACTGCGCCCGTGCCACCGTCGGGACGAGCGCGGCCGCTAGCGCGGCGTGTAGAAGCTGACGTCGATCCATGTGCATGTCTCCTGATTTTTATAGTGGGTACTGATTGATGCCAGGAGCCCTGTCGCCGCAAGGCTTCCCGGCGGTGGAACGATACTCGCCTATACGGGCAGGCCCTTGGCCCGCAATACCGCGTCGAAGCGTTCGGGGTCCGCGGTGCCGGTTCGATTGGTTTCGCGGATCTTCGCTTCTTTTTCCAGATGCGCGCGGGTGCGCGCCAGGATGTCGGCTGCTTCGTCAGCCCGGATGGCAACCACGCCATCGGCATCGGCGACGATCAGATCGCCCGGCAGCACCGCCAGCCCCGCGCAGCTGATCGGCACGTTGATCTCGCCCGGGCCGTCCTTGGTCGGGCCCCGATGCGTATGGCCCCGTGCCCAGATGGGCATGCCATCCTCGGCCCATTCGACCAGGTCCCGCACCGCGCCATCGATGACCAGGCCCGCGATCTTGCGCGCCACGCAGGTGGTGCGCATCAGGCCGCCAACCAAGGCCTGCGTCACATCGGCGCCGCCATCGATGACCAGTACGTCGCCGGGCTCCACCATCATCAAGGCCTTGTGGATCATCAGGTTGTCACCAGGCCGGACCCGCACGGTAAAGGCCGGTCCGCAGATCGTCGTATCCAATTTGGCGTGGTATTGCCGCAGACCCAAGGTGCCGGTGTTGCGGCTCATGGCGTCGCCGACGGCGGCCGCCGGCAAGCCCTGGAAACCTTGCACGATATCGGCCGCCGGGCCGGCCACGCGCGGATTGATGCGGTAGCCGGCAGGCCAGGAAGGTTGCGATGTAGCCGTCGTCATGATGCGCTCCTGTATTCCATGTGATCAGTACGGGTGATGGATGCTGGTAGTTCGTGTTTGTAAGGCGTTCTTGTAAGGCGTGCTTTTCAGATGCGTTTTTCAGGCGCGCCTGCGATTCATGCTCGTGACTCCTGCGCCAGCACCGCGGCGTTCACGCAGGCGGCCGGATCGGCGGGTTCGCCGCGCAACCAGCCCAGCACATTGCGCGCGGCGCCAGCCGCCATGCCCGCCAATGCAGCCGGCGTCGACCCACCGACGTGCGGCGTCAGGACGATATTGCGCAGTTGCGTCAGCGGACTGCCGGCCGGCAGCGGCTCGACGGCCATGGTGTCGAGCCCGGCCGCATAAAGATGGCCGCTCTGCAAAGACGCGATCAGCGCCGCCTCGTCGACCACCTCGCCGCGCGCGGTGTTCAGCAGGATGGCGCCCTTGGGCAGACGCGCCAGACGCGCGCCATCCAGCAGATTACGCGTATGCGCGTTCAAAGGCACGTGCAGGCTGAGCACATTGCAGTGCGGCAGCATCTCGTCCAGGGTGTCCCATACCTTGACCTCGGGCACCGGGCTGGCGCCTCCACGCAAGGCGGGGTCGTAGGCATGCACGCGCATGCCCAGGGCCTGGCACACCCGCGCCACTCTTTGGCCGATCTGGCCGAAGCCCACCAGGCCCAGCGCGCGTCCCTGCAGCTCAAGGCCATCCTGCGCGCGCGACCAGCGGCCGGCCCGCAGCTCGCCATCCATCCAGTTGATGCGGCGCGCCGCGGCGAACAGCAGGCCCAGGGTCATTTCCGCGACGGACTGCGCATTGGCGCCCGGTGTCATATAAACCGGAATGCCACGCTCGGTGCAGGCCGCCACATCGATATTGCTCACGCCGACACCGTGCTTGGACACGACCTTCAAGGTCGGGCAGGCGGCGATGGCCTGGGCATCCAGCGCCACGGTGCGGGAAATGACCGCATCCACGGGCTCGCTGGCCATGATGGCGCGCACGGCCTGGACGTCGTCGGCATCAGGCAGGTAGATCACGCGCGCGCCCGCGGCTTGCAGCAGGTCCACGCCGGCTTGCGCGAGCTTGGGGGCGGTGACGAAAACGGTATGGGTCATGAGTGCGAGTCTCGGGTGATGACATGAGGGGCGGCGCCGCCCTGCTCCAGTCCGGGCAGGCGGCGCTCGAAACCATAGAGCCGGGCGGCGTTGTCCCACAGGATGGCCTGGCGCAGCAGCGCGTTGGGCGCCACGGTGTCCAGCCAGCGCAGCAGCGCCGTGTCGTCTGGCATGGGTTCGCCGCGGCAGGCGGTGGCGGGATGCGGCCAGTTCGAGCCCCACACCATGCGGTCCGGGGCGATATCGACCAGATGGCGCGCCAGCACGGCCTGCGGGCGGTAGGCCGGCGCGTCCACGTCACCGTCCAGCTCCAGGCCGGACAGCTTGACCCATGCGCGGTCGCGTTCCAGCAACGTGGCCATGGTCTTCATGGCGGGATGCGTCTGCCAACCTTCGAGCGGCAGGCGTCCCATATGATCCAGCACCAGTGGCACGGGCAGGTCCAGCAGTGCCGGCTCCAGGGTGGCGATGGTGGCGGCGCTCGCATGCAGCTGAAGATGCCATCCCAATGCGGCGATGCGATGGGCGACCTGGGTCAGTGCTTGCGCCGACACCGGCGTGGGCCGCAGCAGATTGAAGCGCACGCCGCGCGCGCCGGCCTGATGCAGGCGATTCAACTCGGCCTCGTCGGTGTCCGCGGCAATCACCACGACCGCGCGGGCATCGACGCCTTCCTGGCCGAACTGGCGGACGGCATCCAGGGTGCAGCGGTTGTCCAGGCCGTAGCTGGACGGCTGCACCACCACGACACGCGCGATATTCAGCGCCGCGCGCAGCGGGCGATAGGTGGCCACCGTAGCGGGCGGTGGATGCAGATCCGCGTCCGCCGCGTAGGGATAAGCCGGATCATTGATATGGATATGGCAGTCGCTGACGGGCCAGCCATCGGCATCGGTAGGAGCAGACACGTTCGGCATCGCGGTGTTCAATCGTCCACCGAAACGTGGGCCTGCTGCGCGGCCGTGGCCCAGCGTTGCGCTTCGGCGCGCACATAGTCGGGGAACTGCGCGGCGGTCAGCGTCGACACGTCGGCGCCGACCTCCTGGAAACGCTGCCGCACGCCCGCATCCTGGCGCACCTTGTCCATGGCCTGGGCCAGCCTGGCCGTGACGTCGGCGGGCATGCCGGCGGGGCCGAACAGGCCGGTGTAGATGATGGCGGTCAGCTCGGGATGCCCCTGCTCCGCCATCGTGGGCACGTCAGGCAACAGCGGCGAGCGCTTGTCACCCAGCTGCGCGACCGCCTTGACGCGGCCGTCGCGCACCAGCGGCGCCGCCGTGGTGATCTGGTCGACCATGGCATCCAGCTGCTGCCCCATCAGGTCCGTCGCCGCGGGCCCGGTGCCTTTGTACGGCACGATGGTCGCCTTCAGTGCGCCCTTGTCATTGATCAGCGCGGCCACCAGGTGCGTGTACGAGCCATAGCCGGCGATGCCTACGGTGACACCTTGCTCGCGGCCGTGCGCGTACTGCTGGAAAGACTTGAAATCCGCCGCGGGGACCTTGGTCGCCACCGTCAGCACCGACGGGTTGGTAGTGATGGCGGCAATCGGCGTGAAGCTGGTGACGCCGTCGTAGGGCACGCGCTTGCTGACGGCGTTGGCCACCGCGTTGGGGCCGGAATTGCCCAGCAGCAAGGTGTAGCCGTCGGGCTTGGCGCGCGCCACATAGGTCGCGCCGATTACGCCGCCCGCGCCGGCGCGGTTCTCCACCACCACGGACTGGCCCAGCTGGCGGCCCAGCTCCGCGGAAATGATGCGGGCCGTCGTGTCGATGTTGCCACCGGGCGCGAAGGGCACGACGAGGGTGATGGGACGCGTCGGATAGCGCTCCTCCGCGTGGGCCACATTGGCCATATTGGTCAGGCACAGCGCGGCGGCGCAGGCCAGGGCACGCGCGGCCAGGGTGAAGGTCGGCAGGCGGCCCGCCAGGGCCTTGGGCGTTGAGGTCAAGATGTCGTCTCCAACTCGATGTCATTGTTCTGTGGCTGTCCCGTCATGGCGGTCTTGCGTGGCCGGGCCTCCCGGGCGATGGCGCACGCAACAGCATGGAAGCATTGTCGGCCTCGAAGATTGATCAGGTCCACTGTAAAATTTTGATCAATTGAATCCTTTTGGATATCAGAGACTCATGGATCTGCGTGACCTGAAGTATTTCGTCGCCCTCGCCCAAGCCGGCAATACGCGCCGGGCGGCCGATGCCGTCCATCGCTCCCAGCCCGCCTTGATCAAGGCCATCACGCGCCTGGAAGCGTCCGTGGGCGCTCGGCTGTTCGAGCGCGTGGGCCGCGGCCAGCGGCTGAGCGCGGCGGGCGCCGCCCTGCTGGCCCGGGCCACGCCGCTGCTCAATGCGGCCGACGCCGTCCGCGATGAAGTGGCGGCATTGGGGCAAGGCACGGCCGGCATCGTGCGGCTGGGCTGCGGGCCCCTGGGCGCGGAGTATCTGCTGCCCGCCATTTCGCAACTGCTGCTGCAGGAAGCGCCCGACGTGCAGCTCAAGCTGTTGATCAGGATGAATTACGAATCGCGCGTCGAACTGCGCGACGGCAACCTGGATCTGGTGCTGGGTTTCGTGCCGGACCTCGACGATGCCGAGTTCGTCTACGACACGCTGCTGGAAGACATCGTCGTGGTGGCGGCCGGTGCGGGCCATCCCATTCTGCGCACGCGCAAAGGGGTGACCCTGGAGCAGTTGGCGCGCTATCGCTGGGTCTTGCCGAATATCAGCGTGGCCAGCCGCTTGTGGCTGGACCAGGTGTTCCAGGCGCGCGGCCTGGCCGCGCCACTGGCGCAGATCGAAACCAATTCGGTCCCGCTGATTCCGCGCGTGATCGCCGATACGCATCTGCTCAGCTTCGTGTCGCGCCGCACCATCCAGGCCAGCCGCGGGCGCCTGCGCGAGATCGCGCTGCCGGCGACCACGCTGGTGCGCAACTTCGGCCTGACCTATCCCAAGGATGTCAGCCTGTCGCCGGCGGCGGAGAAGCTGGTCGGGCTATTGCGGGAACACGGGCAGGCGCTGTTCCACAAGATGGATTGAGCGGGTTCGGACGGGGGCGCGTAGATCGGGGCGCGTAGACCAGGGCGCGTCTAGCCCGGGGCGCACTAGCCCGGGCCTGGCCGCTTCGCGTGCCGCGCCATGAAGCGGTCCAGCTGCCCGGCGAAGGCGCGGCTGTCCTGCTGTGAATAGGACGACGGACCGCCCGTTTCCACCCCCGCGCTGCGCAGTTGATCCATCACGTCGCGCATGGTCAGGCGTTCCTGGATATTCTCGCGCGTGAACCAGTTGCCCCGTGGATCCAGCACATGGGCGCCTTTGTCGAGGCCGGCGGCGGCCAGGGGAATATCGGCGGTGATGATCAGGTCGCCGGCCTCGGCCATCTCGACGATGCGCGCATCGGCCACGTCGAAGCCCGCCGGCACCTGCACCGACTTGATGAAAGGCGATGGTGGCGTCCGCAAATACTGGTTCGCCACCAGCGTCACGCACACCTCGACGCGCCGGGCGACTCTGAACAGCATTTCCTTGACCACGACCGGACATGCGTCCGCGTCCACCAACACCTGCATCGCGCCATTCCCCAACAAAAAGAGCGCCCATCTTACCCGGCGGCCATACCGGCCTCACGCCTTCAACATCTCTCCACATTGCGGAGAAACAACGTTGAATTTTGAATCAATCTGATACCATCATCAGAATTCGCTCAAAATGTTGCCGGGTTTCGGGGAAAACATGGACTTCACGATTGCCGCCGGCGTCTCGCGCCGGGGAATGGGAGCGCTGCGCGCGCGTCCTCTCGCTGCCGCGCTGATTTCCGCCGGCCTGATCTGCTTTCCCGGCCCGTCCCGGGCGGACCGATACGATTGGGCAGGCGCCACCGGCAACTGGACCGACAGCAGCTGGGTTCCCTCTGGCGCGGGATCATTTCCAGTCGCCGGCGACATGGCGGTGATGAATCAAGGTGAGGTCCACATCACCGATGCCCGCTCTGCTGACAGTGTGTACCTGGGCGCCGGCAATTATGCCGCTCTGGTCCTGGACGCGAGTTCGAATGCCGCGCTCAACGTCAACACCCTGGTGCTGGGCAATACGGCTGCCATCAGCGGCACGCTGACGGTCAACGCGGGTGCGACGGTCACCGTCAACGGCTTCGGCAATATCGGCAGCTATGGCAATGCGCTGGTCGAACTCAAGGACGGCGGCAAGCTCACCAGCACCGGCACGCTTATCGCCGCAGGCGATGGGCCCACCAGCATGGGCACCTTCACGCTGACCAACGGTGCATCGCTCGAAGCGGACGCGTTTACGCTCGGCAATGTCGGACTGGGCATCCTGAACGCCAATGGCGCGACGACCCGTGTCTCCAGCGGCGTGACGGTTCTTGGCAGCGTCGCGGGCTCCGCTGGCTTGGCAACGCTGGAAGCGGGCGCCGTGTGGCAGATGACGGATGACCTGACTATCGCACGCGTCGGCAGCGGCCAGCTTTCCGTCGTCAGCGGATCCAAGGCAGGCACGTTCGGCCAGACCGTGCTCGGCCAATCGGCAGGTGCCAGCGGCACGCTCAGTATTTCCGGCACGGGTTCACGCTTCAGCTCCGTAGACGTGTTGTACGCCGGCGCGCGCGGCACCGGCAATATCAACATCTCGTCTGGCGGACTGCTTTCGGCGCCGTCCGGCGTCGTCGTCGGCCGCGGCGACACCGGCACGGGCACGATCAACATAGATGGCCTGAACGCCAGACTGGATACCGGCACCAGCGCCCTGCGGCTGGGCGGCGACGTCTCCGATACGGCCACCGGCGGCAAGGGCACGCTGGAGATCATGCGGGGCGGCGCGGCAACGACGGGCCAGGTCTGGCTGGGTGACACCGTCGGCTCGTCCGGCACGATCAGACTGCAAGACAAGGATACGATCCTGGCCTCGAGCCAGCGCTTGAGCGTAGGCCATCAGGGCAGCGGGACGGTGGTGCTTTCCGGAGGCGCCACGATCACGTCCAAGGGCGCCTTGATCGGCCACGAAAGCACAGGCACGGGCAATGTCGTCATCGGTGGCGCCGGCACGGCCTGGCTCAACGACGGTGTGTTCTATGACGGCAACTTGGGCCAGGGCATACTGACCATCCTGGACGGCGGCAGACTCACCAGCACCGATGGCTACGTGGCGACCGAGCGTGGTTCGACCAGCCTCGCCTTCATCGACGGCGCGGGCTCGACGTGGAACAACAGCGGCGACTTCTTCGTCGGCCATAACGCGGGCGCGCGCGGTACCGTGATCCTCGGCAATGGCGGCCAACTGAGCAGCCTGCAAGGCATACTGGGCGATCTGGCCGGTGCGTACGGGGAGTTGACCGTGACCGGCGCCGGATCGAAATGGACCACCACAGGAGACCTCAACGTCGGCCGTCTCGGTGATGGCCTGATGACCGTCGACCGCGGCGGCGCCGTATCGGCCCCCGTGATCCAGATCGCCAATAACGCGGGATCGACCGGCCTGCTCGTGCTGGGCGCGGCTGCGGGCCGCGCGCCCATCGCCAGCGGCACCTTGGACACCCCGGAAATCCGTTTCGGCAAGGGTGACGGTCAGTTCATCATCAACATCGCTGACACCTTCGACTACAACGGACGCATCACCGGCAATGGCCGGGTCAGCGTGCTGGCGGGCGATGTCGTGCTGGGTGGCGCCAACACATACACCGGCACCACCGCCGTGGAGGGCGGAAGCCTGACGGTCAACGGCGCGCTGGCAAGCGCCGTGCAGGTCAGCAACGCAGTCTTGACGGTGAACGGCAGCGCCAGCGGCTCGATCGCGCTGAGCAGCGGCTCCACCTTGGCGGGTACCGGCACGGTAGGCGCCACCACGCTAGCCAACGGCGCGACGCTGGCGCCCGGCAACGCCGCCAACAGCATCGGCACCTTGACCGTCAATGGCGATCTCACCTTCCAGCAAGGATCCAGCTACCGCGTACAGGCCCAACCCGGCACGGCGGTGAGCGACCGCGTCATCGTGAACGGCACCGCGCATCTTGCGGGATCCGTGCTGCACGTGGGGCCCGACGGGAATTTCACGCCCAACCTGCAATACACCATTCTCAGCGCCCAGGCCCTGGATGGCAGGTTCGACAGTGTGGCCTCCAACTACGCTTTCCTCGATCCCACCCTGGCCTATGGCACGCAAGACGTGACCATGAATCTGGTGCAGGCACGTGCCTTCGTGAGCGGCGCCGCCACCAGCAACCAGCGCGCGCTGGCGAACGCGGTGGAGAGCCTGCCGCAGGGCCACGCGGTGCGCCAGTATGTTGAAAGCCTGCCCAATGGCGCCCCGGCGGCGGCCTTCGACAGCCTGTCGGGCGAAGCCTACAGCAGCGTCACCAACACGCTGGCGGCCAGCGCCGGCCAGGTGCGCGCGGTGCCGCTCGACAAGCTGCGCGCGAATCTGCAAGCCCCGCCACGGGCCGGCCAGCCGACCGCGCAATTGGGCGCGTCCGATATCGGCCAGCCGGCCGGCACCTTGCCCTCGTCCGCCGCGCTGCCCGCCTGGGCCCAGGTAATCGGCAACTGGCAGACTTACGATGGCAACGCCAACACGGCGAAGTTACGCCAGCATACCGGCGGCGTTTTCGTCGGGGGTGATCAGGCGGTAGGCGCGGGATGGCGGCTCGGTGGTGCGTTCGGCTTCACCGACACCCGCGCGCGCGTCGACGACCGCGATTCGCAGTCCGACGTGAGCAGCTACAGCGCGCTGATCTATGGCGGCAAGTCCTACGCCGCCGGACCGGGCGCATGGAACGTGATGATGGGCGCGGGCTACACGTACCACGACATCTCAACGCGGCGCTACGCGGACAGCCAGGCGGAGCCCCTGCGGGCGACGTATGGCGCGAACACCGCGCAGGTCTTCTCCGAGGCGTCCTATAGCTGGAATCTGGCGCCCAGGACTACGCTGGAGCCGTATGCCGGTGTCGCGTGGAGTCATCTGCACACAAGGGCCTTCAGCGAAAGCGGCGGCCCCGCCGCGCTGAACGGTGAAGCCAGCAACGACTCGCAGACGCAGACCACCTTGGGCCTGCGCGCCACGCAACGCTTCGATGTCCGCGGCCGCGAAGCGCGCGTTTACGCCGGCCTGGGATGGCGCCATGCTTTCGGCGACGTGGAGAGCAAGAGCAAGTTGTCCTTCGATGCCGGGCAGGCCTTCACGGTCGCCGGCGTCCCCATCGCCCGTGACGCCGCCCTGGCCGAGCTGGGAGCCGACGTGGCTGTGGGCCGCAACGCCACCTTGGGTTTGAACTACGCGGGCCAGTTCAGCAACGGCAGCCGCGAGCACAGCGCCACGATGCTGGCGCGCTGGCGCTTCTGAACCTGACCCCGCAAGCAAGGGCGCCGCGGGCCGCTAAGCGGCCCCGGGCCCCTGGCGCTTGCGGGTCTTGAAGAATTGCCACATCAAGGCGGAGGCATCGGGGCCTTGCTCGGCGTGGAAGCGGATAGCGCCATCGCCGCCGCTCCAGGCATGGCCCAACCCCGGCACGATGCACAAGCTTACGCAGGGCCCGGCGGCAGGACTCTTGCCGGCCCTGGCAGCAGGGTCGCGCTCGGTCGCGTCGATGCGCATATAGTGGCGCGCGCTACCGGCGCCGATCGGCCGCGGCAAAGGCGCGGCATCGATGACATCGCCGGCGGCGACGTCGATATGATTGAGCCACGCCATCTGCTCGAATAACTGCTGCCCATTGCGCTTGTCGACGACGACATCGCGGTCGCCCTGCACGATGATGGCTGGCATGCCGGGAAATGCCTCGACATCCCCGACCAGGTCCGCCAGGGCCTGTTGCGGCGCGAGCGACGCGCCGTGCCGCATCACGCGCAAACCTTGTCCGGCGTTGTGCGCGTTACCCAGCACGCCGCCGGAATGCATGCCCAGGGCAGCGAATGTATCCGGATGGCGCAAGGCAGCCAGCGCGGCCATGCCGGCGCCCGCGGACAAGCCGGCGATGTACACGCGTGACGGGTCCCCGTGATAATCCTTCACCGCGGACGCGGCGATGCCGGCGATGGCGTCGGCTTCCGCATAGCCATGGGCGGAGTCGGGCTGGTACCAGTGCCAGCAGCGATTCTGCTGGCCGCGCCGCGATTGCTGAGGATAGACCAGCAGGAAGCCCTCGCGATCCGCCAGACGATGCAACCGCGTGCCGACGGCGAAGTCCCTGGCGGTCTGCTCGCACCCGTGCAACATGATGAGCACGGGGCTGCCCTTGCGCAGGCCGGGCGGGACGTAGACGAAGTAGGACAGGCGTACCGGCCAGACACCAGGCATGGCCGGGGTTCGATAGATGCGTGATTTCCAAACGCCGGCGAAGGTCGCCGCGTCGAAGTCCGTGCCCGTATCGGTGCCCGTCGGTGCTTTACCCGTCGCCGGGGCTTTGGCGCGCTTGACGACCTTGGGCGCCTTTTTTGCCGCTGCCTTGCGGCCCGCGGGCTGGCCCATCATCTCGTTGAACAGAGCATGGGGCGCCAGCTGCCAGGCCGTGCGCTGCAAGCGCGCCATCTTGCGTACAGCTGAAAAGAATAGCGCGGTCGATTTATTTCGCTTCACGGTCAACCTGCCGGTGGCGTGCTTGAACTGCTCCATTAGATCGGACTTGCTGCATCGCAGCAATGCCGATCACAAAGTGTCACCCCTGCCCTGCGCCAGCGCTGCGTGCAGGACCGCGCTCAGGTCATCCGCCCGGTAGGGCTTGGCGAGCACCGGGATGCCTTGGGTCTCCGCGGCTCGGGCCTCCTGGCCCATGTAACCCGTGGTCAACACGATGGGCAGATCGCTGCGCCGTGTCCGCAGCTCGCGCGCCAGCATCAGGCCGCTCATGCCGCCGGGCATCATGATGTCGGAAAACACCACGTCGATCTGGCGACCGTCCGCCAAGGCGCCCAGCGCGGCAGCGGGACTGGCGACGCGCGTGCTGCCAAAGCCAAGCTGGGTGAGCATGTCGCTGACCAGGGCAGCGACTTCATCGTCGTCCTCCACCAGCAGCACATGGGCATCGGTGCCTGCCGCAGCGACAGCCGCCGTGTCCATGGACACCTGAGTCACCAGAGGCTTGAGACAACGCGGCAGCAGCAGGCGCACCTCGGTGCCCTGCCCCACCTCGCTGAAGATCCGCACATCGCCACCGGACTGGCGCGCGAACCCATAGGCCTGGGCGAGTCCCAGCCCCGAGCCTTTGCCCACGTCCTTGGTGGTGAAGAAAGGCTCGAAGACGCGAGCCTTGACCTCGTCCGTCATGCCGGTGCCCGAATCGACGACGGACAGGCTGACGAAGTCGCCCTTCAGATCGCCCTCGGCCCAATCCGCGACGTTCTCGCCGCGAATCTCGATGGTCCCGCCGCCCGGCATCGCATCGCGCGCGTTAACGGCAAGATTCAAAATCACCAGTTCAAGCTCGTTGGCGTCGACCTCGACAGGCCATAGTGAAAGAGGCAGCCGCAACTCCACGTGTATGTCGCCACTGAGACTGCGGTCGAGCATATCCCGCATGCCGTGGATCTGCCGGAGCAGGTCGACCGGCTCCGCCTGCAGGGATTGGTGCCGCGAGAACGTGAGCAACTGACGCGTCAGGGCCGCGCCGCGCTCCACGGCCTGGCGCATGGCGCCCAGCAAACGGTCGCGGCGTGCCTGGTCGGGCTGCCGGTCGAACATCTGCAACCCGCCCGAGATCACCATCAACAGATTGTTGAAGTCGTGGGCGACGCCGCCGGTGAGCTGGCCCAGGGCCTCCATTTTCTGGGCATGGCGCAGGGACTCCTCCACCAGCGCGCGTTCCTTCATCTGCTTGCGCAGGGCGTCATTCGCTGCTTCGAGTTCCTGCGTGCGGGCCAGTACGATACCTTCCAGCGCCGCGGCGGCGCTTTCCCGCGCATGCAACAGCGCGCGGATTTCATATTGGCGGGCCCGCGCGCGCACGGCCGTCTGCACGGTACTGGTCAGCGTGATCCCGTGTACAGGCCGTTCCAGCAAGGAGACGTTGCGCAAGGCCGCCAACATCTTCTGGCGCCAGACCTCCACGGCAGGTTGCCGCAGATGGCTGGTCAGGACGACGAAAGGCACGTCCGACCACGCAGGCTGGCAGGCGACCCACGCCGCCATGGCCTGCAGATGTTCTCCGAAGAGGCCTTCCTCAGCCACGCACAGGGTGGACACGCCCTCGTCCGCGCGCGCCAATACTTCGTCGATGCTGGCGCAGACCTGGACATCCAGCCCCGCGCGCCGCAACACGCTGGCAGTGGCAGGACCATCCCTGCCTATGGGAGCGTGGACGAGGACACGTGCCTCGTTAGCGTCAGTCAGGGGCATGTTCACCATTCGGCATGGCAGGAAGCGCCTTGCCAGTATATTGGGGCGTACCCGAGAACACGCCGCTGAACTCGCTGAGGGGCGGCCCCACTTCGACGCCGCGTGACGTCAACTGGAATTCACGGATAGTGTGTTCATGCAGACCACTGCGTTTCTTGAGCACCGACAGCGCGCGCCGCACGGTGCCCGCGTGCTCGAAATAACGCAGCATGATGACGCTGTCACTCAGATAACTGATGTCCAGCGGCGTCTCCATCGGCCCGGCAAGGCCATGCTGAGCGAGCACCAGGATCGTATTGACCCCCTGCTGGCCCAGATAGGTCAGCAACTCGTGCATCTGCAGAACCAGGAAACGGCCGTCAGGCATGGCATTCAAGTAGCCGTTCAGGCTGTCGATGACGATGACGCGCGCGCCATCGTCATCCACGCACTTGCGCACGATGGCCGCGAACTCGCCAGGCGACATTTCTGCCGGATCGATCTGCTGGATGCGCAAGTGTCCACTGTCCAATGCAGGCTGGATATTCATGCCCAGACTGGCGGCACGGGTCTGAAGCGTCCCCAGCCCTTCATCGAAGGCGAACACCACCGCATGCTCGCCGCGTTTCGCCGCGGCCAGGGCATAGGACAGCGCAATTGACGACTTGCCGACACCGGCCGAGCCGATCAGCAGGGCATTGGTGCCGCGCTCCAGTCCCCCACCCAGCAGCTGGTCGAGCTGCGGGTTGCCGGTGGCCGTGAGATCCCGCGGAAATTCAGCATGATGTTCCGCCGCGATCAGCCTGGGATAGATGGCCAGGCCGCCTTTCTTGATGGTGAAGTCGTGATAGCCGCCACGAAATTCGATGCCGCGCATCTTGACCACCCGCACGCGCCGGCGCTGGGCGCCATAGTCGATGGCCAGTTGTTCAAGCGACACCACGCCGTGCGAAATCGAATGCAGCTGCAGGTCGATCGAGTCGGTCGACAGGTCATCGAGCAGGATGAACGTGCATTTGCGCTTGGCGAAGAAATGTTTCAAGGCCAGCACCTGGCGGCGATAGCGCAGCGGCGTCTGCGCCAGCATGCGCAGCTCCGACAGACTGTCGAGCACGACTCGGGTCGGATTGATGGCATCGACCCTGTCGAGGATCAGCTTGGTCGTCTCGTTGAGTTCGACCTCGGCGGGATAAAGCACCGTCAGCTCACGTTCAGGGTCCAGCGTGGTCTCCGACGGTATCAGTTCGAAAATCTCGATGCCGTCCAGGTTCCAGCCGTGCCTTTCCGCGACCAGGCTGATTTCGTGACGCGTTTCGGACAGGGCGATATACAGCACCTTTTCGCCCAGGCGCGCGCCTTCCAGCAGAAACTGCATGGCGATGGTCGTTTTTCCCGTGCCCGGATTGCCTTCGTACAAATACATGCGGTCCCGGTCGAGACCGCCGGCCAGGATGTCGTCCAGACCTTCATTGCCGGTAGAAATGCGGGAGGAGCTGTCATCGCGGTTCATGCGATCTTGTGCTTGTTCAGTCATGGCTATCCCTCCGCTTGGAAAGTTGATTGAGCGTACCTTAAAACCCCCTGTGTTAATTCGCCGGCGGCGCCGTCTGGCACGCATGGGCCGCCGGGTGATGCAGATGCTCCGCAGCGGGAACCGTAGAGCAATCCGTGTGCCTGACGGTTACATATGGTCAGACCGCCCTGCTGTTTCACACCGTTTCATTCAGAGGGCGGGATATTGGACAATGGCGGATTCCTGCTGCTGACCCCCATGTCCAAATCCGCCTCTTCCTCGACTGCCCTGGCCATGCGCCTGCTGCCCTGGGCCGCCTTGCTCTTGCCGCCCTTGTTCTGGGCGGGCAATTTCATCGCTGGCCGGGCCATGCGCGACGCGATGCCGCCGATGACCCTGGCGCTGGGCCGCTGGGTGATCGCCCTGGTCTGCCTGTTGCCGTTCGCCTGGCGCGGCATGCGGCGCGACGCCGGCCGGTATCTGGCGCATCGCTGGCTGCTGCTGGGTACGGGAGTGACGGGCGTGGCGGCGTTCAGCTCGCTGGTATACGTCGGTCTGCACACGACCACCGCCAGCAACGGCCTGCTGCTGAATTCCCTGATTCCCCTGCTGATCGTGTCGGCGGGCGCGATCTTCTATCGGCAGCGGCTGAGCGCCGGGCAAGCCGTGGGGCTGGTCCTGTCTTTCGCCGGGGTGTTGACGCTGGTGCTGCAAGGGCAATGGACGCAATGGCGGCAGGTGACCCTGGTCCCGGGTGACGCCATCCTGCTGGTGGCGATGGTCTGCTTCTCGTTCTACACCTTGTGGCTAAGGCAACTACCGCCCGAGCTTGACCGCATAGGTCTTACCGCCATCCAGATCGTCATCGCGATCGTGGTGTTGCTGCCCTTCTGGGTGGCTGAGCAGGCGGGGGGCGCCAGCACACACTGGACGCCGGCCAGCGTCGGGGCCCTGGTCTACGTCGGCTTGTTCCCGTCCGTGGGCGCCTACCTGCTTTACGGCAAGGCCGTGCAGCACTTCGGGCCCGCGCGTGCTGGCCTGAGCATTCATCTGATCCCCGTGTTCGGCGTCGTGCTGTCGGCCCTGCTGCTGCACGAGCGCCTGCATGCCTGGCATGCGGCGGGGATCGCCGCCATCGCGGCGGGGCTGGTCTGCTCCAATGTGGGTGGGCGACCGGCCGCGCCTGTCGTGCCGGTGTCCAAGGCCGAGCGGAACGCCGCCGCGCAAGCCGGGCAGTCAACGAGCGTTTGAGCTGGCGCAGGACACGGCCAGGCCGCAACGGGTACGCTTAGTGCTGTACGGCCGCGACATCCTTAGTGCTGTACGGCCCCGACATCTCGTGGTCCCACCCTCACCTGAAAGGAAACTCGATGACCTCGTCCCGTGCGTCTGGCCCGTCCCTCGGCCAAAGTGACATCGCCCGTATCCTGGGCGTTCCCGCCCGGTTCGACGCGGCCGAGGAAATCGCGCATCGCGTGCGCTTTCTGGCCGACTACCTGCGCGGCGCCGGCAAGACCAGCTACGTGCTTGGCATCAGCGGCGGGGTCGACTCTTCCGTGGCGGGCCGTCTGACGCAGCTGGCGGTGGAGCGCTTGCGGGCGGCCGGCTATGACTGCACGTTTGTCGCGGTGCGCTTGCCGTATGGGGTCCAAAAGGATGAGGCCGATGCCAGCCGGGCCATGGACTTCGTGGCGGCTGACCGGCGCATGACCGTGGACATCAAACCGGCGGTGGATGCGCAAAAGGATGCGCTGGCGGCTGCCGGTCTGGCACATATCGACGACGCCGCCGAGGACTTCATCGTCGGCAACATCAAGGCACGGCAACGCATGATCGCGCAGTACGCCATTGCCGGCGCGACGAATGGGCTGGTGGTCGGTACCGACCATTCGGCGGAAGCGCTGATGGGCTTCTTCACCAAGCATGGCGACGGCGCGGCCGACGTCGTCCCGCTGACCGGCCTGACCAAGCGCCGTGTGCGCGCGCTCGGCACTGCCTTGGGGGCGCCCGAGGAACTGGTCATGAAGGTCCCCACGGCCGACCTGGAAACCCTGCGTCCCCTGCGCCCTGACGAAGACGCCTTCGGCGTCACGTACGCCCAGATCGACGATTTCCTTGAAGGCAAACCCGTCTCGGCGGAAGTGTCCAACATCCTGCTCCGCCAGTACGCCGCCACCGAACACAAACGCAACGCCGCCGTAGCACCAACGCCCACGTCCCGCGCGGGGGCGTAGCGGGTCACGCGTAGCGTCAGCCACCCTTACCATGACCCTCAAGCAACTCGAAGCGTTCTATTGGGCCGCCAAGCTCGGAAGCTTCGCCATTGCCGCCGACCGGCTGCACGTGACGCAATCGTCGCTGTCCAAGCGGATCGCCGAATTGGAAACGTCATTGGGCGCCCCGCTGTTCGACCGCTCCAGCCAGCGCGCCGTGCTGACCGACCTTGGACAACGCACGGTCCCGCTAGCCCATCAGATGCTGTCCCTGAGCGATTCGGTCAAGGCCCTGGTGACGGCGCCCGAAGGCCTGCACGGCGTCTGCAAATTCGGCATCAGCGAGTTGGGCTCCCTGACCTGGCTGCCCCGCTTCGTCGCCACCGTGCGTGACACGCATCCCAATCTGGTGCTGCGCCCCTACGTCGATCTGGCCCGTCAGCTGGAGCGGCGCGTCGCGCGCGGGGAACTGGACTTCGCTGTCTCCCCCGGCCCTTCGCCGGACAGCGACCTGCAAGCCGAAGTCATGAGCAAAGTCCGCTTCTCCTGGATGGGCTCGCCCGCCCGGATGGGCAAGCGGCGCACACTGCGCGCGGAAGACTTCGAGCGTCACCCCGTCATCACGATGACCGAGGACTCAGGCCTGACTAGAGCCTTCGACGCATGGGCCGCCGCCCAGAAGCTGCAGGTACAACGCATCCTGGCGTGCAACAGCCTGATGGCTATCACGGGGCTGACCGTCGCCGGCATAGGCATCAGCTTCCTGCCCACCGATTACATGGGTGCCTGGGTCCAGCAGGGCTCTCTGGTCGAGCTGGTCAGCAATCCTCCGCTGCCCACGCTCAACTACTGCTTTCTGACCCGTCGCGACGACACGCGCGGGATGCCGCAGACCTTGCGCGATCTGGTGCGCGACGCGGTCGACTTCTCGGGCGGCCTGCCCGCGCGCCCCCTCCGGCAAACGACATAGCGACACGCGACTGTTTCCTTTTATGAATATTCGGTAAGTCGTTTAAATCGCTTTCCAGCACAGCGCCTGAGGGAAGATGATTGCACTTACCAAAATTAGACATAAACCGGAGACTCTCGATGCCCCCCTTGCGCACGCTATCAGCCGCACTGCTATTCATCGCCGCCGCGCCCGCGGCCCACGCTGCCTGGCCCGACGACCAGCCGATAGAAATCGTCGTCGGCTTTTCGGCCGGCGGCGGCACCGACCTGATGGCGCGGGCCCTCGCGCCCTTCATCGAAAAACGGCTCGGCGGCCATGCGCGAGTGGTCGTCCTGAACAAACCCGGCGCGTCAGGTGAAATCGCGAATGCCTATGTCGCGCGCGCCAAGCCGGACGGCTACACCCTGGGCGTGATCAACGTACCCAGCTTCAACTTCCTGCCCATGTACAAGAAGACCCAGTACAAGCCGGAAGACTTCACGCTGGTGGCCCGGGTGGTGAACGACCCCACGGTGCTCATCGCCCGCAGCGACGCCAAGGCCAACACCCTGGCGGCAATCGTCGATGCCCTGAAGAAAAACCCCAAGTCCCTGTCCTTTGGTTATAACGGCATCGGCACCAATGGCCACCTGGCCTTGAAGCAGTTGCAGAACGAATCGGGCGCGGAACCCAACGATGTGCCTTTCAAGGGCACGTCCGAATCCAAGACCGCGGTGCTTGGCAGCCACGTGGACTATGCTTTCGTCAGCGCGGGTGAGATGCCTGAACTGCGCAGTGGCTCATCGAACCTGCGCGCCGTCGCACAGTTCGGCACGGAACGCTCCAAGGCGCTGCCCGACGTGCCCACCGCGGCCGAGCAGAAGTACAAGGTGACAATGACGTCCGAGCGCGGTTTCGCGGCGCCCAAGGGCGTGCCCGCCGACGCCGTCGCCAG
The DNA here is from genome assembly GCF_001433395.1 of Bordetella sp. N. Taxonomy (GTDB): domain Bacteria; phylum Pseudomonadota; class Gammaproteobacteria; order Burkholderiales; family Burkholderiaceae_B; genus Bordetella_C. The sequence goes on from NZ_CP013111.1 coordinate 3,486,814, forward strand.
ACTGCAGAAGGCCATCGCGGACAGCATCGCCGATCCGGCTTTCATCAAGGCCGCGAGCAACGATGCGCTGGTCCTGGCCTACCTGCCGGGCGCCGAGTGGCAAGCCTCCCTGAACCAGCAGGCCCCCGCGTTACGCGCCATCGCGGATACGATACCCAAGGAATAGGCCCGAAGCGACATCCATGACTCAAGAAACCATCGTCATTACCGAAGAGAAAATTCACCCGGACGCCGTGGCGCTGCTCAAGGACTATCGCCTTTGCTACGCGGGCGAGCGGATTGACCAGGACCACCTCGTTGCCCTGGTCGAGCGCGAACAACCCGTCGCCATCCTGGCCCGTTACGGCAAGATCGACGAGCAGGTGCTGTCCGCGTCGCGCAAATTGAAGGTCATCGGCCGGCATGGCGTGGGCATGGACTCGATCGACCTGCCGGCCGCCAGGCGGCTCGGCATCGTCGCCCTCGCCGCGACCGGGTCGAACAGCCAGGCCGTCGCTGAGCTTGCGCTGGGGCTCATCCTTGCGTGCGCCCGCGGCATCAGCCGGCTGGACGCGCGTATGCACCAAGGGCATTGGGACAAGCAGAGCTATATGGGCCTGGAGCTGTCCGGCGCCACCCTGGGCGTGGTGGGCTGCGGCTCCATCGGCGCGCGCGTGGTCCGGTTCGCCCAGGCGATCGGCATGCGCGTGCTGGTGAGCGATCCCTACCTGCAGGCGGATCAACTGCCCGCGGGCACGACCAAGGTCGAACTCGATGAGCTGTTGAAGGCCAGCGATGTGGTGTCCCTGCATTGCCCGCTGGACGACTCGACCCGTAATCTGCTGGACACGGCCCGGCTGGAACTGCTGCGCAAGGGCGCCATCGTGATCAACACGGCCCGGGCCGGCATCATCGACGAAGACGCCGTCCGCGCCAAGCTGCACGCGGGCGACCTGTTCCTGGGCCTGGACTGCTTCGTCGACGAGCCCGTCAACGCCGGCTCTCCCTGGGTGGATACGCCCAACGCGATACTGACGCCGCACATAGGCGGGACGACCAACGGCGGCCTGCGCGGCATGGCGGTCGGCGCCGCGCGGAACATCCTGTCCGTCCTGGCGCCCGGTCAGTAGCGCCAGGCCCTACGCCGCAAAGCGCTCGATCGCCTTCTGGTCGAAGGTATAGCCCCACCCTGGCGCGGTGGGGACCTGGACGCGACCGTCGGCGTCCAGGGTCAGGGCTTCCGCGTACAGCGGGCCGAACCACGGCATGTGTTCGACGATCAAGGCATTGGGCAAGGCCGCGGCCAGGGAGATGCTCATTTCCGTGAACAGGTGCGGCGAAACCGGCACGTTGTAGGCTTCGGCCAGATGCCCGACCTTGAGGAACTCGGTGGGTCCCCCCATGCGTTGCAGGTCCGGCATCAGGATGTCGGCCGATTTGCGCTGCAGCATGTCCAGCATGCCATGCCGCGTATATTCCGTTTCGCCGCTGGCGATCGGCGTGTCCAGCGCGGCGGCGACCGCGGCCTCCGCGTCGTGGTCGTGATACGGCACCGGCTCCTCTATCCAGGCCAGTTCGAATTCCTCCAGCCGGCGGCCCAGCCTGATGGCACGATCCGCCGTCAATTGCTGATTGCAGTCGGCCATCAGCTTGATGTCGCCGCCGATGGCCTGGCGCACCGCGCGGACCCGCTCGACGTCTTCCTGGATGGTCGGCTTGCCCAGGGACATCTTCATGGCGCGATAGCCCTGCTTCAAAAAGCCCTCCGCTTCCCGCTGCAACTGCTCGACGGAGGACGACAGCCGCAGGCCCCCGCTGCGATAGATCGGCAAAGACGCATGGCAGGCGCCGATCAGATGACTGACACTCAATCCAGCCGCCTTGCCACGTAGATCCCAGAGCGCCATGTCGATCCCCGCCAGGCCCACGACCGTGGCGCCACGGTGGCCCAGAAAGGCGATGTCCGCCCAGGCTTGCGACCAGAACACGCCGCTCATGCGTGGATCCAGGCCCAGCACCAGGGGCTCCAGGCTGCGCAGCATCTGATGCAGCATCGGCAGCCGATGACCATTCAGGGTGAAGATCATGCCTTCGCCGCTCAGGCCGTCGTCTGTTTTCAGGGTTACCAGGATGCAGTCCGCCGATTTGATGACGATGCGGGCGCTGGGGATGGGCGTGGCCAGCGGGATGCTGACCACCTTGAGATCGAGTTGAGTGATTTTCATGTGGCGGGGCGATGTTCGTTGCGGAAGGGGTCTGGATTCATTCTGGCTTGACGCCAGCCTTGGCCAGGATGGGGCCCCAATAGGCGATGTCGGCCTGTACCGCCTGGCCGAACTCGGCATTGGCGCGGCCGTCGGCGATTTCACCCAGGCTCTCGATACGCTTGCTTATCTCCGGCGTGCGGATGACTTCCGCCAAGGCCGCGCCGAGTTTGCGCGTGACAGCGTCGGGGGTTCCCGCGGGCGCGAAAATCCCTTTCCACGCGACCATCTCGAATTCCGGCAACCCAAGTTCGGCGATGGGTTTGACGCCGGGCAAGGCCGGAATCGCGGTTCGGCTGGTGACGGCCAGCGCCTTGATCTTGCCGGCCTTGATCAAGGGTTCAGCGACCGGAATCACTTCGAATGCCATGTCCAGGCGCTTGCCGATCACGTCGGTCAATACATTGGGGCTGCCCTTGTAGGCAATCTGGCGCATCTGGGTCTGCGTCATCGTGCTGAACAGCACCGCGGACATATGCTGGAAGCTGCCGTTGCCGCTCGTGCCGTAGGTCAACGAATCCGGCGGCGCCTGCTTGAGTTCATTGATGACGTCCTGCACGGAATTGAATTTGCTGTCGGGCGGCACGACCAGGACACAGGGCCCGCGCGAAACCATGGCCAGTGGCGTGAAGTCCTTGCGGGGGTCGTAAGGCAGTTCCTTGTAGACGAACAGATTTGAGACATTGGTCGTCGTATTGCCCGCCAACAAGGTGTAGCCGTCCGGCTTGGCGCGCGCCACCATGGCCGCGCCGACCATGCCGGAGACCCCGGGCCGGTTCTCGATGACGACAGGCTGGCCCAGCTTCTGCGACAGCAGCGGCGAGATGACCCGCAACAGGGTGTCGACGCCTCCCCCCGCCGAATAGGGCACCACGATGGTGATGGCGTGGTCGGGATAGGAAGCGGCGGCGCAGGTGGCTGATGCCCCCGCCAGGGTCACCGCGCCCAGCAGGCGCAAGGTGATGGCACGAGAAAATCCGCGCATGGTGTTCTCCTCCAACGCCCCGGCATGTCAGGGTTGGTTTTTGCGCCGGGTGCCCAAGGATTATGTCGCCGGCGGCGCCGCACGCGGGCGTATATTCTCGATATCAGCTATGCGGATTCCCGATAAGGCGCCGGTCATGGATCTCAAGCAACTGCAGTACTTCATCGCCCTGGCGGATGGCGGCAGCTTCACCAGGGCGGCGGTGTCGCTGGGCCTGTCCCAGTCGACCCTCAGCCGGCAGATGGCCTTGTTGGAGGCCAGCGTGGGCCACCGGCTGCTGCTGCGCAACGGACACGGCGCCACGGTCACCGAGGCCGGCGCCGTCTTGCTGGAGCACGCGCGCGGCGTGCTGGCCGCGGCCGAGATTGCACGGGGCGCCTTGCGGGACCTGCATAGCAACCCATCGGGCAGACTGGCGGTCGGCTTGCCCTCGCAGGTCGCCTTGGCCATGGGCGCGGAAATGGTGGCACGCATGCGGCAGCGCCTGCCCCGTGCGCTGGTCGCCATCAGCGAGGGCATCAGTCTTCATTTGCGGGAGTTGTTGATCGAGGGCCGCCTGGACGTGGCGCTGCTTTACGATCCGCCGCATTCGCCCCGGCTCGCCTACCGCGCCTTGACGCGGGAGGCCTTCATGCTGGTCGGCCCGGCCAGCGCGCCGCCGCTGCCCAGCCGGGTGACGCTGCGGGCCTTGGCCGGGTATCCGATGATCCTGCCTGGACGCGCCAATGCCATCCGCTCGCAGGTCGACGCCGCCTTGGCGCCCAAGGGCATACAACTGAACGTCGTGGCCGAGGCTGGCGTGGTGCTGACGCTGTTGCGCCTGGTCGCCAGCGGGCTGGGTTATACGCTGGCGCCAGCGAGCATGCTCGCCAACGACAGCATGCTGCCGCAATTGCAGACGGCCGAGGTGGGCCCGCCCGGGATCCACAACCGGCTGGTGCTGGCGACGCCCAAGGCACGACCGGAGACGAGAGTGCTCAGGCAGTTTCTGGAAGTGGTGCGAGAGCTTTATCCGCCTGAACGCGGCCGGCGCGCCGAGTGATTTGGTTACCCGGCCGCGGCTGACGGCATCGGCGGAGTCCCGACCTGCTTACGGCCGGGCCCGCCGGCGACGGGGGGCGGCGCCCGTAGAATGGCGGAGAATGACTTCGTCGTGGGGCAAGCTGATGCGGGTCTGAGGAAGGGACCGGCCTTCCACGATAGCCACCAGCATCGTCGTGGCCTCATAACCGACCCGCTCAAGCGGAAAACGCACCGCAGTCAGGGAAGGACTCAACAGCTCCGCCACCATCCCATCCGAAAAGCTGGCCAGAGACATGTCCTTCGGGATGCGGATACCCTCCGCATGCGCCACCGCCATCGCACCCGCGGCAACGATCTCGTTGGTCGCCAGCACCGCCGTCGGCGGATCGTCCAGCGCCAGCAGTTGGCGCAGGCCGCTTTCGCCACCATGCTTGTAGTAGCCCGCCTCCACCACCAGTTCGGGCGCCCAGGGCAGGCCCGCTTCCGCCAGGGCATCGGCATAACCAGCCACTCGTCGTTCGCCTACCCGACGCTGCAACCCACCAAGGAAGGCAATACGCCGATGACCCAGCTCCGTGAGATGGCGCGTGATGGCGGCCGCCGCGCCGCGCTCGTCCAGCGCGACATAGGGATGATCTTCGTCCAGATAGCGATTCACCAGCACGAAGGGCGCGTTCAGCGTCGCCAACTCCTGCAGCATCTGCTCCTCATGTCGACCCGTCGTCACCAGCAGGCCGTCGATCCGGTTGCTGCGCAGCAGCCGCCCCGCCACTTGCGGGTCTTCCTCTTCGCCACCCATGCCGCCCACCAGCAGCGAATAGCCATGCTCCCAGGCGGCGCGCTGGGCCCCCTGGATGATGACAGGGAAAACAGGACTGTTGATTTCCGGCACGATCATCGCCAGCGTATTTGAACGCGACAATCGCAGCCCGCGCGCCTGCGGATTGGGCGTATAGCCGAGTGCCTCGATGGCCTCCTGCACGCGCTGGCGCGTGTCATCCCGCACGACCAGCTTCGCATCGTTGCTGAGAATGCGGGAGACGATGGCGGGCGAGACGTTGGCGGCCTTCGCAACGTCGACGATCTTGACGGTAGTACGGGCGGCACGGGTTTTCGGAGTCATGGCGTAGCCGGCCCGGTTGCGGAAATCATGCGCCGGATTATAGAGGATCAGGCCATGGCCACTTCCCTTGCGCGGCCCGAGACAAAGGGCGGAACGCTGTCGAGCAGCAGGCGCGTATATTCGTGGCTCGGTGCGCTGAGCACCTTGGCGGCCGGCCCTTGCTCGACGATCGCGCCCTGCCGCATAACCACCACACGATCGGCAATTTGCGACACCACCGCCAGATCGTGCGAGATGAACAGCATCGCCACGCCCAGACGATCGCGCAGGTCCTTCAACAACGTCAGGATGGCGGCCTGGACCGACACGTCCAGCGCGGAGGTGGCTTCGTCGCACACCAGCACCGATGGATCTAGCGCCAGGGTCCGGGCGATACCGATACGTTGCTTCTCGCCGCCGCTCAGCTGGTGCGGGTAGCGCGATGCATACGAGGCAGGCAGCCGCACCAACTCCAACAATTCGCCCATCCGGCGCTGCTGTGCGGCCGCGTCCAGCCCCATCAGCTGCAAGGGGCGGCGCAGCACGTCGCCGACCCGATGCCTCGGATTCAAGGACGAATCAGGATTCTGAAACACCATCTGGGAGCGGCGGCGCAAGGTACGCGCCAGCGCCGCCTCCGCGACATAGACATCGTGTCCGGACAGACGTACCTCGCCCGCGTCCGGGGGTTGCAGGCCCACCAATACTCGACCCAGCGTGGATTTTCCCGAACCGCTTTCGCCGACCAGTCCTACGATCTCGCGCGGCCGCAATGCGAGCGTGACGCCGGCCAGAGCATGGACTCCCGCGCGCTGGGGCAGGCGCAAGAGCCTGGCCCAGCCACCCAGCGGATGGGTCCGCCGGAAGGTCAGCCGTACATCGGTAGCGCTGGCGATGATGTCGGCGGGCCCCGTCAGCGGCGGGGACGGCGCCACCGCGGCGGCCTTCGCCACCGCAGCCTCGGTGCCTGCCTCGGCAGTGGATCGCGTAACAGACATCCGCGGCAGTGCCGCCAGCAGCTTGCGCGTATATGGATGCGTCGGCCGCCAGAGCACGTCGCCGGCCGGGCCCGACTCCTGCACGCACCCGTTATGCATCACCGTCACGCGCGAACACATGCGTTCCACCAACCCGATGTTGTGACTGATGAACAGCAGGCTGAGCCCGCGCTGGCGTCGCAACTCATCCAGCAGATCCAGGATGCGCGCTTCCACGGTCACATCGAGCGCCGTGGTCGGCTCGTCCAAAAGCAGGAGTTCTGGTGAGCAGGCAAGCGCGGTCGCGATGACGATGCGTTGCTTCATCCCGCCGGACAGCTGGTGCGGATAGGCGTCCAGCAGTTCCGCCGCACGCGGCAAGCGGACCTCGTCCATCAACCTCAAGGCCTCGGCGCGGGCCGCGCGCCCGTCCATGCGGCCCCGCTCGATCAGCACCTCGGTGATCTGGCGTCCCACGGGAATGCTGGGATTCAAGGCAGTGAACGGGTCCTGGAACACCATGGCGATGCGGTCGCCGCGCAGCGCGGCGGCGGCTTCAGCGGGCAGGATGTCCTCGCCGTCGAAAACGATGTGGCCCGCGGTCGCGCGCCCCCCGGGCGGCAGCAGTCCCAGGACAGTCCAGGCCACGGTACTTTTGCCGGAACCGCTTTCACCCACGACGCCTATCGATTCACCGCGCGGCAACACGAGATCCACCCCGTGCAGTACTTCGTTGTCGCCATAGCGGACGTGGAGATTCTCGATGGCGAGTATGTTGTCAGTAGCCATGTCAGGTCCTTTGCACAGCGCGCGTATCGAGGCGATGGCGCATGCCCTCACCCATGAGGCTCACGGCGATGACCGTCAGACAGATCGCCAGGCCGGGCGCGAGCGCGACCCAGGGCGCGCGCTCCAGGTAGGGCCGGGCTTCGGCCACCATCAGCCCCCAGTCCGAAGACGGCGGCTGGGTGCCCAGGCCAAGAAAGCTGAAGACCGCACCCAGAAGGATGGCGAAGCTGACGCGTAGCGAGGCTTCCACCACCAGGGGCGGCAACGCGTTCGGCAGGATCTCCCGCAGCAGTATCCAGACCAGCCCTTCCCCCCGCGCACGGGCGGCGGTGATGAATTCCTCGTTGGAAAGCGACAACGTCATGCCGCGCGCCAGGCGGATCATCACCGGCGTGTAGATGATGCCTACCGCCAGGGCCGCCTTCCACAGGCTGGGCGAGGTCGAGGCGAGGATCAACAGCCCCAGCATTACCGGCGGAACGGCGATCACGATGTCGACCGCACGCATCACGGCGTCGTCGATCCAGCCGCGCAGGTAGCCTGCCAACAGGCCCAGCGGAACGCCCACCACGAAGCTCAGAGCCGTGGCGGAAACCCCCAGCAGGATGGACGTGGCGCCGCCATACAGGACTCGGCTCAACACATCGCGGCCGAATTCGTCGGTGCCCAACCAGTGCGCAGTGGAAGGCCCCATCATGCGCCGGGCAGCGTCCATGGCGTCGAAATCGTAGGGAGCGAGCCACGGTGCGGCAAGGGATAGCAACAGGATAGCCGCGAGCATCAGCGTGCCGATGGGCAAGGCGGTGAAAAACCGGCGGCGCGGCCGCGGCGGGTCAGCGTACGTCGAGATTTCCATAACGGATCCGGGGGTCGAGAAAGGCATAGGCGATGTCCGCCGCCAGGTTGGCCAAGGCGTAGATGACAGTGACGGCGAGCACGCCGGCCTGCAGGATGGGAAGGTCTTTCTGTTCAACCGCGAAGATCAGCAGCCGGCCCAGGCCGGGGTAGGAAAACACGGTTTCCACCACCACGATGCCGCCCATGAGGATGCCGAAATCAAGCGCCAGCACCGTCACCGTCGGGATCAGCGCATTACGCAGCGCATGGCGGTAAAGCACCGTCCGCTCCTTCAGGCCCTTGGCGCGGGCGGCGCGGACATAGGGTGCGTTCAAGGCTTCCAACATGCTTGAACGCTGCAGGCTGGCGACGTGGGCCACCAGCCCCAGCACCAACGTTCCGACGGGCATGATCAGGTGCGCCGCCCAATTACCTAAGCCCGCCGACAGCGGCGCGTAGCCGGTGGCCGGCAACCAGCCCAGCGTCCCTGCCACGACCAGCACCAACAGGATGGCGATAAGGAATTGCGGTAGCGAGATCGACAGCCAGGAAAAAGCCAGGACGGCCCGATCGGGCCAGCGGCCGTGGCTGACCGCGGCGACGACACCAAGGAGTATGCCGACCACTGCCGTCAGCACCAGCGCACTGACCGCCAGCAGGGCCGAGCGGCCCAGCGCTTCCGAGATCAGCGGACCCACCGGCCGGCCCATGACCAGGGACTGGCCCATGTCACCCCGCAGGGCGCCACCGGCCCAGCGCCAGAACTGCGTCCACAAGGGATCGTTGAGCCCCAGACGAGCTTCGATCGCCGCCACCTGCTGCGGCGTCGCGAAGTGGCCGGCGATCGTATAGGCGACGTTGCCGGGCATGGCCTGTGTGATCAGGAAGATGAGTACGGCCATGGCGGCGACGACGAAGAGCACATGCCCCAGGCGCCGGATCAGATAGGCCCACATGATCAGTGCGCTCCGGCCGTCTTCTGGACATCGTAGAGGTCCAGCCACAGGAAGGGGTTGGTATGGTAGCCCTTCACCTCGGCCCGGTAGGCGGTGGCGACATTGCTGACGTAGGCGATGACACCAGGCACTTCGTCGGTCACGATTTTCTGGAACAGCTGGTACTGGCGGATGCGCTCGGCCGGGTCGGTGGCGGCGCGAGCGGCATCCAGCGCCTGGTCGGCGGCCTGGCTCTTGAAGTGCCACATTCGGGCATTCCACGAACCGGTGCTGTAGAACCACGGCGACGTTGATGCATCGATCACGGGATTGGCGAAGAAGCCGTCCACGTACATCGGCGCGATGCCGGCCACTTCGGCCGAGTAGCGGTTGTAGGGCAGACGCTGCACATTCAGCTTGATGCCCAGCGGCCGCAGCAGTTGCTGGGCGGCGACGCCCAGCCGCTCACGCGCGGGACGGCCGGCCGGCACGAAGATGTCGACAGGAAAGCCTTGTGGGTAGCCGGCCTCGGCCAGCAACTTCTTCGCCTGCGCCAGGTCCGGCGTGAAGCCGATGTCCTTGTTGAAGGCGGGATCGTCGGGCGAGATGGGCGTGTGGGTGGGCTTGCCTTCGCCGAACAGCGCGAACTCGACCAGCGCCTTCTTGTCCAGCGCCAGGTAGACAGCGCGACGCACGCGCACGTCGTTGAAAGGCGGCTTGGCATTGTTCAAGATGATGCCGTCCCAGCTGGCGCTCGGCACCGATTCCACCACAACGTTGCTGTCCTTCTTCAGGTCCGGGATGATCTCCAGCGGAAGGTTCCAGATCAGGTCGATGCCGCCGGAACGCAGCGCCGCCACTCGCGACGCGGCTTCGGGCATGATGCGCAAGACGACACGGTCGATCTTGATGCGGTCCTTGTCGTAGTAGTCGGGATTGCGCTCCACTTCCAGCTGGTCGCCAGGGGTGTAGCGGATGAAGCGGAAGGGGCCGGTGCCGCTGGGCTGGGTCTTGATGGTGTCGGCGCGGTCCTTGGCCACGATGCGCAGTTGGCGGCCCGTCAGCAGCCCCGGGAAGTCGGCGTAAGGCTGGCTTAGCTTGAAGTGGACCGTGGCGTCGTCGGGCGCATCGACCGACTTCACGACTTCGAGCTGCGTGCGGCCGGCGGAGCCGGTGGCGGGGTCCATGATGCGCTGGAAGGTGAAAACGGCGTCACTGGCCTGCAGCGGCTTGCCATGGTGGAACTTGACGCCGGGACGCAGCTTGAAGGTCCATTCGCGCAGGTCCGCGCTGGAGGACCAACTCACGGCAAGATCCGGCTGTACCTTGGAGTCGGCATCGATGCGCGTCAAGCCGCTGAATACCAGGCCGTTAAGCACGTACTCTTCGCCCAGCGTGGTGACATTGGGATCCAGGCTGTTCAGACTGGTGCTCAGCGCCACCTGCAGCACCGACTCGGCGTGCGCCGCGCCAGCCAGGCCGCCGCTCAGGCACGACGCGGCCAGTGCGGCCGCCGCGATGAAACGGAATGTCTTCATGATGTTTTCCCCTTGGTTTCAGTTGCGATGGCTCAGGCGCCGCCGTCCAGATAGTCCCAACCGGCCGCCGCGTGCACCTTGGCGACGGCGATGAATTCATCCAGATCGACCGACTCGTCGCTCATGGCCATGCGTCCTGGCGCCGGGCCATAGACGTAAGCCGGCACGCCGCTACGGCGCCAGTAACGGCAGTCGGTCGAGCCTATCGAGGGCACCGCCACGGGGCGACGCCCGGCGATCTTTTCGGCGTTGTTGGCGATGAGATCGATCATCGGGTGATCGTGCGCGCAGACGTTGGGCGGCGTGCTGTGCCAGGTCTGTACTTCCATGCTGGCCTGCGGGAAATCGACCAGGATTTTCTCGATGACGGCCAATGCGGCCTCCGGCTCGGTCCCGACGGGCAGCCTGATATCGACTTCGAAAACGCAGCGGTCCGGGATCATGTTGATTTTCAGGCCACCGTTAAGTACGCCGACGTTCACCGTCGTGCGGCTGACCACATCGGCGGCGCCGGCGCCCATGGCCACGTCCAGCGCGCGGCGGACGTCATCGCGTTGCAGGTGGGCCTTCAGCGAAGCCGGCAAGGACGGCTCGATCGCCTCGACGTCGGCCAGGCGCTGGATCAGCGCGGCGGCGATGCGGGTAGGGCTTGCGCTGCGATGTACGTATGCGCCGTGGGCGCCTGCCGCCAGCACTTCGAATTTCAGGCGTAGCGTGCCTTTCTCCGAGAAGCGGATGGTATCGAGGCTGCCTGGCTCACCGTTCAACACGCAGTCGCCGCGCCAGCGGGTGTCGTTCTCCAGCAGCCAGCGGGTGCCCCAGCGGCCGCCCGTTTCCTCGTCGGACACGGCGGTGAGGGCGACGCTGCCGGCCAGCTCCGCGCGACGGGCATACAGGTAGGCGTAGGCGATGATGGAGGCCGCTGTGCCGGTCTTCATGTCGCAGGTGCCGCGGCCGTGCAGACGGCCTTCCTCGATGTCGCCGGACCAGGGGTCGCGTGTCCAGCCGTGCGCATCGCCTACGGGGAAAACATCCATATGGCCGTTATAGACGAGACGTGGGCCGGCACGGGCACCGTCGCATTCGCTGACGACGTTGGGCATGGATTCCTGCGGACCGACCAGCTCGCACGGCACGCCGCGGGCGGCCAGGAAGTCGCGAATGATGGCGGCGGCATCACGGGTGTCGCCGGGCGGATTCGGTGTCGGAGCCCGGACGAAGTCACGCAGAAATGCGATGAGGGTGTCGCGCTCGGCGTCGATGGCGTCGAGCATGGCTTGCTTGGACATGGCGGACCTGGTTGTTGCGACAGGGCCTTCAGGGAGGCCCGGACGAAGGTTGGAAAGACCGAAAAGAACCAACAGCTAAAACGTTTTATTAAGTCATTAAAACGATTTAATGATTTAGCGGCAATGCTACGGGCCAGCGCAAAACATGGTCTATCGTGGTTTTCCCTAGCAGGCATTCCGAAAATTTTTCATCTATCGCCGGAATTAATATCGCTTGTTGCGCAGGTCATCCCCCCTTAGTCTCGTCACTACGTCAGGCAAAAAGCCAATAAAGACGAGGAGACCAAGAAATGCAGTGGAGAGTGCTTGCAGGCTGCCTGATGGTGGCTGCCTTGACCCCCATGGCCGCGATGGCCGAGACCTATCCCGCCAAGCCGATCAGGATGATCGTGCCCTTCCCGCCCGGCGGCACGGCGGACATCATTGCCCGGGTGGTGTCCGACAAGATGGCCCAGGATCTTGGCGTCGCCTTGATCGTCGAGAACCGCCCAGGCGGCGCCGGTGGTGGTGTCGGCACCATGGAGATCGCCCGCGCGCCCGCGGATGGCTACACGATCGGCATCGCGACCGTGGGAACATTGGGCACGGCTCCCGCCACCGCACCGAAGGCCCTCTACGACCCCGCCAAGGATTTCTCCTACATCAGCAATATTGCCGCGATGCCGATGCTGATCGCCGCCGGCCCCTCGTCCGGCGCCGCGACGCTCGCGCAGCTCGTCGAGCTTGCCAAGAAGAGTCCCGGCAAGCTTGCCTTCGCATCGGGCGGCACCGGTGGCGTCGCGCACCTGATGGGCGCGCGCTTCGAGGTCGCGAGCGGAACCAAGCTGACGCATATCCCCTACCGCGGTGCCAACCCGGCCTTGAATGACGTCACGGGCGGGCAGGTCGACGTGATCTTCGACGCGCTCGCATCATCCTGGCCGTATCTGCAGACGGGCCGTATCCACGCATTGGCCGTGTCCGGCGATCACCGCATCGCCGCCCTGCCCCAGGTGCCGACCTTCGCCGAGGCCGGCCTTCCCGCGGTCAGCACGCGTGCCTGGTATGGACTGATCGGCCCCGCGCAGATGGATGCGAAGACGGTGGACAGGCTCTATGCCGCCGTCAAGAAAGCCGTCGACTCACCCGAGGTACGCGCGCGTCTGGACAAACTGGATACCGAAGCCATCGGCAGCACGCCCGCCGCGTACAAGAAGCAGGTACTTGAAGAACTCGACGGCTGGAAGCAACTGGCGACGTCGCAGCACATCGTGGCCGATTGAATGGGAAAAGAGGTCCGTGTCTCCGGCCGACGTTCAGCGCATGGGCATCAAGGCGGACAACGCGCGCGTGAAGTCGCACGTATCCGTCGCCAGCGACGTCACGAAGCGGATGAAGTCGTCAGCCGAGGACCGGTCATACAGCATGACGTAGGGGACGCGCGGCAATGCCGGCGTGCTGTGGATAACCCGCAGCTGTCCGGACCCGATGGCGGGTTCGAACATCCTCCTGGGCAGGTAACTGATACCCAGGCCCGACAGGGTCAACGACGCCAGCGCGGCCAGGCTGCTGCTGGAAAGCGAATGCTCGATCTGCACGCCGTTTTCCCGCAACCATCGTCCCACCATGTCGCCCAGCCCGGACGCATGCAACTGGACGATGATGGTGTATTCGGCGAGCGCGCGCAGTGGCACGTCGTCGACACCATCCAGGTAGGCCGGACTGCACATCCACGCATATTCCACCGAGTCCAGCGGCACCGTTTCGAAGTGCATGTCCCGAAAAGCATCGGGCACGATCGCCATGTCGAGTTCGCCCGCACGGACGCTTTCCACCAATCGAACGCTGGTATCGACCACCGGGGAAAGCGTCACCTGCGGGTGGCTGTTGCGTATGCGCTGGATCCAGGCAGGCAGCCACGTCATCGCCGTCAGCTCGGTCACACCCAGACGCAAGGTGCGCGTCACCGGTGTCAAAGCCGTGCTCAGATCCATGATCCGATCCCGGTTCGACAGCATGTCCCGCGCATAGGCAAGCAAGCGCTCGCCCTGTGGCGTGATCTGTGCGCGCCGCCTGCTTCGGTCGAACAGGTCTATCCCCAGCACGCCTTCCAACTCCTGCAGCCGCTTGGAAATGGCCGACTGGGTCGTATTGAGACGCTGCGCGGCAGGATCGAGTCCACCAAGTTCGGCGGCCCAGTAGAACGCCTCCAGTTGTTTGAGCGTGATCATGCGGGTCCCGATGCGATGCTTTTATAAGAATGAATCCACTTGCCGCATGTTATCGCACCGGCTGAATCCCATGCCGCCCTGCGCAGCGCACCCAACATCAAATTTTCTCCATCCAAAACCGCAACAAGGAAGCACATGGACCTCGGACTTCAAGACAAAACGGCACTCGTACTCGGCGCGGGAGGCGGCCTGGGCTCCGCCATCGCGCAAGCCCTGGCCCGCGAAGGCGCCCGCGTAGTCCTGGCGGACATCGACGAGAAAGCCGCGACCCGAGCCGCCGCCTCGCTCGACCCTGCCAGGACCCTGGCCATGCAATGGGACCTGGCCGACCTCGACGGCATTCCGGCCCGCCTTGCGGTGATACGCGCGAAGCTTGGGGATATCGACATTCTTATCAACAACACCGGCGGCCCCGCGCCGTCGCCCGTCAACGGCCAGCCCACCGACACCTGGCGGCAACGCTTCGAAAGCATGGTGCTGCCGGTGATCTCGATCACCGATGCAGTACTGCCAGTCATGCGTGAGCGCCGCTGGGGCCGGATCATTACCAGCACCTCGTCCGGCGTCATTTCCCCCATCCCCAATCTGGGCTTGTCCAACTCCCTGCGGTCCACGCTGGTCGGCTGGTCCAAGACGCTGGCGCGCGAGGTGGCTGCCGACGGCATCACGGCCAACATCGTGGTGCCGGGCCGCATCGCGACAGACCGCATCCGCTTCCTCGACGAAGAGAAAGCTCGCAGGGAAAACCGGTCCGTCGCCGAAGTCAGCCAACAGAGCACCGCGGCGATTCCCGTCGGACGCTACGGCGAGCCGGAGGAATACGCCGACCTGGTGGCCTTCCTTGCCAGCCAGCGCGCCGCCTACATCACAGGATCCATCGTCCGCGTCGACGGTGGACTCATTTCCAGCATTTGAACATTCGCCCCAGCCCGATACTGCTCATGGACATTCAAACCACGCCCCTGCCCTCCCACATCGTCGACACGCTGTCACAAGTCACCACGGCGACATTGACCACGATTCTCTTCAAGAAAGGCCTGCGCAACATCTGGATCCGGCAGACGGCGCCGCTGATGGCGGGACAGAAACGAGTCGTCGGCCGCGCATTCACGCTGCGCTTCATTCCGCAGCGCGAGGACATCACGTCGCCCGCGTCCTGGTCTTCGCCCATTTCCACGCGCGCCGCGGTGGAAGCCATGCCGGCCGGATGCGTCGCCATTGCCGACACCGCGGGCATCGTCGACAGCGGGATTTTCGGCGATATCCTCTGCGCCCGCATGCATCAACGCGGCGTCGCCGGCCTGGTCACCGCGGGCGCCGTGCGCGACCGCGCCGGCATCCAGGTTGCCGGCCTGCCCGTCTGGAGCAGCGGCGTGTCCGCGCCACCCGCCGTGGCACAACTGGCCTTCGTCGGTTGGCAGGATCCCATCGGCTGTGGCGGCGTCGCCGTCATGCCCAATGACATCATCGTGGCCGACGAAGACGGCGCCATCGTCATTCCGGCGGACCTGCTCGACAGCGTGCTGGAGACGGCCCTCGACCAGGAGCAGACCGAAGCCTGGATCCTCGACGAGGTGCGCAAGGGGGCCCCCCTGACGGGCCTGTACCCGATGAACGAGGAAAACAAGGCCCGTTACGAGGCATACCGACGCCAGGGCTGAGCCGTGTCAACCGGCGGGAGCGCAGGCCGGCTCCCGTCCGGCATGCTCCATGTCCTCCGCGGGCAGCGGCAACCCGCCCTGCCCTGGAAGGATACGGGCCGGCACACCGACGGCAGTCGCGCCCGCGGGCACGTCCCGCAGCACGACACTGCCGGCGCCGATGCGCGCACGAGCCCCCACGCTGATGTTGCCCAACAGCACCGCTCCGGCGCCGATCAGCACACCAGTCCCAATCTTCGGATGGCGATCGCCGGCATGCTTACCCGTCCCGCCCAGGGTCACGTTCTGCATGATGGATACGCCATCCGCGATCTCGGCCGTCTCGCCGATCACGATGCCGGTGGCGTGATCCAACATGATCTCCGCGCCGATATGGCATGCGGGATGGATGTCGACGCTGAACACGCGCGCTGCCATCTCCTGCAGGTAGCGCGCCAGGTCCTGCCTGTTATCCAGCCATAGACTGCTGGCCAGGCGATGCACCAGCAATGCCTGGAAGCCTTTATGGTGCAAGACCACGTCAAGCGCGCCGCGGCTGGCGGGATCGCGCCTGAGGATGGCGGCGACATCTCCCACGGCCAGCTCAAGTAGCCGGGGCGCATGCCGGTATTGCCCGAGGAAAAGGTTGGCGAGCCTGGCGGCGTTGAGGTCGGCATCGGCCAGGCGGCCACCCAGCAACCTGGCCATCCAACCTGCCAGGCTGGGCGCCGGGCCCGCCAGCCGCCGCAGGGCCGGGCCAAGAATGGGCTCACGCTGCGCAAGCTCGAACGACGAATCGGTCAAGACGCCCAGCAGCTCTTCCACTGAATTCGGTTGCACGGCGGTCCGCTTCATGCGCCGCGAATGTCCGCGACGAACTTCCTGGCGCGCGGGTGTTCCGGCGCCTGGAAGAACATCTGAGGTTCAGCACGCTCCAGCACCCGGCCATCGGCCATGAACCAGACCCGATCGGCCACCTCGCGCGCGAAGCCCATCTCGTGGGTCACGCAGATCATGGTCATGCCGTCGCGCGCCAGTTCCTTCATCACCTGCAGGACCTCGCCGACCATTTCCGGATCCAGTGCGCTGGTCGGCTCATCGAACAGCATCACCGGCGGCTCCATCGCCAAGGCGCGCGCGATGGCGACGCGCTGTTGCTGGCCACCCGACAATTGGGACGGATAGGCGTCGGCCTTCTGCGCCAGGCCGACGCGTTCCAGCAGCGCCCGGGCCTGCGACTTCGCCTGCTGCCGCGTCTTGCGCCGCAATTGCACCGGCGCGAGCATGATGTTGTCGAGCACGGAGAGATGAGGGAATAGATTGAACTGCTGGAAGACGAAGCCGATGCGCGAGCGCAGATCGTTCACGTTGCGCCCCTCCGCCGCCACATTCTGTCCGTCGACCTCGATTCGGCCCCCTTGTATCGGCTCAAGCCGATTGACCGTGCGGATCAGCGTGGACTTGCCGGACCCGGAAGGGCCGCAGACCACCACCACCTCCCCCGCCTCGACTTCTTCGTTGATGTTGTCCAGCGCCTGGTAATCGCCATAGCGCTTGTTGACGTCGATGAACTTGATCATGCGGATGCCTCTGTCAGGGGTGCTTGGGCAACGGGCCGATTGCGGCGCAGCGTCACCCGGCGCTCAAGCAGTTTCGAGAGCTGGCTGAGCGCATAGCACAGCACGAAGTAAATGCCCGCCAGGATCAGGTAGACCTGCAACGGTTGCGTCAAAAGTTGGGCGTTGATCTGGGTCGCGGCGAAGGTCGCCTCATGCGCGCCCACGATATAGGCCAGGGACGTGTCCTTCACGATCATGATGAACTGGTTCACGATGCTGGGCAGGCAGTTGAACAAGGCCTGCGGCAGGATCACATGGCGCACGGTCCTCCAATACCCCAGTCCCAGGGCGCGGGAGGCTTCCATCTGACCAGCGGGCAGCGCGGCGATCGCACCGCGTATGGCCTCGCCCAGGAAAGCCGCTTCGTAGACGATGAGCGCCGCGACCACGGTCACCGACGCCGGCGCGTCGAATCCCGTCATCAAGGGCAGCACGAAGTAAGCCCAGAAGATGAGCAGAAGCAGCGGAATGCCCCGGATCACGTAGACGTAGACAGCGGCTACGCGCCGTACCGGCTTCCAGGCCGAGCCCCGCGCCAGCGCGACCAGGATGGCTAATGGAAACGCCAGCATCAATGCCGCCAGGGACATGAGCAGCGTCAACGCGATACCGCCCAAGGGGCCGTGAGGCGCCTGGCCGATCAACAGGGACAGGCCGAAGCGGTCGAGAATATCCAGCATAGCGTTACCTCGTAGCCAGGCGATTTTGCAGCCACTCGCCGCAAGCCATCAGGCTGAGGGTGCAGGCGAGATACAGCACAGTGGGAACAAGGTAGGACGCGAAGGTCGCATACGTTGCGCCGTCGACTTGCCGGGCGATGTACATCATTTCCGCGACGCCTATTGCCATTGCCAGGCTGGTCGCCTTGAACAGGCTGACGGCCTGATTGATCAGGGCCGGCAGCGACGCCCGCACGGCCTGCGGCATCAGCACCCGGCGCAGGGTCGTCACATAGCTCAATCCCAGTGCCCTGGCAGCTTCGTATTGGCCGTTCGGCACCGCACGAAAACCACTGCGCAGGTCTTCCGAAATATAAGCGGCCGCGTTCAACGTCAGCGCGACGACGGCGAAGAAGAAACCGGTCAGATGCTCGTCGGTCCACCCTGTCCAGGACTGCGGGAACAGCTGCGGGATACCGAAATACCAGACCATGAATTGCACGATCGCTGGAACATTGCGGTGGTAGCCGACGAACACTTGCACGAGTAGCGACGGCACTCTGCCGACGAAGTGCAGCGATGCCAGGATCGCACCCAGCAGAAACGCGCCGACCGCGGAGCATGCGAAAAGCTGCAGGGTCACACCCAGGCCTTGCAGGAATAGCAGCATGACATCGCGCTGGTGCAGGATGTCAAAGGTGGTAGAGGAAAACATGATGACTCCCTGCCAGTTCCCGGGACGGCGACGTCGTCCCGGGCTTATCCGATTACTGGGACTGGATCTGTGCCAACGGGGTCACTTTGCGTTCGCGCTTGAGTTTGTATTCCGTTTCCGGGCCAAACCACTTGTCCCAGATCACCTGAAGTTTTCCCGAGGTTTCCAGTTCGTCCAGGGCTTTATTGACGGCATCCAGCAAGGCGGTCTCGCCCTTCTTCACACCGATGCATTCCGGTTCCCAGTGCAGCACCTCGTCCATGAAGACGACGCCGCCTTGCGAACGATTCCTGAAGCCGATGCCCGCTCCCTGCGAGATGGCCATGGCCTGCACCTTGTTCTGCTGCAACGCAAGATAGGCGGCTGGACCGTCATCGAAGGTCATCACTTCAGTGTCCTTCAGCGTCTGGCGCGCGAACAACTCCGGCGTCGACGCCCGTATCGCGCTGACCTTCTTGCCTTTGAGGTCGGAAAAATTCTTGTAGGGACCATCCTTCTTCACCAGGAGTGGGATCGGCGTCTGGTAATAGGCAGAGGAAAAGTCCACCTGCTTGGCGCGATCGGCCGTGTAGCCCAAAGCCGCCGCCACGATGTCGACACGGCCCGTGCTGACGGCCGGAATGCGCGCGGCAACGGAAACCGTATTGATCTGCAATTGCACGCCCAGACTGTCGGCGATGGCGGCGCAGATATCCACGTCGAAGCCGGCAGGTTTGCGCGTCGCCGGATCTTCGAAACCCAGCGGAACCAGGTCACCGAACACCCCGCATACCAGGACCTTCTTCGCCTTGATGTCCGCCAGTTGGTCGGCCGACGCCGCGCCGCAGATTGCGAAGGTCAACAAAGCGGCGGTGATGATTTTTTTCATTGATATTCCCCTTGGAAGGTTGTTGCACGACGATTGAATGTTGTTGGACGAGGTTGAACCTGCTCGAACGAGGTCCGGTCAGGTCAGGACACGGCAAGCTTCAAGAATGCGTTGGCAGGCCTTTTCGATGATTTCCATCGATGTGGCGAAGGAAATGCGGAAGGCAGGTGAAACGCCGTAGGCGGCGCCTTGCACGGTGGCAACCTTGAATTCGTCCAGCAGGTACATGACGAAGTCGCTGTCGTTGCCGATTACCTTGCCGGCAGGCGTGCGTTTGCCTATGAGGGCCGCGCAGGACGGATAGACGTAAAACGCGCCAGCCGGTGTCGGGCACGTCAGCCCGTATTGGCCGTCCAGTTTTCGCACGATGTAGTCGCGGCGGCGTTGATACTCCGTGCGCCAGGCGTCGAAGAAATCCAGCGGCGCCTGCAAGGCGGCGATCGCCGCGGCCTGGCTGACAGCCGCGGGATTACCGCTGGTTTGCGACTGTAGTTTCTCCATGGCCTTGATGAGGTCGCGCGGTCCGGCGGCGTAGCCGATACGCCAGCCCGTCATCGCGAAGGTCTTGGACACGCCGTTGACGGTGAGCGTGCGATCCGCCAGTTGGGGATTGACCTGAGCGAAGGTCGCGTAGGGCACATCGTCGAAGCGAACGTGTTCGTAGATGTCGTCCGTCAATACGCGTACGTGCGGATGACAGGCCAATTCTTCACCCAGGCCGCGCAGTTCGTCTTCGGTGTAGATGGCGCCGCTGGGATTGTTGGGCGAATTCAGGACCAGCCACTTGGTGCGCGGGGTAATGGCGGCGCGCAACTGGGCTGGCGACATCTTGAAATTGGTCGCGGCATCGGTCGGTATGAATACCGGCTTGCCGCCATTGAGCTTGACGATGTCGGGATAGGAAACCCAGTATGGCGCCGGCACGATCACTTCATCGCCGGGGTTTACCGAGCAGGTGAATGCGTTGTACAGCACCTGCTTGGCGCCGGCGCCGACCGACACTTGATCGGGGGTAACCTGCAGGCCGTTTTCACGGGCGAACTTTTCGCAGATCGCACGCTTCAAGGCCAGCGTTCCATCGACTGCGGTGTAGCGCGTCTCGCCGGCCAGCAGAGCCTTGTAAGCCGCTTCGATAATGAATGGCGGCGTAGGGAAATCAGGCTCGCCGGCAGCCATATTGCAAACATCCTGCCCCTCGGCGATAAGCGCCTTGGCACGATTCATGGCCGTGATACTGGGCGACGGCTGAATCAAGTCCAGCCGATCTGCTATCCATTGCATGACGTTAGATCCTAGTGAGATGTTGGGCCGTACTGTGCGGCGGGCTCAATAGGATCGTCAATGGAATAATCGGCGCCGATCAGATTCCACGAAGGAATCTGATCGGCGTTCTCCCTATGACCGAACTGCGGTAAATCCTGAGATGGTTCTGCGAGCGTGCGAGAAAACCCCTACGACCACCAGCGCAGCGCGATCAAGGCCAGGGTGACGGTGATTGCTCCGCCGATGCGCGTCGCCACCTGCGCGAAGGGCATCAGTTCCAGGCGGTTGGCCGCCGTCAATATCGCCAGATCGCCCGTGCTGCCCTGGCCGCTATGGCAGGCGTTGACCACCGCTGCTTCCACGGGATACATGTTCAGCCATCGCGCCGTCACGAAACCGCTGGCCATCAACGTGGCGACGGTGGCCGCGATGGTGATCAGGTTGGGCACGGTGAAGGCGCCGATAAGCTCCTGCCACGGGGTCAGCGCGACACCCACCGCGAACAACAGCGGATAGTTCACGCAGGTCGCGAAAAATCGATAGACCCGATACGCGCCATTCTCCATGTCCGGCGGCAACAACCTGCCCACTTTCAGAAGCACGGCGAACAGCAGCATCAGCACCGGCGCGGGAAAGTGGTATAGCTGCTGGACGACATATCCGACCATGTACAGGCATACGGCCAGCATCGTCGCTACGCCTACCGTCGCCACCTCGATTGGGCCCGATGCGCTGGCTTGTGTCATGACGACGGACTCACCTGAGATGGGCGCACCAGCCTCCAGCTTCACCAGCTTGCCGTTTCCGGTCAGCGACGGATAACGCTTGCCCACCGAGTCCAGCAAGCCCGACATCAAGATGGCGCTCAGGCTGCCCAACATCACCGCCGGCAACACCTGTGCGAACAACAGTCCCTGCTCATGGCCCAGTACCGCGGCATAGCCGATCGACAGCGGAATCGCCCCCTCGCCCACGCCACCCGCCATGATGGGAACCACGATGAAGAAGAAAGTCTTCCACGCGCCTATGCCCAGCAGCGTTCCCACCAACGTCCCGACGATGGCCGCGCACACCGATCCGATACCCAGCGGCACCACCACGCGCAGAAAGCCCTGTATCAACACGCGCCGGTTCATCCCCAGAATGCTGCCGACGATGATGGTGGCGATACACAGATAGAGAAAATTGCTCTGCTTCGTCCAGCTGGTGACAGCGTTGGTGAATTCATTCGGCAGCACGCCGTAGTACACCAGCGCTGAAGGAATGAAGGTGGCGAAGATCGATGCCCCGCCGAACTTGCGCACGAAAGGCGTGCGCTTGCCGAGCTCCGCGCACGCGAAGCCGCCAACGGGCAACAACATGATGGCCGTCACGATATCCCCCGGCACCTTGCGCAAGGCATACAGCACCGTCAGCACCACCACCATCATCACGAACAGCGGAACCGGAATGATGCCGATACGCCAGGACATGAGTGTCCACCAGCCCGACCGCGCCGTATCACCATCCTTGTCCACAACCCTGCCCAGGACTGACGCCCCGGCTACCACTTGTGTGCTTTCCACGCTTTCCATACCAGTCTCCAAGCTGCATCTTTTTTTAATAATTCCGGGCCATCCGCATTGGCCAGGAACGACCATACGCACGTCTCAAGAGCGTCAAAAGACCATATAAGCTCCGCCAAATTTTTCCGAGTGCACATCGAGATATCGCAGTGGTGGCGCCCTCGACGCTACGCTGCGAACACGCATCTCTTTGCATCAGACGTTGCGTGCCGCGCTAGACGACGGGTTTGCGTGAGCAGAATGTCCTCGCGCGTACCCACGCCCCCCGCTGCCATGCGCAGGATGCCTGAGGGATGGGCACTCAGCAATTCGTCGTTGCCGCATTGCGGCAGGCGCGCGTGCGTCGTCAGCAGGGGCGGGAACGCGCAAGGCCCGGCGCAACTACCTGCCAGGTGTTAAGGAAACGGCGCGATGTGACATGACCAACGGAGATCATGCGTACAGAATGTGAACGGGCTGCGAAGCAGCCCGTTTTCCGTGCATCCGAGTCAGCCGTGCTACTCGGTCTCGTCCTGGTTGACGCCTTCAAGACCGTCCGCGAATCTGCCCATGAGCTGGATGAGCGACTTCACATCGTCCTCTTCCCAATCCTGGAAGATCGCCCGGCCCATGCGCTCGCGCGCGGCATCGATCGCGTCGGTCATGGCTTTGCCCTTGGCGGTCACCGTCACGTGCCGCACGCGGCGGTCGATGGCACCCGGCTCGCTCTGCGTCAAGCCCAGACTTTCCAGCTTGCTTACCTGACGACTGACGGTGGTGTAGTCGCGGCCGACGCCGTCGGCGAGTTCGCCCACGCCGATGGGGCCTTTACGCTCGATCCGCACCAACAGCGGAAAGAGCGCGCGATCCAGCGTGATGCCCGCCGCGCGCACCATCGCCTCGTCGTTCTGAGGACGGTTCAGCACGACAGCGATGCGGATCATCGCGTCGTGCAGCGACCTTAGGTCCCGGCGCGATATATGTGTATCTTGCACTCTTTTCGGTTTTGTCATAGCATGCTCTCAATTATGTGCATCATACACTCAATAGGAGCCGTGATGACCTCGACCACTTCCCCTGATGTCCTGATCTGCGGCGCCGGCGCGGCGGGTCTCACGCTCGCGATCGACCTTGCAAGACGCGGTATTCGCGCCCGCATCATCGAAAAGCAGCCTAGCCCCTTCCAGGGTTCGCGCGGCAAGGGTATCCAGCCGCGCACCTTGGAGGTGTTCGAGGACCTGGGCGTGCTCGATCGCCTGGTGGCGACCGGCGGCTCCTACCCGCCGCAGCGCGTCCACGCAGCAGACGGCAGTTCCGTCGACTCGCCCATGATGGCAACCGCGCCCGGCACACCCGCGGAGCCCTTCCAGCAACCGCTGATGCTGCCGCAGTTCCTCACCGAACGCATCCTGCGCGAACGGCTCGCCGAACTGGGTGCCCACGTGGACTTCGGCTGCGAGCTGGTCGCTTTCGAGCAGGACGACGCGGGTGTCACGGTGCAACTGCGCGGCCCGCAGGGTGATGAGGTGCTGTGCACGCGCTACCTGGTGGGCGCGGACGGCGGCCGCAGTTTCGTGCGCAAGTGCCTCGGCATCGACTTCCCCGGCAAGACGCTGGGTGTACGGGCGGTGGTGGCCGACGTGGTGCTGACCGGCCTGGACCGCGACGCATGGCACCGCTTCCAGGACGGTGACCCAAAGCGCCAGTTGGCGATCTGCCCACTGGCGGGCACCGACTTGTTCCAGGTACAGGCGCCCATTCCCCCTGATATCGACGTTGACCTCTCCGCGGCCGGGCTGGCCGCGCTGGTCCGCGCGCGTACGGGCCGCGATGACATCCAGGTGCACACCGTCCATTGGGCCTCGGCCTACGAGATGAACGCGCGCCTGGCCGACCGCTACCGTGTGGGCCGCGCCCTGCTCGTCGGCGACGCGGGGCATATCCACCCGCCCACCGGTGGTCAGGGGCTGAATACCAGCGTGCAGGATGCGTACAACCTCGGTTGGAAACTCGCCGCGATAGCCGGCGGCGCAGCGGACGAACTGCTGGACACCTACGAGGCGGAACGGCGCCCCGTCGCAGCGCAGATGCTGGGACTGTCCACGCGCCTGCTGGACGAGGCCAAAGCCGGACAGATGCGGCGCGGACGCGAGGTGCAGCAACTCGATATCGGCTATCCCGCAAGCGCGTTGGCGCTGGAGCACCCGGCGCGTTCGGCCGGTGTACACGCCGGCGATCGCGCGCCGGACGCGCGCTTGATCGGCGCCGCCGGGCAGCCGCGGCGTTTGTTCGACCTGTTCCGTGGGCCGCATTGGACCTTGCTGGGTTTCGGGAGCCACAGCGCGGACATAGCGCCGCGCGCGGGTCTGCGCATACACCGGATCGGTGAGACCGACGAATTGCGCGATGACGCCGGACATTTCCGCGCGGCCTACGCGCCCAGAGACGGTGAATGGACGCTGGTGCGGCCAGACGGCTACATCGGCGCGATCATCGCCGCGCAGGACGTGAGCGAACTCGAAGACTATCTCGTCCGCTTGGGACTAGGACACGTGGGCACGACGGCCTCATAGGCACTCGTCACCGGCAACGGCGACATGCCGTGCCTTGCCGAGCCAAAGCCACAGGCACAGCCAAAGCCACACCCACACCCACACCCCCAATCACGCAGCGTGCAAGGCTGCAGCCGTCTTGAACAACGCGGGAACCAGCTCCGCCTCCACCCGCTTCGTCGAGTAGTCACCCATCGACGTGGCGACGCCGATCGCCACTTGCGCGCCCGAGGACACGGTAGCCAGAATGGCGACCGCGATCTGGTGCATATGAACCTGGTGCTCCGTGATCACATAGCCGTTGGTACGCGCCCGCGCAATTTGCGCCAGCAGCGTTTCCAGATCAGTCGTGGTGCGCGGCGTGAAAGCCAGCGGTGGCTGACGCTTGAAAATCGCACGCAGCTCATCGTCCGATGAAGTGGTCAACAACATGCGGCCACTCGCGTTGGACCAAGCCGGCAGACGCCGGCCCGGAAGCATTTCCGCCAGGGTCAGCTCATGACTGGGCAGACGCAGCAGGTAGACCATGTCGTCACCCCGCCGCACACTCAGGTTGACGGCCAGGCCGAACTGGTCGCGCAGCGTCGCAAGATGCGGCGCGACCTGTGCGATCAATGGATCGCCCTTCAAATACGAATGACCGAGTTCGACCGCCTTGGACGTCAGGCGCAGGCGCCGTGATGCCGGCTCGCGCACAAGGTAGCCCAACTTTTCCCAGGTATAGACGAAGCGCTGGGCGGCGCTCTTGCCCAGGCCGGTCATGTCAGCCAGTTCGGTCAGGCCAAGGTCGCCAGGCTTGCTGGCGAAGGCTTCCAACACGCGCATGGCGCGTTCGACGGCGGCCACATATAGCGCGTCTTTCTTCTCCGCGCCGTCGCCGCTCGCGTCTTCGTTCATGACATCGCTCACGGGTTTTCCTCCATTGCTGGCGCAACACGCCCATCGGTAGAATTACTATACGATAGTTTGTATCGTATGTCAATACTTAGCCCAAATGCACACTGAACTTTGCGATCGGCCGGCAACGGCACTCCGGCAGGAAATCCAGGCTGGCCACCTTAGCGCCCGAGAACTGATGGCCGCGCACATCGACCGCATCAGCCATTGCAACCCCCAGGTCAATGCGTTGGTAACGCTGGACCTTGAAACGGCATTGCGGAATGCCGCAGCTGCTGACGAGCGCCAGGCGCATGGCGACCCTCTGGGGCTGCTGCACGGCCTGCCTGTCGTCCACAAAGACTGCTTTCTGACCCAGGGCATGCGCACCACCCAGGGCTCGCCGCTATACCGCGACCACATTCCGGCATTGAGCAGCCTGCTGGTACAGCGCGAGCAGGCGGCTGGCGCCATCACCATGGGCAAGAGCAACATCCCGGAATTTTGCGCGGGCTCGCACACGTACAACACGCTGTTCGGCGCCACGCGCAATCCCTATGACCTGAGCAAATCCGCTGGAGGAAGTAGCGGCGGCGCGGCGGCCGCGCTGGCCTGCGGCATGACGGCACTGGCGGACGGCAGCGATATGGGCGGCTCCCTGCGCAATCCCGCCTCCTTCTGCAACGTCGTGGGGCTGCGGCCTTCACCTGGCCGGGTGCCGCAGTGGCCCTCGCTCAACCCTTCCAATGCGTTGACGGTCGTGGGTCCGATGGGCCGGACCGTGGCGGACGTCGCCTTGATGCTTGCCGCGATGGCGGGTCCGGATGCGCGCGATCCCTTGTCCATCGAGCAGGACCCGGCCCGCTTCCTCGGTTCGCTCGAAAGCAGTACCGCCGGCCTGCGGGTGGCTTTCGCGCCGACGTGGGGTGGCTTGCCCACGGACGACGCCGTGCTGCGGGTAATCAACGCGCAGGCGCCCGTATTGCAAAGCATGGGGGTGGAAGTCATGGAGGCGTGCCCCGACTTCTCACTGGCCGATGAAGCGTTCCAGACCCTGCGCGGCGTCGCCTTCGAGCTGGCCTACGGCGAGCTTGAAGCAAGTCAGCCGGAAGCCTTCAAGGCCCATATCCGGTGGAACATCGGCGTCGGCCGCGACGCCAGCGGCCGCGACGTGGCCCTGGCGGAAAAGGTCCGCGCGGCGCTGTTCCAACGCATGAACGTATTCATGCAGTCCCATGACTTCCTGGTCGGGCCAGTCAGCCAGGTGGCGCCCTTCCCTGTCGAGTGGGAAACCGTAGAAGCCATCGGCAATACGCCGATGGCGAACTACATCGACTGGATGCGTTCGGGCTACTACCTGTCCTTGACGGGCCATCCCGCCATCTCGGTGCCTTGCGGTTTCACCGACGACGGCCTGCCGGTAGGCCTGCAGATCGTCGGCCGCTACCGCCAGGAAAGAGCATTACTCGAATTCGCCCATGCTTTCGAGCAAGCAGTTCCCTGCGGACGGCGCAGACCGCCCCTGTTGAGACACATATGAATCGCCGATCTTTGCTTCCATAACCCCTGCCTAGGATCCACGTATGAAGTCCATCATCAGAATTGCGGCCGCTGCAATGGCCATTCTTGGCGCCGCGACCGCTTACGCGCAAGACTATCCGACCCGACCCGTCACCCTGGTCGCCCCGTTTCCCCCCGGCGGATCGACCGATGTGCTGGCTCGCCTGATGGCCACGCACCTGGGCGCCCGCCTGGGCCAGGCCGTTGTCGTCGAAAACAAGCCCGGCGCCAACGGTGCGATCGGCGCCGCCTACACGGCGCGTGCGCAGCCCGATGGCTACACCATCCTGCTGATGGGCAGCTCGTCATACACGGTCAATCCCCTGCTTTACAAGAACCTGGGGTATGACCCGCAGACGAGTTTCGAGTACCTGGGAATTGCCGGCGGCACGCAGCTCGTCATCCTTACCAATCCGACGACAGGTCTGGCGACGGTCAAGGACATCGTTGCCAAGTCCAAGTCCGAAGGCTTGAACTTCGGTTCCTTCGGAACGGGATCGCTGCCGCATATCGCCGGCGAATCCCTGGCCCAGAAAACCGGCGCGCGCCTGCTGCACGTGCCTTACAAGGGCAGCGCGCCGGCGATGACGGACCTCATCGGCAACCAGATTCCCCTGACCATCGAGACCATGGTCGCGGCCATCCCGCAGATTCGCGGCGGCAAGGTCAAGCCCATCGCAGTCCTTGGCATGCAACGGGCCACCCAGCTGCCGCAGATTCCAACGGTCCAGGAAGAAGGCGTGGCGGATTTCAACTTCGAAACCTGGTTCGGCATCGTGGCGCCCAAGGGCACACCGCCGAAGGTCGTCGAACGCCTGTCCAAGGGTATCCAGGACATGATGAACGACCCGGCCACGCGTGAAGCGCTTGCCGCGGCCGGTTTCGACGCCCGCTATTCGGACGCGAGCGTGTTTCGGGATCAGGTGCAGCGGGAGCTCAAGCGCAATGCGCACATCATCAGTACCGCCAATATCAAGACGGATTGAGGCAGATGACGCACATCGCATTGCTTAGCCAGACCTCCAAGCTGGAATACCTTGGCCCGCTGTTGCAGCAGGCCGTCCCGTCGCTCCGGTATTCGGTCTGGCCCGATCCCGCCTGCCTGGACGCCGAGGTGGCGGTGTGCTGGAACACGCCACCCGGCCTGTACCAGAGAATGACCCGCCTTCGACTCGTGCACAGTATTGCCGCCGGCGTCGACAACATTCTTCCCGGCGCGGCCGCCGCCAGGCTGCCGGTTTGCCGGGTGGTGGACGACGACATGACGCGCGGCATGGTCGAGTATGTGTCGTGGGCGGTGCTGTACTTCCATCGCGCTTTCGATCTGGCGCTGCGCCAACAGAAAAGCCGCAGCTGGATCCGGCCCGCGCTGCGCCATCCCGCCGATTGCCATGTTGGCATCATGGGCCTGGGCAGCCTGGGCAGGACGGTGGCGGGAGTGCTGCAGCGCCAGGGTTATCGCGTCAGCGGCTGGGCACGCAGTGCCCATGTCATCGACGGTGTGCGGACCCATGCAGGGCCGGCGTCCTTGCCGGAGTTCCTTTCCGACACGGAGATCCTGGTCAACCTGCTGCCCTTGACCGAAGACACCCGCGGCATCTTGAACAGCGGGTTGTTCGCGCAACTACCCACCGGGGCAGCGCTCGTGGGCTGCGGCCGTGGTGAGCATCTGGTCGTCGATGACCTGCTCGCGGCGCTCGAAGCAGGCAGACTGCGCGGCGCCGTTCTCGACGTGTTTCCCGAAGAGCCGCTGAATGTTCAAAGTCCTCTTTGGGACAGGCCTGACGTGGTGGTGACTCCGCATATGGCGACGATGGCATCGCCCCATGCCGTGGTCCAGCAAGTGGCTGAAAACATACGCCGTTTGCAGCAAGGCGAAGCGCTAAGAAACGTGGTGGATTCCCATCGCGGTTACTGAACTCCTATCTTCACGTTGGCTCAGATGTACACACCCAAACCCTACGAGAATCACGATCGGGACGAGCTGCATGCGTGCATGCGGCAATGGAGCTTCGCCACGCTCGTCACTCACGGCAGCGCCGGCAGCCAGGCGACTCATCTGCCCTTCCTGCTGGAATCCGACGCAGGCCCGAAGGGGACCTTGACCACCCATCTGGCCAGAGCGAACCCGCAGCTCGCCGATTTGCAGGCTGGCGCGCCGGCGTTGGTGATCTTCCAGGGGCCGCACGCATACATTTCACCCAGCTGGTACGAGAACCAGTTGACCTTCCCGACGTGGAACTATGCGGCGATCCATGCCCGCGGCGTGCCGCACTGTATGGAAGACCCGGAAGACGTGCTCGCCGTTCTCAACCGCACGGTGAAGCAGTACGACGAACCGCTGGGGGGAAATTGGCGTTTCCCCGAAATGCCGGCCACGCTGACGGCCTCGCGCCTGAAAGCCATCGTCGCGGTGCGCATCCCTATCGACGACTTGCAAGGCAAGTTCAAGTTCAACCAGGACAAGTCCCCGGCCGACCGCCAGGGCGTGATCAACGCCCTCGCAAAATCGGCCGCCCGCGGCGATCAAGCCACCGCGGAGTTCATGCGGGCACGCGAACTAACTCAATGAGATCCTATGATTACTGAAATTTCGAAAATCGAAGCCGCCGTCCAACTTTATTTCGATGGCCTGTACGAAGGCAGTGTTGAGAAGCTCGCGCAAGTCTTCCACGAAGGCGCCACGCTCTTCATTCCCAAGGAGGGGAAACTGGTGGCGCTCCCCGTTCCCGAGTGGTTCAAGCGCGTCGCGGCGCGACCCGCGCCGGCGGCAAGCAAGGCGTCACGGGATGACGCCATCCTGCTGATCGACCGTGTTGGCGAAGCCAACGCCATGGTCAAAGTGAGGTGCATGCTGCCTCCCACCACGTATACCGACTATCTCAGCTTCATCAAATTCGATGGCCGCTGGCAGATCGTCGCCAAGAGCTACTGCGAGATCGCTTGAGCGCCCAGCATGTCGCGCAACTTCGCCGCGAGCGCTTCGATGGCGAACGGCTTGGTCATCATTTCCATGCCGGAATCAAGGAAGCCCGCACGCACGGCCGCGTTTTCCGCATAGCCGGTGATGAACAGGATCTTCAGCCCCGGCCGCGACTGGCGCGCGATTTCCGCGAGTTGGCGGCCGTTCATTCCTGGCAGACCAACGTCGGTCACCAGCAGGTCGATTCGTTTATTCGATTCAAGGATGGGAATCGCGGCCAGGGCGTCCACCGCCTCGATCACGCCGTAGCCAAGCTCGTCCAATACTTCAGTGACGATCATCCGGACAGACGCGTCATCCTCGACGACCATGACCATTTCACCGGCCCCCAGCGGCGTCACCTCGCCATCAGGAATCTCCGCCACATCCAGCATGCCATTACGTCGTGGCAAGAAGAGTTTGACTGTCGTGCCCGTTCCAAGCTCGCTGTAGATCCGCACATGCCCACCGGACTGCCGGGCAAAACCATAAATCATCGACAGGCCCAGCCCCGTGCCCTGCCCCAGGGGCTTGGTCGTGAAGAAAGGCTCAAAGGCCTTCTCGACGGTGCTCGCCGACATGCCGGTACCCGTATCCGTCACCGACAGAACCACGTAGTCGCCCGGCTGCAAATCGGCATAGTCGCGAACATACCGCTGATCGAGCTGCGTGTTGCTCGTTTCGATAATCAGCTTGCCGCCCGCCGGCATCGCATCGCGCGCATTGATACTCAAGTTGAGCAGCGCGCTCTCCAGCTGATTCCCGTCGGTATAGGCTGACCACAGCCCAGGATCCAGATGCACTTCTAGCGCGACCTGTTCGCCCAGGGTCCGATACAGAAGATCCTCCATGCCGGCGACCAGCATGTTCACGTCCGTGGACTTGAGGTCGAGCGACTGGCGGCGGCCGAACGCGAGCAGACGCGACGTCAGCGCGGCGGCCCGCTGCGCGGAAGTGTTCGCCATCTCGATATAACGATCGACGCGGTCCATGCGGCCAAGCGCGATGTGGCGCTGAACCAGATTGAGCCCGCCGATGACGCCGGTCAACATATTGTTGAAGTCGTGCGCGATGCCGCCGGTAAGCTGGCCCACCGCCTCCATTTTCTGAGCCTGCCGCAGCGCTTCTTCCGCGCGCATCAATTCCGCGGTGCGCTCCGCCACACGCTGCTCCAGCGAATCATTGAGAGTACGCAATGCGGCAATCGCGCGATCCCGCTCCGCTTCAATACTGCGGCGCTCTTCGACATCGATGACCACGCCAGGAAAACTCAGCGGTGTTCCGTCCGGCCCATGATCGACATGACCGTTGGCTTCGATCCAGTAATAGCGGCCATTCGCACGACGGACTCTGTATTGGTAAGCATACGGTCCGCCACGCTTGACGACATCACGGATGGCCTCGGCCAGGCCTGCCTGATCGTCTGGGTGAACTGTCTTGACGATTTGCGCCAGGGGAATCCCCTTGCGGCCAAGGGCCGGATCGAGCCCGAACGCATTGGCGAACCCTTCATCGACCGTGAATTGATCGCTGGGCAGGTCCCAGTGCCACGTGCCGATGATCGCGCCGGCGGCCAGGGCAAGTTGCACGCGCTCCGCATTCTCGCGTGCATTTGCTTCGCTGACACGGAGCCGGTCCTGCGCTTCGCGACGCGCGGTGACATCGTTGAACAAGATGGCAATCTGACGATCCTTGGGATCGCCGACCCGCACGGCGCGAACATCGAACCAGCGCTTGAACGCCTCCGCATAACTCTCGAAGTTGGCCGGTTCGCCAGTGCTGGCGACATGGCCATAGGTATCGAACCAGAACTGCTCCAGATGGGGAGCGAACTCGGTGACCCGTTTTCCGCGCAGGTCTACGCCCGCCTGCCGCTCGAAGGCGGGATTGATCTCGACGAAGCGATAGTTGATGGGCTTGTCGTTCTGGTCATACTCCACCTGCACGATGGCGAAGGCCGCGTCGATGGTTTCCACGATCGTCTGGAAGCGATCCTTGGCCTGCTTCAGTTCAACCCGGCTGAGTTCCAGTTCGCGCACCAGGTCGCGCGACGCGGCAAGGTCTGCTTCCACCTTGGCGATCTGGCGCTCGTTCGCGATGCGCAGCGCCTCTTCGGCTTGTCTACGCTCGATGACCAATCCGGCGGAGCGGGCAACGAAATTGATCAGCTCGATGTCGTTGTCGCCCGGTTGGCGCGGGTTCTGATAATAAAGCGCGAAGGTGCCGAGCAGCTTGCCCGCACTCGACCTTACCGGCGTCGACCAGCACGCTCGCAGTCCATATGAAAGGGCGATATCACGATAGTCGGCCCACAAAGGGTGGGTCGCGATATCCGAGACATAGACCGGCTCGCCACTGAACGCAACGGTGCCACACGAACCAACGCCTGGCCCGACGCTGATGCCATCGATCGCTTCGTTGTAGCTTTGCGGCAGGCTCGGCGCGGCGCCGTGCCTGAGACGCAGCCCGTCTTCGTCGAGGATAAGAATCGATGCGAGAACCTTGGTTTCCGACAGATCTTCCACGGCAAGCGTGATTGCTTCGAGCGTTTGATGCAGCCCGGTACCACCCATCGCAAGTTCGAGGATGCGGGCTTGTGCCCGCGCCAACTCGGCGGCGCGGTCTTTGCTCGAAATGACGGTCAAACGAAACTCCGTGAAGAACGGACCCCGGAACGAGGCTGAGCGATTTTATCGTAAGCCGATACCGTGCCTGCCAGCTTGAGTCGGTATCGTCGCAACGTTGCCGATAAGCACAGCTCGCGTATTGGGCGCCGTCATTACGGAAGAGCAAGAATAAGAAATTCAGCTACCAGGCTTCAGTATCACCTTGGTCCATCCATCGACCCGCTTGTCGAAATTCTCATAAGCTTCGGGGGCTTTATCCAGGGCCAATTCATGCGAGATGATTTGCGATGGCTCGGCCTTGCCAAGACTGATCAAGTTCGCCAGGCGGCGGTTATAGGCTTTCACGTTCGCCTGCCCCGTGGCAATCTTCTGGCCCTTCATCCATAGCTGGCCGAAATCCAGCGCCAGTTGTCCTTTCTTGGCGAGCTTATCCTCGGCCTTGGGATCTTCCGCGACGAACACGCCGACGACGCCGATGCCGCCGGTTGGACGCACTGCCTTGATCAGATTATTCATGGTCAGGTTCGGGACCTCATGCCCCTGGCAGCTGCACTGGTAACCGACGCATTCGCAGCCCCGGTCAGCGCCCTCGCCTCCCGTCAGCTCCAGAATTTGATCCGCCGAGTTGCCGTCACTGTCATCGACAGGAATGGCACCCAACTGCTCAGCCAGCTTCAAACGGTCGGGGTGCGTATCGACCACCATGATCTTCCCCGCCCCTTTCACTTGAGCAGAAAGCGCCGCCATCAGACCCACGGGACCCGCGCCGTAGATGACGACACTCTCGCCGGGCAACACTCCCGCAAGCTCGGTGGCGTGATAACCGGTGGGGAATATGTCGGACAGCATGACGTAGTCGTTTTCCTTTTCCTCCGCGTCAGGCGGCAGGACCAGGCAATTGAAATCCCCGAAAGGCACGCGCAGCAATTCCGCCTGACCGCCGCTGTATGGCCCCATGCCCGCGAAGCCATAAGCCGCACCGGCCATACCGGGATTGGCGGTAAGACAAAATCCCGTCAGCCCGCGCTCGCAGTTCTTGCAGAAGCCGCAGCCGATATTGAACGGCAGGCAGACGCGGTCGCCCACCTTGATCCGTTCGACACCCTTGCCCACTTCAATGACCACGCCAAGGTTCTCGTGACCGAGGATGCGGCCCGTTTCCATATTCGTGCGGCCCTCGTACATATGAAGGTCCGAACCGCAAATATTGGTGGTGGTGATTTTGACCAGCACGTCATTGGGACGCTCGATCTTGGCATCGGGCATATCCTTCACGCTGACTTTCCTGGGTCCTTCGTAAACCAGTGCTTTCATGCTCATCTCCACGATTGAGTGCTCGGCGTTGCGAGTAATCCGCAGCGACTCATAGCACCTGACATGCCCTGGATGCGCATAAAGCAAGCTCAGTCCTGCGAGATATGGACACTCAGCGCGTACAACTATCCCCGCTGACGCACGGAAGCAACTGGCCGCCCAACTGCGCGTTGACCAGTTCCAGACGAAGGTCTTGTTTATCATCGGGCGTGGCGAAGACCTGGCCGAAGAACCAGCCCATCATTGCGCGGTTCAACAACTTGGCAAGCGTGGTCTCGGCGATTGAATATGAGCCCGACCGGGGTATGGCACTTGCGGTCGAATGGTCGCCATTCACTTCTGAGGGAGATCTCGATGACTGAAGAGCAACGCAAGCAAGACCAGAAGCCGTCGGCTGGCACCGGCGCGCATCAGAAAAAGGCCGACGAGAAAATCCAGAGCCGTAGCGCCGACCCCGGCCAGAGCAGCTATGGCGGCTTCAGCGGAGAAGATCCGCGCCGGCAGGCCCAAGACCTGGGCAAGGACGCCAAGGACAAGCCTCGCCGCTGAGCGGCGCGATGCAATAGCTGATGTGAAGGCAGACAACCACCCGAGGGTGGTTGTTTTTGCATAGCGTATGGCGGAAGGAGTGTCCGCCATAGGTCTGTCCACCCCGATCCACCATGAGTTGATAAGCCTTTGATTTCTCCGAACTTTCAGCCAGAAATACTCCACTGCAATGCGCCAGCTTTCGCCGCCAACCAGGTATTTATGTGGGCAGGATGTGGGAGCGATTCTTGACGGAGACAGTTCTATTCGCTACCGCGCTCGATACTGGGCGTGACGGAAGCAAACACGCTGATTGTCTGCTATGTTGCTGGCCTCCGGCGAGGGCCATCGACGGCATGGGCAGAATCTCCGACAATTTCATATCGGCCCATCGGCTTCTCGCTAAGCAACATATGACGGACACTGCCAAGAAAAATGATGGTCTATTGCGTCCGCTAGACACCGTTCACAAGTTCTTGCTGTCAAGCACGAGCCGTCTGATCGGTGAGCATAGACAACCCAGCCTTCTGCTAACCCACGCTTGGCCTAGCCCTCAAGATAGAGCCAGTGCTGCGAGAAGGAGACAGGGGCCGCTCTCACGAAGTGCGTTCGTATTGTGCTTTGAGAGCCCGCCCCTTACCAAGGCGCCTGGATTCGTTCTGCCTGACTACACTCGAACTGCGGAGATAACTGCATCACTGCTTAGCGTTCTCTATGGGAAAAGGTTCGACAGTCATGGCGCAATCGAAAGCAACGGCTTTTTTTTAGTGCCAGACACAACCGTATTTGCGTCGCCTTGCGACAGTGAGCTTCCGTACAACTCTCATGAAGCTCGTTCCAACCTGCCGGTCGAGCTCAATCTTGAGGAGTCCGCCCGCATTCTGACGTTCCTCACTCATAGTGGCGAGAATGAGCACTTCGAGCGAATATTTGAAAGTGCATGTTCTTTCTACTGCCGATCACTGCGCTCAGCGGAAGCCGACCCCGAAGTTGCCTATCTTCACCTGATCACAGCGGGCGAAATTTTGGCGAGCTATTTTCAGTGGGACATCGACGATCTACTTGACGATTCGATGAAAACCACTCTGAACGCTATAGCATCAAGAGTTCCAGATGGCGAGGCGATGGCACGATCCCTCAAAAAAAGACTAGGCCAGATAAAGCGAAGGTTCGTAAAGATGTTCACTGCGCTAGTGACGCCTGAATTCTTCGAATGTTCAGATTCAGCACATCCATTCGCTACCTTCACAATTGACAAATTTGAGCGAAATATCGCTGCCGCCTATGATCTACGGAGCCAGTTCGTTCACACGGGCATCCATTTCGGCCAATGGATCGCACCGAGCGGCAATTCAACAGGGGACATTCAAATGGGCCGGCCTGTAGTTTCAAGCAGAGACTTCGCCAAAACTCTTGCCAATGCGCCCACGTATTTAGGTTTGGAACGCGCGCTTCGATTCGCGTTACTCCGGTTCGCCACAACGGAAGGTCAGGCGATATTTCCAACGCTCCATTTCCCGCAATTGCCGCAGGCGCAATGAGACAGGAACACGGACTTTCAACTCGCGCACACATGATCAAAGCGCACTACCTCTGCTTCAACACCTCACTGCAAGCGCCAACTTCAAAAAATCGGCAGTTAACCAGTGCTCACCCGGCGCCGTCACTGAAAGGATCGCGTGTCTGAGCACCCCTGGAAATTTCCACGTTTGTGGGCCGATAGATCAATCACTGCCACGTCAATCAGTGCGCGGCGCGCCTCGGGAATCCGTTCAATGAGCATCATGCGCATGGCCTCCGCAGTCGCCGGCCTAGTGAGCCCGTCGGGATGCGCCTTCAATCTCCGGTTCGTCACCGAGGGCAGATCACCGAACCACAGGACGCAATAGATGCCGCGTTGCTCAGAGCGCCAGTCGATCAGGTACTGCGAGTCGAGTTGGCCAGTCGCGGCATCCCACACCTCCCCATGCCACTGCCCTTTGACCTCCACCGGTAACTGCATCGTCCCACGGGCGAACGCCAAGTCTACGCGCTTAGTTTGGGGCATGTCCGCCTCAGTGATCCGATCAATATCGTAACGAGCAAGTTCCGGGCCGAGCATCGCGGCCAGCCGGTCGCGACATCGGTTCTCGTCGCGCGGGATACCGTCGTCAGTCCAGAAATCGACGACCGAATCGAGATCATCGCCAATAAGCTTGCGTTGCGCAACAGCCATTTCTTCGCACACTAGCGCCTTTAAATCTTCTATATTTCGCGGCGGCCCGTCGTCGAGCAGCGAGCTCAGATCACCGGGTGATAGCGCGATAAAATTTTCCTCGGCGCGCTTCTGCTGCTGTTCGGCCGCCATGTGTCTGATCAGTTCAGCGTAAGTGTCCTTAGGTCCAGCCACAAGCCTTGTTATTGCCTCGGCCGCCTGCATGCTAGTGTCGTCCGCGACCCGGTTAATCAGCGAGCACAAAAAATCGGTTGCGTCATAGTCGTTAGTGTTGCCCGACCCGACTCCATCAAGCTCTGCATACGGCCATTGCTCCCGGAATTCGGCGATGATCCATTCGGCCTGCGCGACCGTCAGCGTCAGCATGCTGCTGCCCCGCTCGAACTGCAGCCGGTTGCGTAGGAACCAGATGAAGTTACGCTGTTCTGTCCCGATTTTGGCAAGATCGGCACGCACAGCATCGAACCGGACCAGTACGTCAATCGCAAGCCACGTAAGCAGATGCTCAACATTGCGGAAGACCATCTTGTTGCGACTTTCGGCAACATCGTGAAGCTCGCAGAGAGCGCCGCCATACGTCAGACAGTCGACTAGCCCTGCCTCAACTGACTGCGGCACATTCGGAAACTTAGCCAGCCAGTCAGCGCCCAGAGCCGCCCCAGTCGCCTTCCACTCCGGATCATGCGCGAGTTTGTAGAGCCCGGCAACATGCTCCTTACCCACCCTCAGCGCAGGCTCGATCCAGAGCCGCGCGAACGCTTGACGGGTTTCGGGCGTAGAAACGAGAGCAGCTTCCAACGCCGCGCTCAACGCTTCTTTTTCCTTATCGAGATTCCATCCATGATCGTCGTGACAGAGCAACAACGCCGATTGCTTAAGCGACGTTGGCAGGTCGGCGAATCCGTTACCACAGCGCATGCGCTCATACATCCCGGCCATGATGGGAAAGCTGTAGTTGTATATCGTGTCGCGTGCCAAGCCTTCAGCAATCTCGACTGGCGTAGGCAAATCGGATCGATGCAACACGGCCTCAAACCCAATCAATGCATCACCGCAAAGGTCCGTCCCAAGCCAGTTAGCCACGCGCTCTTCAGGTAGCGATTCGCTTGGTAAATCGGAAAAGTGATCGAGATAGGCTTGTGCTGGCCGCAAGATCGCCTCCAGCTTCCCTGCACGCAGATCGTCGCGCATGAGGATATATGAGCGACGCGCTTTCTCAAACGTCACCATGCGATCACGATCTCGCTTCGCCGCCATCTTATCCTGACGAACCTGCCATGCGGGTTTCTTCGGATCTTCAAGCTTACGCAAGAAATCACCGAGCGGTTTGTCGCCACGACGGAACACCTCCGCTGCCGTGCGCACGTCAGGGACAAGCCCATTGGGCCCCCACGCGACCGCCACCAGATCCATCCAGTCTTGGCGAAGCGCGGGATCCTTGTTGTCCCCTTCGGCCAGCCAGTGGAACACGGCGATTAAGTCATCTGGCCGCCCAACCAACTGCAGAAGGCGGCGCTGCAAACGGTGAACGGTAGCCCACAGGCCATCCTTACGGCGGTCGTTCGCCAGGACGTGCAACTGGACTGCGCGGCGCACCGCGTCCTGCGCCCCCAGGGACCTCGCGAGCGCCTGCTGGGCATTGCGATGATAACTATGCGCTCGCTCGATTGGTTCGAGCCAGCGCCACAGCGACGATGCCTCGGCAACGCCGATCACACCTTCATCGAGCCCACGAACGACGAGATGAGCGACCATATCGGCCACATCGCGGGCGTTTTCCCAGTCGGCATCGGAAAGCATCTTTGCATGTTCGACCATAAGATCGAGCACTCGGATCAGTCGCCCCGACGGGATCATGGTAAGCAGTAGCTCATAACCCCGGACAGTATGGACGCGCCGCCCTGTTCGGAGGCGATGCGAAGAATTGCTAACCCCCATTTCAGCGAAAATCGTTTCGACCAACAGATCGTCCGATACGTCGGCGTCGATATGCTGGATCAATTGACGAGCAAGCCGCGGCGCATCCTTGCCGCCCTCGTTGGTGAGCGCAGCAATGGTCGTACGCCACCACTCTCGATCACGAAACGGGAGCAAAGCCTTGGCCGCATCGTATCGCTCGCGATAAAACCGCTCCGGTGCGAGCACGATCGATTCCAAGGTATCGGCGAGTTCGACCGCGAGGGGGGTACCCTGGAGTCCTTCGATCAACAGCGAGCGCATGTGCTCACTGCTCGCCGCCGAGGTAATCACGGCCTCTATGTTGTGTTTAAGCGTCGGTATCATCAACCCTGTTGCGGTCTTGCTGTCCCAATCTTTAGACCGAAAATAAGGATCATCCTTGGCAAACCGGCACAGCGCCTTGAATAAGCAATCTGCGAGATGAGGTGACAGTGCAGTGGCCTCGCCGTAGCGCAGCACGCCATAAGGGTCGTGAGTTATGACCGACTCGGCCATCGCCGAACTGTGATAGGCAAGCCAAGCATGGAGCCCGCGCAGACTTGCCGGAACGCTGCCATTTCCATGTAATTGGGCGAGCACGCGCCGCTGCGCGCGAGGGGTCTTCGCCTGGCGAGCGAGCCACCGCGCGCCGAGATATTCGGCAATGACCCGGTGGATAGGCTTTCCGCGGGACGGGCCAACGCTGTAAAACAACTTGGATGAAAAGATCGCGCGTGCGGCCTGAGCCTCGGGCAAGGTCTCCAGATCGGCGAGCCGGACATCGCCCTGTTGCACCTGCGCAGCGCCCGCCGCGCTGGCGGCCTCTGCGCCACCAAGCAGCATCCCAGCGGCAATAGCGCCAGCGGCGTCCAGCGCTTCGGCCTGCGTGAGCTGCGCCAGGCCCTCATCCTGCCGGTCAGCATCATGTTCAGGCCAGATAAGGGTACAAACGCGCTCAAACAATGCCGCGCGGGTCGCGGGTAATTCCGTGTCGGTTTCCGCGACGCGCCCCATCAATCCAAGTGTCAGCGGGTTGCGGTAAAGATCGTGGAGACTGTGGCTCGCGAGATGATCGAGCACCTGGTCAGAATCCACGCTCGGAGTTTGCGCCAGAAGAAACGCCCGTGCTTCGCTACGATCAAACGGTTCGAGCGTTAGGACACGGGGCTCGGCACCGTAGAGCCTGTTCAAGTTCGTGCCAGTGCGCGCCTGCCATTCACGCGATCGGCACGAAAGAATGAACGGGGGTGAGCCTGCTTCCTCGAGCTGCGCCAAGATCGCGTCGACCGCGTCGCCTTCGCGCCGCGACATTGCTTCATCCAGACCATCGATAAGTAATGGCAGACCTACCGGCACCAGCTTCAACGGGCTCCGGGCAGCGATGAAGCGAATCGCAGTAACCGGGTCAAGATTGAGCCTCCGTCCAAGCTCGCGCATGAGTTTGCTCTTGCCCATGCCCGGCTCACCGAGCACGATCTTGTTACCGGGCAACGCAAGCAATTCGGCCTCGTCGACGCTGCTGTCGATCAAATCCTTCTCGCTAATCGCGAGCCGACGCGGAAAATAGCCGGGCGTTGGCAGAGAGCTTGCGTGTTCTGCATGGTCCTCAGTTGGGATGGATTCGGTCACGGCTACTAACTCAGGTTACGGAAGCCAAATCACGTTGAGGAGCCCACCGCACGGCGAAGCCACGCTCGACGGCTCGCTCGAAACCGTTCGCACGAATCAGTTCGCGCGCGCCTGGACTCAACCCGCCCACTACGGAAGCTCGAGACCGTTCTGAGAAGCACTCCTCCGGCACTGGCACCTGCGACGGTTGCACAGTTATCCCTCGAACGACTTCAAACAACGCTGTTAATTTCTCGCGGTTTTTACGAACTACGCGCAATGGAAGCAGGGTGCTGGAGCTAGAAGACACTGTTTCGAGCGATTCGACGCAGCCGATGCATTCGGACCTGCTCCTGTCGCCATTAAGTCTTCGCATATTTACTCGCGGAATGACAAATTAAGTCTACGTGCTGAAATCAAAGCAGAAAAGGATTAAGGCAGCCTAGTGATTTTAGACATTTTTAACTCTCTTCCGCTAAACCATCGACAGACGGAGCGGGGGCCCTCCTTCGCGGAACGCGAAGACGATAACCTCGGCCCTGTGCAAAGCTTGGCGGGTGTGTTGATTTCACGTGAACCCGAAACTCCCCGGTGCCCAAATCGTCGTGATCATCGATGATCTGCGCCTACTGGCGTAATCTCTCTTGTTCTGCGAGCGCTTTGATCTGGGGCTTTCGCTTGCGGAGGCAAATCGATGACGAGTGATGGATTGACGCGGTTCAGAGCGGCTGCGATGAGCACTACTCTTCCCCTTTCCAACGGCCCCCAATGATGCCGAGGGGAGCTGCGCTCGATCCGTCTAAGCACGGGTGCCTAGGACCTGCAGTGCCCGCGTCAGGCATGAACGTTCCCCCCGGTCCGGTGTGAGGGCCGATCAATCGCGCGGATTGAGATGAAAGTTGATGTCGGATAGCCGATTGCATCCCGAAGTCCCCAACTTTTCCCGAGAATCCATGCTGGCAGATCGCACGAGCGCCAGTTCCGTTTTATGTGGGAGCAGATGTGGCAAAAAAAAACCAACCACCCGAAGGTGGTTGGTTTTTCACAGCATCTGGCGGAGACGCAGGGATTCGAACCCTGGATGCAGTTTTTAGCCACATACTCCCTTAGCAGGGGAGCCCCTTCAGCCGCTCGGGCACGTCTCCAGAAGAGTTTGCGATTCTAGCACGGATTTTCCAGCTGTCACGTCATTCGCATGAAATGACTTCAACCAGGCCATCCGTGCCAGCGCTGCAAGGCGCTTTAAATCAAGCCGCGGCGCCAGGCGCCTGGTCCAGACCGAAGGCCTTGTGCAAGGCGCGCACGGCCAGTTCCATGTACTTGTCCTCGATGATCACCGACGTCTTGATTTCGCTGGTGCTGATCATCTGGATGTTGATGTTCTCTTGCGAGAGCGTCTGGAACATCAGGCTGGCAACACCCACGTGCGAGCGCATGCCGATGCCGACGATGGAGACCTTGGCGACCTTCTCGTCAGTGACCAGTTCCTTGGCCTTCACGGCGGGAACCACGTCACGCTTGAGCGTTTCCACGGCACGGGCGAATTCGTTGCGGTTGACCGTGAACGAGAAGTCAGTGGTACCGGCCACGGACTGGTTCTGCACGATCATGTCGACGTCGATGTTGGCGGCGGCAACCGGGCCCAGGATGGAGAAGGCGATGCCCGGGGTATCCGGCACGCCCAACAGGGTGATCTTGGCTTCGTCGCGGCTGAAGGCGATGCCGGAGACAACGGCGGCTTCCATTTTTTCGTCTTCCTCAAAAGTAATCAGCGTGCCCGAACGCATTTCCTCGTCGAGCGGAATCAGGGGGTCGGTCAGCGAGGACAACACACGGGTCGGTACGCGGTACTTGCCGGCGAACTCGACCGAGCGGATCTGCAGGACCTTGGAGCCCAGCGAAGCCATTTCCAGCATTTCCTCGAAGGAAACGACAGGCATGCGGCGCGCTTCGGGCACCACGCGCGGATCGGTCGTGTAGACACCATCCACGTCGGTATAGATCAGGCACTCATCAGCCTTGATGGCGGCCGCCACGGCCACGGCCGAGGTGTCCGAACCGCCACGGCCCAAGGTGGTGATGTGACCTTCGTCATCCACACCCTGGAAGCCCGTCACGATGACCACGCGACCAGCATCCAGATCGGCGCGAATGCGCGCGTCGTCGATGGAGCTGATGCGAGCCTTGGTGAACGAACTGTCGGTGCGCACAGGCACCTGCCAGCCGGCATAGCTGCGTGCCAGCACGCCTTCCGCTTGCAGCGCGATGGCCAGCAAACCGCTGGACGCCTGCTCGCCAGTCGCGGCGATCATATCCAGTTCGCGGCCATCGGGCTGCGGCGTAATCTCGCGCGCCAGGCCGAGCAGGCGATTCGTCTCGCCGGCCATGGCCGAAGGCACCACGACAACTTTGTGGCCGGCGGCATGCCACTTTGCGACGCGGCGCGCCACGTTCTTGATGCGCTCGACCGAGCCCATCGAGGTACCGCCATATTTGTGAACGATCAGGGACATCTCGTACTCTGGCTGGAAAATGCCGGAACTAGCTGGCAGGCAAAGCCTAGTATTCTAACGTGTTGGCGAAAAAGTGCTGCAAAACGCCTGAAAATGCGCAATCCAGGCGTCATTTGCGTACGGAATGTGACGCCAGTGCCGGCTCGGGCGGCCCGCTGGCCGGCCAGGACGCCCATCAGCGCCGCGCAGG
This sequence comes from Bordetella sp. N, assembly GCF_001433395.1. Lineage (GTDB taxonomy): Bacteria > Pseudomonadota > Gammaproteobacteria > Burkholderiales > Burkholderiaceae_B > Bordetella_C. The sequence goes on from NZ_CP013111.1 coordinate 3,529,933, forward strand.
CCGCTGGCACGCGCGGCGGCTGCTCAGCGGCTGCTAAGCGGCTGCTCAGCGGCTGCTAAGCGGCCGCTCAGCCGCTGCTCACACCCTGTCTTCGATGCTGACCCGGCCCCGCACGCAGCGCACACGATGCGCCGCGTGCTCCCACGACAACTGCCTGTCGTGCCCCAGCGCATGCAATTGGCGCAATTGCCGCAGCAACTCCCCCAGGCGCGCATCGCTGGGCATGCGGGCGCCATGGACGCGCAGCCAATGGCGCAACACATGCGCCTGGCGCGCCGGCGACAAGGCCCGCCACGCCGCCAGGGAAAAGTCACGCGAATCAGCCGAAGGATCCAGCCCCGCCAGGTCGGCCGCCGCCACCTCCGTGAGGATTTCGGCACTGTCGGCGGCCTGCCGCGCATGACGGGCGACGATAGCCTGCCAACCCGGCCAGCGTTCGTTCAAGACAGGCGCCAACAGTGTGCGCACCGCGGCGCGGGTATAGCGTTGATCCACATTGGAGGGGTCGTGCACCGCCGCCCACCCGCTGGCGGCGGCGTAAGCGGCGCCAGCGTCCAGGATGCGGGCGCGCGGAACACCCAGCCAGGGTCGCAGATACGTCATGCCGTCGCGCACGCTGCTGGCCGCCATGGCCGCCAGGCCCTCCGGCCCGGCTCCCCGCAGCAGCCGCAGCAGCACCGTCTCGGCCTGGTCGTCCTGATGATGCGCCAGCAGAATGTGCCCGACACCGTCGGCGCGCGCCGCATCCGCCAGCGCGGCATAACGGGCGTCCCGCGCGGCGCCTTCGATGCCGGCGCCGCTGTCGATCGCGACCTGCACGCGCAGGATGCGCACGGGCACGTCCAGGGCCGCGCCTAGCGCGCGAACGCGGTCCGCCCAGGCGTCCGCCTCGGCGAACAGGCCGTGATGCACGTGATAAATGAAAAGCGTGAGTCCCAGGGGCGCGGACATAGCGGCCAGCGCGGCCGTTTGGACCGCCAGCATGGCCGAGTCGACCCCGCCGCTGACCGCCACGCCTACCCGCTGATGCCCGGCGGCCCGCAGGCCAGCCAGCATGGACCGCAGCGGCGTGAGCAAAGCGCCATCAGCGCCGGGAACGGGGATGGGAACAACCCGCGCGGGCGGGGCAGCATCGCCGCCTGCCCCCTCGCCGCTATCGCCGCCGTTCATGGCAGACCTCCGCGGCCAGGGCGCGCCGGATCAGGCGCGCACTTCCTGCACGCGGCCGTAGGCGGCCACGCGTTGCAGGCGATGCTCGACCAACTCGTCGGCCGACATCGTCGACAACTGGCGCAGGCTGTCGCCCAAGGCACGGCGCAGCAGGCGCGCCATGACGCGGGGATCACGATGCGCGCCGCCGACCGGTTCATTGACGATGCGGTCGATCAGGCCCAGTTCCTTCAGGCGCGGCGCGGTGATGCCCAGTGCCTCGGCCGCCTCGGGCGCCTTGTCGGCGCTGCGCCACAGAATCGACGCGCAGCCCTCGGGCGAGATCACCGAATACGTGGAGAACTGCAGCATCATCACGGCGTTCGCGACAGCGATGGCCAGCGCGCCGCCCGAACCGCCTTCACCGATCACCGTGGAGATGATGGGCACGCGCAATTCGGCCATGGCGTACAGATTGTGGCCAATGGCTTCCGACTGGCCGCGCTCTTCCGCGCCGATGCCGGGGTAAGCGCCCGGGGTGTCGATGAAGGTGAAGACCGGGATTTCGAATTTTTCCGCCAGGCGCATCAGGCGCAAGGCTTTGCGATAGCCCTCGGGACGCGGCATGCCGAAGTTGCGCATGGCGCGCTCCTTGGTGTCGCGGCCTTTCTGATGGCCGATGACCATGCAGGACGTACCGTTGAAGCGGGCCAGGCCGCCGACGATGGACTGGTCGTCCGCATACATGCGGTCGCCGTGCAGCTCGTGGAAATCCGTGAAGATCTCCCGCACGTAGTCCATGGTGTAGGGACGCTGGGGATGACGCGCCACGAGGGCGGTCTGCCACGGCGTCAGCTTGCCGTAGATTTCCTTGGCCAGCGTCTGGCTCTTTTGCTGCAGGCGATTGATTTCGTCGGAGATGTCCACCGCCGAATCAGCCTGCACGAAGCGTAGTTGCTCGATCTTGTTGTCGAGCTCAGCCAGCGGCTGTTCAAAGTCCAGGAAGGTATTGCGCATGAAAATGAGGTTCCTGTTAATGAGCCTTGGATATCCGCGGTCAGTACTGAACCGGTACCGGTTCGAGGCTGTGCCACAGATACCAGGTAGCCACGGTACGCCAGGGCTGCCAGGCCAGCGAAACCTCACGCGCTTCGAAACGCGAGACGGGTTCGCCGCTGAAATAGTGTAGCGAGATTGCCTTGAGCAATCCGGGATCGTCCAACGGCAGGACATCCGGACGCTGCAGATTGAATATCAGGAACATCTCCGCCGTCCAGCGGCTGATGCCCCGGATGGAGACGAGTTCGTTGACCACGGCCTCGTCATCCATCTTGGACCAGCGGTCCGGGTGAACCTTGCGCTCGCTGAAATGCGTGGCCAGGTCGTGCAAATAATCTGCCTTGCGCTGCGCGATGCCGGCGGCCCGCAGGCCGTCCGCGCCCAGGCGCAGCACCGCCGCCGGCGACGGCCGCGCACCCGCGGCTTCCAGCAGGCGCTGCCACGCGGTGTCAGCCGCCCGCGCCGACACCTGCTGGCCAATGATGGCGCGGGCAAGGGTGACGAACGGCGCGCTGCGCGAAGTCAGCCAGACCTCCGGATGCTGCGGGATCAGTTTCTTGAGGATACGGTCGCGCCGCAGCAGATGGCTGACGGCGTCTTCCCAGTAATGGGGCTTGGCAATGATGGGGTCGGCGCTGGACATGGCGTGCGTTATTCCTTGGGCACGCCTTAAACGCGGCGCCAGTTGGTCTGGCCACCGGGTTTATCTTCGAGCTCGATGCCGTGTTCGCGCAGTTCGGCGCGGATACGGTCGGATTCGGCGAAATTCTTGCTCAGCTTGGCGGCGGCACGGGCGGCGATGGCGGCATCGATGGCCGCGTCGTCCAACGTGCCCCCCTGCCCCGCACCCGCGGCGGCTTCGCCACCCTTGTAGCGCGTCGGCGCGCGCAGATAGGTCTGCGGATCCTGCTGCAGCAGGCCCAGCAAGCTCCCCAACGCCTTCAATTGGCCGGCCGCGCGGGCGCTGCCACTGCGATTGGCGTCGCCAGCCAGCTGGAACAGCGCGGCCATGGCGCCGGAGGTATTGAAATCGTCGTCCATCGCGGCCTTGAAGGCCTGCGCCTGGGCGTCATTCCAATCCACGCCCTGGTCGTCCGCGGCCACGTTGGCCAGGGTCTGATAGAGGCGGTCGAGCGCGTTCTGCGCATCGAGCAGGTTGTCCGGCGCGTAATTCTGCGGGCTACGATAGTGATTGCGCACGATGAAAAAGCGCAGCATCTCCGCTTCGCGCGGATTCACCGGGTAGGTGGCGCTGCTTTCGTCCAGATCGCCGCCGGCGATGGTCTGGCGGATGGTGCGGAAGTTGCCCAGCGATTTGGACATCTTGTCGGCATCGACCATCAGGGGGCCGCAATGCATCCAGACATTGGCCAGCACGCCGCCGAAAGCGCCTTCAGTCTGGGCGATTTCGTTTTCGTGGTGGGGGAATTTCAGGTCCGGACCGCCGCCGTGGATATCCAGGGGCAGGCCCAGCAGGCTCTTGCTCATGGCCGAGCATTCGATATGCCAACCCGGACGCCCCAGGCCATAAGACGATTCCCACTTGGTATCGGCGGGCTCCTCGGCCTTGGCCGACTTCCACAGCACGAAATCCAGCGGATCCCGCTTGGCCGAGCCTACGGCCACGCGCTCGCCGGCGCGCAGGTCGTCCAGCGACTTGCCGGACAGCTTGCCGTAGCCTTCGAAGCCGCGCACCGCGTAGTTCACGTCGCCATCGTCGGCCTGATAGGCCAGGCCCTTGCTTTCCAGGCGGCTGATGATGTCCAGCATCTCGCCCACGTATTGCGTGGCGCGCGGCTCGTGGTCGGGCGTCTGCACGCCCAGCGCGCGCTCGTCGGCGTGCATGGCGTCGATGTAGAACTCCGTGACCTCGCCGATGCGGCGATTGGTTTCGACCGCGCGGCGGATGATCTTGTCGTCGATGTCGGTGATGTTGCGGACATAATCGACCTGATAGCCGCTGACGCGCAGCCAGCGCTGCACCACGTCGAAACCCACCAGCATGCGGGCGTGGCCCAGGTGGCAGTAGTCATACACCGTCATGCCGCAGACGTACATCCGCACCCGACCCGCCTCGGCCGGCTTGAAAGGCGCTTTGGTACGCGATAACGTGTTGTAGATCTGCAGCATAGGTTCAGGAGTTAACGTCCGAGGATCATGACCGCGGCGGATTTCAGGCCCGCCAGAAACGGGCGGAATGATATTCGCGACAGCGCCGGACAGCCGGGGCAACAGACGGTCCGGGCCCTCCGAAACTTGGCCGGGGGGGACTCGAAACGCAACCGAGGCTAAAATGGCGGTCGTCAAGTATAGCAAGCGGCCCGGTCCGCGCGCCTATCCCGCGCCAACCGGGCGCTTTCTTTCCGGAATCAATGTGACTAACACGCCGCGCTTCATTCCCGTCCTGCTGGCCGCGCTGCTCCTGGCGGCGCCGCTGGAGGCCGTCCACGCCCAGGCCATGCCGGGCGGTTCGACGCAGTCCCAGAACGCCAATATGACCACCCTGGACACCCTGCCGCCCGAAGGCGGCTGGCAGGCGCTGGCCAATCTGCTGGACAAGGCCAAGCCGTCCACCGACACCCGCCTGACGCCGACGCCGTCCCAGATCACCGACCGCATCGAGCTGCTGCTGAACCAGGGCAAGAACGAGCAGGCCCTGAAAATGATCGACGACCGCATCGCCGCGGTGCGCAACCGGGGCCCCAACGACGGCACCGACGTCCAGCTGGAATTCCAGCACGCCCGCGCCCTGGCCGCCCTGGGCCGGGTAGATGAGGCAATGGATGTTTACACTGAAATGACCCAGCGTTACCCGGAGCTGCCGGAGCCCTGGAATAACATGGCGGTTCTGTACGTCGGTCGGGGCGACATCGACCGCGCCCAGGACGCGTTGCGAAGCGCGTTGCTGGCGTGGCCCGCCTACCCCGCCGCCAAGGCCAATATGGCTGACGTACAGTTGATGCTGGCTCGCCGTTCGTACTCCGAAGCGTCCAAACTGGGCGTCACGGGGTCGCAGAACAAGGCGCGTGCCCTCGACAACCTGCTGAATGAAAAGAAGCCCCAATGATTCTGTCCCACCCGTTTTTGCGCCTGCTGCGCCACGCGGCATGCGGCCTGGCGATCGCCACGCTGGTGCCGGCCATGGCCAGCGCCGCGTCTACCTCCAACCAAACCGAATCATCCACCTCTGAAGGCAAGAAACCCATGAGCTCGAATCCCCGCGTCAAAGTGCAAACCAATCTGGGCGATTTCGTCATCACCCTCGACGCCGACAAGGCGCCCAAGACGGTGGCGAACTTCCTTGCCTACACCAAGGAAGGTTTCTACGACGGCACCATCTTCCATCGCGTCATCGACGGTTTCATGATCCAGGGCGGCGGCTTCGAGCCCGGCATGAAGCAAAAGCCCACCAAGGCCCCCATCGAAAACGAGGCCAACAACGGCCTGAAGAACGACAAGTACACGCTGGCCATGGCGCGTACCAATGATCCGCAATCGGCCACCGCGCAGTTCTTCGTCAACGTCGCCAACAACGACTTCCTGAACTTCACCGCGCCCACCGCCAATGGCTGGGGCTACGCCGTGTTCGGCCGCGTCACCGAAGGCACCGAAGTGATCGACAAGATCAAGGCCGTGAAGACCGGCAACAGCGGCTTCCACCAAAACGTGCCCAGCGAGGACGTGAAAATCGAGAAGGCCGAAGTCCTTGAATAAGGTTGCCTTGCCGGGCAGCGTCTGGATCGCCTCGGACATCCACCTTGGCCCGGCAACGCCGGCCACGGCGGAAGCGTTCATGGCCTTTCTGGACGCCGCCGCCGCGGAAGCGTCGGCCCTGCTCTTGCCGGGCGATATCTTCGATGCCTGGATCGGTGACGACGTCATCCGCCAGGCGCCGGCCTGGCTGGCCGATGCCCTGAAGGGCCTGCAACGCGTCGCCGGCGCCATCCCGCTGTGGCTGGGCCGCGGCAACCGGGACTTCCTGATGGGCCAGGAGCTGGCCGCCGCCATCGGGGCGAACCTGCTGCCGGAACCGGCGCTGCTGCAGACCGATTACGGCGACGTCCTGCTGACCCACGGCGACGAATTGTGTACCGACGATCAGGCGTACCAGCAGTTCCGCACCATGGTGCGTGATCCGCGCTGGCAGGCCGAGTTCCTCGGCCGGACCATACCGGAGCGCCTGGCTTTGGCGCAGCAGGCGCGCGGTGAAAGCATGACCGCGAACCAGACCAAGACGGCCGAGATCATGGACGTCAACAGCGATGCCGTGCAGGCACTGTTCCGCCAGACCGGCGTGGCCACTCTGGTGCACGGCCACACGCACCGTCCGCAACGCCATGTGTTGCAGATCGATGGCCGCAAGCGGGAACGCTGGGTCCTGCCGGACTGGGACTGTGATCACGCCAAGCCGGCACGCGGTGGCTGGCTGGTGATCGACGGCGACGGCCTGCAGTTCTTCGACCTGGCCGAAGAGTAGGTCCCCCCCGTACCGCGCTACGCGCGGCCCCCCAGGGGGCGGCACTGGCGGACCGGCAAAGCCGGCTCCGCTGTGCCCCGGATAGCAAAAACCTGGGCTTTGCACAGATTTTTTTCTGCCTCGCGGCATTAGCAACACCGCGCGGAGCGCACCGCGCAGCGCACCTTAGCGCAAGAACAGCACCAGCCCCACCACGATCCCCAACGCAATCCGATACCAGGCAAACACCCGGTAAGTGTGATTCGCGACGAATCGCAGCACCGCCCGCACCACCACCAGCGCGCTCAGGAAAGCCGCGATGAAGCCCACGACGATGGCCGTGACATCGTGCTGGCTGAGCAGCCCCATGTTCTTGTACGAGTCGTAGACCGACGCGCCCAGCATGGTCGGCATGGCCAGGAAGAAGGAAAACTCCGTGGCCGTCTTGCGCTGGATGCCGGCAATCATGCCGCCAATGATCGTCGAACCCGACCGCGACACCCCGGGAACCATCGCCAGGCACTGGGCAAAGCCCACACCCAGCGCCTGCTTCCACGTGATTTCCTCCAGGCGATGCGCGCTGGCGCGCACCTCGGAAGCGCTGTCGTCAGCCGCCGAGTGCGGCCCCGGCGTAGCGGCCTTCGTGTGGCGCTCGACAAACAGCATCACGAAACCACCCAGCACCAGCGTGGTCGCCACCACCGCGGGGTGATAGAACAGCTCCTTGATCGCGTGGATGAAGATGGCGCCGATCACCGCTGCCGGCAGGAAGGCCACCAGCAGATTGCGCGTGAACAGCATTTCGCTGCGCACGCCGGTGAAGGTGCCACGGATCAACTGCCACAGGCGTTCGCGGAAGATCCACATGACGGCCAGGATGGATCCGAACTGGATCACGACCTCGAACACCTTGCCGGAGCTCGATTGGAAATTGATCCAGTCCCCGAACAGGATCAGGTGCCCGGTGCTGGATACCGGAATGAACTCGGTGAGCCCTTCGATGATGCCCAGGAAGACGGCTTTGAGCAGATAGAGTGTGTTTTCAGTCACGATGACGGTTCAGGGTGAGGTCAGGAATCGGCGTCGTCATCCGCCTGCGCGATGTCCAGCGACAGACGCTGAACCCGGACGGAGGCAATGCGACGGCCGTCGAGTTGTAACACCTCAAACGTGAAACGCGCGTGAGGCGACACGAATTCGCAGGTATCGCCAGGCTGCGGCAAATGGCCGAAGCGCGACAACAGATAACCTGCAAGGGTCGAGTATTCCTGAGCTTCGTCCACCAGACCATCAGTCTCCAGTACCTGCTCCACATGGTGGAGGTCGGCGGCACCGTCGATCTTCCAACGGCCTTCCTCTTCCGGGACGATGTCGGGCATTTCGTCCTCGTCGGGGAACTCGCCGGCAATCGCCTCGAAGACGTCGATGGGCGTGACCAGCCCCTCGATGGCGCCGAACTCGTCGGCCACCAGCACCAGCTGGCCGCGCGCGCGCTTGAGGATGTCCATCAGGCGCAGGATGCCGATCGACTCATGCACGATGATGGGCTCGCGCAGGCGGTCCCGCTGCACGCGTCCTTCGGTGATGAGGTCGCCCACCAGATCCTTGGCGCGCGCGATGCCCAGCACCTCGTCCAGCGTGCCCCGGCAGACCGGGAAGAAGCTGTGCGGGGCATCGGTGATCTGCGCGCGGATGGTGTCGGCATCGTCGTCGATGTCGATCCAGGTCAGGTTGGTGCGCGGCGTCATGATGGAACGGATGGACCGTTCCGCCAGCGTCAGCACGCCGCTGACCATATTGCGTTCCTCCACGCCGAAGGCCGACGGCTGTTCGGCCGTGGCATGGCCGTCGGATTCGGCCTCTTCGTCAGCCGGCACGGGCGCGCGCTTGCCCAGCATGCGCAACACGCCTTCCGCCGTGCGCTCGCGCATGGGGCGGCGGGCGTCCATCCGCAGCAGGTTGCGACGCGCCAGCTGGTTCAAGGCCTCGATCAGGACCGAGAAGCCGATGGCCGCATACAGGTAACCCTTGGGCACCTTGAAGCCGAAGCTTTCCGCGACCAGCGAGAAACCGATCATCAGCAGGAAGCCCAGACACAGCACCACCACGGTGGGATGTGCGTTGACGAAGCGGGTCAGGGGCTTGGAGGCCAGCAGCATGATGCCGATGGCAATGACCACGGCAATCATCATGATGGCCAGATGGTCCACCATGCCGACCGCGGTAATCACCGAGTCCAGCGAGAACACCGCGTCCAGCACCACGATCTGCGTCACGATGACCCAGAAGCTGGCATAGACACGTGGACCATGGCTGGCCTGCTGCACGCCTTCAAGGCGTTCGTGCAGCTCCATGGTGCCCTTGAACAGCAGGAAGAAACCACCCACCATGAGTATCAAGTCACGGCCGGAGGGGTTGAGCGGTCCGATGGAAAACAGCGGCGTGGTCAGCGTGACCAGCCAGGACATCACCGACAGCAGTACCAGCCGCATGATCAAGGCTAATGACAGGCCAAGTATGCGCGCGCGATCGCGCTGCTTGGGTGGCAGCTTTTCGGCGAGGATAGCGATGAAGATGAGGTTGTCTATCCCGAGAACTATTTCAAGGATGACGAGGGTAAGCAGGCCGACCCAGGCAGCGGGGTCCAGCAGCCACTCCATGTGTAACTCCAACAGTTAAGGAACCGGTAATCGTACATGAAAAGCCGGTCAGCACCGGTCACATGGCTAAATAGGCGCGGCCGGCCGAGCGCGGCAGGCTGAGTCGCGGCCGGCATGCGTCAAACGCCGCCATCCGGACGACCACGCGACTGGCACCGGGATTTCGGCAAGGATGAGTGTTGTTTAGGCTTTGTGGCCGATGGCGCGGACGGGCGTGTCGAGGTGAAATACGTTCACAGACCCGATCGGCCCCCTGCCCCAATCCGCCCGCGTTCCCCCTCTCCCCCCGGCCTACCCACAGCAGGCCCCGCGCGCGAAGCAAGGCAGGCCCGACGGGTCTGGCCAGTTTCACTACTTCCAGCTGGATGAAGATCCAGCCACAAGAAGCGCGCAAGCGGGAAGCCTGCCTGACGCGCTTGCATGAACATAGGGCCGCCTTGAAGGGCGGCCCATTTTTCTACGCGCGCGGCGGCGGGCCGCACGTCGTTCGGCCGGCACCGGCTATCCACCAGCACCGCCAGGCATCACGCCTGGGACGGGCCGCCCTGCAGAGTGCCCAGCACCTGCGTGAAGATCTTGGGCGTGGCGGCCAGCACATTGCCCGAATCCAGCCAGCCCTGTTCGCCGGTGAAGTCCGACACCAGGCCGCCCGCTTCCATCACCAGCAAACTGCCGGCGGCCAGATCCCAGGGCTTCAGGCCGACGCCGCAGAAGCCGTCCAGGCGGCCACAAGCCACGTAGGCCATGTCCAGCACCGTCGAACCCATCCGGCGCACGCCGACGACGTTCTCGGCGACCTGGCGGAACTTGCCGCTGCCCTGGTCGGGGCCGGCCGAGCCGGCCCAATGCGCGCCCAGCAGGGCCTCGTGGTAACGGGTACGTCCCGAAACGCGCACGCGACGGTCGTTCAGGAAAGCACCGCTACCGCGGCTGGCGGTGAACAGCTCGTTGCGCGAGGGATCGAAGATCACGGCCTGGGTCGGCACGCCCTTCTGCAGCAAGGCGATGGAAATCGCGAAGTTCGGCAGGCCGTGGATGAAATTGGTGGTGCCGTCGAGCGGATCGATGATCCACTGGTATTCAGCTTGCTGGGCGCCCTGCAAACCGAACTCCTCGCCCAGCATGGCGTGGTCGGGATAGGCCGCCTGCAACGTCTCCACGATGGCGGTTTCGGAAGCCTGATCGACTTCCGTGACATAATCCCGCGGCCCTTTCTTGGCTACGTTGAGTCTTTCCAGGTCGAGGCTGGCACGGTTGATAATGGTGCCGGCACGCCGGGCCGCCTTGATGGCGATGTTGAGCATCGGGTGCATAGATTTCCGTTTTTTCGCACAAACGCGCAAGTAGCCGCGGGAACCCTTCCCAGCCCACCCCGTCCCCTGGAAACCAGGGGTTCGCGGGCTGAAATAAAGCCGGCCTGCTTGCGCCAAACGTGGCATTTTAAATGACTCAGGCATTTTCACGCGTTCGTTTCATCATGGTGCAGCCCAGCCACCCCGGCAACGTGGGTTCCGCGGCCCGCGCCATCAAGACGATGGGCTTCTCCACGCTATCCCTGGTCGAGCCGAAATTCAGCGACATGACGACCCAGCCGGAGGCCCAGGCCCTGGCCAGCGGCGCCGGGGACGTGCTGGCCGCCGCCAGCGTCCACGCCACCTTGGAAGAGGCGCTGGCCCCGGTCACCCTGGCTTTCGCCCTGACGGCGCGGGTGCGCGACCTGGGCCCCCCGCCCTGCGATATCCGCCAGGCGGCAGACCTTGCCCGTGCCCATATGGATGAGCACGGCGACGGCGAGATTGCCATCGTTCTGGGTACCGAGCGGGCCGGGCTGACCAACGCCCATATCGCGGCCTGCCACCGGATCTGCCATATTCCAGCCAATCCTGAATACAGTTCCCTGAATGTGGCCCAGGCCCTGCAACTGGCGGCGTGGGAGCTGCGTTATGCCCTGCTGTCGCACGCCGGCGTGGACCTGTTGCCGCCCACCCAGGCTGCCGCGCCCGACCCCGGCGCGGCGCCCGCGTCGAGCGCGGCGGTGCAGGCTTTCCTGGCGCACTGGGAAGAAGCCCTGGTCGCGGTCAAGTTCCTCGATCCGCAGCATCCCAAGAAACTGCTGCCGCGCATGCGGCATCTGTTCAGCCGCGCCGCCTTGACGCGCGACGAAGTCGACATGCTGCGCGGCGTGTGCACAGCAATGCTAAAGAAATAGGCCCACCCCCGACGCGCTACGCGCGTCCCCCTCAAGGGGGCGGCACTGGCGAGGGAAGGCCCACCCCAGCGCGCTACGCGCGCCCCCCTCAAGGAGCGGCACTGGCGAGGGAAGGCCCACCCCAGCGCGCTACGCGCGCCCCCCTCAAGGGGCGGCACTGGCGGACCGGCAAAGCCGGCTCCGCTGTGCCTGCGATCACTCCAAAAAATAGGGCGGCCCAGGGCCGCCCTATTTTTTACGTCATGCGACGACTAGTCGACCGTCGCGCCGGAAGCCTTCACCACCACCGCCCACTGGTCCACTTCGGACTTGATGAACTGGCCGAATTCGGCCGGCGTGGTCTTGACCGCCACCGCGCCCAACTGCTCGTAGCTGCGCTTCACCTCAGGCTTGTCGAGCGCCTTCACCATGATGGCGTTGAGCTTCTCGATCACTTCCGGCGGCGTCTTGGCCGGCGCGATCAGGCCGAACCACGACGACACGTCGAACTTCGGGAAACCCGACTCAGCCATGGTCGGCAGGTCCGGCGCGCTGGCCGAACGTTCCTTGGTGGTCACCGCCAACGCGCGCAACTTGCCGCTTTGCACGTGCGGCCAGGACGACGGCATGTTGTCGAACATGAACTGCACCTGGCCGCCGATCAAGTCGGTCAGGGCCGGGCCGCTACCCTTGTAGGGCACGTGCATCACGTCGACACCGGCTTGCTGCTTGAACAGCTCACCCGCCAGGTGAATCGAAGTGCCGCTGCCCGACGACGCGAAATTCAGCTTGCCGGGATGGGACTTGGCGTAATCGACCAATTCCTTGACCGACTTGACCGGCACGCTGGGATTGACCACCAGCACGTTGGGCACCTTGGCCGCGAGGGCGATCGGCGCGAAATCCTTGTTCAGGTCGAAGTTGACCTTGGGATACAGCGTCTGGTTGATCGCGCTGGTGACCGCGACGAAATACAGGGTATAGCCGTCGGCGGGGGAACGCGCGACGTATTCGGTGCCGATATTGCTGCCGGCGCCCGGCTTGTTCTCGACCACGAAGGACTGGCCAGTGGCCTCGGTCAACTCCTTGGCCATGATGCGCGCGATCACGTCAGTAGTACCGCCAGCCGAGAATCCGACAACGATACGAACGGGCTTGTCGGGGTAAGCCGCATGGGCCGTCGCACCGAAAGTCATTACAGCGCACGCGCCGGCCACGGTTGCAGCCTTGCGCCAAAGGGCAAGCTTTTGGCTCATTTGCCTCTCTCCAGGATTGTCCATTTGATGGACGATTAAAATAATTGCTGCCTGATTTTCGGATATCAGGCAACATACGGCAACAAGATGTCCATGGCTTGGACGCCAAACTGAATGGCGGCTTTCCGACCCGTGGACAGACAACCGACTTAACGAGACATAGCGCCGGGCCGAGGCCGCGCGCGACGGTCACGGCACGTCGCCGGCGGACGCACTTCTCCTATCCGCCAGCTGCCGCCGCCATCGCGCGAACGCACCCGACCGGCGCGCCCCGGGATTCATGGAAGAAAGCCGCTCCACCTCCACCGGCCCTCGCACGCTGCGGCGTGGGCTGCTAGTGCTGGCCGCTCTGCGCGACCACGGCAACGATGGACTTAGCGTGACCGACCTGGCGCGCCATACGCAGATCCAACGCCCCACCATTTATCGCCTGCTGGCGGCCCTGCTGGAAGCGGGCCTCGCCCAGTCCGTGGCGGGCACCAAGAAGTACCGCGCCATGCTGGCGCCGAGTGCCGCCATCAGCGAACCGGACCCGCGCCTGCGCCAGACCCTGCCCATCCTGCGGCGGCTGGCCGAACGCACTGGCGACGCGGTATTCCTGGTGGTGCGCGAAGGGGACGAGTCGGTCTCCCTGCATCGGGAGATCGGTGGTTATCCGGTGCAGATCCTGGCCACCTATGCCGGCAAGCACCAGCCGCTGGGCGTAGGGTCGGGCGGCATGGCCCTGCTGGCCGCGCTATCGGACGAGGTGGCGCAAGGCATCGTCATGCGCAATGCCAATCAGCTGGATGAATACGGCGGCATGACCACCCACGAAATGCTGCGCCTGATCGAAACCACCCGGGCGCGTGGCTATTCCGTGGTCGGCAATCACGCCGTGCGCGGCGCGCTGGGGGTGGGTTGCGCGCTGCTGGACGCCGACGGCGTGCCCTTGCTGGCCATCAGCGTGACGGCCATCATCGACCGCATGCCGGCACAGCGGCAACGCGAAATCGCGGGTTGGATCAAGGCTGAGTTGGCGCGCCTGAAGACGGTTTGACAGTGGCCGGCGGCGCTTCGCCCGGGCCCGAGATCACCCGAACAGGCACGGGCGGCTGGAAGCCGTTCTGGTCCAGCTGCAGTCGCACCTGGCGCAGCAGGTCCCAGCGATATTCCCAGTAGCGCGGCGACTCCACCCAGGAGCGCACGTTCACCGTGATCACGTTGTCGAGATATTCGAACACCCGCACTTCGGGCGCCGGGTCTTTCAAGGCCAGCGGATGCTCGTTGACCAGCTTCGTCAACAATGCGAGAGCCTGCTCCAGGTCGTCGCCGTAGCGGATGCCGACCGGCAGATCGAAGCGGCGCGTGGGATTGCGGCTGAAGTTGGTGATGGTGGCGTTCCACACCGTGCTGTTGGGCAGGGAGATATGGATACCGTCCGGCTGCACCAGCCGGGTCAGGAACAGGCCGACCTCTTCCACCGTGCCGTTGCTGCCGGAACTGAGCGACACGAACTCGCCGGCGCGCACGGGGCGCAGAAGCAGCAGCATGATGCCCGCCGCGATGTTCTGCAGCGTGCCCTGCAAGGCCAGGCCGACGGCCAGGCCGGCCGCGCCCAGCACCGCGATGATGCTGGCCGTCTGCACGCCGAAACGCGCCAGCACGGCCACCACGGTGAAAATGCGGATCGACCACACCACGGTCGAATGAAAGATGGGAATGATGGTGGGGTCGACCCGCGCCGAGCGGCGCGCGATGCGGCGAACCCATTTGCCTAGCAGCGCGGAGATCCACCAGCCGAGTACCAGGATCAGCAGCGCCGTCAGCAGGTTCACACCCAGGTCGAAGAAACGCGGGATCAGTTGGGTGATGTCCGACATGGCGAAATTCATACGCTCTCTACCTGCAATCTGCGTCCGTCAATCAGTAAGGCACGGCGCGCGGGGGCGCCGTCAATTGGAGCGCACTTTAGCAGATGAGACCGCCGTGCCAGACGCTTGCAGCGCCACGCCTGGCCGTCGCGATACCTCGATGAATCACCCGCGCACGGCGCTGCCGCGCAGCCGCAGCAGGTTGCCCAGCATCCGCAACGGCGCGGGCGCGGCGGGGCGCGGCACGCCGGGATGCAGCCAGTGGTGCAGCACCCGCGTCACCAGGGGAATCAGCACGTAGGACAGGATGGGCGTCATCACGGAACAGGTCAGCAGGACGCGCCAGAACGTGGGCATGGGTGTCAGGGCATCCTTGAACACCAGGCTGAAAGCCAGCAAGGCCGGGAAGTACACCACCCAGATGCTGAACGCCTGCTTCCAGCGGGGCGGCGCGCTTTTCTGCGGGCCGAACCAGCTGTCCATGCCGGTGGCGCGATGGACTTTGCTGGCGCGCACCAGTTGCGCGCCGCGCTCCAGCCACATGCGGCGGGGCAGCGAGCGTTCGTAGCGGTCCAGGCTGGCCGCGTCATGGAAGCGCAGCACGATCTGGTACTGATCACCTCCTTCCGGCGGTTGCAATACTCCCGAGCCCAGGAAGCCGGGAAAGCCGGCGGCCAGGATTTCGCCCTGCCGCAGCCAGGCGAGAAAATCGCTGTAGCGCTCGGGGGTGATCTGGCGCGTGACCAACATGGTCACGGGGGGGCTGATACGGGGGGTGGACATGACTACTCCTGCTGCTGCGACTGAAACCGGGATAACCCTAAGGGTTCTAAAGCAAAGTCCATGCCAACACTGCGGCGCAGCAATGGCGCACTTGCCCGTACGGGCAGCTCGGCGTGCGGATGAATTGTCGCACCGCAACATGCGTCATATTAGTGATTTCCCTTATCCGCTGCACCAAACCGGTGCATACCTCATCCCGACCTGTCCCGCCCTTGGATAGGCCTGGACAGGCCTTGAACGCCGCGGCACTCCGCGCATGCCGTCATTGCCCCGCCACGATCCCCTCTCTACACTGGTCGCTCGTCTTTCCCACGTTGAGGAGCGCTTCATGAATTACGACATCGCGGTATTGGTAGGCAGCCTGCGCAAGGGCTCCATCAATCTTCAACTGGCCAAGGCACTGGAAAAGCTGGTGCCGGAGAACGTCACCTTCAGGTACGCCAGCCTGGCCGACATCCCGCTCTTCAATCAGGACGATGAAAACGACATGCCCGCCGCCGCCGCGGCGCTCAAGGCATTGATTGCCGGATCGCACGGCGCGCTGTTCGTCACGCCGGAACACAACCGGTCAGTGCCGGCCGCGTTGAAGAACGCCATCGACTGGGGTACCCGGCCCTGGGGGCAGAACAACTGGAACAACAAGCCCGTCGGCATCGTCGGCGCGTCGCCCAGCGCGGCGGGCACGGCCCTGGCCCAGCAGCACCTGCGCAACATCCTGGCGGCCGAAGGCGCGCCCGCGCTGACCACGCCGGAAGTCTTCCTGCAATTCAAGGAAGGCCTGGTCGACGCTGATTTCAATATCACCAACGCCGACACCAAGGCCTTCCTGCAAGGCTGGGTCGACCACTACGTCGCCTGGGTCGCCAAGTTCAGCAACTAAGCGAACGTGCAGAAGGGGCCCATGAGGCCCCTTCGCATCCCTGCCTTCGCAGCCCACGCAGGCCCAAAGATTTTTTCCCGATATGCTTAATCGGGCCGGGCCCCGCGGCGCCTCGCGCGCGTCATGCCTGTCATGCGCCCGGCTCTTCGATGCGCATGCCGATCTTCAAGCCTACCTGCCAGTGCGCCACTTTGCCGTTTTCGATGTGGCCGCGCACCGTCGTCACTTCGAACCATTCGATATTGCGCAGCGTCTTCGAAGCCCGTTCGATCGCGCGCTGCACGGCGTCATCGCTGGACGTGGTCGACGAACCGACCAATTCGACTTGCTTGTAAACGTGGTTGGCCATGAGAGCCTTCTCCTGTTCCGCTGGACGGCGGTCGCGCTGCCGGCACGATCGGCCGGCGCGGCTGTGCCGCAAGTGCCGTGCTCAACCGCTGCAGCCAAGTCGCGGAAGGCACAGGGTTTGCTGAAACAGGCCTGATCGCAACGAACGCAAGCCGATTTCAGGAGGCATCCATCATGCCGGAACGCAAAACCGTGGCTCGTGCCACTCGTGACAAGAAGGAAGGCAAATCCGCGTCGACCCAGGCCGGCGAATTCGTCAAGGAGCAGGTGGACCGTGCCCACGCAGGTAAAGGTGCCGCCCGCTCCACCAAGCAGGCCATCGCCATCGGCCTGTCCGAAGCGCGCCGGGCCGGTGTGAAGGTCCCCGCCAAGAAGGCCGGATCCACCGCGACCAAGCGCACCGCGGCCGACCGCTCCGCCGCCGCGAAGAAAGCGGCCCGGACCCGCGCCGCCAACAAGAAGGCGCACGCCGCCAGCCATCACTAAGCTGACACAGCAGGCTGAGCGCCCCACCCGTCAGTCCCTTACCTCTGCCCAAAAGCCGAAAATGGCCGCAAACAGGCCCGCTGATCGGCTGTCCCCCCTGGCGCGCGCGGTGGCAACATGGCCATGACTCCGCAACCGGCCGCGCCGCCCGTCTTCCCTCGGATGGAGCGCCAGGCCCGAAGACATCTTGCCATTGCCCGTGCCCCCCTCCTCCCCGTCCGCCGCGCCCCAGACCTCGCTGGATCCCGCCGATTGGTCCGACCTGCGCGCCCAGGGCCATCGCATGCTCGACGACATGTTCGACTACCTGAGCACGCTGCGCGATCGCCCCGTCTGGCAGCCCGCGCCGCCCGCCGTGCGGGCCGGTTTCAGCAGCCCCATGCCGCGTCAACCGACCGACCTGGCCGTGGCGCACAACCGGTTCATGGAGGAAATCCTGCCCTACGCGGTGGGTAACGCGCACCCCGGCTTCATGGGCTGGGTGCACGGCGGCGGCAGCGCTGTCGGCATGCTGGCCGAGACGCTGGCCGCCGGACTCAATGCCAATCTGGGTGGACGCAATCAGATTCCCATCGAGGTGGAGCGCCAGATCGCCCGCTGGATGGCGGAACTGTTCGGCATGCCCGCGGGCGCCGGCGGGCTGTTCGTCACCGGCACCTCCATGGCCAACCTGATCGGCGTCCTGGTCGCCCGTACCTCCGCGCTGGGCCGTGCCGTGCGCCAGGCCGGCGTCGCCGCGCAAGCCGACCGCCTGGTGGCGTACACGTCCGTCTGCGCCCATGGCTGCATCGCCCAGGCGATGGACATCGCCGGTCTGGGCATCGAGAACCTGCGCAAGATCCCGGTGGACGCCCAGTTCCGCATGGACCCCGTGGCCTTGCAGGCCGCCATCGACGCCGACCGCCAGGCCGGCTTGCGCCCTTTCCTGATCGCCGGCACCGCCGGCACGGTGGACGTGGGCGCGGTCGACCCGCTGAACACGCTGGCCGACATCGCCGCCCGCGAACAGCTCTGGTTCCACGTCGACGGCGCCTTTGGTGCGCTGGCCATGCTGGCGCCGGGCCTCGCTCCGCTGCTCCAGGGCATAGAACGGGCGGATTCCGTCGCCTTCGATTTCCACAAGTGGGGCCAGGTGCCCTATGACGCCGGTTTCATCCTGGTGCGCGACAGCGCGGCCCAGCAGGCGGCTTTCGCCGCCAGCGCGGCGTATCTGAGCCGCGACGACCGCGGCCTGGCCGCCAATTCGCCCTGGCCCTGCGACCTCGGTCCCGACCTGTCGCGCGGGTTCCGGGCCTTGAAGACGTGGTTCACCCTGACGGTGTATGGCGCCGATCACCTGGGTGCGGTGATCGCCCATACCTGCACGGTGGCGCAAGGTCTGGCGGCGCGGGTCCAGGCCGAGCCGCGCCTGGAGCTACTGGCGCCGGTGGCATTGAACATCGTCTGCTTCCGCTATCGCGCCGAAGACGCGGCGGCGGCCGACCGCCTGAACGCGGCCATCGTGCTGGAGTTGCAGGAGTCCGGCCTGGCCGCGCCGTCCACCACGCGCATCGGCGGCGCCCTGGCCATCCGGGCGGCCATCGTCAATCATCGCAGCACCCATGTGGATACCGACCGCCTGTTCGACGCCGTCCTGGCGATAGGGGCGCAGTTGACGGGGCAGGCGCCGCTCAAGAATGAAGGTGACACGGCGACGACCGACGCCGGCGTTGCCGCTACCACGGTGCCCGCGCGCGCCGTTACTGACCTCGAATCGCAAGCCGTACTATGAACGACACGACGACTGCCGCCACCTCAAACGCGGCGCCCGCGGCCAGCGCCAACCTCGCGCATGACGGCACCGCCAAGGCGATCGCCGCGTCTGGCCCCGCCCTGATCGGCAAAGGTGAACTGATCACCTACGCTTTTCAGCGCGGCGATCTCGACGCCCTGCGCCAGCAACTGCTCGCCCGCGCCCAGCAGGACGCGGCCGACTGCAATGCGGCGCTGGACCTGTCCATGGTGCTGCTGCTGCAAGGCCAGCACGACACCGCCATGGCGCTGCAACGGCATACGGTGCAGGCCCAGCCCCTGTATCACCAGGCCGCCGGCCGCCAGCCGGCCACGCTGCGCCTGTTGGCTCTGGTCGCCTGCGGTGACTTCCTGGCCAATACGCCCCTGGAATTCCTGATCGCTGACTCGGACATCGCCCTGGACATTCTTTACGTGGGCGAAGGCATTCCCGCGCCCCAGGAACTGCCCGAGCATGACGCGGTGATCGTCGCCGTCGGCGAATCGACCGCCAACCGCCCGCTACTGGATGCCCTGCAAACACCCTTGGCGCAATGGCATCGGCCGGTGCTGAACCGGCCCGAACACGTGTTGAAGACGTCGCGCGACGGCCTGGGCGCGGCCTTGCAGGACGCGCCGGGCATCCGCGTACCGGTGATCCGGCGGGTCACCCGCGCCGAGCTTGACGCCTTGGCCCAGGGCCTGTCGCGTCCCGCGGATCTGCTACCCGGCGTGGACTATCCCGTGCTGGTACGCCCCCTGGACTCGCACGCCGGCCATGGCCTGGAGAAAATCGACCAGGCCGCCGATCTCGCCGCATATCTCGCTGCTCATGACGCGGCTGCGGCTGGGGCGGCAGGCCAAGAAGCGGCACCCGTGCCCGCGTCCGCCCAGGAAGCCGGCAGCGATGCCGGCCAGGCCGCGTTCTATCTGTCCCAGTTCATCGACTACCGCAGCCCCGACAACCGTTATCGCAAGTACCGCGTGGTGCTGGTCCAGGGCCGCCCTTTTCTGGGCCACCTGGGCATCTCCCCGCGCTGGATGGTGCATTACCTCAACGCGGACATGCTGGAGAACGCCGACAACCGTGCCGAAGAAGGCGCGCGGATGCAGAACTTCGAGAGCGACTTCGGCGCCCGCCACGCAGCGGCCTTCAGCGACATCCACCAGCGCGTCGGCCTGGACTATTTCGTCATGGACTGCGCCGAGACGCCGGACGGCCAGTTGCTGGTATTCGAAGGCGACACCTGCGGCATCGTCCACGCGATGGATCCGGAAGACATCTTCCCCTACAAGGCGCCGAATATGCGCCGCATTTTCACCGCCTTCCAGGACATGGTGCGCCAGCGCGCGGCTCCGCAGGGCTGACCTCAGGCCAAGGCGCTGACGAACTCGGCGCACGCCTGGGCGACGGCTTCCGGCGCTTCGAGCGGTGCCAGGTGGCCGGTGCCGGCCAGGGTCCGGAAGTCGGCGCGTGGCAGCACTCGCGCATAGACAGGCCTGAGCACCGCCACGCGTTCCACCTGATCCTGCTCGCCCACGACGATCAGCACGGGCGCGGTAATGCCCGCCACAGCGCCGATGTCCGCCAGCATGCCCGCGTCGGTCCAATACGCCTTCGCTTGCGGGGCGCCCTGCAAGGTATCGGCCAGGACCTGCTGTTTGTCTTCTTCAGCCAGGGCCTGGTGCGTCAGCACCGCCAATGCCTGCTCGACGCCGGCGGGGCTTTGATAGGACGCCAGCATGCCTGCCCGCACGTCCGCCGGAACGGCCATGCCGCCGGGAGGCGACGGCGCCACCAGGACGACACCCGCGAGTGCCGCCGGGGCGCGCCGCGCCACGATCTGGGCCACCTTGCCGCCCATCGAATGACCGACCAGGAAATAGCTGTCCAGGTTCAAGCCTTCGGCCAAGGCCATGACGTCGTCGGCCATCGCCTCCAGGTCATAGCGGTCGTCGAGCGCGACGGACCGGCCCCAGCCGCGCAGATCGACCGAGATGCAGCGTGCCTGGTCCGCCAGCCGTTCTGTCACATGGCGCCAGGTGCGGGACGACCCGCCCCAGTAGTGCAGGAAGATGATGTTCGGACCACCGGTGCCGATCTGCTCGTAGTGGATGCGCGCGCCCGCGGTGGTGAAGGATGAGTCCATGTTCAGCTCCGTTCATGTCAGGAAGCCTATTGTGGATCTCGGAAGCAGCATTGATAATCAGGCCAATAATCCAAATATTTAGTACTTAGAATAGATAATGGCCCTGGACACCCTGATCAGCATGGCTGTCTTCCGCGATGCCATCGACCACGGCAGCCTGACGGCGGCGGCGCGCGGCAATGGGCTGTCCGCCGAGATGGCGGGCCGGCATCTGGTTTCCCTGGAAACGCGCCTGGGCGTTCGCTTGATCAACCGGTCCACGCGCAAACTCAGCCTCACGGAAGCCGGTCGCGTCTATCTGGAGCGCTGCCGCGCGATCCTCGACGAGGTTTCCCATGCGGAAGCCAATGTCGGCGCGCTGCAGGCCGCTCCGCAAGGGCATTTGCGGGTCGCCGCGCCGCTGGCTTTCGCCACGGCGGTGCTGGCGCCGGCGCTCGATGTCTATCAGACCCGCTATGAGAAAGTCTCCGTGCAGCTGGACCTTTCAGAGCGGGAGGTCGATCTCATCACCGCCGGCTTCGATGTGGCCTTGCGCCTGGGCGATCTGCCGGACACGGCCCTGGTCGCACGCAAGCTGGGCGAGTTTCCGTTGATTCTGGTGGCGTCGCCCCGCTATCTGGAACGACATCCCGCGCCCGCCACGCCGGAAGCGCTGGCGGACCATGACTTTCTGATCTACACGCAGACCGCGACGCCGGATCGCCTGACGCTCTGGAACGAGCAGTCTCGCCGCAGCGTCGTCAAGGTCAGCGGCACGACCCAGGCCTCGGACATCGGCTTTCTGCTGGAACTGGCGTTGCTGGATCGTGGGCTGCTGCTGGCGCCGTCATTCGTGGTCGATCAACACCTGAAAGCGGGACGCCTGATTCATGTGCTGCCGCAATGGGCCGCGCGCGTCCTGCCCTTTCATGCCCTGGTGCCCCACCGCAACTTGATGCCCGCCACGGTGCGCAGCTTCATCGACTTCATGGCCGACTGGTTCAAACCCTAGATTCCGCCGCGTCAGCGCGCGCTCAGCCGCTGCCATGTAACCTTCCGACTCGAATCGCTACAATCAAGCTCCATTGCGGACCGGCGTATAAAACGTCGGCAGCAAGACCGAACCGGAAACCGATGTTGCAGAACGCAGATGCCTCCCCGGCGCCGCTGTCTTCAGGCCTGGAATCGATGGCCAAGACGGAGCTGGAGCGCGCTGGCTTCCGGCTGCGATTTCCCGCGCCGCTGGAAGTCCGCTACGAGCGCGACATCGCCGCGGAGCGGGTCAAGGATCTGCGCTTCATCGTGCTGTGGGGCGCGACGCTCTACTTCATCCTCGGCGTATTACTGAACCTCACCGTCATCCCGCAACCGGACTGGCATAACGTCGCCATTCAGCTTGTGGGGCCGACCGTCGTGGCGCTCGCCATCCGCTTCCTGTGGCTGCGCGTCGGCATGTCCAGCGCGGTACGCGAGACGGCGCTGATGGCTTGCGGCCTGCTTTGCACCGTGTCGGCCATCCTGGTGGTCGCCGCCAAGCCCGAGCCGGCCACCCTGCGCGATTTCCTGCTGGCCATTCCACCGACGGCTTTCGTCCTGGTGTTCGTGCGTTTGCGATTTCGCCAGGCGATCGCATTTTTCCTGGTGAATACCGCCGTCTACGCGCTGGCGCTGTCCAGCCGTCCGGAGATCGGGGCCAGCGACGAAGTGTTCCTGATCGGTTTCATGGGCACGCTGCTGATGCCGGCCTTGCTGGGTTCGCACACGTTCGAGCGCGCGGCACGGCGGGTGTATCTGCATGGACTGCTGGACCGCCTGCGCAACGAAAGCCTGACGGCGAGAAATAGCGCGCTTGCCGATCTCTCTTACACCGATTCGCTGACGGGCATCCCCAATCGACGCCAGCTCGATGAGGCCCTGGCCCTGTTCGTCACGGACCCGGAATCGAAAGGGGCGCTGCTGCTGGTCGACATCGACATGTTCAAGGCATTCAACGATCGCTACGGCCATCTGGCCGGCGATGCCTGCCTGCGTCAGGTGGCGCAATGCCTGTTGCAGCGCCTGCAGCGCCGCGACCTGCTCACGCGTTTCGGCGGCGAGGAATTCGCGGTGCTGATGCCCGATGCGCAGCTGGAAGAAGCGGCCGAGACCGCGGAGCGATTACGTGAAGCCGTGCAGCGCGAGCCGTTCTCCGTGCAGGGCAGTTTGGTCAACGTCACCATCAGCATCGGCGTCGCCGTCAGGCAGGGCCACGACCTGAACACGCCCGACGCCCTGATCGGCGCCGCCGACACCGCCCTCTACGCCGCCAAACACGCCGGCCGCAACCGCGTCCGCGTAGCCGGCGAACCAGCCCTGCAAGCCGTCGGAACCGCTGCGTAAAATCTTGTGGCGGCGCGGCCGATCAAGCGGCGATTTTCCAGCCTTCTTCCGTGTCCTCGAACACCAGCTTCTCGGAATCTTTGCGATCGAGTTCGATGAGGTGCTGAAGAAGGTCGACCACGCTGACGTTGCCATCCACCTTTTCAAGGTAAACGGCCTTCATGAGGCGAGCTTCGCTATCAGGAACGTTTGCTCCCCTCTCCCATAACGATACGGTCTGCTCCGTAGTACCCAGGAACTGGGCGAGCAGGCGTTGGGACATTCCAATCTCCTTCCGGAGAAACCTCACTTCGGCTCCTGTGAGCGTCGGCTTCTCCGCCAAGGATCTGCCGATCACCCCATGCAGTTCATCGGCATCTTCAAATGACACGTACTCTTCGCCATCGATCTTTTCAACGTGATAACCATTCACCAACCACACGTTGTCAAGACCGCATTCAGTGTAGTGGTACATAGAAACTCCCCCTCAGAAAACAGTAATGACCGCAATCCAACCGCCACGGTCATTGCGCTTCAGCGCAATGGCAACTTTGACCTCATCGCCGGAGCAAATGTGTCGCAGCGTGCATTTGTAGTCGCCCCGTATATCTTGATGAACCGGCTCGTAAAGGCTTCCCTTCCTGATACAGGCATAGACCTGCGTGGTGGTGTAGCCCCGCTCCCGCATTCGGTCCAAAGCATGCCCGCTGAACTTCACATTCACGGTGTCGGTTGCCAGCCCGCGCACGATGCGCAGGAATTGGTGACCCGATAAGCGAAGTGGAATTACGTCCGACATACCCATAATTATTATGGGTGCCTTATCTTAAAGCAAGACGATTCCAAGGGATAGTGGGCTCGGCCAGACCGGAAGTTACGCCGAGCGTTTTACGTATTCCAGGCGGCATGGTCTGTGAAGGCGCCGGGAAGAACGCGTAGCACAGCGGACTGTCTGCCTCCGCCGCAGTTCGTCCGCGAGGCAGTGACCGATACGCCCGCCGTGCCCGATCGCGCGGCTCGCTACAATCTAGCTCCATTGCAAACCGCGGGGGCGGCCGTCCCCCACGCAGCGAGACTGAACCGAATACCGATGTCGCAAAACGTAGAAAGCACTCACACCCCAATGATGCAGCAGTTCCTTCGCCTCAAAGCCGAGGCGGGACCCTTGCTGCTGTTCTACCGGATGGGCGATTTCTATGAAATGTTCTATGACGACGCCGAACGCGGCGCGCGCCTGCTGAACCTGACCCTGACCAAGCGCGGCAGTTCGGCCGGCCAGCCCATCCCCATGGCTGGCGTGCCGGTACACGCCATGGAACAGTACCTGGCACGCCTGGTCGCCCTGGGCGAATCGGTCGCCATCTGCGAACAGATCGGTGACCCCGCCGCCAGCAAGGGGCCGGTGGAACGCCGCATCGTCCGCATCGTCACGCCCGGCACCCTGACCGACGAAGCCCTGCTGCCGGCCAAGGCCGACCGCTCGCTCGCCGCCGTGCACGTCAGCGGCGGCCGCTCGCCCCGCGCCGGCATCGCCTGGCTCAACCTGGCCAGCGGCGAATTCCTGGTGACGGAATGCGCGCCGGGCCAGCTCGAATCCGAACTGCATCGCATCGCGCCGGCCGAAGTCATCTACGCCGACTGCGCCGACCATGACTTCAGCTTCGACGGCGCCCGCACCCGCGTGCCCGACTGGCATTTCGAAAGCGACGGCGCGCGCCAGCATCTGCTGGCCCACTTCCGTACCGACAACCTGGCCGGCTTCGACATCGAAGACATGCCGGCCGCCATCTGCGCCGCCGGCGCCCTGCTGCGCTACGCCGCCCGCACGCAATCGCAAGGACTGTCCTACATCCAGTCCCTGACCGCCCAGCGCCTGGGCGAATTCGTCCTGCTGGACCCCGTCACGCGCCGCAATCTGGAACTCACCCAAACGCTGGCGGGCGAGGAATCCCCCACCTTGTTCTCGGTGCTGGACGCTTGCCGCACGCCCATGGGCAGCCGCCTGCTGCGCCGCTGGCTGCACCACCCCCTGCGTGAGAACGCGCCGGTGCTGGCCCGCCAGACAGCGATCGCCGAGATGCTGGCCGACCGCATGGACGATGCCGCGTCGGCCCACAGCCCCAGTTTCAGCGCGGCCACGCCGCTGGAGACCCTGCGCGCGGCCCTGCAGCGCTACCCCGACCTGGAACGCGTCGCCACGCGCGTGGCCCTGCGTTCGGTGCGCCCCCGCGAACTGGCCAGCCTGCGCGAAGCCCTGCAGGCGCTGCCGGCCCTGCGCGATGCGGTGCGGCCCTTGATGCGCTCGCCGCGCGTGGCCGAATTGGCGGCGCGGCTGGACCTCGATCCCGCGATCGCCCACCTGCTGCAGGAAGCCATTGCCGCCGAACCGGCGGCGGCGCTGCGCGACGGCGGCGTCATCGCCACCGGCTACGACGGCGACCTGGACGAGCTGCGCACCCTGGCCACCGACAGCGGTGATTTCCTGCTGCAACTGGAAGCCCGTGAACGGGAGCGCAGCGGCATCGCCAATCTGCGCGTGGAGTTCAATCGCGTCCACGGCTTCTACATCGAAGTCAGCCGCGGCCAGGCCGACAAGGTGCCGGAAGACTACCGCCGCCGCCAGACCCTGAAGAACGTCGAGCGCTACATCACGCCGGAATTGAAAACCTGGGAAGACCGCGTCCTGTCGGCTCAGGACCGGTCCCTGGCACGCGAAAAATGGCTCTACGAACAAGTCATGGACGCGCTGGCCGGCTACGTGCGCAGCCTGGCCGAGTGCGCCGGCGCCCTGGCCGAGCTGGACTGCCTGGCCGCGCTGGCCGACCACGCGCGCCGCCATGACTGGTGCGCGCCGGAGCTGGCCGAAGACGCCGACATCGACATCGACGCGGGCCGCCATCCGGTGGTCGAACGCGCGATCGAACGCTTCACGCCCAACAGCTGCCGGCTCGATTCGACCCGTCGCATGCTGCTGGTCACGGGTCCCAATATGGGCGGTAAATCGACCTATATGCGCCAGATCGCGCTGATCGTCCTGCTGGCCCGCACGGGCAGCTATGTGCCCGCCACGCGCGCGCGCATCGGCCGCATCGACCGCATCTTCACGCGTATCGGCGCCGCCGACGACCTGGCCGGCGGCCGCTCCACCTTCATGATGGAGATGACCGAAGCCGCCGCCATCCTCGCCGCCAGCACACCTTCCAGCCTGGTGCTGATGGA
This sequence comes from Bordetella sp. N, assembly GCF_001433395.1. Lineage (GTDB taxonomy): Bacteria > Pseudomonadota > Gammaproteobacteria > Burkholderiales > Burkholderiaceae_B > Bordetella_C. The sequence goes on from NZ_CP013111.1 coordinate 3,556,527, forward strand.
TGAAATCGGCCGCGGCACGTCGACCTATGACGGCCTGGCCCTGGCCTGGGCCATTGCCCTGCGCCTGCTCACGCACAATCGCGCGCTGACGCTGTTCGCCACTCACTACTTCGAAATCACCCGGCTGCCGGCGGAACAACCGACCGCAGCCAACATCCACCTGGCCGCGGCGGAATCCCCGGGCGGCATCGTTTTCCTGCATGAAGTGCGGGAAGGTCCGGCCAGCCGCAGCTACGGGATCCAGGTCGCGCAGCGCGCCGGCGTGCCGCCGGCCGTCATCCGCCAGGCAACCCGCGAACTGGAACGCCTGGAATCGCAAGGCGCGCCGACCCCGCAGCTGGGCCTGTTCGCCGCCGCCGCGCAGGCCGATGCCCAGGCTTCCGCGCAAGCCGATGCCGACGCGGACCACGAAGCACTGAACGCCTTGCGTGACGAACTGGCCGCCATCGATCCCGACAGCCTGACACCGCGCGAAGCCCTGGACGCGCTCTATCGCTTGAAGGCCGCGGTGCGATAAGTAGCGGGACCCGCAGGCAGCGGAGCCCGCGCCTTCTTCGCGCTTGCAACAGCCACACACAGACAAGAATCAGGACCCTCATGAACCCGGATACCCCCCTGCAACTCCTCGGCGGCCGCACGCCCGCGGACTTCATGCGCCGCTATTGGCAGCGCAAGCCGCTGCTGATCCGCCAGGCCATCCCCGCCTTCCGCCCGCCGCTGACCATCGCCGGCATCAAGCGCCTGGCGCGCAATGACGACGTCGAGGCCCGGCTGATCTGGCGCGAGAACGGCGCCTGGCAGATGGAACAGGGCCCCTTCGCGCGGCTGCCCAAGGCCGGCGAACCGGGCTGGACGCTGCTGGTGCAAGGGGTGGATCTGCACGACGACGCCGCGGCCGCCTTGATGCAGCAGTTCCGCTTCATCCCGGACGCGCGCCTGGACGACCTGATGATCAGCATCGCCACCGACGGCGGCGGCGTGGGCCCGCATTTCGACAGCTACGACGTGTTCCTGCTGCAGGCCTACGGCCAGCGCGACTGGCGCATCGGCCGCCAGCGCGACCTGAGCCTGGTCCCCGGCGTGCCCCTGAAAATCCTGCGCGACTTCCAGCCGGAAGAAAATCACGTGCTGGAGCCGGGCGACATGCTGTATCTGCCCCCGCAAGTGGCGCACGACGGCATCGCGATCGGCGACTGCATGACCATCTCCATCGGCTTCCGCTCCCCCAGCCAGGCCGTGCTGGCGCGCGGCATGCTCGAAGCCGCGGCCGAGCAGGTGATGGCGCGCGCCGGCCAACCCGCCGGCCCCTATGCCGAGCCGCCGCTCCCCGGTCCCGACCTGAAAAGCGTCTACCGCGACCCCGGCCAGCCGGCCGTCGCGCAACCCGCCGCCCTGCCCGACACTTTGGTCGACGCGGCGCTGGCCGCGGTGGGCAAGCTGCGTTTCGATGAAGCTTTGGCGACCCGTTTCCTCGGCTGCTGGCTGACGGAGCCCGCCGCCAGCGCGGTGTTTGACGGCGTGCCGCCGGAGGACGTCGATCTTGCCGTGGAATGGCCCACCGAAGGCCGCCTGGTGCTGGACCGACGCACGCGCATGCTCTACCGCCAGCGGCAATTGTTCATCAATGGCGAAGTCGCGCCCGTGCCGCCGTCGGCGCTGATGCGGCGCCTGGCCGACGAGCGCGCGCTCGATTGCGCCACTGCCCGCCCCAACGAGTCCGAGCAGGACATGCTGGCGGAATGGCTGGACGACGGCTGGCTGCGCTACGACGCGGCTTGAAAACGGTCCGCGGGCCAGGCCCTGGCGCCGGCCCGCGCGCGTCAAATTACCGGATAAAACCCACAAAACCGCACAAAAACGACGTTTCCAGATCGCACAAAGTCACGTCTAGGCGGGCTCTCGGTCACATCAAGCAAAACACGACACACTACGGCAAGGCCTGTTTCGTTTGAGACTAGGGCGCTTTAATTTTCCTACTCAATCTTTGGACCCTTTCCTTTAGCCTGACTTAGTGTTTTCCCGTAGGCGCCGGCTCGCGGCCAGGGAAGACTGTTGGCTGATTTACTAAAAGGAGAACAGTCCATGATCGGTAAAACCTTGATTCTTGCGTCCATCCTCGCCGTGTCGCTGACGGCTTGCAACAAGAAGGAAGATGCAGCGCCGGCGGCAAATAGCGCGACGCCCTCCACGACCGCGCCTGCGACTTCCGCCCCGTCGACGACCGCGCCCTCGACCATGTCGCCGGCTCCCTCGACCACCACGCCGTCCACCGGCAGCGCCACGCCCGCGAATCCCTCGACCAGCGGCAGCGCCACCCCTGAAGCGCCCAAGTAAGCCAACGGGCGAGCAACTGAGCCAGCAGGCTCAGCTGTAAAGACCCCATGAGGGTCACCGGCCCCGCCGGACTCGCGGTCAGCGGAATCACCCCCTGGCATCGCGCGGTCCCGCGGGGCTGTTTCATGGGCGCTACAAACATGGCCTAGTCCGATACTCATTTCTTGCACCTTTCAGATAGGTCATGGATTTCCTAAAGTGACGTCAACGCGAGATCAATCGATCCCGCCACCGTCAAAGATCAGGAAACCGCTCCATGCCCCCCATCCAACTGCGCCATCTCGAAACCGACCAGGATTACGCGGCCAGTTTCGACGTCATGCGCGCCCTGCGCCCCCACCTCGTCAGCGCCCCGGCGTATGCGGCCCAGGTCCGCCGTCAGGCCCGCCAGAACTACCGTGTACTCGCCGCCTGGCAAGACGACCAGATCGTCGGCCTGGCCGGCTATCGGCTGCAGGAGAACCTGCTCTATGGCCCCTTCCTGTATGTCGACGACCTGGTGGCGGCCGACCACGCGCGTGGCCAGGGCGTGGGGGCCGCTCTGATCGATGCCCTGCGCCAGGAAGCGCGCGCTCACGGTTGCGCGAATCTGGTGCTCGATACGGCCTTGAGCAATGCCCTGGGCCAACGCTTCTATTTCCGCCAGGGACTGCTGTCCCGCGGCATGCATTTCAGCCAGCCGATCTGAAACCTGTCTTCTTTTTCCAACCGGAGTCCTGCCATGAGCACCCCTTTGCGCCTGCCGTACAACACCCTCTCCCCTGAAGCCTATGCCGGCCTCATCGCCACCAAGAAAGCCCTGTCCAGAAGCAGCGTGGGCAAGACGCTGATCGAGCTGGTCAATCTGCGCATCTCGCAGATCAACGGCTGCTCCTTCTGCCTGGAAATGCACACCGCCGCCCTGCGCGCCGACGGCATGCACGCCGCCAAGCTCGACGGCCTGGCCGGCTGGCGGGTCAGCACCCATTTCGATGAGCGCGAGCGCGCGGCCCTGGCCTGGGCGGAAGCGCTGGTGGACGTCGCCCACACGCATGCCCCCGATGAGGACTATGAGCCCCTCAAGGCGCATTTCAGCGACGTCGAGATATCCGACCTGACCTTCGCCATCGCGCTGATGAGCGCCTTCAACCGCCTTGCCATCGGCATGCGGCAGTAAGCGTTGTCGGCAAAGACGAAGGGCCGCTTCCCGTGAAAAGGAAGCGGCCCTTCGTTTTTCGATCCGGCCTGGAAGGCATGACGCCCCCGAGCCCGGATCAGCCGCCCGGATCGACCGGGCGACGACCTGCGATTTACATCTTGTCCCGCAGCACGCCGAGCAGGCGCTGAGCCGTAGGCGTGTTGTCGCGCTTGCCGGTGGAGTCGAGCACCGTGACCTGCGTGGTGTCGCCTTGACCGGCCAGGTGGACGCGGTACTGAGGCGCCTGCGCCTTCTTGTCGCTACCGGAGAACAGGCGGCCGAAGAAGCCGGGCTGTTCGTTCTGGACGCCGGTGTCGGTGTCGTAATAGCGAACGAAGTAGTCACCCGCCGAGCGATCGCGGTCATCCACCGTGAAGCCACCCGAATCCAGCGCCACGCCAACACGGCGCCACGTACGATCGAAGGACTCATTGACGTTGAGCAAGGCGCCATCGGCACGGATGTCCTGCACCTGCGGGCGTTGCGGCGCCTGTTCGGCGTTGGCCACCAGGGTCTTGGCCTTGTCGGTGTCGGTACCCAGGAAAACCATCATGCGCGCCAACATGGCGGCGTTCAGGCCCGGATCTTCCTTGCCGTAGGTCCACTGCGTATTGGAAGCCTCGGTGTTGGCGTTACCCAGTACCTTTTCAACCATGTGCTGGTGGCTGATGTAGATCTCGGTGTGGCCGTTGACGCGCTCGACGCGGGTACGGAATTTCTCGCGTTCGCCGCTATCGTAGGCTTGTTCGATCAACAGACCCAGGGCCTGGCGCAGCCAGCTTTCCGGGATCTTGGCGCGGTTTTCCGCCCAGTTGGTCTCGATCAGGCCGGCCGACGGATTGTTGGTCTCGATGTTGAAACCATTGTTGGTCCAGAAGTCGACGATCTTGGGGAAGATCTGGTCCGGGGGACCATCGATCACCAGCCAACGCAGGTCGCCGTCACGCTCGACACGCATGTCGGTACGTTGCGGCAGCACGCCGCTGGCGGGGGCATTGACCTTGGTGTCCATCGCCTGCGCCTGCGATTGCGCCTGGTACTGCGAGAACGTGGTCGAGCCGGTTTCCGGCGCCTTGTAGCGCGGATCGTTGGCGGCCTGGGTGAGATCGGGCGGGATGCTCAGAGGATCGACGCGCTTGGTGCTCGCGCTCTTGTAATCGATGGACTCTTCCTTACCCAGGAACTGATTCATTTCGCTGCAGCCAGCCAGCAATACCAGGGTAATCAATGCCGCTAAGCCGGCATGGCGCTTATTCATACGTATCCTCATAAATCCTTTAGAGCAGACCTGCGTCCTGGAGCGCGGCCTGTACCGTCGCGTGATGTGAGTCGCCGAGTTCAATCAGCGGCAGGCGATAGCCGAGAGGCATGCGCCCCATTTTGGCCAAGGCCCACTTCACGGGAATGGGGTTTGCCTCGATAAAGAGCGCCTTGTTCAGACGTGCAAGGCGGGCGTTAAGTTCACGTACCTTGACCACGTCCATGGCCAAGGCCGCCGCACAGAGGTCACGCATCAGGCGAGGCGCGACGTTGGCGGTTACCGAGATGTTGCCGCGTGCGCCCAGCAGGATCAGCGCGGCCGCGGTGGGATCGTCACCGCTGAATACCTGGAAGCTGGCCGGCGCTTCGCGCAGCAGCAGTCCGCCGCGGGCGATGTCGCCGGTGGCATCTTTGATACCGATGATGCCGGGCACCTGCGCCAGACGCAGCACTGTGTCGTTGCTCATGTCGGCCACGGTACGGCCAGGCACGTTATACAAAACGGTAGGCAGGTCGACCGCTTCGACGATGGCGCGGAAGTGGCGGTACAGCCCTTCCTGGCTCGGCTTGTTGTAGTAGGGAACGACGGACAGGCCCGCTTGCGCGCCCACCGACTTCGCATGGCGCGTCAGATGGATGGCTTCGTCCGTGGAGTTGGCGCCCACGCCGGCGATGACGGGAATGCGGCCAGCCGCATGCTCGACCGCCACGCGGATCAGCTCCGCATGTTCGTCCATCGACACGGTCGGCGATTCGCCGGTCGTGCCGACCACGACCAGCGCGTCGGTGCCTTCGGCCACATGCCAGTCGATCAGGTTGCGGTAGCTGGCATAGTCCAGCGTTCCGTCCGGATGCATGGGAGTGACCAGGGCCACCATACTGCCCTGAAAATTTACGCCAGCGGCGTTTGCCGAGGATGCCATCGTGGAGGGGCTCCAGGACCGGGGACGGGATTGCCCGCGGCCGTAATCCGTAAAACCCGGGAGTTTACCGGATACCGGCGAAATTCCTAGAGAGCAAGCCGTAATCGTGGAGAAAGCTGTTGATTTGCAGGAGGTTTCCTGCCTGGCTATAAGACATTTCTTACAGGAACCACCTGACAATGGCCCCGCCCAGGGCCAGGAAGGGGTACATGAAGAAGCTCAGGGAGCCGCTGAACAGCAATAGCAGCACGATCAGCGTGCCGTAGGGCTCGATACGCGAGTACTGCCAGGCTAGCTTGTGCGGCAACAGGCTGAACACGATGCGCCCGCCGTCGAGCGGCAGCAGGGGCAGCAGATTCAGGGCCATGAGCACCAGGTTGACCATCACACCCGCATAGGCCATCTTCAGCCAGAACCCGTCCAGGCCGCCCGCCTGGGACAGCAGACGCAGCATAAGCGCCCACACGATGGCCATCAGCAGATTGGCGGCGGGTCCTGCCGCCGCGACCCACAACATGTCCTTCTTGGGACGGCGCAGGCGGCCGAAGTCCACCGGCACCGGCTTGGCCCAGCCGAACAGCAGCCCGGGGCTGCCCAGCAGCTTGGACGCCAGCAGGATCAGTAGAGGGACCAGCAGGGTCCCCACGGGGTCGATATGGCGGGCCGGATTCAGGCTGATCCGCCCCATCTGCCAGGCAGTCGGGTCGCCCAGGGCGCGCGCCGCATAGCCGTGCGCGGCCTCGTGCAAGGTAATGGCGAAAATGACGGGGATCGCGTAGATGGCGATCGACTGGATGAGGTCGTTCATGAAATCAGGCGATTCCTAGCTGGGCGGGGTCGCCGCGACCCAGGCGCAGCACCTGGGGTTCATCGCCGGTCAGGTCGATCACCGTGGTGGATTCCGCGGGACAGGCGCCGCTGTCGATCACCGCCGCCAGTTCATGTTCATAGCGTTCACGGATGAGTTCGCCGTCGTTCAACGCGTCGGTTTCGCCATCGGGGATCAGGGTGGTCGACAACAGCGGTTCGCCCACCAGCTCCAGCAATCCCAGAGTGACCGGATGCTCGGGCACCCGGATGCCGATGGTCTTGCGGGAGGGATGGGAGACCCGCCGCGGGACTTCGCGGGTGGCTTCCAGGATGAAGGTATACGGGCCGGGCGTGGCCGCCTTCAACAGGCGGTACTGCTTGTTGTCGACCCTGGCGAAATGGCCGATCTGGGCCAGGTCGCGGCAGATCAGCGTAAGATGATGTCGCTCATCCAGCCCGCGCAAGCGACGCAAGCCATCGGCCGCGGATTTATCATCCAGCCGCGCGATGACGGCATAACTTGAATCGGTGGGAACGGCGGCCAGCCCGCCGTCGCGCAATAGCTGCGCGGCCTGTTTCAACAGACGGGGCTGGGGGTTCGCGGGGTGTACGGAGAAAAATTGCGCCATGCGATTATCCTAACATCCTGCAATGCGGCATCCGCGCGTGCGTATGCCTGAAGGAGATAACTCATGCGCCTGGACGATTCCCGCGAAAGCGACAACGTGGAAGACCGCCGCGGCTCCGGCCCGATGATAGGCGGACGCGGCACCATCGGCATAGGCACCATCGTGCTGGCCCTGGTCGCCATGTACTTTGGCGTCGATCCTCGCATCGTCATGGAATTGGCGGGTGGCGGCGCGCCCACTCAGCAACAGCAGGCGCCGGCGCGGACGCCGCCGGCCGACGACGCCAGGGCCCGCTTCGTGTCCAAGGTGCTGGGCGAGACGGAAGATACCTGGACCCAGCTGTTCAAGCAGTTCGGCAACACGCCCTACGTCGATCCCAAACTGGTGCTATACACAGGCGCCACGCCGACGGCCTGCGGCAGCGGCCAATCCGCCATGGGTCCCTTCTACTGCCCCGCGGACAGCAAGGTCTACCTGGACATGTCCTTCTTCGATGAAATGAAGCAGCGCTTCCAGGCGCCTGGCGATTTCGCCCAGGCTTATGTCATCGCTCACGAAGTCGGCCACCACGTCCAGCACCTGCTGGGCATCTCCGGCCGGGTCGACCAGCTGCGCCGGCAGAATCCCGCCCAGGCCAACGCCCTGTCGGTGCGGCTGGAATTGCAGGCGGATTGCTTCGCCGGGCTGTGGGCCAATCGTGCCGACGCCGCCCGCCATATCCTGGAACAAGGCGACGTGGAACAAGCCCTGAATGCCGCCAGCGCCATCGGCGACGACAGGCTGCAGAAACGCAGCCAGGGCTATGTCGTGCCTGATACCTTCACCCATGGCACATCGGCGCAACGGGTGCGCTGGTTCAAGCGCGGGCTGGAGTCGGGCGATATCAAACAGTGCGATACGTTCGGCGCCAGCCAGCTGTAGCGCGGTTTGCTGCGAAGCAGTACTAGCGTGCCGGGAAACCCGTCAGCGCGTCGACGATCTCACGGCCATGCGATACCGCCGCATGCACCGCTTCCGCAGGACTGAAGACGAAATTGCCTTCGACAAAGTACGGAATGGGATAGGTATCGGCGTCCTGCTGTAAAGAAGCCGGAACCACCTCCACGACAGCCGTGAAGATGGGTGCGCTCGATGACTTGTCGGTCATGCCAGTGCTCTGCAAACCACGCGCGACCTTGGCGGTCAGGCGAAAACCTTTGTAGACGTGATGATTTTGATGCACTACGAACCCCTCTGGATTTACAGGGAGCATAGCCGCGACTGATGACAATACGCGGAATATTTTGTAACGTAAAAATGACTAATAGTTAAATGGCTGTCCACCGATGGCGGCAGTGGTGCTTAGACTAAATTAGGGCCGGGTCAACGGGCTAATGGAACCGGGCTGGGCACGATAACTGCTGAGCAGTCCTCCCAAGCTGTTTATAAAAACAGGGACGTGGATGGATGCACAGCGTTACGTTGCAGCCCCGCCACGTCTCGCACGGAGAATCCATATGCTGACCCAAGAACAACTCGACATACTCAAGGCCATTCATGGCGGCGGCCCGGTCTCGACGGACTCGCATACCGACCTGCTGCTCGAACGAGGTCTGTTGGCGCGCCAGCCGGGCATGCCGGGCTGGATCGTCACACCCGCGGGCAGGCGCGCGATCGGCTTGGGCGAAGCTTTCGGCGATTCGATCCTGGACGCGCTGCTGCCTGGTGAAGGCGCGAAGCAGGCGATCAAGCCGCATTGAAGACGGCCGAATGCAGCCGACGATGACGTGAAATAAGGAAGTGAAATGCAGCGGCTTTGCGGCCGCTGCATTGCGTTTACCGTAACGGGTGTACGGCTTTACTCGGATTCCAGCGCGGCTTTGATCTGCTCGCGCATGCCTTCGAAGCCCGCCACGTATTGCTGGCTTTCGGAGCGGGCCAACAGGCCGGCGTGATTTTGCGTCAGGCGCGCCTCGATGGCCTCGCTGAGCCCCGGGGTGCCGCGCGCGACGTGCAACGTACACAGCAATGCGCTGGCCAGGGCACTGATCTGCCCGCCTTGGTGAGCAATGGTCTGCGCGACCAAAGCCAGTTTTTCATCGGTATCCATGATTTCCTCGCTTGTCGATGCGAATGCCGGCGGCGCCGCACTGCCCGGATTAGTACTTGGGACTGACTGCGTGACCGGCGAAGCCCGCGCATCCTAACATGACGCTATCCAGACACATTTTGGACAGGAACATCCATGAGCAAGCCCGTCAAGACCGCCCTTCTCTCGCTCGTGATCCTGGTCGCGCTCGTCGGACTTGGCGCGGCCTTGGCGACGCATCTGGTCGTTAGCCGCATCAATGCCGTCCTGGGCGACCAGGGCCATGCCGAGCATATACGCGTCGGCCTTGATGAAATCGTGCTGGAGAACGTCGAGATCGGCGCGCCGCCGGACTGGCCCGCGCGCCAGTCCCTGCGCGCGGCGCGAGTGGTGGTGATTCCGCAATGGCGCTCGTTATTGTCCGACGAAATCTCACTGGACCGCATCACGGTCAGCGACTACTACCTGACCTTGCTGCGGCCCCGCAACGGCGCCATCCGTTACCTGCCGACCCTGCGCAAGCAGGATGACGACCCGGCGGACGAGACCAGGGGCGGCAGCGACAAGCACCGCCGCGCGGTCAATATCGAGAAGCTGGAATTGCGCAATGGCCATCTGGACTTCTACGACGCCGCCGTCGCTACCCCGCCCTATCGGGTGCCGGTGGATAACCTGAATGCCGACATCGGCCCCGTCCATCAGCCTGCCATGGATGTACATACGCAATTGCACGCGCAAGGGCAGATGGTGGGCAAGAACCGGCGCGGCAAGCTGGAGGTCGAGGGATGGCTGGCCCTGCCCAGCCACGACGCGGACATCCAGGTGCGCATGCGCAGCGTGGATGTGGCCTTGCTCGCGCCCTACTTGCAGCGGAATTCGCCGGCGGCCCTGGCGGGTGGCCAGATGGACCTGGACATGCGCACTCAGGTCGACAAGGAGCAATTGCGGGCGCAAGGCCACGTCACCCTGACCGATCTGAAATTCGACGAAAGCAACTCCCCGCTGCTCGCGCTCCCCCGCAAGGCCGTACTCGCCGCGATGGAGAATCACAAGGGCAAGGTGAGCTTCGATTTCTCGCTGAGCGGCAGCCTGCATGATCCCAAGTTCTCCATGGATGAGGGCCTGGCCATGCGCTTCACCGCCGGCTTTGCCAAGGCGCTGGGGGTAAGCGTGGAAGGCGTGGCGGGCGGCGTCGGCGATGCGGTGAAAGGCTTGGGGGACGCGCTGGATGGCCTGCTGCGCGCCAAATAGGTGGGCGCCAACAAGGCTCTGACGCGGTTTAAACCCGGCTTGAACCAGGTGTAAACCCGGCGTCAGTTGTCGGCACATGTCTTGCTTGATCCGGTCCGTCTATGGCTTACGGACCGAGAACATGGCGACTTCACGTACTTCCAGCTCGAATCACGGTACGCCGCGACCCGACGATGACCTGCGCAAAACCGGCCGCAAAGTGGCCCCATCACGGCGGCGCCAGGGACTGCGCCCTGGCAACGCCTCCGCCGTCCATGCGCTATTCGAGCGCTTCGCCGCCAAGGTCACGACCTGGACCGGGTCGCCACTCGCTTTCGGAATCGCGTTCGGGATGGTCGTCGTATGGGCCGTGACGGGCCCGGTTTTCGGCTATTCCGAAACATGGCAGCTGGTGATCAACACCGGTACCACCATCGTCACCTTCCTCATGGTCTTCCTGATCCAGCAGAGCCAGAACAAGGACAGCCACGCCGTCCATTTAAAGCTGGACGAACTTCTGTGCGCGCTGGCGGAAGCGGACAACCGGCTGGTGGACATCGAGGAGCTGGACGACCGCGAACTGGATGAGATCGCCGATCGCTATCGGAAGCTGGCGGAACGCTCCCGCGCGCAGCGCCGCCATGATCACGAACGCGGCGCGGACGACCAACAGGACGATTGAGTGATCAGGCGACCCAGCCCGCGTCGGGCACGGCGGGACGGGGATTAGGCATCGGCGGCGTTCCAGGGGGCTGCCCGCCGGCGGGCGGGGTATCCGGCGGCAGGTTGACGTCGGGCAGTCCGGGCGACGTGGCGGGGTCGGGTGTGTGCGGGTTGGGGATGTCCGGATTTTCAGGCAGGCCCGGGGTACGGGGATCGGCAGGTTTCATGATGACTCTCCTTTGACGACTGCGGGAATAAGCGGCGCAAAGATGGAAGCCGCGCGAACTGAATCGAAAGATCACGCAAATGCCGTGCCTTTCGAAGATCTAGGGGTCAAGCATAGGCAGGCAGAACCCCTTGAGTGGATGTCGGCGACCTGACGCGCGAACGGACCTTGGGCACGAGATCGGCCGGCGGCTCCTGCTCGACGCTGACGATCATCACGCGGCCCTTGCCCATGACACCCTCCGAAGAGCCATAACGCAGGGCCGAACGCTCCGAGACGCGGATGGAATCCGCCGGTACGTCACGGCCGATCAGATAGGCTTTGACGGCCTGCGCGCGGGGGTTGCCCATTTCCTCGAACATGGCCGCATGGGTACTGATGTCCACACTAGCGCTGCCGCATGCCCGTATGGTGTCGGCCAGGGCATCGAGCATGCTGACCGTGGCGGCGGGATAGTCCTGCCATTTCAGCGGGACGTCGATGAGATTCAGTGTGTAGGCCGGCGTATCCGCCCGCGACGGACCTTGGCGCGGGCCTGCTTCATGGGTCAGCGTAATCTCCGCGCCTTTTCTGACGGCCAGGCCCATTCCATGTTCACGTAGCTTCATGACCTGACGGACATCGGCGTGCGTTCGCGTCGAGTCCAGGCCCGCGGCGATCAGATAGCCCCGAACTGCGTCGGCGCGATCCCGGGCGGCGGGAATGGCGGCCTTGATTAGCACGTAGGACACGATATCGATGCGATCCGGCGGCTTGCGGGTGGCTCTGGCCACGATGTCATCCAGCTTGGCGCGCAAGGTCGCATCGAATTCGCTGGCCCGCTGAGGCAGGTGGAGCAGGTCCTCGGAGGTCATCGTGCGCCCGTGGGATCCGGGGGCGACCGCTTGGGAGCCTGCAGCGTGCGGCGTGGGAGGCTCCAGGAAATCATCATTGCCAAAGAATGAGGATCGGTCGGATCTCGTTCTTTTCTGGCACGACAGCTTGATCAGGTTCAGGTCGGTGGGGGCGGTGACGGTGACGCCTCGATAGCCATCGAGACAATACTGCGCCGCGCCACAGGTGGAGGACACGCTCATTCAGTCCTCCCGGTAGACGGTGTTCAGCTGGCCCGGTAGGGGCGCGTAGCTGAGCTGGTAGTCCATATCGGGGGGACACAGCCTGGCGATGACGTCGGCCAGTTCGTAGTCGAACACGGCCAGGTATTGTTCTTCCGCGGGGTCCTGGACGGTGAGTCCGGCGGGGCCAAGTTCCTGCCCGATGCCGAATCTGGAAATCACCAAGGCCTTGTCGCCGCCCTGCAGGATGACGGACTGGTGAGTCTTGATCTTGTCCCGGATGGCTTCGGCCATCAGACGCATGTCGGACATGCCGAGCAAGGGATCCGCCGGGTAACGCGTCCGCGCTCCCAGGCTTTCATGGCGTTTCAGATGTTCGATGCCTTCGGCCCGGCTCTTCCCCTTGAGCGCCAGCATCAGCTCGCAGAATTGGAGCATGGTCTGACGGAATTCCTGGGGTTGGTCCTCGTTGTCGGGAACGACCAGCCAGTCGGCGTGGCCGGTTATCGATTCCGTTGAGTAGGCACGGTAGCCGTTGCCTTCTCGTTCGGCTTTCCAGTAGCGGTCTTGCACGCAGTAGCAGGTGACGATGGAGGGTGGGTCGTCGGTACTCGGGGACGGGGATGCCGGGGCAAGGTCGATGAGGGTCGATGCGGTGCTCTGCGCGCGGGGCCGGTATGACACGCGTGGGGAGCCGGTGGCGGCGGTGAAGGTCGTGGCAAGCGGCGCTGTCGGCGGTCGCTCGTCGCTGGCCATCGTGCCGACGGTATTGATGCTGTGGGCGGAGCCCATGCTGTCGTTACTATCGACAGACAGTGTTCTTGATTGCCGGAAGCAGCTGGGGAGGACGTTAACCATGGGCGGCGTCCTTTGCTTGATGTCGGCAGGCAGGCGTATTGCGGGAGGATCTCACCCCGACTCCTTTTTTATTGGATTCGGATCGGTGACGGATTGGGTGAGATGGTTCCCTCCTACTCGTATTTCTTGCCGTTCTCCAGCAGTTCCGGCGTGCCGATCAGCGCGTTCAGCTGGTCGAAGTCCAGCATGGATTCCCGCCACGGCGCGGTGCTGCCGTGCTCGCGCAGGCTGCCGTAATAGCGTTGCAGCATGAAGGAAACCGCGCGGGCGGTGCCGCCAGGGAAAATCACGATGGAGAAACCCTTGGCACCCAGCTCCTGCGCGCTCTTCACCGGCGTCAAACCACCCTCGACCATATTGGCCAGCAAGGGCACCTTGCCGGCAAACCGGCGGCAGGCGGTTTCCATCTGCTCGTCCGTGCGCAAGGCCTCGACAAAAACCGCATCCACGCCGCATTCGCGATACTGCTCGGCCCGGTCCAGGGCCGCCTCCAAACCCTCGACGGCCACCGCATCCGTGCGCGCCAGGATCAAGGTCTCGGGACTATGCCGCGCATCCAGGGCAGCTCGCAGCTTGCCGCACATCTCGTGCACCGGCACCACCGTCTTGCCGGCCAGATGCCCGCAACGCTTGGGAAAGCCCTGGTCTTCCAACTGGATCATCGCCGCGCCGGCACGCTCGAAACCACGCACGGTACGTTGCGTGTTCAGCGCGTTGCCGAACCCCGTATCCCCATCGACGATGACGGGAATCGCCACACGTTCCGTAATACGCGCCAGCGTCTGCTCGACTTCGCTATAGGTCGTCAGGCCGACATCGGACCGTCCCAGCCGCGTATAGGCGATGGACGCCCCCGAAAGATAGAGGGCGTCGAAACCGGCCTGCTCGGCGATCAAGGCCGAAAAAGCATCGTAGATACCCGGCGCCAGCACGCACTGGCCACTGTTGATTTTCTGTTTGAGCGTATTCGGCATCATGCCCTCGTATCGATAGTCATGGCCGCCGATACCGGTACCGGCGGCCGAATTATTAGCGGCCCATTATTAGCGGCCCATAAAGCCACGGCGATCATGCACGCAGCGGATTCGCCTTCAGGCTGCCATCGGCAAGACGTCTTTTCAGCTGAGGCAACAAGCCCCCGGCCTCCACCATGTCACGCAGGAATTCGGGAATCGGCACGCACGCCAAGGTGCTGCCGTCGGCACGTTGCACCTGCCCACCGGCCAGATCCAGGGCAATCTGCTCGCCCTCGACCAGCGACTCGGCTTGCGGACACGTCAACAGCATCAGCCCCACGTTGAAGGCATTGCGGAAATACAAACCGCTGTAGCTCGGCGCGATGACCGCGCTGACACCCAGCGTGACCAGCGCGGCCGCCGCCTGCTCGCGCGACGACCCGATACCGAACCCCGGCCCCGCCACGATCACGTCGCCCGGCCGCACCTGGCCGGCGAACTCCGGCCGCACCCGCTCCAGGCAGTGCCGCGCGATTTCCTCGATGCTGAACTTCATGTAGGCGCCAGGGGCGAGCTGGTCGGTATCGACATCGGAGCCCAGCCGCCAGACGCGGTGTAATTGCTTGTTCATCGCAGTAGTCCTCTCAGGCCAGCATGTCGCGGGGGTCCGCCAGCCGCCCGGCGACAGCGGCCGCGGCAACCGTGTAAGGGGAAGCCAGATACACCTGTGCCGTCCTTGCGCCCATGCGCCCCTGGAAATTGCGTGCGGTCGACGCCACCACGTTGGCGCCTTCCGGAATGCTGCCGCCATAACCGGAACAGGCCCCACAGGAATTGGGCAGCAGCTGCGCGCCCGCCTGCATCAGGATATCCATGGTGCCCTCCTGCGCCGCCTGTTGCTGCGCTTGCGCGCTGGCCGGCGCCACCATCAGCGTCACGCCAGGCGCCACACGCCGCCCTTTCAGCACCTGCGCTGCCGCGCGCAGGTCTTCCAGCTTGGCGCCCGTACAGGCGCCGATGTAGGCGACCTGCATGGCCACCGGCTCGTAATCGCCGATCGGCCGCGAGTTCGCCGGACTGTGTGGCGCCGCCACGTGCGGCGCCAGGGTGGCGGCGTCGAAGTCGTAATGTTCCGCCGTTGCGTCCGGGTCGGACTGCCAATGGGCGATGTCGATGCTCGCGGCATCCGCGACGCCGGCCTGGGCCAGATAAGCCAGGGTCTTCTCATCCGGCGCCACCAGGCCGACCTGCGAACCGATTTCGGCCGACATGTTCGACAGCGTCATGCGCTCCTGCATGGACAAGGCGCGCACCGCCGGACCGCAGAACTCCACGGCCTGATACGCGCCGCCATTCATGCCGAAGCGGCCGATCATGTGCAGCATCATGTCCTTGGCGGTCACACCCGGCGTCAGCGCATTGTCCCAGCGCATCATCAGGGTACGCGGTACCTGGATCCAGATTTCACCCGTCGCCACCACGCCCAGCATCTCGGTACTGCCCACCCCGAACATATAGGCGCCGAACGCCCCGCCCGTGGGTGAATGCGAGTCGCCGCCCACGCACAGCATGCCCGGCCGGATATGGCCGTGCTCCGGCACCACCACGTGGCAGATGCCGATGCTGTCGTACACGTGGGGCAGCTTCTGCTCGGCCGCCCAATCGCGGGCGATACGCACGATGCGGCGCGATTCGTCATCGGCCTCCGGCACGTAATGGTCCATCACCAGGACCACTTTTTCGCGATCCCACAACCCGGTACCCAAGGATTCCAGCATGGGTTTCAGGCGGCGCGGACCGCTGGAGTCATGGAACATCGCCAGGTCGACGCGACCGGTCACGATATCGCCAGTGGCGACCGTGTCACGTCCGCTGGCGGCCGCCAGCAGCTTCTGAGCCAAGGTCTGTGCAGTCATGAATCTAGCCTCTCGATCTTGTTTTTGCCGCGGGCGCCGCCGGCAGCCATACGGGCGTGCCCGCCGTTTCATGCGCCTGCATGTCCAGGCGATATTCGAAACGGTCGGGGCGATAGCGGGCGTCCAGGTATTCCACCGGCCGACCGCTGGCATCGCGCACCAGGCGACGGATGTTGAGCAAGGCGGAGGCGACGGGAACGTCCAGGGCCTGCGCGCTGTCGGGGTCAGCCATGACGGCGGTCACCGTCTGCTCCGCGCCCATCACCCGTATGCCCAGGTCGCCAAAAATCTGCAGCAAGGGCTTGCTGCCCAGCGCCGCGCGGGAAATCCGCTTGCCGATGGCATCCGGCACATAGGTCTGCAAATACGAGAACACCGCGCCCTCGTAACTGCGCACGCGCACCGACCGATGCACCGGCGCGCCCACGGGCACTTCAAGACGGGCCGCCACCGCCGGCGTGGCCGGTTCGACGGCCAGGTCCAGCAGCTTGACCTGCGTGTGCATGCCCATGCGCGACAGATGCATCATCAGCGCATCCACGCTGGCGCCCTGCTGCGGCGTGGCCATCTCGGCGGGCGCCAGCGCGAAGGTGCCCCGCCCTTGCCGCCGCATCACCAGTCCGTCCGCCGCCAGCGTGTCCAGCGCACGCCGCACCGTCAGGCGGGAGACGTCGTACTGCTGGGCCAGGGCGTGCTCGCCGGGCAGCGGTTGCTCGCCCTCGAAGTCGCCGTCCAGCAGGCGCTGGCGCAGCAGCAGATAGACCTTGTGATACAGCGGGAGCGGGCTTGCGCCGTCAGCCATCGTGTTTACTCCGGGGTCGCGCCGGACGCCTTGACGACTTCCGCGTAGCGGTCGATATCCTCGCTGACGAAGGCCTTCAAGTCCTCGGGCGTGCTGCTCAGGGCCTGCGCCGATTCCTGCTCCAGCAAGCGCTGGAAATCGGGCGCGGCCACGGCTTTGCGGGCGGCGGCATTGATCTTCTCCAGCGTTTCCGGCGGCAGCTTGGCCGGCCCGAACAGCGCGAACCAGGCATTCGACTCGAAGCCCTTGATCGCGCTGCCGATGGGCGGCACGTCCGGCAAGGCGGGCAGCGCCTTGTTGCTGGTCACGCCCAGGGCCCTCAAGTTGCCCGACTTGACGTGCGGCAGCGCGTTCAGCGTGCTGGCGAACATCATGTCGACCTGGCCGCCCAGCACATCCGTGATGGCTGGCGTGGTGCCCTTGTAAGGGACGTTGATGATGTCCAGGCCGGCCATCAATTTCATACGCTCACCGGCCATGTGCAGCGACGAGCCGATGCCGCCCAGCGCCATGGTGTACTTGCCGGGATGGGCCTTGACCTCCTGGATCAGTGCCGCCATGTCCTTGGCGGGGAAGTCCTTGCGCACCACCAGGACGCTGGGCACGGTGGCCAGCATGCTGATCGGCGTGAAGTCCTTGCGCGGATCGAAGGGCAGGTTCTTGTACAGACTGGCGTTGATCGAGAAGCTGGTGAAGCTGACCAGCAAGGTGTTGCCGTCGGCGGCGCTCTTGGCCACGTAGTCGGCGGCGATGTTGCCACCGGCGCCGGGACGGTTCTCGACGATCACATTGCGGCCCAGTTCCTTGGACATCTTGGCGCCGATGTTGCGGGCCACGGTGTCGGTGGTGCCCCCGGGAGGCGCGCCCACCACGAGGCGTATGGGTTGGTTCTGGGCTTGTACGGCGGCGAGGGGGGCAAGGCTTGCCACCAGGGTCGCGGTGGCCGCGAGCATGAACGCACGGCGGTAGAGGGCCATGTTGTCTCCTGTCTAGTTGTATTGATAAGCGTACAACTAGATGACTGGACTGACAACCCGGGCCAAACCCGACGGCGGGAGGTGTTTGGGATCAGCCTTGCGATAAGGCTTGCAACAAGGCTTGCTGGCCGCCTTGCGCTCACACGGGCCGGGCCGGCTGGCGCGCCTGGCTGTCGAGCCAGCGGCTGAACAGATGCGTTTCGCTATTGGCCGACGGGTGTATGCCGTAGTAGTAGCGCCCCATGGGCAGGCGCAGATCGGGCAGCGGGCAGGCCAGGCGGCCCTCGGCAAGGTCGTTGGCGAGCAAGGATATCGGCGCGATGGTGAAGCCGAGCCCGTCGATGGCCGCCTGCAACACGAAGTGGGAGTGATCGAACAGGATCTGCGCCTTCGGCCGCAGGCGCCGGATGCCGGCATGTTTTTTCCAGTCATCCCAATCCGTCTTGCGCGTCTTCGCCTCCAGCAGGGTCAATGCCGCCAGCGCCGCCGGTTCCGTCACGCCGCGCATCAGGCGCGGCGCGCCCACCAGCAAGGCTTCGTCTTCAAGGAAAGGATGCATGGCCAGGCTGTCGGGCCAGTGCTCAAGGCCGCGCCGGATGGCGATGTCGTAGGTGACATCGGACGCATCCGGCGGCGCGATGCTGGTCAATATGCGGGGCTCGATGCCCGGGTATTGGGCGACGAAATCGGACAGGCGCGGAATCAGCCAACGCACCGCGAACGTCGGCCGCACGTTGATGCGTACCGCGCGCCCCGCCGCCTGCGCCATCACTTGCCGCGCCGCCGCGGCCACCTGGTCCAGGGCCGGGCCGGCGTCGGCAAGGAAGCGCTGGCCGGCGGCGGTCAGGCGCACCTGCCGCACACTGCGCTCGAACAGCGCCACGCCCAGATATTCTTCCAGGCTCTTGACCTGGCGGCTGACGGCCCCATGCGTGACATGCAGGTCGGCCGCGGCCAAGGTAAAACTTTGGCGACGCGCGGCGGCGAGAAAAGCACGCACGGCATTGAGGGGAAGATGGGCAGCCATGCGTGAGATTTTATCACTCATGATGGGCGCGATTTTCGTTTGTCATCATGGTGAAAGATGCGCACGATACCTACCATCATGACTGACACCACCGCCCCTTCCGCTGTCCCTTCCGCAGCCCCCGCCACCACCACCACCGACGCACATTCGCGCATGGCCGCCGCCACCCTGGCGTTGACCTTGCCTGGCGATACCGTGCTGTATCTGCTGCTACCCATGTATGCCGCGCACTTCGGCGTGTCGCTGGCGGAAGCCGGCGTGCTGCTGGCGGCGAATCGCCTGGTGCGGATCGTCGGCTATGGCTGGGTGGCGCGCTTCTATGCGCGGCGCGGCGACCGTCCCACCTGCACGCTGGCCGCCATCGCGGCGACGCTCAGCGCGCTGGGTTACGCCACCTTGTCGGGCTTCTGGGCGCTGGTGCCCTTGCGCCTGCTGTGGGGACTGGCGTTCGCGGCGCTGAACCTGTCGACCCAGGCCATGGCCACGGCCGATCCGCGCGGCACGGCACGGCGCAATGGCCGGTCGCGCGCCATCATTGCCATCGGCCCCGTGGTGGCCCTGCCGCTGGGCGCCTGGTGCGCGGACATGTGGGGGCCGCGCGTGATCTTCTTCGTGTTGACGCTGGCGTCGCTGCTGGGCGTGGCGACGGCGCGCAAGTTGCCCGCTCATCCGCACCCCGTGCCGGCCACGCCGCGCCGGCTGCGTTTGCCGGGCAGCCTGGATGTCTGGTCCTTTCTTGAGGGCTTCACCCTGGATGGCCTTTTCATCATCGGCCTGTCCTATCTGGGCAAGGACCTGATGCCCGCGGGCTCGGTGGTCGTGGCGGGCGCGGTGCTGGCGCTGCGCTATCTGGGCGAGATCGTGCTCAGCCCGGTGGGCGGCCGCCTGGCCGAGCGCTTCGGGGCGGAACGCGTGCTGGTCACGCTGTCGCTGCTGACCACGGTGGTGCTGGTCGGTTTCGGCGCAGGTTGGATCTGGAGCTGCGCCGCGGCCATCGTCGTGCTGCGCGCATTGCAACTGCCCCTGCTGCCCCCCATCGTCGCGTTGCGCACGCCCGGCCCCGGCCGCGTGCAGGCCCTGGCGGCGCGGTCCGTGTGGCGCGACATCGGCGCCGGCACCGGTCCTTTGCTGGCCGGACTGGTGCTGCCGCTGGTGTCGCCCCTCTGGATCTATACCGTGCCGGCTTTGCTGCTGGCCGTGGCCGCGCTGGCTTGCGCGCGACCAAACGCCAATTAAGACGCAACGGAGCACCGCGCGGACTAGGGAAAGCCCTAGCCGGAAAAACAATCTTAAAATCTGGAAGCCTCTTCCAAAATGGAAAAGGCTTCCATAGAATGGCCGCACGCCTGTAAACCGGACATCAATCAAGCCCCCTGCGCCCATGAGCAATATCATCGATCGGTCCTTCGCCATCCTGCAGGAACTGTCCTATCACCGTGATGGCAGGACACTCTCGGAGCTTGCCGACAAGCTCGCCATCCCGCTTAGCGCGACCCATCGATTGTTGAACGACCTGATCGCCATCGGCTACGTCCGCAAGGATGAACGCCATGGGGAGTTCACCTTGACAATGCAAATCGTGTCGCTCGCGCTGCGCCACCTGGGCTCCGGCGGCATCGTCGATGTGGCGCAGCCCATCCTGGAACGCCTTGCCGCCAAAAGCCGTGAGCTGGTGCGTCTGGCCGTGGTGGATGGCGATCAACTCATCTACGTCGCCAAGGCGCAAGGCGCCACGGTGGGGCTGCGCTATGACCCGGAGATGGGCCAGCCAGTCATCCTGTCCTGCAGCGCGGCCGGCTTGGTCTGGTTGGGCACCAAGGGCGAAGAAGAAGCGCTGCGGCTGGTCGCCGGCCAGGGTCTGGGCGATCCCAAGAACTATGGTCCGGACGCCCCCTCCAGCATCAAGATGCTGATGACGCAGGTGCGCGCGGCACGCAAGCGCGGTTACGCCACCACCATGAATGTCTTCCTGCCCGGCATGAGCTCCATGGCGGCAGCGGTTCTCGGCCCGGACGGCAATGTCCTGGCCATCCTGATCGTCGCCGGCCCCATGACCCGCCTGACTCAAGCGCGCATGGACGAACTCAGCCGCGACCTGCTTGAAACGGCCAACGAATTAGGGGCGGCCAGCGCCGTCTCCCCGATCTTTCAGCGACGGCCCAACCAGCCCGTACCGACACGCAAAACGTAGCGCCCCTCTAGCAACGCTTGGTCAATATACCGATAACGGAGACAACCATGACCAGACTGACCACCCGCCGCAATGTGCTCGGCGCGCTGGCTGCCGCCCCTGTTTTGAGCTTGCCCTTCATGTCCCGCGCCCGTGCGGCGGAGTACGTGTTCAAGGTGGCACACCCGCTGGCTGCCAACCATCCGACCAATCTGCGCCTGCAACAGGCCGCTGACCGCATCGCCAAGGACACCGACGGCCGCATTGAATTGCGGCTGTTCCCCAACAACCAGCTTGGTGGTGAAGTCGATCTGCTGAATCAGGTGCGATCCGGCGCCGTGGAAATGTTCGTCGTCGGCGGCTTGATCGCCTCCAGCGTCATTCCCATGGCCGCCTTGGACGGTGTCGGGTTCGTGTTCAAGGATGCGGGCGCGGTGATGAAGGGCATGGACGGCGACCTGGGGGCCTTGATCCGCAACTCGCTCAAGCAAGCCAATCTGTACGCGCCGGCCACCGTGTGGGACTACGGCTTCCGTCAGGTGACCGCTTCCACGCGCGTCATCAAGAACGTCGACGACATCGCCGGCATGAAGATCCGCGTGCCGGGCGCGGCTGCCTATGTGGACTTGTTCAAGGCCCTGGGCGCGGCGCCCACCAGCATCCAGTTCAACGAGGTCTATCCTGCCCTGCAAACGAAGATCGTCGATGGCCAGGAAAATCCCCTGGGCGTCATCGTGACATCCAAGTTCTACGAAGTGCAGAAGTACTGCTCCCTCACCAACCACATCTGGCAAGGCAACTGGGTGCTGATCAACGGCCGTGTCTGGCGCAACTTGCCCGGCAATCTGCAGGAGATCGTCGAAAAACGCCTGAACGAGGCCGGGTTGGCACAACGCCAGGACCTGGCCGGCCAGGAGCAATCGTATAAGGACGCCATCGCCAAGGGCGGCGTCGCCTTCAACACGGTAGACGTCGACTCCTTCCGCAAGAAGCTGACGGCGTCGGGCTACTACAAAGATGCGCGCAAGAAGTTTGGCGATGCTGCGTGGGAGGTACTCGAGCAGGCCGCGGGCGGAGAGCTGGCATGAGTGCGGCACCCGCGCCGCAAGCCGCGGCCGCGCGAGCACCCTGGCCCTGGCTGGAGAAGGTCGACACGAGCTTGGGGCGCATCGTGGATCTTGCGGCTGCCAGCCTTATCGTAGCCGAGGTCTGCCTGCTGTTCGCGGGGGTCGTGGCCCGCTACGCCTTACATAGCCCCATCGTCTGGTCAGATGAACTGGCCGGCAGCCTGTTCCTCTGGCTGGGCATGTTGGGGGCCGCGATCGCGCTGCGGCGCGGCGAACACCTGGCCTTCAGCGCGCTGAGCCGCAACGCCAGGCCCGCGGTGCAGGTCATGCTGCGCGCGACCGTGATGGCCGTGGTGCTTGGCACCTTGTGCCTGCTGCTCAAGCCCGCGCGGGAATACGTCGAAGACGAATCCTTCGCCGTGCTGCCCAACCTGGGCGTGCCCGCGAGTTGGCGCGTCTTCGGCATCGAGCTGGGCGTGGCGCTGCTGTTGGTGACGGTGCTGTTGCAGGCGGCCAGGACGCGATTGTTATTGCCGACCGTCGCCGCCACGCTGGCGCTGGCCGTGGTCGGCGCGGGCTTGTGGGCGGTCGCGCCCTGGCTCCTCAAGATCGGCAATCTGAACCTTTTCGTGTTCTTCGTCCTGATTGTTGGCGTGGCCATCTTCATCGGGGTACCCATCGGGTTTTCGTTTGGCATCGCCACGCTGAGCTATCTGGCCCTGACGACCACCACGCCGATGAGCGTCGTGGTCAATCGGCTGGACCAGGGCATGTCGCAACCGCTGCTGCTGGCCATTCCGCTGTTTATCTTCCTGGGGCTGCTGATCGACGTCACCGGGTTCGCCAAAGCCATCATCGCCTTTCTCGCGGCCTTGCTGGGTTTCGTGCGCGGCGGGCTCTATTACGTCTTGCTGGTGGCCATGCTGCTGGTCTCGGGCATCTCGGGGTCCAAGGTAGCCGACATGGCAGCAATCGCGCCCGGCCTGTTCCCTGAAATGCGCCGGCGCGGCGCCAAGGATGGCGATCTGGTCGCCTTGCTGGCAAGCTCCGCCGCCATGGCCGATACGATACCGCCCAGCATCGTGCTGATCACCTTGGGATCGGTGACGGGCATTTCCATCGCCAGCCTCTTCGCGGCAGGACTGCTGCCCGCTTTGTTGCTCGCCGTATTCCTGGCGGCGCTGACCTTCGTGCGCGCCCGCGCCGAGCCGCCCCCCGCAGAAGCCCGGCCCGATTGGCGGGCAATCCGTGGCAAGTTCGTCGCCGCCCTGCCGGCCATCGCCCTGCCCTTCGTCATCCGCTGGGCCGTGGTGGAAGGTGTCGCCACGGCTACGGAGGTATCGACCATCGGCATCGTGTACGCGCTGGTGGTCAGCATGTTGATCTACCGTCCCGTGCAGTGGCAGCGCTTCTATCCCGCTCTGGTCGAGACCGCCGCATTGTCCGGCGCCATCCTGTTCGTCATCGGCACTGCCACGGCGATGGCCTGGGCGCTGACGCAGTCGGGCTTCTCCAGCGACCTGGCGCGTGCCATGACCGAACTGTCCGGCGGCCCCTACGGCTTTCTGGCAATCACCGTAGTGGTGTTTCTGCTGCTCGGCAACATCCTGGAAGGGATACCCGCGATTCTGCTGTTCGCGCCCTTGCTACTGCCCGTGGCGCATACCTTCGGCATCAATGACGTGCACTACGCCATGGTCGTGGTGGTCGCCATGAGCATCGGGCTGTTCGCGCCGCCATTCGGCATCGGCTTCTACGCGGCCTGCGCCATCGGCAAGGTGACACCCGACGGCGTCGTGCGCCACATGTGGCGTTATCTGGCGGTACTGGTTCTAGGCTTGATCGTGATAGCCGCCGTTCCGGCGATTTCAACGATCTTCATCAAGTGAAACGGATATGGCTCTATTAGGCAAAGCAGCACTGGCCATGTGGTGGGACATGGCCCCAGCGATGAAGTCGGAGTTCGAGGACTGGCACACGCATGAACATTTCCCTGAACGCCTGAGCGTGCCCGGTTTTTTGCGCAGCTCGCGATGGACGGACGCCCACGGGGGACCCGGAGTATTCGTCATCTATGAACTGGACTCGCACGGCGTCCTGTCATCCCCGGCATATCTAGCTCGGCTAAACGATCCGACCCCATGGTCGCGCAAACTCATGCCCTACCACGATGGAATGGTGCGCAGCCAGTCGCACACGCTGATTACGCGCGGGGATATCACGGGCAGATATGCCGTGACGCTCCGGCTGGACCTGCAAAACCCAGAGGCCTTGGCCGACCTGCGCGACGGTCTGCAGGACACGTTGATACGGCTGCCTGAACACGCTGGCATTATTGGCGCACACCTGCTCGCGCATGAAACACCGGCTATAGCGCGGACCACGGAGCAGGTCATACGCGGCACACCCGACCGGACCGCGGACGTCGTCGTCGTATTGGTAGGGTACGAGCAAGCCCCACTACACGCTGCGCTGGCTCGGGATCTTAGTGAGGCTACCTTGCGGTCACTGGGTGCGTTGGGCTCGGTGCAGACCGGGACGTATTCCTTGTCCCATTCTGCCTTGTCCGAGTCAGCGCTGCCGCCGGGCTAATCCCGCAACTGCTGCGCGATCGCTCGCAGAGCCAAGGTATATCCCTGCGCGCCCAATCCCGCGATCACGCCAGTCGCGGTGGTCGAAATCATCGAATGGCGATGATATTCGTCGCGCTTGTGGATATTGGATATATGCACCTCGATCAAGGGTTGGTCCAACAGTTTGCAAGCGTCTAAAACGGGTACGGAAAAGAAAGACAGGCCGGCGGGATTGAGAACGACGCCCGCATTTGCTTCAAAAGCCTCTTGCAGCCACTCTACCATCACCGACTCGCTGTTCGTTTGGCGAAAATTACAGCGCAGCCCGAGTTCTTCAGCCATCGACGTGACCTGGGATTCGATTTCTGCGAGCGTCGTGTGCCCATAGATATCGGGCTCGCGTCTGCCAAGCATGTTGAGGTTTGGGCCATTCAGGACATAAACAAGCTTGCTCATGATCTTCTTCACTATAAGGAGGGGAATTCGGCTCAGCGGCTTCTGCCGAGGTGCGTGCCAGGGCGGCCGTTGCTGGTCGGCGTCACGCCGTCATCGCTCGTCAGTCGCGTTGACGAATCGGTGCGGTTCATATCGATACCGCGCGTCTCCGGCCCCCACAAAATAGCAATCAAAGAGATGACGTTCAGGGTCGCGACCAAGGCCACCACGGCCCACGGCGACCCATTGCTGATGCTCAGCAACCAGACCGCCACCATGGGCATGGGCCCGCCGGTCAACAGATTCGCGCCGGTATAGGCCAAGGCCGAGCCCGAATAGCGGACATTGGTTGGAAAGGCTTCAGCGAACGCCACGGGCTGGATGCCGCTTTGATACTGCGTAAAGCCCAGGAAGAGGCCCATGATCATCAGCATGGGCACGAAGCTCTTGGTATCCAGCACCGAGAAATACACCAGCGAAATCAGTAGCGTCGCCACTGAGCCGATGGCCAGCGCCTTCTTGCGGCCAATACGGTCACTTAGCGTGCCGCCCAGCAGGGCACCGAAAATCGCGAATACGTTGGCCCCCATCAGCAACATGAAAGCGTCCTGCTTGGGCACGGCCAGGGTCTTGGTGATATAGCTCAGCGAGAACACCACGATCAGATAAAACAAGGCGGCCGGCCCGCAGAAGAACAGCATCCACCGGATGAGCGGCTTGTAGTGGAAACGCACTGCGTCGCGCAGGGGATTGCTTACCTTCACCACATTGGTCGAGCGCTTCATCTCGACGAACGCCGGCGTCTCGTGGACCTTCAGCCTAATGTAGACACCCACGATTACCAGCAGGAAACTGGCCAGAAAAGGCACGCGCCAGCCCCAGGCCTCGAATGCGTCCGCGGAAAGCGACGCGGACAGCCCGAACAGCACGGCGTTAGCGACGATCTGGCTCACCGGCGAACAGATGCCCAGCAGACCCGAGTACTTGCCGCGTCGGTCGGCGGCCGCATGCTCGATCGCCATCAACTGGCCACCGGTGGATTCGCCGCCCAGCGCGAACCCTTGCACGATGCGCAGCAGCACCAACAGGATAGGCGCCCAGACGCCGATCTGGGCGTAGGTAGGCAAAAGGCCCATCAGGAAGGAGGACACTCCCATTACGGATACCGTTGCCAGCATCAGATTGCGGCGGCCGAATTTGTCGCCGAGGGAGCCGCAGACGACGGCCCCCAAGGGCCGCGCCGCCAAGCCCACGCCGAAGGTGGCCAGCGACGCCAGCAAGGCCGACGTCGGGTCCATGGCAGGGAAGAACAGTTTAGGCAGCACCGTGGCGGCCAGCGCGCCATACAAGGCGAAGTCCGTCCATTCCAGCGCCGTGCCGATGGTCGCCGCCGCGACTGCGCGGGTCTGCATGGCACTGTCGCTGCCTTGGGTCGATAGGTGTTCCCTCATTGGGGAACTCATTGATGATTGATTCATTCCTGTCTCCTTTCCTGTCATTGGTGTTTTGTTATCGGCACCCGGCGCGGCCAAGGTTGGTCGGTGCGCAGGTGATCGGTGCGTGGGACCGGCGGAGAGAATCTTAATGACCGCTTTGGAACCCTGTTCCGAAGTGGAATCGCGTGCCACAATGCGAAAAAACCGAGAACAAGGAGACCTTCATGAGCGGTGTCATGGAGCGCACGCTGGCCATCCTGGAGCTGTTGGCCGGCCAAGTCGGCGGCACCCCGCTGGCCTTCATCGCCGACGAATTGGACATCCCCCGCAGCGCCTGCCATCGCCTGCTTACGGATCTCAAGGCGCATGGCTATGTGCGCCAATTGCGCGAGCATGGCGACTATGTGTTGACCACCAAGCTGGTCGGGCTGGGCCTGAGCTTCCTCAGCACGTCGGGCATTGTCGACATGGCGCAGACGTGCCTGGACCGGCTGGCGGAAACATCGGGGGAACTGGTCCGCATGGCCCTGGTCGATGGCGACCGCATCACCTGGGTGGCGAAGGCACAGGGCGCCATCATGGGGCTGAAATACGATCCGGACATGGGCATGGACACCAAGCTGTCCTGTTCGGCCACGGGCCACGCGTGGATGATGACCATGACCGACGAACGCGCGGTGGAACTGGTCAGCCGGCAAGGGTTTGGCCTGCCCAAGGATTTCGGGCCGGCCGCGCCGACGACGATCAACGGTCTGCTGGCTTTCCTGCATGCAGCGCGCAAGCGTGGGTACGCGACCATCGTCGAGGTCTTCGCGCCCGGCATGACGGCCATGGCAGCGCCCATCATGCGCAAAGGATATCCGGCAACCGGGGTGCTTAGCGTGGCCGGGCCGCTGGTTCGACTGGATGAAAAGCGAATGGCTGCACTGGGACCAGCGTTATTGGCCGCGGCGGCGGAGCTGGCAGCCGCCAGCCACGCTTCGCCCCTGTTTGAACGGTTCAAGTAGGGGAAGAACAAGCCAGCCGCGCCGCTGCAGCACAGCATGAGCGCTGGTCACGCGTTCCCCTCGCCCGCTTCGCGCGCCGTGCCGGCGATCGCACGGACCTCGCGCGCGAAGGCTTCGGCCGACATGTCCAAGGCACGATCAGCCCGCCGCAGCAGGCCGATCGGCTCTTCCGTACCCTGCGTCGCGATGGGCAAAATCGCCAGCACGCCTTCATTGGCCAGCCGCCTGATGGCCGACGTCGGCGCCGCCCAGATGCTATCCGTCGTGCGCGCCAGCAGGCTCCCAAGATAAGCATCGGCCGTCTCCAGGCAGCCCTGGGGCAAGGACAGGCCGTGCCGCGCCAACAGGCTTTCCAGGCTGTGCCGCGGAATGGAGCCCTGCGCCGGAATCACCAGCGGCCATCTCAGCGCCTCGGTTAAACCGGCGCTTGCCCGCGTCAACGGGTGCCCGCTCCTGACCGCGAACAGCAGCGGCTCCGGCCCCAGCGACTCGAACCACAGCCCCTCCATCGCGGCCGGGTCGTCCATGCGGCCCAAGACCAGATCGAAGACATCCGCCTTCAGGCTGTCGATCAACATGCGGTTCATATCGGAACGCACGGTCAGGCCAACATCTGGATAGCGCTGCCGGAACGCCTTCACCACATCGAATAACAAGGCCGGAACGATACTGGGCAATGCGCCGATGCGCACGCATGCGACGGCCCGCCCTGCCGTTCCTGTCACGCTTTCCGAGGCCGCATCGAGCCCTTCCATGATACGCAGTGCATGCCGAAGAAAGCGCATGCCGTCCGCGGTGAGCGAGGTGCCGGCGCGTTGGCGCGTCATCAGGCGGACACTCACCATATCCTCCAACTCCGTGAGCGTCTTGGATACCGCGGGTTGGGTCAGGCCCAACTGGGCACCCGCGCGGCCAAGGTGGCCCGTCTGCGCCACGATCACGAAGCATTGGAGATGACGGAGGCGCACGCGCGAGCGAAAGAATTCACCGGATTCGTCTCCAACCTGCCGCCCGTTTTTCATAATTAAATTTCATCTAATTGGCGCGAAAACTCAATTTACATGAATTATTAAGCCCCTCATAGTCACGCAGCGAACCGCAATCCAATAACAACCTACGGAGACATATGCGATGACGCGCCCGGCCCAATATCGCCGTCCTTACTGGGACACCCAGCCCAAATACCGTTTCGATCCCTATGGTTCGACCCACTTCCGCTCGCCCCAACAGCCGCTGATCGTCCTGCCGCAATCGCTGTCCGAGGTCACCGGACCGGGCGTGGACACCACCTTCGTGCAAAGCGGCGATAACGACCTGACCGTCGGACGCGGCGGTGATCCCATCGGCGAACGCATCCTGGTCAGCGGCCGGGTGCTCGACGAAAACGGCCGCCCGGTTCCGCACGCGCTGATCGAAATCTGGCAAGCCAACGCCGCCGGCCGCTACCTGCACAAACTCGACCAGCACGATGCACCGCTCGATCCGTACTTTTCCGGCGAAGGCCGCGTGGTGACGGACGACCAGGGCCGCTATCAATTCAAGACCATCAAGCCGGGCGCGTATCCCTGGCGCAATCACTACAACGGCTGGCGCCCGCAACACATTCACTTTTCCCTGTTCGGCCGCGCCTATGCGACGCGGCTGGTCACCCAGATGTATTTTCCGGGCGACCCCCTGCTGGCCTACGACCCGATCTTCAACTGTGTGCCGGACGCCAAGGCACGCGATCGATTGGTCGCCAGCTTCGACTGGGAAACCACGCGGCCCGACCATGCGCTCGGCTACCGTTTCGATATCGTGTTGCGCGGCCGCGATGCCACGCCGATGGAGTGAGAACATGCTATACGCCACCGCATCCCAAACCGTCGGTCCTTATCTGCACATCGGCCTGGAAGACCGCTATTGCGAGGATCTCACCAGCAACGCCGCCGAGTTGCACGCGCGCCGCATCGTGATCGAAGGCCGTGTACTGGATGGACTGGGCGCGCCCGTGCCGGACGGCATGGTGGAAATCTGGCAGGCCAATCCACATGGCCGCTACGATCATCCGGACGACGCGCGCGAGAGCCTGCCTTTGATCAGGGGCTTCACCGGCTTCGGCCGCGTTCCCACCGGCCCGGACGGCTCGTTCCGCTTCGTCACCGTGAAGCCGGGCTCGGTGCCCGACGTGCATGGCGCGGCGCAGGCGCCGCACATCCTGGTCTCGGTATTCATGCGCGGCCTGCTCAAGCATGTCGCGACCCGCATGTACTTCCCCGATGAGACGGCGGCGAATGCCAGCGACGACGTGTTGCGCCAGGTGCCGGCCGAGCGGCGCAAGACGCTGATCGCGCGCCAGGGGGATGACCAGATCCTGCGCTGGGACATCGTGCTGCAAGGCGCGGGCGAGACCGTCTTCTTCGATATCTGAGTCAAGAGGGAAATCCCATGTCCTGGTCCCCAGGCTCAGGCCTTACCGCCCCCATGTTCGGCAGTCCCGCAGTCCTGGAGATTTTTTCGCCCCGGGGCTATATCCACCGCATGCTCGCCGTCGAAGCGGCGCTGGCGCGTGCCGAAGCGCGTTGCGGGGTCATCCCCGCCACGGCGGCCACACGAATCTCGGCAGTCTGCGCAATGGCCGGCACGGCCGCGGGCCAGGGCTCGATCGCCCTGGAGGCCTTGGCTGAAGGCGCGATCGCCGGCGGCAACCTGGCCATCCCGTTCGTCAAGCAACTCACCGCCCTCGTCGCTGAGCAGGATGCGCAAGCCGCGCGCTATGTCCACTGGGGCGCCACCAGCCAGGACATCCTCGATACGGCGCTGGTACTGCAATTGGTCGACGCGCTGCACATCGCACACCGCCAATTGTTGCAACTGGCAGATGACTGCGCCGTCCTGGCCCGCCGCCATCGGGATACGGTGATGGTGGCGCGCACCTGGCAACAGCATGCACTGCCGACGACCTTCGGCTTGAAAGCGGCCGGCTGGCTCGACGCCTTGCGCCGCGACCTGACCCGCCTGGCCGACACGCGCCGTCGCGTACGCACGCTACAGTTCGGCGGCGCCGCCGGCACCTTGGCCAGCCTGGGCAGGCAGGCACCGGACGTGGTCGCCTGCCTGGCTGACGAACTTTTCTTGTCCCCGCCAGCGTTGCCCTGGCACACCCATCGGGACCGGCTGGTCGAAGTCGCCAGCACCCTGGGCATGCTGTGCGGGACGCTGGGCAAGATAGCGCGGGATGTTTCCCTGATGATGCAGACCGAGGTGGCCGAGGTCGCGGAACCGGTCGCGGCAGGACGCGGAGGCTCCAGCACCATGCCCCATAAGCGCAATCCCGTGGGCTGCGCTGCCGTGCTGACGGTCGCCACGCGCGTGCCGGGGCTGGTGGCAACGATGTTTGCCGCGATGCCGCAGGAGCATGAACGGGCATTGGGCGGCTGGCAGGCGGAATGGGACACGCTGCCCCAGATCGTGACCCTGACGGCTGGCGCCTTGCGGCAAATGGGCGAAGTCGCCGCGGGCTTGCAGGTGGACGCGGCGCGGATGCGCGCCAATGTCGACATCACCGGTGGGCTGATCCTGGGCGAAGCCTATATGTTGGCCCTGGGCGATCGCCTGGGCCGGCTGCCGGCGCACCACCTTGTGGAACAGGCGTCGCGCACCGCCGCGGCGACCGGCGTGACACTGAGGCAGGCCCTGCAGGATCGCCTTGCTGAAGATCCGGCACTGGCCGGGCTGCTGGATGCGGCGACCCTGGATAGCCTGAGCGACCCCGGACGCTACACTGGTCAGGCTGCGCATTTCGTCGATGCGGCGCTGGCGGAATGGGAAGCCGCGCGCGCGAACGTGGATGCGGTGTGCGACCAAAATTCCTATGGAGACTGCCTTGCCCACCCCCAAGAATGATGACGAACGCTATGAAGCCGGGCTGCAGGTGCGCCGCGACGTGCTCGGTGCCGAACACGTGGACCGGTCGCTGCAACGCCTGACGCCGGTGAACGAGGAATTCCAGAATCTGATCACCCGCTATGCCTGGGGCGAGATCTGGACCCGCGAAGGCCTGCCGCGCCATACGCGCAGCCTGCTGACGATAGGGCTGATGGTGGCGCTGAACCGCGGCGAGGAATTGAAGCTGCATCTGCGCGCGGCCCGCAACAACGGCGTCTCCCGCGACGAGATCAAGGAAGTGCTGCTGCAGACCGCGATCTATTGCGGCGTGCCGGCCGCCAATTCCGCCTTCCATGCGGCGGAGGAGATATTCGCCGCACAAGACGCGCAGGAATCCGGGGCCGGATAGACTGGAAATGCGATACTCAGCACGTTGCGGCCGGCGGGGATGACAGGCTCCCCCGCGCCGGGAGTATCCATTTATTCAAGGTGTCTATCGATGAAGCACTACGACTACATCGCCATCGGCGGTGGCAGCGGCGGCATCGCCTCGGTCAACCGGGCGGCCTCGTATGGAAAGAAATGCGCGCTGATCGAGGCGAAGGAACTCGGCGGCACGTGCGTCAACGTGGGCTGCGTACCGAAGAAGGTGATGTGGCACGCGGCGCAGATCGCCGAGGCGATCCATCATTACGGCCCGGACTACGGCTTTGACACCAAGGTCGAACACTTCGATTGGGCCCGCCTGATCGAAAACCGGACCGCGTACATCCATCGCATCCACACGTCCTACGAAAGCGGCCTGAGCCGCAACAAGGTGGATGTGCTCCGCGGCTACGCCCGCTTCGTCGACGCCCACACCATCGAGGTCGACGGCGAACGCATTACCGCCGACCACATCCTGATCGCCACCGGTACCCAGCCGGCCTGGCCGGACATCCCGGGCGCCGACCTGGGCATGGATTCGGATGGCTTTTTCGACCTGCCTGCCCTGCCCGCGCGCACCGCCGTGGTGGGCGCCGGCTACATTGCCGTCGAAGTGGCCGGCGTGCTGCACGCTTTGGGATCGGAGACCCATTTGTTCGTGCGCAAGGAATCCGCCTTGCGCAATTTCGATCCCATGTTGCGGGACACCTTGATGGAGGTGATGGACGCCGCGGGCCCCACGGTCCATCGCCATGCGGTGCCCAAGGCCGTGGTGAAGAACGCCGATGGCAGCCTGACGCTGCAATTGGAAGATGGCGAAACGTGTGTCGTCGACTGCATCGTCTGGGCCATCGGCCGCGTGCCCGACACCAGCGGCCTGAACCTGGAGGCCACCGGCGTGCGCGTCGACGGCCGCGGCTACATCGAATCCGACAAGTATGAGCGGACCAATGTGCCGCATATCTACGCGGTGGGTGATGTCACCGGCAAGATCGAATTGACACCCGTCGCGGTGGCGGCCGGCCGGCGCCTGTCGGAAAGATTGTTCAACAACAAGCCGGACGAGCATCTGAATTACGAGAACGTGCCCACGGTGGTGTTCAGCCATCCGCCCATCGGTACGGTGGGCCTGACCGAGCCGCAGGCCCGCGCGCGGCACGGCAATGACCAGGTCAAGGTATACCAGTCCGGCTTCACGGCCATGTACACCGCGGTGACGAAGCATCGCCAGCCGGCGCGCATGAAACTGGTGTGCGTGGGACCGGAAGAACGCATCGTCGGCATCCATGGGATCGGCTACGGGATGGACGAGATCCTGCAAGGTTTCGCGGTGGCGTTAAAGATGGGGGCCACCAAGAAGGATTTCGACGACACGGTGGCGATACACCCGACGGCGTCGGAAGAGTTCGTCACGATGCGATAGAGCGGCACCCTGGCGGGCAGCTGCTTTTTTGGGCCCCTGCCTGACGGCAGGGGCCCTTTGCATGGTCGGTCAGCGGCCGCCAGCGCAGGGCGGTCGGGTAGCCCCCGGCAGGGTTTGGGCCACTCCCGGGATGCCCCCTCCGCGAAAGGCGGCTACGCTTGGCCCCATGCTGGGAAGGGCCCCGCCCTCCCCAGCCCTCTTACCGCTGCTGTATTTCCACACAATTTTGCGAACAAACTCATACCCGCCAAGTAAGTTTGTAACCAATACCTGCTCATCAACCGCCGAGCAATGTCGGAGAGTTGCAAGAATTCGACGGAAATACCCAATTTAGAGTTACATAGATAGACATACTATTACATGCCCCGGGAATCTTCTTAGTCACCCTAGTAACACTGCGTAGGCGAACGGACTACTCCACACGCGCGAACCTGGAGTAGGCCCGGGCCGTCATGCAAAGGTATCCGCAAACCCTCGCGCGGCAGTAATCCGTCGCATCAAGGATGGCTGGGGAAGAGACTATGAAATACGTACAACGCGTTTCCGCCGCCGCATTCGCGGCCTTGCTCACTGCCGCACCTATCCAAAGCTACGCGGCGGTCTATTCCAACGGCACCAACACGGCCACGTTCCTCGTCACCCTGACGATCACGGCCAACTGCACCATCGCCGCGAACCCGCTGGCCTTCGGCTCGTCAGGCGTGCTGGCCACCGCCGTCAACCAGCAGACCACCCTGGCGGTGACCTGCACCAACACCACGCCCTACAACATCGGGCTGGACGCCGGCACGGTGACGGGCTCGACGGTGGCCGCGCGCCTGCTGGCCGGTACCGCCACCGGCAATACCGGCACCACGGTGGCCTATCAGCTGTATCAGGACGCGGGCCGCACCACGATCTGGGGCAACACCCAGAGCACCAATACCGTGGCCGGCACCGGCTCGGGCGCCGCCCAGACCCTGACCGTATATGGTCAGGTCGCCGCCCAGAACACACCGCGGCCGGACACTTACCAGAGCACGGTCACCGCGACGGTATTCTTCTAGCGTGTTGCGCTCTTCCCGATCAGGATGGACGCGAGGACTCGCCTGCCTGCTGCTGTGCGCGGCGGGCGCGCTGACGGTCGCGCGTGCCGCCAGCCTGCAGATCACGCCGGTCACGGTCAATCTGCGGCCGGACGAATCAGCCACCGCCATCACCCTCAGCAACGACGGCACCGAACCCATCTATGGGCAGGTGCGGGTGTTCCGCTGGGATCAGGCCAATGGCGACGACGCCCTGCTGCCGACGCAGGACATGGTCGCCAGCCCGCCTCTGATCCAGATGGCGCCGGGCTCGCGCCAGATCATCCGTCTGCTGCGCACGGGCCCGCAGGCCCCCCAGGCGGAACAGAGCTTCCGCGTGTTGATCGACGAAATCGCGCCGCCCGACCTCGGCGCGCAATCCGGCGTCACGGTGCGGCTGCGCTATTCCGTGCCCATTTTCATCACGCCAGGCGCGATCACCCCGCCCAAGATGACCTGGACGGTGCAGCGCGTCGGCGGGCAATGGGTATTGGAGGCCCGCAACGACGGTGGCCTGCGCGCCCAGGTCGCCGCCGTGCAACTGATCTCCGGCGACCGCGTGTATGACATCAATAAAGGACTGCTCGGCTACGCCCTGGCCGGCCGCACGCGTCGTTGGCAACTGTCGCTGCCCCCCGACGCGACATTGCGGGCACCGCTCAAACTGCGCGCCCGCATCAACGCCAATCCCGCCGAGGCCGCCGTGACCCTGTCGCCGGCGCCATGAAGGCGGGGGGCGCATGGCGGGCCGCTTACGCGAAAGGACACTGCAGGGACTTGCGGCCACCTGCGCCTGCGTGACGACTCTGGCGGCGCACGCACAGGTCAGCGCGCCGCCGCAGCGTCCCGGCAGCGCGACGGCGGCGTCGCATGAGGTTTACCTGACTGTGAGTTTCAACGGAGATGCAACCACGCTGATCTCCCGCTTCATAGAAACCGGCGGACGCCTCTACGCGTCGCGCAAGGACCTGATGGACCTGGGCGTGTCGGCGGCCGGCCTGCCGGCGGGCGCGCCGGACATGGATGTGCCGCTGGACCGCATCAACGGCCTGACCTATCGCTACGACGCCGGGCAACAGTCCGTCGACCTGCGCCTGCCCGACCGCCTGCGCCGCCCCTACGACGTCGATACGCGCGGTTTGCAACCGACGCCACCGGCCAGTTCCGGCCGCGGCCTGCTGATCAACTACGACGCCTATGCGCAGACCCAGGGCCGCGACAGCCTGGCGCTGTGGACCGAGGAACGCTACTTTTCGCCGTCGGGCGTCATCTCCAATACGGGGATCGGCTATCTGTACGGGCCGCAGCGCAAATACGTCCGCTACGACTCCTCGTGGAGCCGATCCGACCCCACGACCCTGCGCACCACGCAGGTCGGCGACATGATCACGTCGTCACTGGACTGGTCTCGCTCCATCCGCCTGGGCGGCCTGCAATGGCGCCGCAACTTCGCCCTGCGGCCGGACCTGGTGACCTTCCCGCTGCCCACCCTGGGCGGCAGCGCGGTGGTGCCATCGGCCGTGGACGTCTACATCAACAACGTGCGCCAGTATTCCGGCAACGTGCCGAGCGGGCCTTTCGTGGTGAACAGCGTGCCGGGCATCACGGGCGCCGGCACCGCCAGCGTCGTCACGCGCGACGCGCTGGGGCGGCCGGTGCAGACCACGCTGCCTATCTACATCGATTCGCGCATGCTGTCCGCCGGCCTGTCCAGCTATTCCGCGGAATTCGGCTTCCTGCGCCGCAACTATGGCCTGACATCCTTCGACTACGACCGCTCCCCCGCCGGCAGCGGCTCGCTGCGCTACGGCATCAGCGACGCGCTGACCCTGGAGGCGCACACCGAGGCCAGCTCCGGTGTCTACAACGCCGGCGGCGGCGCGCTGGTGCGCCTGGGCTCGGGCGGGGTGATCAACGGCTCACTGGCCGGCAGCACCGGACGCAACACCGGCATGCAGGCCGGCGTGGGGTATCAATACATCCGCCCCGACTTCTCGCTGGACGCGCGCAGCACCCGCAAGTTCGGCAACTACGGCGACCTGGCCGCCGCCGACGGCACGCCGGTAGCCGACAGCGATGACCGCATCACCCTGGCGGTGCCCTTGGGCAAGCGTCAGACCGTGGCTTTGAGCTTTCTGAACGTGGCCTACCCCGGCGTCGACAAGTCGCACGTAGGGTCGGTCGCCTATTCGTATAACGCGGGCTATCAGATCACCTTCAACGTCAATGCCTACAAAGACTTCGGCCGGGGCAACACCAATGGCGTGTTCTTCAGCGTCAGCATCGGCCTGGGCGATGGCCGCTCCGGCAGCGCGTCGGTGGGCCGCCAGAACGGCGACAGCACCTACAACGTGGGCGCGGTGCAGACCCCGGATTACGGCGGCGGCTGGGGCTGGGGTTTGCAGAAGGGCAGGAACGGGCCGTCCGATTACAACCAGGGCTGGGGCCAATATCTGGGCCGTTACGGCCAGGCCACCGCCACGGCCCAGAGCTACGGCGGCGAAAGCAGCGTGGCGCTGGACCTGAACGGCAGCGTGGTGCTGATGGACGGCCACGTCGAGCCGTCCCGCCAGATCTACGACGGCTTCACCCTGGTGTCCACCGACGGTGTCGGCGGCGTGCCGGTCTTGAGCCAGAACCGCGTGATCGGCAACACCAGCAGCGGCGGCTACCTGCTGGTGCCGAACCTGAATTCTTACCAACATAACCAGGTGGGCATAGACAGCCTGAAACTTCCGCCCGATGCACGCATCGAATCCACTGAACAGGATGTGGTGCCGCAGGCCTTGTCCGGCGTGGTGACGCGTTTCGGGCTGACCCGCTACTCGGCCGCGTCCATCGTGCTGCACGATGCCGCCGGCAAGCCCCTGCCGGTCGGCACGCGCGTGCAGCACGTGGAAGGCAACAGCAATACCATCGTGGGCTATGACGGCATTACCTTCGTCGACGGGCTGGCCCCGCACAACACGCTATCGATATCGAACGACAAGATGCAGTGCACCGTAACCTTCGACTATCAACGCCCGCAGGACGGCTCCCTGCCGACGCTGGGACCCTATACCTGCGCGGCCGCGGGCGGAGGACGGTGATGGGACGCCGCTGTTTGCTCGCGTTGACGCTGTTGCTGGCATTTTTTGCGTGCGTACCGGCCGCGCAGGCGCAGACCTGCTCCGCGGCGATGACACCGTTGGCGATCAACAGCGTCAGTCCCGTGCGCGGCACCAGCTATACCGGCAGCGCGACGCTGACCGTGACCTGCACCTGGGGGCTTATCAATCTGGCGCCCAATGCGCAGGTCTGCGTGAATTTGGGCACCGGGACGAACTCGACCAGCCAGAATCCGCGCACGCTGGGCAACGGGAGCAACCGGCTGCAATACCGCATCGCCGGCAATGCCGGCTACAGCCCCCTGTGGGGTTCGACCGCGACGTCGACCACACCGATATCGCTGGTGCTGACCCAACCAGCGCTGGGCACCACCGCATCGGCCAACATCACCATCAACGCGCAGACGCTGGCCAGCCAGTTCACCGTGCCCACGGTCGGCGACGCGGCCACCACCTATACCGAGAGCTTCGCTGGTGTCGCCACCCTTGCCTATTCCTACTATCTGCTGGGGTCACCGCCGGCGTGCTCCACCTTGACGCCGCAGACCACGTTCACGCCGACCATCACCGCATCGGTGATCAACGATTGCCTGATCAGCGCGAACACCATGAATTTCGGGACAACGGGCTTGATCACGGCGGAACGGCGCACCACCAGCCTGCTGACCGTCCAGTGCACCAACAACGCCTCGTACCGGATCGCGCTCAATGGCGGGTCGAACGGTACCGTGACCGCGCGCAATATGCTGCGGTCGGGCGGCACGGCGACGCAGGTCATTCCCTATCAGCTTTATACGGATTCGGGATATTCCATTCCGTGGGGGGACGGCACGGCGGGCACGGCCATGTACAGCGCGATCGGCAACGGACTCGCGCAACCGGTCACGGTATATGGACGCGTGGCGCCACAAGCGACCGGGCCCGTGCCCGGCACGTATAACGACACCGTGCAGGCGACGATTTATTTTTGACGCTGTGGGTTGATGCCGGATTGTTGGCGGTCCGGCGGTCCGCCGGCGATGCCCGGCGCCGTGCGCTCAGAACGTCACGACCCAGGTTGCCGCGCCGATGCCGCTGGGGCTCGCGGGCAACGCGCTTTCGTTTTCCGGCACGCTGGCGCTGGCGGCGGTATCCACTGCCGTGGCCGAAGACAGCGAGCCCTGCATGGCGACGTTGGCCATCTCGTTGTGCAGGCAGCTGACGGCGGGCTGGGTTTGCGGAAGGCGCAGAAGGTCGCCGCTGGACACCTGGCACTCGCTGGCGATGGTGAAGCTGACCGCCATCGAAGCGCCCGAGCCCAAAGTCGCGGCCGCGGCGCCGGCTGACACGGCCACCGTGCAGGCCAGGGCGCCGGTCAGCGGCAGGGCGCGCAACGCCGGGCGAAGGCGGCGAATCAGCACGGCGGATGCAGCGCGGACGCGAGGGGACAACGGGGACATGCCGAAGAGCCTTTCTTCAGGGAAAGTGAGGAAGATGCGGGCCGGCGCGGAGCGCGAGGGACGTCTGGCGACTTTGCGCGGCAGCAGAATTTTCGCAGAAAGATGCCGTTACATGTGAGGCTCTTTTGGGTGAGCGAAGGTTTCCATGCTCTGCCGTGGCGGAAATGCAGCAGTCGTCTGTCCTTCCTGGCGGAACAATGTTTTCCGCTGTACGTGTTTATCGAACGGCGAGAAACCTGCACCATCCGGGCATACAGATTAGGAATCCCACTGAATGTCGACCACCTGCAGACTGAGCGCGTGCTGGAAGCCGCGCCGCCCCTTGCTGCCGGCTCCCGTGCGCCGCTGGCTGGGCCTGAATGCCATTGCCCGCTCGCGCCTTGTGGCGGGATCGGACCAGCATGACGGCGAACGCTTCCGTAACGTTGCCCCCATGCCTGCCGAGGGCTTGGGCAAGATGCTGCGCATCATGTGGAACATGCTGCTGCACAAGCCCAAGGACACGGTGCCTACGACGCCGATCCCGGTCGACGTGCTGACCCGCGCACAGCTGCTGGCCGCGCCGGACCGCAGTCTCTATCGTCTGGGTCATTCGACGCTGCTGTTCAAGCTGCGTGGACAGTTCTGGCTGACGGACCCGGTGTTCGGCGAGCGCGCGTCGCCGTTTTCGTCCATGGGGCCGCGGCGTTTCCATGCGCCGCCGATTGCCCTGGAAGATATGCCGCCGCTGCAAGCGGTGATTCTTTCCCATGATCATTACGATCATCTGGACCGGGATACCGTTCTGGCTTTGGCGGCCAAGACGGAAGTTTTTCTGACGACCCTGGGCGTGGGCGACCGGCTGATCGAATGGGGCATCCCGGCGCACAAGGTGCGGCAATTCGATTGGTGGGGCGGCACCACCCTGGACGGCGTGAAGCTGACGGCGGCGCCGGCGCAGCATTTTTCCGGGCGCAGCCTGCTGGATCGGGATCGCACCTTGTGGGCGTCCTGGGTCATCGACGATGGAGAGATACGGGTGTTCTTCAGCGGCGACACCGGGTATTTCGATGGCTTCCGTACGATAGGCACGCGCCTGGGGCCCTTCGACGTGACGTTTATCGAAACCGGTGCGTATGACGCGCAATGGCCGTATGTCCATATGCAGCCCGAGCAGACGGTACAGGCGCATATCGACGTGCGGGGTCGCCACCTGGTTCCCATCCACAACGGCACCTTCGACCTGGCCATGCACCGTTGGCAGGATCCCTTTGAGCGCGTCACCGCGCTGGCGGCCGAACGCAACGTCGCGTTGGCCACGCCCCGCATGGGCGAACGCCTGGACCTCACCGCCCCGGCCCGTGGCGAAGCCTGGTGGCTGGACCCGGCCGCGGCGGAGTCCAAGGGCTTGGCCGAAACCGCTGCCGCCGCAAGGTCGTAGCCGCGGAGCGGCTGGGGCCGACGGCGGCAGCCCGTCACCGCCAGCCGCAGGGTCGATGCGCCGCAAGCCCCATCACCACAATCGCGGGGGCCGACGGGGCGCCAGCCCCGTCACCCGCAACCTCGGGGATGATGGGGCGGCAGCCCCATCATCAATAAAACCGCTTCGAAGATTGTTGCTCCCTGTGGAAGAAACAATTACCGAAAAGTTAGTATCCACATCGGCGCCCCGCCATTAGCATGGCGGGCTCTCCGGCCCCCATAGGCACCACGCCACGGCCGGTCTCGGGATCTTATCCAGGAGCTCCATGTGAATACCCAGGCTTATAGCGTCAACTCTCCCCTCGCGCTGCTAGGGCGCATCCTCATCGGCCTGCTGTTCTTCATCGCCGGCGTGCGCAAGATCCTAGGCTTCTCCGGCACCGTCGGTTATTTCGGCAGCCTCGGCTTTCCCCTTCCTGAAGTGGTGACCGTGCTGGTCATACTGCTCGAAGTCGGCGGCCCCATCCTGTTCGTATTGGGTTGGCAGCTGCGGCCCTTGAGCATCCTGCTCGCCATCTACACCGTGCTGACCGCCGTCATCGCCCACCGCTTCTGGGCCGCCGACCCGGCTCAATTCAGCGGCCAGCTGAACAACTTCTTCAAGAACATCTCCATCGCCGGCGCCTTCCTGTACGTGGCGGCAGTCGCTCCGGTCACGCGCAAGACCCTGCAAGGCTAAGCTTGCCCCGGGGGGCATGGGGCCCATGCTCCCCTCTACCCTGCGCTAAGACCATAGTGTTAGCGCACGGCCACGCCCTCTCCGGGCCATACGCCTTCACGCGTGCCCCGGCTTATACCATCGTGCAATAGCCCCGGCAGGCGAGCGAAACCTATCCTCCCGGCTCGCTTCCACACGTTGTAGAGCCATGCCCCGTCTTCTCTCGTTGCGTTGCGCCCTCAAAGGCGCAGCCCGCATCCCCTTTGCTTCCCTCCCCTCCCTCACCCTCATCTGCATTTCGCTGGCCTGCGCCAGTGCGCCCGCGTCGGCGCAAAGTTCGGTCACCCTCTATGGCCGCCTGAACACCGCTGTCGAATACAGCTGGGTCAGCGGCGCGTCCGCCGACCGCAGCTGGGCCCGCATGACGAACAACCGCTCGGTCTTCGGCCTGCGCGGCACGGAGTGGCTGGGCAATGGCTGGTCGACGATCTTCCAGATCGAAAGCGGCATCTCGCCGAATAACGGCGAAGGCCAGATCGCCAGCCGCAACAACCGCCTCGGCTTCGAATCGCCCTACGGCACGTTCTTCCTGGGCCAATGGCATACGGCTTACACCGAGGCAACGACAGGGTTCGATCCCTACTATCCCACCACCGCGGGCTATATGGCGCTGATCGGCAACGGGTCGGCAGCACAGACCGACAACGTGCAGAACACCAGCTCCTTCGACCGCCGCCAGAAGAACTCCCTGCATTACCGGTCGCCCGACTGGAATGGCTTCAGCGGTGGGTTCTCCTGGGGCACGCCGGAGGAGCGCGCGAGCACGCCGCGCGATCCGCAGCTGTTCTCCTGGTCCGGGGTTTACACGAGCGGGGGACTGAATCTGGTGCTGGCGTATGAGCTGCATCGGAACTACCAGGCGTCGAATACGCACGATGACGCCATCAAGACCGGCGTGTCGTATCAATTCCCGACCACGCGGGTCAATCTGCTGTTCGAGCAACTGCGTTATCAAACGGCGACCGGAAGCCTGGCGCGCAAGGGCTATTACCTGTCCGTGATGCAGCAACTGGGCGGCGGCACGCTGACGGGCGCGGTGGGAGTCGCCGCCAACGGCACGGGCAGCGCGGACGAGACGGTCGGCTTCGTCAAGAGCGGGTCCGGCACCGGGGCTGTCCAGTACACGATAGGGTATGACTACCCGCTGTCCAAGCGGACGTCCTTGTTCGGGTACTACTCACGCATACGCAATCGGGCCAACGCGGCGTATGACTTCGCGATCAATGACCTGTCCGTGCCCGCCGGGGCCAGTCCGCAGACTATTGCGTTGGGACTGAAGGTGTATTTCTAAGTCCGCCGGTGCAAGGGCAGCTCGATGGCCAGTACGGCGAGCCAGCCCAGCGCGTAGGCCGCGACATCCCACCAGTCGGCGGTGCTGCCAAAGACGACACGCAGGACAGGATTCGGGATGCGCCAGCCCATGAGGGTGACCAGGTATTGGCCCAATTCAACCAGGGCGCCCACCGCGAACGCCAGGCTGGCGAGCAGCAGCACGGGGGCGCGCAGTACCGTCTTGAACACGTAGTAGACCCAGATCACTGCCAGGGTGTCGCCCAGGAAACTGCGCACCCAGCCCCAGCGTGCGCCGATGGTGGCCAGCACGACGAGGACGATGAACAGCAGAACGGCAGCGGCCAGCGCGCGCGGATTGAACTGGATTTTCATGGGCGGCATCGTAACCCGGTGAGGGTGGGCAGCGGGGCGCACGGGGCGGCAGCCCCGTGACATCACTCCCTTTGCCGCATCAGTTCGATGTAGCGTTGCGCGCCCAGGCCCAGCGGTCGTTCGCGGGACCAGACCACGTCCACCCACAGGGGCCGCTCGTTGGTGATGTTGTCGAAGGGAATCTCGACCAGGCTGCCCGCGCTTACCAGCGGGCGCACCAGGCTCTGCGGCAGATAGGCCCAGCCCAGGCCACCCTGGACCAGCCGCAAGGTGGCCAGGTGATTATCCGTGCGCCAGATATGGCGGGACAGCGCGAAGCGGGGATCCAGTTGTTCCCAGCTGCGGCTTGCGACCACGA
This sequence comes from Bordetella sp. N, assembly GCF_001433395.1. GTDB lineage: Bacteria > Pseudomonadota > Gammaproteobacteria > Burkholderiales > Burkholderiaceae_B > Bordetella_C. Next base: position 3,599,654 of record NZ_CP013111.1, read on the forward strand.
TCTGCCGCAGGTCGATCAGGTCTTCCATCTGCAAAGGCCGGTTGCGCGACCACCCGCGATGGGTTTCTGGATCCGCGACGGCGACCAGGATTTCCTCGCCCAACTCCTGGAACGCTTCGCGCTCGTCCATGTGGGCCCGTTCGAAAACCAGGGCCAGTTGCACGTTGCCGTCGTGCATCATGCGCAGCGCGTCTTCCTGCGGGGCGGTGATGACCTCGACTTCCAGCGAAGGGTATTCGGCCGCCAGGACGGTCAGGGGCATGCTCCATGGCGTCGACATCAGTTCCGGAGCGATGGCCAGGGTGACCCGTTGCTCCAGGCCCTGATGCAAGGCCAGGGCATGGCTGTCCAGCTGACGCAGCTGGCTGGCGATCTGGCGCGCCTGGGGCTCCAGGGAGCGGGCGGCTTCGGTCGGCCGGGGCTCACGGCCTTCGCGGTCGAAGAGTTTGAGGTCCAGTTCGGCTTCCAGCTGGGCGATGGCCATGCTGACCGCTGACGGGACGCGGCCCAGGGATCTTGCCGCGGCGGAGAAGGAGCCGGTGTCCAGGACGGACAGGAAGATCCGGATGTTGTCCGATGAGAAAGCCATAGGGCTGGACCTATCAGAAATATTGAAAGATTCTGACTTTATACATCAGCTGAGCTTGCATAGACTATGCATGTATTACGTGGGGCCTGGCGGCCCCACGTTGATTGATTTATCGATGGTGTGCGTGTTCTTAGCCGAAGGCGGCCGGCCGTGGCGGGCTTGGCTGGCTGGCTGGCTGGGCCTGGGCCCGGCCCAGGGCCCGGAAGCTCGGGCCAGGCCCGTGGCCCGGAACACCGTGGCGCGCCATCGCGCACTGGAGCATATTCATGCAAGGCATCAAACGGCGGATCGTGTATGTCGCGATCTACGAAGCTATCGCGATTGCGATCACCACCCTGGGGTTGTCGCTCTTTTCCGACAAGAGCGCGGGGCACGCGAGTATCGCGGCGGTCGCGTCCACGACGGTCGCCATCGTCTGGAACCTGATCTTCAACTACCTGTTCGAACGCTGGGAAGCCCGCCAGCCCGTCAAGGGCCGCAGCGTGCGCCGCCGCATCGCGCACGCGATCGGTTTCGAAGGCGGCCTGGTGGTCGTCCTCGTTCCCCTCTTCGCCTGGTGGATGAACATCTCCCTGCTCAGCGCTTTCATCCTGGACCTGGGCCTGATCGTCTTCTTCCTGATCTACACCTTCGTCTACAACCTCTGCTTCGACAAGGTATTCGGCCTGCCCGACAGCGCCCGCTCCACCCAGGCCTGACCCGGCGCACGCCGCCTAGGCGGCGCGCAGGTCGCCACCATCCGGCATCACGGGGCAAAGATGCACCCCAGGCGGAATAGGCTTGCGCCGCATGGTGTCGCAGAGAAAATGCAGGAAGTGCTCGGAGCCGCTGGACAGCGCCCGCAGATGCCGGGTGATCAAACAGATCTCCCGCTTCAAACCCGGCGACCGCAGCTCACGAAACACGAACTTCGACGCATCCCGCTCGCTGGCCGCCAGCGCGGGCAGCACGCTGAAGCGCTGGCCGATGCCAAGCATGGAATACAACGCACCCGTATTGGATATCTCGTCATGCGGCGCGTCGAACAGCGCCGGCATGCCCGCATGGGCACGTAGATACGCGCCTATTCCCGTGTCCGAAGAAAACCCGATATAACTGGCCGGATCCAGTCCCGCCCAATCGATGGGCCCCTTGCCCCGCGCCAAGGGATGATCGCGCCGGCACACCACGCCATAAGTATCCTCGAACAAAGGCGTATAGCTGAGTTCGTCGTAGCCGCGATACCGGCTTTCCACAGCGAAATCGATCTCGCCATTGGCCACCATCTGCTCGACCACCGCGGCGCTGGCGCCGCGCAGGGATATGGTGATGCCCGGATACGCGACGCGAAATCCTTCGATGGCATCGACCAGAAAATAATTCACCACCGATGTGATCGCCGCGATGCGGACATGCCCCTGCCGCCCTTCCGAAAACGCCTGCAGGTCGCTGATGGCGCCGTCGAACTGACCGATCACACGCGCGGCCTCGGCCTTGAAGCTCGCCCCCGCCTGCGTCAGCGTGACGCGACGCGTGCTGCGATCGAATAATCGGACACCGACCGCCTCTTCGAACTGCTGGATGGTGGACGTCAATGACGACTGCGTCAGCGCCATGCGCGAAGCGGCCAGCGTGAACGATCCCGTGTCGGCGATTGCCAGGAAACAGCGCAGATGACGCAAGGAGACGTGGCGTGACATGGCAAGGCGCGATCCGAGAAAAATTCTTCTTCGAGCATATATTTGAAAAATCGAATAATCAATAGATTCAAACCATTTGTTTTGATCAACCGACCTACCTAGAATCTGTCCACATCTGGCGGTAATCCACAGAGCAAAGGCAGGCCGCCGACTGACCATGGAGCGCTTCGATCCGATGTCCCCTACCGCGATTCCCAACCTGGCGCCGGACGGCTATCGCCTGCGCCTGCCCGGCCCCACTTTCGTTCCCGAGCGTGTGCTGCAAGCCAGCGCCCAAATGGTGGTCAACCATCGCGGCCCCGAATTCCGCGGCGCGCTGGCCAAGGCGGAAGCCGGCCTGCAACCCATCCTGGGCACCAAGAACCGCATCCTGTTCTACGCGGCCTCCGGCAGCGGCATGATGGAAGCCGCCATCGTCAACGTGGCCGGCCCCGGCGATGAACTGCTGATCGTCACGCACGGCCAGTTCGGCGAACGCTTCGCCACGATCGCGCAAGCCGTCGGCGCCAAGGCCGACGTCGTCGCCACGCAGTGGGGCGATGACATCGACCTCGCCGCCGTCGAAGCTCACCTGAAGCAGAAAGACTACCGGGCCATGGTAGTGGTCCATAACGAAAGCTCGACCGGCATCGTCGCTGATCTGGCCAAACTGGGCGCGCTGGTGCGCGACCGCCGCACCTTGCTGGTGGTGGACTCCGTCAGCGGCCTGGGCGGCATCGAGATGAAGCAGGACGAATGGGGCGTCGACATTCTGGTGTCCGCATCCCAGAAAGCCCTGATGTGCCCGCCCGGACTGGGTCTGGCCAGCATCAGTCCCAAAGCCTGGGAAGTGATCAATGGCGGCGGACGCCTGCCGTCCTTCTACTGGGATTTCCGCCGGGCCCAGGCCTCCGCCGAAAAAGGCGAGACGCCCTTTACCCCCGCAGTGAGCCTGGTGGGCGGATTGCTCGCAGCCCTGGACATGATCCATACCGAAGGCCTGCACCAGGTATTGGCAAGACACAAGAAACTGGCGAATGCCCTGCGCGCGGGTGGCGCGGCCATCGGGCTGAGCGATTTCGGTGCGGGCCAGCGCAAATCCTCCACCGTGGTGGTGTTCGACGTGCCCGCGCCCCTGGATGGCGCGACCATCGTGCGCGAGCTGTATCAACGCCATCGCACTGTCATCGCGGGTGCGCGCAATCGCCTGTCGGGCAAGGTGATTCGCATCGGCACGATGGGTTCCATCGACGCCGACACCATCTACACCGACCTGGCGCATCTTGAAGACGTGCTGCCGGATCTGGGACACAAGCTGAATCCGGGCGCCGGTGTCGCCGCCGCGCGGGCTTATCTAAGCTGAAGTATGTGAGCTGAAAGACATCGCCGGAAATACCTTGCTCTAGTTTCGCTAGCCTGACCATACCGCGCCGCACACAACACGAAAGGCGCACACAACAAGGGGAAGTCATGCAATACAAGAACGGTTTGATGGGTACTTTGCTGTTCGCTGGGGTCGCCGGGGTCATGACCCTGGCCGCGCCGGCCGCGCACGCCGCCGACGGCCACGTCGTGCTGTATTCCGCCAACGACGATACGGTCAATAAACTGATCGCCGACGGTTTCAAGAAAGAGACCGGCATCACGGTGGACGTGGTGTCCACCGGCTCCGGCGTCCTGTTCCGTCGCGTCATCTCCGAGCAAGGCAATCCGCAAGGCGATGTGGTCTGGGGCGTCAGCGCCGCGCTGCTCAAGCAGAACAGCAAGTATTTCGATGCTCACGCGGTGAAGGGTGCCGATCAGGTTCCCGCGCAGTATCGCGATCCCAACAATCTTTGGATCGGCACCAACTTGCAGGTGGCGGTGATCGCCCAGAACACCAAGTCCATCGATCCAGCCAAGGGTCCCAAGAGCTGGGAAGACCTGATGGATCCGCAGTGGAAAGGCAAGCTGGTCTACACCGATCCCGCCAACTCGGGCTTCTCCTACGCCACCGCCAGCGGCTTGCTGGGCGCCTGGGGCGACAACGACGCCGCCTGGGCCAAGGTCAAGAAGCTGATCGCCAACACCAAGGTCCTGAACCGCTCCACACTGGTGTTCGACGGCAATGGCACGGGCGAATATCCGCTGGGTATTTCGCTGGAATACGCCGGCTATCTGTGGGCGCACAACGGCGCGCCCGTGAAGGTGATCTACCCTGCCGACGGCACGGTGGCGCTGGCCGAAGGCGCGGCCGTCATCAAGGGCGGCCCCAACACCGCCAACGCCCGCGCGCTGGTGGATTTCCTGGCCAGCAAGCCCACGGAAGAAATGCTGTTGAAGTCGACCTTCCGCCGCCCTGCCCGCCAGGACGTCGCCCTGACCGATACGGGCGGCATGCCGCCCTTGGCGCAAATCAAGCTGCTGCCCTACGACGATGCGAAGTGGGAAGCGGCGCGCACCGACACCTTGCGCAAGCTGAAGGATCTCATCCAGGAAACGCGTTGATCGTATGACCGCCATACGGATTGATGACCTGACCTGCACCTTCGGCGAGCTGCGTGCCGTCGATGGTATTTCCGCAACGATAGAACATGGGGAGCTGTTCACCCTGCTGGGCCCTTCCGGCTGCGGCAAGACCACGCTGCTGCGCTCGATCGCCGGCTTCAACGATGTGACGTCCGGCAGCATCTGGCTGGGCGACAAACGCATCGACAGCCTGCCGGCGCATCAGCGCAACATCGGCATGGTCTTCCAGAACTACGCGATCTTTCCCAACCTCAACGTGGCAGACAACGTGGCTTACGGGCTGCGTGCGCGGCGCGTGCCGGCGGCCGACATCGGCCCGCGGGTGGAAAAAGCCCTGCAACGGGTGCGCCTGGACGGCTATGGCAAGCGCTGGCCCCATCAGATGTCGGGCGGGCAATTGCAGCGGGTGGCGATCGCGCGCGCCCTGGTCATCGAACCGGCGGTGCTGCTGTTCGATGAGCCCTTGTCCAATCTGGACGCGCAGTTGCGCACCGAGATGCGCATTGAAATCCGCCAGCTGCAGCAGTCGCTGGGCCTGACCGCCGTGTACGTCACGCACGATCAGGAAGAGGCCCTGGCCATATCCGACCGCATCGCCGTGCTGCGCGGCGGGCGCATCGAGCAGGTGGGGTCGCCGGAGGACATCTACCGGCAGCCGAGCACGCCTTTCGTGGCCAGCTTCCTGGGAGGCACCAATATGCTGTCCGGCGTGGCGGGTGCCTTCGACGGGGCGGTGACGCAAGTCGACGCCTGCGGTGCGACGCTGGCCGTGCCCGGACGGATCGCGGACGCGGGCAGCAAGGTGCTGTTGTCGATCCGGCCCGAGGCCTTGCGGGTGGCCGATGGTGGGCATGCAAGTGGTGCCGGCTTTGGTGGCGGCACGGTGAACGGCGCGCCCCTGCAAGCCAAGCTGATCCTGCGCGAGTTCCTCGGGCAGATCCAGCGCCTGCACGCAGAGTTACCCGACGGCACGCCGCTGCGGGTATCGGCGCTGGGTGCGCACACCTTGAACCTGCGCGAGGGCGCGGTCTTCGGACTGGCCTACGATCCCGCGCAAATCGTGGCGTTTCCCGCGCCATGAAGCAATTCCGACTCTCCATCACAGCCATCGCCCTGGTGCTGCTGGCGATCTTCCTGCTGTATCCCCTGGCCCTGGTGCTGGATGCCAGCCTGCGGATCGAAGGCAGCGGCGGCATCACGCTGGCGAACTACGCGAAGATCTTTTCCAGCACCTACTACACCAACAGCGTCGTCAACAGCCTTATCGCTGCCGTATTGGCCACGCTATGCGCGACGGCGCTGGCGGTGCCGCTGGCCTTCTGCCTGGCACGCGTGCAATTGCCGGGGCGGTCCTTGCTGCTGACCCTTGCGTCGCTGCCCCTGGGTTTGCCGTCTTTCGTGGCGGCCTATGCGCTGGTGCTGCTGTTCGGCCATGCCGGCGTGGTGACCACCGCGCTGCGCGGAATCGGCATACCCATCGGGTCGATCTACGGCATGCCGGGCATCGTCATCGTCTTCGCGCTGACGCTATATCCCTATGTGCTGATGCCCACCATCGCCGGCTTCAAGGCCATCGACATTTCGGTGGAGGAAGCCGCGCGCAATCTGGGCGGATCGCGTTTTTATGTGTTCCGCACGGTATTGCTGCCGGTGGTAGCGCCGGCGGTGCTGGCCGGCGCCTTGCTGGTGTTCATCGAGGCGCTGGAGAATTTCGGCGTGCCGGCGGTGTTGGCGGAGGATAAGCCCTTTCTGGCGGTGGATATCTTCAAGCTGTTCGCCGGCGAGGCCGACAGCAATCCGGCCGCGGCCGGCGCCTTGAGCGTGCTGCTGATCGCCGGCACCTCCGTGGTGTTGATGATCCAGCGGCGCTACCTGGGCAAGCGCCGGTTCACGACCAATGCGCGGTCGGTACCGCCGCCGCTGCCCTTGTCGCGCGGCTGGCGCATCGCCGCCGCGGCGTATTGCTGGGGCATGGTGGCAATAGCCCTGCTGCCCTTCGCCGCGGTGCTGATGATTTCCTTCCTGCATTTCCGCGGGCCCGTGCTGCACTGGCAAGCCAGCCTGGGCAATTACTCGGAACTGCTGGCGGGGTCCTACCAGCCGCTGTACAACACGCTGATCCTGGCGACCGTCACCGCCGCTGTCGCGACCGTGATCGGCGCGCCCATCGGCTACGTGGTCGCGCGCCATCGCAGCCGTCTGACCGGCGTGCTGGACATGGTGGGCATGGTGCCCTTCGCGGTGTCGGGCACGGTACTGGGCATAGGCCTGATCCTGGCATTCAACGACCGGCCCTTGATGTTGACGGGCGGCTGGTTGATCCTGGTGATTGCCTACGTCGTGCGCAAGCTGCCCTTCGCCATCCGGTCCTCGTCGGCGATCGTGCACCAGATCGATCCGAGCCTGGAAGAAGCGTCCATCAACCTGGGCGTATCTCCCATGCGTACGTTCGCCACCCTGACCGTGCCGCTGATGATGAGCGGCCTGGTCGGCAGCGTGATTTTGGTGTGGATTACGGTGGCGTCGGAATTGAGTTCAACCATCGTGCTGTATACGAGCAAGTGGTCGACCATGACCGTGCGGATGTACCAGACCCTGGAGGGCACGGCGCCGGGGACCGCCACGGCGGCGGCCGCCATCTTGATATTGTTTACGGCGGTGCCTTTGCTGCTGGTGAATCGCCGCTTGCGGCGTCAGGATGGCACGCTGCTTTAGGGCTGCTTGCCTCAGGGCTGCTTCAAGGCTGCTCCCGGCCGCTATCGACCAGGCTTTACAGGCTTTACAGCTTCAGGAAGACACTCGTGATCCCGAACTTTCGCAGTGACAACATCGCTACCGCCCATCCTGACATCCTGCGCGCCGTTGCCGAGGTAAACCAGGGCGCGGCTGCGGCCTATGGTGACGATGAATACACCGTCCTGATGAATCGGAAGTTCTCCGAGTTCTTCGGCAAGGACGTGGTGGTGTTTCCGGTGTCGACCGGCACGGCGGCCAATGCCTTGTCATTGGCAAGCTGCGCGCGGCCTTACGGCGGGATCTACTGCCACCAGGACGCGCACATCCACACGGCGGAGGGCGGCGCCACCGAAGCCTACACGGGCGGAGCGAAGCTGATTCCCCTGCCCGGGCCCGACTTTAAATTGGCGCCCGAGGTCTTGGCGGATGCCTTGCGGCATGCCGAGCGCGGCGTGCGCAATCGCCCGCAACCCGATGCCGTGTCGATTACGCAGGCCAGCGAATATGGCACGGTGTACGGCCTGGATGACATCGCCGCCATTGGCGCCGCCGCGCGCGAGGCCGGCATCGTGTTCCACATGGACGGCGCACGCTTCGCCAATGCCCTGTCGACCCTGGCCTGCACGCCGGCGGACATGACCTGGCGGCGCGGGGTGGACATCCTGTCCTTCGGCTGCACGAAGAATGGCGGCATGAATACCGAGGCCATCGTGGTGTTCAAGCAGGCGCTGGTCGAGCCGCTGTCCTACCACCTGCGGCGTGCCGGACAGACCTGGTCCAAGATGCGGTTTTCCGCCGCGCAGTTGATGGCGTATATCGACCACGGGCTGCTCCTGCAGTTGGCGGGCAAGTCCAACGCCCTGGCGGCGCGCCTGGGACGGGAGCTGGACACGCTTCCAGGTGTCGAACTCGTGGCGCCGGTGCAGGCCAATCTGGTGTTCCTGCGCCTGCCGCAGACCGCGATCGACAAGCTGGCCGAAGCTGGCGTGCGCTTCGCGCGTCGGCGCGGGGGCATCATCCGCCTGGTGACGCGCTTCGATGGCGATGACGCGGAAGTGGATGCGATGGTGGCATTGACGCGGGCGGCTCTGGCCTGATTTTCAGGAAGTTATACACGCCGCTGGGTTTTCGTCAAAACACCGATACGCAAGGTCTGGGCGCTGCCGTTTAAACTGAACGGCTTGTTCCGTGCGCCTGGTCCACCACGTGGCCCTGGGCGGCCGGAATCCAAAAGGAGCCTATCGAATGACTATTGAAAAAGTAGCCGTGATCACGGCGGGTGGCAGCGGCATGGGCGCCGCGTCGGCACGACGGCTGGCGGCTGATGGCTATCACGTCGCCATCCTGTCCTCGTCGGGCAAGGGCGAAGCTCTGGCGGCCGAATTGAAGGGTATCGGCGTGACGGGTTCGAACCAGAACCCGGACGATCTGGCCAAGCTGGTGGACCGGGCCGTGGCCAAGTGGGGCCGCGTGGATGTGCTGGTGAACAGTGCCGGTCACGGGCCCAAGGGGCCGTTATTGGATCTGACCGATGAAGACTGGCACAAGGGCATGGACACCTATTTCCTGAATGTCGTGCGCCCTACCCGTCTGGTCACGCCCCTGATGCGGCAGCAGAAGTCCGGCGTGATTCTCAACATTTCGTCTGCGTGGGTTTTCGAACCGTCGGACATGTTTCCCACGTCGGCGGCCTTCCGCGCGGCGTTGGCGTCCTTCACCAAGATC